>CAVRPU010000004.1:0-108299 GCA_963723195.1 uncultured Actinomycetota bacterium
TACGGCACAGACGATGGCTTCGACGTGGTCTCGACGCCGCGGCGTCGCAGGCGGAGCGGGTCTTGCGGCGTACGGTCCGCTCGCTCATGTTGAGGCGGGTGGCGATGCGGTCGGTGGTGTGGCCGCGGGCGAGGAGGGCGAGGACGCGGAGCTCGTCGTGGGTGAGGTGGGCATGCGGCCCCGGAGGTTTCGAGACGTCGCTAGCGCTCCTCCTCAACCACCGGGGGTCGTTCTCGGCCGCCGATGTCGGGTTGCGGGGGTCTCGTGACGGTCGCTGCGCGACCTCCTCGACCACCGGGGGGTGGTGCTCGACCGCCGACGTACTCACGCTCAGTCTCCGAGTGGGCGGGGGGCCAGGCGGACGAGCTGGGTGACGTGCTCGGGGGCGAGCTCGTCGAGGGTGGCGACGCCGAGGAGGCGCATGGTGCGCTCGATCTGGCCGCGGAGGATCTCGATGGTGCGGTCGACGCCGTCGCGGCCGCCGGCCATCAGGCCGTAGAGGTACGCGCGGCCGATGAGGGTGAAGTGGGCGCCGTGGGCGACGGCGGCGACGATGTCCTGGCCGGACATGATGCCGGTGTCGAGGTGTACCTCGGTCGACGACTCGCGCAGCGCCGAGACCACCGACGGCAGCAGGTGGAAGGGGACCGGGGCGCGGTCGAGCTGGCGGCCGCCGTGGTTGGACGAGCACGACGGCGTCGACGCCGAGCTCGGCGAGGCGAGCGGCGTCAGCGACGGACTGGACGCCCTTGACCGAGATGGCGCCCGGCCACTGGTCGCGGATCCAGGCGAGGTCCTCGAAGGTCACCGTCGGGTCGAACATGTGGTCCAGCAGCTCGCCGACGGTGCCCGACCAGGCGTCGAGCGAGGCGAAGGCGAGGGGCTCGGTGGTGAGGAAGTTGACCCACCACGCGGGCCGCGGGATCGCGTTGGCGATGGTCCGGCCCGAGAGGGTCGGCGGGATGGTCATGCCGTTGCGGGTGTCGCGCAGTCGGGCGCCGGCGACGGGGACGTCGACGGTGACGACGAGGGTGTCGTAGCCGGCCCGCTTGGCGCGGTCGACCAGCGCCATCGAGCGGTCGCGGTCCTTCCACATGTAGAGCTGGAACCACTTCCGGGCGCCCGGCGCTGCGGCGGCGACGTCCTCGATCGACGTGGTGCCCATCGTGGAGAGCGTGTAGGGGATGCCGGCAGCCTCCGCGGCGGTGACGCCGGCGATCTCGCCCTCGGTCTGCATCATCCGGGTGAAGCCGGTCGGCGCGATGCCGAAGGGCAGCGCCACCCGCTCGCCGAGCACCACGCGTGAGGTGTCGACGCTCGACACGTCGCGCAGGATCGAGGGGTTGAACTGCACGTCGGCGAAAGCCTCGCGCGCGCGGGCCAGGGAGACCTCGCCGTCGGCGGCGCCGTCGGTGTAGTCGAAGGCCGCCTTGGGAGTACGCCGCTTGGCGATCCGGCGCAGGTCCTCGATCGTCAGCGCGGCGGCCAGGCGGCGCTCCTTGGGAGAGAGGGTCGGCTTCTTGAACTTCAGCAGCGGCCGCAGGTCATGCGGCTTGGGCAGCTGGCGCTTCATCGGGTGGCTCCGTGGGGCTCGTGGACGACGATCTGGTGGGTGCGGGCGACCAGCGCCCGCAGGGCTTCGAGACTGCCGGACAGGACACCCTGCGCGCGAGCCTGCACCAGCACGTTGCCGATCGCGGTGGCCTCGACCGGACCCGCGAGCACCGGCAGACCGAGCCGGTCGGCGAGCAGCCGGCACAGCAGGGCGTTCTGCGCCCCGCCGCCGACCACGTGCACGCGGCGCACGTCGCGGCCCGACAACGTCGCGGCTGCCTCGACCGCGGTGGCGAAGCCAGCGGCCAGGCTGGCCACGATGCTGCGCACCAGCGCGACCCGACCCTCGGGCGCCGCCACGTCGTTCTCGCGACACCACGCGTCGATCCGGGCAGGCTGGTCGCCGGGCGGCACGAAGCGCGGGTCCTGCACGTCGAAGACCACCTCCGGGCCGTCGTACGCCGCAGCCTGCTCGAGCAGCCCGGACAGGTCGTCGGTGCCCCACGCGCGCAGCGTCTCCGACAGCAGCCACGTCCCCATCACGTTGGTGAGGAAGCGCACCCGTCCGTCGACGCCGCCCTCGTTGGTGAAGTTCGCCGCCCGGCTCGCCTCGGTCACCACCGCGTCCTCGACCTCGACGCCCACCAGTCCCCAGGTGCCGCAGGAGACGTACGCCGCGCAAGTGCCGTCGGTGTCGGTCATCGGCACCGCAACCACAGCGGACGCGGTGTCGTGCGAGCCGACGGTCACCACCGGCACGCCGCGCATCCCCTCGAGGACCGTGGCGCCCACGACCGTGCCGGGCTCGGTGAGCGGGGCCAGCTGGGCCGGCGCGAGTCCGACCAGGGCGAGGAGCTCCGGGTCCCACACCTGGGTCCGCACGTCGAGCAGCCCGGTGGTCGAGGCGTTCGTGCGCTCGCACACGGTCTCGCCGGTGAGCCACCACGTGACGAGGTCGGGCACCAGCAGCAGCTGGTCGGCCTCGGGCAGCCGCGGTTCGGCCGCCAGCTGGTAGATGGTGTTGAACGGGAGGAACTGCAGCCCGGTCCGCCGGTAGAGGTCCTCGGGCGCGATCCGGGCGTGGACCGACGCCACCCCCACGGCGGTCCGGTCGTCGCGGTAGCACCACGGCAGGTCGACCAGCTCGGTGCCGCGGAGCAACCCGTAGTCGACCGCCCACGAGTCGACGCCGATGCTCGCCAGCCCGGTCGACGAGCCGGTCAGCGAGCGCAGCCCCGCCAGGCTGTGCCGGAACAGCGCGGGCAGGTCCCAGTGCAGCCCGTCCGGCTTCGCCACCGGGCCGTTCGGGAACCGCGCCACCGTCTCGACCGACAGCACGTCGGGCCCGACCCGGCCGACCACGACCCGGCCGCTGGACGCGCCCAGGTCGATCGCGGCGACGGAGACGGAGGACATCGCAGCAGCCTCAGCGCAGGAAGGCGGCGGCGACGCCGGCGTCGACGGGCACGTGCAGGCCGGTCGTGTGGGTCAGGTCGGGGCCGACGAGCGCGAAGACGGCGTTGGCGCAGTGCTCGGGGAGCACCTCGCGCTTGAGCAGCGTCCGCTGGGCGTAGAACTCGCCGAGGTTCTCCTCGTCGACGCCGTAGACCGCTGCCCGCTGCGCGCCCCAGCCGCCGGCGAAGATGCCCGAGCCGCGCACCACCCCGTCGGGGTTGACGCCGTTGACCTTGATGCCGTGCTCGCCGAGCTCGGCCGCGAGCAGCCGCACCTGGTGGGCCTGGTCGGCCTTCACCGAGGAGTAGGCGATGTTGTTGGGGCCGGCGAAGACGGAGTTCTTCGAGGAGATGTAGACGATGTCGCCGCCCAGGCCCTGCTCGATGAGCACCTTCGCCGACGCGCGGGAGACCAGGAAGGACCCCTTGGCCATCACGTCGTGCTGGAGGTCCCAGTCGGCGACGGTGGTGTCGAGCAGCGACTTCGACAGCGAGAGGCCGGCGTTGTTGACCACGAGGTCGACGCCACCGAAGGCGAGCACGGCGGCGTCGACCATGGCCTGGACGGCGTCCTCGTCGGAGACGTCGGCCTCGACGCCGACGGCCACATCACTCCCGCCGATCTCGGCAGCCGCCGCCTGCGCCTTCTCCAGCGAGAGGTCCGCGATGACGACGCAGGCGCCCTCGGCGGCCAGCCGGGTGGCGATCGCCTTCCCGATGCCGGACGCCGCCCCGGTGACGAGCGCGATGCGGGTCGCCAGCGGCTTGGGCTTCGGCATCCGCTGGAGCTTGGCCTCCTCCAGCGCCCAGTACTCGATGCGGAACTTCTCCGCCTCGTCGATCGGGGCGTACGTCGAGAGCCCCTCGGCGCCGCGCATCACGTTGATGGCGTTGACGTAGAACTCCCCGGCCACGCGGGCGGTCTGCTTGTCCTTGCCGAAGCTGAACATGCCGACGCCGGGCACCAGGACGATGAGCGGGTCGGCGCCGCGGATGGCCGGCGAGCCGGCGACCGCGTTGCGGTCGTAGTAGCCCTGGTAGTCCTCGCGGTACGCCGCGTGCAGCTCGCGCAGCCGAGCGACCGACTGCTCGACGGACGCCGACGCGGGCAGGTCGAGCACGAGCGGCTTGACCTTGGTGCGCAGGAAGTGATCCGGGCACGAGGTGCCGAGCGCGGCCAGCCGCGGGTGCTCGGTCGAGGCGAGGAAGTCAAGGACCTCGACGGAGTCGGTGAAGTGGCCGACCATGGGCCGGTCGGCCGAGGCGATCGAGCGGATCGTCGGCGCCAGCGCGGCGGCGCGCGCCCGGCGCTCGGCGTCCGGCAGCGCGGCGTACCCCTGCAGCGGTGGTCCGAACGGCTCGGCCTTGCTGTGCTCGGCGATGTACGCCGCGGCGGTGTCGATGATCCAGAGCGAGTTCCGCTCCGACTCCTCGGAGGTCTCGCCCCATGCGGTGATGCCGTGCCCGCCGAGGACGCAGCCGACGGCCTGCGGGTTGGCGTCCTTGATCGCGGCGATGTCGAGGCCGAGCTGGAAGCCCGGCCGGCGCCACGGCACCCACACGACCTGCTCGCCGAAGATCTCCTTGGTCAGCGCCTCGCCGTCGGCGGCCGTCGCGATCGCGATGCCGCTGTCGGGGTGCAGGTGGTCGACGTGCGCGGCGTCGACGAGGCCGTGCATGGCCGTGTCGATCGACGGCGCGGCACCGCCCTTGCCGTGCAGGCAGTAGTCGAAGGCGGCGACCATCTCGTCCTCGCGGTCGAGGCCGGGGAAGACGTCGACGAGCGCGCGCATCCGGTCCAGGCGCAGCACAGCGAGGCCGCTCTCGGTCAGGGTGCCGAGGTCACCGCCCGATCCCTTGACCCAGACCAGCTCGACGTCCTGGCCGGTGACCGGGTCGGTCTCGGTGCCCTTGGCGGAGGTGTTGCCGCCGGCGTAGTTGGTGTTCTTGGGGTCGCTGCCGAGCCGGTTGGATCTCTCGACCAGCGCTGACACCACGGGGTTGCGCTCGATGGGTTTGGTCATCAGTTCCATCCTGCCTGGGAGCCGCCGACCCGGTCGGACTCGATCTGCTTCTGGTAGCCGCTCTCGGCGTACGCCCGCATCGGGTCGGCGGGCAGCCCGCGCTCCTCGCGCCAGGCGGCGAGGTCGGCGCGCACGTCGGTGTAGAAGGCGTCCATGAAGATCTCGTTGGCGCCGAGCACGTCACCCTCCTCCTGCGCGACGGCAAGCGCCTCGCTGTCGACGAGCAGCGCGCGGGCGGTCATCTCCTGCACGTTGAGCACCGACCGGATCTGCCCGGGGATCTTCTGCTCGATGTTGTGGCACTGGTCGAGCATGAACGCCACGCCGCTGTCCTTGCCGTAGCCGCCGCCACGGATCACCTCGAAGATGATCCGGAAGAGCTGGAACGGGTCGGCGGCCCCGACGATCAGGTCGTCGTCGGCGTAGAAGCGGCTGTTGAAGTCGAAGGAGCCGAGCTTCCCCAGCCGCAGCAGCTGGGCGACGATGAACTCGATGTTGGTGCCCGGCGCGTGGTGGCCGGTGTCCAGGCACACGAACGCCTTGTCGCCGAGGGCGGCCACCTGGACGTACGACGTGCCCCAGTCGGGGACGTCGGTGTGGTAGAACGCCGGCTCGAAGAACTTGTACTCCAGCACCAGCCGCTGGTCGTCGCCCAGGCCGTCGTAGATGGTGCGCAGGCTCTCGGCCAGCCGGTCCTGGCGGCCGCGGATGTCGCCCTGGCCGGGGTAGTTGGTGCCCTCGGCGAGCCAGATCTTCAGGTCCTGCGAGCCGGTCGCCGCCATGATCTCGATGCACTCGAGGTGGTGGTCGATCGCCTTCCGACGGATCCGCGGGTCGGTGTGGGTGAGGGCGCCGAGCTTGTAGTCGTCGTCCTGGAAGGTGTTGGAGTTGATCGTGCCGAGCGCGATGCCGAGGTCCTGCGCGTACGCCGCGAGCGCGGCGTAGTCGTCGACCTTGTCCCACGGGATGTGCAGCGCCACGGTCGGCGCGAGGGCGGTGTGCTTGTGCACCTGGGCGGCGTCGGCAAGCTTCTCCTCGACGGTGCGAGGCGTGCCCGGCGTGCCGAACACCTTGAAGCGGGTGCCGGAGTTGCCGTAGGCCCACGAGGGGACCTCGATCGCCTGATCCTCCAAGAGGGGCGCGATCTCGCTGAAGCGGGTCATCTCTCCGTGTCCTTCGTCGTCAGGTGGAGCTGGTCCTCGAGGTTGAACACCTCGGTGAGTTGCAGGAAGCCAACGTCTGGGGCGAGGCCGTCCAGCTCCTCGAAGAAGCCGGCCATCTCGGCCTGCCACCGGGCGTTCACCTCGGTGGCCGCCATCCCTGCGCGAGCGGCGTCCAGGTCGGGGGTCTCGAAGTACCCGACCAGGAGGCCGTCCCCGCGCAGGAACAACGAGTAGTTGTGCCACCCCGTCTCGTGCAGCGCGGCCAGCATCTCCGGCCACACCTCCGCGTGTCGCGCGGTGTACTCGGCCATCCGGTCCGGCTTGACCTGCAGGCAGAAGCAGACGCGCTGCACGAGCGGGGTCCTTTCTTTCGGTGGTTGACGAGCAGCCCTAGGCGACGTCTCGAAACCCCCGGTGGCAACCCTTCTGCGAAAGGTCACCGAGGTTTCGAGACGGTGTCCGCGGCCCCTCACAAGTTCGGGTCTGCGGACCCCTCCTCAACCTGATCGGCTGGTCCAGCCCTCGCAAGCTCGGGCTGGGCCGAGGTTTCGAGATGGTGTCCGCGGCCCCTCACAGGTTCGGGTCTGCGGACCCCTCCTCAACCTGATCGGCTGGTCCAGCCCTCGCAAGCTCGGGCTGGGCCGATCAGAAGTCGAAGTCGCCGATGTTCTCCTTGTCGAAGACGTACGGGTCGCCCAGGAGCACGGTGCCGCCCTCCTCGACGGTGAACTCGCCCAGGTCGCCTGCCTCGAAGGTGTCGCCGGCCTCGCCGGTGATCTCCTCCTCTGCCAGGGCCTTGGCGGCGTACGCAGCGAGGTAGCCCAGGTCCTCGGGGTTCCACAGCGCGAACGCGGTGACGGTGCCGTCCTCGACGTACTCGCGCATCTGGTTGGGGGTGCCCAGGCCGGTGATGGCGACCTTGCCCTTGTACTCGGACTCCGAGAGGTAGCGGGCGGCGGCGGCGATGCCGACCGTGGTCGGGCTGATGATGCCCTTGAGGTCGGGGTGGGACTGCAGCAGCGCCGCGGTCTTGTCGAAGGAGGTCTGGTCGTCGTCGTCGCCGTAGACGGTGTCGACCAGCTCGATGTCGGGGTGGTTGGCCTCGAGCTCGGCCTCCATCATCTCGATCCAGGCGTTCTGGTTGGTGGCGTTGGCCGAGGCGGAGAGGATCGCGACCTCGCCGGCGTCACCGATCTGCTCCGCGATCATGTCGACCTGGACCTTGGCGATGCCCTCGGAGGTGGCCTGGTTGATGAACAGGTCGCGGCACTCGGGGTCGGTGTCGGAGTCGAAGGTCACCACAGAGGTGCCGGCGTCGCGGGCCTCGTTGAGCGAGTCGCAGATCGCGGTCGGGTCGTTGGCCGAGACCACGAGTCCGTCGACGCCCTGCTGGGCGGCGGTGTTGATGAACGGCACCTGCGCGTCCGGGGAGGCGGCGTCCGGGCCGACCTCCTCGTACTCGCCGCCGAACTCGCCGATGGCCTTCTCGCCACCGGCGTCGCTGGTGTCGAAGTAGGGGTTGCCGAGGTTCTTGGGCAGGAAGGTGATCGACAGGGCGTCGCCGCCTCCGCTGTCACCGCCACCGGACCCGCCGTCATCGGATCCGCCGTCGTCCCCACCGCAAGCGGTCAGACCCAGGCTGGCGACCAGCGCCACCGCGGCGAACGCCGTGGCTCGTCGGTTCTGGAACTTCATGGTGTTACTCCCTTGTCGTTGCTGCTACTTGAGTCGGCGACCGCTTGCCGGCGCCTTCGGAGGGCCCCTGAGAGGCCGGCTCCGCCCTTTCCTGAGGTCAGTGCCGAGACCCAGGAGAGGAAGCTGGTGGAGATGACCGAGAGCACGAGGAGCACCCCGATCACGATGTTGATGAGGTTGACCGTGTAGCCCTCCAGCCGCATGGCACTGGAGATGACGCCGATCAGGAGCACGCCGGCGACGACGCCGTGCAGGGCGCCCCGGCCGCCGAAGATCGAGACGCCGCCGAGCAGGACGGCCGCGATGACCTGGAGCTCGAGCCCGGTGGCGTTGTCGCCGCGGGCGCTGCCGTAGCGCAGCGTGTAGTAGATGCCGGCGAAGCCGGCCACGGCGCCGGAGAGCACGAAGAGGATGAGCTTGGTGCGCTCGATCCGGACCCCGCTGAAGTGCGCCGCCTCCGCATTGAGCCCGATCTCGAAGACCCCGCGCCCGAAGTTCGAGAAGTGCAGCAGCAGCGCGAAGACCACCAGCAGGATCACGAACGGCACCAGGACCACCGGATAGCTCGACTCGGGCACCAGCCGCTCGGTTGCCAGGTCGGTCCACTTGTCCGGGAAGTCCGTGATCGCCTTCGTGCCGAGGAGCCCGACCGCGAGGCCACGGTAGAGCGCGAGAGTGCCGATCGTCACGGCGAGCGACGGGAGTCCGACGTACGCCACCAGGAAGCCGTTGAAGGCTCCCGCCACGGCGCCCGCGAGGATCGCCAGCGCTCCGGCCACCGGGATCGACAGCCCGGCGTCCTGGTGCAGGATGCCGACCAGCACGCTGGAGAGTGCGACGACGCTGGCGACCGAGAGGTCGATCTCGCCGGTGACGATGATCAGGGTCATCGGCAGCGCGAGCAGCAGGATCGGCGCCATGTCGAGGAAGAGGTAGTAGAGCGTCAGCGGGCTGTCGAAGTTCTCGACGTTGAGCCTGGAGAAGGCGAAGACCGCGCACAGCAGGGCGATCACGGCGAACTCGCGGGTCAGCAGGACCCGCGCCCACAGCGGGCGGGAGTACGCCGGGTAGGTGCGAGTAGGCGCGTCGGGTGCGCGGTCGAGCAGGGCGCTCATTCTTGGTCCCTCGCTTCCACGAGCTTGCGTTCCTGGCGGTTGGCGAGGACCCGGTCGAGGACGATCGCGGTGATGATCAGGGCCCCGACGACGGCGCGCTGCCAGAAGTCCTGGATGCCGAGGATCGGCAGGGTGCGGTTGATGGTCACCAGCAGGACGGCACCGATCGCGGCACCCCAGACGGTGCCGCTGCCGCCGAAGATGGCGACGCCTCCGATCACCGCGGCGCCGACCGCCTGGAGCTCGAGGTTGGCGCCGGCGCCGGAGCTGACGGTGCCGTAGCGCGCGGCGTACAGAACGCCGGCCAGCCCGGCGAGTGCGCCGGACACGACGAACGCGAAGAGGATGCGCCTGCGGACGTTGAGCCCGTAGAGCTCCGCGGCGGCGGGGTCGGACCCGATCGCGTAGAGCTCGCGGCCACCGCGGGAGGTCCACAGGTAGTAGCCGACGACGATGAGGACCATGACCGCGATGAGGAAGAGCACCGGGAGGCCGAGGACCGACTTGGTGCCGAGCTTGAGGAAGTCCCGGGGCATGTCCGAGGCGTTGATGCGGTCGGACCCCGCCCACGTCAGGAAGATGCCGCGGTAGATGTACAGCGTCCCCAGGGTGATCACCAACGCCGGCACCTTGCCGAAGGCCACCAGCACGCCGTTGACGAGACCGAGCAGGGCGCCCATGGCCAGGCCGGCCAGGAAGACCAGGAAGACCGGGAGCCCGGGGTTGTCGACGAAGAGCCGGCCGGTGAGGTACGCCGTCAGCCCGAGGATCGACCCGACCGACAGGTCGACGTTGCGGGTGATGATCACGACCGTCTGTCCGACCGCCAGCAGGATGAGGATCGACGGCGTGAGGAGCAGGTCGCGCCAGCCGTCGCTGCTGAACAGGAACCCGGGGCTCTTGAACGTCGCGACCAGGATCAGCGCGACCAGCACGCTGAAGACCGCGACCTCACGCGACGTCAGCGCCGTGGTGATCGCGCGGCGGACCGGGGACACGCGGCTCGGCGCGACGAGAAGGGTGTCGGTGCTCATGCCGGCACCTCCTCGGTGGCCCCGGCCGCGGTGTCGACGGCGCTCGGGTGGGGGATCGCCGTGGCGGCGCGCATCACGGACTCCGGCGTCGCCTCGTCGCGGGAGAGCTCAGCGGTGAGCCGGCCCTCGCAGACGACCAGGACGCGGTCGGCCATCCCGAGGACCTCGGGCAGCTCCGAGGAGATCATCAAGATGCCGAGCCCCTGGCCGGCGAGCTCGGAGAGCAGGCGGTGGACCTCGGCCTTGGTGCCGACGTCGATGCCCCGGGTGGGCTCGTCGATGATCAGGAGCGAGGGCTGGGTTGCCAGCCACTTGGCGATGACGACCTTCTGCTGGTTGCCGCCGCTCATCGTGCTGGCGTCCATGTCGAGCGCGGCCGTCTTGACCTCGAGCTTTCCGGCCCAGGGCCCGGCGAAGCTGTTCTCGGCGCCGGCGGTGAGCAGCCCGGCCTTGGTCAGGGTGGACCGCATGACGCTGGCGACGTTGCGCGCCACCGAGGCCTCGGTGATCAGGCCCTGCTTGCGGCGGTCCTCGGGGATGAAGCCGATGCCGGCGCGGATCGCGGCCTTCGGGTCGTGAGCCGGGAGGGGCTTCCCGCCGAGGCGGACCGTGCCGGCGTCGTAGGCGTCGACGCCGAAGACGGCGCGGGCGATCTCGCTGCGACCGGCGCCGACCAGGCCGGCCAGGCCGACGATCTCGCCGGCCCGGACGGTGAACGAGATGTCGTGGAACGTGCCGGCCGACTGCAGGCCGTCGACCTCGAGGACGACGTCGCCGACCTCCGCGGGGGTCTTGGGGAAGAGGTCGCCGACCTCGCGGCCGACCATCCGCTCGACGATCCGGTCGACGGTCGTGTCGGCGATGGCGTCGGTGGAGACGTAGGCGCCGTCACGCAGCACCGTCACGGTGTCGCACAGCTCGAAGACCTCGTCGAAGCGGTGGGAGATGAACACGAGCGCCCGGCCCTCGTCGCGCAGGCTGCGGGCTACCGCGAAGAGCCGGTCGACCTCGACCCCGCTGAGCGCCGCGGTGGGCTCGTCCATGATCAGCAGGCTGGCGTCGAGCGAGATGGCCTTGGCGATCTCGATGATCTGCTGGTCGGCGATCGAGAGCCCCCGTGCCGGGCGGCGCGGGTCGATCCGGACGCCGAGCCGGGTGAAGAGAGCCTCGGCCTCGGTGTACATCGCCGCCCGGTCGATGCGGCCGCCGCCGCGGTGCGGTTGGCGGCCCATGAAGATGTTCTCGGTCACCGACAGGTCCGGGAAGAGCGTGGGCTCCTGGTAGATCACCGCGATGCCCGCGGCCTTGGAGGTGGCGGTGGAGGAGAAGTCGACGTCCTCGCCGCGGAAGCGGAAGGTGCCGGCGTCGCGTTGGTGGACGCCGGCCACGATCTTGACCAGGGTCGACTTGCCGGCGCCGTTCTCGCCCACGAGGGCGTGGATCGAGCCGCCGTCGACGACCAGCGAGCCGGACTGCAGCGCGAGCACCGAGCCGAACGCCTTGACGACCTCGCGCAGCTCGAGCACGGGCCCGGCGGAGGAGGGGCGGCTGGACACTGATGGGCTCCTGAGAGGGATTGAAACGATTCAATAACTGTGTGACAGTGAGGTTAAGTGACGGTCGTCACGCAGGTCAAGGGATCTGGTAAAAACGTTTCAAGCGCCGCGGTCGCGGCCAACGAGCTGAGGGGGACCGCCGTGCGCGAGCCGGGGCGCGAGACCGGGTTGAAGGACGTCGCCCGACGGGCCGGGGTGTCGGTCGGCACGGTGTCCAACGTGCTGAACCATCCCGGCAAGGTGAGCACGGAGACCGCCGAGCGGGTGCAGACCGCTATCGACGAGCTGGGCTGGGTGCGCAACGACGCCGCGCGCCAGCTGCGCCAGGGCCGCAACGGCATGCTGGGCCTGGTCGTCCTCGACGTCGGCAACCCGTTCTTCACCGACGTCGCCTCCGGTGTCGAGCACGTCGCCACCGCGCACGGCCGTGTCGTGCTGCTGACCAACAGCGGGGAGGACACCAACCGGGAGGCCCGCGCTCTGCGGATGTTCGAGTCGCAACGGCTCGAGGGGCTCCTTGTCGCGCCGGTCGGCGACGACGTGGCCAGGCTCGAGGCCGTCCGGGCCCGCGGCACGCGCGTCGTGCTCATCGACCGGCTCGCCTCGACGCCGGGCTTCTCCTCGGTCGCCGTCGACGACCGGCTCGGTGGGCGGATCGCGGTCGAGCACCTGCTCTCGGCCGGCCACCGCCGGATCGGCTTCGTCGGCGCGTCCACCGACATCGAGCAGGTGGCCAACCGGCTGGCCGGCGCGCAGTCGGCCGTCGACGCCGGCGCGGCCGGCGACGGCGTACGGCTCGACTCCTTCGAGGCTGCGGCGATGAACGCGCGCGCCGGCCAGAAGGTCGGCGAGCAGCTGGTCGCCCTCGACCCCGCGACGCGTCCGACAGCGGTGTTCGCCGCCAACGACCTGCTCGCCCTCGGCCTGCTGCAGGCGTTCCTGCGCGCGGGTCTTTCCGTGCCCGGAGATGTCGCCCTGGTCGGCTACGACGACATCGACTACGCGTCGTCAGCGGCCATCCCCCTCTCGTCGGTCCGCCAGCCCGCCTTCGAGATGGGCCGCCGGGCCGCCGAGCTGCTGCTCGCCGAGATCGACGGCGGCCACGGCTTCGAGACCGAGCAGGTCGTCTTCGAGCCCGAGCTCGTCGTGCGGGAGTCGACGGCCGGATAGGCGTCGCGGCCCGGACCGGCGACCCGCGCCTCCCCAGGTGCTGGCACCCGGCAGCTATCTGGGCCACGATGAGGCGATCGGGCATCACGCCTACAACTCGGAAACGAGGGGTCGCTATGAGCACCACCGGAACGGACGTCGACGACACGCGGGAGGAGCAGCCACAGCTGCTCAGGGTGATGGGGCCCAGGCTCCTTCTGCTCTTCATCGTCGGTGACATCCTCGGTGCCGGCGTCTACGCCGTCACCGGCCAGATGGCCGGGATCGTCGGCGGCATCGTCTGGCTGCCGTTCCTCCTCGCCTTCGTGGTGGCGACGCTGACCGCGCTGTCCTACCTCGAGCTGGTCACGAAGTATCCCCAGGCCGCCGGCGCCGCGCTCTACACGCACAAGGCGTTCGGCATCCACTTCGTCACCTTCCTGATCGCCTTCGCCGTGGTCTGCTCGGGCATCACCAGCGCCTCGACGTCGGCCAACGTGCTGGCGCAGAACCTGACCGGCGGCCTCGAGGTCAACGGTGTCATCGACGCCGTGCCCAGCACGGGGGTCATCACCGCCATCGCGATGGCCTTCATGGTCCTGCTGGCGCTGATCAACCTGCGCGGTGTCGGCGAGTCGGTGAAGTTCAACGTGATCCTGACGCTGGTGGAGGTCACCGCGCTCGGCATCGTGATCCTGGTCGGCTTCTGGGCGATGGCACAAGGAGAGGGCGACATCGGCGAGATCACCACGTTCACCGACGCCGGCGACAAGGGCCTCTTCCTGTCCGTCACCCTGGCCACCTCGATCGCGTTCTTCGCGATGGTCGGCTTCGAGGACTCCGTCAACATGGTCGAGGAGTGCGAGGAGCCGCGGCGCATCTTCCCGCGCACGATGCTCACGGGGCTCGGCATCGCGGTCATCATCTACATGCTGGTCGCGGTGGCCGTCGTCACGGTGCTCACGCCCGAAGAGCTGGCGACCATCAACGAGTCCGAGGGCCGTGCCCTCCTGGAGGTGGTGAGCAAGGGCGCACCGGACTTCCCGATCGACAAGGTCTTCCCGTTCCTCGCCTGCTTCGCGGTGGCCAACACCTCGCTGATCAACATGATGATGGCCAGCAGGCTGCTCTACGGCCTCGCCAACCAGGACGTGCTGCCGCGATCGCTGGGCAAGGTGTCGGCCAAGCGGCACGCGCCGTGGATGGGCATCATCTTCTCCACCGTGCTCGCGCTGGGTCTGATCTGGTACGTCGCCACCCAGTCCGAGAGCGACATCGTCGCGCAGCTGTCGGCGACCACCGCGCTGCTGCTCCTGGGGGTCTTCACCGTCGTCAACGTGGCCTGCCTGGTCCTGCGACGTGACGAGCGCGAGAGCTTCTTCCGATCGCCTGGGCTGACCCCGGTGCTCGCGGCCGTGCTCTGTCTGGCGCTCATCGTCATCCCCTGGGGGGAGCGCGACACCCTCCAGTACAAGATCGCCGGCAGCCTGCTCGGCATCGGGGTCGTGCTGTGGGCCCTCACCTGGCTGACCAACCGTGGCGTCCGCGCCAAGAAGACCGGTTTCCGCGACATCGAGCACATGGAGGACGACGTCCACTGAGCCGGCCGCCACCGTTCGCCCGACGTCCGGTCCTGGCGGCTGCGGTCACCGTCGCAGTCGTGCTCACCGCGCTGAGCGCGCGCTACGACTACGTGCGCGACGAGCTCTACTTCCGGATGCTCGACCCGGCTTGGGGCTACGTCGACCAGCCGCCCCTGGTGCCGCTCGTCGCCGGTGTGCTCGGCGACCACGTCATGCTGCTGCGCATCCCGGCCACCCTGGCCGCGGCGACGTCGGTCGTGCTGGTCGGGCTGCTCGTGCGCGAGCTGGGCGGCCGCTCCCACGCCCAGGCCTGGGGTGCGTGGGCGTACGCCGGCACGACCGCCTGCCTGAACTTCGGACACGTGCTGCTCACCTCAGCGTTCGACCTCGTGTTCTGGCCACTGGTCTGCCTCTGCGTCATCCGGGCCGAGCTGCGCGGCCGGCCCCGCTGGTGGCTGGTCGCCGGGGTGGTCGCCGGCCTGGCGACGTACAACAAGCTGTTGATCGGTCTCCTCCTCGTCGGCATCGCGCTGGGCCTGCTGCTGGTCGGTCCACGCCGCCGGCTCACCTCGCCGTGGGTGGTGGGCGGGGCGGCGCTCGCGGCGCTCGTCGCGCTGCCCAACCTCGTCTACCAGGCCGTCCACGACTGGCCGCAGCTGGCGATGGGGGAGGCGCTCGCGGAGAACAACGCCGGTGAGGTCAGGTCCTTCATGTGGGTGCTGCTCGTCGTCGTCCTCGGTCCGCCGCTCGCCTACGTGTGGGCTCGCGGCCTGGTCGGCCTCCTGCGCCGACCGGGATGGGAGCCGGTGCGCTTCCTCGGGCCGGCGTTCGTGCTGATGGTCGTCTTCACGTTCGTGAGTGGAGCGCAGCCGCACTACCCGGTGTTCCTGCTGATCGTCGTCTACGCCGCGGGGGTCGTCGTCCTCCAGGACTCTCTTCGTCACGTCGTCTGGATACCGCTGCTGGTGGTCAACAGCGTCGTGGCGGTCGTCGTGGCGTTGCCGGTGCTGCCCGTCGAGGTGCTGGGGAGGACGCCGGTGCCGGACATGAACATCCTGGCCGCCGACCAGGTGGGCTGGCCGGCGTACGTCGACCAGGTCCGGTCCGCCGCCGCGTCCGTGGCCGGCGAGGACCCCGTCGTGATCACCTCCAACTACGGCGAGGCCGGCGCGGTCGACCGCTACGCCTCCGAGCTGCCGGTGTTCAGCGGCCAGAACGCCCTCTACGACCAGGCCCGCCCGCCCGACTCGGCGACGACAGTGGTGCTGGTGGGCTACCAGTACCCCGACGTCCGCGACCGCTTCGCCTCCTGCGAGGTCGTCGACCGGCTCGACAACGGCGTCGGCGTCGACAACGAGGAGCAGGAGGCCCCGGTGGCGATCTGCCGCGACCCCGAGGCGCCGTGGTCCGAGCTCTGGCCGGCCTTCCGCCACCTCGACTGACGCCGGAACGAGGGCGTCGGAGGTTTCGAGACAGGACTTCGTCCTTCCTCCACCACCGGTTCCTCCACCGGTGGTTGAGGAGGCCCGCCAGGGCCGTCTCGAAACCTCCGGCCCCTGCGAGGCGAGATGCTCGACTGCGTACCCTGAGCGGGTGAGCGAGATCCCAGACCTCGACGAGCTGCGCGCGCTCGGCCCGGCCCAGCAGCCGACGTACGCCGACCGGTCCGCGGTCGACGCCGCCGTCAGCAGGCTGCGCACGATGCCGCCGCTGGTGTTCGCGGGGGAGTGCGACGAGCTGACCGAGAAGCTCGCGGCGGTCTCGCGCGGTGAGGCGTTCCTCCTGCAGGGTGGCGACTGCGCCGAGACCTTCGCCGGCGTCACGGCCGACAACGTGCGCAACAAGCTGCGGGTGCTGCTCCAGATGGCGGTGGTGCTGACGTACGCCGCCTCCGTGCCGGTGGTCAAGCTCGGCCGGATCGCGGGGCAGTACGCCAAGCCCCGCTCCTCCGACACCGAGACCCGCGACGGAGTGACCCTGCCGGCCTACCGCGGTGACGCCGTCAACGGCTTCGAGTTCGAGGTCGCGTCGCGCGCCCACGACCCGCAGCGGCTCGTCGACGTCTACAACTCCTCGGCCGCGACCCTGAACCTCGTGCGCGCCTTCGTGACCGGCGGCTACGCCGACCTGCGCCAGGTGCACACGTGGAACACCGACTTCGTCCGTGACTCCGTCTCGGGCCAGGCCTACGAGAAGCTGGCCCACGAGATCGACCGCGCCATGCAGTTCATGGAGGCGATCGGCGCCGATCCCGACGAGTTCCACCGCGTCGACTTCCACTCCTCGCACGAGGCTCTGGTGCTGGAGTACGAGCACGCGCTGACCCGCATCGACTCGCGCACCCAGCTGCCGTACGACGTGTCGGCGCACTTCCTGTGGATCGGCGAGCGCACGCGCCAGCTGAACGGCGCGCACGTCGAGCTGATGAGCCGGATCCGCAACCCGATCGGCGTCAAGCTCGGGCCGACGACGACGGCCGACGACGCGCTGGCTCTCGCGGCCAGGCTGAACCCCGACAACGCACCGGGTCGGCTGACCTTCATCACCCGTTTCGGCGCCGGTCGCATCCGCGACCTGCTCCCCGACCTGGTCGAGAAGGTCACCGCCTCGGGCGTGGCCGTCGCCTGGGTCTGTGACCCGATGCACGGCAACACCTTCGAGACCTCCACTGGCTACAAGACCCGGGCCTTCGACGACGTCATCGAGGAGGTGCAGGCCTTCTTCGACGTGCACCGCGCGGCCGGCACCTGGCCCGGCGGCGTCCACGTCGAGCTCACCGGCGACGACGTGACCGAGTGCGTCGGCGGCGGCGAGCTGCTCGCGGAGATCGACCTGTCCCACCGCTACGAGTCGGTGTGCGACCCGCGCCTCAACCGGGTGCAGTCCCTCGAGCTGGCGTTCCTCGTCGCGGAGATGCTCCGCAAGGCTTGATGAGACGAGCAGCAGGCGAGGCGAGATCCTGACTGGAAGGATGCCCCGGTGACCTCACCGATCGACCTGCGCTCCGACACCGTCACCCGCCCGACCGAGGCGATGCGGGCCGCGATGGCCGGCGCTGAGGTGGGCGACGACGTCTACGGCGAGGACCCCACCGTCCGGGCGCTCGAGGAGCGCGTCGCCGCCTTGTTCGGTCACGAGGCCGCGTTGTTCACCGCCACCGGGTCCTTGGCCAACGTGCTCGCGGTGCGCGGGCTGGTCGCACCCGGACAGGAGGTGCTCTGCGAGTCGGCAGCCCACATCGCACGGGCCGAGCTCGGCGCGCACGGCGCCGTCTCCGGCATCACGATGCGCACCTGGTCGCACCCCCGAGGACAGGTCGACCTCGACGCGCTGGAGACCCTGTTCGCGCCCGACCTGGGCCCGTTCCTGGTGGCCACCGCATCGGTGTCGGTCGAGAACTCCCACAACTTCGCCGGTGGAGCGGTGCTCCCGGCCGACGACCTCGACGCCCTCCGGGCCTGGGCGGACGCGAAGGGTGTCCGCGTGCATCTCGACGGCGCCCGGATCTGGAACGCGCACGTCGCGACCGGTGTCCCCCTCGAACGGTACGGCGCCGCGGCCGACGTGCTCTGCGTCTGCCTGTCCAAGGGGCTGGGAGCTCCCGTCGGGTCCCTCGTCGTCGGACCGGCCGATCTGCTCGCCGAGGCCCGGGTCTGGCGCAAGCGGCTCGGAGGAGGGATGCGCCAGGCCGGCATCCTCGCCGCGGCCGGCCTCCATGCGCTCGACCACCACGTCGAGCGGCTGGCCGAGGACCACGAGCACGCGCGGCTGCTGGCCGAGGCCTGCGGGGTCGACCCGGCAACCGTCGACACCAACATCGTGGTCGTCCCGTGCGACGACGCGACCGGCTTCGTGGCAGCTGCCCGTGAACGCGGTGTGCTGGTCTCGGCGGTCGGTGCGCGGACGGTCCGGCTCGTCACGCACCTCGACGTGACACGCCAGGACACCGAGGCCGCGGCGCTGGCGCTGGCCGAGCTGTCCGCCGGTCAGCTGGGGTAGCCGTTGAAGGCGACCTCGCTGATGGCCGTGTAGTCGCGGCTCGTCGGGCCGGTGCCCGGCGGGCTCACCGCGATCAGGCGCAGCTCCACCGTCGTGGTCTCCGTCGGCTCGACGTCGATGAGCTGCACCTGCGCTACGTCGCCGTAGTCGACCGTGACCACCTGGTCGCCGAGAGCCCACTCGACGCTGCGCAGGCGCCGGTTGCCGCTGTACCAGTCGAAGAGCTGCCCGCTCGCGTCGGGCGAGATCTTGGCGTAGCCGTTGAGGATGCCGATCGACGTGATCGTCACCGGCTCGTCGAACGTGAACGTGATGGTGCGGCCCGACGCGTCGCCGGCCATCCGCCAGCTCGTCTCGTCCTCGCCGTCGAGCATGTTGGTGCCGGCGAAGGTCACCCGCTCGCCGGTCACGTCGTTGTTCGGTGGCGCCGCAGCCGGGACGGTCACGCTGGCCATGCCGGCCAGGGGCGTCGACTCCGGCGCGGGCTCCTCGGCGCTGGGCTCTGCGTCGGACGGCTCGGCGTCCGACGGCTCGGCCTCGGGCGTCGCCTCCTGCGAGGGATCGCTCGCGGCGGCCTCGTCCTCGTCGGGGGGCTGCTCGTCCGTGGCCTCGGTGCTGTCGACGGCCGTGCTGGTGCCCGGCGGCTGGAGCACGAGCTGGGCTCCGACCACGGCGGCCGTGACGAGGAGGAGCCCGACGATCACCCAGGCGATCCAGCCGGGGAGCGGGGTGCGCTCGCGGCGTACCGGGCGATCGGCAGGCGGGCGCGGAGGCGGAGGCACCGGCGCATAGGGCTGGGCGCGCGGTGGCGGCCCACCGACGGCCGGCCGCTCCGCCGTGTCGGTGCGCCACTTCTCGTCGTCCATCGCCTGCACCTCCTCCCGCACCGCGTCATGCTAGACGAGCGGCCCAGAGGTTCTGCCGCGGTGACCAGCCTTCAGGAACGGATGAGGGTCGACGCGTCGGCGCGGCCCGAGGACGGGTGGCAGCCGGCGTACGGCGGTGGCGAGGTCGCGCAGGTCCTGCCCCAGGAGGGCCTGCGGGCCGTCGCAGAGGGCGGTCTCCGGGTCGGGGTGCACGTCCACGATCACCCCGTCGGCGCCGACCCCGATCGCGGCGCGCGCGAGCGGCACGACGAGGTCCTTGCGACCCGCGGCATGCGACGGGTCGACGATGACCGGCAGGTGCGAGCCCGCCTGGACGACCGGGACCGAGCTGATGTCGAGGGTGTTGCGGGTGGCCGGCTCGAAGGTGCGGATGCCCCGCTCGCAGAGCACGATGTCGAGGTTGCCGCGCTGCGCGATGTACTCCGCCGCCATCAGCCACTCCTCGGTGGTGGCCGTCATCCCGCGCTTGAGCATGACCGGCTTGCCGGCCTCGCCCACGGCCTGCAGCAGCCCGAAGTTGGACATGTTGCGGGTGCCGACCTGCAGCATGTCGGCGTGCTCGGCGACCTCGGGCACGTCGCGGGCGTCGACCACCTCGGTGACGATCGGCAGCCCGGTCGCCTCGCGGACGTCGGCGAGGATCGCGAGGGCGGCCGAGCCGAGGCCCTGGAAGGCGTACGGCGACGTGCGCGGCTTGAAGGCGCCGCCCCGGAGCAGGGTCGCGCCTGCGCCCCTGGCCATCAGCGCGGCCTCCATGGTCTGCTCGGCCGACTCCACGGCGCACGGGCCGGCGATGAAGGTGAAGGTGTCGGGCCCGATGGGCACGCGGTGGCCCGCGCGGCCGACCCAGACCGTGGACCGGTCGGGGTGGTGCTGACGGGAGACCAGCTTGTAGGGATCGGAGATGCGGTGCACGTCGGCGACGCCACGCAGCGTCCGCAGGTTGAGGTGGTGGAAGGAGTCGATGTCACCGACGAGCCCGATGATGGTGCGGACGACGCCCTTGCTGACGAACGCCTCGCCACCGACACCCTCGACCTTCGCGACGACCGCCGCGATGTCCTCGTCCGTAGCGTCCGGGGCCATGACCACGACCATCTGAGTACCGCCTCCCTGGACGCAGGCTAGGTGAATGTCTCGTGCCGAGTGACGGTCGTCTCACACGGTGAGGTGCTGCACCTCGGCCTCGATCCTGCGGCGCGGCACCAGCTCGACCACCAGCATTGCCGCCAGCACCATCGCCCCGCCGACGACCATCCGCCCGGTCATCGACTCGCCACCGAGCAGCACCGCGAAGAACGCCGCGAAGACCGGCTCGGTGCTCATGATGATCGCGGTGCGGGTCGGGGAGAGGTGGGCCTGCGCCCAGGTCTGGCCGAGCATCGCCAGCCCCGCCGCGAAGAACGCCATGTAGAGGATCGAGAGCCAGTCGCGCGTCGTCGACGCCAGCACGACACCTCCCGGAGCGGTCGCCACGGCGCACAGCGCGCTCACCATGAACAGCTGCACGATCGACATGCCGAGTGCCTGGTCCTTCCGGGCCCAGGCGCCGAGCCCGACGATGTGGACGGCGTAGAGCACGGCCGCGACGAGGGTCAGCGCCTCGCCGTACCCCACCGAGACGCCGTCGAGGGTGAGCACTGCCAGCCCGGCGGTGGCCAGCGCCACGGCGCCCCACGTCATCGCCCCGATCCGGGTCCCGAGCAGGAGCGCCGCGAGGAGCGGGGTGCAGACGACGTACATCCCGGTGATGAAGCCGGAGACGCTGGCCGGCGTGTGCGCAAGGCCGGTGGTCTGCAGGATCTGCGCGACGCCGTAGACCCCGCCGAGCAGCGCTGCGTGCCGCAACGAGTCGCGTTCGAGTCGGCCGAGCGCGCGAGGGAAGAGGAGCGTCAGGAACGCCGCCGCGATGGCGAAGCGGACGGCGAGGAAGTCCAGGGTCGGGATCCGGTCGAGCAGGTCCTTGATCAGGAAGAACGTCGAGCCCCAGCAGGCCGTGACCGCGATCAGCGCCAGCGTGGCCAGCAGCGCGACGCGGCGCGGCGTCTCGGGCTGGTCGGGCACCGGCCCAGGCTAGTGAGTGCTAGTGGCCGGGCCCCGAGCCGTACCTCTTGTCGAACGCGTCGGTGCGCCGGTCGGCGTAGGAGTCGCTCGCGTTGAGCGCGATCCCGAGCAGCATCCCCGGGATTGCCATCGCAGCGGCGGCCAGCCCCCACATCGCGCCGCCACGCGCGCCCGTCCAACCGCCGAGGGCGAAGCCGATGACGGCCATCACCGCCACCGCGCCGACCGCGATCATGACCACGCGCAGGAGGAAGCGGAGCCACTTCCGAGCCTTGGGGGGCATGCCCTCAACGTACGCCGTCACACGAGGTAGAGCGTGACCGTCGAGCCCTTGGGCAGCATCGTGCCCGAGCCGGGATCGACGTCCATGACGTAGCCAAGGCCGAGGTACGCCGAGCCCTCCTCGACGTCTACGTCGAACCCGGCCGCCTCGAGCGCCGCCTGCGCCGCGTCGACGCCCATCGCGACCAGCCCGTCGGGCACCGCCACCAGCTCGGGGCCGAGCGAGACGGTCAGCTCGACCCGCTCGCCGCGGAACAGGGTGCCGGACGTCGGCGTCTGCGTGAGGACGTTGCCCTCGGGGACGGAGTCGTCGTAGGCCTCGCCGACGACCTCGACCTCCAGGCCCTTGGCGGTCAGCGCCTCGGTGGCCTCGTCGGCGTCCTGGCCGGTCCAGTCCTTGACCTTGAGCGGCTGGCGGCCCTTGCTCACGATGAGGTCGACCGCCGTGCCGGGCTTGAGGGTCTTGCCGGCCTCGGGGTCGCTGCGGATCACCTTGCCCTCGGGTACCGACTCGTTCCACCGCTCGACCGACTTGCCGAAGCCGAGGTTGGTGTCGGCCAGGGAGTCCTGGGCCTTGTCCTCGGACAGGCCGGCGAGCTGGGGAACGTCGTAGCGCTCCTTGCCGAGCGACACGGTCAGGGTGACGGTGCCGTCGTCGAGGATCCGGGAGCCCGGGTCGGGGTCGGTCGAGAGGACCTCGCCGGCCGGCACCGTCTCGGAGTACGCAGGCGTGCCCTCGGCGGCGCTGAGGCCTTCCTTCTCCAACTTGGTCACCGCGTCGCTCTGCACGAGACCGATCACGCCGGGTGTCGTGGTGTAGCGCGCGACACCGAACCAGTAGGCGCCGAGGCCGCCGGCCACGACCAGCAGGACGGCCAGCACGAAGATGATCGGCCCGCGCCGCGACCGGCGCCGGCGCACGGGCAGCAGCGTGGCTGGTCGCTTGGGCAGGGGAGTGGGCTGGAGCGTCAACGGTTCGGGCTCGCGGAGCACCAGGCCCGGCAGCGCCTCGAACGACCGGTCCTCGTCGTCGCGGTAGTTGGCCAGGGCCACGGCGTCGAACGGGTCGGCAGTGGTGTCGCTGGAGACGGCCGGGGGCCGGGCGGGCACGGGGATCGTGGCCTCGGGACCGTCGTCGGGGACCGGCTCTCGGACCGGACGCGGGGCGAGGTCGGCGGTCAGCTCGGGGTCGTCGGAGACGCCGTCGCGCACTGCCTGCGCGACCCGGTGGATCTGGTGGACGAACACACCGGCGTCGGCCGGCCGCTGGGTCCGGTCGCGCGAGGTCGCCCGGGCGACCAGCGCGTCGACGTACGGCGGGATCCCGGGCACGGCCGCCGAGGGGGGCGGGACATCGGTGTGCACGTGCTTGTACGCGACCGCGATCGGGGACTCGCCCTCGTGCGGCTTGGCGCCGGTGAGCATCTCGTAGAGCATCACGCCGGCGGCGTACACGTCGGCACGCGCGTCGGCCCGGCCGTCGACGACGAGCTCGGGCGCGAGGTAGGACACGGTGCCGATGAGCACGCCGCCGGTGACGGTGTGCTGGGTGTCGGCGCTGACGGCCTTGGCGAGGCCGAAGTCGGCGACCTTGAGCCGCCCACCGGCCGAGGCGTCCTCGATCAGGACGTTCTCGGGCTTGACGTCGCGGTGGATGAGGCCGGCCCGGTGGGCCGAGGCGAGCGCGGAGGTGATCGGCTCGATCAGCGCCAGTGCGCGCGCCGGCGCCATCGGCGCCTCGGCGCGGATGACGTCGCGCAGCGTGTGCCCGGGGACGTACTCCATCGCCAGGAAGACGATGCCGTCGTCCTCGCCCTGGTCGAAGACCGACACGACGTTGGGGTGGGACAGGCGGGCAGCCGAGCGGGCCTCGCGGACGAAGCGCGCCGCGAACTCCTCGTCGTCGCCCATCCCGGGGTGCATCACCTTGACCGCGACGAGGCGGTCGAGCCGGGTGTCGGTGGCCTCGTAGACACTCGCCATGCCGCCGCGGGCGACGCGGGCGCCGATGAGATAGCGACGATCGAGCAGCCGCCCGGTCAGATGGTGCTCATCGAGGCCGTGGCGGGTCGCGTCAGCGACCCCGGCGCGTGGATGGTCGCGCGCGGGTGCGTCTCGGTATGACTGCACAGTCGTCCTCCGATGACCGGACGGGGAAGGGCCCGGCTGGTCCATGGTACGGATCGCGGGCGCTCAGGCCCCCTCCACGCGGGTCCGGCGTGGCGTGTCGCCCTGCGGGCCCCGAATGTCTGGGAGGCGGCCCGGATTCCCGCGGGCCGGCTCCAGCCTGCCACAGTGGGATCCATGGACGAACTCGACCAGGACTCGGGCGCGACGCCCGCCCTCGCCGACGTGGACCTCGCCCTGCGGGTGCCGGCCTGGCTCGACTGGGCGGAGGCGTCTCGGCGCCTCGAGGTGTCGGTCTCCAAGGTCCGGCAGATGATCAAGGACCACGAGCTGGCCGCCGCCGTACCCTCCCCGGGGGTAGGGCAGCGCATCCCCGCCGACTTCATCGTCGACGGCCTCGTGCTCAAGGGCCTGCCGGGCCTGCTCACCGTGCTGCACGACGGCGGGTACGACGACCGTGAGGCCATCGCCTGGATCTACCAGGACCTGGACCTGCCCGGCCGCCCGATCGACGCGCTGCTCGAGAACCGGGGCTCCGAGGTCAAGCGCCGCGCGCAGGCCATGGCGTTCTGAGCCCTCTCTCGCGCCTGGTGTCGAGACGGGACTTCGTCCCTTCTCAACCGGCGGCGGTGCGCCTTCCGCTGGTTGAGGAGGCGCGCCAGCGCCGTCTCGAAACCTGCCGAGCCCTTGCCCCCGTCGCTCGCGACGACTAGAAGGGAAGCCCGACCGGACGGCGAGAGGATCGACACATGAGCGGACTTGCGGCGGTGCTGGCGAGACGGAAGGAACCCGGGATCTATCGGTGGCACGGAGCCTTCGGGATCTCGGAGGTGCAGCACACCGTGGAGCACGCAGGCTGGCGGTTCGCGTACGTCGACGGGTGGCACGGCGGGACCAAGGGCGAGCTTCTCGACGCGGTCGGTGAGGCGCTGTCGTTCCCCGAGCACTACGGCCGCAACTTCGACGCCCTGGCCGACTGCCTGCTCGACGTCGTCGACGACACGATCCTCCTGTGGGACGGCTGGGGACCCTTGGCCCGCAACGACGCCCAGGCCTTCTCCGTCGCCCTCAGCGTGCTGGGCACCCGGGTGAACGCCGAGAGGGGCGGCTCGTTCGCCGTCCTGCTCCGAGGCGACGGCCCCGAGCCGGCCGGCGTCCCCAGCCTCGACTAGACGACGCGCTGGGTGACTGCGGTCGCGAGCGAACGCAGCACGGCCCGGGCGTCGGGATCGACGGGCGCCCGGTCCAGCGCCGTGAGCGCTCGGGTCGCGAGGGCCTCGATGGCCTCCTCCACCTGCGCGTGGGCGCCGGAGGAGTCGATGACCTGACGCAGCCGGGCCACGTCCGGCTGGCCGAGCGGGGTGCCGAGGGAGCGGTCGAGGTAGGCCGCATCCTCGGCCCCCAGCCCGTCCAGGGCCAGCGCGACCAGCACCGTGCGCTTGCCCTCGACCAGGTCGTCGCCCGCCGGCTTCCCGGTCACCTCGGGATCGCCGAAGACCCCGAGCAGGTCGTCGCGCAGCTGGAACGCCTCGCCGAGGGGCAGGCCGAACGCGCTGAGCGACCCGAGCGTCGCCTCGTCAGCGCCTGCCAGCGCCGCGCCGATGTGCAGCGGCCGCTCGATGGAGTACGTCGCGGACTTGTAGCGCAGCACCCGCATGGCGTCGTCCACGTCGGCCGAGCCGCGCGCCTGCACCGAGACGTCGAGGAACTGGCCGGTGATGACCTCCGAGCGACACCGGTCGAAGAGCGCGAGGGCAGGCCCGACGCGGTGCCAGCCCAGGCCGCAGCGGCGCAGCAGCTCGTCGGCCCAGGAGAGCAGCAGGTCGCCGAGCAGGATCGCCGCCGCAGCGCCGTACTGCTCCGGGTCGCCACGCCATCCGGCGCGCCGGTGTGCCTCGGCGAACGCCCGGTGGGTCGCGGGGCGGCCGCGCCGGGTGTCGGAGGCGTCCATGTAGTCGTCGTGCGCGAGGGCGCTGGCGTGCAGCACCTCGAGCGCGGCGGCGGCCCGGAGCATGGCCCGCTCCTCGGCCGGGCTCGGGTCCGAGCCGCGGATCGCCCGGTAGCCCCAGTAGCAGAACGCCGCGCGGAACCTCTTGCCACCCGAGACGACTGCGCGCGCCTCGTCGTGCAGGACGCGCGCGTCGGGTCCGAGCGGCTCCAGCCGAACCGCCTGCTCGGCCAGGAACTCGTCGAGCGTCTCCTGCAGCCGGAGCCGGAAGTCGTCGGCGTCCCAGCCCGCTCGGCTCGCCGGCGCACCCGTCATGGGCCCGAGACTAGGACCGGCCTTCCGTGCGTCCCGCGCCGGGGCGTGGACGATGTCGGGTCCGAGCCCGGGCCCGATCTAGGGTGTTGCGCATGACGCGAACCGACGCCCGCGACATCGCGGCGCTGCTCCGGGACGGTGAGCGGTCCTTCTCCTTCGAGTTCTTCCCCCCGAAGGACGAGGAGGGTGAGGCCGTCCTCTGGAGGTCACTCGGCGAGCTCGAGCCGCTGCGACCGACGTTCGTCTCCGTCACGTACGGCGCGGGCGGGACCACCCGGGACCGCACCGTCGCGATCACCCGGCGGATCGCGCAGGAGACCTCGATGCTGCCGATGGCACACCTCACCTGCGTCGGCCACACCAGGTCGGAGATCACGGAGGTCGTCAAGGCGCTGACCGGCTCGGGGGTTTACAACATCCTCGCGCTGCGTGGGGACCCACCGGGAGGCCCCGGCGCGGAATGGCTCCCGACCCCCGACGGCGTCGACTACGCCTCCGAGCTCGTGGCGTACCTCAAGGCCGAGAGCGACCTCACCGTCGGGGTGGCCGCCTTCCCCGAGGGGCACCGCGACACCGCGACGCTCGACGAGGACACCCAGGTGCTCAAGGCCAAGCACGACGCCGGCGCGGAGTTCGCCGTGACCGAGATGGTGCTGCGCGCCTCCGACTACCTCGACCTCGTGGAGCGGTCCCGGGCCGTCGGGGTGGACTTCCCGATCGTGCCCGGGATCATGCCGATCCTGAACCTCGCGTCGATGCGCCGGATGGTCGAGCTGTCGGGCCGCGAGATCCCCGACGACGTCCTCGCCCGCATCCTGCCGCTGCAGGACGACCCGGCGGCGCTGCGGGCGGAGGGCGTGCTGATCGCCACCGAGCTCTGCGACACGCTGCTGGAGGCCGGCGCCCCGGGCCTGCACTTCTACACGCTGAACCGCTCCAAGGCGACCCGCGAGATCTTCTCCGCGCTGCGTCTGGCCGTGTGAGCGGCACGAGCCTTCTAGGCTCCCAGCATGACCCGCACCGTCACCGTCACCGGCCAGGGCTCGGCGCGCGTCGTACCCGACATCGCCGTCGTCCGCCTCGCAGCCGCACATCGGGGCGCCGACGTGAGGGGTGCGCTCGCGGGGGTCGACGAGGCGGTCGCCGTCGCAGGTGTGGTCGCGCGGCGGTTCACCGACGCCGCGCGGGTGGCCAGCACCGACCTCTCGGTCTGGCCGGCCTACGACCAGCAGGGCGCGACGTCCGGCTACGAGGCCCGCCACGGTCTGCGCGTCGTCGTCGACGACCTCGCTGCTGCCGGTGCCCTGCTATCCGCACTGGCCGCCGAGGTCGGCGACGCACTCCGCGTCGAGGGGGTGTCGCTCGAGGTCGGCGACCCCGCTCCTGCCGAGCGCGACGCGCGGGAGGCGGCGTACGCCGACGCTCGTGCCCGCGCCGAGCACCTGGCCGCGCTGGCCGGGACGACCCTGGCGGAGGTCGTGTCCGTCAGCGAGGGTGGCGGAGTCGGGATGCTCGAGGCGCCGATGGCCAGGTCGGCGCTGGCCAAGGACGTCGCCTTCGAGCCCGGCGAGCGAGCCGTCGCCGCGAGCGTCACCGTCACCTGGGAGCTGCACCCCTGACCCCCGGCCGCCATCCCGGGTAGTTCGCCGCAAGTTGCACCACTTCCGCGGCGAAACCGGTGCAACTTGCGGCGAACTAGCTGGATCGCCGTCGCTGGGACGGGCGAGGTCAGGCCGGGCCGATGACCTGGGCCACCAGCGCGGCCGACAGGCCGACGAAGGGGAGGCCCGCGCCGGGGGTGGCATGCGCGCCGGCGGCGTACAGCCCCGGCACCGGGGTGGTCGGCCCCAGCCGGTCCGAGACCGTGCGGCGCCCGGCCCAGCGCACGCCCAGCGGCGAGCCTCCCCATCGCTCGACCAGGTCGCGGGGTGACCGGTCGACTCGAATGACGATCTGGTCGCGTACGTCGATCCCGGCCCGGGCGAGTGCGACCACGATGTCCTCGGCCAGCCGGCCGCGACCGTGGACGGTCCACGCCGCGCCTCCCGCGGGGGCGATGCCGCGGCTGCGCACCACCAGCATCGGGTCGCCGTGGAGCACCACCTCGTGGGCCAGCGGGGGAGCTCCGGCGTCGAGGCCGAGGTGGCAGACCACGGGCGGGAGCGCCGGCATCGTGCGCCGGACGCGCTCCGCCAGCACCGGGAGGCGGCGTGGGTCGATGGCGCACACGACCGCGTCGGCGTCGATCGGGCCCCCGCGCGTCGCGACAGCCACGGCCCGTCCGCCACGGACGACGACATCGGTGGCCTCGACACCGCGTTGCACGTCGACGCCTCTTGTTGTCAGTCGCTGAGCGAGGGCGACACCGATGGCCGCGAGGCCGCCGGACACGGTCCAGACACCGAGTCTCTGCTCGAGGTACGCCGTGACAGCCGTCCACGACGGCACGTCGCGGGCCTCGTGGCCCTCGGCCACAGCGGGGTGCATGGCGACGAGGCGCAGCCGCGGGTCGCGGAACGCCTTCCGGGCGCGCCCGGCCACCGTCTCGCGGCTGCGGAGGAGGCGGGTGAGCTCCCGCGGGGCGAGCTCAGGGTGCCAGGGCCGTTCGAGGTAGTCCTTGCGCAGCAGCTCCCACGTGTCCGCCAGGGCGTCGGCGTACGACGTCCACTGGGCGCCCAGGCCCGCACCGAGCTCGTCGACCGCGGCGGTCTGCGCTGAGCGCGATCCGGCGGGCAGGGCCAGGACCGAGCCGTCCTCGAAGCGGTGCTCGCGGACGATGTCGAGCGGGACCAGCTCGAGCTCGCGCTCCAGCGGTCGCCCGGTCTTGCGGAAGAGGTCGCGCAGTATGGCCGGCAGCAGCGTGGACGTCGGTCCCGCGTCCCAGCTGAACCCGTCGGCCGTCACGGACCCGAGGGCTCCGCCGAGGTCGGTGCTGCGCTCGAGCAGCGTCACGTCATGGCCCAGCTTCGCCAGCCGGGCGGCCGCGGCGAGGCCGCCGAAGCCGCCTCCGACGACCACCACCCGCATGTGCGCACCCTAAGCGTGGAAACAGGCTGAGGAGGCGGTCCCGCGTGCGCGACGGCGATCAGCCCGTGACGACCTTCACCTTCTGCGGGGGCGACGCGGAGCCGAAGACCCCGGTCTTGCCGTCGAAGCGGGCGACCAGCTTGTGGGTGCCGCAACTTCTTCAGTGGCTTCACCAGAGTGAAGGTGATGGTGCCGCGGTTGCTCTGACCGAGCTCTTGGTGGCGCCGGGCACCCGATGCGCAGCGTGTCCGCACAGGCTAGGCGGGCCCACCGACGGTGTCATGGGATGTGGCTGCGTCTCGTATGTCGGGGGCGGCCTGGTAGTCGCCGAGCCCCGCGTCGTACGTCTCGTCGAGCAGGCGGAGCAAGGCGACCGCGAGGTGGGCCAGACGATCACCAGGTCGGAGCAGGTCTCCGGGCTCGACCTTGGCGAAGGCGCCGGATGGGGTGTTGGCGACCGCGACCCGGTGGGTCGCCGGCTCCTCGGTACGACGCAGCACGCGGCCGTCCCACGCGACCGCGAGCTCGTGGGCGTCGCCGACCTCGAGGCCATCGACCAGGACGGTCGGCTTGCCCGTCCGGTGCGTGTCGATCAGGGTCACCAGGTCCTCCAGCTCCCCGGTCGCGATGCCGGGGTCGTGGCCGAGCAGCAAGGCGGTCTGCAGGAGCGAGAAGAACGGCCGGTCGATGTCGCCGACGGTGGTGAGACCCGCCGACATCCGGGAGTTCAGCTCGGTCGGCCGGAACCCGTCAGCGGTCAGGACCCCGTCGATGCCGAAGGCGCCCCGGTAGTCGTACGCACTGCGCAGGTGCTCGCCGACCCGTCGTACAGCGGCCCGCATCTCGGCTCGGTCCTCCGCGGGTGGGTCCCACGTGGTGGCCAGGCCGCAGTAGAGGAGGCGTCGGCGCCGCGGGTCGCGGACCACCGCGATCTCGACGGGACGGAAGGCGGCGGTGCCGTCGGGCAGGACCATGCCGTGGATGGAGCAGGGGACCCCCTCGAGGAAGGGCAGCACCCGCACGAGGTCGCAGCGCGGGGCGAAGAACCCGTAGGCGGCCGCCTGGGACTCGTGGCCGGCATCCTCGACGACCCAGCGCACGAAGTTGCCGCCGCCGTTGAAGCCCCCCCTGTTGTCGCCCGACCACACCGCGCCGAGCGGGCTCGCCACCTCGGCGGTGGCGGCGGCCAGTGCCTCGCGATCCACCGGCACGATGCGATGCGGCGCCGCCTCGACGGCGGCTGCCCGCCAGATGTCCTCGGCCAGCAGCTTGTCCTCGAGGGCGAGGAAGGCGGCCGGCCGGCCGGCCGTGACGGGTCGCCCGAGGATCGGCTCGTCGGTCGTCACGAACGGGGAGGCGATCCAGACGCCCTCGCGGCCGGGGTCGAAGGCCTCGATGACGTCGATGGCGGCCTGGGGCAGGGTCCGGTAGAGACGGTCGTGGGTGCGCAGCTCCTCGGTCGCCGACCCGGTCGCCGGGGCCGGGACCTCGACCCAGGTCGCCTCGTCGTCAGCGGGCACCTCGCCCGCGCCGCGGGTCGTGCACACGACCAGGATCCGGCAGTCGAGGCTGCGCAGCCACCGCACGAGCGGGGTCGCCCCCGCGAGCATCCCGATCGCGACGATGACCGGCCGGCCGGCGTACAGCCCGGCCAGCCGCCGTGTCACCTCCGCTCGAACGTCGTCGTCGGTGAGGTCCAGTGCCATGGGCTGACGGGACGTCATGTGGGGCGGGTGTGCCCGGGCGGCGTGGGCGTCTGGTCGCGGCCCTTCCAGCGTCGCCAGCCGCGCCGGACCAGCTTGGCGAGCAGGTACACCACGACGAGCCCGGTGGCGAGCAGCACACCGGCCACGGCCGCGGCCGCGCGCGGGTGCTCGATCGCGAAGAGGATCACGCCCACGACTGCGACGTCCTCGGCGATGCTGGCCATGATGTTGCTGATGGGCTCGGGAGAGGTGTTGATGGCCAGGCGTGATCCCGCCTTGACCGCGTGCGAGAGCAGGGCCGTCCCGCCGCCCACGACCGCCAGCACGGCCTGGTCGAGGGAGGACGCGTCGCCCGCGAGCAGCACGCCGATGACCGCTCCTGCAGTGGGCCGGATCGCGGTGGAGATCGCGTCCCAGGTGGAGTCGATGTAGGGGATCTTGTCCGCGACGAACTCCATCGCGTAGAGGAAGCCGGCCACCGCGAGGACGTCTCCGCGGCCCAGCGCGTCGGGGATCTCGGCGAAGCCGCCCACGCGGTCGGCGATGCCGAGCAGGAGCACCACGAGGTAGGCGTTGATGCCGCTTGCCCAGCCGCTGGAGAAGGTCAGCGCGAGTGCGTCCACGTCGTCGAGGATAGACAGGGCCGCGCAGGTCGGCCCGTCACTCGGTGACGTCGATCTCCGTGGCGCCGGTCATGGACAGCAGCTCGTCGTACGTCGTCGAGTAGACGGCGGCGGGATGTCCGGCGGCCGCCCAGATCTCGTCGTAGCGACGCAACCAGGTGTCGAGGTACGTCGGCACCGGCGCCGGGTGCCCGATGGGGGAGACCCCTCCGATCACCTGGCTCGTGTGCGTGCGGACGAACTCGGGGCTGGCTCGCCTCAAGCGCCCGACCCCGATGTCGGCAGCGACCTTGCCGGTGTCGACGCGATGGTCGCCCGAGGTGAGGATGAGCACCGGTGCGTCGTCCGCGTCGAACAGCAGGCTGTTGGCGATGGCCCCGACCGGGCAACCCAGTGCCTCGGCCGCGAGGGCGGCGGTGTGCACCGAGTCCGGAAGGGCGAGGATGCGGCCGGTGCCGCCCCGTAGGGTGTGGGCATCTCGGAAGCGGGCGATCGCGGGATGCTCGCTGCTCGTCGTCATGGACGGGACCCTAGCCAGATCCGCCAGACACCAAGGAGGTGCGGTGCCGTCGTCCGTGCGAGCGGCCGTGCTGCTGCTGTGGGCGCTGGTGCTTCTCAGCGGCCTCACGATGGTCGTCTCGATCGTCATGCGCGACGAGCTCGTCGCCACCTGGCGCGAGGGCAAGTCCACCGAGGTCGACCCGCCGGCGTTCGTGCCGGTGGCGATCACGATGTTCGTGGTCGTGGCGCTGCTCGCGTGGGTCCTCGCGGTCCTGTTCCGCAGCGGTCACGGCTGGACGCGCTGGTCGATCGCCGCTCTGGCGCTCCTGACGGGGTTCAGCTCGGCGATCGGGCTGCTGCGTGACCCCCCGACGATCTTCGTCGTGTTGAGCGTGGTCACCCTGGTGGTCGATGCCGCCCTGCTCGCGGCCCTGTTCCACCCCCGGACCGGCGACTACCTGCTGCCGGGCTGACCCGGCCCGCGCTGGTTCTCTCCCCAGGCTGTGGTCCGGGGGTTGACGCACTGTCGGTGGGGCGTTGTACCTTTGGGCTTGTTCGAACACGTGTTCGATCATCCGGCGGGAGCGACCTCGACCCCCGCTCCCGCCGGGCCCGACGGTCCAGAGGCGGTTGCGATGCGCAAGTACGACGACCCGGTCGAGGTGCGACGGGGCAATGACGGTGGCGAGGACGGCCCGGAGCAGTTCCTGTGGCACGGGCGGGTGTGGAAGGTGCGGGCGGTGCTCGCGCACTGGGTGGAGACCGGCCCCTGGTGGCAGTCCGCCGGGGTGCGTGCGGTGGTCGGCACCGACGACGGTACGGCGGTCACGCCCGCCGGGGGCGACCTGCTGGCCGAGCGCGAGCTCTGGCGGGTCGAGGCCGGTCGTGGTGCGGGCGACTCCGGTGGGGTGTTCGACCTGTCGTTCTCGTGGGACGACGGCCGGTGGCAGCTCGTGGGCTGCGCGGACTAGGGGTGCGGACGATGACTGGTGCTGTCCACCCGCTCTCGCTGCCCGCGACGACGCACTCCTACCTCGCGCGGGCCGCAGAGTCGCTGCAGGAGGCGATGGTGTCCACCGATGTTCCGACCCGCTACGCGCGGGCCCACGTCGCAGCGCTGCGGGCCGCTGCCGCCCTGCTGTCGACGCGAGCACGTCCGGCCACTGCTCGCGCCCGCCGTCAGAAGAACGCCTGGGTGCTGCTCGCCGAGGTTGCTCCCGAGCTGGAGGAGTGGGCTGCGTTCTTCGCCGCCGGTGCCGGCAAGCGGGCAGCGGCCGAGGCGGGCTCCACCCGTGCAGTGTCCGCCCGCGAGGCCGACGACCTCGTCCGCGACGCCGACCGGTTCCTCGGCGTGGTCGAGGTCGCGCTCGGGCTGGCGCCCCACCTTCTGGGCGACCATCGGGCGGCGGCTCCGGTGCACCGGACCGGGGCCGCCTAGCCCGGATCCAAGCGTGGTGGCGGCCCCGGTCGGTCGCGCAGGCCCGGTCGTGCGGTCCGGGCGCGCGGTCGAGAGCGCTGAGGTGCCTCGTCAGGCGACCTCGCGCAGCTTTCCGGTCTCCACCTCGTAGACGAAGCCGCGGACGCTGTCCTTGTTCGGGATGAAGGGGCTGACCTGGATCCGGGCGATCGACTGCCGTACGTCGGTGTCCAGGTCCGCGAAGGACTCGGCCGACCAGTGCGGCTTGATCCCGGTCTCGTCGTGCACCGAGGCCAAGAAGTCGGCGTCGGTGAAGGTGAGCATCCCGCAGTCGGTGTGGTGGATCAGCAGGATCTCCTCGGTGCCGAGGAGGCGCTGGCTGATCGCGAGGGAACGGATCTCGTCGTCGGTGACGACGCCGCCGGCGTTGCGGATGACGTGTGCGTCGCCCTCCTCCAGGCCGAGCAGGCCGTAGACGTTGAGGCGTGCATCCATGCAGGCGAGGACGGCGATCCTGCGCGCGGGCGGGAGGGGCAGGTCGCCCTTGTCGAAGTGGTCGGCGTACGCCGTGGCGTTCTCGAGGAGCTGGTCGGTGACGGACATGGACTCAAATTACATTAAGTCAATCAAGATTAAACTGTTTGGATCACGCTGTGGACGACTGGCTGGTCTATCGAACACATGTTCGATAGACTGAGGGTGTTCGGGGTCGAGACCGGCAGAGCCGTCAGGAGGGGACCGTTGTCCGACCCGTTCGTCCATCTCCATGTCGCCTCCGGCTACTCCCTGCGCTACGGCGCGTCCCACCCGCACGTCCTGGTCGAGCGGGCCGTCGAGCAGGAGATGGACACCCTGGCGCTCACCGACCGCGACGGCACCTACGGTGCGGTGAAGTTCGCCGGCGCCTGTCTCTCCGCGGGGATCCGACCGGTGCTGGGGGTGGAGCTGGCCTACCGGTCTCCTTCCGCACCGGAGCCACGGCCGGTCGGCGCGCGCACCCCGGTGCGCGGCGGTGCGTTCCGTGACCTGGCCCCTGAGCAAGGAGGGCTGCCCCGGGTCACCGTGCTCGCGCACGCCGGTGGTCCGGGCGGTGGGCGGGGCGGCTGGGCGGCGCTGTGCCGGCTGGTGTCGGCGGTCCGGCTGTCCGGCGAGCGGGGCACCCCGGTGCTCGACCTCGACCTGCTGGGCGGGGAGGTCGCTCCGCTCCTCGGCGAGGGTGACCTGGTGGTGCTGCTCGGCCCGGCCTCGGAGGTCGGCACGGCGGCGTCCAGGCGTCGTGACGACCTGGCGCTGGCCGCCCTCGGCCCCTGGCGTGCCCTCGTGCCGCGCGAGAACCTGCTCGTCGAGCTGGTCTCCCACCGGCTGCCGGGCAGCGGCGGCGACTGGGGTCCCGGCACTTCCGCCCACGCCGCCCGGATGGCCGGGGTCGCCCGGCGGGCCGGGCTCGAGACGGTGCTGACCAACGCGGTCCGCTACGCCGACCGTCTCGACGCGCCCACCGTCGACGTCCTCGACGCGTCCCGGCGGCTGGTCGCCCTCGACCATCGACACCTCGATCGGGGCAACGCCGAGGGCTTCCTCAAGTCCGGCAAGCAGATGCACGAGGTGGCCGAGGAGATCTGCCGGCTGGCCGGGCTGTCCAACGACACCGTGCTCGACGCCGACCGGCTCGTGGCCGCCACTCGCCGGATCGCCGACCGGTGCGCCCTCGACCCGCGGGCCGACCTCGGGCTGGGCGAGGTGCACTTTCCCGAGTTCGAGGTGAGCAGCGTCGGAACCGGTGCCGTGTCCTCGGCCGACGGCGCGCTCCGGGCCCGCTGCGAGGCCGCGATCGGCGCGCGCTACGGCTCCGCTCCCCGCCAGCGCATCTGGAAGCGCCTCGATGACGAGCTGCAGATCATCAACGGCCTCGGCTACGCGTCCTACTTCCTCACCGTCGGTGACGTCACCGACCTCATCAAGCAGATGGGGGTGAGGTGCGCGGCCCGGGGGTCGGGAGCGGGCAGCCTGGTCAACTACCTGCTCGGTGTCTCCGGGGTCGACCCGATCCGCCACGGCCTGTTGATGGAGCGGTTCCTCTCCCCGCTACGCCAGGCGCTGCCCGACATCGACGTCGACGTCGAGTCCGCGCGGCGGCTCGAGGTCTACGAGGCGATCCTCGACAAATATGGCGGCGAGCGCTGCGTCTGCGTCTCGATGATGGACACCTACCGGGTCCGCCACGCCGTCCGCGACGTCGGCGCCGCTCTCGGCATGCCGCCCGGCGAGACCGACGCGATCGCCAAGGCATTCCCTCACATCCGCGCCCGCGACGCCCGGGTGGCCCTGCGCGAGCTCCCTGAGCTGCGGGCCAGCGGTCTCGGCGAGGAACGGCTCGACCTGCTGTTCCGACTGGTCGAACGGCTCGACGGTCTGCCCCGGCACGTCGCCGTGCACCCGTGCGGGGTGCTGCTCTCCGACGCGACCCTGCTCGACCGCACACCGGTCGAGGCGAGCTTCGCCGGTTTCCCGATGAGTCAGTTCGACAAGGACGACGTAGAGGACCTGGGCCTGCTCAAGCTCGACGTGCTCGGCATCCGGATGCAGTCCTCGATGGCGCACGCGGTGGTCGAGATCAAGCGGGTCGACGACGTCGAGGTCGACCTCGACGACGAGGCGCAGGTGCCGTTCGACGACGAGCAGACCTACACGATGATCAGCGAGGCCCGCACGCTCGGCGTCTTCCAGATCGAGTCGCCGGGCCAGCGCGAGCTGGTCGGCAAGTCCGGCATCGGCTCGTTCTCCGACATCATCACCGACATCTCGTTGTTCCGGCCCGGGCCGGTCAAGAGCGACATGGTCACGCCCTACCTCAACGCCAAGCAGGGTTGGGGCGATCCGCTCTACCTCCACCCCGACCTCAAGCCGATCCTCGAGGAGACCCAGGGCGTGGTGGTCTTCCACGAGCAGGTCATCGAGATCATCTCGCGCTTCGCCCGGATCGGGCTGGCCGAGGCAGACGAGAAGCGCCGGGCCCTCGGCGACCGCGAGGGGATGGCCGAGACCAAGCGTTGGTTCTTCCCCCGCGCGATCGACGCCGGCTACTCACTGCCGGTCATCGAGGCGGTCTGGAAGGTGATCGAGGCGTTCGCGTCGTTCGGCTTCTGCAAGGCCCACGCCGCGGCGTTCGCGTTGCCGACCTACCAGTCGGCCTGGCTCAAGGCGCACTGGCCGGCACACTTCCTGGCCGGCGTCCTCACCCACGACCCGGGGATGTACCCCAAGCGACTGCTCCTCGACGACGCCCGGCACTGCGGGATCGAGATCCGAGGCCTCGACGTCAACGCCTCGCAGAAGGAGTACGTCGTCGAGCCCGCGCCCGACGCCCCGGTGGGCTACGCCATCAGGCTGGCGCTGGCTGACGTGAAGGGGATGCAAGAGGCCGAGGTCGGACGGGTCGTCGCGGCACGTCCCTACCACTCGCTGACCGACTTCTGGCAGCGGGCGCAGGTGTCTCGGCCGACTGTCGAGCGGCTGGTGCTGACCGGCGCCTTCGACACCGTCTACGGCATCGGCACCCCCGACGACACCGGCGTACGCCGCCGGCGCCGGGTCACTCGCCGCGACCTGCTGCTCCAGGTGGCCGAGCTCGACCGGTTCGGCCGGGCGGTCGACAAGGCCGCCCGCGGCCGCGGGCTCGGCAGCGGTCGGCGCACCCGAGGCCCTGGTAGCGCCACCCCGAAGCCGGCGGACCTGCGCGCGGCCGACGCCGCCGCCCGGTGCAGCACCGACCCCGCCGTCCGCGAGGAGGCCCTGCCGACCGAGCGGCACGCCCTCGCCTCGGCCGGGGTGTGGGCCAAGGCGGCGGCGCAGTCCCGGGCGACCGCGCCGCCTCCTCCGGTGTCCTCGGTCCAGCTCGCCCTCGACCTCGGGGACGCGCCGGGGGAGGGCGAGGTCTCCGGTCTGCCCGAGATGAGCGCCGAGGAGCGGATGCGCGCGGAGCTGGAGATCCTCGGCCTCGACGCCAGCCGCCACGTCGTCGACTCCTACGCCACCTTCCTCGACGAGCTGGGCGTGGTGCGCTCCCACGACCTGCTCCGACAGCGCAGCAAGGCCGACCTCCTCGTCGCCGGCGTCAAGGTCGCCACCCAGACCCCGCCCATCCGGTCGGGTCGGCGGGTCGTCTTCCTCACCCTCGACGATGCGACCGGCCCGGTCGACGCGACATTCTTCGAGGACGCCCAGGGCCCCTATGCCGCCACGGTGTTCGGCTCGTGGCTGCTGGTGGTGCGCGGCGAGCTGCGTCGCACCGGCTACCGCGGGGTCTCCCTGCGCGGCACCGGGGCCTGGGACCTGCCGACCCTGCACGGGCTGTGGCAGCGCTCCGGACTCGAGGCCGTGCACGACGTGCTGGCAGCCGTGCCGGAGGGCTTCGCCGAGGTCGGCGTTCCGCGTCGAGTCGGTGGCCGGCGCGGCCGAGAGCCGGTCGACACGCCCCGTGATGGCCTCGCCGCCGACGTTCGGGGAGGAGGACGACGGTCAGCGCAGCGCCGCCGGCGGCATGGGCCGGCGCCGGGTGCTGGTGCACTCCAGCGGGTTCAAGCTCTCGCCGTACGCCGACGTCAAGCCGGCCGGAGACGACGTCAAGCAGGTCGCCCGCAAGCTGTGGCACCGCAGCCCTGGGAGCCCGGGATGAGCGCGGCTCTGGAGCTGGTCGGCCACGCCCTAGGCTGGATGCCATGTCCGTCGGGGAACGTCGCAGCGCCACCCGCACGGCCGTCGTCTGGGCGGCCGTCCAGCGGGTCCTCGACCAGGAAGCCGAGGACGCCGCCCCCGCGCGGGTCCTCGACATCGGCGGCGGCACCGGCGGGTTCGCGGTCCGGTTGGCCGGCCTGGGTCACCGGGTCACCGTCGTCGATCCCAGTCCTGATGCCCTCGCCGCCCTGGGTCGTCGGGCTGCCGAGAGCGGCGTCACCGACCTGGTCACCGGGGTGCAGGGCGACCTCGCCGACCTGGGCCGGGTGGGAGGGACCGGCGGGATCTCGGAAGCGTTGGAGCCGGCCGACCTCGTGCTCTGCCACGGTGTGCTCGAGGTGGTCCCCGACCACGCGGCCGCGCTGGCCACGCTCCGCACGGTGCTGCGCCCCGGCGGCACCCTCAGCCTGCTCGTCGCCCAACGGCATGCCGCGGTCGTGGCCCGGGCCATGGCGGGGCACTTCCAGCAGGCCCTGGCCTTGCTCGAGGGCCAGCACGACACCGGCCGCGCCGGCCACCGGTTCACCCGCGAGGAGCTCACCGACCTGCTGGCCGCTGCCGGACTCGAGGTCGCCGAGGTTCACGGTGTCCGGGTCTTCGCCGATCTCGTCCCCGGCTCCTTGCTCGACCTCGAACCCGGCGCCACCGCCGCGCTCGACGAGCTCGAGCAGGCCGTGGCCGAGCGCTCCGAGTACCTCCCCCTCGCGACCCAGCTCCACGTGCTCGCCCGCTAGAAGGCTGCAGAGCCGAGTCGGCGCTACGTCGACTTCCCCCGCTTCGCTCCTCCGTCGACGTACCGCCGACTCGGCTCTGTCGGGGGTTGCTGTTCATGGATAACTCTCTGGACTGCCCGATCCTGCACGTCGACATGGATGCCTTCTACGCGTCGGTGGCGCTGCGTGAGCATCCTGAGCTCGTCGACGTCCCCGTGATCGTCGGGGGCGCCCAGCGGGGTGTGGTGCTGTCGGCCAACTACCACGCCCGGGCGTACGGCGTCCGGTCCGGGATGCCGTCGACGCGGGCTCGGCGGCTGTGTCCTCAGGCGGTCACGCTCTCGCCCGACTACGACACCTTCACCGCGGTCTCCTCCTCGGTGATGGAGAACTTCCGGCGGGTCACCCCGCTGGTGGAGGTGATCTCGCTCGACGAGGCGTTCCTCGACGTCCGGGGCGCGACCCGTCGGCTCGGGTCGCCGCTCGAGGTCGCCGAGCAGCTCCGCGCGACCATTCACGACGAGCAGGGCATCACCTGCTCGGTGGGGGTGGCCGGCTCCACGACGCTGGCCAAGATCGGCAGCCGGCGCGCCAAGCCCGATGGGGTGGTCGTGGTGCCACCGTCGGCGGTCACCACCTACCTGCACCCTCTCGACGTCGGCGAGCTGTGGGGGGTGGGGGAGAAGACCCAGGCGATGCTCCACCGCCTCGGCCTGGTCACTGTCGGCGATGTGGCCCACACCCCGATCCGCACCCTGCAGCGAGCGATCGGTGACGCACTCGGCAAGCACCTGCACGGCCTGGCCTGGGGCGACGACAGGCGCGAGATCACCCCGCGGCACGGCGCGTTCGAGCCCGACAAGTCGATGGGTGCCAACGAGACGTTCGGCCGCGACACCGATGATCGCGAGGTGATCGTGCGCGAGATCCTCCGTCAGACCACCAGAGTGACGAACCGGATGCGGGTCGCGGGCGTCGCCGGTCGGACGGTGACCCTCACCGTGCGGTTCGCCGACTTCACCACGATCACCCGCTCCCGCACCCTGCCCGAGGCGACCGACGTGACCCAGGAGGTCTTCCAGACCGCCACCCGGCTGTACGACGCTCTCGGCCTGCAGCGCGCCCGGGTGCGCCTGGTCGGGGTTCGGGTCGAGGGTCTGGTCGCTCGCACCACCGTGCACCGTCAGCTCCTCCTGGGGGAGCGGGAGCATGGCTGGTCCGACGCCGACCGGGCCGTCGACCGGGCGACCCTGCGCTACGGGGCTCCCGTGGTCCGCCCGGCGAGCCTGCTCGCCGCGCGACCGTGACGGCCGACGTCGGGTTTTTTCGCACACCGGCTACCGCGCTGCGCTGCGCCTGCCTAGACTTGTCCCACCCCACCAGGCGCAGGAGGCGACGTGCCGCTGTCGGAAGAGGAGCTCCGACTGCTCGAGCAGATGGAGCGCGCCCTCGTCCAGGAAGATCCCAAGCTCGCCTCGACGCTGCGTGGGACTACGTTGCGGCAGAGCGCCCGCCGACGGGCGATCCTCGCGGGCATCGTCTTCGCGGTCGGGGTCGCAGTCCTGATCGCCGGTGCCTACTTCACCCTCACCATCCTCGGCATCGCCGGGTTCGTGATCATGCTGGGCTCGGCCACCATGGCCCTCACCTCGTTGCGTGGCACCTCCGCTCCGACTGAGTCCGCCCGGCCGGGCGCCGAGTCCGCAGGCAAGGGCGGTTTCACCGTCATCGAGGGTGGCCGGTCCAAGCGACGTACGCCGCGGCTGCGCGGCCACTCTCCGGCTTCGTCCGGCTCCTTCATGGAGCGGATGGAGGAGCGGTGGCGCCGTCGTCGCGACGAGCGCGGCGGCTTCTGAGCCCTCGTTGAGTTGGCCCAAATGGTCGCTTGAGTTGGCTCAAATGGTTCTGCCAACCCGGTAGCGCCCAAGGCCAGTCGACCATTTGGGCCAACTCAAACAACCATTTGGGCCAACTCAACGAGCAGCTCAGCCGACGTGGTCGACGAGCACGCCCTGGGTCATGGTCGGCTCGTTGGCTGCTGAGCCGGAGCGTGGGCGCGCCTGGCGGCTGAACAACGAGCGCGGCCACCACCGGGCTCGCCGGCGGGCGGCGCGGGTCGCGCCACCGGCGAGGGCGGAGCCGCAGAGCTCGGTGTCGAAGCGCAGACCCTGGGTGTCGGGGCTGCCGGGGTTACGTGCGTAGCGGAGCAGCTCGACCTCGTGCACGATGCGGTCGAGGGCGTCCACGGCCCTGGGGTTGGCCGAGGGCCCCCGAGGCGGGCGCTCCGGGGTGCCGGAGTCGAGCGGCGCCCCGAAGTGCTCGACGAGTCGGGCCCGCATGGCCCGGGGCGAGAGCCCCGGTCGCCAGATGACGCCGAGATCGACGGCGGTGTCGCGCAGCTCCTCCCAGGCGACCTGGGCTCCACCGGTGTGCCACCGGCGCTCACGCCGGGCGCGTCGCAGCACCTGGGGGACGTAGGCCAGCCCGACGAGCACGATCGCGACCACGAGACCACCCCCGACGCGCCACATCCACGGCGACATGATGCCGGCACTTCCGTCGGTGGCGGTGTCGTCGCCGGTCGCGCCGTCGCTCGGCACGTCCGCGCCACGGTTCGGCAGCTCCTCGGTGGCCTGGTTGCCGCTCGGCTCGGCCGTGGGCACGGGCAGCGCCTCGAGGTCGACGTCGGTGTACGGCGGTGCCGTGGTCTCCCGGACGTCGGTGGCCGGCCCGGCCGACGGGGTCGGCTCGAAACGGACCCAGCCCGAGCCGGGGAAGAACAGCTCCGGCCACGCGTGCATGTCGTGGGCGCTGAACTGCCAGCGCTGGCCACCGATCGCCTCGCCACTGAGGAACCCCACGGCGACGCGCGCCGGGATCCCGAGGGTGCGCGCCATGATCGCCATGGCTGAGGCGAACTGCTCGCAGTAACCGATCCGACCGTCGTCGCCCTCTTCGAGGAACGACAGGAGGTCGTCGGTCCCGCTGCCGTCGGTCGCCAGGCTGTACTCGAAGCCGCCGTCCTCGCGGAACCAGTTCTGCAGCGCGACAGCGCGCTGGTAGCGGTTGCCGTAGCCCTCGGTGACCGCGCGCGCGATCTCCTGGACGCGGGCCGGCACCTCCGGCGGTACGAACGTGAACTCGGGTGACACGGCGCTGTTGGACGTCGAGGCCCGGGTGAGCTCGTCGGCCGAGAGATCCAGGCTGATCTTCTGGAACGAGTAGCCGAGCCCGGCCGTGGTGACGTCCTCCTGACCCGACAGGAAGTCCATCGTGTCGGTGTCGAAGCGCCAGTCGCCCTGGGGGAAGATCTCCGTGAGGTTCTGTGCGGTCGGCAACCACAGCGACTCGAAGGAGTCGAGGACGTCGACCTGGTAGCCGAACTCGGGACCACTGCGGGCCAGCAGCGCGTCGCTCACGCCGGTCAGCGGCGGAAGCGGACCGCTGACCAGGTTCTCGTCGGGCACCTGGCGGTCACCGGCGCTCCAGCTGTCGTCGCCGAGGCGGGTGAGCACGGCGATGCGCAGGTAGTCGGGATCCGTGTCGGCGGTCGTGACGTTGAGCAGGGGGATGTCGGCGCCGCGGTTGAGGTCGCGGCGCAGGTCGGTCATGGGGTTCTCGATGCGCAGGTCGTCGCCGGCGCCGCTGCCGAAGCCACCGGAGAACAGGCTCAGCGACAAGGTGGGGATGAGCATCGGCAGCAGCAGGGCCGCCGCGGTCGCCAGGGCGGCGATGCCGGCAGCGCTGCTGCGCACGTCGCCCGTGCGGACCCCGAAGGCCGTGGGGTCGCTGGCCGCGGCGTCCTGCCCGAGTGTGCGACCCCAACGCGAGAGCTGCTCGCTCTCCTGGAGGAAGAGCATCAGCGCGAAGCCACCGGCGACGACGGCGAAGACCCACCAGGAGACGCCGACCCCGGTCATGCTGACGGGGATGGTGTAGATCACGAGCAACGGCAGTCCGGCGAGAGAGACCCGCCGGAGCGAGCAGGCCAGCAGGTCGACGAGGACCAGGCACGCCAGTCCACCGAGGATCAGCAGGGGCTCGACGCCGGCGGCCGACGAGGGCACGGGGGCGGCGTACGCCTGCGCGGAATCGAGGCCGGCGCTGAAGCGCTCCCTGAGATCGGCGAGGGCGGTGGGGCTGGGCAGGCCGTAGCCCGTGATCAGGGCCTGCGCCGCGAGCAGCCCGCCGGCCGTCTGCAGGAACACGACGATGGGGATCGGCACCCGGGCCAGACGTAGCGCCACCCCGAGCCCGCCCACCAGCAGGGCGAGGAGGAAGAGGGGCCCGAGGAAGAGGGCCGACTGGGTGGTGAAGCCTCGCCACGACCACATCGCCATCCAGGTCGTGCCCATCGCCGCGGCGGCCAGGCCGATCGCCAGGGGAGACCCGCCTGACAGGCGGCTCGCGAATCGCTGCCCTGCCGCGACGCGAGGTGGTGGGGCCGGCGGTGTCGCCAGGGGTGCGGCCTTCGTCGCGGTCATGGCGCCACCTCCGCGACGGCTTCGGAGACGATCTGCACGCGGTCGCGGTCGGCGAGGCGGGCGTTGCGGGCGCTGGCCCTGCCCAGCTCCTGCCAGACGCTCTCGAGGCGGTCGCCGGGGCGGAGGTTGACGGCTCGCCAGCCCTGGCGGCCCAGATGCGTCGCCGGGTCCGTGGTCTCGCGGCGGCCGCCGCCGGACTGCCACTGCTCGACGTCGAGGGCGACGGCGAGCGCGGAGCCGGCATGGTGCAGCATCCGGCGCAGCACCGGCTGGTCGTGGGAGTCGAGGCCACCGAGGACGGCGACGATGAGACCGCCCTGGGCAGACTCGGCGAGCCATCCGGTGTCGTACTGGACGTGGGCCGTGGGCTGGACGACGGCGAGGGCCTCGAGCAGCGGGCCGGTGTTGAGCTCGGCCTCGCGGAAGTGCCAGACCGTCCCCGGGTCCTCACCGGTGGCGGTGACCAGTCGGACGGTGAAGCCGCGCTGGCTCAGGTTGACCGCGATGGATGCCGCGGCTGACACGGCCGCCTCCAGCGACGAGGCGATCCCCTGGCCGCGGTGGGCGCGGGTCCGGTTGTCGAGGAAGACCGTCGCCCGCGACTGCCAGGGCTGCTCCTCGCGCCGCACCATCAGCTCGCCGACCCGTGCGGAGCTTCGCCAGTGGACGCGGCGCAGGTCGTCGCCGCGGCGGTACTCGCGGACCGTCACGTCCTCGGCCGAGCCGGACGCGAACGAACGCGGGCGGTTGTCGCCCGAGCCGGTCCAGGCGCCGCCGAGCGGGATCGAGGGGAGCGCGACCGTGCGCGGGGTCACGGTCAACGGGACCGAGGTGCGGAAGGAGCGACCGAGCTCGACCATCCCGAAGGGGTCGCTCACCCGCACGCTCATGGGGCCGATCTCGAAGCGTCCGCGCACGTCGGAGCGGACCTGGTACGTCACGTGGCGTCGCCAACCGTGGCCGATGCCCTCGAGCACGAACCGGGGCCGGGCGCCGAGCACGTAGGGGACCTGGTCCTCGAGCAGCAGCAGGCCGCTCGGCGTGCGCCCCTCGTTGGTCAGCGCCAACCGCACCAGCGCCGGCTGGCCGGCCGCGACCAGCTGCGGGGTGACGGTGCGCACCAGCGCGAGCCGGTAGCGGCTGCGGGCGATGAAGGCAGCGGTGATCAGCGGGAGGGCGGCCACGAGCACGCCCACGCGGGTCAGGGAGTCCTCGCCCAGGACCATGGCGCAGACGATCGCGCTGATGCCGGCGGCCAGGAAGGCACGGCCTCGCACCGTCAGTCCGGCCAGTGCCTCTCGCACGTCGTCAACCCCCGCCCTCGTCGACCGGCCCGCTCAGGCCGAGGCGCCGTCCGGCACCGGCACGGTCGCGATGATCCCCTCCAGGATCGCGGTCGTGCTGCGGCCGGTCATCGCGGCCTCCACGCTGGGCAGCAACCGGTGCGCGAGCACCGGTCTGGCCAGGTCGTGGACATCGTCGGGCAGCACGAAGTCGCGACCCGCGATCGCGGCGACGGCCTTGGAAGCGCGGATCAGGTGCAGCGTGGCCCGCGGGGAGGCGCCCAGCATCAGCTCACCCGACCGTCGAGTCGCGGTGGTCAGGGCGACGCTGTACCGCTGCACGGCGGGGGAGACGTAGACCTGGCTGACGATGCCGATGAGCTTGCGGATCTCGGCGGCGTCGGTGACCGGCTCGAGGTCCTCCAACGGGTTGTGCAACGTGTGCGAGTCGAGCATCGCGATCTCGGCGGCCTCGACGGGATAGCCCACCGACACCCGGGCCATGAAGCGGTCGCGCTGGGCCTCGGGGAGGGCGTAGGTGCCCTCCATCTCGATCGGGTTCTGCGTCGCGATGACCATGAACGGCGACTCGAGCTCGTACGTCGTCCCGTCGACGGTGACCTGCCGCTCCTCCATGCACTCGAGCAGCGCCGACTGGGTCTTGGGAGAGGCGCGGTTGATCTCGTCACCGACGACGATGTTGGCGAAGATGCCGCCGGGGCGGAACTCGAACTCACGGCTGTCCTGGTTGAACACCGAGACGCCCGTGACGTCGGAGGGCAGCAGGTCGGGCGTGAACTGGATGCGTCGCACCGTGCAGTCGATGCTACGAGCCAGCGCCTTGCTCAGCATCGTCTTGCCGACACCGGGGACGTCCTCGATCAGCAGGTGACCCTCGGCGAGCATCACGGCCACGGCTGAGGACACGACGTCGGGCTTGCCCTCGATGACCCGCTCGATGTTGTCGCGCACCCGGCGCGTCACGCGCTGCACGGTCTCCAGGTCGGCTCCGCCGGCGGACGAACCGGGCGAATCCGCGGTTGCGTCCGGGGCACCGCCCTCGACGTCGTTCGGCGACCTCTCCTGCGTCGTCGGCTCTGTCACGCCTCGTCCCTTTCCCTGCCCTCACGAATCTGTGCGCACGTGCCCGTGGCCGCTCAGGACCAACCGTAAGCCGTCCCGGCAACTTACGCGCCAGGGGTCGGTCGAGAAGTGCGGGGGGCGGTCACGAATCGATATCGGATTCGCCGTCGCGACCGGGGAGCGGTTCGGCGCGATTTTGGTGCGAATGTGGTTGACGGTGGGGGAAAGTGGCGTAGAGTGGAGCGCAGTGGAGGAAGAGCCCCTCGCAGTGGAGCGGGCAAGGCGGAGTGGAGGGGCCCGTGTTCGTCGGCACCTACACCCCGAAGCTGGACGACAAGGGGCGTCTCTTCCTCCCGGCGAAGTTCAGGGACCAGCTGGAGGAGGGACTGATGGTCACGCGGGGCCAGGAGCGCTGCCTGACGGTCTACTCACTCACCCAGTTCGACGCACTCACGGCCAAGCTGCGCGAGGCGTCGCTCACCAACAAGGCCACCCGGAGCTATGTCCGGATGCTGTCGTCGGGGGCCTTCGACCAGACCCCGGACAAGCAGGGGCGGATCGGCATCGCCCCGCTGCTGCGCGAGTACGCCGGCCTGCGCAGGGACGTCGTGGTCATCGGCGCCCTCGACCGGGTCGAGATCTGGGACCCGACCAACTGGGAGACCTACCTGGCGTCGGAGGAGGAGCAGTTCGCCGATCTGAGCGACGAGATCTTCCCCGGCGTCTGACCCGCGACCGCTCCACCGCTCCACCGGCTCCATCGCTCCACCACAAGTCCACAACGGCATCGCAGGGTCAGGTCTCGGGCCCGCTCTCCAGCCGGCGTACCGGTTCGCTCGGTCTCATCAGCTCTTCTGGGGCACCTTCCCCGGTTCCAGACGAGCAGAGTCCAGACGAACAGGGTGACGGCGGCTACCCGGCTCCGAGCCGGAGTCCCATCAGGGGAGCGGGCAGGGACCTGACCCGGCGATGCACCACTCCGCACCACCACCAGCACGCCGAAACTTGGGGTCGAATCCATGAGCATCACCACCGCGCCACTCGCGTCAGTCGGGGGCGTCGTCGAAGAGCCACCGCGGGTCCGCCGGGTCCGCCACCAGGCTCGCGAGACGGCGGCGCTGATGATGTTCTCGGCGGCCACCTCCACGGCGGCCGCCGTCCTGCTCCTCGTCCTCGTCAGCCTGGGGCGCTAGGCAGCTCGATGGCGGCCCCTTCCCACGTCCCGGTCCTCCTGGACCGGGTCGTCGCTCTTCTGGCACCCGCGCTCGACCATGACGACGCCGTCCTCGTCGACGCCACCCTCGGGCTCGGTGGCCACAGCGAGGCGGTGCTCTCGCAGTGCACGCTGGCCAGGGTCGTGGGCATCGACCGCGATCCCGACGCGTTGACCCTGGCCGGCGAGCGGCTCGCGCCCTACGGCGACCGCTTCACGGCCGTGCACGCCGTCTACGACGAGGTGCCCGCCGTCCTCGCGCGCCTGGGGATCGCCGCCGTCGACGGGGTGCTGTTCGACCTCGGCGTCTCCTCGCTGCAGCTCGACGTCACCGACCGTGGCTTCGCCTACCGGACCGACGCGCCGCTCGACATGCGGATGGACGGCACGACGGGGCCCACCGCCGCCGACGTCCTCAACACCTACGCGGCCGGTGATCTCGCCCGCGTCCTGAAGGAGTACGGCGAGGAGAAGTTCGCCCGCCAGATCGCCCGTGCGGTGGTGAAGGCTCGCGAGGCCGCTCCCTTCACCACGTCGGCCCGACTCGTCGAGCTGTTGTACGACGTCATCCCGGCCCCGGCCCGCCGGACCGGAGGCCACCCGGCCAAGAGGACCTTCCAGGCCCTGCGGATGGAGGTCAACGACGAGCTGGCGGTGCTTCGGCGCGCGATCCCCGCCGCGATCGACGCCCTCGCGGTGCAGGGCCGCGTGGTCGTGGAGTCCTACCACTCCCTCGAGGACCGACTGGTCAAGCAGGCCTTCACCGCCGTGACCCGCAGCGACGTGCCCGTCGACCTCCCGTTCGTCCCGGAGGGACACGAACCTGCCTTCCGGCTCCTCACCCGCGGCGCCGAGCGGGCCGACGCAGCAGAGATCGAGCAGAACCCCCGCGCCGCCTCGGTCCGGCTGCGCGCGGTCGAACGCATCCGGCCCAGCTTCCCCACCTCAGGAGCCGCATAGAGATGAGCACCCAGGCCGCTTCCCCGCTCGGCCCGATCCGGCGCCGTGTCCCGAAGCTCCCCCAGCTGTCGGGGCCGGCCGTGACCCGGGCGCGCCTGCGGGTCGTGCCGCGCCGGCGCACCCGCACTCCCCGGATCCCGTTCGTGACCCTGGTCTCGCTCGTCCTCGTCGCCGGTGTCGTGGGACTCCTCCTCTTCAACACCTCCCTGCAGCAGGCGAGCTTCGCCGCCAGCAGCCTCGAGGAGCAGGCGCGCACCCTCACCGCACGCGAGCAGACGCTGCGGATGGAGCTGGACGACCTGCGCGACCCGCAGCGGGTGGCCGAGCAGGCACAGCGGATGGGAATGGTCCCGGCCGTCAGCCCGGCGTTCCTCAACCTCTCCGACGGCTCCGTCGTCGGCGTCCCGGCGGCGGCCACCCGTGAGAACGGGCTGCGGATCATGGCGCGCCCTCCCCGCAAGCCCGCCGTCCTCGCCCCCGACCCGATCGTCCACGAGGAAGTCGCCGACACGGGCGCCGGGAGACGGGGATCCGAGCGCGGCGACCGTGATGATGGCCGCAAGCGGGACAAGAACCGCAACGACGACAACTGACGTGCCCGTCGGACAGCCCATCCACCACCCGGAGACCTCGAGCCCGTGACCTCAGCACCGTCCCGCCGCCGCCGAAGCCGGCGCGGCTCGCCGATGCTCCGGCTGCGGGTCGGCTTCGTGGTGATCGCCATGGTGCTGTCGTTCTTCGGTGCCCGGCTGGTGCAGCTGCAGGCCGTCGACCCCGAGTCGTACGCCGAGATGGCGGCCGCCGAGGGCTCCGTCGAGGTGGTGCTCCCAGCCGAGCGCGGGGAGATCCTCGACCGCAACGGGGTCCCGCTGGCCGGGTCGATCGAGGGCGTCATGGTGGTGGCCGACCCGCTGTGGACCGAGCCCGACGCCAAGCCGCTGGCCCAGCTGCTCGCTTCGCGCCTCGGTATCGACTACTTCGCCACCCTGCAGGCCCTGCGCGCCGACAGCCGTTTCGAGTACGTCGCCCGCCGCGTCCCCTCGACCCTGGCGACCGACGTCCTCGGCGAGGCCGAGGCGGCTGGCTACAAGGGGCTCTTCACCCGGCGCGACCCCGCCCGCGACTACCCGGCGCGCGACGTCGCGGCCAACCTGGTCGGCTTCCTGGGCACGCCCGACCCCGAGGAGGGCGCGCGGCCGCTGGCCGGCTTCGAGCTCGCCTTCAACAAGCTGCTCTCCGGCACCGACGGCTCCGCGCACTACCAGGTGAGCGGTGGCAACCGGATCCCGCTCGGTGTCAACACCATCGAGAAGGCCGTCGACGGCCAGGACCTCCGCACCACCATCGACCTCGACCTCCAGTGGTACGTCCAGCGCGTGCTCCGCCAGACCGTCGAGGACGCCCGGGGTGAGTCGGGCATCGCGATCGTGATGGACTCCCGCACCGGGGAGCTGCTGGCGCTCGCCGACCACCCGACGTACGACGCCACCAAGCCGCTCGACGCGCCGCGCGAGGACCTCGGCTCGCGCGCGATGAGCGATGTCTACGAGCCCGGCTCGGTCGAGAAGGTGCTGACGATGTCGTCGCTGATCGACGCCGGCAAGGTCACCCCACGCACCAAGCTGCGCGTGCCGCCGCGGCTCTTCCGCCAGGACCGCCCGATCAAGGACTGGTTCGCGCACGACACGATCAACCTGACCCTCGCCGGCGTGCTGGCCAAGTCGTCCAACATCGGCACGGTGCTGGCGGCCGACAAGATCAGTCCGGCCGCCCTGAGCCGCTACCTGCGCTCGTTCGGCCTCGGCCGCACGACCGACATCGGGGTCCGCGGCGAGACCGCCGGCATCATCCCGGCCGGCCCGCTCCTGACGTCGCAGACCAAGGACCGGATGGCCTTCGGGCAGTCCCTGTCGGTCAACGCCGTGCAGATGGCCGCGGCGATCAACACCGTCGCCAACGGCGGGGTGCGGGTCTCCCCGAGCGTGATCTCGGGGGAGGCCACCACCGACGACGGTGTCACGGTGGGCACCGACACCGCCGACACCCGCCAGGTCATCAGCGCCGACGCCGCCAAGGCGACGATGAAGATGATGGAGAAGGTCGTCGACCCCGAGGACGGCGTTGCCCCTGGCGCGCAGGTCCCGGGCTACCGGGTCGCCGGCAAGACCGGCACCGCGCAGCGCGTCGGCAAGGAGTGCGGCTGCTACGACGGCACGTTCACGGTCTCGTTCGCCGGCTTCGCGCCCGCCGACGACCCTCGCTTCACCGTCTACGTGGTGGTGCAGCGTCCGCTGAACGGCGGCGGCGGCGGCTCGGTCGGCGGGCCGGCGTTCAGCAAGATCATGGGCTACGCCCTGCGGCGCTACGCCGTTCCGCCGACGGGCACGAAGCCCTCGGACCTCCCCGTCGAGTGGGGTCGCCCCAGTGGCGAGTGACCCCGCTCGCGCGCAGTAACGTCGCGATCGTGGCCGAGCAGCGTGACGCAACCGTCCGGCCGGCACATCCGCCGCGCACGGACCTCGCCGCGCTGCTGCAGCGACTGCCGGTGAGCGCCGAGGTCGTGGGCGACGCCGGCACCGTCGTCACCGGGATCTCGCTGAGCTCGGAGCGCGTCCTGCCCGGAGACCTCTACGCCGCGCTCCCGGGCACGCGCACCCACGGCATCGCCTACGCCGCCGCCGCCGAGGCCGCGGGTGCCGTCGCCGTCCTCACCGACCCGCACGGGCGCGAGATGCTCGGCGACGCATTGCCCGCCGTCGTCGTGGCGCAGCCGCGGCAGGTCCTGGGCGGCGTCTCGGCCGAGGTCTACGGCCGCCCGGCCGAGCAGCTCCGGATGATCGGGGTCACCGGCACCCAGGGCAAGACCACGACCACCCGGCTCCTGGACAGTGGTCTGCTCCCGGCGGGCGTGCCGAGCGCCGTCGTGGGGACGATCGGGACCCGGATCCTCGGGGAGGACGTGAAGACCGTGCTCACCACGCCGGAGGCGCCGGACCTGCACGGGCTGTTCGCCCTGATGGTCGAGCGTGGCGTCGACGTCTGCGCGATGGAGGTGTCCAGCCACGCGCTGGCGCTCGGCCGCGTGGACGGTGTCGTCTTCGACGTCGCCGTCTTCACCAACCTCGGCCGCGACCACCTCGACTTCCACGCCGACCTGGAGGACTACTACCGGGCGAAGGCACGCCTGTTCACCCCGGAGCGCTCGCGCCTCGCGCTGGTCAACGTCGACGACGCGTTCGGCCGACGGCTCGTCGGCGAGGCAACGGTCCCGGTGCGCACCTATGCCATCGACTCCGACGCCGACTGGCGTGCCGTCGACGTCGTCCTGAGCCCGTCAGGGTCGACCTTCACGGTGGTCGCCCCGGACGGCTCCCGCATCGGCGCGGCCTGCCCGCTTCCGGGCGACTTCAACGTGGCGAACGCACTCGCGGCGATCGCGGCCGCGGCCGAGGCGGGGGTCGACGGCGCCGAGGTGGCTCACGGGATCGGCCGGGGCGGCGGCGTACCCGGACGTCTGGAGCGGGTCGACGCCGGCCAGTCCTTCGAGGTCGTCGTCGACTACGCCCACAAGCCCGACGCCGTCGAAGCGGCCATCGCCGCCCTGCGGCCGCTCACCGAAGGCCGCGTGATCGTGGTGCTGGGCGCGGGTGGTGACCGCGATCCCGGCAAGCGACCGCTCATGGGCGAGATCGCGGCCCGGCTCGCTGATCTGCTCGTCGTCACCGACGACAACCCGAGGAGCGAGGACGCCGCCGCGATCCGCGCGGCCGTGCTGGCCGGGTCGGCGGGTCCCGGACGCGTCGTCGAGGTGGGTGACCGCCGTACGGCGATCCGCGTCGCGCTGGCGGAGGCCGCCCCTGGCGATGTCGTCCTCATCGCCGGCAAGGGTCACGAGACCGGCCAGGAGGTCGGCGGCGTGGTGCACCCCTTCGACGATCGCGACGTCGCGCGCGAGGAGCTCTTGGAGCTCACCCGGTGATCGCCCTGACCCTGGCCGAGATCGCCACCGTCACCGGGGGAGAGGTGCACGGCGACCCTGACGTCGTGGTCGACGCACCGGCCGCGCTCGACAGCCGGGCAGTTCCTGCCGGCGGCCTGTTCGTGGCCATCGCCGGAGACCACGTCGACGGTCACGAGTACGCCGCCGGGGCGGTGGCGGCGGGCGCCGCGGCCGTGCTGGGGTCGCGGCCGACGGCAGCGCCCACCGTCGTCGTCGCCGATGCCGTCGCGGCCCTGGGCACGCTGGCCCGGCACGTCCTGGACCGGCTGCCCGGCGTGACGGTCCTCGCCCTGACGGGCTCGCAGGGGAAGACCGGGACGAAGGACTATCTCGCCGCGATCCTCGGCGACGTCGGGCCCACGGTCGCGACGGCCGGGAACCACAACAACGAGCTCGGCGTCCCACTCACCGTGCTGCGCGCGACCCCTGAGACGACGTACCTCGTCGTCGAGATGGGGGCGCGACACCGCGGCAACATCACGTATCTCTGCGAGATCGCGCCGCCTCGGGTGGCGGCGGTACTCAACGTCGGCTCCGCCCACATCGGCGAGTTCGGCTCGCGCGAGGCCATCGTCGCCACGAAGGGCGAGATCCTCGAAGCGCTCCCGGCCGACGGCGTCGGCGTGGTCCCGGGCTGGCGCGACCCGTTCCTCGACGGGCTGCGCGACCGCTCGAAGGCGCCGGTGCTCACCTTCGGGTGGGAGCACGCCGACGTGGCGGCGACCGACGGCGAGCCCGACGACCTGGTCCGGATGGCGTTCACGCTGGCGCACGGCGGCGCCACGGCCCGCGTCCGGCTCCAGCAGGTCGGCGGCCACCAGGCGCTCAACGCCACGGCCGCCGCGGCGATGGCGGTGGCGGTGGGCGTTCCGCTGGGCTCGGTGGCCGCCAGCCTGAGTGCCGCGCGCCCGCCGTCCCGGTGGCGCATGGAGGTGCGCGAGCGCGCCGATGGCGTCACGGTGATCAACGACGCCTACAACGCCAACCCCGAGTCGATGGTCGCCGCGCTCGACACGTTGCACAGCATCGGACTCCGGGGGCGGCGTACCGTCGCCGTGCTCGGAGAGATGAAGGAGCTCGGCGACCGCCACGACGCCGAGCACCAGGCTCTCGGCGGCATCGTCGCGCACGCTCGCGTCGACGTGTTGGTGGTGGTGGGGGAGGCGGCCCGCGGGATCGCCGCAGGGGCCCGCGAGCACGGTGAGTGGACCGGCGAGCTGGTCCGGACGGCGGGGCGTGACGAAGCGATCGCGTGGCTGCGCAAGAATGTCGTGCCCGGTGACGTGGTGCTCGTGAAGGCCTCCCGGGGGGTAGCCCTGGAACACGTCGCCGACGCGTTGCTCGACCCCCCGACCCTCGAAGGAGTGCCCCGCCAGTGACCACCCCACCACGACGCTCGCTCCACTCGCGTCGCGTCGGGGACCCCACGAGATGAGGGCGATCCTGTACGGCGGCGGCATCTCGCTGCTGATCTCGCTCCTCGGCACCCGGTTCGCGATCCCGGTCCTGACCAAGCGCGGCTACGGCCAGGAGATCCGCGAGGACGGGCCGACCACCCACCACACCAAGCGCGGGACGCCCACGATGGGCGGGATCGTCATCATCCTGGCGACATTGGTGGGCTACTTCGCCGCCAACCTGCTCACCAGCGGCTCGATCAGCGCCTCGGCGTTGCTCCTGCTGTTCCTGTTCACCGGGCTCGGTCTCGTCGGCTTCCTCGACGACTTCATCAAGATCGTCAAGCAGCGCAGCCTCGGGCTGCGCAGTGCCACGAAGATGATCGGGCAGACCGTGATCGCGCTCGTCTTCGGCATCCTCGCGCTGTCGCCCTGGCTGGAGGACGAGAACAACCGTCGGCCCGCCTCGCACCACCTCTCGTTCCTCAAGGACATCGGCTGGGAGCTCCCGACCGTCGTGGTGCTGCTGCTGATCTGGTTCTACGTCACCGGCTTCAGCAACGCGGTCAACCTCACCGACGGCCTCGACGGTCTGGCGACGGGTGCGTGCGTGATGGTCTTCGGCGCCTACGCGCTGGTGAACATCTGGCAGAACAACCAGTCCTGTGAGTCGCTGCCCAGCCCGAACTGCTACGAGGTCCGAGATCCGCTGGACCTGGCGATCGTGTCGGTCGCGATCATGGGTGCCTGCTTCGGCTTCCTGTGGTGGAACGCCTCGCCGGCCGCGATCTTCATGGGCGACACCGGCTCGCTCGCGCTCGGGGGTGCCCTGGCCGGGCTGGCGATCCTGACCCGTACCGAGCTGCTGCTGCTCGTCCTGGGTGGGCTGTTCGTCGTCGTCACGCTCTCGGTGATGGTGCAGGTGAGCGTCTTCAAGGCGAGCCGTCGCAGCGCGCTCTTCCGCACGATCTTCCGAGTGGAGCCGGGGCACCGGGTGTTCAGGATCGCCCCGATCCACCACCACTTCGAGAACGTCGGCTGGGAGCAGGTCACCGTGGTGATCCGGTTCTGGATCATCACCGGCCTCTGCGTCGCGGCCGGGCTCGGGATCTTCTACGCGCAGTGGGTCGCCAGTGCGTAGAGGGGTCGCCACCCTCGGTCGGCACGACTCCTGGGAGGGCGTTCGTGCCGTCGTGGCGGGCTTCGGCGTCACCGGCTTCTCCGTCGCAGACACGCTCACCCACCTCGGCGCCTCGGTCGTCGCGCTCGGCGACAAGGAGACCCCCGAGATCGCCGAGAGGGCCGAGCTGCTGCGCATCCTGGGGGCCGACATCCGGCTCGGCGAGGGCACCAGCGGCGGGCTGCCGCCCGAGGCCCGCGATGCCGACCTGCTGGTCACGTCGCCCGGCTTCCGCCCCGACTCCCCGCTGATCACGGCGGCCGCCGCCGCGGGGATGCCGGTGTGGGGCGACGTCGAGCTGGCCTGGCGGCTGCGCGATCCCGCGCATGCTGCTCCCTGGCTCGCGGTCACCGGCACCAACGGCAAGACCACGACCGTCGAGATGCTCCACTCGATCCTCGGCGCCGCCGGACTGCGCAGCGCGCTGGTCGGCAACGTCGGGCGCCCGCTGCTCGAGGCCGTGATGGATCCCGAGCCCTACGACGTGCTGGCCCTCGAGCTCTCGAGCTTCCAGCTGCACTACACCCGGTCGGTGCGAGCCGAGGCGGCCGCGGTGCTCAACGTGGCCGACGACCACCTCGACTGGCACGGCTCGCGCGCGGCGTACGCCGCGGACAAGGGCCGCGTCTACGAGGGCGTCACCCGCGCCTGTGTCTACAACGTCGCCGACCCGGAGACCGAGCGGTTGGTGCGCGAGGCCGACGTGGAGGAGGGGGCCCGCGCGATCGGCTTCACCCTCGGCATCCCGAGCGTCGGCATGGTCGGGCTGGTCGACGACGTCCTGGCCGACCGCGCGTTCGTCGACGAGCGGCACACCAGCGCCGCTGAGCTCTGCACCCTGGCCGACCTCGGGATGTCAGAGGTCGTCGTGCCGCACGTCGTCGCCAACGCCCTCGCGGCCGCGGCGCTGGCCCGGGCCCACGGCGTCTCGCAGCAGGCCGTTCGCGACGGGCTGCGCGCCTTCCGGCCCGGAGCCCATCGCATCGCGACCGTCGCCACGATCGGCGGTGTGACCTACGTCGACGACTCCAAGGCCACCAACCCGCACGCCGCGCAGGCCTCGCTCCAGGCCTTCGACCACGTCGTGTGGGTGGCCGGCGGTCTCGCCAAGGGCGCCGAGTTCGACGGCCTGGTCGCCACTGTCCGTGACCGGTTGCGCGGCGCCGTCCTTCTCGGTCGCGACAAGGACCTCGTCGCCGCGGCGCTTTCGCGACACGCGCCCGATGTGCCCGTCATCATCGTCGACGCCGACGAGACTGGTGCTCCCATGGACCGTGCCGTGGCCGCCGCGAGCGGGCTCGCCCAGCCGGGCGACACCGTGCTCCTGGCGCCCGGGTGCGCGTCGATGGACATGTTCGCCAACTACGGCGAGCGCGGTGACGCATTCGCCGCGGCGGTGCACAGGATCGAGCAGCAGATGTAGCCAGCCGACGTAGCTGGGCCGACGGGAGAGGGGCAGCGCGAGCCGATGACCACGGCCGACACCCCTTCGGCACCTGGCTGGCGCGGCCCGGTCCAGACCGTGCGAGCGACGTACGCCGCCCTTCAGCACGCGCTCGACCGCCCGCTGACGTCCTACTACCTGCTCCTCGGCTCGGCGGCCCTGCTGCTCACCATGGGCATGATCATGGTGCTGAGCGCGTCTAGCGTGTACTCGTTCCGCTTCTACGACGGCAACAGCTACCACGTCGTGATGAGGCAGCTGACCTGGGTGGTGCTCGGAGTGCCGTGCGCGTGGATCGCGTCGCGACTGCCGCACCGCTGGATCCGCCGGCTCGCCTGGCCGGGCTACTTCGTCTCCCTGGGGCTGCTGCTGATGACGGCCTTCATGGGCGTCGAGCGCAATGGCAACCAGAACTGGCTGGCCCTGGGTCCGGTCGTCATCCAGCCCTCCGAGATCGCCAAGCTCGCGCTGATCCTCTGGGCCGCCCACGTCTACGCACACAAGGACCGCCGCCTGCGCAGCCTGCACGAGACCATGTTCCCGGTCGTGCCCGGCATGCTCGTGGCGACCGCGCTCGTCGTGTTCGGCAACGACCTGGGCACGGCGCTGGTCCTCTTCGCGATCCTGCTCGGCATGCTCTGGGTGGTCGGCGCCCCGGCCCGCTTCTTCGGGCTCTGCCTGAGCATCATGGGCGTGGCCGCGTTCGCCCTGGCGCGCACGAGCAGCGAGCGGATGGAGCGCATCACCAGCTTCACCGACCCGTTCCGCGACTTCCACGGCACCGGGTGGCAGCCCGCGCACGGCCTCTACGCGCTCTCCAGCGGCGGCTGGCTCGGCGAGGGCATCGGCGCGAGCCGCCAGAAGTGGGGGGACCTGCCCGAGGCGCACACCGACTTCATCTTCGCGGTGCTCGGCGAGGAGCTGGGACTGCTCGGCACGCTGCTGATGATCACCCTCTTCCTCACCATCGCGTACGCCGCCGTGCGGGTCGCCCAGCGCAGCACCGACGCGTTCACCCGCTACATGAGCTTCGGCATCGTCGTCTGGCTGCTCGGCCAGATGATGATCAACGTCGGCATGGTCCTGGCCCTGCTGCCGGTCATCGGCATCCCGCTGCCGCTCGTGTCCTACGGCGGCTCGGCCCTGGTGCCGTCGCTGGTCGCGCTCGGCCTGCTCATCGGCTTCGCGCGTCGCGAGCCCCAGGCCGCCGCCGCGTTGGCGGCTCGTCGTCGCAACCGCTCGGCCGGGCTGTCGGCGGGTCGCGTCTCCTCCGGGCGCAACCCCTAGTGCTCACCTCTAATCTTTAGGCCGATGCGCGTTCTCCTTGCCGGCGGCGGCACCGCCGGCCACACCTCGCCGCTGTTGGCGACCGCCGACGCGCTGCTCCGGCTCGACCCCACCGTCGAGATCACCTGTCTCGGCACCCCGCGGGGGCTGGAGAACCGGGTGGTGCCGGCCGCCGGCTATCGCCTCGAGCTGATCCCGCCCGTGCCCCTGCCGCGGCGGCCGTCGGGCGACCTGCTCCGCGTCCCGGGCCGGTTGCGCGAGGCGGTGCTGGCCACCTACGACGTTCTCGATCGGGTGCGTCCCGACGTGGTCGTCGGCTACGGCGGCTACGTGTCCATGCCGGCGTACCTCGCTGCCCGCCGCCGCAAGCTCCCCCTGGTCGTCCACGAGCAGAACGCGCTGCCCGGCCTGGCCAACAAGGCCGGTGCCCGGATCGCCGATCGGGTCGCGGTGAGCTTCCCCTCGACGCCCCTGCCGAAGGCGGAGTACGTCGGACTCCCCATCCGGACGCTGATCTCGGGCCTCGACCGGGCCGCCCTGCGGGCCGAGGCACGGGCGTTCTTCGGCCTCGACCAGGACCGCCCGACGCTCCTGGTCACCGGCGGCTCGCAGGGCGCCCGGCGGCTCAACCAGTCGGTCGCGGGGGCGGCGACCAGCCTGACGCGAGCGGGCGTGCAGGTGCTGCACGTCTCCGGGCCCACCGGTGAGGCCGTGCCCGCGGATCCCGCGCCCGGGGTGCCCTACGTCGTCGTCCCCTTCGTCGACCGCATGGACCTGGCCTACGCCGCCGCCGACCTGGTCGTCTGCCGCGGCGGCGCCTCGTCGGTCACCGAGGCTGCCGCTGTCGGACTGCCCGGGATCTTCGTTCCGCTGCCGATCGGCAACGGCGAGCAGGAGCGCAACGCCCGCCCCGTCGTCGACGCCGGGGGCGGGCTCCTGGTCGACGATGCCGACCTGACGATCACCTGGGTCGCGAGCACCGTCCCCGGCCTCGCCGTCGACGCGGCACGCCTCGCCCGGATGGGCGCTGCCGCGGCCGCGCTGATTCCGCGTGACGCCGACGAGAAGCTGGCCCGCATCGTGCAGGAGTCGGCCCGGTGAGGATCCCGGTCCCCGACGATCTGCTCCCGGCCGAGGGGCTCGGCCGGGTGCACTTCGTCGGCATCGGTGGCGCGGGACTCTCGGGCATCGCCCGGATCATGGCGGCCCGGGGACTGCCGGTCACCGGGAGCGACGACCACGACACGCCGTTCCTGCCCGGCCTTCGCGAGCTCGGCGTGCCCTGCCACCTGGGCTACTCGGCCGACCACGTCGCCGGGGCCGACACGGTCGTCGTCACCACGGCCGCCCGTGAGGACAACCCCGAGGTGGCCGAGGCCCGCCGCCTCGGGCTGCGGCTGCTGCCCAGGTCGGCCGGGCTGTGGTCGGTGATGGCCGGGCACCGCGTGGTCGCCGTCGCAGGCACGCACGGCAAGACCACCACCACGTCGTTGCTCACCGCAGCGCTGGTGGCGGCCGGAGCCGACCCGACGTACGCCGTCGGCGGCGTGCTGACCGCGACCGGCCGCAACGCCGACGCGGGTGAGGGCGACCTGTTCGTCGCCGAGGCCGACGAGAGTGACGGGGCGTTCCTGGTCTACCGGCCCTACGCCGCCATCGTCACCAACGTCGCCGCTGACCACCTCGACGTGTGGGGCACGGAAGAGGCGTACCGGCAGGCCTTCGACGACTTCGCCGCCACCCTCGATCCCGAGGGGTTCCTCGTGTGCTGCGTCGACGACCCTGGTGCACGCGCGCTGGCCGCGCTCGTGCGCGGTCGCGGTGGCCGGGTCGTGACGGTCGGCGAGGCCGTCGATGCCGACGTCCGTGCGACCCGGGTCGCGTTCGCGGGCTCCACCTCGAGCTTCGCGGTCACGCGTGCCGGCGCCGACCTCGGCACCGTCCGGCTGCGGATCCCCGGGCGCCACTACGTCCTCGACTCGCTCGCGGCCCTCGTGATGGGACTCGAGCTCGGCCACGACCTCGAGGCGCTGCGCACCGGGCTCGAGTCGTTCATCGGCTCCGGACGTCGGATGGAGGCCAAGGGCGAGGCCGGGGGGGTGCACGTCTACGACAGCTATGCCCATCACCCGCGCGAGATCGAGGCCGACCTCGAAGCCGCGCGTGCGGTCGCCGGCGACGGCCGGCTCGTGGTCGTGTTCCAACCCCACCTGGTCTCGCGGACCCGGATCTTCGGACGGGAGATGGGGCGGGCGCTGGGCGCAGCCGACGAGGTCGTGGTGCTCGACGTCTACACCGCTCGGGAGCAGCCGGACGCGGCCGTCACCGGAGCCCTGGTCGCCGACGCCGTGCCCCTGCCACCCGGTCGGGTCCACCGCGCCGCCGGGCTCCGCGAGGCCGCGGCCCTGGCGGCCACGCTGGCCCGCCCGGGCGACCTCGTCCTCACCCTCGGGGCCGGCGACGTCACCACGGTGGGGCCTCGCGTCCTGACGCGGCTGGGGGTGGCCGCCGGTGCCTAGTCTCCTGCGTTCCCGCGGGTCGAAGCCGACCGACGTCGCCGACACCGGTGCCCTGCGCACCCGACGACGGTTCGCCCGCCGCCAGTGGCGACGACGCTGGCTGAGCTGGAAGCCGCTGCTCGTCCTGATGCTCGTCGTTGCGCTGCTCGTGGGCGGCATCTGGGTGGTGCTCTTCAGCCGCTACCTCGCCGTCCAGGACGTCATGGTCAGCGGTACGGGGCTGCTGAGCACCGACGACGTACGCCGTGCCGCGCGCGTCCCGGCCGACGAGCCGCTCGCCCGCATCGACCTGGCCGGCATCGAACGGCGGGTCGAGTCGCTGGCGCCCGTGGCCGACGCGACCGTCACCCGGCAGTGGCCCGACCAGCTCCGCATCGTCGTGACCGAGCGGGTCGCCGTGGCCGTGGTCGACATCGGCGGCCGGATCCGCGGCATGGACGAGTCCGGGGTCGTCTTCCGCGACTACCCCCGCCCGCCGCGCAACCTCCCGCTCGTCCGGACGAGCGGCAGCACCGGGGGAGAGGCGCTGCGCGAGGCAGCGCTGGTCGTCTCCTCGCTCCCGGCCGGCCTGGCCCGACGCGTCGAGCACCTCGAGGTCGTGACCGTCGACCAGATCACCCTGGTCATGCGCGACGGCCGCCAGGTCCTCTGGGGGAGCGCGGAGGAGTCCGACGCCAAGGCCCGCGTCCTCGTCGCGCTGCTCAAGGAGCCGGCGGCGTCGTACGACGTCAGCGTCCCCGGCCAGCCGACCACCTCCCGTTGAGCTGGCCCGAATGGTTGCGTGAGTTGGCCCGAATGGTTGTTGGGCCGGAGCGACGCGACCATTCGGGCCAACTCACGCAACCATTTGGGCCAACTCAACGACGCGCCCGCGTGTCTCCCGGGTGTGGGGCGGGTGCGTGCCTACTGTTCTGGAACAACATCAGGTTGACATAACTATAACCCTCAGGTTCATGGTTAAGGTTCAGCAGAGCCGCGAGGGCCAGTCGACCGGGTGCTTCCCCACGAAACAGCAGCAGCGCAGCAGCATCCACTGATCAGCACCTGACGATCACCCGACGTACACCGAGCACGGAAAGGCTCAGACCCGTGGCAGCAGCCCAGAACTACCTGGCCATCATCAAGGTCGTGGGGATCGGCGGCGGTGGCGTGAACGCCGTCAACCGGATGATCGAGGTCGGACTCAAGGGCGTCGAGTTCATCGCGATCAACACCGACGCGCAGGCCCTCCTCATGAGTGACGCCGACGTCAAGCTCGACATCGGCCGCGAGCTCACCCGCGGCCTCGGCGCGGGCGCCAACCCCGAGGTCGGCACCAAGGCGGCCGAAGACCACGCTGACGAGATCGAAGAGGTCATCAAGGGCGCCGACATGGTGTTCGTGACCGCCGGCGAGGGCGGTGGCACCGGCACCGGTGGAGCACCCGTCGTCGCGCGGATCGCGCGGTCGCTGGGCGCCCTGACGATCGGCGTCGTGACCCGGCCGTTCGCGTTCGAGGGCAGGCGCCGCGCCAACTCCGCCGAGGAGGGCATCGCGCAGCTGCGCGAGGAGGTCGACACCCTCATCGTCATCCCGAACGACCGACTGCTCTCGATCAGCGACCGCAGCGTCTCGGTGCTCGACGCGTTCAAGCAGGCCGACCAGGTGCTCCTCCAGGGCGTCTCGGGCATCACTGACCTGATCACCACGCCCGGCCTGATCAACCTCGACTTCGCGGACGTGAAGTCGATCATGGCCAACGCCGGCTCGGCCCTGATGGGCATCGGCTCGGCCCGCGGGGAGGACCGCGCCGTGGCCGCCGCCGAGATGGCGGTCTCCAGCCCGCTCCTCGAGGCGAGCATCGAGGGCGCCCACGGCGTCCTGCTCTCCATCGCGGGTGGCTCCGACCTCGGCCTCTTCGAGATCAACGAGGCGGCCGCGCTGGTGTCGCAGTCGGCGCACGCCGAGGCCAACATCATCTTCGGGGCGACGATCGACGACGCGCTGGGCGACGAGGTGCGGGTGACCGTGATCGCGGCGGGCTTCGACGGCGGCATGCCCCGTCGGCGCGACGACGGCACGGTGCTGCGGCGCACACCCGCGCAGCAGACGCAGGCCGACACCAGGGCGGCCGCGGCGCAGATCGCGCAGCAGCGCAAGGAGCCCGTGTCAGTCGGGGCTCCGCAGTCCTCGGCCCCGGCCGCTCCCCAGGGCGTCGCACCGTCGCAGGCCCGTCCCGAGGCCGCACCGGCCAGCCAGGCTCCGAGGCCTCGGCAGGTGCAGTTCGACGACGACGAGCTGGACGTGCCCGACTTCTTGAAGTAGAGGTGTTCCGATTCCGCGACTCACGGGAGGGCGGCGTCCGGGTGGACGTCGCCTTCACCGACTCCACGCTCGACGTGCACGCGACGCACGCGGGCGTCCTTGGTGACATCGCGCTCGTCGAGGAGGCCTGCGGTGTCCGGTTCGCCCGGCTCCATCAGGTGCACGGAGACGACGTGCTGCTCGCGGATCCGGCGGCGTACGCCGAGGAGCCCGACGGCGACGGCCTCGTGACGACGCAACGGCGGCTGGGTCTGATGGTGCGGGCCGCCGACTGCGTCCCCGTGGTGCTCGCGGACGCCGAGGCGGGGGTCGTGGGCGCGGTGCACGCCGGTCGCAACGGCGTCGCCGTGGGCGTCGCCTCCCGCGCCGTCGAGCGGATGCGTGAGCAGGGCGCCGCCGCGATCACGGCCTGGGTCGGCCCGCACGTGTGCCCTCGGTGCTACGAGGTCCCCGACGCGATGCGGGCCGAGATCGCTGCGGTCGTGCCTGCGGCCTACGCCGTCTCGCGCACCGGCACCCCCGCCCTCGACATCGGCGCGGGCGTGCGCTCCCAGCTCGAGGCGGCCGGCGTCGAGGTGGTCGACGTCGGTGGCTGCACGCGCGAGGACACCGGGCTGCACTCCTACCGGCGCGACGGAGACCGGGCGGGCCGGCTGGCCGGCCTGGTCTGGATGACATGACCGACCGGCTCGAGGAGGTCGCCGCCGGGTTGGCGAGGGTCCGGCGGCGCATCGAGTCAGCGTGCGGTGACGCCGGTCGGGACCCCGCGGGGGTGACGCTCGTCGTGGTCACGAAGTTCTTCCCGGCCTCCGACGTGCGGATCCTGGCCGAGCTCGGGGTCACCGACGTCGGGGAGAACCGGCACCAGGAGGCGCAGGCCAAGGCGACCGACTGCGCCGACCTCGACCTGACGTGGCACTTCATCGGCGGGCTGCAGAGCAACAAAGCGGCCGCCGTCGCGACCTACGCCGACGTCGTGGAGTCCGTCGACCGGGCCAAGCTCGTGGCCGGCCTCCAGCGCGGTGCACATGACCGGTCCCACCCGGTCGACTGCCTGCTCCAGGTCAGCCTCGACCCACCCGATGACCGGGGCCCGGGCGGCCCGGGCGGCCCGGGCCGCAGCGGCGCCGACCCTGCGGAGCTCGACGGGCTGGCAGCTGAGGTGGAGGCCCACGGGATGCTCCGGCTGCGCGGCCTGATGGCGGTGGCGCCGTTGGGGGAGGATCCGGCGGCGGCGTTCGCTCGCCTCACCGACATCCGCGACCGCTTCGTCGCGGGGCACCCCCACGCCACCTGGCTTTCGGCCGGCATGAGCGCCGACCTCGAGCCAGCGATCGTGGCCGGCGCGACACACGTGCGCATAGGCTCCGCGGTCCTCGGTCCGAGGCCCGTGGTCCAGTAATGTCACGAACCAGACAGCAGCGCCGCGCACCGGCGCCGGATCTCCCTAAGGACTAGTCATGGCCAGCGCGATGCGCAAGATCGGCGAGTACCTCGGTCTGCTCGAGGACACCGGCCGACTCGACGAGTACGACGACGCGTACGGGGACTCCTACGACGACACGGGCGAGCAGTACGCGACGCGGGCGCCCGAGAAGGGTCGCGCCTCTCGACCCGCACCGGTCACCGATCTCGCCGACCGTCGTCCGCGTCCTGCGGGCGTGGTGGCCGAGCTGTCGAGGATCACCACGCTGCACCCGCGGACCTACAACGAGGCGCGCACCGTCGGCGAGCACTACCGCGACGGGACCCCCGTGATCATGAACCTCTCGGAGATGGACGACAACGACGCCAAGCGGCTCGTCGACTTCGCCGCCGGGCTGGTGTTTGCCACGCGTGGCACCATCGAGCGCGTGACCAACAAGGTGTTCCTCCTCTCCCCGCCCAACGTCAGCGTCGCCGCGGAGGACAAGCGCCGCATCGCCGAGGGCGGCTTCTTCAACCAGAGCTGATCACGCTCGAGTCGTCCACGTCCTTCAGGGGTCCGCCGTGAATATCGTCGGGCAGGTCATCCACGGCCTGCTGTGGCTCTTCATCGTCTTCCTGTGGATCCGGTTCGTCTTCGACTGGGTCCAGGTCTTCGCACGCTCGTGGAGCCCAGGGGGGCCGCTACTGGTGATCCTCGAGGTCGTCTACTCCACGACCGATCCGCCGATCAAGGCACTGCGCCGGTTCATCCCGCCGTTGAAGATCGGCAACTTCGCGCTCGACCTGAGCTTCATCATCGTGCTGGTGGCCGCCTACATCCTTCTGTCGGTGACGGCGTCCGTCTTCTGACGGAGGTGACTCCTGGAGTAGAGGCTCGCGACGAGCGGAGACTCCAGCAGTCACCTGGGCACAGACCGTCCGCTGGCCCCGCGACGTCGTGACGTGGCCCGGGGGTCGGGGAGTTCGGGCGCCCAGCCCCAAGCGCTATTGTTCGGCAGGGAAGTACCAACGACGACTTGAATGGGTGAGGTCATGCCGCTGACGCCTGAGGACGTGAGCAACAAGCGCTTTACTCCCGTCCGGCTCCGCGAGGGCTACGACATGGGGGAGGTCGACCAGTTCCTCGACGAGGTGGAGGCCGAGCTGGCGCGGCTCACGAAGGAGAACGACGACCTGCGCTCCAAGCTCTCCTCGGCCCAGGCCGGCAGTCCGGTGCCCGCTCCCGCTCCCGCCCCCGTGGTCGAGGAGCGACCCGAGCCGGAGCCCGAGCCCGAGCCCGAGGCGGAGCCCGAGCCGGAGCCGGAGCCGACCCCCGCGCCGTTCGCCGCCGCTCCGGTGCCGGCGCAGACGATGCGCGTCGAGACGGTTCCCGAGGCCTCCAACGCCGCGGCGCGGCTGCTGGAGATCGCGACCCGCAACGCCGACCAGCTGGTCGACGAGGCCAAGAACGAGGCCGACCGGATCGTGGCGGAGGCCCGCACCAAGGCCGAGCGTCTCGACGCCGAGTCCAAGACCAAAGCCGACAAGCTCGAGGCCGACGCCCGCACCCGTTCGCAGATGCTCGACTCCGAGACCTCCGAGCGCCGCAAGCAGATGTTCGGCGCGCTGGAGCAGGAGCGCGAGAAGCTCAACGGCGAGGTGGAGAACCTGCGCTCCTTCGAGCGCGAGTACCGCTCCCGCCTCAAGAGCTACTTCACCCAGCAGCTGGAGGCGCTGGAGACCACGCACGAGGCACCGAGCCCGGAGGGCGTCGGTGCCCCGGCTCCCAAGCGGCTGCGGTCGATCCTCGGTGAGGACGAGGCCTGAGGCCCGCACCTCTCGAGGACTTCACCCTTTAGCAGGTACGTCGACGGCGGCCGGTCCCTGATGGGGCCGGCCGTTCGTCGCACCACTTCGTCTCACCTGCTCAGGCAGCGTGTCTGAGGCGTGGCGCGGCGGTTTGAGTAGGTCGATTCCAGCGGCTACGCTCCCTCCGCGTCTGCGGCACCGGCCGCAGGCTCTCGGTGGCAGGAGGGGCGCTCTCTCATGGTGCGCAGGACGGCTAAGTCGCTCGCGGGTTCCGCCCGGGCTGCGGCCAAGAAGGTCATCTCCGGCCGGGCCTCGTCGTCCGCCCCGAGTGCGAAGAAGGCGGCACCCGGGAAGAAGACGGCGAAGAAGGCCGCGCCAGTGAAGCAGGCCGCGAAGAAGACCGCGGCGCCGGCGAAGAAGACCGCCCCCGCGAAGAAGACCGCGGCGCCGGCGAAGAAGACCGCGGCCCCTGCGAAGAAGACCGCGGCGCCGGCCAAGAAGACCGCGGCCCCCGCGAAGAAGACCGCGGCGCCGGCCAAGAAGACCGCGGCCCCCGCGAAGAAGACCGCGGCGCCGGCCAAGAAGACCGCGGCGCCCGCGAAGAAGACCGCGGCGCCGGCCAAGAAGACCGCGGCGCCGGCCAAGAAGACCGCAGCGCCGGCCAAGAAGACCGCAGCGCCGGCCAAGAAGGCGGCCCCCGCGAAGAAGACGGCAGCGGCGGCCAAGAAGACCGCAGCGCCGGCCAAGAAGGCGGCGCCGGCCAAGAAGGCCGCGCCCGCGAAGAGGTCCACTAGGTCGGCCGTGCCCGCCACGGCCACCCCGGTCAAGCCCACGACGACGAAGAAGGCATCCACGCCCGTGAAGAAGGCGGCAACCGCCAAGAAGGCAGCACCCGCCACCAGGGCGATCGGCAAGAAGGCAGCGCCTGGCGCACTGGTCGTCAAGGAAGGCGAGGAGCGCTGGTCGAAGGCCGAGATCGACGAGGTGTTGCGGGACCTGCACGAGCACCGGGACCGGCTCACCGTCCTCCTGCACGAGCAGGAGGACGACCTGGCCGCCCTGATGCGCGACGCAGGCGACGGTGCCGGTCACGACCAGGCAGACATGGGTGCGACGAGCTTCGAGCGCGACCAGGAGCTGGTCGTGGTCAACAACGAGCGCGACATGCTGGCCCAGATCGAGCGGGCGCTGGCCCGGATCGACGACGGCACCTACGGCGTGTGCGAGTCCTGTGGCAACCCCATCGGCAAGATGCGGTTGATGGCGTTTCCGCGTGCGACACTCTGCATGACATGCAAGCAGCGCGAGGAGCGTCGCTGAACTCCAGCGCCGACGTCAACCGCCGAGACGGCGCAGAGCCCCGGGCGCCTCGCTATCGGCTGATCTTCGTCCTGGTCTTCGTGACGGCGTACGCCGTCGACGTCGTGTCCAAGAGCGTGGCGGTCCGCGCCCTCGCCGACGGCGACATCGAGCTGGTCGGCGAGTGGTTCGTGCTGCATCTCGTGCGCAACCCGGGCGCCGCGTTCAGCACGGCGACCTCCCTGACACCGGTGCTGACCGGGCTCGCGATCATCGCCTCCTGCGTCGTGGTCTACGTCTCGCGCCGGCTCGGCAGCGTGCCGTGGGCGTGGAGCCTCGGTCTGCTCCTGGCGGGCATCACCGGCAACCTCACCGACCGGATCCTCCGCGAGCCCGGCCCGATGCGCGGCCACGTGATCGACCTGTTCATGGTGCCCCACTGGCCGGTGTTCAACGTCGCCGACATCTGCATCAACGTGGGCGCTGGCCTCGCCCTGCTGACGACGTTCCGCGGCATCGCCGTCGACGGCAGCCGGGTCGGCGCCTCGGGCGATGTTCCGACGGACCCGTCGACCCCGGACCCGGCCGACGAGGGGCCCCCATCGTGACCGACGCGGTCGACCACCGCGTCGTCCTCGTCCCGGAGGGGCTGGCCGGTGAGCGGGTCGACGCGGCGATGGCGCGGATGTTCGGACTCTCGCGCAGCCGCGCGGCCGAGCTCGTCGCCTCCGGCCACGTGCAGGTCGACGGCGTCGAGGTCGTCAAGAGTCATCGCGTGCAGCCCGGCAGCATGCTCGACGTGTCGATCCCCAGCCAGGCCGACCCGCTCGAGATCAGGCCCGCGATCGTCGAGGGGATCCGGATCATCCACGACGACGACTCCATCGTGGTGATCGACAAGCCGGTCGGGGTGGCCGTGCATCCCTCGCCCGGCTGGACCGGGCCGACCGTGGTCGGACACCTGGTCGCGGCCGGCTTCCGCATCGCCACCAGCGGAGCGTCCGAGCGGCAGGGGATCGTGCAGCGTCTTGACGTCGGCACGTCCGGCGTCATGGTCATCACCAAGTCCGAGCACGGCTACTCGATCCTCAAGAACGCGTTCCGCCACCGCACGGTCGACAAGGTCTACCACGCCCTCGTCCAGGGTCATCCGGACCCACTGGCCGGCACGGTCGACGCGCCGATCGGCCGGCACCCGGGGGCCGACTACAAGTTCGCGGTGATGGCGGACGGGCGGCACTCGGTCACCCACTACGAGACTCTCGAGGCCCACCGGTTCGCCTCTCTCCTCGAGGTGCACCTCGAGACGGGTCGCACCCACCAGATCCGGGTGCACATGGCCGCCCTCAAGCACCCGTGCGTCGGCGACATCACCTACGGCGCCGACCCGGTGCTGGCCACCAGGCTGGGGCTGCGTCGCCAGTGGCTGCACGCGGTCGGCCTGGGCTTCGTGCACCCCGACTCCGGTGAGTACGTCGAGTTCACCTCGACCTACCCCGACGACCTCGCGGAGGCCCTGGAGAAGATCCGCGATGCCGACTGAGCGAGCGTCGCTCGACGTCGCGCTACGCCCGGCCGGCGCGGCCGACGCGGCGGCCATCGCCGACGTCCACCTCGCGGCGCGCCGGCTGGCCGCCATGCCGGCCGGGGTGCACACCGACGACGAGGTGCGGTCCTGGCTGGCCAGCCGGGTCGTCGAGGACGAGGTGTGGGTGGCCGAGACGTCCGGGTCCGTGGCGGCGTACGCCCGGATGACGGCGACCTGGCTCGACGACCTCTACGTCGCCCCCGCCTTCTCGCGCCAGGGGATCGGCTCGTCGTTGCTCGACCTGGTCAAGGCGAGGCGGCCCGGCGGCTTCTGCCTCTGGGTGTTCGAGACCAACGTCCCGGCCCGCGCGTTCTACGCCCGGCACGGGCTGGTCGAGCTCGAGCGCACCGACGGCCAGGGCAACGAGGAGCGGTCCCCCGACATCCGGATGGCCTGGGCCGGGGCGGAGCCGCTGACGTTCTTCCGCGGCCTGATCGACGACGTCGACGACCAGCTGGGCGACCTGCTCGCCCGCCGGGTGGCCCTCACCCGCGAGGTCCAGGCGCTCAAGGCGGGTCAGGGCCAGCTCCCGCGCGACCTCGAGCGCGAGCGCGCGATCGCCGCCAGGCTGGCCGCCCGGGCGCCCGAGCTGGGCGAGGAACGGCTGGCCCGGATCGTGCACGCCCTGGTCACCGAGTCCCTCGGGGCGAACGAGCAGGGCTGATCCGCCCAGGCACCGGGATGTCGGCGAGTGCTGCCACGATGAACTCGTCGCTCGCGTAGGCTGACGGTTCCTTCCCCGAGGTCGGCCGTCACCCGCGCGGCAAGATGTGCGCGCAGTGCGGCTGTGCGTACCCAGAGCTCACCCACGACCCACGGGAGAAGACGCGCCCTTGTCCGATCACCGAGCGTCCGACTTCGTCCACCTCCACGTCCACACCGAGTACTCCATGCTCGACGGGGCGGCGCGGCTGGACGACCTGTTCGAGCGCACCGCAGAGCTGGGCATGGGCGCGATCGCCATGACCGACCACGGCAACGTGTTCGGGGCCTACGAGTTCTACACCAAGGCCACCGCGCGGGGGATCAAGCCGATCATCGGCCTGGAGGCCTACTGCACGCCCAACACAGCCCGTCAGGAACGCAAGCGGGTGCGCTGGAACGATGGCGGCGACGACGACGTGTCGGGCGGTGGGGCCTTCACGCACATGACGCTGCTGGCCGAGTCGACGGTGGGTCTGCACAACCTGTTCCGGCTCTCGTCCCGCTCGTCCCTCGAGGGCCAGTACTACAAGCCTCGCGCCGACCGCGAGCTCCTCGCGGAGTACGCGGAGGGCCTGATCGGCACCACCGGATGCCCGTCGGGTGAGGTCCAGACCTGGCTGCGCATCGGCGACTACGACAAGGCGCGCGCCTCGGCGGCGGAGTTCCAGGACATCTTCGGTCGCGACAACTTCTTCCTCGAGCTGATGGACCACGGGCTCTCGATCGAGGCGCGGGTCCGCGAGGGTCTGCTGCGTCTGTCGAAGGACCTCGGCATCCCGCCGATCGCGACCAACGACTCCCACTACGTCCACCAGTCCGACGCGCACTCCCACGAGCACCTGCTGTGCGTCTCCTCGGGCAGCGTGATGTCCGACCCCAAGCGCTTCAAGCTCGACGGCGACGGCTACTACATCAAGTCCGCCGAGGAGATGCGGGCGCTGTGGAGCCACCTCCCGGAGGCCTGCGACAACACGCTGCTGATCGCCGAGCGCTGCCAGGTCGACTTCAAGCCCGGCAACTTCATGCCGCGCTTCCCGGTGCCCGAGGGCGAGACCGAGGAGACGTGGTTCATCAAAGAGGTGCAGCGCGGCCTCGACCGCCGCTACGCCGGCAGCATCCCGGCCGAGGCGCAGGCGCGCGCGGACCGCGAGATCGGCGTCATCACCGAGATGGGATTTCCGGGCTACTTCCTGGTGACCGCCGACATCATCAACTGGGCCAAGGCCAACGGCATCTACGTCGGGCCCGGCCGTGGCTCCGCCACCGGGGCGATCGTCGCCTACGCCACGGGCATCACCGAGCTCGACCCGCTCGAGCACGGCCTCCTCTTCGAGCGCTTCCTCAACCCCGAGCGCGTCTCCATGCCCGACATCGACATCGACTTCGACGAGCGCGGACGTGGCGAGGCGATCAAGTACGTCACCGAGAAGTACGGCGCCGACCGCGTGGCGCAGATCGTCACCTACGGCACCATCAAGGCCAAGCAGGCCGTCAAGGACTCCAGCCGCATCCTCGGCTACCCCTTCGCCATGGGCGACCGCATCACCAAGGCGATGCCGCCGTCGGTGATGGGCAAGGACGTCCCCCTCAAGGACATCTTCGACTCCAGCCACCGGCGCTACTCCGAAGGCGGCGAGTTCCGCTCCCTCTACGACGGCGACAACGACGTCAAGACTGTGGTCGACACCGCGATCGGCCTCGAGGGCCTCAAGCGCCAGTGGGGCGTGCACGCGGCCGGCGTCATCATGTCCAGCGAGCCGCTGCTGGACCTGATCCCCATCATGAAGCGCGAGGCCGACGGCGCGATCATCACGCAGTTCGACTACCCGACCTGCGAGACCCTCGGACTGCTCAAGATGGACTTCCTGGGGCTGCGCAACCTCACCGTGCTCCAGGACGCGGTGCGCAGCATCGAGGCCGGCACCGGGGAGACCCTGGTGCTGGAGCAGCTGCCGCTCGACGATCTGCCGACCTACCAGCTGCTCGCCCGCGGCGACACCCTCGGCGTCTTCCAGCTCGACGGCGGGCCGATGCGCTCGCTGCTGCGCCTGCTCAAACCCGACAGCTTCGAGGACATCGCCGCGGTGCTGGCCCTCTACCGACCCGGCCCCATGGGTGCCAACAGCCACATCAACTACGCGCTCCGCAAGAACGGCAAGCAGGAGATCACCCCGATCCACCCCGAGCTGGCCGAGCCGCTGGCCGAGATCCTGGCGCCGACGTACGGCCTGATCGTCTACCAGGAGCAGGTCATGGAGATCCCGCAGAAGCTGGCGGGCTACTCCCTCGGCCGCGCGGACCTGCTGCGTCGGGCGATGGGCAAGAAGAAGCGCGAGGTGCTGGAGGCCGAGAAGGAGGGCTTCTCCGAGGGGATGCGGGCCAACGGCTACTCCCAGCGTGCCGTCGACACGCTGTGGGAGATCCTGGTCCCCTTCTCCGACTACGCCTTCAACAAGTCCCACACCGCCGGCTACGGCCTGGTGTCCTACTGGACGGCCTACCTCAAGGCCAACTATCCCGCCCACTACATGGCCGCGCTCCTGTCGTCGGTGAAGGACGACAAGGACAAGATGGCGCTCTACCTCAACGAGTGCCGCCGGATGCAGATCCAGGTGCTCCCACCCGACGTCAACGAGTCGCAGGCGACGTTCACCCCGGTCAACGGCGACATCCGCTTCGGTCTGACCGCCGTCCGCAACGTCGGAGCCAACGTGGTCTCCGAGATCGGGAAGGCCCGCGCTGAGAAGGGCCGTTTCACCGACTTCAACGACTTCATGGAGAAGGTCTCCGCCCTGGTCTGCAACAAGCGCGTCATCGAGTCGCTGGTCAAGGCCGGCGCGTTCGACGAGATGAAGCACAAGCGACGGGCCCTGGTGGCGATCCACGAGACCGCCGTCGACCAGTACGTCGACATCAAGCGCAACGAGGCCATCGGCCAGGACTCCCTCTTCGGAGGTCTCGACGACGAGGTGGGCGCGGCGTTCGGCATCTCGGTGAGCGTCCCCGACATCGAGGAGTGGGACAAGACGACGTTGCTCGGCCACGAGCGGGAGATGCTCGGGCTCTACGTGTCCGACCATCCGCTGATGGGTCTGGAGCACGTCCTCGCCCAGGGCACCGACGCCACGATCGGCCAGCTGCTGATCGACGAGGAGCGTGGCGACGGCTCGCCGGTGACGGTCGCCGGTCTGGTGACCTCGGTGCAGCGGAAGATCAACAAACGCGGCGACACCTGGGCCATCGTGACCCTGGAGGATCTCGCCGGCGCCATCGACATCCGCTTCTTCGCCTCCTCCTACCAGCTGGCCAGCACCTACCTCACCGAGGACGCCATCCTCACCGTGAAGGCGAACTTCAAGCGCGAGGACGACCAGGCCTCGCTGATCGGGCAGAGCGTCTCGGTGCCGAACCTGGCCGAGGGCCCGTCCGGACCGGTGATCATCAACCTGGCGGTGACCCGCTGCACCCCGCCGGTCGTCGCCCAGCTCAAGGACATCTTGGCCACCCATCCGGGGACGACCGAGGTTCGGCTCAACCTACGGGCCCGCGAGGGCACCAAGGTCCTCGGCCTGCCCGACCGGCGGGTCTCACCGAGTCCGGCGCTGTTCGCCGACCTCAAGCAGCTGCTCGGTCCGGGATGCCTGGCGGGGTGACACCTGGTCGACCCGCGGCGGGCGCTCTGGCGGTCAGGGTCCTGCTCGTGCTGCTGGCGTTCGCGCTGGGCGGGGTGGTGGCCGGAGTCGTCTGGCACGCCCTGTGGACGCCACCGACGGGTCTCTACGTCGACGAGGCATGGCATGTCGACAGCGATGGGGCACCGCACGACGTCCTGGGGACGGGACTGTACGTCGTGGTGGCGGCCGGTGCCGGCATCGTGCTCGGCTTCGCCGTGTCGCTGCTCACCCGGGGTCACGAGGTGCTCACCCTGGCCGCGGTCGCCGTCGGCTCGTCCCTGGCCGGCCTGCTGATGGCCGTCACGGGCAACGCGCTGGGGCCAGAGGACCCGCGCCCCCAGGCGGCGGGCAAACCCGACTTCACCGCCCAGGTCGCCGACCTCCGGGTCGAGGGCTGGTCACCCTACGTCGCGTTCCCAGCCGGGGCGTTGACCGCGTTGGCGGCGGCGTTCCTGCTGCTCGGCGGTTCGCGGCCAGGATCGTCCAGAACGGGTCCCGAGGCGGAACCGGCCGGGTAGTCTCGACGTCGGATCGACAACTGTCGAAGGTCCCCACCGGACCGGTCACCACAGGGGGAGCACGCCATGTCCAGCAGCCTGCCGCCGTCCGGCCCGCCGGGCCCCTCCGAGCCGCCTCCCGACCCCTTCGGCCCCACCGGCGGCGGCCCCGAGGTCCTCGAGCAGGGCGGCGGCGCACCATTGACCGCTGCCCCGGCCGCACGCAACCTCAAGCCCGTGCTCATCGGAGGCGCAGCCGTGGTGGCGGTCGCGGTGGCCGGTGGCGCGGCCTGGGCCGCGATGTCCTTCTTCACGACCGGTGAGCAGCCGGCCTCCGCACTGCCCGCAGGCACGCTGGCGTACGCCGGCATCGACCTCGACCCGTCGGGGGGCCAGAAGATCGAGGCCCTGGGGATGCTCAACAAGTTCCCGGCCTTCAAGGACGAGCTCGGACTCGACACCGACGACGACCTCCGCAAGGCACTCTTCGACAAGATCCAGGGTGGCGAGGACGCCTGCGACAACCTCGAGTACGCCCGTGACGTCGAGTCCTGGCTCGGCAACCGGGCCGGTGTCGGCATGGTCGACGCCGAGCCCACCGTGGTCTTCGTGGTGCAGGTGAGCGACGCCGACGCAGCAGCGACCGGGCTGGAGAAGCTCAGGAACTGCGCCGCCAACGGCGATGCCAGCAAGGTCGCGCCGCCGGACGCCGAGCTCGGCTTCGCCATCGAGGGCGACTGGGCGGTCCTGGCCGAGACGACCGAGATCGCCGAGCGCGTGGCGGCCGACGGAGCGTCGTCGTCCCTGGCCGACGACGCGGACTTCCAGACCTGGACCGGCCGCGCCGGCGACCCCGGCGTCATGACGGTCTACGCCGCGGCCGAGGCGGCGAGCACGATCTTCGACTCGGCCGACGGCCTCCTCCCGATGGCCGGACTGGACCCCAGCATGGAGGTCGGGGGTGGCGAGGCCACCGACCAGATGAGGAAGGCGTTCGCCGACTTCCAGGGGATGGCGGCCACGCTGCGCTTCTCCGACGGCTCGCTCGAGCTCGAGTCGGCCGGGGGGTTCGGTCTGCAGAACACCACCTTCTACGGCACCGACCGCGGCGACGACGCGTTGGCGACGCTGCCCGCAGACACCGTCGCGGCCTTCGGGCTGGGCTTCCAGGAGGGCTGGCTCGCCAAGCTCTCCGAGAGCGTCGCCGACCTCAGCGGCGAGGCGGAGAGCCTCGAGGAGATGTACGACGCGATGGAGCAGGAGCTCGGCATCCAGGTCCCCGAGGACATCGAGACGCTCGTCGGTGAGTCCGCCGTCCTGGCGCTCGGCCCGGGCTTCGACGCCGAGTCGCTGATGAGCTCCGGCGACGGGTCCGACGTCCCCGTGGGGATCAAGATCAAGGGTGACCCCGAGGCCGCCCAGGACGTGCTCGACAAGCTCAAGGAGACGGCCGGCCCCGACGCCGGCTTCCTGGAGGCCCAGGCGAGCGGTGACTTCCTCGCGATCAGCCCCCACGACGACTACCGCGCGGCGCTGCTCGAGGACGGTGGCCTCGGTGAGTCCGAGACCTTCCAGGAGGTCATCCGCGAAGCCGAGCAGGCGGGAGTGGTCTTCTACCTCGACTTCGACGGCAGCGACGACTGGCTGGTCGAGCTGACCGGCGACGATGCCGAGGCCAAGGCGAACCTCGCCCCGCTGTCGGCCCTCGGCATGTCCGCGTGGCAGGAAGAGGGGATCGCACACGCTGTCCTGAGGGTGACGACCGACGACTAGGCGTCAGGTCACTCGCGACGGATCCGATGGGCGACTGCGGACGTTGCTGTCGCCAGGCTGGCCGGCGCGATCTCCAGGTCGAGCCCGCGCCGGCCTGCGGAGACGAAGACGGTCGGATGCTCCCAGGCCGACTCGTCGACGACGGTCGGATGTGCTCGCTTCTGGCCGATCGGCGAGATCCCGCCGACGACGTAGCCCGTGGCCCGCTCGGCGACGGCGACCTCGGCCAGCACCGCCTTCGACCCGCCCAGGGCCCGGGCGAGCGCCTTCAGGTCCAGCTGCCCGGCCACGGGCACGACACCGACGACGAGACGCCCGTCCAGTGCGGCCATCAGGGTCTTGAACACCCGGGCCGGATCCGCGCCCAGCGCCTCCGCGGCCTCCAGCCCGTACGACGCGGACCGCGGGTCGTGCTCGTACGCGTGCAGGGTGAACGCGATGCCGGCGCGCTCGAGGGCCACCGTTGCGGGCGTTCCGCCGGCCGACTTCCTGGCCACGCCGCTAGTTGGGCGACCAGCGCGTCCGCGCCACCTCGGTGGCGGGCAGCGAGGGGATCGCGTTCATGGCGCGCAGCTCCGAGCGGAGCAACTCGCTGATCATCAGCAGGCGTCCGGTCGTGTCGTCGGACTCCAGCAGCGCCTGCCGGTCGGGCATGGCCAGGGGTGCGACGGCGGCCAGGGTCCAGGAGAGGTACGTCGGGTCCCGAGGCAGGTCGCCCGGGTGCGGGTCGCCCCGGTACGGCGTGACGGCGGCCCGGTAGGCCGTGAAGAGCGCCAGAGCCCGCTGGATCACCGCGCGATCGACCGGGCTCTCGGCAGGGGGCATGGTCGCCACCTCGCCGGCCGGGAAGGGCCCGGTGGTGTCGAGCCGGTCGAGCCGGATCCGGTCGCGGCCGACGGCGATGATGTCGAACGTGCCGTCCTCGTGCGCCTCGACGTCGGTGAGCTGGAGGCGGCACCCCACGCGGAACAGCGACTGCGCGCCGTGGTCGCCGACCTCGTAGCCCTCGCGGATCCCCACCGAGCCGAACAGCCGGTGCGCGGGGTCGGGCTCTCGGATCAGGTGGTGCACCAGCGCGCGGTAGCGGTCCTCGAAGACCCGCAACGGCACGATCACGCCGGGGAAGAGCACCGATCCCAGCGGGAACATCGGCAGCGTCGCGCTCACCCCACCACGGTAGTAGCCCGGCGTTCCCGCATGCTGTCGCCCACGCTGGTCGCTGCGCAGCTCTCCCCAGCGCCGCGATTGCGGAGTCCTCGGCGGCTTGACGCACCCCGGGCACGCACCGTGCGGCGTTGTCGGAGACTCGACGGGCCTCCGGCCCGCCTTCGCTCCTCCGCCTTGCGCGGCACGCACCCGGGGCACGTCGACCCGCCGATGACGCCGCATTCGCGTCACTAGACTGATCGCCATGATCCGACGCATCGACCTGCGGGGTGCCGCCAGCGGCGGCACGCTCGTCGACTACCGCGCCGCCGTCCCGCGCGCGGAGCTCGACGTCGATGCCGCGGTGCCCGCGGTGCAGCGGATCATCGAGGACGTCCGCACCCGCGGGGTCGAGGCGATCCGGGACCTGTCGCTGCAGCACGACGGCGTGGCCGTGGACGACCCGCGGGTGCCCGCGGGGGCGCTCGCCGCAGCGCTCGCCGGCCTGGATCCCGACGTCCGCGCCGCGCTCGAGGAGTCGATCGCTCGACTGCGCGAGACGTGTGCCGCCGAGCTCGAGCGCGAGGTGACCACCGAGGTCTCGGCCGGAGCGCGCGTGACGCGCCGGATCGTGCCCGTCGACCGCGTCGGCCTCTACGTGCCGGGTGGCCTGGCCCCCCTGGTGTCGAGCGTCCTGATGAACGTCGTCCCGGCCCAGACTGCCGGCGTCGGGGCCATCGCGCTGTCGTCCCCGCCGCAGCAGGACCACGGCGGTCTCCCGCACCCGTCGATCCTCGCGGCGTGCGCGCTGCTCGGCGTCGAGGAGGTCTACGCCGTCGGGGGAGCGCAGGCGATCGCGATGTTCGCCTACGGCATCGGTGAGTGCGCCCAGGTCGACCTCGTCACCGGGCCGGGCAACATCTGGACCGTCACGGCCAAGCGGCTTCTCAAGGGCCGGGTAGGCATCGACTCCGAGGCCGGGCCAACCGAGATCGCGATCCTGGCCGACGACACCGCCGACGCGGCGTACGTCGCCGCCGACCTGGTCAGCCAGGCCGAGCACGACCCGCTGGCGGCCGCGGTGCTCGTCACCGACTCGCTGCGCCTGGCCGACGACGTCGAGCGCGAGCTGGAGAAGCAGGTCCACACGACCAGGCACACGGAGCGCATCCTGGAGTCTCTGGGCGGCGCCCAGTCGGCAGTCGTGCTGGTCGACGACGTCGACCAGGGAATCCAGGTCGTCAACGCGTACGCCGCCGAGCACCTCGAGCTGCACACCGCCGACGCCGCGTCGCTGGTGCCGCGCATCCGCAACGCGGGGGCGATCTTCGTCGGCCCGCACGCGCCGGTCTCGCTCGGCGACTACTGCGCCGGCTCCAACCACGTGCTGCCCACCGGCGGGTGCGCCTGCCACTCCTCCGGCCTGTCCGTCCGTGCGTTCACCCGCACAGTGCAGGTCGTCGACTACACGCGCGAGGCCCTCGCGGAGGTCGCCGACCACGTGGTCGCCCTCGCCGAGGCCGAGGATCTGCCCGGTCACGGCGCCGCGGTCCGGGTCCGGTTCGCCGACTGATCGGAACCAGATGACCTTCCCTCCGCTCCGCGAGGAGCTCCGCGGCCTCGCGCCCTATGGCGCGCCCCAGCTGGACGTGCCCGTGCAGCTCAACGTCAACGAGAACCCCTACGGCCCGAGCGATGCCTGCGCCGCCGACATCGCCGCGGCTGTCGCGGCCGCGGCCGGGTCGCTGAACCGCTACCCCGACCGCGAGTTCGTCGAGCTGCGGGCCGCGCTGGCGGCGTACCTCTCCAGCGACACGGGGACGCCGGTCGTCCCCGAGCAGGTCTGGGCGGCCAACGGCTCCAACGAGGTGATGCTCCAGCTGCTCCAGGCCTTCGGCGGCCCGGGCCGGCTGGCGCTGTCCTTCGCGCCGACGTACTCGATGTACCCGGAGTACGCCCGCGACACCGTCACCGAGTGGGTGGAGGGCCATCGCGAGGACGACTTCACCCTCGACGTCGAGCACGCCCGCGCCCTGGTCGCCGAACGACGGCCGAGCGTCGTCCTCCTGCCGTCGCCCAACAACCCGACGGGCACGGCGTTGGCGCCAGCGGTCGTGACGGCGCTCTGCGAGGCGGTGGGGGACGGCCTCGTGGTCGTCGACGAGGCCTACGGCGAGTTCCGGCGCGACGGCACCCCGAGCGCGCTCGACCTGCTGTCGCGGCACCGCAACCTGGTCGTCACGCGCACGATGAGCAAGGCCTTCGCGCTGGCCGGGGCGCGCCTGGGCTACCTCGCCGCCGATCCCGCTGTCTGCGACGCGATCCGGGTGGTCCGGCTGCCCTACCATCTCTCCGCCGTCACCCAGGCGACCGCGCTCGCCGCGCTGCGCCACGGTCCCGAGCTCCTGTCCAGGGTGGCCGACCTGCGCGCGGAGCGTGACGCCACCGTCGACTGGCTGCGCGAGCAGGGCCACGCCGTTGCCGACAGCGACGCCAACTTCGTGCTGTTCGGCGCCTTCGCCGACCGGCACGCCGTCTGGCAGGCGCTGCTCGACCGCGGCGTGCTGATCCGTGAGGTGGGCCCGTCCGGCTGGCTGCGCGTGTCCGTCGGCACCCCCTCCGAGATGGGAGCATTCCGTGAGGCACTCACCGAGGTGATGGAGGAGCAGCCATGAGCAGCGCCGAGACAAGCACGCCGCCGAGGACAGCCACGGTCGACCGCGAGACCAAGGAGTCCAAGGTCCACGTGTCGCTCGACCTCGACGGGACCGGCCGCGCCCAGGTGTCGACCGGGGTCGGCTTCTACGACCACATGCTCTCGTCGTTCGCCCGCCACTCCCTGATCGACCTCGAGGTGGACACGGCCGGCGACACCCACATCGACGCCCACCACAGCGTCGAGGACACCGCGATCGCGCTGGGCGACGCCCTGCGCGAGGCGCTGGGTGACAAGTCGGGCATCCGCAGGTTCGGCGACGCGACCGTTCCGCTCGACGAGGCGCTCGTCCAGGCCGTGGTCGACGTCTCGGGGCGCCCCTACTGCGTGCACACGGGTGAGCCCGACGGCCAGGCGTACGTCGCCATCGGCGGCCCGGGGCTGGCGCCCTACCAGGGCTCGCTGACCCGCCACGTCTTCGAGACCCTCGCCTTCCACGCCCAGATCGCGCTGCACGTCCGGGTGCTCGCGGGCCGCGACCCGCACCACCTGGTCGAGGCGCAGTTCAAGGCCCTCGCGCGGGCGCTGCGCGACGCCATCGCGTTCGACCCGCGCGAGACCGGCGTGCCCTCGACCAAGGGCACGCTGGAGTGACCGCGCCCGCACCTGGCCCACGGATGCCCTCGGCGACCATGCGGGCGCGACCACTGATCCGATGAAGCGCGTCACGGTCCTCGACTACGGCTCGGGGAACCTCCGCTCCGCCGTGCGCGCCCTCGAGCGCGCCGGCGCGGAGGTGACCCTGACCGCCGACCGGGCCGTCGCTGCCGAGGCAGACGGCCTGGTGGTGCCCGGTGTGGGCGCCTACGCCGCCTGCATGCGCGGCCTGCGCGGTGTCCGCGGTCCGGAGCTGATCGGCCGCCGGCTCGCTGGCGGCCGGCCGGTGCTCGGCATCTGCGTCGGCATGCAGGTGCTGTTCACGAGGGGCATCGAGCACGGCGTCGTCACCGACGGCTGCGCCGAGTGGCCAGGGGTCGTCGAGCGGCTGCAGGCCCCCGTCGTGCCCCACATGGGCTGGAACACCGTCGAGACGGCCGTGGGCAGCACCCTCTTCGACGGCGTCGAGCAGGAGAGGTTCTACTTCGTGCACTCCTACGCCGTCCGCGACTGGACGCTGGTCACCAACGACCGCACCCGGGCACCGCTGGTGACCTGGGCCGAGCACGGCGGCGACCGCTTCGTCGCCGCCGTCGAGAACGGCCCGTTGTCAGCCACGCAGTTCCACCCCGAGAAGTCCGGCGACGCCGGCGCCGCACTGCTGCGCAGCTGGGTGCTGTCGCTGTGAGCGCCTATCTCGAGCTGTTGCCCGCCGTCGACATCGCCGATGGCCAGGCGGTCCAGCTGGTGCAGGGCGTCGCGGGCTCGGAGAAGCGGTTCGGCGACCCGATCGAGGCGGCGCTGCGCTGGCAGCACGCAGGGGCGGAGTGGATCCACCTCGTCGACCTCGACGCGGCGTTCGGTCGCGGCCACAACCGCGAGCTCCAGGCCGAGATCGTCGGCCGGCTCGACATCTCGGTGGAGATGAGCGGGGGCATCCGCGACGACGAGTCGCTGGCAGCTGCGATGGCCGCCGGGTGCCGCCGGGTCAACATCGGCACGGCGGCGCTCGAGCAGCCCGAGTGGTGCGCGGCCGCCATCGCGGCGTACGGCGACCGGGTGGCCGTGGGCCTCGACGTACGCGGCCGGACCCTGGCCGCCCGCGGCTGGACCCGCGAGGGCGGCGACCTCTACGAGGTGCTCGCTCGCCTCGATGCCGAGGGGTGTGCCCGCTACGTCGTCACCGACGTCAACAAGGACGGCATGCTGGCGGGACCGAACCTGCAGCTGCTCCGCGACGTCGCCGCTGCCACCGACCGGCCCCTGGTGGCGTCCGGCGGCGTCACGACCCTCGACGACATCCGAGCGCTGATGGAGCTCGTCCCGGTGGGGGTCGAGGGCGCCATCGCCGGGACGGCGCTCTACGAGGGGCGGTTCAGGCTCGAGGATGCTCTCGCGCTGACGAAGGGCACCGCATGAGCCTCGCGACCATGAGCTCTGGCCTCGCCGTCCGCGTGATCCCGTGCCTCGACGTCGACGCCGGCCGCGTGGTCAAGGGCGTCAACTTCCGCGACGTGCGCGACGCGGGCGATCCGGTCGAGCTCGCCCGGGCCTACGACGCCGCCGGAGCCGACGAGCTCACCTTCCTGGACATCTCGGCGTCCCACGAGGGTCGGGCAACGACCCTGGAGGTCGTCTCACGGACGGCCGAGGAGGTCTTCATCCCGCTGTGCGTCGGCGGGGGAGTGTCCTCGGTCGAGGACGTCGACCGGCTGCTGCGCGCCGGGGCCGACAAGGTGGCGGTCAACACGGCGGCGATCCACCGGCCCGAGCTGGTCGCCGAGATCGCCGACCGCTTCGGCAACCAGGTGCTGGTGCTCTCGGTCGACGCGCGCCGGTCGGCCGGGACGACGTCCGGCTTCGAGGTCACCACGCACGGCGGCCGCAAGTCCGCCGGTCTCGACGCGCTCGAGTGGGCCGCGCGAGGCGCCGAGCTCGGCGCCGGCGAGATCCTGCTCAACGCCATGGACGCCGACGGCACCCGTGCGGGCTTCGACCTGGACCTGATCCGGCTGGTGCGGGCGGCGGTCTCGATCCCGGTCATCGCCTCCGGCGGAGCCGGTGCCGCCGATCACTTCCCGCCCGCGGTCGAGGCCGGCGCCGACGCGGTCCTCGCCGCCAGCGTCTTCCACTTCGGCACCGTCTCGATCGGCGAGGTCAAGACCGCCCTGGCCGCCGCCGGCCACCCCGTCCGCTGATGGGGTAGTTCGCCGCAACTTGCACCAAGAGAGCGCTTCCAACCGGTGCAACTTGCGGCGAACTATCCCGACAAGCGCCCGGCAAGGTCAGAGGCCGAGGGCAGCACCGCGGAGCTTGCGGACGGCGTCCTCGGGGCCCTCGAAGGTCAGGTCGCGGGTCTGCGCGCGGCCGAAGAGGAACAGGGTGACCTCGCCGGGGAGCCCCGAGACGACGACGGGGTCGGAGCCGGGGGCGAGCACCGAGCGCCGCTCGACGTCGGTACGCCGGATCGTGACCGGCACACCCGCCGGCCGGACCAGTATCTTGCCGCCGGCCGAGATCGCCTTCCACAGCGTGGAGCGCGCGCGGCCGTCGAGGGGGCGCGGTGTCCAGCCGGGTTGGGCCCGCCGCAGGTCCTCGTGGTGGACGAACAGCTCGAGGGTGTTGAGCCACGCGTCGACCTGCGGCAGCGCCACCGGCGAGAGCCACGGCCGGGTCCGGAACCGCTCGACGAGCACCTCGTAGTCCAGCCGCGCCAGCCGGGCCATCTCGTGCTCGGTCAGTCCGGAGAGGAAGGACACCTGGATCCCCGGCGCTCCGATCAGGCTGCGCTCTCGCACGAGCAGGTGGCAGAGCAGGTCCTTGGCGGTCCAGTCGCCGGACAGCGTCGGCGCATCCTCGCCGACCTCCAGCGCGGTGTCGCAGAGCGCGTCCCGCTCGGTGGTCACGAAGGTAGTCACGCTCCGCAGCCTAGGAGGACCGCCGATGCGGACCTTGTCGGCGGCCCGGAATAGCCTGGGCGCTCCGCGGGGTTGCGGGTGAGGATGCTAGGCGGGGAGTGACGACGAGCGCGACGGAGACGGCACAGGTGAGCGAGAGGCAGGGCGGGACCACCCTCGCCGGGTTTCGCGTCATCGGGGTCGCGATCAAGCGAGAGCCGCACATCTTCGCGCTGTCCACGCTCGGCAGCCTGCTCTTCGGTGCGCTGACGGTCGCCGACGCCTGGGTGCTCGGCTGGGCCACCGACAACGTCGTGATCCCCGCCTTCAGGGACGGCGAGATCGGCGCCTCGATGCTCTGGACGGTCCTGGCGCTCTTCATGGGCGTCGCGCTGCTGCGGGCGGTCGGCATCGTGGCCCGCCGGCTGGGTGCAGGTGTCATGCAGTACCGCATGCAGGCGCACACCCGCCGTGCGGTCACTCGCCAGTACCTCTCGCTGCCCATGGAGTGGCACCAGCGGCACCCGACCGGCCAGCTGCTCTCGAACGCCTACTCCGACGTCGAGGCCGCCTGGGGGCCGATCGCGCCCCTTCCGATGGCGGTGGGCACGGTGGCGATGATGGTGATCGCCATCATCCAGATGTTGCTCGCCGACGTCGTGCTCGCCCTCGTCGGCCTGCTCGTCTTCCCCGCCGTCGTCGTGGCCAACCTGGTCTACCAGCGGCTCGCCTCACCCTTGATGACCAGGGCGCAGGCGTTGCGGGCTGAGGTCAGTGAGATCGCCCACGAGTCCTTCGACGGTGCTCTCGTCGTGAAGACGTTGGGCCGCGAGCAGGAGGAGACCGATCGCTTCACGGCGAAGGCCAACGAGCTGCGCAACGTCAACATCCGGGCCGGCCGCATCCGCGCCGCCTTCGACCCGACCCTGGCCTCTCTGCCCAACCTCGGCGTGCTCGTGGTCCTCACCGTGGGTGTCGCCCGCGTCCTCGCCGGGAGCACCGATCCCGGCGACGTGGTGACGGTCTCCTACCTCCTCACCATCGTCTCCTTCCCCATCCGCTCGATCGGCTGGCTGTTGGGTGAGTTCCCGCGCAGCGTGGTGGGCTACCACCGCGCCGACGCGGTGATCCGCGCCACCGGCGCGATGCCGTACGGCGACCGCACGGTGCCGCAGCCCGACTCCGGCCACGGCGCCAGGCTCGAGGTCGACGGCCTCGCCTACGCCTACGACCCGGAGGTGCCTCTTCTCCAGGACCTCACCTTCGACGTCCAACCCGGCCACACGGTCGCCGTCGTCGGGGCCACGGCCAGTGGCAAGAGCACGTTGACCAGCCTGCTCACGCGCCTCGTCGACCCCGACCGCGGACGGATCCTCGTCGACGGCGCCGACCTGCGCGACCTGCGCCCCGGCGCGCTGGCCTCGGTGATGTCGTTGGTCCAGCAGACCGCGTTCCTCTTCGACGACACGGTCCGCGGCAACGTGACGCTGGGCGCCGACGTCTCCGACGCCGACGTCTGGGCGGCCCTGCGCACGGCGCAGGCCGACGGCTTCGTCGCCGCGCTGCCGCACGGCCTCGACACCCAGCTCGGCGAGCGCGGCACGTCGCTGTCCGGGGGCCAGCGGCAACGCATCTCACTGGCCCGGGCCCTGGTCCGCCGACCCAGGCTCCTCGTGCTCGACGACGCGACATCGGCCGTCGACCCCGAGGTCGAGGCCCGCATCCTCGCCTCGCTGCGGGAGGGCGACGCCGACGCGACGCTGGTGGTGGTCGCCTACCGCAAGGCCACGATCGCGCTCGCCGACGAGGTCGTGCACCTCGAGGACGGCCGCGTCGCCGACCGGGGCACGCACGCCGACCTGCTGGCCCGCAGCCCGGCGTACGCCACCCTCGTCAACGCCTACGAGCACCACCTCGAGAAGGTGGAGGAGTCATGAGCGACACCGGGACGACCGCGACCCGGATGGACACCGGCGAGGACATCGGCGCCCTCGACACGATCCGTCGCGGCGTGGAGATCTCGCCCGAGCTCACCCACGGCTTCAAGGTCACGCTCGTCCTCGCCATCATCGCGTCCTGCGGCCAGGTGGTCGTCCCCATCGCCGTCCAGCAGACCCTGGATCGCGGTCTCAACGGACTCGACGGCCCCGACGTGAGCTTCGTCGCGTGGATGGGCGTGGTCTGTGCGATCGCCATCGTGCTGACCAGCTGGGCGTCGTACCTCATGACCAGCCGGCTGTTCGTCACCTCGGAGCGCGGCCTGGCCACCCTCCGCATCAAGGCGTTCCGGCACGTCCACGACCTGCCGCTGCTCACGCAGAACACCGAGCGTCGCGGTGCCCTGGTCTCGCGGGTCACCACCGACGTCGACCAGGTCAGCCAGTTCCTGGTCTTCGGCGGCCTGATCTTCATCGTGAGCATCGGCCAGATGATGGTCGCCACGGTCATCATGGTGATCTACAGCTGGCAGCTCGCGCTGGTCGTGTGGGTGTCGTTCGCCCCGCTGTTCCTGTCGATCCGCTACTTCCAGCGCAAGCTCTCGGAGGCCTACAGCCTGGTCCGCCGGCAGGTGGGCGTGCTGCTCTCCGCGATCTCGGAGCCGGTGGTCGGCGCGGCCGTCGTGCGGTCCTACGCCGTCGAGCAGCGGACCCAGAAGCGCATCGACGACGCGATCGACGAGTTCAAGGCGGCGAGCACCCGCGCCCAGCGGTTCACCGTGATCTCCTTCAGCCTGGGCGGGATCTCGGCGGGGCTGGCCAACGCCGGCGTCATCATCGTCGGGGTGCTGCTCGGGTTCACCGGAGGGATGACCTCGGGCGAGGTGCTCGCCTTCGCCTTCCTCGTGACGCTGTTCGTCGGCCCGGTGCAGATGGGCACCCAGATCCTCACCGACGCCCAGAACGCCATCGCCTCGTGGCGTCGCGTCATCGGCATCCTCGACACTCCCGCCGACCTCGTCGACCCAGGCCCCGACGGCCGGGTGCTGCCCCGCGCCCCGATCGAGGTGACCTTCGAGCACGTCACGTTCGCCTACCCCGACGGCCCGCCGGTGCTGCGCGACATCGACCTCACGATCGCGCCCGGCACCCGCGTCGCGATCGTCGGCGAGACCGGGTCGGGAAAGTCGACGTTCGCCAAGCTGCTCACCCGCCTCATGGACCCGCGCGACGGTGCCGTCCTGCTCGACGGCATCGACGTACGCCGGATCGCCCCGGAGAGCCTGCGCCGAAGTGTGGTCCTGGTGCCCCAGGAGGGCTTCCTCTTCGACGACACCATCACCGCCAACGTCCGCTACGGCCGGCTCGACGCCAACGAGGCCGACATCCACGCCAGCGCCGAGGAGCTCGGGCTCGCCGACTGGTTGGCCGGCCTGCCGGGCGGTCTCCACACGCACGTCGGCCAGCGCGGGGAGTCGCTCTCGGCAGGGGAGCGCCAGCTCGTCGCGCTGCTGCGCGCCCACCTCGCCGACCCCGACCTCCTCGTGCTCGACGAGGCGACCAGCGCCGTCGATCCGGCCCTCGAGATGCGCATCGGCCGGGCGCTCGAGCGACTCATGACGGGCCGCACGTCGGTCACCATCGCTCACCGGATGTCGACGGCCGAGGCTGCCGACGAGGTCGTCGTCGTCGACCGCGGCCGCATCGTCCAGCGCGGTCCGCATGCCGTGCTCGTCGCCGAGGACGGCGTCTACGCCGGCCTGCACCGGTCCTGGATCGCCCAGCAGGGCACCAGCGCTGCAACGGGACGGGGGATGATCTCCACGTGACCGACCTCGATGCCGCCCTCGCCGAGCGCCTCAAGTGGACCGACGACGGGCTGGTGCCCGCCGTCGTGCAGCAGCACGACACCGGCGAGGTCCTCATGCTGGGCTGGATGGACGACGAGGCACTGGCGCGGACGCTGACGACCGGGCGGGCGACGTACTGGTCCCGCTCCCGGCAGGAGCACTGGGTGAAGGGGGAGACCTCCGGGCACCGGCAGTGGGTCAAGGAGGTCAGGCTCGACTGCGACGGCGACACCCTGCTCGTGAAGGTCGACCAGGAGGGGCCGGCCTGCCACACCGGCACGCGGACCTGCTTCGACGCCGACGTTCTGCTGGGCGATGGCTGACCGGCGGCGGACCTTCGCCCCGGTGCTGTTCATCGGGGTGTCGGCGGCGGTGGTCACCGCGGTCGCGAGCAGCCGCGACCTCGTCCGGGTGGGCGCGTTCCTCCTTCCCGGCGACGGCTCCGCCCTGGGGCCTGGGGGCGCGAACGACCTGCCGCTGGCCACGACCCTCTCGATGGTCGTGCTGGCGGCGTGGGGCGTCGTGCTCGTCACCCGAGGCCGAGTACGCCGCGCGGTTGCCGTGCTCGGGGCGCTGGCCTCGTCGGGCGTCCTGGCGACCGTGGTCGCGGGGTGGTGGCAGCTTCCCGACGGTGTTTCCGACGAGCTCGCACGCGTCGGCGCACGCCCGGAGATCGAGCTCACGGCTTGGTACTGGGTCGCGTTGGGCGCCGCCGTCCTGTCCGCGGCGGCGAGCGTCGCGGCCGTGTGGCTGGTCCCCGCGTGGCCCGAGATGGGCGACAAGTACGACCGCCCGACCGGACCGCCCGCGGAGCAGGCCGACGACGACCTGGCGCTCTGGAAGGCGCTCGACGAAGGGCGCGACCCGACCGCCTAGTGACGCCTCAGGTCACGAGTGACCTGAGTCGGAGGCGCGGCACCAGTCCTTGCGATGCGCGCACCTGGACCACGGCTACTGGCCCCGAACCTCCGCCTCAGGTCACTAGACTGTGGCGCGTCCCGTCGTCCGACCGCGCAGGAGACCTTGATGGCCCACCACGGCAACACCCCCGCAGCCTGGACCGGCGTGACCGTCGCGATGGTCGGGTTCGTCGTCGGGGGCATCGGCCTGATGATGACGCCGGTGAACATGACCGTGTTCTGGGTCGCGGCCGTCATCACCCTCCTCGCCCTGCCGATCTTCGCCGTGATGAACAGGATGGGGCTGGGCGACGAGGCAGCGCACGACTAGTGGTCCTCCAGGGATGACCACCATCACCCAGGCGTCCGCCGCGCGTGTGCGCTCCCGGGGCCGACGGTTGGTGGCCCCGCTCGCGACGGCCGGTGTCGTCGGTGCGCTGACGGTCGCGCTGCACTACCGAGACCCGCACACGCAGGGCAGCTGGGGCTTCTGTCCGGTCCGCTACCTGACCGGGCTCGACTGCCCCGGCTGCGGCGGTCTGCGCGCCGTCAACGACCTGACCCACCTCGACCTCGCGGGGGCCGCGTCGAGCAACCTGCTCCTCGTGGTGGCGATCCCGGTGCTGGTCGTGCTGTGGGTGGCGTGGGTACGCCGTGAGTGGCGCGGCCACGGGCGGTTGCTGCCAGCCTCGCGCCCGATGCTGTGGGGGCAGGTCGCGCTCGGGTTGGCAGTCGCCTTCGCCGTCGTCCGCAACCTGCCCGTCGGCGGCTGGCTGGCCGCCTGATCCCGCGGAGGCTGAGCCCGTTCCGCTGGGTGAGGAGGGACGAGGTCCCGTCTCGCAAACCTGCGGCCGGTGGGGGCTCAGGTGGTGTCGAACGCTCCGTCGAAGGTCAGCACCCCGGTCGCGAAGAGGACCGCACCGATGATCATGAAGACGATCGCCACGATGCCAAGGATCCACCCGGCCTTCGCCAGGCCGGCGCCCTGCTGACCCGTCTGGGCGATCTCGGTCTGGGCGGAGCGCCCGAGGATCAGCGCGACGATTCCGAGTGGCCCGCAGCACAGGACCCCGAGGATTCCCAGGACCAGCGACCAGACGGCCTTGGAGTTGGTGCCCTGCGGTGGGCCGCCGTACGGCTGGCCGTACTGCGGCTGGTCGCCGTAGGGCGGGGGCGGCGGCGGTGGGTCGTAGCTCATCTGCGTCTCCTCGGTCCGAAGCGGCGGTGCGGCACAACTCTGCGGTGGGGGTCGAGGCTACACAGCGCCCAGCCTGCTCGTCTCGACTCCCTGGACCCTGCGGGGAGCCGAACACCTGCGTGAGACGCTAGGGCCGCAAGCCCGTCCCGGGCGTTCCAGCATCCCGGAGGTCCGCCGCGTGTCCGTGCTCGACGACATCGTCGCCGGCGTGCGCGACGACCTCGCGGCTCGCGAGTCCCGGACGACGCTCGCCGAGCTCCGGGCCGCGTTGGCCGACGTCGACCCGCCGCGCGACCCGATGCCCGCCTTCCGGTCAGACGGGACGAGCGTGATCGCCGAGGTGAAGCGACGCAGCCCGAGCAAGGGCGACCTCGCCGAGATCGCGGACCCGGCGCAGCTGGCCGCGGCGTACGCCCGTGGCGGGGCGCACGCCATCAGCGTGCTCACCGAGGAGCGCCGCTTCGGCGGCAGCCTCGCGGACCTGGCGGCGGTGCGAGCCGCGGTCGACACGCCGCTGCTGCGCAAGGACTTCATCGTCAGCGACTACCAGCTGGTCGAGGCGCGGGTGACCGGCGCCGACCTCGCGCTCCTGATCGTCGCGGCGCTCGACGACGACTCGCTGCGCAGGCTCCACGAGACGGCGCGCGGTCTCGGGCTCACCGTCCTGGTCGAGGTGCACGACGAGGCTGAGGCGGAGCGGGCGTCCGACCTCGGTGCTGAGCTGATCGGCGTCAACGCCCGAAACCTGAGGACGCTCGAGGTCGATGACCAGGCGTTCGGCAGACTGGCAGCGCAGCTCCCGGACGATCGTGTGCTCGTGGCCGAGTCCGGGATCACCGGCCCGGCCGACGTGGCGCGCTACGCCGGTCTCGGGGCCCGGGTGGTGCTGGTGGGGGAGGCGCTGGTGAAGGACGGGGACCCCGAGTCCGCGGTACGGGCGATGACAGGCAGGACAGGAGCGAGATGAGCCCCGAGCAGTACGACGCCGACGAGCGCGGCTGGTTCGGCGACTTCGGTGGAAGGTTCATGCCGGAGGCGCTCGTCGCCGCGCTCGACGAGCTCACCGTGGCCTGGCAGGAGGCGATGGCGGACCCCGCGTTCGTGGGCGAGTTCGACACGATCCTGCGCGAGTACGCCGGCGTCCCGAGCCTGCTCTACGACGCCGAGCGACTCAGCGCCGAGATCGGCGGGGCGCGGATCCTGCTCAAGCGCGAGGACCTCAACCACACCGGCGCCCACAAGATCCGCAACGTGCTCGGTCAGGCGCTGCTCACCAGGCGGATGGGCAAGACGCGGGTGATCGCCGAGACGGGCGCCGGCCAGCACGGCGTGGCCAGCGCCACCGCCGCGGCGTACTTCGGGCTCGACTGCACCGTCTACATGGGCTCGGTCGACGTGAAGCGGCAGGCCCTCAACGTGGCGCGCATGCAGCTGCTCGGCGCGAAGGTCGTCCCGGTCGACTCCGGCAGCGCCACCTTGAAGGACGCCATCAACGAGGCGCTGCGCGACTGGGTCGCCAGCGTCGACCACACGGCCTACCTCTTCGGCACCGCCGCCGGCCCGCACCCGTTCCCGAGCATGGTCCGCGACTTCACCCGCGGCATCGGCGACGAGGCGCGCGCCCAGTGCCTCGAGCTCACCGGCCGCCTGCCCGACGCGATCGCCGCGTGCGTCGGCGGGGGCTCCAACGCCATCGGGCTCTTCAGCGCCTTCCTCGGCGACGAGGACGTCGCGATCCACGGCTTCGAGGCGGGTGGCGACGGCGTCGACACGGGCCGCCACGCCGCCACGATCGCCGCCGGCGACAGCGGTGTGCTGCACGGCGCGCGGACCTTCGTCCTCCAGGACGAGGACGGCCAGACGATCGAGTCGCACTCCATCTCCGCCGGGCTCGACTACCCAGGGGTCGGCCCGCAGCACGCCCACCTGGCGAAGTCCGGTCGCGCCGACTACCTGCCCGTCACCGACGCGGAGGCGATGGACGCCCTCGAGGTACTGGCCCGCACCGAGGGGATCATCGCCGCGATCGAGTCTGCGCACGCGCTGGCGGGCGCCTACGACGTGGCCCGGCGGCTGGGCCCGGAGGGCCTCGTCCTGGTCAACCTCAGCGGCCGCGGCGACAAGGACATGGAGACCGCGATCGACTGGTTCGGCCTGGGTGGCACCCGATGAGCGGGAGCGTGACGACCGCCTTCGAGGCGGCCCGGGCGGAGGGCCGCGCCGCGCTGGTGGGCTACCTGCCGGCGGGGTTCCCCGACGTCGACGGAGGCATCGAGGCGCTGCGCGCGATGGTCGAGTCGGGCTGCGACGCCATCGAGATCGGCCTGCCCTACAGCGACCCGGTGATGGACGGCCCCACCATCCAGGCGGCGGCCCAGCAGGCGCTCGAACGCGGTGTGCGCACCAAGGACGTGCTGCGCACCGTCGAGGCCGTGGCTGCCACCGGCGTCCCCGCCCTGGTGATGACCTACTGGAACCCCGTCGAGCGCTACGGGCCCGCGCGGTTCGCTGCCGATCTCGCGGCCGCTGGGGGTGCGGGGCTGATCACCCCCGACCTCACCCCCGACAGCGCCGAGGAGTGGATCGCGGCCGCCGACAGCCACGACCTCGACAAGGTCTTCCTCGTAGCGCCGTCGTCGACCGACGCGCGGCTGGCGATGACCACGGCAGCCTGTCGCGGCTTCGTCTACGCCACGGCCGTCATGGGTGTGACCGGTGCCCGGGCCACGTCCAGCGAGCTGGCCGAGCCGCTCGTCCGGCGAGCCAAGGCGACCACCGATCTCCCGGTCGCGGTGGGCGTCGGGGTCGGCACCGGCGACCAGGCGGCCGAGGTGGCGGCGTACGCCGACGGCGTGATCGTCGGCTCGGCGTTCGTCCGCGCGCTGCTCGACCACCCCGACGACCGGTCGGCGGGCCTGGCGGCCCTGGCCGCCCTCACCGAGGACCTCGCCGCCGGAGTACGCCGTGGCTAGAGGACACCGTCTCCTGCTCCTGATCGTGGCGGTGGCGCTGCTCGCCGGCTGCACCCAGGTCGACGGCGGCACGACCAACGCCATCGTCGTGGGCGGCGACGACGACGGCTACAACGGCGTGGTGCTCACCGAGCCCTACGCCGTCCCCGAGCAGAAGCTCGTCGACACCGACGGGGCGAAGTACTCCCTGGCCACCGACCCCGACGCGGCGCTCACGCTGGTGTTCTTCGGCTACACGCACTGTCCGGACATCTGCCAGATCGTGATGTCGACGATCGCCTCCGCGATCAACCGGCTCGAGCAGTCCGAGCGCGAGCAGGTCGCGGTCGCGTTCGTCACCACCGACCCCGCTCGCGACACCGGCGTGGTGCTCCGCGACTACCTCGACCAGTTCGACCCGGCGTACGTCGGCCTCACGAGCGACCTGCCCACGATCGAGGCGGTGGGGGAGAAGCTCGGCGTCTACGTCGCCCAGGGCGAGCCGCTGCCCAGTGGTGGCTACGAGGTCGACCACGGAACCCCGATCGTCGGGGTCGCCCCCGACGGGTCGGCGCCGCTGGTCTGGCAGGAGGGCACCTCCTCGGCGGAGCTGGCCGAGGACCTGCAGAAGTACCTGGCCACGGACGCGGCGCAGCGCGGTGTCCGATGACGGCCACCCAGCTGCTGGTCTGGGCGATCCCGAGCCCGTCGGAGAGCATCTGGCACCTGGGACCGCTGCCGATCCGTGCCTACGCCCTGTGCATCGTGGCGGGCATCCTGGCAGCGGTCTGGATCGCCGACAAGCGCTGGATCGCCCGCGGCGGAGCCCCCAACGAGATCGCCGACCTGGCGATCTGGGCGGTGCCGTTCGGGCTCGTCGGCGGCCGGCTCTACCACGTGCTCACCGACTGGGAGCTCTACTTCGGAGAGGACCGGAACCCGGTCACAGCGCTGTACGTCTGGCGCGGCGGACTCGGCGTCTGGGGAGCGATCGCGATGGGCGCGCTCGGCGTTGCCATCGGGGCCCGGACCAAGCGCATCAAGCTGCTCCCCGTCATGGACGCCATGGCCCCGGGGGTGCTCGTCGCCCAGGCCCTGGGCCGGTTGGGCAACTACTTCAACCAAGAGCTGTTCGGGAGACCGACCGACCTGCCGTGGGCCCTGGAGATCGACGCCGCACACCGGCCCGCGGGCTATCTCGACGAGCCGACCTTCCATCCGACGTTCCTCTACGAGTCGCTGTGGTGCCTGGCCGCCGCCGGAGTGCTGATCTGGGCCGACCGGCGCTTCCGGCTCGGTCACGGCCGCGTGGTGGCGCTCTACGTGATGGCCTACACCGCTGGCCGGGTCTGGATCGAGATGTTGCGGATCGACAGCGTCCAGCTCGACAACGTGCTGGGCCTGCGCTGGAACGTCTGGACCTCCATCATCCTGTTCGTCGTGGCGCTGACGTACTTCCTCTGGTCGCGCCGGGCCCGCCCCGGCCGGGAGACGTCGGTCTACCGTCGCGAGGACGTCGCCACCGAGGCTCCCTGACGCCTGCGGGGGCGCAGCCCGGATCCACCGACTCCCGCCTGCTGCGCGCCGCCGTGCGGGCACGCCGGCGGGCAGCGTCTACACCCTGAGATAGGCGTCTCAGGTCCCGTCGGGCCCGGTGTACCGTGCCGATAGCCGCGCGGGCCAATGTTGTCCCCTGCCGCCGATCCTCGATTTCAGACGACGACGGGAGGAATGCCCGATGCCTGCATTCCCGCCGATGGCCCGGAGCAGGCCCGCCGAGGGCCTCTACGACCCGCGCTTCGAGCACGACGCCTGCGGCGTGGCGTTCGTCGCCACCCTGACCGGTGAGGCCAGCCACGACATCGTGGTCAAGTCCCTCACCGCGCTGCGCAACCTCGAGCACCGTGGCGCCGCGGGCGCCGAGCCGAACTCGGGTGACGGCGCGGGGATCCTGCTGCAGGTGCCGGACGCCTTCCTGCGTGCGGTCTGCGGCGACGAGGGCATCGAGCTGACGCCGGCAGGCACGTACGCCGTGGGCACGGCGTTCCTGCCCGGCGACGACGACCACGTGGCCAAGACCCGCCGGCGCATCGAGGAGCTCGCCGACGAGGAGGGGCTGGCCGTCCTCGGCTGGCGCGACGTCCCGACCCGACCGGGGATGCTCGGGGCGACCGCGCGCTCGGTGATGCCGGCCTTCAGCCAGGTCTTCGTCGCGGGCGCGGGCCAGCGGGTCGCCGGGATGGCGCTGGAGCGCCGGGCCTACTGCCTGCGCAAGCGCGCCGAGAAGGAGACCGACGTCTACTTCCCGTCGCTCTCGTCACGGACGCTGGCCTACAAGGGGATGCTCACCACGGACCAGCTCGACGAGTTCTTCCCCGACCTCGTCGACGAGCGCATCGCCTCGGCTCTGGCGGTGGTGCACTCGCGCTTCTCGACCAACACCTTCCCGAGCTGGCCGCTGGCCCACCCGTTCCGCTTCATCGCCCACAACGGCGAGATCAACACCGTCATGGGCAACCGCAACTGGATGCGCGCCCGTGAGGCGCTGCTTGCCTCCGACGTGATTCCCGGTGACCTCGACCGGCTGTTCCCGATCTGCACTCCCGGTGCGTCCGACTCGGCGTCGTTCGACGAGGTCCTCGAGCTGCTGCACATGGGCGGGCGCAGCCTGCCGCACTCGGTGCTGATGATGATCCCGGAGGCGTGGGAGAACCACACCGAGATGGACGAGGCGCGACGTGCGTTCTACGAGTTCCACTCGGCCCTCATGGAGCCCTGGGACGGGCCCGCCTGCGTCGTCTTCACCGACGGCTCGCAGATCGGGGCGGTCCTCGACCGCAACGGTCTGCGGCCCTCCCGCTACTGGGTGACCGACGACGGGCTCGTCGTCCTGGCCTCCGAGGTCGGAGTCCTCGACCTCGACCCGGCCAGCATCGTGCGCAAGGGCCGGCTGCAGCCCGGGCGGATGTTCCTGGTCGACACCGACGAGCACCGCATCATCGAGGACGAGGAGGTCAAGACCGAGCTGGCCGCCGAGCACCCGTACGACGAGTGGCTGCACGCCGGGATGATCCGGCTCGACGCCGTCCCCGAGCGCGAGCACATCGTGCACACCCACGCGTCGGTCACCCGGCGCCAGCAGATCTTCGGCTACACCGAGGAGGAGCTGCGCGTGCTGCTCACCCCGATGGCCAATGCCGGGGCGGAGCCCCTCGGCTCGATGGGCACCGACACGCCGATCGCCGCACTCTCGGAGAAGCCGCGGCTGCTCTTCGACTACTTCAGCCAGCTCTTCGCCCAGGTCACCAACCCGCCGCTCGACGCGATCCGCGAAGAGCTCGTCACGTCGCTCTACGGCTCGATCGGCCCGGAGGCCAACGTGCTCGACCCCGGGCCGGCATCGTGTCGCCAGGTCGTGCTGCCGTTCCCGGTCTTCTCCAACGACGACCTGGCCAAGATCCGTCACATCAACCGTGACGGCGACATGCCCGGCTTCACCACGCACATCGCCCGCGGTCTCTACCCCGTCGAGGGCGGCGGCGAGGGGATGGCAGCCCGGCTCGACGAGATCTGCGCCGAGGTGTCCCAGGCGATCGCCGAGGGCGCGCGCATCATCGTGCTCTCCGACCGGCACGCCACCCAGGAGCTCGCCCCCATCCCGTCGCTGCTGCTCACCGGCGCCGTGCATCACCACCTGGTCCGCGAGAAGACGCGCACCCAGGTCGGCCTGCTGGTCGAGGCCGGTGACGTCCGCGAGGTCCACCACGTCGCCCTGCTCATCGGCTACGGCGCCGCGGCGGTCAACCCCTACCTGGCCATGGAGTCGGTCGAGGACCTCGCCCGCGACGGCTTCTACGTCAAGGTCGAGCCCGAGGTGGCGGTCAAGCACCTGATCAAGGCGCTCGGCAAGGGCGTCTTGAAGGTGATGTCCAAGATGGGCGTGTCCACGGTCGCCTCCTACACCGGCGCCCAGATCTTCGAGACCGTCGGCCTGTCCTCGGCCGTCGTCGACCGCTACTTCACCGGCACGACCTCCAAGCTCGGCGGCATCGGGCTCGACGTGGTCGCGGAGGAGGTCGCCCGCCGGCACGCGACGGCGTACCCCCGTGGCGGCATCTCGCCGTCGCACCGCGAGCTCCAGATCGGCGGGGAGTACCAGTGGCGCCGCGAGGGTGAGCCGCACCTGTTCGACCCGGACACGGTCTTCCGGCTGCAGCACTCCACGCGCACGCAGCGCTACGACATCTTCAAGCAGTACACGTCCCGGGTCGACGAGCAGGCGGAGCGGCTGATGACCCTGCGGGGGCTGTTCCGCTTCAGGGACGCCGGCGACACCGGCCGCGCGCCGATCCCGATCGAGGAGGTCGAGCCGGTCTCCGAGATCGTGAAGCGGTTCTCGACCGGCGCGATGTCCTACGGCTCGATCTCGCAGGAGGCCCACGAGACCCTGGCCATCGCGATGAACCGCCTGGGCGCGAAGTCCAACACAGGCGAGGGCGGCGAGGACGCCGACCGACTGCACGACCCGGAGCGGCGCTCGTCGATCAAGCAGGTGGCCTCGGGTCGGTTCGGCGTGACGTCGGAGTACCTCACCAACGCCGACGACATCCAGATCAAGATGGCGCAGGGCGCGAAGCCCGGCGAGGGCGGCCAGCTGCCCGGCAACAAGGTCTACCCGTGGGTGGCCAAGACCCGACACTCCACGCCGGGGGTCGGGCTGATCAGCCCGCCGCCGCATCACGACATCTACTCGATCGAGGACCTCGCGCAGCTGATCCACGACCTGAAGAACGCGAACCCGTCGGCACGCGTGCACGTCAAGCTCGTCTCCGAGGTCGGGGTCGGCACGGTGGCGGCGGGCGTCTCCAAGGCGCACGCGGACGTGGTCCTGATCTCGGGCCACGACGGCGGGACGGGCGCCTCCCCGTTGACCTCGCTCAAGCACGCGGGCGGGCCGTGGGAGCTCGGCCTCGCCGAGACCCAGCAGACCCTGCTGCTCAACGGCCTGCGCGACCGCATCGTCGTGCAGACCGACGGTCAGCTCAAGACCGGGCGCGACGTCCTGGTCGCCGCTCTGCTCGGCGCGGAGGAGTTCGGCTTCGCGACCGCTCCGCTCGTGGTGTCGGGTTGCATCATGATGCGGGTCTGCCACCTCGACACGTGCCCGGTCGGCGTCGCGACCCAGAACCCCGTGCTGCGCGAGCGCTTCGGCGGCAAGCCGGAGTTCGTCGTCACCTTCTTCGAGTTCGTCGCCCGGGAGGTGCGCGAGCTGCTCGCAGAGCTGGGCTTCCGCAGCATCGAGGAGGCGGTCGGCCAGGCCGACGTGCTCGACGTCACGGCGGCCGTCGACCATTGGAAGGCCGACGGCCTCGACCTGACCCCGATCCTGCACATGCCCGACGTCGACGGCGACTTCGGCCAGTTCGCGGGCCAGGACCGGCACTGCTCGAAGCCCCAGGACCACGGGCTCGACCGGGCGCTGGACCACGAGCTGGTGCGGCTGGCGGCCCCGGCCCTGGACGGTGGCCAGCCGGTGCGCGCCCAGCTCACCGTGCGCAACGTCAACCGGACCGTCGGCACGATCCTCGGCCACCAGGTGACCAAGCGCTACCAGGGCGAAGGCCTGCCGGACGGCACGATCGACATCACGTTCACCGGCTCGGCCGGGCAGTCGTTCGGCGCGTTCCTGCCGCGCGGCATCACGCTGCGGCTCGAGGGCGACGCCAACGACTATCTCGGCAAGGGCCTCTCCGGAGGTCGCCTCGTCGTCCGACCCGACCGCGCGGCGAGGTTCGTCGCGGAGCACCAGATCATCGCCGGCAACGTCATCGGCTACGGCGGCACCGCTGGTGAGATCTTCCTGCGCGGGCAGGTGGGTGAGCGGTTCTGCGTCCGCAACTCCGGCCTCACCGCGGTGGTGGAGGGCGTCGGCGATCACGGCTGCGAGTACATGACCGGCGGTCGGGCGGTCGTCCTCGGCCCGACCGGGCGCAACTTCGCCGCCGGCATGTCGGGCGGCCATGCCTTCGTCCTCGACGTCGACGAGGGTCGCGTCAACCACGAGCTGGTCGACCTCGGCCCGGTCGAGGCGGCGTACGCCGACGAGCTGCACGATCTCGTGCAGCGGCACGGCGAGGAGACCGGCTCTGCCGTGGCGGAGGCGTTGCTGGCCGACTGGCCGGCCGCGCTGGCGCGCTTCACCCTGGTCATGCCCCGCGACTACAAGCGGGTGCTCGACACGAAGGCGGAGGCTCTCGAGCAGGGGCTCGACGAGGAGCAGGCCGACAACCGGATCATGGAGGTCCTCTATGGCTGATCCACGAGGGTTCCTCAAGTACGGCCGCGAGGTTGCCGGCCGGCGACCGGTCGAGGAGCGGGTCGACGACTGGGCCGAGGTCTACCCCGACGGCATCGGCCGCGCCCTGCTGCCGATCATCTCCACGCAGGCCGGCCGCTGCATGGACTGCGGTATCCCGTTCTGCCACCAGGGCTGCCCGCTCGGCAACATCATCCCGGAGTGGAACGACCTGGTCTGGCGTGAGGACTGGGACGGCGCGATCGAGCGACTGCACGCGACCAACAACTTCCCGGAGTTCACGGGCCGGCTCTGCCCGGCGCCGTGCGAGACCGCCTGTGTGCTGGGCATCAACCAGGACCCGGTCACGATCAAGAACGTCGAGGTCTCGATCATCGACCGGGCGTGGCAGTCGGGATTCGTGCGGCCCCAGCCACCCGAGTGGCTCTCGGGCAAGACGGTGGCGGTCGTCGGCTCCGGTCCGGCCGGGCTCGCCGCGGCTCAACAGCTCACCAGGGCCGGCCACACGGTGGCGGTCTACGAGCGTGCCGACAAGATCGGCGGCCTGCTGCGCTACGGCATCCCCGAGTTCAAGATGGAGAAGAAGCACCTGGACCGGCGGCTGGACCAGATGCGCAGGGAGGGCACGGTCTTCCGCGCCGGCGTCACCGTCGGGGAGTCCATCACCGGCGACCAGCTGCGCGACCGCTACGACGCGGTCGTCATCGCCACCGGATCGACGATCGGCCGAGAGCTGCCTGTGCCCGGGCGCGAGCTCGCCGGCATCCACCAGGCCATGGAGTTCCTGCCGCAGGGCAACCGCGCCTCGCTGGGCGAACGGGTCGACGACCAGATCACCGCGAACGGCAAGCACGTCGTCATCATCGGCGGCGGCGACACCGGTGCCGACTGCCTCGGCACGTCGCTGCGGCAACGGCCGGCATCGGTGACCCAGCTCGAGATCTTGGGCCAGCCGCCCGTGGAGCGACCGGCCGGGCAGCCCTGGCCGTCGTACCCGATGACGTTCCGGGTCTCCTCGGCCCACGAGGAGGGCGGCGATCGCGTCTACGCCGTGTCGACCCAGGAGTTCCTCGGTGACGCCGACGGACGAGTGCGTGCGCTGCGCCTGGTGGAGGTCGACGCGAAGTTCCAGCCGGTCGAGGGCAGCGAGCGCGAGATCCCCGCCGACCTGGTGCTGCTCGCCATGGGTTTCGTCGGGCCCGAGCGGCCGTTGCTCGAGCAGCTCGGCGTCGATCTCGACGAGCGCGGCAACGTCAAGCGCGACAGCGTCTACGCCACCAGCGTCGACGGCGTCTTCGTGGCGGGCGACGCGGGGCGTGGCCAGTCGCTGATCGTGTGGGCGATCGCGGAGGGGCGGGCCGCCGCGTCGGCGGTGGACACCTTCCTGACGGGGTCCACGACCCTCCCGGCCCCGATCCCGCCGACGGAGCGCCCCCTCGTCGTCTGACCCGGCGCGTCGTCGAGCCGGAGAGGGCGCGACCCGGCGCGTCGTCGAGCCGGAGAGGGCGCGACCCGGCGCTTGCGCGAGCTGTGAGGTCGGCGAAGCGCCGGGTCGGCGAGCTGTGAGGTCGGCGAAGCGCCGGGTCGGCGAGCTGTGAGGTCGACGTAGCGCCGGGTCGGCGAGCTGTGAGGTCGACGAAGCGCCGGGTCGACGAGCTGTGAGGTCGACGAAGCGCCGGGTCGGGGTTGTCCAGACTTCGTGGCCCGTGGCGTTGGATCGTTCCAACAAGCGCTAGGGTCGACCCGTGCGTAGAGCGAAGATCGTGTGCACCCTCGGCCCTGCGGTGAACACCGAGAAGGGCATCCGCCAGCTCGTCGATGCCGGCATGGACGTCGCGCGGCTGAACATGAGTCACGGGTCCTACGCCGACCACGAGAAGGCCTACCGCCTGGTCCGCGAGGCCTCGGACGCGACCGGTCACGGCGTCGGGATCTTCGCCGATCTGCAGGGGCCGAAGATCCGGCTGGAGACGTTCGCCGACGGGCCGGTGCAGCTCGAGACCGGCCAGGAGTGGACGATCACCACCCGGGACGTGCCCGGTGACGCGAAGGCGTGCGGGACGACCTACAAGGGGCTGCCCGGTGACGTGGAGGTCGGCGACCCGATCCTCATCGACGACGGCAAGGTGCGCCTCGAGGTCACCGCGGTCGACGCCACCGACGTGATCACACGAGTTGCGGTCGCCGGCAAGGTCAGCAACAACAAGGGCATCAACCTGCCGGGCGTCGCGGTCTCGGTCCCGGCGTTGTCCGAGAAGGACGTCGAGGACCTGCGCTGGGCCCTCAAGCTCGGCGTCGACTACGTGGCGCTCAGCTTCGTACGCAGCGCCGCCGACGCCGAGGACGTACGCCGCATCATGCGCGAGGAGGGCATCCTTCTCCCGGTCATCGCCAAGATCGAGAAGCCCCAGGCGATCGACAACCTGGACGAGATCGTCAAGGCCTTCGACGCCTTCATGGTGGCCCGAGGGGACCTGGGCGTGGAGTGCCCCCTCGAGGACGTGCCGTTCCTGCAGAAGCAGATCATCGACAAGGCCCGTCGCAACGCCAAGCCGGTCATCGTCGCCACGCAGATGCTGGAGTCGATGATCACCAACCCCGCACCCACCCGCGCGGAGGCCTCCGACGTCGCCAACGCGGTGCTCGACGGTGCCGACGCGGTCATGCTGTCCGGGGAGACGAGCGTGGGGGAGCACCCCATCACGGTCGTCGAGACGATGGCCCGCATCATCGGTTCCACCGAGGACCACGCGCTGCGCACGATGGCGGCCATCGACTGGCAGCCGCGCACCCAGGGCGGCGTCATCGCCAAGGCGGCCGCCGAGGTCGCCGAACGGGTCGGGGCGGCGTACCTCGTCGCGTTCACGCAGTCGGGCGACTCGGCCAAGCGCCTCTCGCGCTACCGAGGCCCCATCCCCGTGCTGGCCTTCACGCCCGAGGCGAAGGTCCGGAGCCAGCTGAGCCTCACCTGGGGCGTGGAGACGTTCAAGACCTCCTTCGTCGAGCACACCGACGAGATGGTCCGCCAGGTCGACGAGCAGCTGCTCGAGATCGGGCGGGTCACGGAGGGCGAGGTCGTGGTGATCATCGCCGGCTCTCCGCCGGGCATCCCCGGGTCGACCAACGCGCTGCGCGTGCACCGGATGGGCGACGCGATCAACGAGGTCGCTCCGGCGTACCGGCGCCCGGCCTGAACAAGGCCACGTGGGTGCCCCGGGTGGGATTCGAACCCACACTGGACGGTGTTTGAGACCGCTTCCTCTGCCGTTGGGATACCGGGGCCAGGGCAGGAAGAAAGGTACCCGAGCCAGAGCGGAACCCTTGACTCCGGCCAATAGTCGATTAGATTGCTCGACAATGAGACTGCAGGCAGTGACCACGGCGCGACGGCTCGTCGACGGATGGGGCCGACGGTTCCACCAGCGCGCGGTCGACAACGCTCGCGAGGCGGCGACCGCGGCCAGTCGGCGTCGCGTCGAGGCGGCCGAGGTGGAGGCCTTCCTGACCGGCCGTCAGGCGCACAGCCGGCCCGCAGCCCGCGCGCTGTGAGTGCGCTGCCGTCACCCCGGCCTCCTTCGGCGAGCGGGCGTGACCACTAGCCTGACGGGGTGACCGAGCCGAGTCAGCCGCCCGCCCTTCGCGTGGTGATCGCCGAGGACGAGGCGCTCATCCGGATGGACCTGGCGGAGATGCTGGCGGAAGAGGGCTACGACGTCGTCGGCCAGGCCGGGGACGGCGAGAGGGCCGTCGAGCTCACCGAGCAGCTGCGGCCCGACCTGGTCATCCTCGACGTCAAGATGCCGGTCCTGGACGGCATCGCGGCCGCCGAGCGGATCGCCGGTGCGCGACTGGCCCCGGTCGTCATGCTCACCGCCTTCTCCCAGCGTGACCTGGTCGAGCGAGCACGCGAGGCCGGCGCGATGGCGTACCTCGTCAAGCCGTTCGGCAAGCACGACCTCGTGCCCGCGATCGAGATGGCCGTGAGCCGCTATGCAGAGCTCACCGACCTCGAACGCGAGGTCACCGACCTCACCGAGCGGCTGGAGGCACGCAAGGCCGTGGACCGCGCGAAGGTCGAGCTGCAACGCACGCTAGGGCTCAGCGAGCCCGACGCATTCCGGTGGATCCAGAAGACCGCGATGGACCTGCGGCTGAGCATGCGGCAGGTTGCGGACGGGGTTCTTGAGCACGGCCCTGGCATCGCCGACGGAAATCCGTGACGATCAGTGGCAGCGGGCTGACACATCCCGGATTCGGGGAGGGTTAGTGTTCGCCCCGGCGGGCACCCCTACACTGCCCGTGCGCGCGGGACGCCGCGCTGCGGAGGGAGGACACGAGTGACCACTCGAGCGATGGACCGATCGGTGATCCGGGGGGTGGCGGCCCTCCTGATGGGACTGGTGCTGGCGCCGTTCGTGGTCCTCTTGATGACCAGCAGCGCGGATGCTGCGCCGACGTTGTGTTTGCCGCAGCGTGATGAGCGGTCGTGTGTGGCGGGGACGATCGGGACGCGTGCGGAGCCGTATGCGGGTGTTGATGTGACGTTGGTGGCTCCGGATGGGTCGGAGGAGACGGTGGCGTCGGCGGATACGGGTCGGTGGTCGTTTGAGGTGACGGAGCCGGGGACCTATGAGGTGTCGATTGATACTTCGCAGTTGCCGGAGGGGATTGAGCTGATTCCGCCGGCGGGTGCGCAGGCGGGGTCGACGGCGGGGTCGTTCAGGGTGGATGTGCCGGAGTTGGGGATTGCGAAGGCGGTGTTGTTCCAGGTTCGGTCGGAGGACTTTGATGCCTCGTCGAGCAAGTTCGACCAGATTCTGCAGTCGATTGTGAATGGTCTGCGGTTGGGGTTGTTGATCGCGTTGGCGTCGTTGGGGTTGTCGTTGATCTATGGCACGACGGGGTTGTCGAACTTCGCGCATGCGGAGCTGGTGACGTTGGGTGGGGTGTTGGGGTATGCGTTCATCCGGGTGGGTGGTCTGCCGCTGGTGCTGGGTGGGGTGGTGGTGGTGGTCGCGTGTGGGTTTGCGGGGTGGATCCAGGACCGGTTGATGTGGCAGCCGTTGCGGCGTCGGGGTCTGGGGTTGACCCAGATGATGATCGTGACGATCGGGTTGTCGTTGGCGATGCAGTATGCGTTCCAGTATTTCGTGGGGGCGGGGACGGTGAAGGTGGAGCTGGGCACCGGTGAGGTGGCCACGTTTGGTCCGGTGACGTTGTCGTATCGGTCGATGATCTCGATGGCGATCGCGGTGGTGATGATCGCGATTGTGGGGTTCGGGTTGTTGCGGACCCGGATTGGTCGGGCGACGCGGGCGGTGTCGGACAATCCGGCGTTGGCGGCGGCGTCGGGGATCGATGTGGACAAGGTGATCCGGTTGGTGTGGACGTTGGCGGCGGCGTTGGCGGGGTTGTCGGGGTTGTTGTATGCGTTGGTGATCAGTAACGGGATCCGGTGGGACACGGGTCTGCAGATCTTGTTGTTGTTGTTCGCGGCGGTGACGTTGGGTGGGTTGGGCACGGCGTTCGGGGCGTTGGTGGGCAGTTTGATCATCGGTTTGGTGGTGGAGCTGGCCGGTCCGTTGGGGGCGCCGGGGGATCTGAAGTATGCGGTGGCGTTGGGGATGTTGATCGTGTTGTTGATGGTCAGGCCGCAGGGTCTGCTGGGTCGCGCCGAACGAGTCGGCTGAGAAGGCCTGAGAGGGAGTGGCGAGATGACGATGACTGGATCCTGGTGGGTCGTTGGCGGCGGAGGAGTCGTTGGCGGCCGAGAAGGGCCGGGTTGAGCATCCGGTGCGCAATGCGTTCTTGATCGCGTTGGCGGTGATCGCGGCGTTGCTGGTGCTGGTCGAGCTCAGTGGTGGGTCGGCGACGTTGATCATCAACGCGATGTTGCGGGAGGCGATCGCGCCGCAGACGGCGGGGGTGGCGATCGCGGTGATCGGGTTGAACATCCATTTCGGGTTCACGGGGTTGTTGAACATGGGTCAGGCCGGGTTCATGTTGTTGGGCGCCTATGGGTTCGCGATCTCGATCGACAAGGGCATCCCGATGGGGTTGGCGGTGTTGATCGGGATCGCGGCGGCGGTGGTGTTCGCGTTGATTCTGGGTATGCCGACGTTGAAGCTGCGTGGTGACTATCTGGCGATCGTGACGATCTCGGCGGCCGAGATCATCCGCTATACCGGCCGGTTGGCGACGTTGGAGAACTTCACCGGTGCCGCGCAGGGGCTGCCCGGGTCGCAGTTCCGGGGGCCGTTCGTGGCGTTGTCGTTCTTTCCCGGGGGTGGGGTGGAGTGGGATCCGTTCCACTTCCTGGGGCTCTCGGGGATCGGGTTGGCGTTGAACTACCAGGCCACCGGGGTGAACGGGTGGTGGGTGCGGTTCGTGGCGTGGGCGTTGGTGGCGGTGGTGACGGTGGTGGTGTTCTACATGGTCCGCTCGCCGTGGGGGCGGTTGCTGCGCGGGATCCGGGAGGACGAGGACGCGATCCGCAGCCTGGGCAAGAACGTGTTCGCGATCAAGATGCAGGCGTTGGTGATCGGGGGTGGGTTGGCGGCGTTGGGCGGGATGATCTATGTGTTGGCCTCCGCGGTGCAGCCCGATGCGATGGGCCGGTCGTTGACGTTCTTCATGTGGACCGCGTTGTTGCTGGGGGGTGCGGCCACGATCTTCGGGCCGGTGTTGGGGTCGATCCTGTTCTTCGGGTTGCGGATCTTCATCCAGGGCACCTCGAACGCGATCGTGCCGGACTCGATCATGAACACCCAGCAGTCCCAGCAGTTCTCCTGGATCGTGATCGGGGTCTCGCTGATGCTGTTGGTCATCTTCCGACCCCAGGGCATCCTGGGCGACAAGAGGGAGCTCCGGTTCAATGTCTGAGCAAGCGCCTGAACAGACCCTGGGTGGGTCGCTGGGTGGGTCGATGGCGGGGTCGATGGCGGATCCGGCGGCGCGGTTGGCGGTGACCGACCGGATCGAGCGGGTGCCGGGGGCGGGCAAGCCCGACCCGATCCTCTCGGTGGACAACATCGTGCGGAACTTCGGGGGGATGACCGCGGTCGATGTGGACCACCTGGAGGTCCAACGCGGCATCATCACCGCGTTGATCGGCCCGAACGGGGCGGGCAAGACCACGTTCTTCAACCTGATCACCGGGTTCGACCGGCCCTCCAGCGTGAAGGAGGGCGCGCACTGGTCCTTCGACGGGCAGACCCTGGACAAGACCTCCGCCTCGCGGGTGGCGTTGCTGGGGATGGTGCGGACCTTCCAGCTGACCAAGGCCCTGAACCGGATGACGGTGATGGACAACATGATGCTCGGGGCCCGCGACCAGCGCGGTGAGCGGTTGTTGCTGGGCCCGTTCTGGCCGGCGTGGAAGAAGCAGGAGGCCGAGATCGAGGCCAAGGCCAGGGACCTGCTGGACCGGTTCAACCTGCTGGCCAAGAAGGACGACTTCGCCGGCAGCCTGTCCGGGGGCCAGCGCAAGCTGTTGGAGATGGCCAGGGCGTTGATGAGCGACCCACAGATGATCATGCTCGACGAGCCGATGGCCGGGGTGAACCCCGCGTTGACCCAGTCGCTGCTGGGCCACATCCAGTCCCTGCGCGACGAGGGGATGACGGTGCTGTTCGTCGAGCACGACATGCACATGGTCCGCCACATCTCCGACTGGGTCGTGGTGATGGCCGAGGGCCGCGTCATCTCCGAGGGCCGCGCCGACGAGGTGATGGCCGACCAGGCCGTCATCGACGCCTACCTCGGCGCCCACCACGACACCGACCTCGGCGACGACGACCTCCTCACCGACGAACACATGGACCAGCTCGCCGACGAAGTCGCCGCCGAGGAGGCCGAGCGCGACGAGGAGGCCGCGCAGCACCCGCACGAGCACCCCGACCACCACCACGAGCTCGAGGCCGACCACCACGCCGAGCACCCGCACAGCAAGCCGGCCGGCCCGACCAGCGCCGGGGACGGCCCGACCACGATCCGGGAGGACCCCAAGTGACCGAGCAGCAGGCTGTGGCGGAGCGGCCCGGGACGGGGCAGGCGGTGGTCGAGGCCACCGATGTGGTGGCGGGGTATCTGCCGGGGGTGAACATCCTCAACGGCTGCAACCTGGTGGCCTATCCGGGGGAGATGATCGGGATCATCGGCCCGAACGGGGCGGGGAAGTCGACGCTGCTCAAGGCGATGTTCGGGTTGGTGAAGGTGCACTCGGGGTCGGTGACGTTGAACGGGCGTGACATCACCAACCTCAAGGCCAACCAGCTGGTGGCGATGGGGGTGGGGTTCGTCCCGCAGAACAACAACGTGTTCCCGTCGTTGACGATCGAGGAGAACCTGCGGATGGGGCTGTTCATGCGGCCCAAGAAGATCGATGAGCGGTTGGCGGCGATGTGGGACCTGTTCCCGGTGCTCCACGATCGTCGTAACCAGCGTGCTGGTGGTCTCTCCGGTGGTGAGCGGCAGTCGTTGGCGATGGCGCGGGCGTTGATGATGGAGCCCAGTGTGTTGCTGCTCGACGAGCCCTCCGCGGGTCTGTCGCCGGTGCGGCAGGACGAGACGTTCCTGCGGACCCGGCGGATCAACAAGACCGGGGTGTGTGTGGTGATGGTGGAGCAGAACGCGCGGCGCTGTCTGCAGATCTGTGACCGTGGCTACGTGCTGGACCAGGGCCGGGACGCCTACACCGGCACCGGCCGGGAGCTGGCCAACGACCCCAAGGTGATCCAGCTCTACCTGGGCACCCTGGCCGAGGACGTCGACTCCACCCGCACCGACACCCCCTGACCCTCGGCTGGCTCGGCTGTGGTGGCCGGGGGCGTGCTGGGCCGCCCGGCCCCGGGCCTGGCGCGCCGGAGGCTGTAGCAGTGGCCACGCGGCACCCACTTTCACGACGTCGGTCGGGTCGCTGGGCCGCGAGGCCACAGCTACAGACGGCACGCCAGCCCCGGGGCCGACCGGCCCACCACACCCCGGCCCGCGAGGCGACCCCACCGGCACGACGGCCAGGCTGGCCAGGCCGTGGGTGGGAGGGGGTGTGGTGGGGCGACTGCGCAATCGGTAGGGGTGGCCTTGCGCCCACGTAGCGCATTCGTCGGCTCGGGTCATGTGGCGCATGGCCATGCCTACCGTTGTTGCGCAGACGCCCCGCCACACCCCCTCCCACCCACGGGCTCGCCCGGGTGCGGGCGCGATCCACCAGGAGACGAACAAGCAGCGGGTGGATCAGGTGATCACGCGCAGCCTCCGCGGATCCGGCCGGTGAACCCCGGTAGAACCTAGGACCGGTCGCCTCGGGCTCAGCGCTCGACCAGGTGCAGCGCGATCCAGGCCGTGGCCCGGGTGTGGGGGTCGTCGAGCGAGTCGCCGAGCAGGGCCTCGATCCTGGCGACCCTCGCGCGAACGGTGTTGCGGTGTACGCCGAGCTCCTGGGCGACCTTCACGTGCGACCCGTGGTGGTGGATGAAGGCGCGCAGGGTCAGGATCAGCATCGGACTCAGCGGACGCAGGTAGGAGCGGGCGATGTCGGGCGCGCGACCCCGGTCGAGCATCGCCGCCGCCCCCAGGCTGACCAGCCCGTCCCAGTGCACCACGCGCGAGGTGGCCAGGGTCTCCGCCAACGCCAGCCCGGCGTTCTTGTGGCTCGTGCCCGCGCGTGCGACCGAGACCTCCGGCCCGACTCCCAACCTCAGGCCTGCTGCCTCGAACTCCCCGAGGATCTCGTGCTCGCGTGGGAGGCCCGCGGGGATCACGATCGTGAGCTCGTCGTCGTCCAGGCGAGCGAGGAGGTCGGAGGCCTCGGCCAGCAGCAGCCCCTCGCTCAGCTGCTTGTGGCCGCCCAGGGCGCGGACGACCCGGCACCTCCCAGGAACGACCGGCTGTCCCTCGAGGCTTCCCAGCAGGGTCCGCCCGGAGAGCGGGTCGCCGGAGAGCACGAGCTCGACGGCCCGCGAGCGGACCGAGCGCTCGGTGGCCTGTCCCTGGCGCTCGCCCTCGACGGCGTACCCGAGCAGGGCGACCGCCGTCGCGATGGTGATCCGGCACGGGCCCTCCGACCTGCCCGGCGCCCCGATCGCCAGGTAGAGGTCGGCGCGTTCCCCGGCACCCAGAGGCTGCACCTCCAGGCTGTTGGTCCCGTCGACGACGCGGCTGGTGGAACGGCCGCGTTGCTGGCGCAGCCGGGCGACCTCCTCGGCAGCCCTGGCCAGGTCGAGCGCCTCGGCTGGTTCACCGACGGGGCCGACGACAGGTCTGCCGCGCCAGTCGAGGACCGCTGCGGCTCCGCCGACGGTCTGGGCCAGTGCCCGCACGAGGGATCTGGTTCCGGGCAGGCTCGCCGCTGCGGCGATCAGGACGCGTTGGCGCGCGAGCGTCGCCTGGGCGGCGTGACGCTCGGCGTCCTCGACGAGCCGGGCAGCCTCACGACTGACGGCGACGAAGGTGACGGTCCGGGGGATCTCGAGCAGGTTCATCCCCTGGCGGACGCAGGCCGACACCAGGTCCGACGGGCTCGCGCCGTGGGTGAGTCCGGTGCCGAGCCCGAGGGCGGCGACTCCGGCCGCGAGGAGACGCGCGACATAGCCGTCCCACTCGTCATGCCAACCCGCCGTCGACAGGCCCGTGGTCAACAGCAGCTCGCCGCCCTCGAGGTACGGCGTCGGGTCGGCCAGCTCGCTGGACGTCACCCAGGCGACCTCGGCCGAGTCGTCGGCCAAGGTGCACCACCGTGATGTCGAGCCCGTCGAGGGCGATGAGGTCACGGAGTGCAACCACGCGCGCTCCTCCCCTGGACAGAGTCCATGTCTCTTCCTCTTCGTGATGCGGCGCCAGGGGGGTGTCCGGCGTCGATGTCGAGGCCGCATGGGTGAGCGGCCCTTCGTGAAGTGGCGTACGTGAACCCGTCAGGAGATGCGCTGGGGGCGGGGGTTGAGGGTTCCGGAATGACGCTCCCGAGCGGTCATCGGCGCCACGCTAACCCCGGTCGTGCCGCCGGCACAGGGGACTCAGGTGGTGTCTTGAGGCCCTTTCAGACGTCAGTCCTCCAGGATCCCCCGGGCGTTCGCCAAGGGCTGCCCGCCTCGAAGGTGGGAGAAGACCAGGTTGGTCACGGTGGAGGCGACCTCGGGTCGGTCGCTCAGGTGCTGGAGGACGAAGTCGCGAAGCGAGCTCGTGTCCCGGGTCGCGAGGTGCACCTGGAAGTCGTCGGC
>CAVRPU010000005.1:0-21681 GCA_963723195.1 uncultured Actinomycetota bacterium
TGGTTGAGGAGGGACGAAGTCCCGTCTCGAACCTCCAGCCACCTGACCGGTGGTTGAGGAGGCCCGCCAGGGCCGTCTCGAAACCTCCGGTCACGACGTACGCCGACGCAGGGCCTCGATGCTCCGGCTGGACAGCTCCGGAAGATCGGCGTACCGACCGTCGATGAGTGCCTCACGTTTGCGTCGACTCCAGCCCTGGACGCGCTTCTCGAAGGCGAAGGCCTCATCGATGCGCTCGAACTCTGCCGACCACACGAGGCGCACCGGCCGCCGTTTCCGTGTGTAGGCCGCGCCGAGCCCTTCGTTGTGCTGCCAGAACCGGAGCTCAAGGTGTGTGGTGCTGCCGCAGTAATAGGTGCCGTCCTCGCACTCGAGGAGGTATGCCCAGGCCATGGGTCGAGGGTGCATCTCTGGCGCACGGTGCGCCACTGACGGCGGGCCGCCTGTGGATAGAGGCCAGCCCCGGAGGTTTCGAGACGGCCCTAGCGGGCCTCCTCAACCACCGGTTCGGGCGCAGCGTCCCGCCGCGGGAAGGCCTACGTCGGGACTGGAGGTTTCGAGACGGCCCTAGCGGGCCTCCTCAACCACCGGTTCGGGGTGCGTGGCGACCGAGGTTCCTCACCCGTTACTTCACCTCAGATGTCGGAGGCGATCTCCTCGTCGGCCTCTTCCTCGAGGTCGGGCTCGTCGTCGGCGCCGTCGTAGTGGAGATACTTGATGCCCTCGTCGACGTCGCCGTCGAAGCCGACCTTGCCGGCTTCCAGGACGATGACCCGGTCGCAGAGGCGGCGGACCGAACCGGCCGCGTGGGTCACGTAGAACATGGTGATGCCGCTCTCGCGGATCTCCTCCATGCGCTTCATGCACTTCTTCTTGAACGGCCGGTCGCCGACGGCGAGGACCTCGTCGGCCACGAAGATGTCGCAGTCGACGTGGACGGCGACGGAGAAGCCGAGCCGCGCGAACATGCCCGAGGAGTAGTTGCCGACCGGGGTGTCCATGAAGCGGCCGACATCGGCGAACGAGGCGATGTCGTCGAACTTCGCCTCGGTCTCCTCCTTGGACATGCCGAGGATGGCGGCGTTCATGTAGATGTTCTCCCGGCCGGTGAGCTGCTGGTGGAAGCCGGCCCCGGTCGCGATGAGGCCTGATATCCGGCCGCGGGTCAGCACCTCGCCGCCGTCGGGCTTCATCACGCCGCTGATCAGCTTGAGCAGCGTGCTCTTGCCCGAGCCGTTGAGACCCATCAAGGCGATCGACTGCCCCTGGGGCACCTCGAAGGACACCTGGTCGAGCGCGAGGAACGTGTCGCTGACCGGCTGCTTGCGCAGCTTGGCCATGGCGATCTTCTTCAACGTGCGGTGGTACTGGAGGGAGAACTCCTTCGACACGCTGTCGACGACGATCGACGTCAACGGCGCATCGGTCTGGACGGCGTTGGGCTGGACCATCGTCATATCAGCAGCTCCGGGACCCTGCTCTCCAGGCGGCTGAAGACCCACTGCGCGAAGACGAGCAGCAGTGCGCAGACTCCGAGCATGATGAAGCCGCGCTGCCACAGGTCGTCGGGGAAGGACTTGTCGTACGGCTCGGTCGTGGTCGTCCACCAGAAGCCGCGCTGGATCAGCAGGACCGCCTCGGTCAACGGATTGGCCATGATCAAGTGGTAGGGCCAGCCGGTGCCGAACCTCTCGGTGACCATCGAGTACGGGTACATCATCGGCACGGTGAACGGCAGCACGTTGATGAAGGTCTGCACGATGCGCCCGAAGTCGCGCAGCAGCACGTTGAAGACCGAGAACATCAGGCCGAGCGCGGTGCCGAAGAGGAGCGTGATGGCGAACCCGAGCAACGCGGCGGCCATGCCTTCGAGGTCCGGGATCCAGGTGCGGGTCCAGAGGCAGGCGATGGTGAGGATGATCAGCTGCGGGATCGTGTGGTAGAGCGAGACCAGCATCGACGCGAACGGGAACAGCTCACGCGGCATCGCCATCTTCTGCACGACGCCCTTGTTGGTGAGCAGGGAGCGGGTGCCGGAGTTCACCGTCTCGGTGAAGTAGTGCACCAGCACCATGCCGGCGAACAGGTGGATCGCGAAGTTCTGGATGTTGCCGCGCTCGAGCAGGATCCCGAACACGAAGTAGAACGTGAAGAAGCGCACCGTCGGGTTGATGTAGGACCAGGCGAGCCCGAACAGCGACCGCGCGTAGCGCGCCTGGATCTCGCGCCGCACCATGAGCCGGAGCAGGTAGCGGCGGCGGAACGCCTCGAGCAGCCCGCTGGTCGTCGAGGGGGACGCCAGCGGCACGTTCTCGAGGTGGTGCCGAGTCGCGACCTTCTCGCTCATGGAGCCGGCCTCACGCGTCCCGCCCATCCTCGGCGTACGGCGCGAACGTGCGCTCCCAGGCCTCCGGCGAGGTCACGTCGGGCAGGGCCGTGCGGTACTCCTCGGCCAGTCGCGGCCACTCGCGCCGGAACCGTTCGTGGATCTCGATGGTCTTGCGCAGCAGCTCGCGGTACTTCGCGGGGTCGCGCTTGTAGAACGCGGCGGAGGTGCCGTCGTTCATGGAGACGATGGCCGAGTCGTAGCCGGCCAGCCGGTACCACCGGGTGTCCATCGCGGTGAGCTCGACCTCGGGGAACTCCTCGGCCAGCTCGCGGGTCGGCCGCAGCTGCCGGATCGGCGCCAGCCCTGCGGTGAGGAGCTGTGAGAGGCGGCCCGGGATCTCGACGGACGCCCGGCCCTTGCGCGGCGGCTTCTTGCGGCGTATGGGCGGGAAGACGTCTCGGTCCTTCTCGAGCTGGGCGTCGGAGAACTGCTTGCGGAAGGCGTTGATCTCCGCGAGCTTCGTCGGCAGGTCGTCGTGCAGCTGGTGCGGGCCCGCCAGCACGTCCAGGAGCGCCTGGTGGCGGATCTCGACGGTGGAGTACTGCAACGACACGAGGTGCTTGATCTGGTGGTTGAGGCTCTCCCGGATCAGGCGCCCACCCTTGGGGTAGGGCGAGTGCAGGAGCGCCGCCACGAAGCGGTTGCGGTGGTGGAAGTAGGCCTGCCAGTCGACGCCGTCGTTCTTGTCGGTCCAGGGCACGTGCCACACGGCCGCACCCGGGAAGGTGACCGTCGGGTAGCCCGCGGACCTGGCCCGCAGGCCGTACTCGGAGTCGTCCCACTTGATGAAGAGCGGCAGCGAGAGTCCGATCTCGTCGATGACCACCCGCGGGATGAGGCACATGAACCAGCCGTTGAAGTCGACGTCGACCCGCTTGTGCAGCCAGCGCGACGAGCGGAGGTTGCGGGCGGCGAAGTCCCAGTCGCTGTAGCCGTCGAGGGGGGTCATCCACCAGAACCGCCACGGCTGCACGATCTCGCCGTAGCTGTGCAACCGTGCGCGCGAGTAGATGCTGAACATGTGGCCGCCGACGATCGTCGGTCGCTTCGCGAGATCGCCGAACGTGACAGCCCGGATGATGCCCTCTGGTTCGCAGACGACGTCGTCGTCCATCATCAGGGCGTACGTCGACGTGCCCTTGCGCAACGACTCGAGCTGCCCACGAGCGTAGCCGCCCGAGCCGCCGAGGTTGCCCTGGACGATGACGCGCAGCTGGTCGCCCAGCGCCTTCTCGGCCGCCGGGAAGAACTCCGAGTCGGTGACGGGCTTCGTGCCCTGCTCCATGACGAAGACCGTGTCGAGATAGGGCCGCAGCGCCTCGTCCTCGCCCATCTGGCCGATCAGCTTGGCGCAGAAGTCGGGGCGGTTCATGGTGGTGATCGCGATGTCGGTGGTTCCGTGCTGCACGCGGTCGTCGGGGACCTCGGCGCTCCACTCGGCCGACTCCACGACGGCGTCCTCGTCGCCCGCGACGACGTCGTACCAGTACCAGCCGCCGTCGACGAACGGCGTGAGGGACAGCTCGAAGCTGAACCTCGCGGCGCCCTCATCACCCACGGTCGCGGAGTCGACGCGCTGGCTGCGGCCGTTGGCCATCGACTTGTAGACGGTCAGCGACGCGCCGCGGCCCGTGAGCCGAACCGTGAGGGTGACCTCGTCGATGATCGTCCAGCGCCGCCAGTACGACGCCGGGAAACCGTTGAAGTAGGTGCCGAACGAGAGCTTGTGCCCCATCGGGAGTCGCAGCGCGGTGCGCGACTCGATCTGGTCGGGATGGATCGAGCGACCGGTCGATGTCGACTGACGGATCGCGGCGTTGTTCAGGTCCTTCGCCGCGCGGTTGCCGCCGATGTCGTAGCGGTCGGCGTCGAGCCGGGCCTCCTCGGCGTCGACGTAAAGGGGAAAGACGTCGGTGTCCTTGTCGATCGGCAGGATCTGGCGCTGCAGCAGTCGTACGGTCCTGCCTTGAGCAGATGGCGTCATTCGTCGACCCCTCCGGAGGTGAGCTCGGCGCCGTCGGCGAAGTGCGGGCGCAGCTTGTTGTCGTACATCGACAGCGCGGACCCGATGGCCATGTGCATGTCGAGGTACTTGTAGGTGCCGAGGCGACCGCCGAAGAGCACCATCGGCTCACGCTTGGCGAGCTCGCGGTACTTCAGCAGCTTCTCGCGATCCTCGGCGGTGTTGATCGGGTAGTAGGGCTCGTCGCCCTCCTCGGCGAAGCGGGAGAACTCGTGCACCACGATCGTCTTGCCGGGCAGGTAGGTGCGCTCGGGGTGGAGGTGCTTGAACTCCAGGATGCGCGTGTAGGGCACGCTCTCGTCGTTGTAGTTGACGACACCGGTGCCCTGGAAGTCGTCGACGTCGAGGGTCTCCGCCTCGAGGTCGACGGTGCGCCAGGAGAGGTGGCCCTCGGCGTGGCCGAAGTACTCGTCGACAGGGCCGGTGTAGACGATCGGCACCTTGCCCTTGTAGTCGTCGATGACATCGAAGAAGTCGGTGTCGACGCGTACCTCGATGTTCGGGTGGTCGGCCATCCGCTCCAACCAGGCGGTGTAGCCGTCGGTCGGCAGGCCCTCGTAGGTGTCGTTGAAGTAGCGGTTGTCGAAGGTGTAGCGGACCGGGAGCCGGGTGATGATGTCCGGGCTCAGCTCCTTGGGGTCGGTCTGCCACTGCTTGGCGGTGTAGCCCTTGATGAACGCCTCGTAGAGCGGGCGGCCGATCAGGGAGATCGCCTTCTCCTCGAGGTTCTGCGCCTTGTCGGTGTCGATCTCGCTGGCCTGCTCGGCGATCAGCTCCCGCGCCTCGTCGGGCGAGTGGGCCTTCCCGAAGAACTGGTTGATCAGGCCGAGGTTCATCGGCAGGGAGTAGACCTGTCCCTGGTAGTTGCCGAAGACCCGGTGCTGGTAGCCCGTGAAGGTCGTGAAGCGGTTGACGTACTCCCACACCCGCTTGTTGGAGGTGTGGAAGAGGTGCGTGCCGTACTTGTGCACCTCGATGCCGGTCTCGGGGTCTTTCTCGCTGTAGGCGTTGCCGCCGAGGTGGTAGCGACGCTCGAGCACGAGCACCGTCAGGCCGAGCTCGCGCGCGCAGCGCTCGGCGATGGTGAGGCCGAAGAAGCCGGACCCGACGACCACGAGGTCAGGCAGGGTGTCGGGCAGGTCGGGCTGCTCGGGAGCGGCAGGCTCGGTCAAGGGTCTCCTCAGGGCTGCTGTGCCTCGGTCGGGCAGTTCGCCAGTCTACGGACGACCAACGGCTCGAACCGATTTGCCACACAGTGCCCACGCGGCGGGAATGGCGCGGATCACACCCAGATCAGGGTACGTCGGCTGCGATGCGCTCCAGCGCTTCGAGGCTGCGCTCCACGTCCTCGTCGGTCGTCGACCAGTTGCTGACCGAGATCCGGAGCACCGCCCGCCCTTGCCACTGCGACCCCGACATCCACGCGGTCCCGTCGTCGAGGACCCGGCGGACCACCTCACGGGTCCGCTCGTCGGAGCCGAAGGAGACACACACCTGCGTGTAGTCGACATCGTTGAGAACCTCCACCCCCTCGATCGCGCTGAGCCGATCGGCGAAGGTGCGCGCGTGGCGGGCCAGCCCGTCGACCAGCTCGGCGACACCGCTGCGGCCCAGCGAGCGCAGCACAGCCCAGACCGGCAGCGCCCGGGCCCGCCGCGAGAGCTCCGGCACGCGCTCGAAGGAGTCGCCCTTGTCGGCGTCCTGGATCAGGTAGTCGCCGTGCATGCCCATCGCGGCCTTCATCGCCACGGGGTCGCGCACGATCGCGATGCCGCAGTCATAGGGCACGTTCAGCGTCTTGTGCGCGTCGGTGCCCCAGGAGTCGGCAGCGGCGAAGCCGGTCGTGAGGTGGCGGAGCCGGTCGCTGGCGGCGGCGAAGAGCCCGAAGGCTCCGTCGACGTGCACCCAGGCGTCGTGGTCGTGCGCGGTCCGGATCGTCTCGGCGAACGGGTCGAAGGCTCCCGAGTGGACGTTGCCGGCCTGCAGGGCGACGATCGTCGGCCCGCTGCCTCCGCTCGCCAGCGCGGCCGCGAGCGCGTCGGGGCGGACCCGCCCCTGCTCGTCAGCGGCCACGGCCTCGGGTCGGCCGAGACCGAGATAGCGCAACACCAGGTCGACGGAGTCGTGACGCTCCTCCCCCACCAGCACGCGCACCGGCGGAGCCCCGTGCAGGCCGTCGGTGTCCGCGTCCCATCCGGCACGGCGCAGCACCTCGTCCCGCGCGGAGGCCAGGCAGGTGAAGTTGGCCATCGTCGCGCCGGTGACGAAGCCGACGCCGGCTGCAGGGGGGAGGTCGAGCAGGTCGAGGAGCCACGCCGAGGTGACGTCCTCGACGGCCGAGTGGGCGGGGGTGACGGCGCGCATCCCGGCGTTCTGGTCCCAGGCGCTGACGAGCCAGTCAGCGGCCAGCGCTGCCGGGTGGGTCCCGCCCATGACGAAGCCGAAGAAGCGCCCGGACGGGATCGCGGTGAGCCCGCCCTCGCTGGCCCGCGCCAGCAGGTCGATCACCTCGACCGGGTCGCTGGGGCCGTCGGGCAGCTCGGCGCCGAGCAGGGCGGCCACGTCGTCGGGGCTGGCGGCGGGGGGCACCGCTCGCCCGTCGAGGGACTCCAACCAGGCGACGGCGTGCTCGTGGGCGCGGTTCAGCGCGGTTGCGCGAGGCTCCATGTCGCCACTCTCGCCCGGCGGCCGGGAGCTTCGCTAGGTGGGCTGGACCGGCGTCCTCGGGATCTCTCGCATCGCCCTCGCGTCGCGCACCGCGCGCAGCACGTTGCCCGCCTCGCCCCGGCCCCCGCGCACGGGGCTCAGGACCGTGACCATCGCCGCGATGGCGTACGGCTTGGCGCGCACCAGCCGGTTCTCGCCGTAGCGGAAGTGCACCGCGAAGAGGTTGCGGTACATGTAGTAGCCCTTCCACGACTCCAGCGCGTGCTGCTGGTCGAACTCCAGCTGCCGCACGAGCACGGCGTCGCGCACCGCCCAGATCCGGTAGCCCGCCTGCCGCGCCCGGATCGCGAAGTCGACGTCGTCGTAGAAGATGAAGAAGCTGTCGTCGGGCAGCCCGATCGCGGTCACGACCTCGCGCCGGACCAGGAAACCCTCGAAGGCGACGGCCTCGATCTCGACGAGCGGCGGCAGGTCGGCACGGTTGGCGTACGCGGAGTCGACGCTCGCCCGTTTCGGGCGGATCGCCAGCGGGTTGCGCAGGTCGAAGTGCAGTGCTGCCTTCTCGACGAGTCGCCCGGACAGGTTCTCCCGCACCGACAGCAGGCAGGCCTCGTCCACGCCGAGCAGGACGGTCAGGCAGTCCGCGGCGGGCACCACGTCGTCGTCGACCAGCCAGATCCGGTCGAAGCCGGCGTCGTACGCCGCCTTCAACCCGGCCCGGAACCCACCGGCGCCGCCGACGTTCTCGGGCATCCGCATCGAGACCAGCCCGACGTTCGTGGCGCGGTCGAGCACGTCGGGCGTGTGGTCCGTGCTGGCGTTGTCGACGACGTAGACCGCGTCCGGCCTTGTCTCGAGGGCGGCGAGACCGACCAGCATCCGCTCGAGGAGGTCGGCGCGGTTGTGGGTCACCACCACGACCGCCACGGACTCGGTGCTCGGACCCCTCACGCGAGGAACCGCTGGTGGCCGGTGAAGTCGCCCCGCAGGCCGGCCCACATCGCGCGGGCCGAGAGCCGCAGCCGCGCGGCGCTCGGCCGGGTGAAGGAGTAGAACCACCCGGTCTTGACGACGAACGCGAGCGCGTGGAGCGAGCCGCGGTAGTCGCGCAGGTTGACCAGGTTGTTGCGCGCCATGCAGTAGTGCTTGAGGTCGCTGGGGCTGTGGTTGTACGTCGTGCGGCCGAGCATCATCGGGGTGCCGAGGTCGTCGGTGGCGGGGTGCCGCACGTGCGCGGCGACGACGGTCGCGCACCGCGCGCCGGCCTCACGGGAGCGCCAGAGGTACTCCACGTCGTCACCCCAGATGAAGAAGTCCTCGCGCGGCAGGCCGATCCTGTCGACGAGCTCCTTGGTGACCAGCACGCCGTTGAAGGGGATCACCACGTCGCGGATCAGGCCGTCGGTCGCCGCCGCCTCCACGGCCTCGAGCCGGTGGACCACCTTCGCGGTGCCCGGGAGCCGGATCGGGAAGACCAGCCGGGTCAGGTCGTCCTCCGCCAGCACGGCCGGCCCCCAGAAGTCGAGGTCGGTGTGCTGCAGGAGCGTCGCCAGGCAGTCGGGCTCCGGCAGCCCGTCGTCGTCCATCAACCAGACCAGGTCCGCTCCCCGGTCGATCGCCCAGCCCAGCCCGTCGTGGAAACCTCCGGCCCCACCGCGGTTCGTCGCGAGCGTCCGGTGCAGGACCGTCGGGGTGCCGGTGGCGTCGCCCGAGTGCCGTCGACGTAGCGAAGCCGAGGCCGGCAGGTCCAGCCGCGCGAACTCCTGGGCCACTTCGTGGACCAGCGTCGAGGAGAGCCAGTCGCCCGTGCCGTCACGTGACGCGTTGTCGATGACCAGCACCTCGTCGAGCTGCGGCACCTGCACCAACCGCTCCACGAGGCGGCGCACCAGGGGCAGCCGGTTGTAGGTCACGACGACCGCGATGATCCGCTGGTCGCCGTCCGTGCTCACATCCGAACACTACGGCTCACTGTCAGGACGGACACCACACAGCCCAGCCAGCGTCCTCGGCAAGACGGCAGCTCACGACGAGCCCTCCCAGCCGAGCAGCCGCCAGTTCGCCGCACAGCCACAGAAACCACAGGGCCCAGCCCCAGCCCGCCCGGAGCCGGCAGCGCACGACGAGCGGCAGCAGCCGAGCAGCCGCCAGTATCGCCTCACAGCCACAGAAACCACAGGGCCCAGCCCCAGCCCGCCCGGAGCCGGCAGCGCACGACGAGCGGCAGCAGCCGAGCAGCCGCTAGTTCGCCGGAGGAGCGAAGCGGGGGAAGGCGAACTAGCGTCGGCTCGGCGTCCTTTCCGAGGCGCAAAGCCACCAGAACCCCTGTGGACAAAGGGGTTCTGAGCATCGGCCACTGTCGGTGGCCCCTGCTTGAGTAGTCCCATGACAGCAGCGCCGATCGACGGACCGGGTCTCGATGACCTCGCTCCCGAGGCGCTGCTCGACGCCCTTGCCGACGCCGACCGCCAGGTCCGCGAGGGCGAGCGGGAGAAGCTTCGGATCGCGCACCAATGGGCAGTCCTGCACCCGGCGACCGCCGACACCGGTGTGGCCACGTGGGGCGGGGACTCTCTGCTGCTGCCCGCGCTGCTCACCGACGAGTCCCTCGGCGGCGACGGGTGCCCCAAGATCGCCGCCTACGCGCCCGAGCCCCTCGCGATCACCCTCGGCGTCGCGCCCACCACCGCGATGCAGCTCATCGCCGACGCGCTCGACCTGCACCACCGCCTGCCCGAGACCTGGGCCCAGGTCGACTCCCTCGCGGTTCCCGCGTGGAAAGGCCGTCAGGTCGCCAGGCTCACCCACTCGATGTCCCGCGAAGCCGCCGCGTGGGTCGACGAGAAGATCGCGCCCCGGCTCGCACGCTGCGGCGCCCGCCTGCTCGACACCGTCGTCGCCGAGGCCATCGCCAGGCACGACCCCGACCGCCACGCCGAGCGCGAGGCCCGCGCGAAGAAGCAGGTCTGGGACGTCGCCCTCTTCACGCCCACGGCGCCGGAGTACGCCGCCACCAGCGAGCTCCACATCACCGGCGACACCCTGTGGCTGACCGACCTCTACCGGAAGGTGTGCGCGGACGCCGCCGCAAACGCCGACGACCAGCCACTCGGCGTCCGCAAGGTCGAGGCCCTGGCCAACCTCTTCAGCACTGGTCGAGCAGCGAGCGAAGCGAGCGATCAGTCGAGACCACTCCCACCGCAGACCGTCCTCTACCTCCACCTCGACCTCACCGACCTCGACGACGACCTCGTGAGCGCCGGCCGGGCCGAACGACTCGGCCCGGTCTCCAGGGCCAAGATCCGCGAGTGGGTCGGCGACTCCCAAGTCCGGATCCAGCCGGTCATCCGGATGGACGGCGACGAGCCGGTCAACGGCCACGACCCACCCGACCGGATGCGCGACCAGGTCATCCTCCGCGACAGCACGTGTCAGTTCCCGAGCTGTCAGGTCGACTCACGACGCTGCGATCTCGACCATGTGATCCCGTACGACCCCCATGGCCCACCCGGTCAGACCCGACCGTCGAACCTCGTCGCCGCTCTGCCGCCGACACCACAACGCCAAGACCAGCGGTCTCTGGCGCTACGTCCGCACGCCCGAAGGCGAGTGCGTGTGGAGCGGTCCGTTCGTCAAAGCCGAGCACGGCTGACCGCGAGCCGATGGAAGTTCACCTGCCGCCGGACGCGGACAAGGCGCCGAGCAGACGCAAGTTCACCTTCTCCCGCTTCGCTCCTCCGGTGAACTTCCGGCTGCTCGGCTGACACGGGGCACGCGCCGTTGCCGGCTCGCGCCATGCGGTGGCCGGGCCCCGGGGTGACCCGTCTTGAGGTGAGCAGGGGTACTCCCTGAGTCTCAGCAGGTGGCGGCGAGGTCCTCGGCCTGGTTGGCGGCGTACCCGTCGGACAGGCTGCCGACGGAGCCGCCGGTGACGGGGGCGGGGCCCTTCTGCTTCTTCGGCTTCGCGGCCGGCTCGGTGGCCGGCTCGGTGGCCGGGTCACCGGCCGCCGCGGGGGCGGGTGCGGCCTGGGCGGTGTCGGAAGCCGGCGTACCGCCCTCGGCACGGGTGATGGCGTCCGCGATCATCTGGTGCACGAGCGCGATGTCGGGGGCGGCGGTGACGATCGCCGGGGGGACCAGCGAGACCGTCGAGATCTTCTGGTCCTTCGCCTTCAACGCCAGACCCATGAAGCGGTCGAGCTCCTTGGCCGGCAGGTTCGTCGACACCATCTCGGACGAAGCGGCGGCGATGTCCTGGAAGTTCGACAGCGCGGTCTGGGGCGAGATCTGGCGCAGCATGGCGCTCATCACGCACTTCTGGCGCGCCATCCGCGAGTAGTCGTCGGAGCCCTCGCGGGCACGGGCGAACCAGAGCGTGTCGTGCCCGTTCAGGGTCTTGACGCCGGGCTCGATGTAGCCGGTGACGTCGGATCCGAGCCCACCGACAGGGATGCGCGAACGTACGTTGAGCTGCACCCCACCGACCGCGTCGACGAGGTCGCGGAAGCCCTGGAGGTTGACCATCGCCCAGTAGTTGATCCGCAGGTCGGTGATGCCCTCGATCGCCTGGATGGTCGCCTCGACCCCGGCTTGCTTGGGGTGCTTGAAGAGCTCGGGCCGGTCCATCGCCCAGGTGCTCACGGCATTGAGGTAGCAGGTGTCGCAGCTCCAACCGTCGGGGAACTGCTTGGCCATCACCGAGCCGGGCCGGAACGGGAAGTTCGACATGTTGCGAGGCAGGCTCACCAGCACGGTCCGGCCGGTCTCGGCGTCGATGCTCGCCACCGTCATCGAGTCGGGGCGCAGGCCGCTACGGCCGGCCCCGGCGTCACCGCCGAGCATCAGGACGTTGAAGCGCCCGTCGTGGGCGCCGGTGACCTCTCCGTTGCCGAACATCGTGACGATGAAGTCGCGCTGGACCCCGACCAGGTGCGCCCCGAAGAGGAGCACCGCAGCCGCCGTGAGGCTGAGGAAGCCGTTGAGCCCGACGACCGCGAGCCGGTGGTTCTGCTGGAGCGACAGCGGCTGGCCGAGGCGCCAGGCGTCCATGAAGAGCAGCACCCAGCCGATCGCGGCGGCCATCAGCAGGACGCGCAGCGCGCCGAGGACGAGGGTGTTGGACACCAGGTAGAAGACGGCCCCGTGCCAGACCAGGCCCACCAACAACGTGCCCACCAGCGCGAGAACGGCGCCGAACCACACGCGCAACGCGATGCGGCCGATCCTGCGGTTGCCCGCGAGCAGCTGGGCCGACCCGGGAACGAGCAGCGTCATCACCATCAGCGAGACGGCTCGCCGGAACCGGACTCGGGTGGCCCGCTCCTTGACGTTGCTCGGTCGCGCGCGCACGTCGCCGTCGTACATCTCGCGGAAGCGCCAATCTGCTCGGGGAAGTGGTTGGCCTGCCCAGTATCACCAGTCACACCCGTCACATCGGTGTACGACGCGCCGGACGTGTCGATGTGGGCCCGCCCGGTAGCGTCAGTGCGCATGAAGAACCGCCCCCGGGGAAGCGGCGCCCCCGAGGAGGGGACGCCGGAGTACGAGTGGCTCTACGGCAAGGCCGGGACCGGCGCGCCATCGGCGGGCGACGAGACCCGGGTGGTCCCCGCGGCAGGCACATCGCGCCCTGACCAGACCCGCGTGATGCCCGTCCTGCCTCGCGAACGGCCAGGCGGTCCGCACCCCCCGCCAGGGGGTCCTCCGCCCGCCCCGCCCGGACCTCCGTCGCGGACTTGGCGGCCGCGGTTCCGCCTCAGCATGCTCACGTGGGTGTTGCTGCTCTGGCTGGTCTTCCTGGTCACCGTGCCGCTCTGGGCGTGGACCAAGGTCGAGAAGGTCGACGCCGAGCCCGACGGCAACCGCCCCGACGAGCAGCCGGGGACGACGTACCTCCTGGTCGGCAGCGACTCGCGCGCCGGCCTCACCGAGGAGGACCGCCAGGACAACAACCTGGGCGGCGACGTCGGCCAGCGCACCGACACCATCATGCTGCTGCACATCGGGTCCGGGCCCAACCTGCTGATGTCGATCCCGCGAGACACGATCGTGCCGATCCCCGGACACGAGCCCCAGAAGGTCAACGCGGCGTACGCGTTCGGCGGCCCCGAGCTGCTGGTGCGCACTCTCGAGGACGCCACCGGCATCAGGATCGACCACTACGTCGAGATCGGCCTCGGTGGGTTCGTCAGCGTCGTCGATGCCGTCGGCGGGATCGAGATCTGCCCGACGCAGGCCATGAACGACCCGCAGGCCAACCTCGACATCGAGAAGGGCTGCCAGGAGGCCGACGGCACGGTCGCACTCGGCTATGCGCGCTCGCGCAAGACCTCCCAGCTCGGCGACATCGACCGCGCGAAGCACCAACGCGAGGTGGTCTCGGCGGTCGGCGACAAGGCGGTGTCGCCGTGGACGGTGCTCAACCCGGTGCGCTACGTCCGGCTCAACGCGGCGATGCCCCACTTCTTCAAGGTCGGAGAGGGCACCGGCCCCGTCGACATGGCACGCTTCGCATGGGCGATGACGCGAGTCGACGGCGACAGCGGGCTCACCTGCGGCGTGCCGATCCGCGACCTCGCCGTGACCTTGGACGAGGAGCGCTCGCAGCAGCTCTTCGACCTCATCGCCCAGGACGCGACCGGCGACGTCCCGAAGCAGCTCTGCACACCCTCGGGCCTGCCGCCGCGCTGAGACGTTGGAGCCACGCTGAGCCGGACGCTCAGCGGGCGTCGAGGGCGCGCAGCCGTTTCAGCAGCACGCCTAGCTGGCGCGAGACCTGGCTCTGGGTGACGCCGGTGTCGCGCCCGATCTCGGCCTGGCTGCGATCGCGCCAGAAGCGCAGCTCGAGCAGTCGCCGGTCCGGTTGGCTCAGCCCCCGAGTCAGCGCGAGGACGGTCTCGCGGTCCTCGACGACGGCGTACCCGCGCTCCTCGCTCGCCAGCCGCTCGGACACCGGCGCCTCGTCGGGCGCGGCCGCGTCCACCGATGCGGGGGTGAACGCACCCTGCGCCGCCAACGACTCCTCCACGCGCTGCACAGGTACGCCGAGCCGCTCGGCCACCTCGCGGCTCGACGGCGGACGGCCGAGCTCCTGGCCCAGCTCGGCGTACGCCACCTGCATCCTGGGTTGCAGCTCCTGGATCGACCGCGGCGGACGCACCATCCAGCCCTGGTCGCGGAAGTGGCGGCGCAGCTCACCCCGGATCGTGGGGACTGCGAAGCTGAGGAAGTCGGCCGCCTTGGTCGGGTCGAACCGTCGGGCAGCGAGCACCAGGCCGAGATAGGCGACCTGCTCGAGGTCCTCCGTGGCCACCCCCCTGCCCCGGAAGCGGCGCGTCACGTCACGCGCGACGGTGAGGTTGAGGCGCACGACCTCGCGCAGCAGCGCGGCACGTGCGGCCGGCGCTGCCACGGCGGCGCGGGCCAGGGCATCGGCGGTCAGCCGCTTGCGTTCGGACGCCGAGTCGTCGTTGGACACTGCACCTCTCCAGCCACGGTGATGCGCGGCCGATCTGCCGCCAGGACAGACAACCAAAGTCCCAGGACGGCTTTCTTCACCCCCATGGGTAGTAGAAGTGCCCACCCCTGCGTCAGCAGCGGCCCACCGCACGCGCCAGCTCAGCCTTGGTCATCTTCGAGCGCCCCTTGAACCCCTTGTTCGGGTGAGGCGGACGGCCCGGCCTCGCCGCTAGCGTGCGTGCGATGACACATCCGCCGAGCGAGCACGAGTCCCCGGTCGAGATCGAGGGCATGGAGGGCGAGGAGGACCTCGACGCGGCCGACGTGGCCGATCGCGTCGAGGAGGACCCGGAGAACCAGCCGAACCGCGTCGATCCGGACTACGCCCAGGACGAGGGCGACCCGGTCTGAGGTCGTGACCTCGCTCGACCAGCGGGGCCAGCGGTGTGCTGAAGCAGGCCCCTTAGCGCGGCCGGCGGTCCTCGATGCGTCGCGCCTTGCCGAGGCTGCGCTCGAGCGCACCAGGTTCGACGACCTCGACCAGCGCAGTGACGCCGATCCGGTTCTTGATCCGCTCGGCGAGCAGCCGGCCGAGCGGCTCGCGCTCGGTCGTCCCTGGCCGCGCCTCGACTCGGACCGTCAGCTCGTCGAGGTTGCCCGGTCGCTCGAGCACACACAGGTAGTGCGGCGCCAGGCCGTCGACGGTGAGCAGCTGCTCCTCGACCTGGCTGGGGAAGACGTTGACGCCGCGCACGATCATCATGTCGTCGGTGCGGCCGGTGACCTTCCGCATCCGCCGGAAGGCGGGGTACGCCGTCCCGGGCTCGAGACGGGTCAGGTCGCGGGTGCGGTAGCGCACGACCGGCATCGCCTCCTTCGTGAGGCTGGTGAACACCAGCTCGCCCTCCTCGCCGTCGGGCAGGACCCGCCCGGTCGCGGGATCGATCACCTCGGGGAGGAAGTGGTCCTCCCAGACGTGCAGCCCGTCCTGGGTCTCCCCCGACTCCTGGCTGACGCCGGGTCCGATCACCTCCGACAGCCCGTAGATGTCGACGGCGCGGATGCCGCTGCGCTCCTGAACGGCCAGCCGCATCTGGTCGGTCCACGGCTCCGCGCCGAAGATGCCGATCTCGAGCGAGGACTCCCTCGGGTCGAGGCCCTGCCGTTCCATCTCGTCGAGGATCGCCAGGAAGTACGACGGCGTCACCATGATCACCCGCGGTCGGAGGTCGGTGATGAGCTGGACCTGCCGCTCGGTCATGCCGCCGCTGACCGGGACGACCGTGCAACCGAGCCGTTCCGCGCCGTAGTGCGCACCCAGCCCGCCGGTGAACAGCCCGTAGCCGTAGGCGATGTGCACGACGTCGCCCGGACGACCGCCCGCCGCCCGGATCGACCGGGCCACGACCTCGGCCCACATCTGGAGGTCGGCGGCGGTGTAGCCGACCACGGTCGGCCGGCCCGTCGTACCGCTGCTGGCGTGCACGCGGGCCACCTGCTCGCGCGGCACTGCGAACATGCCGAACGGGTAGTTCTCCCGCAGGTCGGCCTTGGTCGTGAACGGGAAGTGCGCCAGGTCGGCGACGCTCCTGAGGTCACGCGGGCGGACGCCCGCCTCGTCGAAGGCCGACCGGTAGTGCGGCACATGCTCGTAGACCCGCGTCAGCGTGTTCCGGAGCCGGTCCACCTGCAGCTCCTCGAGCTGGGCGCGGGTCAGGTCGGGGATCTCGCCGGGCATCCTCGGAGGCTACCTACAGCCAAACGGGCAGGGAGGGGTGCGCATGCCCTCCTCACGGGTGGGTACTTAGGTCTCATGCGAACACACTCGCCTGAACCCGATCGGCTGCGTCTGGCCCTGTCCACCGACAGCGACCTCGTGACGCACGGTCTCGCCGCGATGCTCGCCCCGTACGACCGGCGCGTGCAGCTGGTCCCGACCGGATCGCCGGCCGACGTCACCCTCGTCGACCCCACCGTCACCGACCTGGAGCCTTGGCTCGGGCGTCACGACCACGGGCGGCTGGTCTTCTACGTCTGGGACGTCACTCCCGCCCTGGTCCTGCAGGCTCAGGACCACGGGATCGGCGGATGCGTCTCGAAGCACCTCGCGGCCGACCGCCTGGTCGCGGCCATCGAGCAGGTCCATCGCGGGCACGTCGTGGTCGAGTCGGGTCGTCCCAGCGAGGTTGTCTCTCCGTCGCCGCCGTCCTCACCCCTGACGCCGCGCGAGGCGAGCGTGATCCGGCTGATCACCAACGGGTTCAGCAACGAGGAGGTCGCGCTCCACCTCAACCTCAGCATCAACTCGGTCAAGTCCTACATCCGCTCGACCTACCGCAAGATCGAGGCCGGCTCCCGCGCCCAGGCCGTCGTGTGGGGCGTGCGCAACGGCTTCCTGTCCGAGCCGGAGGACGCGGGGCTCGGACACGCCAGTTGATGCCGGCGGTCACGCACGGCATCGACACCGTCGTCCTCGACGTGGACGGCACCCTGGTCGACAGCGTCTACGAGCACGCCGTCGCCTGGGGTCGCGCCTTCCACGACGTCGGGCTGACCATCCCGTCCCAGGTGGTCCACGGGGCCATCGGGATGGGGTCGGAGCAGCTGGTGGCGCACCTGGCCGGCGACGCAGCCGAGCGTGGTGTCGGCGACAAGGTGCGGGAGATCCACAACACGGAGTTCGACCAGCTCGGTGCCCGGGTGCGACTGCTGCCGGGCGCCGACCGGCTGATCAGCGAGCTCAAGGACCGGGGTCACCTGGTCGTGATCGCGTCGTCCGGCAGCGGGAGCGACACCGCCCGCGCCCTGGACCACGTGCCCGACACGGCGCTCGCCGATGCCGTCGTGACGGGCGACGACGTCGACCGCGGCAAGCCGGCCACCGACCTGCTCGACCGAGCCCTCGGGCTCGTCGAGGGCACTCGCGCGGCCGTCGTCGGCGACTCCCCGTGGGACGCGATGGCCGCCCGCGCCGGCGGCCACCTCGCCGTGGGAGTGCTGACCGGAGGGTTCACCGAGAGCGAGCTCATCGACGCCGGGGCCGTGCTGGTCTTCGACTCGGTGGCGGACCTTCTCGACCGCATCGACCAGACGCCGCTGGCCTCAGCCGACCTCTGAGGTCGTCGGGGCGCCGCTGTCCGACGAAGCGGCGTCGGGGACGGTGAAGAACGAGATCTTGCCGTCCGCCTCCTGCACCGCCAGGTCGACGTCGCCGAGCCGGCGGATGCCCTGCTGCCGGGCGGCCGCCATCAGGTCAGTGTTGGAGAGCCGTTGACGCCGGCACTCGCGCTCCAGGATCACCCCGTCACGCATGACGATCACGGCAGTGCCGTTGATCAGCCCGCGCATCCCGGGGAAGCGCCACTGCAGCCACGAGAGCAGGATCGTGAGCAGGGCGAAGACGCTGACGGCCAGGATTCCGCCGGTCATCGAGAAGTCCTGCTGGGTGACGGCCTGCTGCACGAGGTCGCCCATCGTGACGTAGAGCAACAGCTCGAAGGTGCTCAGCTCGCCGAGGGTCGATCGCCCGACGACGCGGGTGATCGCCCAGAGGAAGAGGAACAGGACGACTGCGCGGACGATGATCTCCATCGGTGCTCCTCAGGACGGTCTGACCCGGCTCGGTTGACTCAGGGCAGCAGGCGGGTTCGGTAGTGGACCTCGACCAGGGGCGTGGTGCCGTCGACGACGGCGACCGTGGCCGCCTCGCCGAGTTGGCTGGCCGGCTGGATGTAGGCGTCGTAGGCCACGACGAGGGTGTTCGACTCGGGCGCGGTGAACGTGAGGTAGAGCGTCGAGCCGTCGCGGGTGCTGTCGGCGGGCTCGGGGTGGAAGCCCTGGGTCTCGAACAGGTCGAAGTAGGCGCCGGTGACCGCGAGGGTGACCTCGTTGCCGAACCCCTCGTCGCTGGTGACCGTGACCTCCCAGGGTGTGTCGAGCCCGGCCCGGGCGATCGCGGGATAGCGCACCGTCAGCGCCCAGCCGCCTTCCTCGGCGCTCACCTCGCTGGTGCGCACGCCGAGCAGGCCGAGCAGTGCGGCCAGCACGAGGAGGGTGAGGAGCGCGGCGGCGCCGCGGCGTACGGCGAAGGCCCGCTCCTGGGTCCGATCGTCGATGCCGGCCACGTCGGCCAGCGTGGAGTCCGGGTGATCGATCGTCATCGGCTGCTCCTCCAAGGACCTGGCGTCACTCGTACCCCTCGACTCCCAGCCGCATGCATCTGCTGCTGTCCCGGGTCGAAGCGGGGTACCGGTACGTCGTGGCCGACTCCAAGATGACCCGCGAGGAAGAGCTGGACCGCAACTGGAACGAGCTGCTCCAGGAGCTCCGGGTCGCCCAGACCGGCGTGCAGATCCTCACCGGCTTCCTGCTGACGGTGCCGTTCTCGAGCCGCTTCGAGGAGCTGGACCGGCTCCAGCTGACGGCCTACCTGATCGTGTTGTCGGGGGCAGCGCTCACCACGGCGCTGGTGATCGCGCCGGTCGCGTTCCACCGGCTGCTCTTCCGCCAGCACGAGAAGGACTGGCTCGTCCGGGCCGCCAACCTGAGCGCGCGGTGTGGTCTGGTGTCCCTGGCCCTCACCGTCTCCGGCGTGCTGTTCCTGGTCTTCGACATCGTGGTCGGGCTGGTCGCCGGGCTGGTCGCGATGGCCGTGTCGCTGGCCGTCTTCGCCGTGCTGTGGGCCGTGGTGCCGATGATCGAGCGCGACTAGCGAAGAGCGCGGGCCAGGAGCGCCCGGAGCGCGTCGAAGTGCCGCTCGGTGGCGGCCTCGTCGTACGCCGCCGTGTCGGCCATCGTGTAGCCGTGGGTCGCGCCTTCGTAGATCTCGTTGCGGTGGGTGAGGCCGGCGGCCCTCAGGGCCCGCCCGAGCGCCTCGACCGCGTCGAGGGGCATCGACCGGTCCTGGTCGGCATGCCCGTAGACGAACTCTGCCCGGGCTCCGGCCAGCAGCAGATGAGGGCTGGTGGGCTCGTCGGTCACCAGTCGACCTCCGTGCCAGCCGCCGACGGCCGCGACGTCGTCCGGGGCAAGACCGGCCGTCCGGGTCGCCAGGCGGGCACCCATGCAGTAGCCGGTGACGCCGACAGGTCCGCGGGCGACCTTGAGCAGTGCGTCCAGCCAGATCCGGGCGTCCAGGTCGCTCTGCTCCGGCGTCAGCGCGCGGACGCGGGTCATCGCCAGCGCCATGAACGCCTCGCGGTTCTCCGCCACCGTGAGGTCGGCCGTCGGAGCAAGGTCGGCCGCCCGGCCCGCGCGGTGGAAGACGTTGGGCGCCAGCACGACGTACCCCCACGACGCGATCCGGTCGGCCATCGCCTCGATGCGGGGCCTCAGCCCGATCGCGTCGACGTAGAACAGGACGCCGGGATGCGACCAGTCGTCGCTCGGCCGCGCGAGGTACGCCTCGGCGGGTCCGTCGGGTGTCTGGATCTCGATCGTCTGGGTCACAGCTCGGACTGGATGCCGGCGAGGAGCTGGCGGGCGATCACGATCCGCTGGACCTGGTTGGTGCCTTCGTAGATCTGGGTGATCTTGGCGTCGCGCATCATCCGCTCCACCGGGTAGTCGCGGGTGTAGCCGTAGCCGCCGAGGATCTGCACCGCGTCGACCGTGACCTGCATCGCGACGTCGGAGGCGAAGCACTTGGCCGCGGCCCCGAAGAAGGTCAGGTCCGCCGCGTTCCGCTCGGACCGGCCGGCCGCGGCGTAGGTCAGCTGCCGGGCCGCCTCGACCTTCATGCCCATGTCGGCCAGCATGAACTGCAGACCCTGGAAGTCCGAGATCGGCTTGCCGAACTGCTGCCGCTCCCGCGCATAGCCGAGCGCGTGGTCCAGCGCCCCCTGTGCGACGCCAACGGCCTGCGCCGCGATCGTGATCCTGGTGTGGTCCAGGGTCCGCATCGCGGTCTCGAAGCCGGTGCCCTCCGCGCCGATCATCCGGCTCGCCGGCACCCGCACCTTGTCGAGGTAGACCTCCCGGGTCGGCGACCCCTTGATCCCGAGCTTCTTCTCCGGCGCCCCGAAGGACACCCCCTCGTCGGACCGCTCCACCACGAACGCGCTGATCCCCCGGGCCCGGTCGTGCGGCGGGAGGTCGGGCTCGGTCACCGCCATCACGGTGTAGAACTCCGACTCGCCCTCGCCCGGGCCGGCGTTGGTGATCCACCGCTTGACCCCGTCGAGCACCCAGTCGTCGCCGTCCCGGACGGCTCGGGTCCGCATCGCGGCGGCGTCCGAGCCCGCCTCGGGCTCGGAGAGGCAGTAGGAGAAGCCGCCCTCCCCCGCCGCCAGCCTGGTCAGGTACGCCTTCTTCAGCTCCTCCGACCCCGCCAGCAGCAGCGGCAGGCTGCCCAGCTTGTTCACCGCCGGGATCAGGCTCGAGGACATGCACACCCGCGCCACCTCCTCGATCACCAGCACCGTCGCCAGCGCGTCGGCACCGGCTCCGCCGTACTCCTCCGGCACATGCGGCGCGTGGAAGTCCGACGCCGTCAACGCCGCCAACGCCTCGAGGGGATAGCGACCCTGCTCGTCGACCTCGGCCGCGAAGGGCGCGACCTTCGCCTCGCACAGCTCGCGCACCGCCTCGCGGATCGCCTGGTGCTCCTCAGACAACCCGTACATCGGCTGGTCGCTCATGGGGTCAGCCTACGAGCGGGAATCGGTGTCGAGGACCCCGTACCGTGTGGAACGTGACACGCCGATGGCAGGACCCCGAGACCGTCGACTGGATGCTCGACGAGGCCGAGACCTGGGCGATCGTCGGGCTCTCCGGCGACCCGAGCCGCACGGCGTACTCCATCGCCCGGCTCCTGCAGCAGCGCGGCAAGCGCATCGTCCCGATCCATCCCGATGCCCCCGTCGTGCTCGGCGAGCAGGGCTACGCGACGCTCGCCGACGTGCCGTTCCCGATCGACGTGGTCGACGTCTTCCGGCGTTCGGAGTTCGCCGGCGAGTTCGCCGACCAGGCCGTCGCGATCGGCGCCGGCGGGGTCTTCTTCCAGCTCGGGGTGATCGACGTCGCCGCCTTCGAGCGCACGTGGGACGCCGGCGTCCCCATGGTGATGGACACCTGCCCGGCCATCGAGTGGCGCCGCCGACCCGGACGCGCGGTCGGTGCGTGACCTGCGGGTCGCAGCCGGCCC
>CAVRPU010000006.1:0-195886 GCA_963723195.1 uncultured Actinomycetota bacterium
ACGATCCCTTCGGCGGGCCCCGGTACCGTTCGAGGGATGGCAGGGGCACGGGTGACGGCGCTGGCGGCCGTGCTCGTGCTGGCTGCGGCGTGCGGTACGCCGCCAAGCGGGCCGGGTCCCGACGCCGGCGAGACGTCGGGGTCGGTCGGCGCGACGGCGAGCTCCACGGACGGATCCAGCCCGTCGGCCTCGGCAACGCTCGGGCTGGATCCCGCCATGGCCGTCGAGCCGCCGGGCCCGCGCGACGGCGCGCTGCGGTCGGCCGACCTGCTCGTGTTCGGCGAGGACGCGCTCGACGACGCCACTCTCGAGCAGATCGCCGGCCTCGACGGCGTCTCCGCCGTCACGCCGATCAGCCTCGCCCAGGTCACCATCGAGAACCGCGCGGTCAACGTCGCGGCGGTCGACCCGGCGACGTACCGGCTCTTCACCGTGCGCGAGGTCGCGCTGAAGCAGGCGATCTGGGATCGGGTGGCCGGCGGCGAGCTCGCCGTGACGCCGCGGCTGAAGGGGCGGATGACCGACGAGGGCTACCTGCGCCTCGGCGTCAGCAAGGACGCGCCGTCAGTGCACGTCGGCGCCGTGGCGGAGCAGATACCCCAGGTCGACGTCGTGATCAACGAGAAGTGGGGCGAGGAGCTCGCCATGACACCGGGCAACGCAGCCCTGGTGTGGACGGGCGAGTCGGCTCCGGCGCGACTGCGGGGCCCGGTGCAGAAGGTTGTCGGCGACGAGGTCTCGGTGCAGCGTCTCGACATCGCCGCGCGGCTCGGCCTCGACACCAGCTCACCCACGCAGACGGCGTTCTTCACCGGTGGCTCCGTGGCAGCGGTGGTCGGCACCTTCATCTACACCGTGCTCGGCGGCGGCCGCATCGCACCCGAGGACGACTGGGTGAGCACGCACATCAGCACCGAGTCGGTGCCGATCCTCGGGCAGATGACCTGCAACCGCGCGATCTTCCCGCAGCTGCGCGCGGCGCTCACCGAGATCGAGGAGCGCGGCCTCGCCGACGAGATCCATGTCGACGAGTACGCCGGCTGCTACTACCCCCGCTTCATCGCCGGCACGACCACCTTGTCCAACCACGCCTTCGGGCTGGCGTTCGACCTCAACGTTCCGGGCAACCAGCGCGGCACCGTGGGCGAGATCGACCGCACGGTCGTGTCGATCTTCGAGTCGTGGGGCTTCGGCTGGGGCGGCAGGTGGGGCTGGACCGACCCGATGCACTTCGAGATGAACGCGATCGTCGCCCCCCGGTGAAAGGTCCGCAGGTCCGAGAGACTCGGTGGCGCGGATCGCCGAGCAGGCGCAAGTTCACCTTCCCCCGCTTCGCTCCTCCGGGTGAACTTCCGCCTGCTCGGCGCGGGCATGACCACCGGTCGCGGGTTAGGGTCGCTCCCGTGAGCATCCTGGACGACGCCCGTGAGGGCATGGACCTCGACATCCGCCCTCAGGACGACCTCTTCGGTCACGTCAACGGCCGATGGCTGGACACCGAGGAGATCCCCGCCGACCGATCCAGCTGGGGACCCTTCGTCGAGCTCGCCGACATCGCCCAGGACCAGGTGCGCACGATCATCGAGGAGCTCGCCGAGCGCCCGCCGACCGGCGACGCCGACAGCGAGCCCGAGAAGATCGCCGCGCTCTACGCGTCGTTCATGAACACCGACGCGATCGCCAGGCTCGGCAGCCGCCCGATCCAGCCGCTGGTCAACGCGGTGGCCGCGCTGCGCGACGTACGCGACCTGGCGGCCTTCGCCGGAGAGTTCGAGCGCATCGGCGGTCACGGCCTGTTCGGGTCCTACGTCAACACCGACCGCAGGGACTCCGACCGCTACCTGGTCTACCTCTCCCAGGGCGGGCTCGGGCTGCCTGACGAGAGCTACTACCGCGAGGACAAGTTCGCCGAGATCCGCGAGAAGTACGTCGCCTACCTCGCCGCCCTGTTCCGGCTGGCCGACCACGACGGCGATGCCGAGGCCGACGCCGCGACCGTCCTCGCGATCGACACCAGGATCGCCGCCGGGCACTGGGAGCGAGCCGAGACCCGCGACGTGCAGAAGACCTACAACCTGCTGTCCTTCGACGACCTGACGACGCTGGCTCCGCAGTTCGACTGGAAGGCCTACGTCACCAACCTCGGGGGCAACGACGAGACGCTCGCCGAGACCGTCGTGATGATGCCGTCGTTCTTCGAGCACCTCTCGACCGTGCTCGCGGAGGTCCCCATCGAGGACTGGAGACCGTGGATGCTCGCGCGCGTCCTGCGCTCCGCGGCGCCGTACCTCACCGACGACTTCGTCGAGACCAACTTCGACTTCTACGGCCGCACCCTCAACGGCACCCCCGAGCTTCGCGCGCGGTGGAAGCGCGGGGTCGGTCTCGTCGAGGGCGCGATCGGGGAGGCGGTGGGGCGTGAGTACGTCGCCCGCCACTTCCCGCCGCGCGCGAAGGCGCTGATGGACGAGCTGGTCGCCAACCTGCTCACGGCCTACCGGCAGTCGATCGCCGCGCTGGACTGGATGACCGAGGACACCAAGCAGCGGGCCTACGAGAAGCTCGAGACCTTCCGGCCCAAGATCGGCTACCCGGACAAGTTCCGCGACTACTCCGCGCTGCACGTCCGTGGCGACGACCTGATCGGCAACGTCGCCGCCGCGGCGGCCTTCGAGACCGACCGCGAGCTGGCCAAGATCGGCGCCCCCGTCGACCGTGACGAGTGGCTGATGCTGCCGCAGACCGTCAACGCCTACTACAACCCGGGCACCAACGAGATCTGCTTCCCGGCCGGGATCCTGCAGAGGCCGTTCTTCGACGCTGACGCCGACGAGGCCGAGAACTACGGCGGCATCGGCGCCGTGATCGGCCACGAGATCGGCCACGGCTTCGACGACCAGGGTGCGCAGTACGACGGCGCGGGCAACCTCAACGACTGGTGGACCCCCGACGACAAGGCGGCCTTCGAGGTGAAGTCGAAGGCCCTGATCGCGCAGTACGACGCCTTCGAGCCGCGCAACCTGCCCGGCGAGCGCGTGAACGGCGCCCTGACGGTCGGCGAGAACATCGGCGACCTCGGTGGTCTGACCATCGCGCACAAGGCCTATGCGATCGCCCGGGACGGCGCCCAGGGCCGCGAGGACAGCCAACGGCTGTTCATGAGCTGGAGCTACTGCTGGCGTACCAAGCGACGTACGGAGCAGGAGCAGCAGTACCTCACCATCGACCCGCACTCGCCGCCGGAGTTCCGCGCCAACATCGTGCGCAACCTCGACGAGTACCACGATGCCTTCGGGACCACCGACGGAGACGGTCTCTGGATGGACCCGGCCGACCGGGTCCGGATCTGGTAGCCGGCGCCGGCCCAGCAGGCAACGGGCCGGATGCCCGCGCGCGCACCCGAGAGGCGCCCGCGGACACCCGGACCTGGGGGGGTCGTCTGGATGGCTCGGTCAGCCAGCGCTCACGCAGGTGACCTGGAGGACCAGCGCGCCCGCGCCCAGCGTGCCGAGCACCAACGGGTCCTCGGCGGTGAAGGCGGCGCTGCTCGTCCGGGTGACCTCCGGCGACACGACGTCGACCGGACCGTCGGAGTGTGCGACGGCGCTGAGGGCCACCTTGCCGGCCGGGCACGCGGCCGACACCGAGCGCTTGGCGAGCGCGGGCGGACCCGACGAGGTGCCGGTCACGACCTGGAAGCCCGACGTGCTGCCGTTGATCGTCTGGACCAGCGTGGTGGACAGGTCGGAGGAGGTGATCGTGCCGTCGGCGAGCTCCTTGCCGGTGACCGTGCTGGACCTGAGGTCCGACCCGGTGATGCTGTGGTCGAGGACCTGGGTGCTCTTGACGGCACCCTTCTCGAGGTCCTTGCCCTTGACCGTCTTGTTCTTGATGGTCTTGCTCTTGACGGCGTTCTTCTTCAGGTCCTTGCCGGTGACCGAGTGGTCCTTGATCTGCTTTCCCGAGATGACGAGAGCAGCGGTGGCGGAGGAGGAGACGGCGATGACGAGCGCGAGGATCGCCACTGCCATGGAGGGAGTGATGCGGCGTAGGTAACTGGTCATGTCACCGAGGCTCGCACGGAATTCGGAGCCCGTAAGTTAAATATGGATGTGTGAAAAAGGTTACGGGTCAGGGGTAAAAAGATGGCGAATTCCTTTCACCCTTTTGGTGGAAAAGGATGAAAGGAGAATCTCTTCTCGGCCATTGAGCACGGATACCGAGCTCGCTCAGCGGACGCGCTTGCAGCTGCTCCTGACCTCGACCGCATGGCAGGTGTCACGGTCGCGGCCGCCCTCGACCGTGTCGGTGCCGAGGCCACCGTCGACGAAGTCGTCGCCGCTCATGCCGAAGAACCTGTCGTTGCCCGGCTGCCCGTAGCCCTTGTCGTTGCCGCTGCCCAGGTAGACCAGGTCGTTGCCGCCGCCGGCCCACACCACGTCGACCCCGGCGCCGGCGAAGATGGTCTCGCCCTGCGTGCCGCCCCAGAAGATGTCGTTGCCGGCGCCGCCGTCCAGCTCGGGGCCGGCGACGTCGGCGTCCACCGTGATGGAGACGAACTCGTCGTCGCCGGTGTTGCCGCGCGCGGTACCGCCGCCCAGCATCCGGATCCGGTCGTCGCCGTTGCCACCGAGAACGAACGCCGCGTCGCAGATGAGGTCGTCGCCGTCGCCGCCGTTCACACTGCCGCCGCCGAGGATCACGTCGTCGATGCCGACGGTGTCGGTGTAGGGCTGGTCGGACGCGAGGGTGACGGTGGGGTCCTCGCCGAAGCAGGTCTCCTCGTCGATCTGCTGGCCCGCGGCACCCGAAGCGACGCCCCACGAGGACGCCAGCAGTGCACTCGTCAGGGCCGACGCCACGACGGCGCCGGCGAGGCGGCGGCTCATGTTGTCCATCCTCGCGGTCAGGGGTAGGTGTGCGACAGACAGTGTGATGCACCGGGGGCCAGGTTGGTTCACGAGCGGGCGGCACGACTTTTCGCGTCGCCCGGCGGGTTGGCTGTCAGTGGCCGCTGGTAGACCAGAGTCGTGCCACTCGCCGACCCGACCACACTGCGTGCCTCCGCCGAGGAGCACCTGCGTGCCCTCGTGGGTCACGACGATGCCCTGCTCCGCGACGACCAGTGGTCGGCGATCGAGGCCCTGGTCGTCGACCGGCGCCGGGCGCTGGTCGTCCAGCGCACCGGCTGGGGCAAGTCGGCGGTCTATTTCGTCGCGACCGCCCTGCTCAGGGCCACCGGAGCCGGACCGACGGTGATCATCTCGCCGCTCCTGGCCCTGATGCGCAACCAGATCGCGGCCGCCGAGCGGGCCGGCATCCGAGCAGTGACCATCAACTCCACCAACATCGAGCAGTGGCAGCAGGTCCACGACGACATCGCCGCCGGCCTGGTCGACGTGCTGCTGGTCTCGCCCGAGCGCCTCAACAACCCCGGGTTCCGCGACGAGGTGCTGCCCCGGCTGGCCGCGTCCGCCGGCCTGCTGGTCGTCGACGAGGCGCACTGCATCTCCGACTGGGGACACGACTTCCGGCCCGACTACCGCCGGTTGCGCACCCTGCTGGCCGAGCTGCCCGACGGCATCCCGGTGCTCGCGACCACGGCCACCGCCAACGCCCGGGTCACCGCCGACGTCGCGGAGCAGCTGGGCACCGACGTCCTGGTGCTGCGCGGCTCGCTCGACCGCGACTCCCTGCGGCTCGGGGTGGTGCGGCTGCGCACGGCCGAGCAACGACTGGCCTGGCTGGCCGACCACCTCGCCGAGCAGCCCGGGTCCGGCATCGTCTACTGCCTCACGGTCGCGGCCACGCAGGAGGTGGCCGACTACCTCCGCAGCCGCGGGCACACCGTGGCGGCGTACTCCGGGCAGACCGAGACCACCGAGCGCCTCTCGCTCGAGGACGACCTGCTCTCGGGGCGGGTCAAGGCCCTGGTCGCGACGTCCGCGCTGGGCATGGGCTTCGACGCCGCGCTGGGCTTCGTCGTCAACCTGGGGGCGCCGCAGTCGCCGGTCGCCTACTACCAGCAGGTCGGGCGCGCCGGCCGCGGGATCGCGCCAGGCACGAGCGCGACGGTGGTGCTGCTGCCGGCTCTGGAGGACCGTGACATCTGGGCCTACTTCGCATCGCTGGCGTTTCCGCCCGAGCCCGTCGTGCGGCAGACGCTGGCCACCTTGACCGATCTCGGCGCCGAGACCGGCCGCCCGGTCAGCACACCCGCCCTCGAGGCCCGGGTCGAGCTCACCCGCACTCGGCTCGAGTCGATGCTGAAGGTGCTCGACGTCGACGGCGCCGTACGCCGGGTCCAAGGCGGGTGGGAGAGCACCGGCGCCGACTGGGCCTACGACACCGATCGCTACGCCGCCCTCGCCGAGGCGCGCAAGCGCGAACAGGACGCCATGCTGGCCTATCTCGACACCGACCGGTGCCGCATGTGGTTCCTGCGCGACCAGCTCGACGACGACGACAACTGGGCAGCAGCCGACGGCGGGTGCGGACGCTGCGACAACTGCGGCGGTCTGACGCTGGGCACCGAGGTGTCCGCCGCCGCCGTCGACGCCGCCACCGAGCGCCTGGCCCGCCCGGGCGTGGTCGTCGAGCCCCGCAAGATGTGGCCGACCGCGCTCTCTGCCCTCGGGCTGTCGTGGAGCGGCCGGATCGCCGACCCGCCCGCGGAAGGCAGGGCGATCGCCCGCCTGACCGACCTCGGCTACGGCCAGCAGCTGCGCCAGCTCTTCCGCGACGAGACCCCCGACGGCCCGGTGCCCGAGGGGCTCGCGCGCGCCATGGTCGCCGTCCTCGCCGACTGGCAGCCCGGCGTCGACGCCATCGTCACGGTCGACTCCCGACGTCGGCCGACGCTCGTCGGCGACCTCGGCGCCGGCCTCTCCCGCTACCTGCGCGTGCCGGTCACCGGCCGTTACGTGATCGTCGACCCGCACGTCGCGCCCGGCCAGGGAGCGGTGAACTCGGCCCAGCGGGTCGCGGCGGTCTCCCGGCGCTACGGGTTCGAGGGGTCCGCGGCGGGGCGGGTCCTCCTGGTCGACGACCTCGTCGGCACCGGCTGGACGCTCACCCTGGCCGCGCAGGCCCTGCGGCAGGCCGGTGCGACCGAGGTGCTGCCCCTCGCGCTCGCCGTCGAGGCCTGACCAGGCCCGGGCCCGGAGTGCGCGACGTCCCGTCACCAGGTGACGGGACGTCGCGGCACGACGAGGTGACTGGCCTCAGTGCACCATCGCGGCCGGGTCGACCGGGGCGACCTTGTGACGCGGCAGGAAGAACGCCGGCACCAAGCAGAGCGCCACGAGGACGACCGCCACCACGAAGGAGTCGGCGTACGCCGCCGCCATGCCCGCGGTCGGCGGGTCGGTGGGGCTGGCCATGGCGTCCTGGAGGCCGTTGGTCAGCAGCACGGAGAACAGCGCGAAGCCGATGGACGACGCCACCTGCTGGGTGATGTTCATCAGCGTCGAGCCGCGGGCGATGCTGTGGTCGGTCAGGGTGGCCAGCGCGGCCGACATGATCGGCATCATCGTGCCGCCCATGCCGAGACCCATCACGAAGAGCGCCGAACAGATCACGACGTAGGACGTGGTGTCGGTCAGCTGGGTGAAGACCGACATGCCGACCACGATCACGCCGATGCCGGTCATCACGATCTTGCCCGGACCGATCTTGTCGGCCAGGATCCCGGCGATCGGCATCGTGATCATCGCGCCGAAGCCCTGCGGAGCGATCAGCCAGCCCGCCGAGAGCGCCGTCTCGCCGCGCACGCTCTGGAAGTAGAGCGGGAAGAGCAGGCTCGAGCCGAAGAACGCGACCGCGAAGAGCATCATCGCGACGACGGCGATCGTCATGTCCTTGTTCTTGAACAGGCGCAGGTCGACCAGCGGGTGGATGTTGCGCGCCGCCAGCGCCCACGGCACGAAGGCGGCGATCAGCAGCAGGCCGACGGCGGCCGGGAAGAGCACCTTGGTGTGGACGATGCCGTTTGCCTCGGGGATCGTCGACACGCCGTACAGGAACAACGCCAGACCCGGCGAGAGCAGCAGCATGCCGAGCCAGTCGAAGCTCTCCGAGGGCTCGACGTGGTCCTTCGGCAGCACGAGCGCGGCGTAGATGAGCGCGCCGATGCCGATGGGCAGGTTGATCAGGAAGATCCAGTGCCAGGACGCGACGCCGATGAGCCAGCCGCCGAGGATGGGACCGAAGATCGGGCCGAGCAGCATCGGGATGCCCAGCACCGCCATCACGCGGCCGACGCGGTCTGGTCCGGCGGCGCGGGTCAGGATCGTCATGCCGAGCGGCATCAGCATGCCGCCGCCGAGGCCCTGGAGGACCCGGAAGCCCACGAGCATCTCGAGCGAGGTGGCGGTCGCGCAGAGGACCGAGCCGGCGGTGAACAGCGCCACGGCCAGCAGGTAGAGGCGCTTGGTGCCGAAGCGGTCGGCGGCCCAGCCGGTCAGCGGGATCACGCTGGCCAGGGCCAGGGTGTAGGCGGTCATCGTCCAGGCCACCTGGGCGGCCGTCGCGTCGAACTCCGTCTGGAAGGTCTGGAGGGCGACGGACACGACGGTGATGTCGAGGATCGACATGATCGCGCCCAGGACGACGACGCCGGCGATGATCAGGACGCCGCGGTCGAGGCCCTCGTCTCCGTTGCCGGGGGGTCGCAGCTCGCCGGGCCGCCCGGCATCGGTGGAGGTCTCAGTGGTCACACCCGCAAGGGTAGAGAGGGCCGCCGACGCCCGGCCAATCGTTAAGCCCACGGCCACGGCCAGAGCCGAACTCACCGGCGTACGCCGGGAACCAACCGTCGGCACCCCGCGTTAGCGTCGAGGGCGAGCGGGAGGAGGTGGTGGCGCGGATGGCTGCAGTCGGACGGCTGCTCCCGCTCGAGGGCAGGGCGCGTCTGCGGCCCGGCATCCCCCCTCGCGACGGGTCGGTCGAGGTCGTCGACGACCGCCGGACGGTGACGCTGCCGGTCCGCGAGGCCGTGCCGCTGCTGGCCCGGGCGACGTCGCGCACCGACCTGTCGCCGAGCGCGCGGGTGCTGGCCGACGCGACCGTGCTCGGGCTGCGGCTGGTGGCTGCGGGCCGGGTGCGGCCGGCCTCGGGGCCCGGGGGACCGCACTGGGCGGTCGCCGATCTCGAGGCCGACGAGGAAGCCGCCATCGCGACGATCGTCGGTGTGGCGAGCGGCGCCGGCCTCGACGAGGCGGAGGCCAGGACGACGGTGCGGGGGCTCCTCGACGCGGTCGCCGACGTGCTGCCGCGAGCGGCGCCGACCGCAACGGCGACTCCGGACGGGCCGGCGTTCGCCGCGGCGCTCGGCCGCCGTCTGGACGCGTCCCGGCGCCCTGACTCCGACGGCGCGCGCCCGCAGCTGGTGGCGCTCAGCCTCCGGGTGGAGGCAGACGAGGACGAGCTGGTGGCGGGCTCGGTGCGGCTCGTGCTCCAGGTCCACGACGAGCAGGACCCCCTCCACCTCGTCGACGCCGCCGTCCTCTGGACCGGGTCGGCGGAGGAGCACGGCTTCGGCGACCGCGCCCGCGTCCACGCCACCATCGCGCTGCGCGCCGCGGCCGACGCGTGGCCCGTGCTCGACCGGCTGCTCGCCCTGGCCGTCCCCGACCAGATCACCCTCGACACCGACGAGCTGGTGAGCCTGCTCGACGACGGTGTGGCGGCGCTGCGACACCGGGGCATCGACGTGCTCTGGCCGCGCAGCCTCGGGCGGGACCTGACGACCACGACCGTCCTCGACCGCAGACCCAGCGAGCCCCGCGAGGGTGAGCTGGTCGAGGGCCTGCTCGGCACCGACGCGCTGTTCTCCTTCCACTGGCAGGTCGCGCTGCACGGCGAGCCCTTGTCGGTGGCCGAGATGGAGCGGCTCCGTGCCGCGACCGGACCCCTCCTCCGACTGCGCGGGCAGTGGACGGTCGTCGACCCGGCCGTCGCTCGAAGGGCCAGGCGCCGCCTGGTCCGCACCGTCAGACCGGTCGAGGCGGTGGCTGCGGCGCTGACAGGCATCGTGGAGGTCGACGACGTCGAGCACGACGTCGTGGTGGGGGCGTCGTTGCTCAAGGTCCGCGAGCAGCTCCGCACCGCGGCCACGCGAGACCCGATCGAGCCGCCGGCGGGCCTGGTCGCGACTCTGCGCGACTACCAGCGGCACGGTCTCACGTGGCTCGTCCAGCTCACCGATCTCGGGCTCGGCGCCTGTCTGGCCGACGACATGGGCCTGGGCAAGACCGTCACGCTGATCGCCCTGCATCTCCACCGCCGCGAGACCGGGCACACCGGGCCGACCCTGGTCGTCTGCCCGGCGTCGCTGCTCGGCACCTGGGAGACCGAGGTACGCCGCTTCGCCCCCGGCGTCGACGTCCGGCGGTTCCACGGGTCCGCGCGCGATCTGGGTGCTGGCCGGGACGGGCCGAACGACGGGTTCGTGCTGACGACGTACGGCACCATGCGCGCCTCGCTCGCCGCGGGGGACGCCCTCCGCGAGGTGCCCTGGGACCTCGTGGTCGCCGACGAGGCCCAGCACGTCAAGAACCCGCGTTCGGCCACCGCCCGGGCCCTGCGCACGATCCCGAGCCGGGCCCGGGTGGCGCTGACCGGCACGCCGGTCGAGAACGACCTCACCGAGCTGTGGGCGATCCTGGACTGGGCGACGCCGGGCCTCCTCGGCAGCCGCAACGCGTTCCGCAAGGTGTGGGCAGGCCCCATCGAGTCGGGGCTCGAGCCGACCAAGGCGCGCCGGTTCGCCGAGCTGATCGGCCCCTTCCTGCTGCGTCGCCGCAAGTCCGATCCCGGCGTTGCTCCCGAGCTGCCCCCCAAGACGGAGACCGACCACGTCCTGGGCCTCACCCGCGAGCAGGTCGTGCTCTACGAGGCGTTCGTCCGCGACACCATGGAGCGCATCGAGCGCGCCGACGAGGAGCAGCGCCGCGGGCTCGTCCTCGCCCTGCTCACCGGCCTCAAGCAGATCTGCAACCACCCGGCCCAGTTCCTCAAGCAGGCTCGCCCCGCCTGGCCGGCCGCTCGCAGAAGCTCGACGCCGTCGACGAGCTCGTCGGCACCGTGGTCGCCGAGGACGGCGCCGTGCTCGTCTTCACGCAGTACGTCGCCATGGCCCGGCTCCTCGAGACCCACCTGACCCGGGCCGGGATCTCCCACCAGTTCCTGCACGGCGGCACGCCGGTGCGCGAGCGCGAAGCGATGGTGGCGCGCTTCCAGGCCGGCGACGTGCCGGTCTTCTTGTTGTCGCTCCGCGCGGGTGGCACCGGACTGACCCTCACCCGCGCCGACCACGTCATCCACGTCGACCGCTGGTGGAACCCCGCCGTGGAGGACCAGGCCACCGACCGCGCCTACCGGATCGGTCAGACCCGCCCGGTCCAGGTGCACCGGCTCGTCACGCGCGGCACGATCGAGGAACGCATCGCCGAGCTGCTCGCGCGCAAGCGCGCCCTGGCCGACTCGGTGCTCGCCACCGACGGCGACCTCACCGCGCTGACCGAGCTCAGTGACGGCGAGCTGCGCGACCTGGTCACGCTCCGCGAGGGCGCCGAGGTCGGTGACGCCGGCTGGGACGACGTCTGGGACGACGACACGGACGGCACGGACGACCCGGGCGACGACACGGGCGACGACACGGACGACGACACGGGGGCCGAGCCGTGAGCCCGATCCACCGGCGCCAGCCGGCCCGGCGGGGTGCGGCCCGGGCGACCACGTGGTGGGGCAAGGCGTGGGTGCGGGCCGTCGAGGAGTCGTCGTACGCCGAGGCCGACCTGCGGGCCGCCCGCTCGCTCGCGCGCTCGGGCCGGCTCGGGCCGATCGCGGTCGACCGGGGCGCCATCGGCTGCACGGTCGTCGGCGAGGACGGCATGCCGGCCGTCACCGGCGCCCTCGAGCTGCTCGACGTCGCCGCCACCGAGACGTTCGTGGAGCTGGTCGCGGCCGAGTCGGGCCGGATCGCCGACCTGCTGGCCGGCGACCTGCCGATCGGGCTGGTCGAGCACGCCGAGGAGTCCGGCGTCGAGCTGCTGCCCTTCGCGGGGGAGTTCAGCTGGAGCTGCACGTGTGACGCCTGGCTCGACCCGTGCCGGCATGCGCTGGCGGTCGGCTACCAGCTGGCCTGGCTCGTCGACGCCGACCCGCTGGTGCTGCTCGGCCTGCGCGGGCTCCCGCGCGACGATCTCCTGGCGCGCCTGCACGCCCGCGGCTCGGCAGGCCCGCGCCGCGGCCCCGACGACGTCGAGATCGCCCACGACGCCGCCCTGCGCGCCGCTCGGGCACTGCACCTGCTGGCCGCCGGTGAGCCGATCGACCACCTGCTGTGAGACCAGCAGCCGCCCCGGGCCGCCCCCACCAGGGTGCCGGCCGGATCAGGCCGGGCCGGCGTACACCCCGTCGATCCGCACCGGCTTGCCGTTGGTGGTGACGGTGAGCTTGAGCTTCCCCTCCCGGACACCGGAGAACACGGCGACCGGGACGACCACCTGCTTGGCGGCCTTCCTCGAGGCGAGGGAGAACGTCCCGAGCCGCTGCTTGCCGAGGGACACCGACACCGAGCCATGCCCACGGCCGGTGGACACCAGCAGGGCGACCCGGCGGGCCGCCACCGGGAGGGTCAGCGTGGCGCCCTTGCGGGTGGTCGTCGTGAGGTCCTGGGAGTAGGCGCCCTTGACCTTCTTGACCGTCTTCCAGGCCGCCCGCCCGTCCAGCTTCTTCGGCTTCAGAGTCTTGTCGTTGACCGCCACGCTCGCGCAGCGTGGCACCGACCACGCGCTGACGTTGCCGCCCGCATCGCTCCCGCGCACCCGCAGGCACACGGTCTCGCCCGGCTTCGCCTGGTACGCCGCGTCGGTGGCCGTCGTCGTCAGCCAGGTCTCCGCCGCCGACAGCGGGGTGCGGTAGGTCGCCACCTGCCGCGACACCTCGTAGGTGATCGGGGAGAAGGTGTCGGCGCCGATCCAGCCGGCTCGGATCCGCTTCCCGGCGTTGAGCACGCGCATCGGGGCCGTCAGGTGCACCGCGGTGGGTGCCCCGCTGTCGAGAGTGCGGGCCTGGACGGCGCCGGCACCGCCGTCGGACCAGGCGAGCGTCGCGTCGCCTCCGTGCGCGGCCACCGACGGCACGGATCCGGCAGCCGACGGGACCGACGTGGACGTCCAGGCAGTGCCGGGCGGGCGGTGGGCAAGGGTAAGACCGCCCCCGGCGGCGGCGTAGGCCACGGCGACGGCGCCGCCCTCGCTGAGCGCGAGGTCGTGGGCGGCGACGGGGCCGGCGGTGAGGGGCGTGGGCGAGCCGACGCCGAGGTCGACGTACCAGAGTCCCCCCGGCGCGGCCCAGGTGGCAGCGGCCTGCCCGGGGCCGCCGGCGGCGACGTGGACCGCCCGCCCCTGCGAGGGGCTGAGGAGGACGGGACCGCTCGGGGCGCCCTGGGCGCGCGGCCAGGCGGCGGCGTAGGGCGTCGCCGACTCGGCGGTGGCACCCTGCGCCCAGCCGACGGTCGCGTTGCCGGCGCCGTCGACGGCGACAGAGGTGCGGTCGGGGACGAGGACGGACGCCGCGACCGAGACGGCGGGCGAGGACCACGCCTGCCCGGACAACCGTCGAGCCACCTGCACCGAGCCGGCGGCGCCCTCGAGCCGCCAGGCGGCCACGGTGTCGCCGGTGGCGTTGCGCGCCAGCGAGACGCCGGAGAAGCTGCCCGCAGCCTCGGCGAGGACGGTCTGGCTGCCGATGGCGGTGGCGCTGGCGGTCTTGCTGCGGACGACGGCATTGGTCGTGTTGCGGGAGGCCCACACGACGGTCGCGACACCGGCAGGGCCGACCTCGACCTGGGGCGAGGCCACCGGCTGGCTGCCGTCGGACACGTTGCGCGGTCCCCCGAAGGCCTGCCCGGCCGCGGCGACCGAGATCTTCACGGCGCTGGAGCCGCCGGTGGGGGTGCCGGACCAGACCACCGCGGCCACGCCTCCGGGGCCGATCGACACGTCCGGCTCCGTCGCGGCCTCACCGATCGCGCTCACGGTCACGGCAGCCGTCCAGGCGGGCACTCCGGGCGTACGCCGCGACACCTGCACCAGACCCCCGGAGACCCAGGCGGCGACAGCGGATCCGGCGCCGTCGGTCGACAGCACCACCTCGGAGCCGGCCGGCGCCAGCGTGCTGGCCGGGGCGAGCCCGGCCCTGGCCGAGGCGGCGGTCGCGGGCACCAGGACGGCGCACACGAGGGCGAGCGCGACGCCGACGGTGCCGACGACCGGGCTGGTCTGGGTCACGTGGGTTCCTCCGAGCGTTCAGTAGTCGTAGAGCGGACAGGCGCGGTCGCGCAGCTCGCTCCAGGTGTCGACGGTGACATAGCCGAAGGGCTGGATGGGGATGTCGGTCTGGAGCAGCCGGGTGGCGGCGACGGTGGGCTCGTCGAAGACGCTCTTCTCGACGTCGTCGAGGTCGATCAGGCCGACTTCGGCCAGCATCGACTGGTAGGTGTAGGTCCACATCGCCGACACGGGAGTCAGGTCCTGACCCTCGCCGATCTCGGGCAGCGTGGCGCGGTCGAGCTCGCAGGCGCAGACCACGGTGTCATCGTTCTCGTCACGCAGGCGGGTGACGGCGTCACCCTTGTGGCTGCTCTGCATCCGCTCCTCGCACGCCGCCTCGTTGGAGTCGAACGGCGGCAGGTAGGCGACGTACCGCGGCACCTCGCCCGCCTCGGGTGGCCACGCGGTGTCGCAGGAGCTCGCGGTCTCGAGGTACTTCACGCCGTCCTGGTCCCAGTCGCGGACGGCGTAGCGCAGGTCGCTCGCAGTGTTGCCGGACCCCACGACGACCACGGTCTGGTCGGGGTTGCAGGCCAGGTTGGCCAGCGGGACGCCGACGTCCAACGGGTCCGGCCCGTCGGCCTGCGGCGTCGCGTCATCCTGCGCGAAGAAGGCCGTGACCGCACCACCGGAGACGCCGAGGACGACGGCGAGTGCGAGCGCGGCAACACCGCGCCCTCCGGGAGGGGTCACCTCGGCAGGATACGTCGCGGTGTCAGGCGAACCCGGCGTCACGCACCCGGAGGGCGTCGAGCGCCATGCCGGTCAGCAGGGCTCGCATCGGCTCGACGGCGAGCTGGCGGCTGTGCGGCGTGGAGTTGATCAGGCCGAAGGCGACGTGTGCCATCGCCCGTGCCTTGTCGGTGCGCAGGCCGTGGTGCACGCGTCGCAGCTGGGTGGCCCAGAGGTCGACGTACTCCCGCTGGAGGGCACGCACCTGCTCGCGGTCGGCGTCGGGGAGGGACTGCCAGTCGCGGTCCTGCACGACGATGAGCGCCTGGTGGTGCAGCGCGAAGTCGACCTGCCAGTCGACGAGTGCGGTGATGGCGGCCCGGCCGTCGGCGGCTCCCTCGACGCGCGAGCGGCCGCCCTCGAGCAGGTCCTCGCTGATGCGGACGAGCATCTCGGCGAGGATCGACTCCTTGGCTGCGAAGTGCTTGTAGAGCGCGGGACCGGAGACCCCGACGGCAGCGCCGATGTCGCCGACGCTCACCCCGTGGAACCCGCGTCGGGCGAAGAGCTCGGCCGCGGTCGCGACGATCTGCTCCCGGCGGCCCACCATGGGCGTCAGGATAGCGCCTGAGGTTAATGATCGTTAACATCGTGTCCATGGGAGCAGAGCTGAAGGAGCTGGTCGACGATCTGCGCGACAAGCTCGCCCGGGTGCGGCTCGGCGGGTCCGAGAGCGCGCGGCGCAAGCACACCGACCGGGGCAAGCTGCTGGTGCGTGACCGCGTCGACCGCTTGCTCGACCCGGGCAGCCCGTTCCTGGAGCTGAGCCCCCTGGCGGCGTACGGCATGTACGGCGCCGACGGCGACGACTTCGCCGTGCCGTCCGCGTCGGTCGTGACCGGCATCGGCCGGATCGCCGGCCGCGAGTGCGTGGTCGTCGCCAACGACGCGACGGTCAAGGGCGGCACCTACTACCCGATCACCGTCAAGAAGCACCTCCGTGCGCAGACGGTCGCGGCCGAGAACCACCTGCCCTGCCTCTACCTCGTCGACTCCGGTGGCGCGTTCCTGCCGTTGCAGGACGAGGTCTTCCCCGACCGTGAGCACTTCGGACGGATCTTCTTCAACCAGGCCAACCTCTCGGCCAAGGGCATCCCGCAGCTTGCGGCGGTGCTGGGGTCGTGCACAGCGGGCGGCGCCTACGTGCCGGCGATGTCCGACGAGACCGTGATCGTGCGCAACCAGGGCACGATCTTCCTGGGCGGTCCGCCCCTGGTGAAGGCCGCGACCGGCGAGGTCGTCACGGCAGAGGAGCTCGGCGGCGGTGACGTGCACGCGCGCACCTCCGGCGTGGTCGACCACCTCGCCGACGACGACGCCCACGCGCTGGCGATCATGCGCTCGATCGTCGAGACGCTGCCACCCGTCGGGTCCGCAGGTTCCGAGACGGGACGTCGGCCCTCCTCGACCAGCGGGATCGAGGAGCCGCACGAGGACCCCTCGACGCTCTACGACGTCGTGCCGGCCGACACCCGCACGCCGTACGACGTTCGCGAGGTCATCCGGCGCGTGGTCGACGGCAGCCGGTTCCACGAGTTCAAGAAGCTCTACGCCGAGACCCTGGTCTGCGGCTTCGCCCGGATCTGGGGCCACGAGGTCGGCATCGTGGCCAACAACGGCATCCTGTTCAGCGAGTCGGCGCTCAAGGGCGCGCACTTCGTCCAGCTGTGCAACCAGCGCGGGATCCCGCTGGTGTTCCTGCAGAACATCACCGGCTTCATGGTGGGCAAGGAGTACGAGAACAAGGGCATCGCGCGCGACGGCGCCAAGCTCGTCACGGCGGTCGCCTGCTCGGTGGTGCCGAAGTTCACGGTCGTCATCGGCGGCTCGTTCGGGGCCGGCAACTACGGGATGTGCGGGCGCGCCTACGACCCGCGGTTCCTGTGGATGTGGCCCAACGCCCGCATCTCGGTGATGGGCGGCGAGCAGGCCGCGTCGGTGCTGGCCGAGGTGCGCGGCCCGGAACGGGACGACACCGAGGAGTTCAAGGCCGGCATCCGCGAGCAGTACGACGCGCAGGGCTCGCCCTACTACTCCACCGCCCGGCTCTGGGACGACGGCGTCATCGACCCCGCCGAGACCCGGCGCGTGCTCGGGATGGGTCTCGCCGCGACCGCACACGCGCCGGTCGCGGCTCCCTCCTACGGCATCTTCCGCATGTGATGGTTCCGCTGGTCGAGGAGGTCGCGCAGCGACCGTCTCGAAACCGAGGAAAGGCAACGATGTTCGAGTCAGTCCTGATCGCCAACCGCGGCGAGATCGCGCTGCGGGTGATGCGCACCTGCGCGCGCCTGGGCATCCGCACGGTCGCGCTCTTCACCGACGCGGACGCGACCGCGCCCCATGTCCGCGCGGCCGACGACGCGCGCCGGGTGCCGGCGTACCTCGACATCGACGCGGTCGTCGCCGCGGCCCTCGACTCCGGCGCGGAGGCGATCCACCCGGGCTACGGCTTCCTCTCCGAGCGAGCCGCCTTCGCGGTCGCGGTCGAGAAGGCCGGGCTGGTGCTGGTCGGGCCGGGCGCCGAGGTGATGGAGCGGATGGGCCGCAAGGACGCCGCCCGCGAGATCGCCGTCGACGCCGGCGTCCCGGTCGTGCCGACCGGCGACGACGCGGGCTTCCCGGTGCTGGTCAAGGCCGCGGCCGGCGGCGGCGGCAAGGGCATGCGGATCGTGCGCTCGGAGGGCGGGATGGCCGAGGCCGTCGCCGCCGCGAAGCGCGAGGCCATGGCGGCGTTCGGGGACGACACGATGCTGGTGGAGAAGTACGTCGAGAGCGGCCGCCACATCGAGGTCCAGGTCCTGGCGGACACCCACGGCACGGTGCTGCACCTGTTCGAGCGGGACTGCTCGGCGCAGCGCCGGCACCAGAAGGTGATCGAGGAGGCGCCGGCGCCCACGATCGACCAGGCCACTCGCGAGCGGATCACCGGCAGCGCGGTCGCGCTGGCGCGCGAGGTCGGCTACACCAACGCCGGCACGGTGGAGTTCCTGCTCGACAACAGCACCGGGGAGTTCTACTTCCTCGAGATGAACACCCGCCTCCAGGTCGAGCACCCGGTGACCGAGGCGATCTGCGCCGGGCTGGACGGGCCGCTCGACCTCGTCGAGCAGCAGCTCCGGATCGCGGCCGGCGAGGCACTGACGTTCGCCCAGGACGACCTGCGCATCGACGGGCACGCGATGGAGGCCCGGGTCTACGCCGAGGACGCGTTCGGCGGCTTCCTGCCGCAGGCCGGCGCGGCGTCGATCGTGCGGTGGCCGGGGTCTCGACCCGGCTCGACCAGCGTGCGGGTCGACCACGCGCTGGAGAGCAGGCAGGCGGTCAGCACGTCCTTCGACCCGATGCTGGGCAAGGTCGTCGTCCACGCGGCGGACCGCGAGAGCGCCCGCCGGGCCCTGGTCGCCGCGCTCGACGACACGGCGATCCTCGGCCTCACCACCAACACCGGCTTCCTCCGCTCGCTGGCCGCGAGCGACTCCTTCCGCGACAACGAGATCGACACCGCCTGGCTCGACCGGGCCGACCGGCCCGCTCTCACGCCCCCCGACGACGAGCTGCCGCGGGTGCTGGTCGCCTGGACCCAGGCCATGCTGACCGCGCTGACCGACAGCGGGCACCCCTTCCAGGCCGACGGGTTCCGGGTCGGCGCAGCCCCCGCGGCCCAGCTGGTCGAGCTCGACGAGACCGTCACGGTCGACCGGGCTGCCGGCAGGGTCACCACCGCGCGGGCGTCGTACGACGTCACCCAGCTCGGCGGTGAGAACCATGTGCTCACCCTGATCGTCGACGGTCGTCGCGTCTCCGCGGTCGTCAACGTGCAGCCGCACGTCGCCGAGGTCGCCTGGCAGGGGCATCGGTTCGTGTTCGAGCGGCCCGACGTGTTCGGCGACCACGGCCCGGCCGCCGGCGATGGCACGCTGCTCGCTCCGATGCCCGGAACGGTGCTCACCGTGCGCGTCGAGGAGGGGGCGCGGGTCGCCGCCGGCGACCCGCTCGGCACCATGGAGGCGATGAAGATGGAGCTTGCCCTCACCGCGCCGTTCGACGGCACGGTCACCCATGTCGGCGCGGCCGCGGGTGAGCAGGTCACGTTGGGCGCCCGGCTGTTCGTCGTCGAGGCGGACGCGTGATCCCGCCGGCCGTCCCCGTGCCCGGCCTCCCCGAGCGGGTCACGATCTACGAGGTCGGCCCGCGCGACGGCCTCCAGAACGAGAAGGCCATCGTGCCCGTCGAGGTCAAGGAGGAGTTCGTCCGCCGGCTCCTCGCCGCCGGGCTGCCGGTCGTCGAGGCGACCAGCTTCGTCCACCCCACGTGGGTGCCCCAGCTCGCCGACGCCGAGGAGCTGATGACGCGCCTGGGCCCCGACGGCGTCGACCTGCCGGTGCTCGTGCCCAACGAGCGCGGCCTCGACCGGGCACTGGGGCTCGGGCTGCGACACGTCGCGATCTTCGGCAGCGCCACCGAGTCCTTCGCCCGCAAGAACCTCAACCGCGGGCTCGACGAGCAGGTCGCGATGTTCGAGCCGGTCGTCAGCCGGGCTCGGGGCGCCGGGCTCGACGTGCGCGCCTACGTCTCGATGTGCTTCGGCGACCCGTGGGAGGGCGAGGTCCCCCTCGAGCAGGTCGTGCGCGTCGGGAGGCAGCTGCTCGACCTCGGGGCCGGCCAGCTCAGCCTCGGCGACACCATCGGCGTCGGCACGGCCGGCCGGGTCAAGGCGCTCGTGGCCGCCTTCGCCGACGCCGGTGTCGGCACCGACCGACTGGCCCTGCACTTCCACGACACCTACGGACAGGCGCTCGCCAACACCCTCGCGGGCCTCGAGGCCGGCATCACGACGTACGACGCCAGCGCGGGCGGCCTCGGCGGCTGCCCGTACGCCGAGAGCGCGACCGGCAACCTGGCGACGGAGGACCTGGTCTGGCTGCTCACCGGGCTCGGCATCGAGCACGGGGTCGACCTCGACGCCCTCGTCGCCACCAGCGCCTGGATGGCCGGGCAGCTCGGTCGGGAGAGCCCGTCGGCCGTCGTACGCGCCCTCGCGCCGGGTGCGGCAGAATCACCCTCGTGAGCCGCCGGGTCTACCTCCACATCGGCGCCCCGAAGACCGGCACGACGTATCTCCAGGACCGCCTGACCCTCAACGCCGCAGAGCTGCGTCGCCACGGCGTGCTGCTGCCGACGTCCTCGCCGATGGTCTCGCCCGCGCTCTTCCACTTCCGCGCTGCCCTCGACGTGCTGGGCCAGGACTGGGGCGGTGCGCCCGGCCACGCCACCGGCGCGTGGGACACGCTGGTCAAGCGCGTGGGCCGCGCCTCGGGCAACGTGGTCGTCAGCCACGAGATCTTCGCGCCGGCCCGGCCCGAGCGCATCGAGCGCATCGTCCATGACCTGCGCGACAGCGAGGTCCACGTCGTCTACTCCGCGCGCGACCTGGGTCGACAGCTGCCGGCGGCCTGGCAGGAGAGCATCAAGCAGGGTCGCAAGTGGACCTTCCGCCGGTTCCTCAACCGCGTCGAGCGCAGCAACACCTGGTTCTTCCACGCCTTCGACCTGCCGAGCGTCCTGGCGAAGTGGAGCGTGGGCGTCCCGGCCGAGCGCATCCACGTCGTGACCGTCCCGCAGCGCCGCCAGCGCACGGCCGACGGCGACCTGCTCTGGGTACGGATGTGCGAGGCGTTGGCCATCGACCCGGGCTGGGCTCCGCGCGACAGCCTGCGCGCCAACCGTTCGCTGGGCGCCGCGGAGACCGAGGTGATCCGCCAGCTCAACCGGCGCATGGACCGGGAGGCGCGGCGCGAGGCGAGGTTCGACGAGCTGATCCGCGAGATGCTCGCCCAGGAGAAGCTCGTCAACCGCGACAGCATTCCTGTCCGGCTCCCACCGCAGCGCTTCGACTGGGCAGTGGAGCAGGCGGAGGTCTGGGTCGACTGGCTCAAGACGAGTGGTGTGCAGGTCGTGGGCGACGTCGACGAGCTGCGACCGCTGCGCCCGGCGGCCGACGACGAGTGGCAGCATCCCGGCCGGGTCCGCAACAAGCTCAAGCTGAACGCCGCGGTCGACGCGCTCGCCGCGATGACCCTGGAGGCCGCGCGTCGCCCCGACCCCGACCGGACCACCGTGGCTCGGGTGCGTCAAGGCATCGACCAGGTCTGGTCGCGCCGGTGACGGACGGCCGGACCCTTTGAGCGAGCGGAGCGACGGCGAGGCCCGCGCATGGGGCTGGGTCGGGCACCTGCGCGGCGGCGGTACGACGCCGTGGGCCGACTGGTCCGCAGCCGCCGACCGTGGCGGCAGGTTCCTGCCCGGGGCCCAGCAGCTCGAGCTGCTGCGGCGGCTCAACCTCGCGACCGGCGGCGCCGTCGACCGGACGCTGGCGACCCGCGTGCTGGAGGCGAGCGCGCCCGGGCGCGGCCGGCCCGACCTGCAGCTCGTCGGCGCCGCGAGGGAGTCGGCGTTCGGCCCCCGACCGGTCGACCCGGCCGACCTGCCTGCCGAGGAGCTCGTGCGCGTCGCCACCAGCGTCATCGCCGAGGACGTCGCCGCCGCCGGACTGCCCGCGGAGCGGCCGGCCCCGTTCACCCGGCCGTGGCGCCGCCCCTACCGGCTGGTCGGCGACCCGGTGCTCGCCGATCCGCTGCGTGCGCAGCTGGTCGGGCGCGGCCGCCCGCCCGGCGGCGGCGGTGCCCGTGTCCTCGTCCTCGGTCGCGCCGTCGACGAGATGCTGGCCGACGCCTTCGAGGCCCGCTCCCTCGACTGCGGCGGGCCGTCCTGGCCCGACTGGCTCGACGTGCTGATGGCCCGTGACGAGCTTGCGCCGCGCATCGACCTCGCCGCGGTCGCCCGCACCTGGGCCCGGCGAACCTCGACCGAGCGGGTGAGCATCGTGCTCGACGCCCGCCGCGTCGCCCGGCTCGTCGGCGTACGCCGCCTCGACGTGCCCGAGCCGCTGTCGGCCGACGCGGTCGACCTCGCCCGGCGGGTGGCGGCGGTGCTCGGCCTGCTGGTGACCCAGGAGCGCCGGGCCGCCCTCCTGCAGCGGACGCTGGCGCCCCGGCTGCGGACCGTGACCGGACCGCGCCTCGCCGTGGCGGAACCCCTGCAGGGCTGGGTCTCCGACCGGGCTGAGCGGATGCGTCGACAGCTGCAGCGCGGTGGCTACCCTGTTCTGGGCCCGGGGCCCGGCCTCGACGCGGTGCTGCCGGTCTTCGCGCCCGGTGGGGTCGAGCACGTCGGCCACGAGGGGGTCCTCCGGGTCGCGATCGACCTGGTGCTCGACCCGACCCGACGACCCGAGGAGACCACGTGACGCTGACGCGATCCGCCGCGCGGCGCCGCGTCCTGCTGCACGTCGGCACCCCCAAGACCGGCACGTCCTACCTCCAGGACGTCCTCCACCGCAACCGCGAGACCCTCGCGGAGCACGGCATCTGCTATCCCGCCGACCGGTTCGACGCGCACTTCCTGGCGGCCCTCGACCTGATGCGGCTGCCGTGGGGCGGTCTGGAGACCGAGGCCGTCGGGGCATGGGACCGGCTCGCGGCGGCGGTGCGCGAGTGCCCCGGCACCGCGATCATCAGCCACGAGATCCTGGCCACCGCCTCGCGCTCCCAGGTGGGCCGGGCGCTGTCCTCCCTCGGCGCCGACGACCCCGACGGACCCGAGGTGCACGTCGTCCTCTCCGTGCGCGACCTGGTCCGCCAGATCCCGGCCGAGTGGCAGGAGAACGTCAAGCACCGCAGTCCGCTGAGCTTCGAGCGGTTCCTCGAGCGGATCCGCGACCCCGAGCGGGCCACGCGCATCGGGACCTGGTTCTGGGGCGTCCAGGAGGTCCCCGACATCCTGGACCGCTGGGGCCGCGACCTGCCGCCCGAGCGCATCCACCTGGTCACCGTGCCGCCGCCGGGTGCGCCGCCGGGGCTGCTGTGGGAGCGCTTCTCCTCCGCCTTCGGGCTCGACGGGATCGACCTCGACCTGACCGCCGAGCGCGCCAACCCCTCGCTGGGCGTGCCGGAGACCGCGCTGCTGCGCCGGATCAACCGGTCGGCCAACCGGGTGCTCGACCCGCACTTCTACCGCCCGCTGGTCCGCGAGCTCCTCGCCCACCAGACGCTCTCGAAGCGGTCGAAGTCTCCGCGCCTCCGCCTCCCGCCGACGGAGTACCCCTGGGTCCACGACCTCGAGCTCTCCTGGGTCGCCGAGATCGAGCGCCGCGGCTACGACGTGGTCGGCGAGGTCACCGACCTGGTCGGGGCCGAGCCCGACGCGGCGTACGCCGACCCGGACTCGCCGTCCGAGCGGGCCGTCGCGGGCGCGGCGGTCGACGCGATCCGAGCCCTGCTGCTCGAGAACGCCCGGCTGCGCGGCGAGGAGGCCAGGCTCGCAGGCGAGCTGAACGCCGCCCGTGACGAGCTCGACCGGGCCTACCTGCGGCCGTCGTACGTCGTGCGTCAGCGGGTGGTGCGCGGGCTCCAGCGCGGTCCGGTCGGTCGGGGCCTGCTCGCCGTCTATCGACGGTTGCGGGGGCGGAACTCCCGGTCGGCGTAGCGGCCGATCTTCCACGTCGCGAACCCGTCGGCGCCGAGCCCGACGACGCCACCCACGACCGGGATCTTGCGCGCGGCTGTCGAGGCCATCCGCTTGCCGGCGACCTTGGTGATCATGTTGCTCGCGACGTAGGAGGAGATCTGCGCGTCGAGGGTGTCGTCGTAGGTCGGTGCCGTCGCGATCGCCCACGGCGAGGCCGGGAGCTTCTTCTTCTTGATCATCTCCTGCACGCCCTCCTCGCCCAGCAAGGTCACCAGGATCGCGTTGCGCACGCGCGGGTCATGGACGTCGTAGCCGCGCAGGTGCGCGATGCCGGCGATCATCCGGCACTGGATGAGGGCGAGGCCGGTGATGTTGGCCGGGACCGCGAACGCCGCCGTGACCACGCCGCCGATGTTGGTCACGAAGCCCTGCGCGCCAGCGAGGCGTACGTGGAACTCGATGACCTCGTGGACCGCGCGCTCGACGTTTCCCTTCTGTTCCTTCAGCTGCTTCTCGGAGCCACGGACCGCGCCGCTGAGCGGGCCGACCCCCACGATCGCGCGGTGCTCGGCCTCACGCACGAACCCCGTCGTCAGCCCCGGCGCCAGCTCGCTGAGGTGGGGTGCCAGCGCCTTGCCGACCGTATGTCTCACGCCCATGGTGTCGATCCTACGGAGGTCCCCCTGCTGCCCCTCGCATGTAACGCCCTGTTGCTGACTCAGCCGCGCCCGCCGACGGGGGTGGGATGAGCTCGTCACAGGGCGTTACATGTGGGTGCGCACCAGCGCTACCGTCGCGCGCATGCCCGTCGAGCCGCCGTCCTCGCCGTGGGGCTTCCCGCCGCCCGCGGTGTGGCCGGACGACGACGACGTGGTCGCGATGGGCGCCGATCTCGCGCCGGGCACCTTGCTGCGGGCCTACCGCCAGGGGCTCTTCCCGATGCCGTCGGGCACCCGTCGCCGCGACCCGCTGGCGTGGTTCAGCCCCGTCGAGCGCGGGGTCCTGCCCCTCGACGGGCTGCGCGTCTCACGCTCGCTGCGCCGCGCCGTGCAGACCTTCGACGTGCGCGTCGACACCGCCTTCGCCGCCGTGGTCCGCGGCTGCTCCGACCCGCGCCGACCGGGCGGTTGGATCTCCGAGGACATCGCGACGGCGTACGGCCACCTCCACGAGCTGGGCTGGGCGCACAGTGTCGAGTCCTGGCGCGACGGCCGGCTGGTGGGTGGGCTCTACGGCGTCGCGATCAACGGCCTCTTCGCCGGGGAGTCGATGTTCCACACCGAGCGGGACGCGTCGAAGGTCGCCCTCGTCGCCCTGGTCGAGCGGCTCCGGGACGGGTACGCCGCGCAGCGCGTCCTCGACGTCCAATGGGTGACGCCGCACCTGGCCGGCCTGGGGGTGGTCGCGGTCCCGCGTGAGAACTACCTGGCGCGGCTGCGGCTCGCCCTCACCGTGCCGCCGGCCGACTTCGGCGCCTCATCCACAGCCACGGTATCGGGGGTTTAGCGGGGTCGGTGGAGGGCACGAGACGGCGGTGACCCAGCACGCCATCGCGCCGCGCGCCCTGTCCCGCCCGTCCCGCCTGTCCCGCCTGCTGCCCTGCCTGCTGGCCCGCCAGCCCGGTGCCGCGTTGGCGCTGATCGTCGGTGCCGCCGTGCTCGGCGTCCCGGTCGCCTCTGCGGAGCGGCCTCAAACGTCGACCAAGGTGAAGGTGTCCTGGCCCGTGACCTCGGCACCGGCGGGCACCGCCGTCGCGGTGACCGGCACGCTGACGGACTCGGTGAGGAAGAAGCGCAAGGTCCGGCTCGAGCAGAAGACCGGATCGGGCTGGCTCACCGTCGACAGCGCCAAGGCGAGCCGACGGTCGGGCGACGTCTCGCTGACGGTGCCGACCGACTGGTTCTACACCTCCAAGCTGCGCGTCGTGACGCCGCGGATCCGGTCGGCAGCCGGGGACGCGTCGAAGGCGCAGAAGGTCTCGGTCGTGCCGGCCTACGTCCCGGCAGGGTCGCCGGACGCCTGGCAGCCGATCTCGAGGAAGTACACCTACCGCTTCAACCCCTGTCAGCGGATCACCTATCGGGTCAACGCGACCGGCGCCCCGGTTGGCGCGGTCGAGGCGGTCGCGGCTGCCACCGCGCAGATCTCGCAGGCGACCGGCATCCGGTTCGCCGACCAGGGAACGACCGACGCGGTGCCGGGCTCGAAGAAGAGGTGGCCGAAGCACACCGGGCTGGTCGTCGCGTGGACCCACCCGGACGGCACGTCGTGGCCGCTCGCCGGGCCGGAGGCGGCGCGCGGCGGTCCGGTGAAGACCGTGTGGGGCCGGTCCAGGCGCAGCACCCGCGAGAACGGCCACCGGCTGGTCCTGACCAGGGCCGCCGGCGTCGTTGTCGACACGACCCAGCCGATGGCGACGTACGACGGCACGGTCCGGCTGCTGATGCACGAGATCGGCCACACGATGGGGCTCGGGCACGGCACGGACGCGGCCCAGATCATGGAGGCGCACTCCGACCTGGAGAACCTGCCGACCCAGTGGGGCGCGGGCGACCTGGCCGGGCTGGCCAAGGTCGGGCTGCAGCAGGGGTGCGTGACGGCGCAGTACGCGCGGGACGCCGTGCTCGCCCCGGTGCCCGTGCTGGACCCGGCGCCCTGATCACTTCAGCAGGCGGCTCATCCGACGGTCGGCCAGCGGCTTGCCACCGGTCTGGCAGGTGGCGCAGTACTGCAGGCTGGAGTCGGCGAAGCTGACCTCGCGCACGGTGTCGCCGCAGACCGGGCACTTCTCGCCGGTGCGGCCGTGCACCGCGAGGTTGGACTTCTTCTCGCCCTTCAGCTCGCTCATCGCGAGCCCGCTCGAGCGCGCGACGGCCTCGCCCAGGACGGTGCGGACGGCGTCGTACAGCGTCTGGAGCTCGGCGTCGGAGAGGCTGTTGGCCGGCTTGAACGGCGACATCCGCGCGGCGTGCAGCAGCTCGTCGGAGTAGGCGTTGCCGATGCCGGCGATGGTGCCCTGGTGGCGCAGCACGCCCTTGATCTGCGAGCGGCCGGCGTCCTGCAGGATCTGCGCGAGGACCTCGATGGTGAAGGTGTCGTCGAGCGGGTCGGGGCCGAGGCGCGCGATGCCCGCGACGTCGCGCGGGTCGCGGACGACGTAGATGGCCAGCGACTTCTTGGTGCCCATCTCGGTGATGTCGAGCCCGGAGGTGAAGCCTTCGTCGTCCTCGTCGAGCACCACCCGCGCGGCCAGCGGCGACTTGCTGTTGGGGCGGGCCGGGAGCTTCGGCACGTCGTCGCGCCAGCGGATCCAGCCCGCCCGGGCGAGGTGGATGCACAGGTGCAGCCCGCTGGCGCTGATGTCGAGGAACTTGCCGTGCCTCGTGACGTCCTCGACCAGGGTGCCGTGGATCGCCTGCAGCGGCGGGTCGAACGTCTTCAGCGCGCTGAACGCCGCCAGGTCGACCCGCGTGATCGCACGGTCGGTCAGCCGGCCCCGCAGGTCGAGGGCCAGCGCTTCCACCTCCGGCAGCTCGGGCACCCGCCCATCCTATTTGGTGGCCCCGACACCCGCTCGCCCCGATCGCCCCACCCGCCCCGCTCCCCCCGCTCGCCCCACCCGGATAGTTCGCCGCAGGTTGCACCGACTGTGAGCGCTCACTTGGTGCAACTTGCGGCGAACTACCTCGATGGGCCGGCGAGAGGTCCGGGAAGGGCCGGGGTTGTCAGGGCTTTCGTGGCGGCCACCGGAGAGGGAGAATGGGCCATGGCCCCCTCGCGCCCCGCGGAGACGACGATCTTCGTCGACCCGCGCGGTGGCGACCGGGCGTTGCGCGTCACCTGGCACCACGACGTGGCCGAGGGTCCCGACAGCCTGACGCCCGCCGGGCTGGTCGTGATCTCGCTGTGGCGCGCCAACCTGTGCGTCGGTTCGTTCCGGCTCGAGGCCCACGAGGTGCCCGACCTGGTCCACGCGCTGACCAAGGGCCTGGCCCCGGCCGACGGCGGCTCGCTCTCCGACACAGCCTGAACTGAGCCCTGGCCGGGGTAGTTCGCCGCAAGATGCACCACGTCGCGCTCGCAGCTGGTGCAACCTGCGGCGAACTATCGGGGTGCGGCGCGCCGTCTAGCAGATCCACTAGAGAGACCGATACTCCCGATACCGTCGAGGGCATGGACCCGGTACGCAACCCGTACGCACCCGGTGCCGGGCAGCGGCCGCCCGAGCTGGCCGGCCGCGACGAGCAGCTCGAGGCGTTCGACGTCGTGCTCCAGCGGGTGGCTCGCGGGCGTCCCGAGCGGTCCCTGGTCCTGACCGGGCTGCGCGGGGTCGGCAAGACGGTCCTGCTCAACGCGCTGCGCTCGGCCGCCGTACGCCGACACTGGGGCACCGGCAAGCTCGAGGCCCGCCCCGACCAGCACCTGCGCCGCCCGCTGTCGTCGGCGCTGCACCAGGCCGTCCGCGAGCTCGGCCATCCGCGCCCCGACGAGGCCGACCACGTGCTCGGCGTGATCCGCGCCTTCGCCCAGCGCGAGGCCGCCTCGCCGCGGCTCAAGGACCAGTGGAACCCCGGCATCGAGGCACCCGCCGTCCGCGGTCGCGCCGACTCCGGCGACATCGAGATCGACCTGGTCGAGCTGCTCACCGACGTCGGCGGCCTGGCCGCCGACCAGGGCACGGGCGTCGCGGTGTTCGTCGACGAGATGCAGGACCTCGGCCCCGACGACGTCTCCGCCCTGTGCGCGGCCTGCCACGAGATCAGCCAGTCGGGCCTGCCGGTCATCGTGGTCGGCGCCGGCCTGCCGCACCTGCCCGCGGTCCTCAGCGCGAGCAAGTCCTACTCGGAGCGGCTGTTCCGCTACCAGCGCATCGACCGGCTGCCGCGCGAGGCGGCCGACCGCGCGCTGACCGCGCCCGCCGAGGACGAGGATGCCGCGTGGGCCGCCGACGCGCTCGCCGCCATGTACGCCGCTACCGGCGGCTACCCCTACTTCATCCAGGCCTACGGCAAGGCCGTGTGGGACCGCGCGACGACGTCGCCGATCACCGCCACCGACGTCGGGGTGGCCGCCCCCGAGGCCGAGGCCGAGCTCGCGGTCGGCTTCTTCGGCTCCCGCTACGACCGGGCCACGCCGGGGGAGCGCGACTACCTGCGTGCGATGGCCGACGTGTCGGTCGAGTCCGTCCCGGTCGACGTACCCGTCGACGGCTCGGTGCTCACCGCCGACGTCGCGGCGAACCTCGGCAAGAAGCCACAGTCGCTCTCGCCCGCGCGCGACTCGCTGTTGAAGAAGGGCCTCATCTACTCCGCCGAGCGCGGCAGGATCGCCTTCACGGTGCCGCACTTCGGGCGCTACCTGCGCGAGAACGCCTGACCCCGTGCACGTCTTCGTCGCCGGCCCGGCGACCTGGAACCACCTCGTGTACGTCGACGCGCTGCCCGACCCGCGGCCGCACACCGTGCTGGCGCGGCGCCACCACGAGACCGTCGGGGGGACGTCGGCCGGCAAGGCGCTCAACCTCCGCTCGCTCGGGCTGGACGTCACCCTGCGGACGCACCTCGGCGCCGACGACGCCGGCGACGACGTCGAGCGGGTCCTGCGGTCGGCCGGAGTGGGGCTCGTCGTCGAGCCGTCGGCACGCACCGAGCGGCACCTCAACCTGATGTCCACCGACGGGGGCCGGCTCTCGCTCCACCTCGACAAGCCGGGCGCCGGTCCGGAGCGGCACGTGCAGACCACGGCTGCCGCGCTCGCAGGCGCGTCGACCGCCTGCATCGACCTCGCGGAGGAGTCGCGTCCGTTGCTGGCGCGGGCGAAGGCCGCGGGGCGCACGGTGGTCTGCGACCTGCACGACTACGACGGCGAGAACCCCGTCCACGACGAGTGGATCGCCACCGGTGACGTGCTCTTCCTCAACGACGACGGGATGCGCGACCCGCTGCCCTGGATGCGCGAGCAGGTCGGGCGTGGTACCGCGCTCGTGGTCGTCACGCAGGGCGCCGCCGGCGCGACGGCGATGACCGCCGAAGAGACGGTCCACGTGCCGGCCGAGCAGGTCGACAACATCGTCGACACCAACGGCGCCGGCGACGCGTTCGTTGCAGGCTTCCTGCACGCCCGTCTCGGTCGGGCGGCCCTCCGGGTGGCGATGGCGGCCGGGCATCGCCAGGCGGCCCGCAGCCTGGCGTCCCCCGACCTGGCGCCCTGACGACCTCAGCTCCGCTTGGTGCCCGCGCCCACCAGCATCTCGCAGGGACCGACGAACCCGTCGGTGCCCTCGTAGGCCGTCAGCGCCTCGTGAACCTCGGCCCAGGTGTCGGCGCGCTCGCTCTCGGAGAGCCCGGACATCATCTGGTGCAGCGCCCCGAACGACTCCTGCTGGAAGCGCACACAGTCCGCCGCCGACGGCAACAGGACCGGTGAGCTCACGCGGCGTACCTCCACGTCGGCGAAGCCCGCGTCGGTGAGGGTCTGCTCGAGCACGCCGTCACCGCCCAGGGAGAACGGCCCGGGCTGGCCGGGCAGCGGCGGGCCGAGCTCGGCCCGCCGACGGATGATGCCGACGGGCACGGAGAAGAAGGCGTTGGCCTCGGGGGTGGAGTAGGACACGACCGAGACCCGGCCGCCGTCGCGCAGCACCGAGCGCATGCCGGCGAGAGCGCGGGCGCGGTCGGGGAAGTAGATCAGCCCGACCCGGCTCACCACGGCGTCGAAGGAGCCCACCGGCAGCGTGCCGGTGTCCTCTCCGTCCTGCTCGAGGGTCTCCAGGTTGGTCAGTCCCTCGGCGGTGGCGTCCGCGACGGCCCGGGCGAGCAGGTCGGGCGCGAGGTCGGTGGCGAGCACCCGGCCGGTCGGGCCGACGCGCCGGGCGATGCGCAGCGACTGCTCACCCGCACCGGCGGCGACATCGAGCACGGCACTGCCGGTGCCGACGTGCGCCAGGTCGATCATCGCCTCGGTCGCGTCCCCGAGCCACCGCCCGATGAAGTCACCCCAGCGATGCCAGGCCTCAGCGGCGTCCTGCCACTGCCGGCGCGTGGTCTGCTTGAAGGCCACCGGGTCGAACGTCTGCACGGTCATGTCGAGCTACCCCCTGGGTCCGGTACGCCGGGCCCTGCGCCCGACGTCGAACCCGAGCGTGCGCCCGCCCGGCGCGCGCGACTAGTACACGTTCTGTACTTGTGGTCTCCGCGTCGGGTTCCTAGCGTCAGCACATGCCCGACTACGGCCAGTTCTGCACCGTCGCCCGCGGGGCGGAGGTCCTGTGCGACCGCTGGACCCCGCTCGTCGTCCGCGAGCTCCTCTGCGGCAGCACCCAGTTCAACGACATCAAGCGCGGGGTGCCGCGGATGAACCGCACCCTGCTCGCGAAACGCCTGCGCACGCTCGAGGAGTTCGGTGTCGTCCGACGCACCCAGGACGGCCGGCGGACGTCGTACGAGCTGACCCCCGCCGGCGAGGAGCTCCGGCCGATCGTGATGGCGCTGGGCCATTGGGGCTCGCGGTGGATCGGCAGCAGGCTGCAGCCGGGGCAGCTCGACGCGGGCTTCCTGATGTGGGACGTACGCCGCTTCGTCAACCTGGACGAGTTTCCCGACCGGCGCGTGGTGATCCACTTCCACTTCCCCGACGCCGGCGAGCGCGAGCGGGACTGGTGGCTGGTGGTCGAGGGCGGCGTCGCCGACCTGTGCCGCGATGACCCTGGCCACGACCTGACCCTGCAGGTGCGCTCGACGGTGCGGGCGCTCACCGAGGTGTGGACCGGCGACGCGACGCCGGCGGAGGCCGTCCTCGGCCGGCACCTGCACGTGATCGGGCCCAGCCGCGACGCCGAGCGGTTCTGGGACTGGCTGGGCCGCAGCGCCTTCGCACCGACGCGGGAGGCTGCTCGGCTGGGCGCCTGACCGAGCGGACGTGCTCGCCCTAGGTTGGACGCGTGCACGTGACCGGCCCCATCCCGCTGCATCAGGACGTGGCCGCGCACGAGGACCCGTTCCTGCGCTGGCACGTGGGGCCCGAGGCGCCGGCGCTGCTGTGGCGGGCCGACGACGCGGTCGCGGTCACCCTGCAGCGCGAGCGCGGCATGGGCGCGATCGCGCTCGGCCGGGGCGAGCACGTGGACGCCGTGCTCGGCGCGGCTCTCGCGCACCTGCGCGCCGAGGGATTCGAGGAGGTCAGGCTCAGCGTGCCGGCCGACGCCGACGTCACGGTTCCGGCCGAGATCGAGGACCCGAGCCGCTGGGAGTGGATGTGGACCAGCGTCGCGCCGCCGGTCCCGGTGGGCGTGGCCTGGTTGACCGCCGCCGAGGAGCCGGCGGTCGAGGACCTGCTGACCCACAGCCCCCGCGCGCACGCCCGGCCCGGCGACGAGCTCGTGCGGGCCTGGGCCGGCGTACGCCGCGAGGGCCGGCTGGTCGCCGCCGGCGCCCTCTGCTCGACGGCCTCCGGCACTCCGCACCTGCGCGCGATCGTCACCCATCCCGACCACCGCGGGGAGGGCCTCGGGGGTGCGGTCACGGCGGCGCTCACCCTGCGCGGCCTGCAGGACTCACCCGTCGTGACGCTCGGGATGTACTCCGACAACGACGGGGCTCGGCGGATCTACCACCGGCTGGGCTACGAGACCTCGCACCGCTGGGTGTCCTCGCGGGCTCGGCTCGACGGCCGCACCTGACAGGGCGTCACCTGGTCCGGGCGGTCCGCGAGACCAGCGCCGCGACAGCGTCGGGGTGGCTCAGCATCGGCAGGTGGCCGGCCGGCACGGTCGCGGTCGAGGCGGCGAGCACGGCGGCGTACCGCTCCTGGAGGGCGACGGGGAACTCGTGGTCCTGGGTCGTGACGAGGTACGCCGCGTCGCCCGGCCAGGTCGCGGGGGGCTGCGCGGGCAGCCGGTCGAGGTAGAGCCGCCGCGACTCCGGCTCGAAGCCCGCCACCACCCGGTCGGCGAGAGCGTCGGGAAGACCACCGGCGAGCTGTGCGCGCAGCACCGAGGCGGGCGGTCGCGTGCCGAGCAGCCGCACCATCGCGCTCATCACGTAACGCTGCGGCGCGGGAAGCGCCGAGGCGAACGACCGGCCGGGCTCCGGCACGATCGCACACACCGCGGTCAGCGCCACGACGCGCTCGGGGGCCAGCGCGACCACGCCGGCCGCGACGGTCCCGCCGATCGAGTGCGCCACGAGATGGCACGGCTCGGCGGGCAGCTGGGCCACCACCCCCTCGACCACCTCGCGCAGCGTCGCGCGGCCCTTGGCGTACGCCGCCACGCTGCTCGGCGCGGCCAGGCGGGACCGGACGTCGTCCCAGATCCACGACGGCAGGCCGGCACCGGACAGGAGGACCACGGGAGCGGGCACAGGAGCTGGTGGGGGAGTCGTCATGCGACCGACGCTACGGCCGATAGCGGCCAGGTCCTGTCCGCAAGCGGGGTGGCCATGACGGGGCGGGGCGGGCGGCGAGCGACATCGCCGGGTACGTCGCTCGACGTAAGTCGCGCGACCGGGTCCACGCTCGGCGTACCCGAAGACCCCCGGCAAGCGGCCGCAGAGATCGGCTTCCGGACGGATGGAACGCAGCCGTCGAACCGCGAGCGTATTCCTCGTCAACCACACACAGACGAGAGGAACCACCGAGATGTCCACGCAGTTCGCCACCCGCCCCGCCCCTGCCGCCGAGAAGCTGGCCGTGCAGGTTCCCGTCCAGAAGAACCCGGTCGAGCAGGCAGTCGACCGGGCCGTCGACAAGCTGGCCGAGAAGCTCACCGCCCACAGCGTCCCGGTCCTCCGGGTCAGCCTGGGCCTGGTCTTCCTGGTGTTCGGTGCCTTCAAGTTCGTCCCGGGCTTCAGCCCGGCCGAGGACCTGGCCGTCGCCACGATCGAGAAGCTCACGCTCGGCATGGTCTCGGGCCAGTTCGCCCTCGTGCTCACCGCGGTGACCGAGGTCGTCATCGGCCTGACCCTGGTCTCGGGTCGCTTCCTCAAGGTCGGCCTGGCCGTCCTGGCCGGCGCGATGGGCGGCATCATGGCCCCGCTCGTGCTGTTCCCGGGCGAGCTCTACCTCGACAACGGCGTCACCCTGACGGCGCAGTACGTGTTCAAGGACATCGTGCTCGTCGCCGCCGGCATGGTCGTCGCCGCCCAGGCCCTGGGCGCGCGCTTCCGCCGGGACGTCTGAGCCTTGGCGCCGGACCATGTAACGCCCTGTTACAACGTGTACCCACCCCTATCGACGGGGGTGGGTACATGTCGTAACAGGGCGTTACATGCGGCTGCTCAGTGGCCGCCCCCGTTGACCAGCTGGCTGCGGATCTCGCCGCCGGGGTAGAGCGACGTGTGCACGTTGACGTACGTCGACCCGGCCTTGATCGCCGCGACGAGCTCGTCGAACTGACCGGCCGTGATCCCCTGGCCGACCGGGCCGATCACGTCGGCGGGCCGAAGCGTGCCGGTGATCGTGGCCGGCGCCGGCGGGCAGGCCTGGGTGCCGACCGGGCCGTTGCCGAGGTTGGTGCACAGGAACGTCGAGATGCCACCGGACTGGTGCATCCCGCCGAAGTGGATGTGCGACTGCGTGATGGAGCCCTCGAGGGCGTCGTACGACAGCGTGTAGTCGATCTCCTGGGCGCGCCGGTCGACCTCGATGGTGAACGTCCCGACACCCGTGGTCGACAGGACCAGGAGATCCTCCTGGTAGCCGTCGAGCTGCACGTTGATCGTTCGGTTGCCCAGGTCGGAGCCCGAGTCGCTGCCGGCGCTGGCCACGCCGCCGGTGACGAGGGCGGCCGACACGACGACCGCGGCGCCGAGGGGGAGGTGGGAACGGAGGGTGGAGAATCTGGCGAGAGCAGACATGCGGGTTCCTTCCGATGGCGAAACGGTCCTCCCCGGAATACGGGCGTGAGGCCTGTCGGGATCTGTCCGCGAGCGATTTCGCGGCCTAGGGTCAGGACATGGCCCTCATCCAGGTCGCCCAGCGGGCCGAGGACCTCGCCCGCGCCAGCGCGTTCTACGCCGACCTGCTCGGCGCGCAGCCCGTCGCGACGTACGATCCGCCAGGCCTGGTCTTCTTCGACCTCGGCGGCACCCGCCTGCTGCTCGACAAGGGCGCGCCGGCAGGGCTGCACTACTTCGGCGTCGACGACATCGAGGCCACCGTCGAGCGCCTGCGGGGCGCGGGGGTCCGGGTCGCTTCCGAGCCACACATGATCTTCGGCCATGACGACGACACTCTGGGTCCCGCTGGCACCGACGAGTGGATGGCCTTCGTCGAGGACAGTGAGGGCAACCTCGTCGGCCTCGTCGAGCAGCGCCCGCGCGGCTGACGCGTCCGAGCGCGCGGGTCGGTCACAATCGTGCTGTGGGGTCCCGCATGCCCGTGAGGCCACAGGTCGTCGCGCACCGCGGGGCGAGCCATGACACCGCCGAGCACACCCTCGGCGCCTACGTGAAGGCGCTCGACCAGGGTGCCGACGCGCTCGAGTGCGACGTCCGGCTCACCGCCGACGGCCACCTGGTGTGCGTGCACGACCGCGACCTGCGGCGTACGGCGTCGACGCGCGGCCTGGTCTCGACCATGGACCTCGCCGAGCTCGACCAGCTCGACTTCGCCTCGTGGAAGAACCCCTGGGCCGACCTCGACGACGAGGCCCAGGACCTCGACCTCGAGCTCGGCCGCGTGCTCACCCTGCGCCGCCTCCTCGAGGTGGCCTCCGACTACGACCGGCGGGTGGAGCTGGCGATCGAGACCAAGCACCCGACGCGGTACGCCGGACTCGTCGAGCGGCGCCTGGCCGAGACGCTGGCGACCTTCGGCTGGACCGGGCCCGGTGCGCCGGTGCGGGTGATGAGCTTCTCCTACACCGCGCTGCAACGGATGCGGCGGCTCACTCCCGACGTGGCCCTGGTGATCCTGATCGAGAAGAAGCGGCACTGGCCGATGCTGCAGGGAGTGATCGGCGACGACTGGATCCTCGGACCCGGTGTCGACCTGCTGCGGGGGTCGCCCACGTTCGCGAGGCGGCTCGCCGACACCGGCCGCGACATCCACGTGTGGACGGTCAACACCGCCGAGGACCTCGAGGTCTGCCGGCGCTACGGCGTCAAGGCGGTGATCACCGACCGGCCCGGCATGATGCTCGATCTGCTCGATGCGGGGGCGGCGGAGGCGCCCGGCAGCTGACTGCCGCGGTGCTGTGGTCGGTTAGTACGCGGCCAGCCACCCGCTAACCGACCACACCCCCGCACCAGTCGGTGGCCACTGGCTGCCCGATAGGTTCGCCGCATGGCGAAGCGCTCCCGCAGCAAGTCCCGCACCCCGTCGTCCGCGGCGCCGGCCGAGGGCGCGGTCGGTCCACGTCAGCCGTGCCCCTGCGGGTCGGGACGCCGCTACAAGCACTGCCACGGGTCGGCCGACGGCGGCGCCCAGGTCTACGTCGCGCGGCCGTTCGAGAGTCTGCCGGGCGAGCGCGACGTGGTCGCCCTGCGCGAGCTCGTGCCCTCGGCGACCGCTCCGCTGACGCTCAAGGACCCGGCGTACGCCGGCCGCGAGGTCCTGCTCGGCACCCTGCTCCCGACGGCCGCGCCCGCGATGGTGCGCGACTCGGGAGCCGTGTGGCTCGGGCTCCAGGTGCAGCACAACTTCGGTGACCCGGCGCGCGACCTCGGTGCGGTGCTGCTCAAGGCGCTCGACGCGGAGCCCGGCGTCGTCGGGCTCACCGACTCTCCGGGCCCCGGTCCACGCCTGCAGGACCTGGTCAGCGGCGACCACCTCGACGTCACCGTGCACGACGGCTTCGCCTGGTGGGTCGCCGACGTCGACGACCAGACCGCGGAGCTGCAGGCCGCCCTCGAGCAGGCCGACGCCTCAGCCTCGCCGAGCGCCCGGCTGAGCTCGGTCGACGCGGCGTACTGGACCGACGTGACCACCAAGGAGCACCTGCGCTGGGTGCTCCCCGAGCCCGAGGCCGACGCGCTCGACGCGCTGGCGCGGCTGCATGCGGCCGGCCGCGACCAGCTCGTGCCGGACTCGCGGCTGGTCGGGATGTTCCGCGCCCACGGTCTCCTGGTGCCGGTCTGGGACCTCGAGTCCGGCACCGGCGCCGAGGCCCTGGAGGAGCCTGCGGCGGCGTTCCGCACGGCCCTGGACGAGGCGCTGGCGGACACCGCGCCGCTGTCGTCGGAGGAGCGTTCGGCCCGCAACGGGCTGGCCAACAGGCAGGTCACGATCCGTTAAACGGACGACCCGAACCGACCTTCGGAACTCTCTCGCAAACCTTCGCCAAACAGTTCGCGACTGTTGTGCAACGGTCAACCATCCCGTAGGTTTTGCTTTGCCCGGTCGTTGTTGCCTCCCCCGTCAGCAACGACCGGGCGCTGCCATTTTCCGAGGTCGCCGAGCGGGCGCAGCGTTCACCTTCCCCCGCTTCGCTCCTCCGGTGAACCTGCCATATCCGAGGTCGCCGAGCGGGCGCAGGTTCACCTTCCCCCGCTTCGCTCCTCCGGTGAACCTGCCATATCCGAGGTCGCCGAGCGGGCGCACGTTCACCTTCCCCCGCTTCGCTCCTCCGGTGAACCTGCGCCCGCTCGGCGACGTGCTAGACCTCAAGCGGTGCGCGCGAGATCGGGCAGGACATGCAGCGGGGCCCCCCGCGGCCCGAGCCCAGCTCGGACCCGGCGATCTTCACGACCTCGATGCCCGACTCCTCGAGCCGGTCGTTGGTCTCGTCGTTGCGCTCGTAGGCCACGGCCACCCGCGGGGCGAGCGCGAGGGTGTTGTTGCCGTCGTCCCACTGCTCCCGCTCGGCGGTGACGGGGTCGAGACCGGTGTCGATCTGGTGCAACGTGTCGATCTGCATGGCCTTGGCGGCGGCCACGAGGAACGGCTCCGCGGCGGCGACATGCAGCTCGAGGTCGGTGTCGTCGGGTGCGTCGGCGCCACCAACCAGCGTGACTGCCCAGGCCTGGAGGTGGTGGGCGACGTTGGGGTACATCACGACCTTGTCGACGTCGACCATCGTGCAGACCGTGTCGAGGTGCATCGTGGCCCGCTCCTGGGCGATCGGCACGGCGAGGACCGTGTGCGCGAGCCCGGCGTTGAAGACCTGGCGGGCCAGCCGCTCGGCGCCTGCAGGCGTCGTACGCTCGCCGACGCCGACGGCGATCACGCCGGGCGCGAGCAGCAGCACGTCGCCACCCTCGACGTGCTCGTGGTGCCAGCCGTGGATGCGCTCGGTGCCGACGAAGCGCGGGTGGCGGCTGTAGATCAGCTCGGTCAGGTGGGTCTCGCGCGACCGCGCGGGCATCGCCAGGCTGGTGACGGCCACCCGGTCGCGGATCCACACGCTGGAGTCGCGGGTGAACAGCAGGTTGGGCAGCGGGTCGATGAGGAAGTCGTGGCTGTCGAGCAGTGAGGTCACCAGGCCGAAGCCGCCGCCGACCTCGTCGTTGCGGATGCCCGCGGTCAGGTACGTCGTCAGCTCCTCCGGCGCGGCCTCGTGCAGCAGCGTGGTGAGGTAGCGCCGCAGGGTGTCGCCGATGTGCAGGCTCTCCAGCGCCTTGGTGATGGCGTCGTGGCGAGCTTCGGCCTCGGCGAAGGTCTCGGTCAGCAGGTCGGTCAGGTAGACGACCTCCACGTCCCTCGCTCGCAGGGCCTCCGCGAAGGCGTCGTGCTCGTCCTGCGCCCGCGCGACCCACGGCACCCCGTCGAACAGCAGCCGGTCGTTGTTACGCGGCGTCAGGCGCTTCAGCTCCAGCCCGGGCCGGTGCAGCATGACCGTCTGCAGCCGGCCGACCTCGCTGTCGGCGCCGTGGGGACGTGCATGGTCCTTCGCGCTCACCATGCGTCGGACCCTAACGCCCTCGTCGGGCGCTCGCACGGCCCCGGTCGCCGAAGTCCCCGGCCCGCCGGGGGATTGCTCGCTTCTCGGGTGACATGTTGGCCGAGAAGCGCCGAAGTCCCCGGCTCGCCGGGGACTTCGACCGGGTCAGCCCGGCCGCCGGACTGCCCAGGCCTCGAGGCGGGAGTACCCCTTCACCGACGTGCGCGGGATGCGCCGGAGCCGGAAGCCACCGCCGTCGGCGTACGGCGCCGCGTCGTCCCCGTCGCCGTCGGTCGACGCCCTCAGCGCGTCGTGGGTGCCCCGGTCGGCCAGTACCGTGCCCGGCCGGGCGACGGAGGTGAGCCGTGCGGCGACGTTCACCGTCGGACCGAGCACGTCACCGAGCCGGGTGACGACGTCGCCGTACGCCACCCCGGCCCGCACCTGCGGGAAGGCGTCGTCGGGGTCGGATCCGCGCTCGCAGGCAGCCAGGGCGATCTCACCGGCCGCGGCGGGGGAGTCGGTGACGTAGAGCATCTCGTCGCCGATCGTCTTGATGACGCGGCCGCCGGCCTCGACGACGCTGCGGGTGAGCAGGTCCTCGAACCTCTCGACCAGGGCCACCAGGTCGGTCTCGTCGAGCTGACGGCTGCGGCCGGTGAATCCCACGATGTCGACGAACCCGACCGCCTGGGTGACTGACGCGTCGCCCCCCTGCTCGAGCAGGCGACCGACCGCGCTGGCCAGGTGCCGGCGCCAGACGTAGGACTGGAGGCGCTCGACGTTCGGCAGCACCTTCTCGGTGAGGTCGCCGACCACCGAGGCCGGCTCGTCGTCCTCGACCGCGATGCTGGTGAGCAGGCCGACCTGCCACTCCGCCAACCGCGCGAAGCTGCGACCCCACGTGCGCACCAGCGCGGCCCGGCTGTCGGCGGTGAGGACGCCGAGGTCGACCAGCTCGCGGGTCAGCGTGAGCGCCTCGACGTCGGCCTCGGTGAACGCGACGTCGTCGTCGCCGGCGTGCGGGAAGCCGAGCTGCTGCCAGAGCTCCTCGGCGTCCTGGAGCGGAACGCCGGCCTTCTCGGACACCTCGACGCGCGTGAAGCGGAGCGCGGCGCCGAGCGCCGTCTCCTCCAGTGCCCGGACGTCGAGCCCGGCTCCCTCCCGGCTCACCGTCGCCGCTACGTCGTGCCGAGCCGCTCGTGGGCAGCGCGGTCGAGGGCGTCGCGGAACGCCGGGACCTGCGCGCACAGCCGCTCCAGCTGCTCGGCGGTGAAGTGCAGCGCCTGCACCGGGGTCGTGGTGACGATCGAGGCGTTGCGGAGCTTGCGGTTGACCAGGCCCGCCTCCCCGAACACGTCGCCGGGGCCGAGGGTGGCGACCTCCCGGCCGCCGCGGCGCACCGACGCCTCGCCCGAGAGCAGGAGGTAGGCCTTGTCGGCGGGGGTCTTCTCGTGGATGGGCGACCAGTCCGCGGGCAGGCGGACGGCGGTCCCGGCGGCCTTGACCTGCCGGGCGTCCTTCGCGGAGAGGGCGTCGAAGATGCCGGTCACACCAGGGTCAACGCACCAGCTCGTACGCCGTTATGGCCGCCAGCACGAGACACACACCACTTCCGACGTAGTGCAGCACGTGCAGCGAGACCCAGCGCATCAGCGCCCGGCCCGTCAGGCACGCGATCGCGCTGACCGTGAGCAGTGCTCCGAGCGCGCCGACGAACACGCTGACCGGGTCCTCGTAACGCGCCACCAGGGTGAGCGTGAGCAGCTGGGACAGGTCGCCCCACTCGGCGGCGAAGAGCACGAGGAAGCTCGCCAGCACGGCCCGCCAGCCGGTCGCGGGCGTGGCCTTGTCGGCGAACTCGTCCTCCGACGCCGCCTGGTGTGCGCGCCCCTCGCGGAACAGGATCACCGCGCCGACCAGGAACATCGCCAGCGCCAGCACATGCACCGCCGTCTGCGGCAGGAACGACGCGGCGTGGCCGAGCGCGACGGCGACGACGGTCTGCACCGTGAACGCGAGGCCGACGCCGATCCAGACCAGGAGCGGCCGGTAGCGGGTGGAGAGCACCAGCGTGGCCAGGAAGGTCTTGTCGGGGAGCTCGACGATGAAGATGGCGCCGAAGGTCAGCGCCACGACCGCGAGATCCACGTGGGTCAGTCTTCCTGGTGGGTCAGAGCACCGTGCGGGCGGCCTCGACCGCGGCCAGGGCGACCGCAGGGTCAGGCGCGTCGCCGTCGGGGCTGAAGGCCAGGACGGTCGCGCCGGCGTCGACCAGCTCGCTGGCGCGGTCGGCCGGGTCACGGTCGCCGAGTCCGACGTACGCGACGACGTGGAAGGGGTGGTCGGCCAGAGGGCTCGCGGCGCGGGCCTCCAGGGCGATCGCCAGCGAGCGCACGACCCGGTCGCCGGTCAGGTCGCGGTGCTCGTCGTCACCGTCGGCGAGGACGACCCCGTCGCCGAGCTCGCCGGCCAGCGCGAGGGTCTTGTCGCCGCGGGCGCCGAGCAGCAGCGGGGGTACGTCGGCGGGCGGCCAGTCGAGACCGACGTCGTCGAGGTGGACGTAGCGGCCGTCGCTGGTGACCCTGCGGCCGTGCAGCAGCGCGCGGATCGCCGCCGTGTTCTCCCGCAGCAGGGTCAGCGGAGAGGCGGCGCGGACGCCCGTCTGCTCCATCCAGTCGAGTACGCCGTGCCCGATCGCCGGCGCGAACCGCCCCGGGAACATCCGGGCGAGTGCCGCGATCTCCATGGCAGCCAGCGCCGGGTTGCGGAACGGCACGGGCATGAGTCCGAGCCCGACCCGGACCCGCGTCGACCAGGCGAGTGCGGCCGCCGAGGTGCTGATGCCCCCGCCGAGGAAGCAGTCCTCCCACAGCCAGACGTCGTCGACGCCGGCCTCGTCGCAGCGGACGACGGCGTCCCGGAGCCCTTCAGGTGCGATCTGAGGCCGCAGGACGACGCCGAGCCGGATGGGCTGGCGCGTCATTCCCGGCGCCCCGGGTCGGCGGGGTAGACGCCCAGGATCCGTACGTCGGTGGTGAAGAACTCCAGCTCCTCGAGCGCGCGGCGTACGCCGTCGTCGTCGGGGTGTCCGTCGACCTCGGCGAGGAACTGGGTGGCCGCGAAGTGCCCGCCGACCATGTAGCTCTCGAGCTTGGTCATGTTGACGCCGTTGGTGGCGAACCCGCCGAGCGCCTTGTAGAGCGCCGCGGGCAGGTTGCGGACGTTGAAGACGAACGACGTCACGACCGGCCCGTTGCCTTGCGCGGCGCGGACGAGCTCGCGGGACAGGACGACGAACCGCGTCGTGTTGTGGTCCTCGTCCTCGACGTCGTCGGCGAGGATCTCGAGGCCGTAGATCGCCGCCGCGAGCGGGGGCGCGATCGCCGCCTGCGTGGGGTCGCCGGCCTCGGCGACCTCGCGCGCCGCACCGGCGGTGTCGCCGGAGATCACGGGCTGGAGGTCGTGCTCGCGGATGATCCGCCGGCACTGGCCGAGCGCGTGCACGTGGCTGTGCACCGTCTTGATGGTCTGGGTGGTCGCTCCGGGCAGCGCCATCAGCGCGAACCGGATGCGGAGGAAGTGCTCGCCGATGATGTGCAGGTCGGAGGTCGGCAGGAAGTGGTGGATGTCGGCGACGCGGCCGGCCAGGCTGTTGTCGATCGGGATCAGCGCGAGGTCGGCCTGGTGGTTCTCCACCGCTGCGAAGACGTCCTCGAACGACGCGCACGCCATCGCCTCCCAGTCGGGGTAGGCCTCGGTGCACACCAGGTGGGAGTTGGAGCCAGGCTCGCCCTGGTAGGCGATGCGTCCGGTCTCGCGCGCGGTCGTCACGGGCCCCAGTTTCCCACGTCGTACGCCGCGCCCCGGCGCTGCGCCCTCCTCGTGGGCGCTCTCCTCCTTATGGTCGTGCGCATGCCGACCGTGCTCGCTGCCCTTGCCCTCGTGCTCGCGCTGGTGGCCGTGGCCTTCTCGGTGATCTCGCTGCGCAGGCAGGCGTCCGCGCGCCGGCGTCTCGGCGTCGACGCGCTGCCCGAGGACGTGCACGGCCTGCGTCAGGAGGTGGCTGCCCTGCGCGCCGAGGGCGCTGACGCCCTTCGCCACCTCGCGGTCGTGCGCTACGACGCCTTCGGCGACATGGGCGGCCATCTCTCCTGGTCGCTGGCCCTGCTGGACCAGGCCGGCCACGGCGTCGTCCTCACCTCGATCGCCGGCCGGTCCGACAGCCGTTCCTATGCCAAGTCGGTCTCCGCATGGACCTCCGACCAGCAGCTCTCGCCCGAGGAGGAGGAGGCGATCGTCAACGCGCGGCCCTGAGGGGCCGTCCACATGTAACGCCCTGTTACCGGGTCATCTGCGCCCGCCGACGGGGGTGGGACGAGCTGGTAACAGGGCGTTACATGTGACGTGGGCGGCCCGCCTCGCGTCCACAGCCCACGCACGCGGGCGCCCGTCCCCAGCCGCCGATCCTGGCCGAGCCGCCCGGGGCCGGCGGCGCCGACCCTGGCCGGATGCGCCCTCGTCTTCTCGGTCTGATCGCCCGGCAGCACGGTCTCGTGCTGGGGCGCCAGGCGACCGCGCACGACCTCACGCCCCGCCAGGTCGAGCGGTTGGTGCAGGCCGGCAGCTGGGTGCGGATCCGACGGGGTGTGTACGCCGACGGCGAGGTGTGGGCCGCGGCTGACCCGCATCGCGGCCGGCCTCTGCTCCGGCTGCGTGCGGCTCACCTCGTGCTCGAGCTCGACCACTGGTTCAGCCACGACTCGGCGGCGCTGCTGCACGCGATCGGGCTGCTCCCGCCGGCGGGCGAGCTCGTCCACGTCACCCGGCCGCGCGTCGTCGGCGACCGGACGAAGGCCGGGATCAAGCACCACGGCGCGCGCTTCGCGGAGCACCAGGCGACGGTCGTCGACGGGCTGCCGTGCCTCGATCCGGCCCGCACCGCGGTCGACGTGGCCCGGGAGCACGGGTTCACCAACGGCGTGGCGGCCTGCGACGCGGTGCTGCGCCGCGGCGTACCCCGCACCGCGCTCGAGGACGCCGTCGCCGCCATGTCGAGCTGGCGCCACGTCCGCTCCGTCCGCGAGGTCGTGGCGATGGCCGATGCGGGAGCGGCCAACGCGTTCGAGTCGGCCGGCCGGGTGCTCGTGCTCGAGCTCGGCATCGGCCGGCCGATCGTCGACGCGGGCCTGACCGACGGCCACCGCACCGTGTGGTGCGACCTGCGGGTCGGGCGGCACGTCTTCGAGCTCGACGGCCGGCTGAAGTCCGTCGCCCGCGCCGACGGCGGCCTCGCCGAAGATCCCGCGCAGGCACTGTGGGCCGAGAAGCAGCGGCAGGACGTCGTCACCGGCTTCAAGCTCGGCGTCTCGCGGATCACCTACGCCGACCTGTTCTCCGGGAGACCCACCGCCAAGGCCAGGCTGCTGCGGGAGTACGCCGACACCTGCCGCCGCTTCGGCACCGACGCCCGTGACCTGGCCCGCTACTCGGTGCGCCGACGCCCGCACATGTAACGCGCCGTTACCAGCTCATGGCACCCCCGTCGGTGGGCGCGGATCAGTCAGTAACGGCGCGTTACATGAAGAGAATCCGCCAGTTGTGCCCAGTTGTTTGTGCGCCTGCGCGGGCGATCCCTACGGTCCGTTGCTACCCGCTCCCGAGCGGCTCGCAACTCCATCTCCGGAAGGCAGATCCCACCTGATGCGCACTCTCGTACGACGGCTCACGCCCGCTCTCGTCCTCCCGCTGCTCCTCGTCGGCCTGAGTCCCGGTCAGGCGGCCGAGCCGGGCAACGTCCCGCCGTCGGTTGCAACCACGGACGCGCCGCCGATCGAGGCGCCACGGCCGGCCGAGGTCATCGCGGCCCTGACCGAGGCGCCGGCGACGCTCGTGCCCGACACCGCGCCGGTGAGCGAGGTCTCGCCGCAGGCCGTCGTCAGCGGCGCCGTCACGGTCCCGCGCGACCCCGCCCGACCGGTCCAGCTCGGACCCGCGAAGAGTGGCCTCGCCATCGGTCTGCCCGCACGGACGGCGACACCTCGGTGGTGCGCGACGGCGTCAGCATCTTCCAGGACGACGCGGCCGCGACGTCGTACGCCGTCAACCCGCTGGCTGGCGGCGGCGCGCAGTTCCTCGTCGCGATCGGCGGACCGGACGCGCCCGAGGAGCACGCCTTCCCGATCGACGCCCCTGCTAGCGCGCAGCTGACCCTCACCGAAGACGGCGGCGCCCAGGTGGCTGGCGCCGACGGCTCGACGTTGGCGACCATCCCTGCTCCGTGGGCGAAGGATGCCAACGACCGCGCGATCCCCACGCACTTCACCATCGTCGACGACGCGCTCGTGCAGGTCGTCAAGCACGTGGGCTCCGGCGCCGCCTACCCGGTCCTCGCCGACCCGTCGATCGAGCTATGCAACTGGTTCACGGCAGTTTGCATCACGTTCTCGAAGTCAGAGGTTCTCAGCATCAGCACCCATTGGGCGACAGGGGTTGCAGCCGGCATTACCGCCGCCTGCTCGAAGATTCCGTGGAGTCCCTGGTACGTCGCCGCCATCAAGACGACGTGCATCATCACCCTTGCGGCGAGAAGTGCGGAGTTCATCGCGGCCATCCGCAGCGCCAAGGCATCTGGAAAGTGCGTCGAGGCGAAGTGGAGCATCGTGGCAACTCCATTCCTCAGCGGATCGAAGGTCGTTGGCTGTTGACACGACCTCGGACACATTGGCTGCTCGTCAGCCTCACGATCGCCGTCGCCTTCGCAGTATCTGCCGCGATCGGCGGGAACAACATGGGCAGCTACGTCACCGCGGGGATCATCTCGCTCGCTGTCCTCGTCGGCGAGCTCGCTCGCATCACCGTGGCTTGGCGCAGCAGCAGGCGATCGAGTTCTTGATCTGGCGCGGCCACCGCTGACGGACTAGGCATCGCGATGCGCTGCCTGCCGCTTGCTCCGATCAAAGCCGAGGGATGCTGACGATGCCTCGCGTGGGACCGGTCTTCGGTCCCCTGGCCCTGATGTGGGTCGTGGGCGCGGTGTGCATCGCCAGGCCGTCTGGCGGGGCCCTCAGCGAGTTCGTCCACCGAGCTGGGTGGCACCGCCTCTCGAGTCCCGGCAAAGTCTGCTCGCCTCCGCCCTGATCAGAGACAGGAGTACAACTGTGGAGAACCGACGCAGGTTCATCGGCCGCGCTCTGCTCGGCAGCGCAACCGTGTGGGCGAGCCTGGCGATCGTGTTCGTCGTGACCGGCGGTGGCGATGGCGAGTCCGTCCAGATGCTGATGACGCTAGGCGTCTTGGGTTCGGCAGCCCAGCTGTCCGGCGAGTGGGAGCGGTACGACGACGCAAGGGCTGGCGCTCGGCCTGTCACCCGCACCTGGGCGTCCCCTCCGCCGGCTGGCGGTGCTGGCAGCCGTCGGAGGCGTGCTCATCGCGGCCACGGTGCTCAGCTACACGCCGCGGGGGATGGCGGATTGGGCTCTGGGCGCGGCCTGCTGGGCGGCTGGGTTCGGCGCCCTCGCTGCGGCCGACACGCTAGGCCCGCGCAAGAGCCGGCGGCGGCTCCAGCAGGAGCCGCCGTCGCCCGGGTCTACCGGTTACCCGAGCCGGTAGACCCGGGACTCCCAGGCAGCCAGCGGATCTGCAGGAGCGGGAGACGAGCCCGACACCGACGAGCCCGGCACCGAGAGCACCAGCGGCTCGGCAGCAGTCCACGACGAGAGCTCGGACAGATCCGGTACGACGCCGGCGACCGACGACAGGTTGGCGACGACGAGCAGCCGGGTGCCGGCGTACTCGCGCTCGAAGCAGTACAGCTCCTCGTGATCGGCCAGCAGCATCCGGAACGTCCCGTGGGCGACGCAGGGCTCGTCGTGCCGCAACGAGATCAGCCGGCGGTAGTGGGAGAACACCGAGTCGGGGTCGTCGACCTGGGCGGCGGAGTTGACCGACGCCGACAGCGGGTGGAGCTGGAGCCACGGCGTACCGGTGGAGAAGCCCGCCCCCGGAGAGGAGTCCCACGGCATCGGGACACGGGCGTTGTCGCGGCCCTTGTACGACAGCGCGGCCATGACGGACGCGGGCGACTCGCCACGCGCGATCGCCGTGGCGTAGTGGTTGAGCGACTCGACGTCGCGGAGCTGGTCGAGCGAGGTGAAGCCGACGTTGGGCAGGCCCAGCTCGTCGCCCTGGTAGACGTACGGCGTCCCGCGGTGCAGGTGCAGCACGGTGGCCAGTGCCTTGGCCGACTGCTCGCGGTGCTCGGGGTCGTCGGAGCCGAAGCGGCTCACGCAGCGCGGCTGGTCGTGGTTGCCGAGGTAGAGGCTGTTCCAGCCGACCTCGGCGAGGCCGTCCTGCCAGCGGCCCAGCGACTGCTTGAGCTGCAGCATCGAGAGCGGCTGCAGGTCCCACTTGCCGCGCGGGCCGGAGTCGATGTCGACGTGCTCGAACTGGAAGACCATGTCGAGCTCGCCGCGTGCCGGGTCGGTGTAGAGCACCGCCTCCTCGATCGGGCAGCCCGGCGTCTCCCCGACGTTGAGCAGCCCGGGCGCGCGGCCCGCGAAGACCTCGCGGTGCATCTCCTGGAGGAACTCGTGGATCCGTGGCCCGTTGAGCACGAAGCCCGAGGTGTCGCCGTACTTGGTGGTGTCGATGACGCCGGCCCCGAGGGGGTGCCGCTCGCCGATGAGGCCGTCGGGCAGCGTCGGTCGACCCAGCTCGTCGGGCTCGCCGACCACCTTGGAGAGCAGGTTGACGACGTCCATCCGGAAGCCGTCGACGCCGCGGTCGAGCCAGCGACGCATCATCGCGTAGACCGCTTGCCGCACCTCCGGGTTCTCCCAGTTGAGGTCGGGCTGCTCGGGGGCGAAGAGGTGCAGGTAGTACTCGCCGGTGGCCTCGTCGTACGTCCACGCAGGACCCGAGAACGCCGAGCCCCAGTTGGCCGGCTCGGCGCCGGGCGTGCCGGGCACGTGGCCGGGACGCGGCGAGCGCCACCAGTACCAGTCGCGCTTGGGGTTGTCGGTCGACGAGCGCGACTCGGCGAACCACGCGTGCGCCGAGCTGGTGTGGTTGACGACGAGATCCATCACCAGCCTCATCCCGCGTGCGTGCAGCTCCGCGATCAGCTCGTCGAGCTGCTCCAGGGAGCCGAACAGCGGGTCGACGTCCTCGTAGTCGGAGATGTCGTAGCCGTTGTCGGCCATCGGAGACCGGTAGACCGGGCTCAGCCAGACGACGTCGACGCCGAGAAGCTCCAGGTGGTCGAGGTGCGCCAGGATGCCACCGAGGTCACCGACCCCGTCGCCGTCGCTGTCGGCGAAGCTGCGTGGGTAGACCTGGTAGACGACGGCCGACTTCCACCAGTCGCGGTCGGTCTCGGAGAGGTGCGGATCAGCGCGCCGTACGTCGTGGGGCTGGTCGTCGGGCTGCTGCTCAGCGAGGGACACGGACCAAGACTCGACCATGCACGACCTTCATCCGCAACTCCCGGCCCGAGCCGATCGAGTCGCCGTCGAGCTGACGCGGGGTCTCCTGGCTCGACCGGATGACGACCGACGCGCCGACCTTGCGGTCGACCAGCTCGTCGGTGTGCTTGACCTTGAGCAGCACCCGCCAGGCCAGCGGGATCCAGGAGAAGAAGTTGCGCGGGTGCAGGATGACGATGTCGAGGAGTCCGTCGTCGATGGCGGCGTCGGGCAGCAGCGGCATCCCTGCCTGGAGGAAGCCGACGTTGCCCACGACCACGGTGCGCGCGCGGTGCCGGGTGAACTCGCCGTCGTCGACGGAGAGCTCGATGCGCTGCGCCGGGAACATCAGCGACTTCACCCCGGAGATGACGTAGGCGAACCAGCCCACCTTCGCCTTGATGTCCTCGTTGACGCCCTCCATGATCGCGGCGTCGAAGCCCATGCCGGCCATCACCATGAAGTGGGTGTCCTCGAAGCCGTCGCCGGACACCTCGACCATGTCGATGGCCCGGTCCTGGCCGTTGAGGGCGACGTCGATGGCCGAGCGCAGGTAGAGCGGCACGTCGAGGTTGCGCGCCAACAGGTTGCCCGTGCCGGCGGGGATGATGCCGACGGGGATCCCGGTGCCGGCGAGCTCGGCGCACACTTCGCGGACCGTGCCGTCTCCGCCGCAGACGAGCACGAGGTCGGCTCCCTCGATCGACGCCGCCTCGGCCATGCCGGTGCCGGGATCCTCGATGGTCGTGTAGTGCCAGCGCGGGCTGCCCCAGCCCGACTCCTGGGCCATCGAGTCCACGAGCGTGCGGAACTGCCCGGCGTCCTCGACCTTGATCGGGTTGAGCACTACCGACAGCTGGCGGGTCGACGGGACGACGATCGCCAGCGGCTCGACCTTCTCGGCGTGCCCGCGCGGCCACGGGTCGATCACCACCATGCAGACGAGGACGACGGCGGCGCCGAGCAGCGAGCCGGCGATGACGTCGGTGGGGAAGTGCCGACCCAGCAGCACCCGGTCGAAGCAGACCATCAGCCAGACCAGGAGGAGCGCCACGATGATCGCCCGGCGCATGCTGGAGCGGCGTACGAAGATCCAGGTGAGCACGATGAGGACGCCGACGAAGGCCGCGATCGACGACGCGTGGCCCGACGGGAAGGACCGCGTGGAGAGGGCGTCGAAGTCGACGGTCTGCCAGTCGGGTCGGTTGCGCCCGAGCCACAGCTTGAACCCCGTGGTCAGCAGGGAGGTCGCGATCATCGACACGACCGCGAACACCATCGCGCGCCGGTGGCGGCGGGCGAGCAGGATCACGGCCAGCAGCGTCGTGATGACGGCCATCACGACTCCACCGAAGAGGATCTCGACCCAGCGCAGCACGTCGACCAGCACGGTGTGGTCGTCGGCCCAGTCCTCGCCGGCCTTGCCGATCTGGTCCACGGAGTCCAGGGGCGAGCGGTCGCGCGTGACCAGCACCGCGAGGATGGTGAACCCGAGCGCGCACAGGGCGGCCCACAGCAAAGGCATGAGGCGCTTGCGTTCGGTCACGCGCAGGGATTATGCCGTCCGCGGGTCGCCGTCCGTTCATCCGCGGGGGTGGCTGTCTGACGTGCTCCGCGTCGGCCGCCGCAGACAGTGGCCACTAGGTTGGGGAACATGATCGACCCACGTGTCCTGCGAGACGACCCCGACCGCGTACGCGCCGCCCAGGCCAAGCGGGGACTCTCCTCCGACGTCGTGGACCGGGCCCTCGCCGCCGACTCCGCCCGCCGCGCCGCCATCGGCGCGTTCGAGGCCAAGCGGGCCGAGCAGAAGCAGCTCGGCAAGCTGATCCCGCAGGCACAGGGCGAGGAGAAGCAGACCCTGCTCGCCCAGACCAGGACGCTGGCCGCCGACGTCAAGGAGGCGGAGGCCGCCCAGGTCGCGGCGGAGCAGGAGTGGCACGACGCGGTCATGTCGATCCCCAACCTGGCCGCCGACGAGGCGCCGGCCGGGGGTGAGGACGACTTCGTCGTGCTCGAGACGATCGGCACGCCACGGGAGTTCGACTTCGAGCCGCGCGACCACATCGAGCTCGGCAAGATGCTGGGCGCCATCGACCTCGAGCGCGGCGCCAAGGTGTCGGGCAGCCGGTTCTACTTCCTGACCGGTGTGGGCGCGCAGCTCGAGCTCGCCCTGATCAACCTCGCGATGGAGCAGGCCCGCAACGCCGGCTTCACCCAGGTCATCGCACCGTCACTGGTGAAGCCGCGGGCGATGGACGGCACCGGCTTCCTCGGCCAGGCCGCCGACGACGTCTACCGGATCGAGGGTGAGGACCTCTACCTCGTCGGCACGTCGGAGGTGCCGATGGCGGCGTACCACTCCGACGAGATCCTCGACGGCGGCGCCCTGCCGCTGCGGTACGCCGCGTTCAGCCCGTGCTTCCGCAAGGAGGCCGGCTCGCACGGCAAGGACACCAAGGGCATCATCCGGGTGCACTGGTTCGACAAGGTCGAGATGTTCGTCTACGCGACGATCGAGGACTCCTTCGCCGAGCACCAGCGCCTGCTGGGGTGGGAGAAGGAGTTCCTCGACAAGCTCGAGCTCGCCTACCGCGTCATCGACGTGGCCGCGGGTGACCTCGGGCTCTCGGCGCAGCGCAAGTTCGACTGCGAGGCGTGGATCCCCACGCAGGGCAAGTACCGCGAGCTCACGTCGACGTCCAACTGCACCGACTTCCAGACCCGGCGGCTCGACACCCGCGGTCGCTTCGATGGCGAGACCAAGCCGATCGCGACCCTCAACGGCACCCTCTGCGCGATGACGCGCGCGATCGTCGCGATCCTCGAGACCCACCAGCAGGAGGACGGGTCGGTCGTCGTACCTCAAGCGCTGCGGCCGCACCTGGGCGGCACCGATGTGCTGAAGCCGGTCTCCGTTGGTTGAGGAGGTCGCGCAGCGACCGTCTCGAAACCAGGAGGAGACCTGGCAACCTCGCCTGATCGCGCTCGACATCGACGGCACGCTGCTGAAGTGGATCGAGGGCGCCGGGCAGACCTACGAGGTGATCCCCGAGGCCGTGTACGACGCGGTGCGCCGCGCCCACGACGCCGGGGCGCACATCGTGCTGGCCAGCGGCCGGTCGCCCCACGGCATGACCCGGATCGCCGACCTCTTCGACCTGCCGGGCCAGGACGCCGACCGGCTCTGGGTCGTGGCGTCCAACGGCGCGGTGGTCTTCCGCTACTCGCCGGTGGAGATCGTCCACGAGGTCACCTTCGACGCGGCGCCAGCGGTCGAGGCGGTGCTGCGCCACCACCCCAAGGCGCGGGTGGCGGTCGAGGAGCGCGGCCGTGGCTACCGGGTGAGCAAGCCGTTCCCGCACGGCGAGCTCAGCGGCGTCCAGTTCATCACCTCGGTCCACCAGATGGTCGCCCGTCCGGTCAGCCGCGTCATCATCCGCGACCCCGACGCGACGGCCGACGACTTCGTGGAGCTCGCCGGCCGTCTCGGCCTGCACGGCACCGACTACGTCGTCGGGTGGACCGCCTGGCTCGACCTCGCTCCCATGGGTGTCAGCAAGGCCTCGGGCCTCGAGCACGTGGCTGGGGAGCTCGGCATCGTCGCGGCCGACGTCCTGGCGATCGGCGACGGGCGCAACGACATCGAGATGCTGGAGTGGTCCGGCCGCGGCGTCGCGATGGGGCAGGCGGTCCAGGAGGTGCTCGACGCCGCCGACGACGTCACCGAGACCGTCTACGACGACGGCGCCGCCCTCGAGATCTCCCGGTGGTTCCCGCCGGTCCCCGTTCCCGACGCGGGTGCGGAGCAGGAGCGGCGCGCCCCGGAGACGCTGTGACGGCGTCCTACACCTTTACCGCGCCGCTGTGGCAGTGGCAGGCCAAGGAGGGCATCGCCGAGCCGGGCTCGTGGTGCTTCGTCACGGTGCCCCTCGACGACAGCCAGGACATCCGCGACGGGCTGGCGGCGCCGCCGCGCGGCTTCGGGTCGGTGCGGGTCTCGGTGGAGGCGGGCGGGTCGCGCTGGGAGACCAGCGTGTTCCCCGACGCCGCCTCGGGCTGCTACGTGCTGCCGATCAAGAAGGCGGTGCGGGCTGCCGAGCACGTCGAAGAGGGCGACGACCTGACGGTGACGCTGACCGTGCGAGACCTCGGGTGAGCCTGCCCACGAGTCTGCCCACCCTGGTCGCCACCGATCTCGACGGGACGCTCGTGCGTCGCGACGGCTCCGTCTCGGCGTACACCACCGAGGTGCTGCGCGCGCTCGACGACCTCGACGTGCCGCTCGTGTTCGTGACGGGACGGCCGCTGCGGTGGACCGAGGAGGTCTTCGAGCATGTCGGCGCCCACGGGCTGGCGGTCGTGTCGAACGGCGGTCTGGTCTGGGACGTCCACCGGCACCGGCCCTGGCGCGAGCGGGCCTTCGAGCGCGAGGCGGTGCTCGCGGTCGCGCGGACCATCCGGGAGCGCGTGCCCGGGTCGTCGTTCGCAGTGGAGACCGTCGACGGGATGGCGTTGGAGACGACGTACCTGGAGCGCTACCCCGTCCCCAAGGGCAGCCTGCGCGGGACGCTGGAGGACATCATCGGGTCGGGGACGATCAAGCTGCTGGCCCGGCACGAGGAGCTCGAGCCGCAGGAGTTCTGGGACCTGGCGGCCGACGCCGTCGGCAACCTTGCCGTCATCACCTGGTCGTCGGACACCTCGCTGCTGGAGATCAGCGCCCCCGGCGTCACCAAGGCGTCGACCCTGGCCGTGGTGGCCGACGAGCTCGGCGTCGAGGCGCGCGACGTCGTGGCGTTCGGTGACATGCCCAACGACCTGCCGATGCTCGAGTGGGCCGGCACGTCGTACGCCGTCGCCAACGCCCACCCGAGCGTGATCGCCGTCGCCGACCACGTGGCCCCCCACCACGAGGACGACGGCGTCGCCGTCACCCTCGCCGCGATCTTCGGGCTGGAAGGGTCCTCTGCGTAGGCTTGCCGGCATGGTCGAGAGGGTGGCGGTCCGCGTCGGCGTGCTCGCGAGCCTCGTCCTGCTCGTGGGTGGCATCCTGGTGTGGACGGCCGCCGCGCCCGTCCAGGCCGCCTGCACCTGCCAGGACCAGACCACGCAGGAGCACGCCGACGGCGCCGACGCGGTCTTCAGCGGCACCGTCCGCGAGACCCGCAAGCCGGCGCCCGACGAGAGCGGCCGGGTCAAGGGCGTGGTCACCTACGTCGTCGACGTCGACCAGGTCTGGAAGGAGGACGGCACCGTCGTCACCGACACGGTCAAGGTCACCTCGCCCCGCGCCGAGTCGGCGTGCGGGCTGGGCGACCTTCCGCCGGGCACGGAGTACGTCTTCTTCGCGAAGGCCCGCGACACCGGCTTCCGCGCCGCCGCCTGCGGCGGGTCGGAGGCGCTGAGCGACGAGCTCCAGGCCGACGTCGTGACGGTGCTCGGCGAGGGACGCTCCGTCGTACCCGAGCGCGAGACGCCCGTCGTCGAGCTCACCGCCGTCGACACGGCCGCGCCGCGCAGCGTCACCCGGGTGGCTGCCCCGGGCGCCGCCCTCGCGATCGTGGGCCTGCTCGGGCTGGTGCTGGTCCGGGTCGCCGGTTCGCGCCGCAGCTAGTTTCGCCGAGCGGGCGCAACTTCACCGCCGAGCGGGCGCAACTTCACCGCCGAGCGGGCGCAACTTCACCGCCGAGCGGGCGCAGTTTCACCGTGTCCGTGTGCTGAGGCGGTGACGTTGCGTCTGCTCGGCGGGTCAGAGGTACATGCCGGACGAGCCGGGCTGGGCCGGGCCGTCGTCGGAGCGGTCGGGTCGCTGCGGCTGGCCGGGCATCGCGCCCGGACCGGCGGGCAGCTGGCGGCGCATCTGCTCGAGCTGCGCGCGGGCGGCCATCTGCTGGGCGTAGATCGCGGTCTGGATCCCGTGGAAGAGACCTTCGAGCCAGCCGACGAGCTGGGCCTGGGCGATGCGCAGCTCGCCCTCCGACGGGACGCCGTCCTCGGTGAAGGGCAGCGAGAGCCGCTCGAGCTCCTCGACGAGCTCCGGCGCGAGGCCGCTCTCGAGCTCCTTGATGGAGGCCTGGTGGATCTCCTTGAGGCGGCTGCGGCTGGCCTCGTCGAGCGGAGCCGCCTTCACCTCCTCGAGCAGCTGCCGGATCATGCTCCCGATGCGCATCACCTTGGCCGGCTGCTCGACGAGGTTGGTCAGGTTCGTCCCCTCGTCGTCCTCATCCCCGGAACCGCTCTCGGCCGAGGCCGCGGCGAGCGCGCTGGCGGGCATCCTCGCGACCGGCTGGCCGTCGGGACCGACGATGACCACGGTCGCCTCGTCGTCGAGGCCCTGCCCCGGCGTCTGCCCCTGAGTCGGCTCAGGCTGGTTCTGCGTCATGCCCAGACCCTACGGGGCGCCCAGAGGTCACAGCGTGAGCAGGATCTTCCCGGAGTGGTCGCCGCTCTCCATCAACGCGTGGGCCGCCGCCGCCTCGGCGAGGGGGTACGTCGCGTGCACCATCGGCCGCACCCGTCCGTCGGCCACCAGCGGCCAGACGTTCTCGACGACTGCGGCACAGATCGCGGACTTCTCGGTCGTCGGCCTGGGGCGCAGCAGCATCGCCGAGATGGTGCCGTTCTTGGCGAACAACCGCCCGAGGTCGAGCTCGCCCTTGGTCCCGCCCTGCATCCCGATCACGACGATCCGGCCGTTGCGCGCGAGGGCGTCGACGTTGCGGGCGAGGTACGCCGCGCCCATGTTGTCGAGGACCACGTCGACGCCGGCACCGTCGGTCGCGGTGCGCGCCGCCTCGACGAAGTCCTGGTCGCGGTAGCTGATCGCGACGTCGGCGCCGAGCTGACGGCACAGTGCGAGCTTGTCGGCTGACCCGGCCGTGGCGAGCACCCGCGACCCCAGGGCATGGGCGAGCTGGATCGCGAACGACCCGATGCCGCCTGCGCCGCCGTGCACGAGGAGGGTCTCGCCGTGCTGGAGGCGCGCGGTCATGAAGACGTTCGCCCACACCGTGGCTGCGACCTCGGGCAGGGCGGCGGCGGTGACCAGGTCGACCCCGTCGGGGAGGGGCATCAGCTGCCCGGCCGGGACCGCCACGAGCTCGGCGTACCCTCCGGCGGTCAGCAGGGCGCACACCTCGTCACCGGCAGCCCAGCCGGTCACGCCGGAGCCGAGCGCTTCGACCGTCCCGCTGCACTCCATGCCCAGCAGTGGTGATGCGCCGGGCGGTGGCGGGTAGCGGCCCTGCCGCTGCAGCAGGTCGGCGCGGTTGAGCCCGGCCGCCGCCACCCGGACCAGCACCTCCCCGGGACCCGCGGCGACGTCGTCGACCTCGTCGACGGACAGGACGTCGGGGCCGCCGGCCTCGGCAGCCACCACGGCACGCATGACTCAATCCTCGAAGCGGTCGGTGCTGTGGTCGACCCCGCTGTCGTCAGGGACCTCGTCGGTGATGTCGTCGGGGTCGGGAGCGTCGGCCGGCCGGTCCCACTCGAGTGCGAGGGTCGTCGCCCTCGCGGCCAGCGCCTCGATGGCAGCGGGGTTCGCACCCTGCAGGCCCGCGGCGTAGCCGAGCAGGTACGTCGTGATGGGCGCCGCACGGCGCTCGACGTTGTGGGCGGCGTCGCGGGCGAGGTCCAGCACCAGAGCCTCGTCGACCTCGGCCTCGACGTCGAGGACGTCGCAGAGCTCGTCGATCCAGTCGTGCAGGTTCACCAGGTCACCGTCCTACGCGGGACCGTGCGCTCGCAAGTCCCCGAGGAGGGTTCAGCACCCACCGAGGTCGGTCCAGGTGTCGACGTCGACGCCCTCACGGCCCACGGCCGGCACCGACACGAGGGCCAGGCCGTCGAGGAGTCGGTGCATCGGCAGCCCGTGCGGGTCGTCAGGCGCCTGCAGCCGGTCGGGCCTCAGCACCCCCGCGAGCTGGCGCCGCCCACCCTCGTCGACCAGGAAGGCGCCGTCCACCGCGTCGGTCCTCTCGCCGGCCAGAGCATCGAGAAGTCGGGCCACGGTGGCGGGTCCGACGTACGGCATGTCCACCGCGAGGACCACGACCAGCCCGGTGCCGGGCGCGAGTGCGCCGACCCCGGCGAGCAGCCCGGCCGCGGGTCCACCTCCGGGCGGGTCCTCGACGACGAACCGCACCGACGCCGCGGTCGGTGCGATGCCGACCGGCGGACCCACCACGACGACCTCGGCGGCGCCGGCCACGGCCGCCAGGGCGCGCTCCAGCAGCGTCCGACCGCCGACCTCGAGGGCGGCCTTGTCGGCGCCGCCCAACCGGGCACCGGTTCCGCCGGACAGCACGACGGCAGCGAAGCCCACACGTGAAGTCGCCGCCGCCATGCAGAGATCGTAGGTTGGGGACGTGACCGAGTCCCTCCGCCCCTTGCGCGTGGCCCTCGTCCAGCACGCCGCGAGCCTCGAGCCCGCCGACAACCGTGCGGCGCTCGCCGCACTCACCCCCGACGACACCGACCTGGTCGTCTTCCCCGAGGCTTTCCAGCGCGACTTCGGCGAGCCGGGCTCCGATCTCTCGCCGTACGCCGAGGCGGTCGACGGTCCCTTCGCCGCGGCCGTCGCCAAGGCCGCGGCAGCGCACGGCACCACGGTCGTCGCGGGCATGTTCGAGGTCTCCGACGATCCCGCCCGGCCATGGAACACCCTCGTGGTCCGCGGTGGTGTCGATGCGGCGTACCGCAAGGTCCACCTCTACGACTCCTTCGGCTACCGCGAGTCCGACACGGTGCGCGCCGGCGACCCGACCGCGGCGGTGGTCGAGATCGGCGGGTTCCAGGTCGGCCTGATGACCTGCTACGACCTGCGCTTCCCCGAGATGTCGCGGCTCCTGGTCGACGCGGGCGCCGAGGTGCTCGTGGTCCCGGCGGCCTGGGTCGCCGGCGAGCGCAAGGCCGACCACTGGCGCACCCTGGCCCGCGCCCGCGCCATCGAGAACACGGCGTACGTCGTGGCCGTCGGCCAGCCGGCCGGCCGCTACACCGGGTTCTCGCTGGTGGTCGACCCGCTCGGTGACGTGGTCGCCGAGGCGGGGCCGGACGCCACCGTCCTGAGGGCGGAGCTCACCCGGGCGAGGCTCGAGCAGGCTCGTCGTACCAACCCCAGCCTGGTCAATCGACGGTTGTAGCCTTCCTCCCCGTGTCGCGCGCCAACCCCCCCGAGACGCAGCGCCGACCCGCCCCTCGCGGCGGTCGGCGTGCGGCGACGAAACCGTCGAGGAAATCGGCGGTCGGCGAGTTCGTGCGCGGCCCGCTGTCCGTCACCGCGTGGCTCGTCGTCGTCGCTGCCGGTCTGGCGGCGTTGGTCGCGTCCGCTCTCGACCTGGCACCCGAGGAGGCCTCGACGGCCGGCGCGATCACGGTCAGCGTCGCGTACGTCTGGGCGCTCGCCGTCCGCACCGGCGGACGCCCCGTGGTGTTCAGCTCGCTCTCGCTGGCGATCGGGGCGGTGGTGCTGGTCTCCGACAGCGAGGCCGTGCGCTCGGGGGCCGCGGTACTGACGGCGTCGACCAGCGCGGTGCTCGCGGTGATGCTGACGACCCCCGCGGTGACCATCGCCCGGGCGGTGCGCGAGGTGCTGATCGCCTTCGTGGTGGCCGCTGTCGGCGCCGTGGCCGCCATCGGGTTCCACCCGCTCCTGGCGCTGGGCCGCTTCGAGTACACGACCCTCGCTCTCTCCCTGCTCATGGTCGTGGTGCTGGTCTACCGCCTCGGCGCCGGTCTGCACGGGCTCGGCCGCCGCGGCATCGTGGTGATCGTCGGCGGCGGAGCGGTGCTCGCCCTGGGACTTGCGTACGCCGAGCTGCTCCGGCTCTACGGCACCCCCGGGTTCGTCTCCTGGATCTTCGACGCCGCCGAGTGGAGCCAGGACAGCCTCGGCGGCGTCCCGAGGCCGATGCAGGCCCTCCTGGGCATCCCGATGCTCCTGTGGGGCGTCCACCTGCGCGCGCGGCGGCGCCAGGGCTGGTGGGCCTGCGCCTTCGGGGTGGCGGGGCTGGTGCCGATCGCGCACGTGCTGGCCGACCCGCGGCTCACGCTCACCGAGGTGGTCCTGACCGAGGTCTACAGCCTGGCAGTGGGGCTGCTCGTGGGCGTCGTGCTGATCAGGGTCGACCGGCTGCTCGCCGGCTCGGCCGGCCGCCGCGCCGCGCGTGAGGAGGAGGCGAGCGCCGTACGCCCCGAGGCGGGCCGCACCCAGCCGCTGCTGTGAGGTCCTCGTGGAGGGTGTCGGACAAGCCAGCTCGCGTGCGTCGCGTCGCGCAGTAGGGCGGGTTCTCCGACACCCTCCCTGTGGTTGTAACGTCGCCGCCATGGCGGAGCGCGGGCACGAGATCGTCGCGGAGATGGTGGCCAACGTGCTGACGGTGGCGGTCGGCCCCGGCGACCAGGTCGCCGTCGGTGACACGGTCTGCCTGCTCGAGTCGATGAAGATGGAGATCCCCGTGATCGCCGAGCTGCCCGGTGTCGTCACCGAGGTCAAGGTCGCCTCGGGCGACGTGGTCCAGGAGGGCGACATCCTCCTGCGTCTGCTGTAGGCCCTGCGGTGGGCCCGAGAGCGGGTCGGCAGGTGGGGGGAGCAGCAGAGGGGGCGGGATTCGAACCCGCGGCTGACATCTCTGCCAGCGACCGCTTTCAAGGCGGTTCCGATCGGCCACTCCGGCACCCCTCCGTGCCGGCACCCGCGGGCACCGGACACCCGCCCGAGTGTAGGTGGGCCGCGTGGTCGAGGGGACTCGGGCTACTCAGAGCCGCCGAGCTCGTACTCGACCTCGTCGTAGGCGAGGTCGTGCAGCCGCTGCAGGTGGTGGGCGACGTCGGCGACGAGGCGTTGGAGGTCGCGTCGCAGCTCGGCGACGTCGGTGTTCTGCAGCACCTGCGGCCCGAGGACCGAGACCCGGGCCAGCAGCGCGTTGCGCTCCCGCAGGACGGTGCCGCCGCGGGCGGCCAGCCAGCTGTCCTCGTGCCAGGTCGCCTGGTGGACGAGCAGGTCGCGGATCCCGGCGAGGTGCTGGCGGACCTTCCAGCGCCAGGTCCCCGAGACGATGTCGGGTTCGGGCGAGCGGCGCTGTGACTCCAGCGCGGCGCTCAGGTCGTGGAGGGCTGATCGCCTGGTGATCATGGGGGTGGCCTCCCGCCGGCGTCGGGTGGGAATCAGAGTGTGACGTCCCGAGGGAGGTCGGCACAAGACCGATCGGGGTCGGTTGGCGCGAGATCTGTGTCGTTGTGTTCAATGCGGACGTGGCTTCCGACGGCTCGTCCGACTACCGGGTGGCGCCCGCCCTCGCGGCGCGGCTGGTCGGGCTGACCCTCGCGAGCGTCGGGGTCCTGGTCTTCCTCGCGACGCTCCTCGTGGCGGTGGCGGGGTACGGCGCCGCCCTCCTGCTGGTGGTGGCGCTGGTGGGCGTCGTCAGTGCCGGCGGGCTCGCCTGGTGGCTCGGAACCCGCGCCAGGATCGTGCATCTCGACGAGCTCGGCTACCGGGTCCGCTTCGTGCGGGGGGCGGGTGTGGCCGCGGCCCGGTGGGTCGACGTACAGACGGTGGAGCGGCACGCGATCGCCGGAAGTGACTGCATGGTGCTGCTCCTGCGGGACGGTCGGACCACCACGATCCCCCTCGAGGTCGTGGCCGGGGCGGACCGTGTCTTCGCCCAGGACGTCCACCGCAGGCTGGAGAGCTCACGGGGCGGCACCCGCTGACGTGCTGCACCCGTCGGAGGGCTGACCGATCGGCCGATCCGATTCGCCCGTCCGCTTCGCCGTTCCGATCCGCCCATCCGATTCGCCGATCCGATTCGTTGGGGCCGCCGGGCGCCTAGTAGCCTGTCCCCGCTCCTCGGAGCGACCAGGAGGCGTCGCCTAGCCCGGTTTATGGCGCCCGCCTGCTAAGCGGGTTGAGGGTCAAACCTCTCGCGGGTTCAAATCCCGCCGCCTCCGCCACAGGCACCGCGGCCCCCGTGCGTGACAGACGCCGGGGGTCGCGGTGCGACCGCGAACGTCCGATAGCGCCCGTCGCCGGTGCTCTTTACCTGCCGCCTGCGTGCCGCCGCATGTGCCTCCTACGGCTCGTGACGGCCCGAACCTTGGCCGCCCTGCGGGCAAAGACCTCTTTACTGTGGGTCTTGACCTGCGGGTTCTCGACCCAGGACACTTCGTCCTTGGAGTTATCGGGCCTCTACGGGACCCCCCCACGCCACGCAAGCAGGCGCGCCAAAATTGCAAGAAAATGCAATGCAAGTTTCTGAGGAAACGTTTTGCAACAAGTGGGGTCGGATCGGCCTCAGACTAGTGATCGCGGCGGTCCCCCCAGCAAGGGATCTCCGCTCAGGAAGGCTCACCAGCAAGGGCCTCCTTGACACATGAATAGTGGAGGGATTACCAGCAATGAACTTCGCACGGCGCGCATCTATCGCTCTGGTCACCACCATCCTCGCCATCAGCGGCATCGCCCTCACGGCGGGTCCGGCCGAGGCTCGAGACACCGGTTGGTCGAAGATCTCGATCAAGTGACCACGAGGAAGACCCAAGACTTCTACGGACACAACTGAAGATCCCCTGAGACGGACGGGCCCGCATCCCCCCACCTTTTGCGGAGCCCGGTAGCCATCCCCCCGGCGCGTCTCAGTTGCCCGAGGGCAGAGACGTCGTCTCTGCCCTCGTGGCGATTTCAGGGCCGTGACCGTGATCCCGCGGCTTGTTCGTGCGGGCGTAGGCGAGCTGTTGCCGGAGGTCAGGCTCCACGGGCAGAGGTGCCCTCGTCGTCCTCGCCCTCCTCGCCGGCCACCCCGAGACGGCCCATGGTGTAGCCGAGCTGGAACCTCGTCTCGGCCTCGTACTCCGCCTTCAGGTCGGAGATGTAGCCGGCGTACGTGCGCGGGCTGACGCCCAGGCGCTTGGCGCTCGCGGGGTCGGCGTGCCCCTCGATGAGCATCCGGATGGTCATCGCCCGCTGCTCCTGCGCGACCTCGCGCATCAGCTTGTGCTCCCGGTTGATGTAGGGCCGGGCCCGCTCCCAGTGCCGCTCGAAGACGTCGATGAGGTACTCCACGATCATCGGCTCGCGGATGGCCAGTGCTCCCGCCGAGCCCGGGATGATCGCGACCCGGCGGTCGACGACGATGAGCCGGTTGAAGAACTCGTCCAGCGTGCGCACCTCCGCACCCCGGCGGGTCACGGCCAGGACGTACTTGTGCGTGGCGGCCGCCCGTCGGGCGGAGTGCTGGTAGAGCGTGCGCATCGTGAGTCCACGGTCGAGGGCGGCGATGTCACGCTCCGCGGCGCTGACCAGCGCCGCGGCTGTGCGTGCGCCCTGCGGCTGGGCGGTGAGCAGCTCGCTCTCCGCGCCGGCGACGACCGAGGTGATGTAGCTGACGATGGTGTCCAGCCCGCGCAGCTCCGTGAGCGGTCCCCGGCTGGCAGCGGGCGAGCGCCGCCACGCCTGCGAGAGCGAGCCGAAGCCCTGCGCCCACTGCGCAGCCTCGCTGATGAGATCCGCGCCGCGCTGGCTCATCGGCGCCACCACGCGCGACTGCACCGAAGCGGGATCGACCGGCCGGTAGCGCTTGGCGTCGGGGTCGTGCAGCAGGAGACCGAGCTCCACGAGCAGGTCGAACGCCGGTCGCAGATCGCTGTTCTTGCGGAGGCGCGGATCGCTCGCGGAGAGGCCGTCGTTGTCGACGGCGTCCTCGTAGAGCTCCGTCGCGACGTCGGCGAAGAGAGCACGGTTCTCCGGGGTGAAATCGGTCATCCGCGACCTCCTTTCCTCGCCCGCCAGGTCTCCTCTTTACTCTCCCAGACGACAAAGGGTCTCACCCGGAGATTCGGATGAGACCCTCGTCGGTCGTGTCGGGTCGGTCGGTCAGCTCCCGAGGCCGGCGCCCAGTCGATCACGGAGGCCGTCGAGCTCGGTCCACAGAACGGCGGGCAGGTCATCACCGAACTTCTCGAACCACTCCTGGATCTGGGGCAGCTCGGCACGCCACTCGTCGGCGTCGACGGCCAGCGCCGCCTCGATCTGCTCGCGAGTCATGTCCAGGCCGTCGACGTCGAGGGCGTCCAAGGTCGGCACGTGGCCGATGGGCGTCTCGACCGCGGCCGCCTGGCCCTCGATGCGCTCGACGACCCACTTCAGGACGCGGGAGTTCTCGCCGAAGCCGGGCCACAGGAAGTCGCCGTTCTCGTCGCGGCGGAACCAGTTGACGTAGAAGATCTTCGGCAGCTTCGCCGCGTCGTTGTCCTTGCCGACGGTGATCCAGTGGTTGAAGTAGTGGCCGGCGTTGTAGCCGATGAAGGGGAGCATCGCCATCGGGTCGCGGCGTACGACGCCGACCTGGCCGACCGCCGCGGCGGTGGTCTCCGACGACAGCGTCGCGCCGAGGAAGGTGCCGTGGGTCCAGTCGCGGGCCTCGAAGACCAGTGGCACCGTCGTCCGCCGGCGCCCGCCGAAGAGGATCGCGTCGATCGGGACGCCACGCGGGTCGTCGTACTCCGCGGCGAGGATGTCGCACTGCTTGATCGGCGTGCAGTAGCGGCTGTTGGGGTGGCTCGAGAGCTCGTCGCTCTCAGGCGTCCAGGGCTCGCCCTTCCATGAGGTGGCGTGGGCGGGGGTGTTCTCCAGGCCCTCCCACCAGATGTCGCCGTCCTCGGTCAGGGCGACGTTGGTGAAGACGGAGTTGCCCTTGTCGATGGTGTCCATCGCGTTGGGGTTGGTCTTCTGGTTGGTGCCGGGCGCGACGCCGAAGAAGCCGTACTCCGGGTTGACCGCCCACAGCCGGCCGTCGTCGCCGACCCGCATCCAGGCGATGTCGTCACCGAGCGTCTCGACCTTCCAGCCCGGGATGGTCGGCCGCAGCATCGCGAGGTTGGTCTTGCCGCAGGCCGAGGGGAACGCCGCGGCGATGTACTTGACCACGCCCTGCGGGCTGGTCAGCTTGAGGATCAGCATGTGCTCGGCGAGCCAGCCCTCGTCGCGCGCCATCACGCTCGCGATGCGCAGCGCATAGCACTTCTTGCCCAGCAGCGCGTTGCCGCCGTAGCCGGAGCCGAACGACCAGATCATCCGCTCCTCGGGGAACTGGACGATGTACTTGGTCTCGTTGCACGGCCACGCCACGTCGGCCTGGCCCGGCTCGAGCGGCATCCCGACCGAGTGCAGGGCCGGGACCCACTGGACGTCGGCCCCGGCGGCGTCGAGCTCCTCCAGGCGACGCAGCACGTGAGTGCCGGTGCGGGCCATGACGAGCATCGAGACCACGACGTACGCCGAGTCGGTGAGCTCGACCCCGAACATCGGCTTCTCGGCCTCGAGGTGACCCATCACGAAGGGGACGACGTACATCGTCCGGCCCTGCATGCAGCCGTCGTAGAGACCCCGCATCAGGGTCTTCATCTCCTGCGGGTCCATCCAGTTGTTGGTGGGGCCGCAGTCCTTCTCGTCGACCGAGCAGATGTAGGTGCGGTCCTCCACGCGCGCGACGTCGATGGGGTCGGACGCGGCATAGAACGAGTTGGGCTTGATGGCCGGGTTGAGCCGGGTGAAGGTGCCGGTGGCGACCAGCCCCTCGGTCAGCTCGGTCCACTCCTGCGGCGAGCCCGTCACCCAGTGGATCCGGTCGGGCTTGGTGAGCGCGGCGGTCTCCGCGACGAAGCGGGCGACGCCCTCGTGGCTGGTCGTCGCGCCCCCTGGCTGGGGGGCGGGGTCCGTCGTGTCGAGCGACTCTCGGGGATGGGTGTCAGCAGTCATGTGGGTGGTGGTCCCTCTCGCGACGGGGCGGTGTCAGCTCGGCGTCGTTCTCGGCGACTTCGTCTGGGCCTGCGAGCGGCGATAAGTGAGGCTCCGCCCGGATCAGATTGCGCGAGGCTACCCTTCCCTAGGGCGTCCACATATTGGATCGATCCAGGCGCGGTGACTCGGGTCACGAGAGCGCTCACATGTCCGGATCCGCGCTCCCGGGTGCGCTCGGACCTCCCCGCAGCAGTGATTTCGTGGTGTCCGAAGCGGTCGGCTATCCTCGACCAGTCCTGCGGCGGGTCACCGCGAGCAGGGTGGGCGCCTGTAGCTCAACGGATAGAGCATCTGACTACGGATCAGAAGGTTTGGGGTTCGAATCCCTACAGGCGCGCAGACCGGAACCGCAGGCAGCCACCCCGCTGACCTGCGGTTCTGCATTTCCGGAGCCCTTCATCGGGCGCTGCGGTGCACGTGGTCATACCGCCCCGCTGCACCGCGCTGCTGCAACGGGCCGCTCGACGCCGTCCCGCAGACCCCCTCGAGGGCCACCTCAAGACGCCAGCTGCCGCAGCTCCTTGGCGCGGGGTGACCTTGTGTCGTACGTCGGGGACAGGAGACCGTCGTCGAGGGCCCGGATCGAAGGCAGGACATCACCCTTGGAAAACCCGTGGCGCGCACAATCACGCCAACCGGGACGCCCAGGATGTAGCTGTCGGCAAGAGCGACCGTCGCGCGCAGGACAGGTAGATCGCGACTGTCCCACGTGTCAGGGGCAGGTCCGATCGGCATGATGGTCTCCCACGAAGTGAAGAATACCTTGACGGTAGGGACGTCGCCACTGACACCGCACGCCGAAAGCCCGCTCCAACGGCCGTGTCAGTCGCCCCCAGGGCAGATGCATTCGCCAGGGGGGTCTCTAGACCCGTAGCTGCGTGAGGGGGCAGGGGCGCGATCCCTCAGGAAGTGACCTCCCTGAAGGCGTTGGCGCCGAACGTGTGTTCCGAACGCCACCTGTGCACATCCTGACGCCTCCACATCCTCGCAGCCGGAGAGGTACGCGGCGCCTTCGCCGGTCTCCACATGCGGAGGACCCTGCGGGGTCTTCAGTCCAGTGACTGGGCCGCACCGCGATCGAGCCTTGGAGCGCTTCGGACAGGACGGTGCGAGTCACTGCCATGGCGCTCCGGTCTCCAGCCTGCCATCGAGAGGGGACGTGAGTCCCTTCTTAGCGACACCTGAGACCACCATCATCGGAACATTATTCCCCTGGGGTCATGGCTGCGATCACCGTAGTTCTGACCAACATCAACGGGCCGAGCTGATCGAGTCCCGACGGCCGACACAGCCACACGGTTCTGAGGGAGGCACCGATGTCACTGGGATCGAGACCGCAACAGCTGGCCATCTCGATGGTCGGGATCTGTGTCCTGCTGCTCGGCGTCCTCGAGGCCGTGGTCGTCTTGAACGCGGGCCTCTTCGACCGCTTCGACGGACTCTCGCTCACCCTGGTCGGTCTCGTCTACGCCGCGATGGGGTGGTTCGCCTGGCACCGCCGGCCCGGCAACAACTTCGGCGCCCTCCTCATCGTGATGGCGCTCATGTTCTACGCCGCGAACGCCCTGAATACCGGGATCCCGGTGCTCGTCGCGGTCGGTTTCATCTTCGCGACCGCGCCGATCGCGGGCGTCGTCCACCTCCTGCTCGCGTTCCCGTCGGGTCGGCTGCGAGGGCCTTCGCTGGCGATCGTCGTGGTGGGGTACTTCGCCGCCCTGGTCCTCCAGATGCCGAAGTACCTCTTCGTGCGGTTCCCCGAGCCCTTCGACGTCCTCTTGGTCGGGGAGAACGAGTTCCTGGTGACGTGGGGCTACCGCGTGCAGTCGACGGTCGGCCTGGCGATCTTCGCCGCGACGGGGGTGGTGATGTTCTTCCGGCTGCGGGCGCTGGACGGGGTCCGCCGGCGGGTGATGGGCCCGCTGTTCGGCTGCGGCCTGGTCACGGTCCTCGTGCAGCCGTTCGCCATGCATGTGCTGCCCTGGCTCGGGGTGTCGGCCTGGGGGGTCTACTTGGTGCAGCTGTTCTCGCTGACGTTGCTGCCGGTGGTGTTCGTGGCGTGCATGTTGCTGGGCGGGTTCGGGCGCACCACCGAGGTCCAGGAGCTGGGGGTGTGGCTGGGGTCGGGGACGCCGTCGCGCACCGGCCTGGCCCAGGCGTTGATCGGCACTCTCGGCGATCCGGCGCTGGAGCTGTGGTTCTGGGTCCGGGGTGGCTATGTCGACGCGGAGGGGCGGCCGATCGCCGAGGCGCGCGAGGGCGGCGACTGGGGCCTGGTCGAGGTCGACCTGGACGGTGCGCACATCGGGGCGATCTCCTACGACTCGACGTTGCTGACCGACCGGAAGCCGGTGGAGTCCGCGGGCCGGGTGATCGCGTTGGCGCTGGACCGGGAACGGTTGACCGCGGAGCTGCTGGCGGTGCGGACCTCGCTGCGCTCGACGCTGTCGCGGGTGGTGGAGAGCGGGGACCAGGAGCGTCGGCGGATCGCGCGCGACCTGCACGACGGGCTGCAGGCGCGGCTGGTGCTGCTCGGCATGGCTGCCTTCCAGATCGGTCGCGACCCGACGCTGAGCGTCTCGGCCGCGGGCGCGGTCGACTCGTTGCGGGTGGATCTGGAGGCGTCGGTGGAGGAGCTGCGCCGTACGGTCGCCGGGGTGATGAACGCGACGCTGCTCGAGCGCGGGCTGTACGCCGCGATGGAGGACTTCGTGGCGACGCTGCCGCTGCACACCACGCTGACCCTTCCCGGGCGGCGCGACCACCTGCCCGCGGCGGTCGAGAGCGCGGCGTACTACGTGGTGACCGAGGCGGTGACCAACGTGCTGAAGCACGCGCACGCGCAGACGGTCGCGGTCGACCTGGACCGCGCCGGCGACCGCCTGACCATCGCCGTCCGCGACGACGGAGTCGGAGGCGTGTCGTCGTCGCAGGCGCGCAACGGAGGCCTGGCAGGTCTCGCCGATCGCATCGGTGCCCTGGGCGGTCGCTTCGAGGTGGAGAGCAGGCCAGATGGAGGGACCAGGCTGTTGGCGGAGGTGCCGTGCGGGTCCTCATAGGTGAGGACGAGGCGGAGATGCATCACGAGAATCGCCTCGATCGCGCTCACTGACGCGATGGCTGTTCAGCCACACCAGAACATAGATCCACAGGTCGACAGGGTCGCGGGCCGCGCTACCCGCTGGCGGCGGCAGCACCCCAGTGACGCTCCTGGCCAGCTGCGAACCTCCTCGGAGAACTCGCCACTGCGGGAACTCGCAGAGAAGCAACGCGGGCGCCCGCCCTGCTGCAGCTGCCACAGCAGAGTGGCCACCAGCAACCCACAACCCCGGTAGCCAACGCGCCGCCCCACTCGTCGCCCATGCGCGCTCACAATGCCGGAACGGGCCCGCCCTGACCCGGGGATCTCGCCAGTGACGACGGCGGTGACGACGCGGACGCCAATCAACCGACCAGCACCAGAGAGCCTCTCCAGGAATCCCGCGCGCACGGTCGCGGACATCCTCAGAGACGCCGCCATCCTCAGCAATGGCCTCCAAAGCCGCGACCATCCGGTCCAGACCCACCTCCGGGCTCGGCCACGACCCCGCCAGCCGGCGCGCATCACCACTCACACGGATGACCTCCACCTCGACGATCTCGGCAGGCGAACTGCGCTCGTCCCAGTCGTAGAATCCGTCCCACGCCTGCAAGCCTCGCTCCGAGGACACTCGCTCCGAGGACAAACCTGCAAGGCGCTGCCACCCCACCCATCACCCGACGGCTAGATCACCAAGCCCCCGACCCGGCGGTGTCGGGGACGACGTAAGCCCCCACCAGACGGATCACAAGCTTGCCCAGCTACTGCGTCAACACCGCCGCCCAAACCAACGGCGACCACCAGGTGCACAACGTCGCCGCCCATGTCCTGTGCCTGCCACCTCCGTCGAACCGACAGGATCTCGGCGAGCACTGGACGTGCGCTTCAGCCATCCAAGAAGCCAAACGGTACTGGCAACAGGTCAACGGCTGCCCCTGGTGCGCGCCGGAATGTCACACCCGCTAGCCACCACAAGACTCCCGTGGCGAGAGCCCTCGCCACGGTGGCCCGCGTCGACCCCACCGGCTTGCTGGACGGTGCCGTCGCGGCCTGGGTGCTCAACACGCTCGTGCCTGCCAGAGGAGGCGCTCGCTGACCTCGTCGACCGATCCCGCTCCGTCAGCTCGCCGCCCCGACAGCTGGTACGGCCCGACCCGGACGTTGATTCTCCTGGTCAGCTCAGAGGGGCACTGAGAGCCGCAGGTCCGCCCGGGCCGAGCCCGTCTCGGTGAGAGGTCACAGCGGTTCGACCCCCCAAGCCCGGCAAAGGCTTCCACCAACACGGCCACGCTTCTGTCGCGTGCGCCACGCAAGAACTGCCTGAAATGCGGCACTCGGCGCCCGACCGACCCGGTCGCCTATCCCGACGAGTGGGTGCTCAAGGCGCTGGGCTGATTCCGGGGCTGACTCCGGGGCTGACTCCGGAGCCGATTCCGGGGTTGACTCCCGCCACCGACCGCAGCTCGGCGACGGCGAGGTCGAGCACGCCGTGCGGCCCGAGGCGCTCGGCCTCCGCGCGCAGGCCCGGGAGCTCGGCCTCGTCGACGAGCCCCTCCAGCGGGGTGAAGATGCGGCTGCTGGAGCGGGCGATCCGCTGGTCGACCACGGCCGCGCCGGGCTCGGCGTCGGCGGTCACGAGGAGCAGGGCCGCCGTGCGGGGCCGGCCTGCCGCGGCGAGCAGTGCTGCGGCATTGCGGACGGTCGTCCACAGCTGCGTGTTCTGTCCCGTACGCCGCCACATCACGATGAGCCCCGCCAGCCCGTCGGCCGCGCCGACGATGTCGCCGGTGCGCAGCCGCGCCGAGGCCAGCGCCACCCCGGCGACGCCTTCGACGAAGGTGGCTCCGGTGCGCCGACCCAGCTCGATCGCCTCGACGTAGCAGGCGACGGCCTCCTCGGGGGCGCTGGAGGCACGCAGCTCGCCGTCGACGTACGCCGCGAATGCGCGGTGGGAGGCGGCACTGCTGGAGCGGCTGCGCGCCTGGGCCAGGAGGGCAGCCGCGCGTTCGTGGTCGCCGCCGTACCCTGCGGCGAGCGCGGCAGAGGCGAGCCAGGCGCCGGTGTCCCACCGTCGGCCCTCCTCCGAGCGCACCCACAGCTCGCTCGCGCGGGCGAAGTCACCGCGGAAGTGCGCCACCGAGGCAGCCGCCGAGTAGGCCCGGCAGACAGACATCGGGTCGGCATCCGGCCCGGCCAGGGCGAGGGCCTCCTGCGACCACCGGTCGGCGAGGTCGAGGTCGCCGCGCAGGCGGGCCGCCTCGGCAGCGGCGCCGAGCACGCGTGGTCTCTCCGGGTGGGCCGCCAACCGGGAGTCCTCGGCCAGCTCGTAGGCCCAGGACCACAGCTCGCGCAGGTCGCGCCAGGTCGCGGCCTCCTCGAGCTCGAGGGTCAGGTCGATCCGCACGTCCTGCCGGCCCCGCGCCTCCGCGACGTCACGGGCCGCGCGCAGGTTGTCGAGCTCGGCGCGCAGCCTGCGGTCGGCGGCCGGCTCGTCGGGGCCCATCATCTCGGCCGCGATCTCGCGGGCCAGGTGCAGGCTGCGGTCCAGGAAGCGCTCCTCGGCGGCGTCGCGCTCGCCCTCGGCGACCAGCTCGTCGAGCAGGTAGGCCCGCACGGTGAACAGCAGCCGGTAGCGCCCGGCCGCGGCGTCGGTCGACAACAGCGAGGAGTCCACCAGCGGGTGCAGCAGGTCGAGCGGGTCGCGATCGGGCGCCACGGTCGCGGCGAGGTGCTCCACGCCTGCCAGGTCGACACCGCCGGGGAAGGGCGCGAGCGCGCGGAGCAGGCGGCGCTCGGAGTCGCCGAGCAGACGGTACGACGACGCGATCGTCGCGCGCAGCGACCGCTGCCGGTCGTCCTCGCGGCCGGGCGCGCCGGACACCAGGTCCAGGGCCCGGTCGAGACGCTCGCGGACCGCCCGGACCGGCATCACCGAGACCTGTCGGGCAGCGAGCTCGATGCCGAGCGGCAGACCGTCCAGGCGCCGGAGAATCTCCACCAGGTCGGCGGCATCGGCGTCGTCGAGCTCGACGTCGGCGCGGCGCCGGCGAGCGTGCTCGAGGAACGCCCGCACAGCGGGCTGTCGCCGCAGAGCGTCCGGGTCGGCGGCGTCGCGGGGGACGGGCAGCGGCTGGAGGCGCACGACGTACTCGCCCGGGACGTGCAGGGTCACCCGCGACGTGGCGAGCACGCGCACGGCATCGGCCCGGCGGCGTACGGCCACGACGAGGTCGCGACAGGCGTCGGCCACGTGCTCGCAGTTGTCGAGGACCAACAACAGCTCACGCCCGGCCAGCGCGTCGGCGATGTCGCCTGGCGTGAGGTTGCCGCGGATCCGCAACCCGAGGGTCGAGGCCACGGCCTGCCCGACGCGATCGGGCCGGTCGACCGCGGCCAGGTCGACGACGACTGTGTCGACACCGGCAGCACCGCCGTCGCTCGTCGGGGGGTACGCCGCCGGGTCGGCCGCGACATCGAGCGCGAGCCGGGTCTTGCCGACCCCGCCGGGACCGGTGAGCGTCACCATTGCGTTGGTGCGCACCAGGCGCAGCACCTCCTCCCGGTCGTGCTCGCGACCGACGAGCGGGGTGTCCGGCCGGGTCACCGACCGCGTCGCCGACCAGGGAGGGTCGACAGGCTCGGTGGCCGCGAGGTCTCCGGACGCCACCCGCTGCTCGAGGTCGGCCAGTGCCGGGCTCGGGTCCAGGCCGGTCTCCTCGGCGAGATGGCGGCGGAAGGTCTGGGCCGCCGTCATCGCCTCGGCGGTCCGACCGTCGAGCGCCAGGGCGCGCACGAGCAGCAGGGCCGTCCGCTCGCGCAGGGGCACTGCGGCGGCCGCGCCGACTGCATCGCCGACGACCGTCCGGTCGCCCACCTCGAGGCGGGCCGCGAGGAGGTCGTCGACCAGCCGGAGCCTGAGCTCCTCGAGCCCGACTGCCTCGGCGGCGAGGTCGGCGACGGAGCGGAACTCCGCGAGGGCGGGCCCGCGCCAGAGGTCGAGGGCCTCGCGCGCCAGCCGCGTGCCCTCGGCGGGCGCGGCCTCCGCGACCGCACGGGCCAGCCGGCGGGCCCGGGTGACGTCGAGCTCGTCGGCATCGAGCTCGAGCCGGTAGCCCGCGCCGTCCCGGCGCAGCCGGTCACCATGGCGACCAAGGTGGGTGCGCACGCGCGACACGTGGTTGTACAGCGCCTGCTGGGCGTTGCCGGGCGGCCCGCCCGCTCCGTCCGGCCAGAGGCTGTCGACCAGCCGGTCCGTGCTCACCGTGCGCCCGGCGTCGAGGGCCAGCACGGCCAGCAGGATGCGACGGCGCTCGCCGGGCACCTCGATCCCGACGCCGTCCACGGACAGCACCAGGGGCCCGAGGACGCCGACCTGCAGCGCCGGACTCGTCGCCTCGATGGTCATGGGACCCCGAGCGTGCCCGAGGGCGGTCCACGGTGTCACCTGTCCATACCTCCTTCTGGGCCGTCGCAGCGCGACGAGCTCAGCGTGGGTCCAGCCTCATGGCGGCAACTGTCAGCGGGCTGTCACGGGCGACGCGGCGCGGGGATCCGCGCGACAGGGACATGCGAGCGACCGGCCGCACCGTTGTCGTCGTCGGCGCCGGCTGGCCCGACCCACACGAAAGGAACGACCCATGACCACGCTCATCCAGCAGCCCGCGCTCGACCTCGACGGGGCTGTCGCCTTCTCCGGCAAGGTCGCCGGTGACCGTGCGCTCGCCTACAACGCCGTGCTCGTCTACCTCGGCGAGCGGCTCGGCCTGTGGCGCACGCTCGCCTCCGTCGAGTCCGTGACCTCCGCCGACCTCGCGGAGCGCTCGGGCATCTCCGAGCGCTACGCACGGGAGTGGCTCTCGGCCCAGGCGGCCGCGGGCTACGTGACGTACGACGCCGAGACCCGCGCCTTCGCCCTCCCCGCCGAGCACGCCATGGTGCTCGCCGACGAGACGACCGCGCTGTCCGGCATCGCCGGCTACGAGGTCATCGCGGCCGTGTGGGCCGGCGTCGACCGGCTCGCCTCGGCGTACGCCACCGGCGAGGGCTTCGGCTGGCACGAGCACGACCCGCGGCTCTTCACCGGCGTCGACCGCTTCTACAAGGTCTTCTACCAGCAGTCGCTCCTCACCGAGTGGCTGCCGTCGGTGGACGGTCTCGTGGAGCGCCTCGAGTCGGGCATCCGCGTCGTCGACGTGGGCTGCGGTCTGGGTTCGGCCACGATCCTGATGGCACAGGCCTTCCCGCGGTCGAGCTTCGTCGGGGTCGACTACCACGAGGACTCGATCCGGCGGGCGAACCTGGCGGCCGAGGCAGCCGGCGTGGCCGGCCGGGTGACCTTCGAGGTCGGCGACGCCGAGTCGTACGCCGGCGCGCACGACCTGATCTGCTACTTCGACTCGCTGCACGACCTCGGCGACCCGGTCGGCGCGCTGCGGCACGCCCGTGGCCACCTGGCCGAGGGCGGCTCGATCTTCGCGGTCGAGCCGTTCGCCGAGGACACCCTCGAGGCCAACCTCGACAACCCGGTGGCGCTGACGTTCTACGTCGGCAGCTCGCTGCTCTGCGTCCCGCACAGCGTGTCGGAGGACGGCCTCGCGCTCGGTGCCCAGGCGGGCCCGGCCCGCCTGGCCGAGGTGTTCCGCGAGGCGGGGTTCTCCAAGGTCGGGGTCGCCACCTCGACGATGGCCAACCTCGTGCTCGACGCGCGGGTCTGAGGTCGTCGGGACCTGTCGGTTTCCCCGCCCGGGCGGGGAAACCGACAGGTCGCGGTGGATCGGTTGCACCAGGTACGTCGGATCCACCGCGGAGTCGCGTTCTGCCACCCTGGTGGGGTGGCGGACGAGGGGGGCGAGCAGCCCGACAAGATCGGACGGGTCGACCGCGCCCAGCGCCGCTGGTCGGTGCTCGGTCTTCCGATCGCCGTGGTCTACAAGTACGTCGACGACCAGGCGACGTACCTCGCGGTCATCGTCACCTACTACTCGCTCTTCGCGATCTTCCCCTTGCTCCTGCTCGGCACGCAGGTCCTCGGCTTCGTGCTCGCCGGCGACCCGGAGCTCCAGCAGCAGGTGCTCGACTCGGCGCTGTCGCAGCTGCCGATCATCGGCGACCAGTTCCGCACCCCCGACGGGCTGACCGGGTCGACCTCGGCTGTCATCATCGGATCGCTCGCTGCGCTGTACGGCGCCATGGGGCTGGGCAGCGCGGTGCAGAACGCCCTCAACATCGCGTGGGGCGTGCCCCGCAACAGCCGCCCCAACCCGTTCCTGCTCCGACTGCGGAGCCTGGTCGTGGTGAGTCTCGGCGGCCTTGCGATCCTCGGTCTCACCACGCTGTCGGTGCTGGCCAGCAACACGACTGTGATCGGCGTCTTCGAGGCCTCGACCCTGCGGTGGGGGGCTCGCCTCCTGAGCATCCTCGCCACGGGCCTGGTGCTGACCTTCCTGCTGCGCCTGGGGACCGTCCGGCCGCACCCCACCCGCATGGCCGTGCCCGGTGCGTTCCTCATCGCGGTCCTCTGGCACCTGCTCCAGGTGGGCGGTGCGGTGTACGTCGGTCGTGTGCTGGCCGAGGCGTCGTCACTCAACGCGACGTTCGGTCTCGTGCTCGGTCTGATGGCGCTGCTCTTCCTGGCCTCGGTGATCGGCATGCTCGGGATCGAGCTCAACGTCGTCGTCGAACGCCGCCTCTGGCCACGCGCCCTGCTCACGCCCTTCACCGACGCGGTCTCGCTCACCGAGGCCGACCGGCGCGCGTACACGACGTACGCCCAGGCCCAGCGGCACAAGGGCTTCGAGACGGTGAACGTCGAGTTCGAGCGGGGCGACGACTGAGGGGTCGTGTGCTGAAACGGCTGCCGGGGCAACCACCTCAGCACACGACCTCGCCGGTCGCCCTGTCAGCATGGCCCGCATGACGACCAGCACGTACGACGTCGGCACGGTGCGCCGGGAGTTCCCGGCCCTCGAGCAGGGACTGGCCCGCTTCGACGGACCCGGCGGGTCCCTCACGCCGGCCTCCGTCGCCGATGCCGTCGGAGACGCCCTGAAGAGGGGCCTGTGCCAGCGAGGCTCGCTGCACGCGCCCGACCGGCAGGCCGACGAGATCACGCTGGGCGCCCGGGCGGCGATGGCGCGCTTCGTGGGCCTGGCGGACCCGCGCGGCATCGCGTTCGGGCGGTCGATGACCGCGATCACGATGGACGTCGCCCGCCTGCTGTCGCGCGACTGGGGTCCGGGCGACGAGGTCGTGGTGACGCGGCTCGACCACGACGGCGACGTCCGGCCGTGGGTCATCGCAGCCGAGCGGGCCGGTGCGACCGTGCGCTGGCTCGGCTTCGACACCGACACCTGCGAGCTCGACGACATCGGCGCCCTCCTCTCCGACCGCACCCGCGTCGTCGCGGTCACCGGCGCCTCCAACCTGCTCGGCACCCGTCCGGACGTGCCGGCGGTGGCGCAGGCGGCCCACGACGCGGGCGCGCTCGTCTACCTCGACGCGGTCCACCTGGCCCCGCACGCGCGCCTCGACCTGGGCTCGCTCGGCGCGGACTTCCTGGTGTGCTCGCCGTACAAGTTCTTCGGACCGCACCTGGGGGTGCTCGCCGCCGACCCCGCCCGGCTCGACGGCCTTCGGCCCGACAAGCTGCTGCCGGCCACCGACGTCGTGCCCGAGCGCTTCGAGCTGGGCACGCTGCCCTACGAGCTGCTGGCTGGCGTGCGCGCGGCGGTCGACTTTGCGGAAGGGCTCGGCATGGACGCCGTCGAGGCGCACGAGCGCGCGCTCCTGGCCCGGCTACTCGACGGGCTGGCGCCCCTCGAGCGGCTCACCGTGCACGGCAGCCCCGCCCGGCGCACGCCGACCCTGCTGCTCACCGCGGACGGCCTCGCGCCGGCTGAGCTCAGCCAGCGGCTCGCGCCGTACGGCGTCGTCGCCCCCGCCGGCAGCTTCTACGCCCTCGAGGCCTCGCGCCACCTCGGCCTCGGCGACGAGGGCGGGGTGCGCGTCGGGCTGTCGGCGTACACCAGCGACGACGACGTCGACCGGCTGCTGACCGCGTTGGGGGAGGCCCTCAGTCGCTGAGCTCCTCGAAGAGTGTCAGCTGGAGCCCGGCGGGCGCGGAGAACCGGGCGTTGAGAGAGCTCCACGGCGTCCGCGTCGGCGGTGCGATCACCTCGGCCCCCGCGTCCGCGAGCCGGGTCGTCGTGGCCGCGACGTCGGTGACCTCGAAGGCCACCCGCAGGTGCGGACTGACCCGCCGACCGACCTCGACCCCGTCGATGAGGTCGACCTGGGCGGGGTTGGAGATCTCCAGCGTCGCGCGCCCGGCCTGGAGGATCACGACGTGCGCGCCGCCGTCGCTCTCGAGGTCGAGCTCGACGTCGAGCCCGAGAACGTCGCGGTAGAACGCCACCGCCTCGTCGAAGTCCGCTGCCTCCACCACCAGCCGCAGCTGCCGCACCTGCTCGCTCATCCGCCGAGCGTAGGTGACGGCGGGCATGGACATCGCGCGGGCGCGGGAGCAGCATCGGGGCCATGCGCACGCCCGTACGTCGCCTCGTCACAGTTGCCGTCGCCGTCCTCGTCGCCTGCCCGGTGATGACCGCGCCCGTGTCGGCCGCCCCCCGGCGCGAGCCGCCCGGAAAACCGGTGACGGTGATGTCGCGCAACCTCTACCTCGGGGCGAACATCCAGCGCCCGGTCGACGCGGCCCTGGACGCCGTTGCTGCCGGCGGAACGCCTGAGCAGGTCGTCGCGGCGCTCGCGACCGCCACCCACGTGACCCGCGAGATCGTCGACGACACCGACTTCACGGTTCGGGTCGGCCTGCTCGCGGACGAGATCGTCGCCACGCGGCCCGACCTGGTCGGGCTCCAGGAGGTGGCGCTGTGGCGGTCCGGGCCCCTGGACCTGGGCAACGTCGGAGTGACCGACGCGACGACGGTCGACTACGACTTCCTGGCGATGCTGCTCGACGCCCTCCACGTGCGGGGTGCTTCCTACGAAGCGGTGAGCATCGGCGACCGGGCCGACGTGGAGGCGCCGTCGTTCGGGATCAACCCGTCCACCGGGGCGCTGATCGAGCCGCGTGACGTCCGGCTCACCATGCGCGACGTGATCCTCGCGCGCACCGACAACGGCCTGCGGGTGACCGGCGAGGGCGACCGCGTGTTCGCCCACAACCTCGTGGTGACGCTGCTCGGCCGGCAGCTGGAGTTCGACCGCGGGTTCCAGTGGGTCGACGTACGGCTCGGCTCCGAGCGGTTCCGCTTCGTCAACAGTCACTTCGAGGCGTTCAGCTCCGATCTCGCCCTGGCCCAGGCGGCCGAGGTGGTGCAGGCGATGCCGACCGACCGGACCGTGGTGTTCGTCTGCGACTGCAACAGCGACCCGCTCGACGAGAGCTTCAAGCCGCTGGACACCCAGCCGCACAAGGCGGCCTACGACCTGATCACCGGCGCCGGCGGCTTCACCGACGAGTGGCTGGAGTGGGCGCCGGCGGAGGACGGCTGGACCTCCGGTCTCTCCGAGCGGGTCCGGGACACCAGCGCCGCCGGGTTCGACCACCGCATCGACATGGTCTTCGGCCGTACGGCGTCGGGTGACGGGCTCCTCGCCGACCGCGGCCAGGTGACCGGCACCGAGCTCTCCGACCGCGACCCGGCCACCGGCCTGTGGCCCTCCGACCACGGCGGGGTCGTGCTGCGGCTGCGCGGGCTCTAACAGGACCGGGGACCCCTGTCGGCTCATCCCTGATGAACCCGCAGGGGCGCCCGGCGGCCCACCCACCACTCGGACGCGCGTACGCCGCCGCGGACGGAGTTCCCTAGGCTGGGCCCCTCTTCCCCGGATCGTCAGGAGTGGCTGGTGTTCTCGAAGGTGCTGGTGGCCAACCGTGGCGAGATCGCCATCCGGGCCTTCCGGGCGGCCTTCGAGCTGGGCGCCCGCACGGTAGCCGTGTTCCCCTTCGAGGACCGCTGGTCCGAGCACCGGCTCAAGGCCGACGAGGCCTACGAGATCGGCGAGCGAGGGCATCCGGTGCGGGCCTACCTCGACGCCGACGCGATCGTCGAGGTCGCGATCCGGGCCGGCGCCGACGCCATCTACCCGGGCTACGGCTTCCTCAGCGAGAACCCCAGGTTGGCCGAGGCCTGCGCCGACGCCGGCATCACCTTCATCGGCCCGGGCGCCGACGTCCTGACCCTCACCGGCAACAAGGCGCGGGCCATCGCGGCGGCGAAGGCCGCGGGCGTTCCCACCCTCGCGAGCGTCGACCCGTCGACGGACACCGACACCCTGCTGGCCGCGGCGAAGGGTTTGGCGTACCCCCTCTTCGTCAAGGCCGTCGCGGGCGGCGGCGGTCGTGGCATGCGCAAGGTCGACGAGCCGGGCCTGCTGCGCGAGGCGGTCGAGACCTGCATGCGCGAGGCCGAGGCCGCCTTCGGCGACCCGACGGTCTTCATCGAGCAGGCGGTCGTCGACCCGCGGCACATCGAGGTCCAGATCCTGGCCGACAAGGCCGGCACCGTCCTCCATCTCTACGAGCGCGACTGCTCGGTGCAGCGGCGGCACCAGAAGGTCGTCGAGATCGCGCCGGCGCCCAACCTCGACCCCGCGCTGCGGGACCGCATCTGCGCCGACGCCGTCCGCTTCGCGACCGAGATCGGCTACCAGAACGCCGGCACCGTCGAGTTCCTCCTCGACCGCGACGGCAGCTACGTCTTCATCGAGATGAACCCCCGCATCCAGGTCGAGCACACGGTGACCGAGGAGGTCACCGACGTCGACCTCGTGCAGTCGCAGATGCGGATCGCCTCGGGCGAGACCCTCGACGACCTCGGGCTCAGCCAGGACGGCATCGTGCTGCGGGGGGCGGCGCTGCAGTGCCGCATCACGACCGAGGACCCCGCCAACGGATTCCGACCCGACACCGGCCGCATCACGACGTACCGCTCGCCCGGCGGCGCGGGCGTGCGTCTCGACGGCGGTACGACCTACACCGGCGCCGAGGTCAGCGCGCACTTCGACTCGATGCTGGCCAAGCTGACCTGTCGCGGTCGGACCTTCCCCATCGCGGTGGCGCGCGCCCGGCGCGCGGTGGCGGAGTTCCGGATCCGCGGCGTCTCGACCAACATCGCCTTCCTCGCGGCCGTGCTGGAGGACCCCGACTTCGCGGCCGGCAACGTCACGACGTCGTTCATCGAGACCCACCCGCACCTGCTGACCGCCCGGTCGTCCGGCGACCGCGGCACCAAGCTGCTCAGCTATCTCGCCGACGTCACCGTCAACCAGCCGTACGGCGCCGCGCCGGTGAGCGTCGACCCCGTCACCAAGCTGCCCCCGCTGGACCTGCGCGTGCCAGCGCCGGACGGATCTCGCCAGCAGCTGCTGGAGCTCGGGCCGATCGCGTTCGCCCGGGCGCTGCGCGAGCAGCAGACCGTCGCGGTCACCGACACCACCTTCCGCGACGCGCACCAGTCGCTGCTGGCAACCCGGGTGCGCACCCGCGACCTCGTCGCGGTCGCGGGTCACGTCGCCCGCACCACGCCACAGCTGTGGTCGCTGGAGGCCTGGGGCGGCGCGACGTACGACGTCGCCCTCCGCTTCCTGTCCGAGGACCCCTGGGAGCGGCTGGCCGCGCTGCGGCAGGCGGTGCCGAACATCTGCCTGCAGATGCTGCTGCGCGGGCGCAACACGGTGGGCTACACGCCCTACCCCACCGCCGTCACCGACGCCTTCGTCGCCGAGGCGTCCGCGACCGGCATCGACGTCTTCCGCATCTTCGACGCGCTCAACGACGTCGAGCAGATGCGTCCTGCCATCGACGCGGTCCGCGCGACCGGCAGAGGCGTCGCCGAGGTCGCGCTCTGCTACACCGGCGACCTGTCGGATCCCGGTGAGGATCTCTACACGCTCGACTACTACCTCGGTCTGGCCGAGCGCATCGTGCACGCCGGCGCTGACGTGCTGGCGATCAAGGACATGGCGGGCCTGCTCCGCGCGCCGGCCGCGCGCCGACTGGTCACCGCGCTGCGCGAGAACTTCGACCTGCCCGTCCACCTGCACACCCACGACACCCCCGGCGGCCAGCTCGCCACGCTGCTGGCGGCCATCGACGCCGGCGTCGACGCCGTCGACGCAGCGACGGCCTCCATGGCGGGCACGACGTCACAGCCGGCCCTCTCCGCCCTGGTCGCCGCCACGGACCACTCGGACCGCGAGACCGGGCTCGACCTCGATGCGGTCTGCGCGCTCGAGCCCTACTGGGAGGCGACCCGCAGGGTCTACGCGCCGTTCGAGTCGGGGCTGGCGTCGCCGACCGGCCGGGTCTACACCCACGAGATCCCGGGCGGGCAGCTCTCCAACCTCCGTCAGCAGGCCATCGCGCTCGGCCTCGGCGAGAAGTTCGAGCAGATCGAGGACATGTACGCCGCCGCCAACGACATCCTCGGCAACGTCGTGAAGGTGACACCGTCCTCGAAGGTGGTCGGCGACCTTGCCCTGCACCTGGTGGCCGTCGGCGCCGACCCGGTCGAGTTCGCCGACAACCCCGGCAAGTTCGACATCCCCGACTCCGTCATCGGCTTCCTCAACGGCGAGCTCGGCGACCCCCCCGGCGGCTGGCCGGAGCCGTTCCGCACCAAGGCGCTGGAGGGCCGGTCCTGGAAGCGATCTGCGGAGACGCTGACCGACGACCAGACCGACGGGCTGCGCACCGCCCGGCGGCCCACGCTGAACCGGCTGCTCTTCCCCGGTCCCACCAAGGACTTCCTGGAGTCGCGTGAGACCTACGGCGACGTGTCGGTCCTCGCCACCCTCGACTACCTCTACGGGCTGCGCGCGGGCGCCGAGCACACCGTCCGCCTCGGTGAGGGCATCACGATGCTGATCGGGCTCGAGGCCGTCAGCGAGCCCGACGAACGCGGCTTCCGGACCGTGATGTGCACCCTCAACGGGCAGATGCGCCCGCTCAGCATCCGCGACCGCAGCATCTCCTCCGCGGTCGCCGTCGCCGAGAAGGCGGACGCGGGTGATCCCGGCCAGGTGGCGGCGCCCTTCCAGGGGACCGTGACCGTCATCGTCGAGAAGGGTCAGCAGGTGGCCGCCGGTGAGACCGTCGCCACGATCGAGGCGATGAAGATGGAGGCCTCGATCACCACGCCTGTCGCTGGCGTCGTGGAGCGGGTCGCGCTCACCGCCGTCCAGCCCGTCGACGGCGGTGACCTGGTGGTCGTCGTCCGCTGAAGACTCAACGGGGTCGGAGGCCGGCCTTGATGTCGGTCTTCAGCACCTTGCCCACCCTCGAGCGGGGCAGGTCGGGCCAGACATGGATCTCCTTGGGGGCCTTGACCGAGCCGATCCGCTCGCGCACGAAGGCGCGCAGGTCACCGGGCTCGGGGCTCGCCCCGTCGGCGGGTTGTACGACGGCGACGACCCGCTCCCCCCACTTCTCGTCGGGGAGCCCGACGACGGCGCAGTCCTGGACGTCGGGGTGCGCGGCGAGCGCCTGCTCGACCTCGCTGGAGTAGACGTTGAAGCCGCCGGTGATGATCATGTCCTTGGCCCGGTCGACGATGAACAGGAACCCGTCCTCGTCGAGGTAGCCGATGTCGCCGGTGTGGTGCCAGCCATGAGCGGACGCCGCCGCGGTCGCCTCGGGGTTCTTGTAGTAGCCCGCCATCACCAGCGACGAGCGGACCACGATCTCGCCCCGCTCGCCGGCCGGCTGGAGCCGGCCGTCGGCGTCCATCACGGCGACCTGCACGAGCGGCGCCGGCCGGCCGGCCGAGGCCAGCCGCTCGGTCGCCACCGAGCCGTCGGGTCGGAAGTGGTCCGCCGGCGGCATCATCGAGATCATCATCGGCGCCTCGGTCTGCCCGAAGAGCTGGGCCATCACGGGTCCGATCCGATGCAGCGCCTCCTCGAGCCGGACCGTCGACATCGGCGCGGCGCCGTACCAGAAGCACTGCAGGCTCGAGAGGTCCGTCGAGTCGAGCTCGGGCGCGGCGAGCACCATGTAGACGAGCGTGGGCGGCAGGAACGTGTGGGTGACCCGGTGCGCAGGGACCAGCCGCAGGAGCTCGCGGACGTCGGGGCGGCGCATGATCACGATCTCGCCGCCGTGCGCGAGCACCGGGAAGCAGAGCACCCCCGCTGCGTGGGTGAGCGGCGCGAGCGCGAGGTAGACCGGGCGACCCTCGAACGGATAGCCCATCAGCGTCAGCGCCGTCATCGTCTCGAGGTTGGCGTTGGTGAGCATCACGCCCTTCGGGCGCCCCGTGGTGCCGCCGGTGCCGACGATCATCGCGAGGTCGAGACGCTGCTGCTCGTCGACGGGCGTGAGCCCCGACGCGAGGAAGGCATCCCAGTCGAGGGCCCACTCGAGCGCGTCCTCGGGGGAGGCGTCGAGGCATACGTAGGTGTGGATCCGCGGGAGCTCGCCACGGATCGACGCGACGAGCGGGGCGAAGCCCGACTGGAAGATCAGCACCTCGCAGTCGAAGAGGTCGAGGAGCTCACGGTTCTCGGCCGCCTCGTTGCGCGGGTTGATCGGGCACCAGGCCGCGCCGGCCCAGGAGATGCCGAACACCGCGGTGAAGGCGACCGGGTCGTTGCCGGAGAGGATCGCCACCTTGGCGCCGGGCCGGACGCCGCACGCCTGCAGCGCCGCGGCGACCCGCCCGGCCAGGTCGTGCACCTCCTGGTAGGAGAGCGACGACCCGTCTGTGGTGAGGCACGGCCTGTGCGGCCCCAGCGAGAGTCCCTTGTCGAGGTAGTCGACCAGCCGCACCGGCGCCTCAGTCCTGTGTCGTGAGGATCGGCGGCGACACCAGCCCGAACGACTGCAGCACACCCAGCAGCTCACGGTGCCCGAAGGCCTGGCAGCCGGACGCGAAGCCCACCCTGCGCGGTGGTTGCTGGAGGAGCGAGTACGCCGCGTACGCCTGGAGCAGGCCGGTCTGCTGGTAGTTGCTGTTTCCGTGGATCACGCAGTGGGCCCGGCCCAGCGGGCCCGAGGCGTGCACCGAGTCGAGTGACTTGTTGACGCGTGGGTTCTCGCGCGGCGGCATCTGGTTCATCACCTGCGCCGCCGTCGCGTCCAGGGCCGCGTCGCGCTCGTCGGGGGCCATGTCCTTGGTGGCCTCGAGGGCTGCGGCCACGATCTGGGGCACTCCGTTCATCAGCGCCGCGTTGAAGACGCCGCCCTGTGCCTTGACGTTGGCCACGCGTGGGTCGCGCTTGAACCACACCGGATGAGAGGTGCCGCCCCACGGTAGCGACAGCGCGAGGTCGTGCTGGCCGGGAACGACGAGGGACACCAGCCCTTGGGTCTGCCACTCGACGTACGCGTTCTGCTCGAGGTAGTGCGCGGACGACGTCGCGGCGTTGACCAGGATCGTCTTCGTCGAGGCGATCGTCGGGCTGCCGCCCCAGAAGACCGCGATGTCGAGCGTGTCGAGGCCGGGCTTCTCCAGGCAGAGCTGCGCGGCGATCTCGCCGGTGGTGTACATCTGCGCGATGCCCGGCGAGAGGAGCAGGCCGGCGGCGGCGAAGTCGGCGCCGTACGTGTCGTCACAGGTGATCAGCCAGTCCTGCTCGCCCGTCGTGTCGGTGTAGTGCACACCCGCGGCGAGACAGGCCTCGACGACCTCGGGGCCGTACTTGCTGAACGGGCCGACCGTGTTGAGCACCACCGAGGCGCCGTCGAAGAGCTTGGTGAGCGAGTCGACGTCGTGGTCGACCTGGCGCACCTCGTAGTCAGCCGTCTCGATGCCGGGCACATGGGAGGTCATCGACGAGGTCAGCGTCTCCTCGCTGCGGCCGGCGGCGACGAAGCCGATGCCGTACTGACGGAGGAACTCGCAGATGAGCCGGCCGGTGTAGCCGGAGGCGCCGTAGACGACGACTGGCTTCGTGGTCATCTCACATCCCCATTCCGCCGTCGACGGGGAGGCCCGCGCCGGTGATGAACCTCGACTGGTCCGACGCCAGGAAGACGACGGCATCGGCCATGTCCTCGACGGAGCCGAGGCGGCCGGCGGGGGTCAGTCCGACCACCGCGCCGACCGCCTCTTCCGGGGAGCCGAACAGGCCGAGCGCCGCCACATCGTTCGCCAGACCTGCGCCCATGGCGGTGGGGACGAGGCCGGGATAGATGCAGTTGACCCGGACGCCGTAGCCCAGCTTCCCGGCCTCCATCGCCGCCACCTTCGTGAGCCGGTCGACGGCGGACTTGGTCGCGGAGTAGACCGCGATGCCGGGGAAGGCGATGGTCGCGGCGACCGAGGCGACGTTGATGATCGAGCCGCCCTTGCCGGCCGCACCGTCGGGCCGCATCGCGCGCAGCCCGTGCTTGAGGCCGAGGGTCGTGCCGAGGATGTTGACGTCGAGCATCTTGCGGATGTCGGCGGCCTGCACCTCGGTGATCAGGCTGGTGATCTCGATGCCGGCGTTGTTGACGAGGATGTCGAACCCGCCGAGCTGGTCGACGGTCGCCTGGACGGCGGCCGCCCACCCCTCGTCGTCAGTGACGTCGAGCCGCACGAAGCCGTGGCCGTCGCCGAGCGCCTTGGCTGTGTCGGCCCCGGACTCCTGGACGTCGGCGATCATCACCCGCGCGCCCGCGTCCGCGAGGGCCCTGGCCATTCCCTCCCCGAGGCCTTGGGCACCGCCGGTGACCAGTGCGGTTCGGTCGGTCAGGTCGTAGCCGGTCATGCACGGTCTCCTCGGATGGGTGGCGTGCGTCACACCCTCGACCCGTCTTTGACACATGTCAAGACTTCTCTGGACATTTGTCAAGACTCACGCCCATGGAGGCTGCGGCGTCGTAGCATGCATCTCGTGCCACCTCCGACGACGACGTCCGCGACCGTCCCGGTGGGTCGACGCGAGACCGTCGACAAGCACGCGCAGCGCCGCGACCAGCTCGCCGAGTCGGCGCTCGCCACCCTGGGCGAGCTGGGCTACGCGCGCACCAGCCTGCGCGAGATCGCGCAGAACTCCGAGTTCTCCCACGGCGTCGTGCACTACTACTTCGCCAACAAGGTCGAGCTGATCATCTACTGCGTGCGCTACTACAAGGCGCAGTGCGTGACGAGGTACGACGCGATCGTCGAGGAGTCCACGTCCGCCGAGGGTCTCGCCACGGCGTTCGCCGACAAGCTGGTCGAGACGCTGAGCGACGAGGCGCCGATGCACCGGCTCTGGTACGACCTGCGCACGCAGTCGATGTTCGAGCCCGACCTGCGCGAGGCCGTTCTCGAGATCGAGGGAACGCTCGAGCGGATGATCTGGCGGGTCGTCTCCCGCTACGCCGAGCTCGCCGCCGCCGAGCCGGCGTACGACTCCGGCACGACGTACGCCGTCCTCGACGGCATCTTCGAGAAGGCCCTCCTCGCCCACATCGTCGGCACCCCCGACGCCCTCCGCACCCTGCGCGGTCGCGCGCACGACCTGATGCCCACGCTGCTGCGCTGACCGTCGGCGGCCCGTCCTAGGGTGAGCCGCAATGGCACTCCACCTGCACCGCGCGCCGCGCACCGACGTGCTCGCCGACGCGTTGGGGGCGCTGCTGGCGACGCCGCCGGACGACCCGTTCGCCCACGAGCTCGTGCTGGTGCCCGCCAAGGGCGTCGAGCGGTGGCTGAGCCAGCGGCTCTCCCATGTGCTGGGGGCGGGCCCCTCGGGTGACGGGGTGTGCGCGGGTGTCGAGTTCCGCAGTCCGCGGTCGCTGGTCGCCGAGCTGACCGGCACCACCGACGACGACCCCTGGGCCCCCGACGCCCTCGCCTGGCCGTTGCTCGAGACGCTCGACGCCAGCCTCGACGAGCCGTGGGCCCGCAGCCTCGCGCTCCACCTCGGGCACGCCCACGACGGCGCCGAGGCCGAGCTGCGGCGCGGGCGGCGCTACGCGGTCGCCCGCCGGCTGGCCGGCCTCTATGCGTCGTACGCCGCGCAGCGGCCGCACGTGCTGGCCGACTGGCTCGCGGGCGGCTCGACCGACGGTGTCGGGGGCGACCTCGATCCCGACCTCGCCTGGCAGCCGCCGCTCTGGCGGGCGCTGGTCGCGAGCGTCGGCGCCCCGCCGCCGCACGAGCGGCACTCCACGGCGCTGGCCCGGCTGCGTAGCGGACCGGTCGACCTGCCGCCCCGACTCTCGCTGTTCGGCCACACGCGGCTGAGCGCGACCGACCTCGACCTGCTGGCGGCGCTCGCGACCCACCACGACCTCCACCTGTGGCTGCCGCACCCGAGCGAGACGCAGTGGCGGGCGGCCGGCGACCTGGCCGGCCCCGTGCCGCGGCGCGACGACGTCGGGCACCGGCGCGTCGGCCATCCGCTGCTCGCGACCCTGGGCCGCGACCTGCGCGAGCTCCAGCGCGGGCTCGCGACGCTCGACAGCCTCGATCAGCACCACCCGGGTGCAGCCCCTCCCGACACGCTGCTCGGCTGGCTCCAGGCCGATCTGCGCGCCGACGCGGTCCGGCCGGAGGGTCGCGCGCTGGCGGCCGAGGACCGGTCGGTCCAGGTGCACAGCTGTCACGGCTCGGCCCGCCAGGTCGACGTGCTGCGTGAGGTGCTGCTGGGCCTGCTCCAGGACGATCCGACCCTCGAGCCGCGCGACATCCTCGTCATGTGCCCCGACATCGAGACCTACGCGCCGCTCGTCACGGCGGGCTTCGGCCTCGGTGAGGTCGTGGCCGGCGGTCACCCCGCCCACCGGTTGCGGGTGCGGCTCGCCGACCGGTCGCTCACCCAGACCAACCCCCTCCTCGGCGTCGCCGCTGCGCTGCTCGATCTCGCCGGCGGCCGCGCTCCGGCCAGCCACGTGCTCGACCTGGCCCAGGCCGCGCCGGTGCGTCGACGCTTCGGTTTCACCGACGACGATCTCGACGCCGTCACCGACTGGGTCCGCGAGGCGGGAGTGCGGTGGGGCTTCGACCGCGATCACCGGGCGCCCTACGGGCTCGAGCAGATCGTCCACAACACCTGGGAGTTCGGCATCGACCGCGTCCTCACCGGGGTCGCGGTCTCCGACGACGCGCGCGCCTGGCTCGGCACGACGCTGCCCCTCGACGACGTGGGCAGCAACCGGGTCGAGCTCGCCGGGCGGCTGGCGGAGTACGTCGCCCGCCTCGAGGCCGCCTGCGACCGGCTCACCGGCATCCACACCCTGCGCGCCTGGGTCGAGGCGCTGGGCGACGGCATCGCCGCGCTGACGGCCGTCGACCGCGACGACCGCTGGCAGGTCGGCCAGGTGCAGCGCGAGCTCGCCGATGTGCTCGCCGACGCTGGCGACCGGGCCGACCTGCCGATGCGGCTGCCCGACGTGCGGGTCCTCCTGGCCGGCCACCTGGCGGGCCGACCGACGCGCGCCAACTTCCGCACCGGCACGCTCACCGTCTGCACGATGGTGCCGATGCGCTCGGTGCCCCACCGGGTCGTGTGCCTGGTCGGCCTCGACGACGGGGTGTTCCCGCGCCTCGGCCTCGCCGACGGCGACGACGTGCTCGCCCGTGAGCCGGTCACCGGCGAGCGCGACATCCGCTCCGAGGACCGCCAGCTGCTGCTCGACGCCGTCGGCGCGGCCACCGAGACGCTGGTCATCACCTACACCGGCGCCAACGAGCACTCCGGCCAGCCGCGCCCGCCGGCCGTCCCGCTGGGCGAGCTGCTCGACGCCCTCGACCTGACCACCCCCGAGCCGGTGCGGTCGCGCGTCGTCGTACGCCACCCGCTGCAGCCGTTCGACGTCCGCAACGTCACGCCGGGCAGCCTGGGCGTGCCGACGCCGTTCACCTTCGACCCGACCATGCTCGCCGCGGCCGAGACCGCTGCCCGGCCACGACCTCGTCGCCCGGCGTTCCTCGCCGAGCCGCTCGCGGCGGTGCCGGCGCCGGGCGACGTGTCGCTCGACGAGCTGGTCGCCTTCTTCCGCGATCCGGTCAAGGGCTTCTTCCGGGCGCTCGACGTCACGCTGCCGTGGGAGGTCGACGGGGTCTCCGACGCCATGCCCGTGGAGATCGACCAGCTCGAGTCGTGGGGAGTCGGCGACCGGATGCTGGCCGACATGCTGCGGATGGTCCATCCCGACCAGGCGCTCGAGCTCGAGTGGCGACGCGGAGCGCTGCCCCCCGGACAGCTCGGCTGGCGCAAGGCCGGCCAGGTCCGCGACCAGGCCATGGCGCTGGCCGTCGCCGCCCTCACGCACCGCCAGGTCGCGCCGGCGACCTACGACGTCGACGTCGCCCTCGGGGGCGGCCGCCGCCTCACCGGCACGATCGGCCCGGTCTACGGCGACCGGCTGGTGACCGTGGGCTTCTCCCGGCTCGACGGCAAGCACCTGGTCGAGGCGTGGCTGCGGCTGCTCGCCCTGGCGGCGGGGCGGCCCGACCACAACTGGACCGCGCTCGTCATCGGCCGACCCCCGCGCGGCACCAACGCGGCGCAGCGCCTGATCGGGCCGGCCGACGAGGCGCCCGACCTGCTGCTGCGCGACCTGGTCGCGGTCTACGACGCGGGCCGCCGCGAGCCGTTGCCGCTGCCGCTCAAGACGTCCTTCGCCTGGGCCTCGGCGCGCCACGTCGGCGACGACCCGCTGCCCGCGGCGGAGAAGCGCTGGCGCAGCAGCCGCTTCCCCGGCGACGACGCGCAGCCGGCGCACGTGCGGGTGTGGGGCGAGCACGCGCCGCTCTCGACCCTGCTCGGGCCGCCCCGGCCCGATGAGGAGGTCGAGGGCGAGGCGACACGGCTCGGTGCCTGGTCGGCGCGGGTCTGGCTGCCGTTGCTCCGCTGCGAGCGGGGGCCCGTGTGAGCACCGGCACCATGTCCTCCTTCGACCTGCTCGGCGACCTGCCGCGCGGCTCGAGCACGACCGTGCTCGAAGCCAGCGCCGGCACCGGAAAGACCTACGCGCTCGCCGGACTGGTCACCAGGTTCGTGGCCGAGGGAGCGGCCCGCCTCGACGAGATGCTGCTCATCACCTTCGGCAGGGCGGCGAGCCAGGAGCTCCGCGAGCGGGTCCGCGACCAGCTGGTGGCTGCCGCCCGCGCGCTCGACGACGCCTCGACAGCCGGCGACGACGACCTGCTGAGGTTCCTGTCCACCGGTTCGGAGGCCGAGCTCGCCGAGCGTCGCCACCGGGTGCGCGACGCCCTGGCCGGGTTCGACGCCGCCACGATCGCGACGACGCACCAGTTCTGCCGTCTCGTGCTCGCCTCGCTCGGCGTCGCCGGCGACTCCGACGCAGGCGTCACCTTGGTCGAGAGCCTCGACGAGCTGGTCGGCGAGGTCGTCGACGACCTCTACCTGCGCCGGTTCGGCCACGACAAGGACGTGCCGGCGCTGACCCGCGAGGCCGCCCTGGTGCTGGCCCGCGAGGTCGTCGGCAATCCGCACACGACGCTCACGCCCGAGCAGCCCGAGCCCGGCACGGTCGCCGACGTACGCGTCGGTTTCGCCCGCGAGGTGCTCGACGAGCTCGAGCGCCGCAAGCGCCGGCTCGGCATCCTCGGCTACGACGACCTGCTGACCCGCCTCGCGGCGGCCCTCGCGACGCCCGACGCTCCGGCCCGCGAGCGGATGCGCCGGCGGTGGCGGATCGTGATGGTCGACGAGTTCCAGGACACCGACCCCGTCCAGTGGCAGGTGCTCGACGAGGCCTTCGTCGGTCACGCGACCGTCGTCCTCATCGGCGACCCGAAGCAGGCGATCTACGCCTTCCGCGGCGGCGACATCGCGACCTACCTCAAGGCCCGCGGAGTCGCCACGAGCCGGCAGACCCTCGACACCAACCGGCGCAGCGACAAGCCGCTGGTCGAGAGGCTCCAGGTGGTCATGCGCGGGGCCGCGCTGGGCCACGAGGACATCGTGGTCCACCCGATCGAGGCGCACCACCGGGTCCACCGCCTGGCCGGAGCGCCGCATCCCGAGCCGTTCCGGCTGCGTGTCGTCACACGCGAGAAGTTCGGCCTCACCGGCACCCGCACCATCCAGATGGACCGGGCGCGCGAGCACATCGCGCGCGACCTCGCCTCCGACGTCAAGGCGCTCCTGGGCAGCGGGGCGACGTACGACGGTCGCCCGGTGCAGGCCGGCGACGTCGCCGTCATCGTCGAGGCCCACCGCGACGCGCGCGTGTGCCGCGACGCGCTCGCCGACGCCGGGATCCCCGCCGTCTACACCGGTGACACCGACGTGTTCGCCTCGGCGGCAGCGCTCGACTGGCTTCGGCTCCTCGAGGCCTTCGAGCAGCCGCACCGCTCCGGGCTGGTACGAGCCGCGGCGACGACGATGTTCTTCGGCGAGACGGCTCAGGGCCTCGCCGAGGGGGGCGACGCACTGACCGACAGGGTCGCCGACACGATCCGCGAGTGGTCCGACCACGCGCGTGAGCGCGGCCTGGCCGCGGTCTTCGAGGCGGCGCAGGTCGCCGGTCTGGGGCGCCGGGTGCTGGGCTGGCAGGGCGGCGAGCGCCATCTGACCGACCTGGCGCACGTCGCGCAGGTGCTCCACGAGACCGCGCAGCGCGACCGGCTCGGCCTGCCCGCGGTGCTCGACTGGCTGCGCCTGCAGTGCAGAGAGAAGGGCCGCACCGGCGAGCGCAACCGGCGGCTCGACTCCGACGCCGCCGCGGTGCAGATCATGACCGTGTGGGTCAGCAAGGGTCTCCAGTACCCCCTCGTCTACCTGCCGTTCGCGTTCAACCGCAACATCCCCGAGCGCGACAACCTCCTCTTCCACCGCGACGGTGAGCGCTGCCTCGACATCGGCGGCAAGGGCCGGGCCGGCGTCCGGGAGATCGAGACCCTGGCCCGGCGTGAGGTGGCCGGCGACGACATCCGGCTCACCTACGTCGCCCTCACCCGCGCCCAGTCGCAGGTGGTCGCCTGGTGGGCGCCGACGTGGGACGAGCCCAACGGCGGGCTGTCCCGGCTGCTGCGCGGCAGGGTCCGCGACGCGGCGCCGGTGCCCGACCGGTGCGAGCCCAAGATCGCCGACACCGACGCGTTGTCGATCTTCCGGCGCTGGGAGTCCGAGGGCGGCCTGGTGGTCGAGGAGTCCGCCATCGCCGGTGCCGATGCCTTGCCGGCGCCGGACGTCCCGCGAGGACTTGGCGTCCGCGCGTTCTCGCGGGCCATCGACGCCTCGTGGAGCCGCACCTCCTACTCCGGCCTGGTGCGGGCGGCAGCCGAGACGCAGGTCGGCACCTCGAGCGAGCCCGAGGAGGTCCCCCTCGACGACGAGGTGATGGACCTGGCTCCGACCGACGTCGGCGCTGAGGCGTCGGTCGTCGACGACGTGCTGTCGCCGATGACCGACCTGCCGTCGAGCGCGACCTTCGGCTCGCTGGTCCACGGCGTCCTGGAGGAGGCCGATCCCTTCGCACCCGACCTGCTCGCCGAGCTGACCCGCCACGTCTCCGAGCAGCTCGCATGGTGGCCGGTCGACGCGAGCGCCGATGCCATCGCCGCCGCTCTGGTTCCGCTGCACGCCACGCCCCTCGGGCCGCTCGCCCCCGGCCTGACCCTTGGTGAGATCGGCCTGAGCGACCGGCTGCGCGAGCTCGACTTCGAGATCCCGCTGGCCGGCGGCGACGCGCGTGGGGGAGCCGACGTCCGCCTCGCCGATGTCGGCGAGCTGCTGAGCCGCCACCTCGAGCGGGGCGATCCGTTCCGTGCGTACGCCGCCCGCCTGCGCGAGCCGGGGCTCGGCGACCAGTCGCTCCGCGGCTATCTCACCGGGTCGATCGACGTCGTCCTGCGGGTCCCCGATCTCGATGGACAGGCCGACGGGCAGCGCTACCTCGTCGTCGACTACAAGACCAACCACCTCGGCGAGCCCGGTGAGCCCCTGACGGCATCCTCGTACACCCCGGCGCGGCTCGCAGAGGCGATGCTGCACTCCGACTATCCGCTGCAGGCCCTGCTCTACACCGTCGTCGTGCACCGCTACCTGCGCTGGCGGCAGCCGGGCTACGACCCCGCTCGTCACCTCGCAGGCGTGCTCTACCTCTATCTGCGCGGGATGTGCGGACCCGACACGCCGCTGACCGACGGCCACCCGGCGGGCGTCTTCAGCTGGCGACCGCCCGCACCGCTGGTGCTGGCGCTGTCCGACCTCCTCGACGCCCGCGTGGAGGGGGTGGCATGACGATCCTGGAGACCGAGGACGCCTACGACGCCAGGCTGGCCCTCGGCGCCACCGGGCTTCTCGGCGAGTTCAACGTCGGCGGAGTGATCGACGCCGTCGACGTGCACGTCGCGCGTCGGCTGACGGCTCTGGCCGGCGAGTCGGACGATCGAGTGGCCCTGGCGGTGGCGGTCGCCGTGCGGGCGGTGCGCGGAGGGTCGGTCTGCGTCGACCTGCGCACCGTCGCGGCCGACAGCGGCGCCGACGACCTGCCCTGGCCCGAGCCGGTGGGGTGGCTGAGCGCGGTCGCCGCGAGCCCGCTGGCCGGGTCTCCGCCGGTGTCTCCGCCAATTCTCAGGCTCGAGCACGAGGGGCTGCTCTACCTCGACCGCTACTGGCGCGAGGAGGAGCAGGTCTGCGCCGACCTGCTCGGCCGTCCGACCCTTCCGCCGCTCGACCACGCGGCGCAGGCCACCCTCACCGCGGGCCTGGCGCGGGTCTTCCCGGCGCACGGCTACGACGAGCAGCGGGCCGCCGCGTCCGTCGCCCTCGCCCAACGCACCACCGTGCTGACCGGCGGTCCCGGCACCGGCAAGACCACGACGGTCGCGGCGCTGCTCGCCCTGCTCGCCGAGCAGGCGGCGACGACCGGGGAGCCACCGCTGCGCATCGCCCTGGCCGCTCCGACCGGCAAGGCCGCGGCCCGTCTCCAGCAGGCGGTGCGCGAGGAGGTCGAGAGGCTCGAGGTTGATGACCAGGAGCGGCTCACCGGGCTGCAGTCGGTGACGTTGCACCGCCTGCTCGGCTCGCGGCCCGACTCGTCGACCCGCTTCCGCCACCACCGTGACAACCGGCTGCCGCACGACGTCGTGGTCGTCGACGAGACCTCGATGGTCTCGCTGACGATGATGGCCCGGCTGCTCGAGGCGGTGCGCCCGGAGAGTCGGCTGATCCTTGTGGGCGACCCCGACCAGCTGACCTCCGTCGAGGCAGGAGCCGTGCTCGCCGACCTGGTCGACGGTCTCGGCTCGCGTGCCGACAACCGCATCGCGGCGCTGTCCACGTCCCATCGGTTCGGCGAGTCCATCCGGGCCCTCGCTGCGGCCGTGCGCGAAGGTGACGCCGACGAGGTCGTCCGGCTGCTGCGCGCCGGCGGCGAGCACGTCGTACTCCTCGAGGACGACGAGCCGGCCGCTGCCCTGCGCGAGGTGTTGCTCCCCCGCGTGCTCGACCTGCGCGCGGCCGCCGAAGCGGGCGACGCCGCCCAGGCCCTGCGTTTGCTCGATGCCCACCGGTTGCTCTGCGCCCACCGCGACGGAAGCCGCGGGGTCCATCACTGGAACCGACTCGTCGAGCGGTGGACCAGCGAGGAGACCGGCGTCGGCATCTGGTCGGCGTGGTATCCCGGTCGTCCCGTCCTGGTCACCGCCAACGACTACGGGCTCGGGCTCTACAACGGCGACACCGGCGTCGTCGTACGCCGCGGCGCCGGCCTGCGCGCCGTCCTCGAGGCCACGGCAGGTCCGGTCGAGCTGGCCCCGAGCCGGCTCGGCGAGGTCGAGACGATGCACGCGATGACCATCCACAAGAGCCAGGGCAGCCAGGCCGACGAGGTCACCGTGCTGATGCCGCCGGAGGACTCGCGGCTGCTCACCCGCGAGCTCTTCTACACCGCCATCACCCGGGCCCGGAGCCTGGTGCGCGTGGTCGGCACCGAGGCGGAGATCCGTGCGGCCGTCGAGCGTCGCGCCGTCCGTGCCACCGGGTTGCGCGACCGGCTGCGCGCCGCGGACCGACCTCCCTCCGTCGACGGCGGGTGACCGGCTCCCGTACTGTGCCCTGCGTCACATCGGCGACGGCGCCGAGACGGGGAGGAATGCAGATGCTGTCCGACGGGGAGATCGCCAACGCCGCGACCCTGAAGCCCATCACCGAGATCGCGCGCGACGGCCTCGGCATCGACGACCCCTCGGTCCTGGTGCCCTACGGGCACGACAAGGCCAAGGTCGACCTCGGCTACGTCGCGTCGCTCGCCGACCGCCCGGACGGCAAGCTGGTGCTCGTCACCGCGATCTCGCCGACGCCCGCGGGCGAGGGCAAGACCACCACGACGGTCGGCCTCGTCGACGCCCTGCGCCGAGTCGGCCAGCGATCGTGCGGCGCGCTGCGCGAGCCCTCGATGGGGCCGGTCTTCGGCATGAAGGGCGGCGCGGCCGGCGGCGGCTACTCCCAGGTCGTGCCGATGACCGACATCAACCTGCACTTCACCGGCGACTTCGCGGCGATCGCCGCGGCCAACAACCTGCTGGCCGCCCTGATCGACAACCACGTGCACCACGGCAACGCCCTCGACATCGACGTCCGCTCGGTGACCTGGAAGCGCGTCGTCGACCTCAACGACCGCGCGCTGCGCCAGACCGTCGTCGGACTGGGCGGCACGGCCAACGGCTATCCGCGCGAGGACGGCTTCGACATCGTCGTGGCGTCGGAGCTGATGGCGATCTTCTGCCTCTCCGAGTCGCTGTCGGACCTCAAGCGCCGGATCGGCCGGATCGTCATCGCTCACGACCGCTCGAAGAAGCCGATCACCGCAGCCGACCTCGGCGCCGAGGGCGCCCTCGCCGTCCTGCTCAAGAACGCGCTGGCGCCCAACCTGGTGCAGACCCTCGAGCACGCGCCGGTCTTCGTGCACGGCGGTCCCTTCGCCAACATCGCCCACGGCTGCAACTCCGTGATCGCGACGCGGACGGCGCTCAAGCTCGCCGACATCGTGGTCACCGAGGCCGGCTTCGGATCCGACCTGGGTGCGGAGAAGTTCATCGACATCAAGTGCCGCAAGTCCGGGCTGCGTCCCGACGCGGTGGTGGTGGTCGCGACCGTCCGGGCGCTGAAGTTCCACGGCGGCGTCGCCGTACCCGACCTGCAGAAGGAGGACGTCGACGCCCTGCGCCGCGGCTTCGTCAACATCGAGCGGCACCTCACCAACCTCCGCGACGTCTTCGGGCTGCCGGCGGTCGTGGCGATCAACAGGTTCCCCTCCGACACCGACACCGAGATCCAGACCCTGCGCGACCTCACCCAGGCCCTCGGCTTCCAGGCCTTCCCGGCGACGCACTTCGTCGACGGCGGTGCCGGCGCCGAGGCGCTGGCGTGGGGCGTGCTCGACGAGCTCAAGCAGGGGGCGCCGAACTTCCGGTTCGCCTACCCCGACGAGGGCACCGTCGAGGAGAAGGCGACGGCGGTGGCGACCAAGCTCTACGGCGCCGCGGGGGTCAACTTCGCGGCCAAGGCGCGCAAGCAGCTGGCCCAGATCGCGGCCGACGGCTTCGCCCACTTGCCCGTGTGCGTGGCGAAGACCCAGTACTCCTTCACCACCGACCCCAAGGCTGTCGGCGCCCCGTCGGGCCACACCATCGACGTACGTGAGGTCCGGCTCTCCGCCGGCGCCGGCTTCATCGTCCTGGTCACCGGCGACATCATGACGATGCCGGGCCTGCCGAAGGTCCCGGCGTCCTCCCACATCGACATCGACGACAACGGCGTGGTCACCGGCCTGTCGTAGCGCCGGTCGAAGTCCCCGGCCCGCCGGGGAGTTTGGCGCTTCTCGGCCAACATGTCGCCCAAGAAGCGTGGAAGTCCCCGGCCCGCCGGGGACTTCGACCACCCGCCGCCGCCCGAGCGGTGGACGGCGGAAACACGACGGCAACCGGGCCCGGATAGCGTGGGGCCTCCCAGCCGAGGAGTCCCCAACCATGCCCTTCCTGTTGCGCGTCGCGCTGCCCGACGTCCCGGGCTCCCTGGGTCGCGTCGCGACGGCGATCGGCGAGGCCGGCGGCGACATCGAGGCGATCGAGATCGTCGAGAAGCGGCACGACGGGACGGCCGTCGACGACGTGCTGCTCGAGATGGCGCCCGGCGTGATGCCCGACTCGGTCGTCTCGGCATGCACCCAGCTCGACGGCGTCGAGGTGATCTGGATCAGCCGGTACGCCGCCGGCGGCAACCTCTTCCTCGACCTCGAGGTCGTCGAGGAGCTGACCGCCAACCCCGGCACCGCGCTCGACACGCTGGTCGGCCTGCTGCCCGTCACGTTCCGGGTCGACTGGGCGGCGCGGCTCGTCCGCACCGCCGACGGAAGTGCCGTGGAGATGGCGACCGGCGCCGCCCCCCAGGACATCGCGTGGGCCGACCTCAGGGCCGCCCAACGCATCGCCGCCTCAGGAGACGACGGGGTGACCCTGCACTGCGCGGCGCCGCTCGGCGACGACGGGTTGGTGGTGCTGGGCCGCGACGGCGGGCCGGAGTTCCTCGACAGCGAGCTGGCCCGGCTGGGGCACCTGGTTGCCCTCGCGGCGTCGATCAGTCGATCCTGAGCGGGTGGCGGGGGCGAGCGAGCCGTTCGAGCAGGCGCGCGAGGCGGCGGCGTACGTCGCCGACCGCACCGGCAGGGCGACGTACGACGCCCTGCTGGTCCTGGGCTCCGGCTGGGCGCCTGCGGTCGACACCTGGGGTGAGCCGCGCGCACGGCTCCGCCAGGCCGACGTACCCCACTTCCGAGCTCCCGTGGCCGAGGGACATCGGGGCGAGCTGCTCGCCTTCGACCTCGACGGAGCCGGGGTTCTGGTGCAGTCGGGGCGGACGCACCTCTACGAGGGACACGGACCGCGGCCGGTCGTCCACGGCGTCCGGACCGCAGCCGCACTCGGCGCGCGCGCCGTCGTCCTCACCAACGCCAACGGCTCGCTCAGGCCGGAATGGGAGATCGGGCAACCGGTCCTGATCAGCGACCACCTCAACCTCACGGGAGCTTCACCGATCGAGGGCGCGACGTTCGTCGACCTCACCGATGCCTGGTCGCCGAGGCTGCGCGCGATCGCGCACGGGCTCGACCCGACGCTCGTCGAGGGCGTCTATGCGCAGCTCACCGGGCCGCACTACAACACGGCCGCCGAGGCCGAGTGGATGCGTCGCGTCGGCGCCGACCTCGTCGGCATGTCGACGGTTCCGGAAGCGATCGCGGCGCGAGAGTGTTCGATGGAGGTGGCCGGTTTCTCGACGGTCACGGCCATCGAGGGCGGTGGCGACGTCACCGACCCGAGCGAGGTCGTGGCTGCCGCGGAGCGGACCGCCGGACGGCTGGGCCCGGTGCTCGCCGCCCTGGTGGTGGCCCTTGCTGGTCCAGGCTCACGGAAGGAGCACGTGGATGACCGACACCGCTGATCCGACGGCGACCAGGAAGCCGACCGGGAAGGCCGCCGGGATCGAGACGACCGGCATCGAGATCATCGCGGAGTCCGAACGCACGGCCGTCCCCTCCGACCTGTTCTGGCCCTGGTTCGCGGCCAACGTGTCGGTGTTCGGCCTGAGCTACGCGGCGTTCATCCTCTACTTCGGGATCTCGTTCTGGCAGGGCGTGCTCGTCGCTGTCGTCGGCATCGTCGTCTCCTTCGCGCTCTGCGGGATCATCGCGATCGCCGGCAAGCGCGGCTCGGCACCGACGATGATCCTCAGCCGCGCTGCCTTCGGCGTCACGGGACAGAAGCTCCCCGGTGTCGTGTCCTGGCTGGTCTCGATCGGCTGGGAGACGTTCCTGGCGATCCTCGCCGTGCTCGCCACCTCGACGATCTTCGAACGGCTCGGCTGGGGCGGCGGCACCACCACGCAGGTCATCGCCGCGGCCGTCGTCGCCGCGCTGATCGTGTCGGCGAGCGTCGCGGGATATCACGTCATCATGCGGCTCCAGGCCGTTCTCACCTGGGTCACCGGCGCCGTCTCGATCCTGTACGTCGTGTTGACGGCCGACGACGTCGACTGGGACGCCGTCAGCGCGATCCCCGCCGGCTCGACGCAGGCGATGATCGGTGCGCTGGTGATGGTGATGACCGGCTTCGGGCTGGGCTGGATCAACATCGCCGCCGACTGGTCGCGCTACCAGCGCCGCGACGCCTCCAACGGCGGCATCGTCTTCTGGAACACCTTCGGCGGCGCGCTCGCGCCGGTGCTGCTGGTCTGCTTCGGCCTGGCGCTGGCCGGATCATCGACCGAGATCCTCGACGGCGTCGCCGCCGACCCCATCGGCACGCTCGCGACCCTGCTGCCCACGTGGTTCCTGGTGCCGTTCCTGCTGGCGGCCGTCCTCGCCCTCGTCAGCGGCGCCGTCCTCGGCATCTACTCCAGCGGGCTCACGCTGCTCTCGCTCGGCGTCCGCATTCCCCGGCCGGCGGCGGCGTTCGTCGACGGCGTGATCCTCACCCTCGGCACCATCTACGTCGTCTTCTTCGCCGAGAACTTCATCAACCCGTTCCAGAGCTTCCTGATCACGCTCGGCGTACCTCTCGCCGGCTGGGCGGGCATCATGATCGCCGACATCGCCCTGCGGAAGGCCGACTACGACGACGCCGCCCTGTTCGACGCGCGCGGCCGCTACGGCGCCGTCGACTGGATCTCCGTCGGCACGCTGATCGGGGTGTCGGCGATCGGCTGGGGCCTGGTCGTCAACGCCTTCGCCGACGACGCCTCCTGGAACAACTGGCAGGGCTACCTGCTCGGCCCGCTCGGTCTCGGTGGCAAGGACGGCGCCTGGGCCTTCGCCAACCTCGGCGTCCTCGCCGCCCTCGTCCTCGGCTTCGTGGTCACCTACCTGGCCCGCCGCTCGACCGTCGCCCGCCAAGAAGCCGCCTGACTATCCCCGGGCGGTTGCGACTAGGGGACCGAGCGGATCCGGGTGACGAGGACGGAGCCGAGCACCGAGGCGACGGCGGAGACGGCGTAGAGGAGGCCGTAGCCGAGCGACCAGGAGTCGCCGCGAGTGGTGACGCTGCCGCCGAGCTCGCGGACGACGGTGAGCAGGATGCCGGCGAGGGCGGGGGCGAAGACCTGCGGCAGGGCGTTCGCGATGTTGATGACGCCGAGGTCCTTGGCCCGGTCGACGGCATCGGGCAGCACCTGGGTGATCAGCGCGAAGTCGACGGCGGTGTAGATGCCGTAGGAGCAACCGAGCACGACCGCGGCGACGACGGCCGACGGCCAGGTCTGGGGGATCGCGAGGATGAGCGCTGCGACCGCTGCGCACATCCCTGACCAGATGACGAAGATCTTCCGTCGGCCGAGCCGGTCGCTCCAGTGGCCGAAGACAGCCGTCGTGACGACGGTCGTCGCGGCGTACAGGCCCGTCAGGATCAGCACCCGCGTGGCGCCGTCGTCGTCGCTGAAGCCGAGGCCGTCGGTGACGTAGTAGAGAAGGTAGAGCGTGCCGATCGCGTTGCCGAGGTTGACCAGGAACCTGGTGATCCACGCCCAGGCGAAGTCGGGGTGCTCGCGCGGGGAGATCCAGAACGACCGCACCAGCGCGACGAGTGAGAACGGTGGCGGCCGGAAGCCGGCCGGCAGGGCAAGGTCGCGGGAGCCCACGGCGTACGGCACCACCAGGAGCACCAGCACGGCGGCGGTCACGACATAGCCGACGGCGATGCTGCCGGTGGCGCCGGCGATGCCGACGCCCACGAGGATCCCGAGTGTCTGGGCGATCGCGAGGAAGCCGCCGACCAGGCCACGCCGGGAGACCGGCACCTGGTCGGGTACGGCGGCGGTCACCGCGGCGTACATCGCGTTGATGGCGATCTGTGCGCCGCACCAGGCCACGACCATCACCAACACGTTGGGAGCCACCGCGAGGACCAGCAGCGACGCCGCCCCGCCCGCGGCGCCACCGAGCACCCACGGCAGCCGGCGACCCACCCGCAACGTCGTCCGGTCGGAGAAGGCGCCGAACACGGGGTTGCTGACCGTCGACACGATCGCGCCGGCGAGCAGCACCAACGACAGCACGCCTTCCTTGTGGTCGGGCGAGAGCTGGCGGGCCTGCTCGGCGAGCAGCACCTGGATCGGCCCGAACCACCCCGAGAAGATCGCGAGGTTGACCAGGGTGAGGGCGGCTACCCAGCGGGCGGGCGGAGTGCGGCTCGGCTCGTCGAGCGCGGACGGGCGCGCTGCTTCGAGGCCCCCCTGGGTGCTGGTCACGCGCACATCATGGTGGGTCTCGACGCGGCTCGACCAGCGAACGCTAGGCCACGGCTTCGTCCTCGACCCGCTCGAGCAGGAACACCGGGATCTCCCGGTCGGTCTTCTCCTGGTACGACGCGTAGGGCCGGTACTGCGCGACCGACCGCTCCCACCACTCCGCGCGCTCCGCACCCTCGGCGAGGCGGGCCCGGTAGAGGTGCGGCTCAGGGCCGTCCTGCAGCTGGACGACCGGGTGGGCAAGGAGGTTGAAGTACCAGACCGGATGGGTGGGCTCGCCGCCCTTCGAGGCCACGGCGGCGTACACGCCGTCCCTCTCCACGCGCATGACGGGGTTCTTGCGCAGCTTGCCCGACTTCGCGCCGCGCGAGGTGATCACGACGATGGGCCACTCGGCGCGCCCGCGCAGGACGTTCGCCTTCTGGCCGCCCGACTCCTCGTACCTCTCGACCTGTTTGCGAACCCAGCCCCACGTGCTGGGCTCGTACTCGCCCTCCAAGACAGTCATGTGCGGAGAACGCCTCGGTCGTCGTCTGGATTCCGTCCGCCGGTAGCGTGCCGCCATGACTGCGATCGAGGGCGTCTCGGAGACGTTCGACCCCGAGGCGTGGGACGACGTCCCCGGCTTCGACGACCTCACCGACGTGACCTACCACCGTGCGCGCGCGCACGGAACAGTGCGCATCGCGTTCGACCGGCCCGACGTCCTCAACGCCTTCCGCCCGCACACCGTCGACGAGCTCCTGCGCACGCTCGAGCACGCACGCACCGCCGCCGACGTGGGATGCGTGCTGCTCACCGGCAACGGGCCGAGCCCGAAGAACGGCAAGCGCGCGTTCTGTACCGGTGGCGACCAGCGGATCCGGGGCAGGGCGGGCTACCAGTACGAGACGTCCGGCCACGATGACGCGGGCGCCCCGCCCAACCCCGTCGACAAGGCCCGGCTCGCCCGGCTGCACATCCTCGAGTGCCAGCGGCTGATCCGCTTCATGCCGAAGGTCGTCGTGTGCCTGGTCAACGGCTGGGCCGCCGGCGGAGGACACTCTCTGCACGTGGTCAGCGACCTGACACTCGCCAGCGCGGAGCACGGCCGCTTCAAGCAGACCGACGCCGACGTGGGGTCGTTCGACGGCGGGTTCGGGTCGGCGTACCTCGCCCGCCAGGTCGGCCAGAAGCTCGCCCGCGAGATCTTCTTCCTCGGCGAGGAGTACTCCGCCGAGGACGCCGTCCGGATGGGCGCCGTGAACCGCGCCGTGCCGCACGCCGACCTCGAGCGGGTCGGGCTGGAGTGGGGCGCGACCATCAACCGCAAGAGCCCGACGGCGCAGCGGATGCTGAAGTACTCGTTCAACCTCATCGACGACGGCCTGGTCGGGCAGCAGCTCTTCGCCGGCGAGACGACGCGGCTGGCCTACATGACCGACGAGGCCCAGGAGGGTCGCGACCAGTTCCTCGAGAAGCGCGAGCCGGACTGGTCGCCCTACCCCTGGTACTACTGACTCAGCCCGTCCATGCAGGTCAGGGCGTCAATGGGCCGAGTCGGAACGCAGCGCATCATCTACTACCTGACCACGGCGGGTGGCATCATCGGCATGGCCGCAGGATTCTGTGCCGGCACGATCGTCGGCGTCCCCTGCTCTCGCTGTTGCTAGTGGACTCGCGGCCATCGGTTCTGCCGACCTGGACGGTCCAGATGTACCGCTACACCCTCCCCAACAGCGCCTAGTTCATCAACCTGCGGGTCGACCCACCTCCGCCGCGAATGCCGGCCGCTCAGGGTCGTCCCTGTAGGTTCGGCGCCGTCATGAGGCACCAGATACCCACGGCGGTGCTCGCGACCCTCCTCCCGCTCGGCCTGCTGGCCGGCTGCGGTGACGGGGAGCCAGCGCGCGGCACCGACCTCACCCAGGCCCAGCTCGAGAAGCACGTCAACGGCAGCTTCGAACCCGACGACCCCGCGAAGGAGCTCGAGGCCGCCTGCGAGGGCGCGCTCGAGGCCGTTGCGGACGCTACGCAGGACTGCGAGGTCACCAACGGCAACCAGCGGGTCGGCGTGCGGGCCGCCGTGACCGACATCGAGGCCGACGACCTCGGCATGGCGCTCACGCCGTTCCTCTTCGGGGAGGACGTGGCGGGCGCGATCTCGCAGTCGCTGGAGATGCAGGGCTACACAGGGATCTCGACGACCTGCGACGGCGACCTCGTCGGCGAGGTCGGCCGCGAGCTCGAGTGCGTGCTCACCAGTGACACCGGCGAGTCGGTCGTCAACGTCGACGTGACGAAGGTCGACGGGCTGATGATCGACTACGACTTCGAGAGCGCCTGAGGAGACATCCCGTGCACGGTCCGGTGTCCTCGCATCCCGAGCGGATCGTCGTGCTCACCGGAGCCGGCATCTCCGCCGAGAGCGGCGTACCGACGTTCCGGGCGTCCGACGGCCTGTGGGAGGGCCACCGGGTCGAGGACGTCGCCACGCCCGAGGCGTACGCCGCCGACCCCGCCGTCGTCCAGGCCTTCTACGACGCCCGGCGCGCCTTCCTCGCCGACGTCGAGCCCAACGCGGCACACCTGGCGCTGGCCCGGCTGGAGGCGGCGTACGGCGACGACCTCCTCGTGGTGACCCAGAACGTCGACGACCTGCACGAGCGGGCCGGATCGGCCCGGGTGCTGCACATGCACGGCGAGCTGCTGTCGGCCTGGTGCACCGACTGCGACGGTCGGCACCGCTGGTCGGCGTCGCTCCTCGACGGCCCTGCCTGTCCTGGCTGCGGGGCTCCCGCGCTCCGGCCCGACATCGTGTGGTTCGGCGAGGTGCCCTATCGGATGTCCGAGATCGAGACGGCGCTGGTCGGTGCCGACCTCTTCGTCTCCATCGGCACGTCCGGTGCGGTCTATCCGGCCGCCGGCTTCGTGCAGCTGGCGGCTGCCTTCGGTGCCCGGACCCTCGAGCTCAACCTCGACCGGTCCGAGGGGACGGCGTACTTCCGCGAGTCCCGGCAGGGCCCCGCCTCCGTCCTCGTCCCCGCCTGGGTCGACGACCTGCTCGCCTGAGCGCGCCAAGTCCTTGGTAGTTCGCCGCAAGTTGCACCGGTTCCGCTCGTCGGATGGTGCAACTTGCGGCGAACTACCGCCCGCCTCCGTGCTCGTCGAGCTGGTCGACGTACTCCTGCACGATGGCGTCGACGCTCTGGTCGACATCGACGACCAGCCCGTGCTCGTCGGGCTCGAGTGGCTCGAGGGTCGCGAACTGCGAGGTGAGCAGTGAGGTCGGCATGAAGTGGCCGGGTCGACCCGCCTGGCGGCGCTCGATCACCTCGCGGGTGCCCTCGAGGTGCACGAAGCGGAGGTCGTCGACGTGCCGGCGCAGCTGGTCGCGGTACGTGCGCCGCAGCGCCGAGCACGCCATCACGCCGCCGGTCTCGTGATCGGCCAGCCACTGCCCCACGGCTTCGAGCCACGGGAACCTGTCACCGTCGTCGAGCGCCTCGCCGCGCGACATCTTGGTGATGTTGGCTGACGGATGCAGGTCGTCGCCGTCCGCGAACGGCACGCGCAGCCTCTGGGCGAGCGCCGCCGCGATCGTCGACTTGCCCGACCCCGAGACGCCCATCACCACTACTGGCGCGGGCATGACGGCCACGCTAGCGACGCGCGCCGGGGCCGAGGACCCCCGAAGGGGTGGTCAGGAGCGGACGGCCACCGCGCCGGCGTGCGGCGGCAGCAGGAGCGACGTACCGGTCATGGCAGCAGCGGTGGGCGTCGTGAAGAGCAGCTCGTGCGCGCCCGTGCCCAGGTCGACCGACTGCGGCTCGTCGCCGACGTTGACCGCGACGAGCACGCTGCCCCTCCGCATGGTGAACAGTCTCCGATCCTCGTCGGCCGTGCACGAGACCGTGCGCAGGTCGGGGTCGGTGAGCTCGGGCCGGGTGCGTCGCAACACCGCCAGTCGGCGGTAGGCGTCGAGAACGACGCCATGGCGGCCAGTGCCGAGCTCGGACCAGTCGAGATTGGAGCGGTCGTACGTCGACGGGTCCTGCGGGTCGGGCACGTCGGCGGCGTTCCAGCCCATCCGCGCGAACTCCTCGATCCGGCCCTCGGCGACCGCCCGCCCGAGGTCCGGCTCCGGGTGGGAGGTGAAGAACTGGAACGGCGAGGACGCCGCCCACTCCTCGCCCTGGAAGAGCATCGGCGTGAACGGCGAGCAGAGCGTCAGCATCGCGGCGCAGACGAGCTGGTCGTCGTCGAGCGCCTCGGTGAGCCGGTCGCCGCGGGCCCGGTTGCCGACCTGGTCGTGGTTCTGGCTGCAGACGACCAGTCGCCAGGCGGGCATCCGGTCGACATCGATCGGCACCCCGTGGCTGCGGCCGCGGAACGACGACCACGTGCCGTCGTGGAAGAAGCCGCGCTCCATCACCTTGGCGAGGGCCGTGAGCGGCGCGAAGTCGGCGTAGTAGCCGTCGGTCTCACCGGTCAGCGCCACGTGCACGGCGTGGTGGACGTCGTCGTTCCACTGGGCGTCGAGACCGTAGCCGCCGGCCTCCCGTGGCGTGACCAGCGTCGGGTCGTTGAGGTCGGACTCCGCGATCAGTGTCATCGGCCGGCCGTGGTGAGCCGACAGCGCGGCCACCTCGACCGCCATCTCCTCCAGCAGGTGCACCGGGGACACGTCGTGCAACGCATGCACAGCGTCGAGGCGCAGGCCGTCGACGTGGAAGTCCTCGAACCACATCCGCACGTTGTCGAGCACCAGCCGCCGCACCTCGCCGCTGTCGTCGCCGTCGAGGTTGACCAGGTCGCCCCAGGTGGAGCGGCCCTCCTTCAGGTACGGCGCGAACAGCGGCAGGTAGTTGCCCGACGGGCCGAGGTGGTTGTGGACGACGTCCTGGATCACGCCCAGCCCGGCGGCGTGGCAGCCGTCGACGAAGCGCTGGTAGGCCGCCGGGCCGCCGTACGCCTCGTGCACCGCCGACCAGAGCACTCCGTCGTAGCCCCAGTTGTGCTCGCCGTTGACGGCGTTGACCGGCATCAGCTCGACGAGGTCGACGCCGATCTCCTTGAGGTGGTCGAGCTTGCCGAGCGCGGCGTCGAGCGTGCCCTCGGGAGTGAACGTGCCGACGTGCAGCTCGTAGATCGTCGACCCCGCGAGCTGACGGCCGGTCCACGCGCCGTCGTTCCAGGTGTACGCCGTCGCGTCGAACGTGCGCGACCGCTCGTGCACCCCGCCCGGCTGCCGGCGCGAGCGCGGGTCGGGCTTCGCGACCGGGTCGTCGTCGAGGAGGTAGCCGTAGTCGACCTCTCCGTGCCCGGGCACGGGCCCCACCGGTCGCCACCAACCGTCGGCTCCGCGCTCCATGTCGACGACCTCGTCGTCGACGCTGAGTCGCACCCGGCCCGGCCGCGGGGCCCATACGTCGAAGCGACCTCGCGCGGCCGGGGCGGTCTCGACCGCCGGCTCGCGCAGCCGGAGCAGCGCGACCGGGTGGTCGGCGAGCAGGTCGGCGAGCAGGAGGCCGTGGTGTCGAGACGGTCGCTGCGCGACCTCCTCGACCAGCGGTGTCGGGGAGAACGCACGCCCCGAGATCTCGTCGACCCAGTCGCCGGCCGGCAGCAGCAGGACCGTGTCGCCCCAGCCGCCGCGGGCCGTGAGGCCGTGCGGCAGCCGGGTGACCACGGTGACGGCGCCCCCGCGGTCGAAGGCCAGCACGTGTCCGGCCGCCTCCCCCCACGCGCTCAACGGTGTGTAGCCCGAGAACAGCTCGGGACTGTCGCGCCGCAGCCGCAGGGCGGCGCGGGTGACGAGCAGCTTGGCGGCGCCGGGGTCGTCCACGCCTCCGGTGAGCCGTGGGCGAGCCCCGGCATCAAGCTCGGCGAGCAGTGCGGCTCGGGACTCGAAGTCGACCGGACGCCGGTTGTCGGGGTCGACCAGGCTCTGCTCCCACAGCTCACTGCCCTGGTAGACGTCGGGCACGCCCGGCATCGTCAGCGCGACCAGCTTGGCGGCCAAGGCGTTGGACCACCCCGCGTCGACCACGCGGCCCACCAGGTCGTCGAGCACCCGACCGGCGCCCGGCACGTCGAAGGCGGCGTCGACGGCGCGGTGCACGGCGCCCTCGTAGGCGTCGTCGGGCTCGGTCCAGGTGGTCCGGCCACCGGCTTCGCGCATCGCCTTCTCGGCGTAGCCGTGCAACCGCGCGCGCAGGTCGTCACTGCCACCAGTCGCCGGCCAGGCGCCGAGGATCGCCTGCCACAGCAGGGATCCGAAGGCCGAGTCCGGCAGCGGCACGAGCCGCAGCAGCTTGTCGAGGGCTCCCGCCCAGAGGTCGGGGACCTCGGCCAGGGCGGTGATGCGGGCCCGTACGTCCTCGCCGCGCTTGGTGTCGTGGGTCGAGAGGGTCGTCATCGCCGCGGGCCAGTCGAGCTGCCGCTCGGCCATGGCGAGGTGGAAGTCGTCGACGTCGACCGAGAACACCGACGGGTCGCCGCCGACCTCGTTCAACGAGGTGAGCCGGGACCACTGGTAGAACGACGTGTCCTCGACGCCCTTGGCCATCACCATCCCGCTGGTCTGCTGGAAGCGCAGCGCAGGGGCGGCATCGGCGTCGCCGAGCACCGGCGCCAGCACGTCGAGGGTCGCGGTCAGGTCCGGACGGTGCGAGCGTGCGGAGGCCAGCGCCGCCTCGAGGTGCTCGCGTCCGGCGGGCAGGTAGGAGCGATAGACCGGGAAGCAGGCCAGCAGCTCGGCGACGGCGTCCTCGGTGTCGGCAGGGGCGTCGGCCAGGGCGACGCGCAGCTCGCGGCCGATCCGGAGCACCTCCGAACGCAGGATGCCGTCGGCGACACGGCGCTTGTTGTCGTGCACGAGCGCCTCCCAGTCGACGGGGGCACCGTGCAGCCGGTCCTCGAGCTCGGTCAGCGGCGCCTCGCCGGCCGGGTCGGTCAGCACCCGGTCGACCAGCGCGAGCACGTCGTACCCGGTCGTCCCGGCAGTCGCCCACGACGTGGGCAGCGCCTCGCCCGGTTCGAGGATCTTCTCGACCAGCACGTAGGCCCCGCCCGTGAGCCCGGCCAGGTCGTCGAGGTACGCCGCCGGGTCGCGCAGCCCGTCGGGATGGTCGACGCGGAGCCCGTCGACGAGCCCGTCGGCGAACCACTGCCCGATCACCGAGTGCGTCTTGTCGAACCACTCGCGCTCCTCGACGCGAACGGCGGCCAGCGAGCTGACCGCGAAGAACCGGCGGTAGTTGAGGCCGGCGTCGGCCAGCCGCCAGCTCACGAGCTCGTAGTGCTGGCGGGCGTGCACGGTGTCGGCATCGACACCCTCGTCGCCGAGGTCGTCGGCGCTGCCCGGCGCGAGCGGGTAGGCGTTGTCGTAGTAGTGCAGCTGGCCGGCCTCGACCCGCAGGTTGCCGACCGGCCCACCGGGCGACGGTGGGGCGTCGTCGTCGCCGACGACGGGGATGCGCAGCCGCCCGCCGCCCGCGGCCCAGTCGATGTCGAACGCCTCGGCGTACGGCGAGGCCGGCCCGAGGGTCAGCACGCTCCACCACCACCCGTTGCCGGCGGGGTTCGCGACGCCGACGTGGTTGGGCACGATGTCGACGAGCACGCCCATGCCCAGCCGCCGGGCCTCCTGAGCGACCGCAGCGAGTCCGGCGCCCCCTCCTCGGGCCGGGTCGATGCGGGAGTGGTCGGCGACGTCGTAGCCGTGCTCGCTGTCGGCCTCGGCGGCGAGGATGGGCGAGAGGTAGACCCAGTCGACACCGAGGTCGTGGAGGTACGGCAGCACCCGGGCAGCGGCCACCAGGTCGAGGTCCTCGGTGATCTGGAGCCGGTAGGTGCTCGTGGGAACCCGCCGCACCGGTGGGGTCACCGCCGCTGCTGTCGAGACGCCGGCTTGCTCTCCTCGACGAGCGCGGCGACGGAGGCGGCGACGGAGTGGTCGGGCGCGGCGGCCGGCTCGGCGTACTCACGCAGCACGACGACGCTGCGGGCCTCGACGTCCAGCTGGGCACCGGCGGGACGCTGCTCGTCATCGGCCGAGCTGCCACCGGTGTCGATGACGACACCCCAGCCAGCCGAGTACTCCTCCGGCGGGAGCGTCACCTCGACCGAGGTGTCGCCGCCGTTGAAGTAGAGCAGGAAGTGGTCGTCCTCGATGCGGTCGCCGACGGCGTTGGTGCCGGCGATGCCATGACCGTTGAGGTACATGCCCACCAGCCGCGCGTCCTCGGCCGTCCAGTCGTCGCCCTCCATCGGCTCGCCTGCGGCGTTCAGCCACACGATGTCGTTGAGGCGCTCGCCGTCGCCGGTGCGGACGGTGGTGCCGGTGAAGAACCGCTTGCGGCGGAAGGTCGGGTGGGCGCGGCGCAGGCGCGCGACCGCAGCCGTGAAGTCGACCAGCGGCCGGTCCACCTTGTCCCAGTGCACCCAGCTGATCTCGGAGTCCTGGGCGTAGGTGTTGTTGTTGCCGTCCTGCGTCCGCCCGAGCTCGTCGCCGTGCAGGAGCATCGGCACGCCTTGGCTCAGCAGCAGCGTGGCGATGAAGTTGCGCTGGGCCCTGGCCCGCAGCTCCAGCACCAACGGATCGTCGGTCGGGCCCTCGACGCCGTGGTTCCAGGAGCGGTTGTGGCTCTCGCCGTCGTTGCCGCCCTCGCCGTTGGCGTCGTTGTGCTTCTCGTTGTAGGAGACCAGGTCGCGCAGGGTGAAGCCGTCGTGCGCGGTGACGAAGTTGATGCTCGCGACGGGACGGCGACCCGAGTGCTCGTAGAGGTCGGAGGAACCGGCCAGCCGGCTGGCGAACTCGCCCAGCGACGGCTCGCCTCGCCAGAAGTCGCGGACGGTGTCGCGGTAGGCGCCGTTCCACTCGGTCCACTGCGGGGGGAAGTTGCCGACCTGGTAGCCGCCCGGCCCGACGTCCCAGGGCTCGGCGATGAGCTTGACCTGGCTGACCACCGGGTCCTGCTGCACGAGCTCGAAGAACGTCGAGAGCCGGTCGACGTCGTAGAACTCCCGGGCCAGCGCCGAGGCCAGGTCGAAGCGGAAGCCGTCGACGTGCATCTCGGTGACCCAGTAGCGCAGGGAGTCCATGATCAGCTGCAGCGAGTGCGGGTGCCGGACGTTGAGGCTGTTGCCGGTCCCGGTGTAGTCCATGTAGTAGCGCTGGTCGTCCTCCATGAGCCGGTAGTACGCCGCGTTGTCGATGCCCTTGAAGCTCAGCGTCGGGCCGAGGTGGTTGCCCTCGGCGGTGTGGTTGTAGACCACGTCGAGGATGACCTCGATGCCCACGGCATGCATCGCCTTGACCATCGACTTGAACTCCTGCACCTGCTGGCCGCGCTCGCCACTGGCGGCGTAGTCGGCGTGCGGGGCGAAGAACGACAGTGTGTTGTAGCCCCAGTAGTTGCGCAGGCCCTGGTCGAGCAGGGTGCTGTCCTGCACGAACTCGTGCACCGGCATCAGCTCGATCGCGGTGATGCCGAGCTGGCGCAGGTGGTCGGTGATGGCCGGGTGAGCGAGGCCGGCGTACGTGCCGCGCAGGTCCTCGGGCACGTCGGGGTGCAGCTGGGTCAGGCCCTTGACGTGCGCCTCGTAGATGATGCTCTCGTTGTAGGGGATCGCCAGCCGGCGGTCGCCCTCCCAGTCGAAGAACGGGTTGATGACGACACCCAGCACCATGTGGGCCGCGGAGTCCTCGTCGTTGCGGGAGTCCTCGTCGCCGAAGTCGTAGCCGAACAGCGACTGGTTCCAGTCGATCGCTCCCCAGGTGGCTTTGGCGTAGGGGTCGAGCAGCAGCTTGTTGGGGTTGCAGCGGACGCCGCGGTCGGGGGCGTAGTCGCCGTGCGCGCGGAAGCCGTAGCGCTGGCCCGGCTGCACGTGCGGCAGGTAGCAGTGCCAGACGTAGGCGTCGACCTCGGTGAGCTCGATGCGAGTCTCGGTGGGGGCCGCGCCGGGGGTGTCCCCGTTGTCGAACAGGCAGAGCTCGATCCTGTCGGCAGCCTCGCTGAAGATCGCGAAGTTGGTGCCGCTGCCATCGAAGGTCGCGCCGAGCGGGTACGCCGCTCCGGGCCAGATCTGCACGGTCGATCTCCTCATTTTGGAACGATCAAACTATCACCGAGGGCGGTACCCGGTTGCATGCTCGCGACCCGCTAACTTACCGCGCAGTAGTATCGGGATCGTGAAACGGGGCATCTACGACGCCGACCATGAGGCGTTCCGCGAGTCGGTGCGGGAGTTCCTCGAGCGCGAGGTCGTGCCCCACCTCGAGGCGTACGCCGAGGCCAAGGGCCTGCCACGTGAGCTGTGGCTGGCGGCCGGCAAGCAGGGACTCCACGGGCTGCACGTGCCCGAGGAGTACGGCGGCTCCGACGCTGGTGACTACCGGTTCGTCGCCGTGCTCACCGAGGAGCTCGCGAAGGTCAACATGACGCTGCCGTCCTGCCTGGGCATCCACGGCGACATCGTGGCGCCGTACCTCGTGCATCTCACGACCGAGGAGCAGAGACAGCGCTGGCTGCCGGGGTTCTGCTCCGGCGAGATCGTCACCGCCATCGGCATGACCGAGCCGTCGGGTGGCTCCGATCTCGCCGCGCTCAGGACGACGGCGGTCCGCGACGGCGACGACTGGGTGCTCAACGGCTCCAAGACCTTCATCACCAACGGGTACTCCGCCGACCTCGTCGTGGTCGCCGCGCGCACGTCGCCGGAGAAGAAGGCCAAGGGCATCACTCTCTTCGGCGTCGAGACCGCCAAGCCCGGCTTCTCCCGCGGACGCAAGCTCGACAAGGTCGGGCAGGACGAGTCGGACACCGCCGAGCTCTTCCTCGAAGACGTGCGGGTCTCCTCCGCCGATGTGATCGGTGAGGTCGACCGGGGCTTCATCCACATGATGACGTGGCTGCCGCAGGAGCGGATCGGTTCCGCGGTCACCAACCTCGCCCACGCGCGCCAGATCCTCGACGAGACGCTGGAGTACACCAAGCAACGCAAGGCGTTCGGCCGATCCGTCGGGGCCTTCCAGCACAACAAGTTCCTCCTCGCCGACCTCTTCACCCGCGTCGAGGTGACGCAGGCGTACGTCGACCAGTGCGTGCTCGCGCACAACCAGGGCGAGCTGACCGCGATCGACGCGGCGAAGGCGAAGTGGTGGACCGCCCAGGTGCAGAACGACGTCCTCGACCACTGCGTCCAGCTGCACGGCGGCTACGGCTACATGAACGAGTACCGCGTCGCTCGCGCCTGGCGCGACGCCCGCGTCACCAAGATCTGGGCCGGCTCCAACGAGATCATGAAGGAGCTCATCGGCCGCGACCTGGGGCTGTGACGCGGCGCTGTACCCGTGGTTGCTGTCTCAGACAAACCCGCTTCCCGGTGGGCCTTCCTCCGGGTCTCCGGCCGTGGGCACCTCGCCGAGCCGGCGCAAAGTCGACTCCCCCGCTTCGCTCCTCCGGCGACTTTCCGCCGGCTCGGCTCTGTCTGGGGTCACCCGCCGCAGTCGGCGCAAAGTCGACTCCCCCGCTTCGCTCCTCCGGCGACTTTCCGCCGGCTCGGCTCTGTCTGGGGTCACCCGCTGCGGCTCCGCTCTGTTTGGGGTCACCCGCCGCAGTCGGCGAGATATGGGGAGCCTCACCTTCGTTGCACTGGACCGAAACCCCTAGAAACATGGGGTTGTGACCGTCGAGCCGAGCATCACCGACGTCGGTCCCGAGGGCGTCGGGCCGCACCTGGGCGAGCCGCACGAGAACGGGCTGAACAACCGGCTCAACTGGTTGCGCGCCGGGGTCCTGGGCGCCAACGACGGGATCGTCTCCACCGCGGGCATCGTGATGGGTGTGGCGGCGGCGACCAGCGAGCGCAGCACGATCCTGCTGGCCGGCATCGCGGGGCTGGCCGCCGGCGCCTTGAGCATGGCGGCCGGCGAGTACGTCTCGGTGAGCACCCAGCGCGACTCCGAGCAGGCCCTGCTGGACAAGGAAAGACGTGAGCTCGCCGAGGACCCGCAGGACGAGCTCGCCGAGCTGGCGGGCATCTACCGCGACAAGGGCCTCACCGAGGAGCTCGCGCTCCAGGTCGCCCGTCAGCTGACGGCGCACGACGCCCTGGGCGCGCACGCGGAGGCCGAGCTCGGCATCGATCCCGACGATCTCACGAACCCGTGGACCGCTGCGTGGGCGTCGATGCTGGCCTTCACGATCGGGGCCCTGCTGCCGCTGATGTTGGTCGTGCTCGTCCCGGCCGGCTACCGGATCGGCGTCACCGTCGCCGCAGTGACGTTGGCGTTGGCGCTGACCGGCTGGGCGAGCGCGCGGTTCGGCTACGGCGGAGCCCGGCGCGCCGTCGTACGCAACGTCGGCGGGGGCCTGCTGGCGATGGCCGTCACCTACGCCATCGGAACGGCGGTCGGTTCCACGCTCTGACCGCGGCTCGGTCGCGCGTACCATCCCGGCATGTCTCCCGGGCCCTCGAAGGTAGGCCACCGTCCGCCCACCATGGCCGACGTCGCCGCCGAAGCGGGCGTCTCCCACCAGACGGTGAGCCGCGTGCTCAACGGGCTGCCCGGGGTCCGGCCCGAGACGGCCGAGCGGATCCACGATGCGATCGCGCTGCTGGGCTACCGGCGCAACCTCGCCGCGCGGCTGCTCGCCTCCACCCACTCCCGCACCATCGGCGTGCTCACCTGGGGCACGGGCCTCGTCGGCCCCACGCAGGTGCTGCTCGCACTCGAGACGGCGGCGCGGACGGCCGGCTACCGGCTCAGCATCGTCGCAATCTCCGAGATGACCCCCGAGGGGGTCGGCGCGGCCATGGACCAGGTGCTCGGGCACGCGCCCGAGGCCGTGGTCGTGATCGTCCCGCACGAGACGGTGCTCCGGTTCGCCCAGGAGATCGACCTGGGCATCCCGACGGTCGTCGTCGAGGGAGACCTGTCCCGGACCCCGCTGACGGCGGGCGTCGACAACGTCGCAGGTGCCCGGCTCGCGACCGCCCACTTGCTGGACCTCGGCCACCGCCGGGTCGACCATCTCGCGGGACCTCTCGGCTGGGCCGAGGCCGCCGCCCGCGAGGACGGCTGGCGCGCCGAGCTCGCCAGCAGGAGTCTCGTCGCCGAGGCGCCGCCGTGGCGGGGAGACTGGTCGGCAGCGAGCGGGTACGCCGAGGGGCGGGCCATCGCCGCGGACCCCGCCGTGACCGCGGTGTTCGCCGCCAACGACCAGATGGCCCTGGGCCTGCTCGCCGCCCTCCGGGACGCCGGGCGCAGGGTGCCCGAGGACGTCAGCGTGGTCGGGGTCGACGACCTGCCGGAGTCGGCGTACTTCACGCCACCGCTCACCAGCGTCCGACAGGACTTCGCGGAGCTCGGCCGCCGCGCGATGGACCTCGTCGAGCGCGCCCTGCGAGGTGAGCCGTCGCCGACCGCCGATCTGGTCGGCACCGCCCTGGTCGAGCGCGCCTCCACCGCGCCGCCACGAGCCTGAGGCGGGCGGCACCGTGCGCATGTTCGTGGCCGTCGTGCCGCCGGCCGACGCTGTCGAGGACCTCGACACCTTCCTGTCGGTACGCCGCGCGGCGGCGCCCTTCCGGTGGACCCTTCCGGAGCAGATCCACGTGACCCTCGCCTTCCTGGAGCGGGTCGAGGACCGGCAGCTGGACGACCTCCTCGAACGGCTGGCTCGCGCGGCTCGCAAGCGTCGGCGCTTCGAGACCAGGATCGCCCGCGGAGGCGCCTTCCCGAACGCGTCACGCGCCCGGGTGCTCTGGGCCGGGCTCGAGCTCGACGAGACCGGTCGCACCGAGCTCGACCGGACGGCGACCGGCGCCCGGGCGGCTGCCGGTCGGGCCGGTATCGACGTCGACGGGCAGCGGTTCCGCCCGCACCTCACGGTCGCCCGGATGGGCCGGCCGACCGGGGTCACCGAGTGGATCGAGGTCCTCGACGCGTACGCCGGTCCGGCGTGGCCGGTCGACGAGCTGGCGCTGGTGGCGTCGTACCTCGGCGAAGGGCCCCGAAACCGGCCTCGCTACGAGGTGGTCGAGACGTTCCCGCTGTCGGGTTGACCTCAGCGATCCGGAGCGCCACCGGAGGGGCCTCCGCGGGCGTGTGGGTGTGTGGTACTAGGTTCGCCTCCGTGAGGATCGCAGTCGCCAGGGAGACCCGCGACGGGGAGACCCGTGTGGCCATGGTGCCCGAGCTGGTCGGCAAGCTGACCGGGCTGGGCTACGAGGTGGCCGTCGAGCCCGGTGCGGGTGAGGGCGCGCTGATCTCCGACGAGGAGTTCGCCGCGGCCGGGGCCGTCGTCGACGACGACCTGTCGGCCGCCGACGTCGTGGTGTCGGTGCAGCCCCTCGACGTCGGGCGAGTGCGGCGGCTCAAGCACGGCACCGCCACCGTGTCGTTCCTGCCCGTCTCGACCGAGCTCGGCCTGGTCGCCGACCTGCGCGACACCGGCGTCACGGCGTTCGCGATGGAGCTGGTGCCCCGCATCAGCCGCGCCCAGTCGATGGATGCGCTCTCCTCGCAGGCCCTGGTCGCGGGCTACCGCTGTGCGATCGTCGCCGCGGGACTGCTGCGCCGCTTCTTCCCCCAGAACATGACGGCCGCCGGCACGATCCAGCCTGCGAAGATCGTCGTGCTCGGCGCCGGCGTGGCCGGGCTCCAGGCCATCGCGACCGCCCGTCGGCTGGGTGCGGTCGTGTCGGCGTACGACGTCCGCGCGGCCGCCGCCGAGGAGATCCGCTCCGTGGGCGCCAAGGCGATCGACCTCGAGCTCGAGACGCTCGAGGGGGCAGGCGGCTACGCACGCGAGATGACCGAGGACCGGGCCGCCCGTCAGCGCGACCTCCTGGCCCCGCACATCGCCGGCGCCGACGGGCTGATCACCACCGCGGCCGTGCCCGGGCGCCAGGCGCCGTTGCTGGTGACCAGGGCGATGGTCGAGCAGATGGGTCCGGGCTCCGTCGTGGTCGACCTCGCCGCCGAGACCGGTGGCAACGTCGAGGGATCGGTCGCGGGCGAGGTGGTGCGGCTGGGCCATGCGCAGGTGTGGGGCGGTCGCAACGTGCCGTCGCAGATGCCCGGTCCGGCCTCGCGCCTCTATGCGCAGAACATCGTGAACCTGCTGACCCTGATGACCGCGTCGACCGGGGAGTCCGGGGAGGGCGGTCGGTTCGCGCCGGACTTCGACGACGAGATCGTGGCAGGGTCCTGCGTGACCCACGACGGCGAGATCCGGCACGCGCCCACCCGAGAAGCCCTCGAAGGGCCGGCGGTGCCGTCAGGGCCGTCAGGGCCGTCAGGCGTACCTGCCACCGGACCGTCTACTGGGGAGCCCATCGCGTGAACGAGATCGCCTGGCTGACCGTCTTCATCCTCAGCGTCTTCGTCGGCATCGAGGTCATCTCCAAGGTGTCCTCCACGCTGCACACGCCGCTGATGTCGGGCGCCAACGCCATCCACGGTGTGATCCTGCTCGGGGCGATCATCGTCACGGCTCACGCCGACGGCATCGCGCTGGTGGTCGGCCTGGTCGCGATCGTGCTGGCCACGGTCAACATGGTCGGCGGCTTCGTCGTGACCGACCGGATGCTCCAGATGTTCACGCGCCGCAAGGCGCCCGCCAAGAAGGCCGCCAACCAGGACGGGGCGGCCGCGTGATCCCCACCTGGGCGCAGCTGATCTACCTGATCTGCGCTGTCTGCTTCATCCTCGCGCTCAAGGGCCTGTCGGGCCCCACGACCGCGCGGGCCGGCAACCTGATCGGCGCCGCGGCCGCGGTGGTCGCCTGCGCACTGCCGTTCTTCTACCTCGAGGATCTCCAGAACGTCGCCCCGATGCTGGCCGCGATCGCGGTCGGCACGGTCGCCGGCGTCTACGGCGCGCGGCGCGTGCAGATGACGCAGATGCCGCAGATGGTGGCCCTCTTCAACGGCGTCGGCGGAGGCGCTGCCTCGCTGGTCGCCCTCCTCGAGCTCAACGAGATCGGCGCCGGTGCGCCGACGTTCAACCTGGTCGCCACGGCGTTCACGGTCGCGGTCGGTGCCATCTCCTTCGCCGGCTCCGCGATCACCTTCGCCAAGCTCCAGGACCTGATGACCTCGCGACCGGTCACCTTCCCGGGCTTCCCGGTCGTGTTCGGCGGCTCATTGATCGCCGTCGTGGTGCTCAGCGTCCTGGTGGTCCGTGACCCCACGATCGGCCTGGGCATCGCGATCGGCCTGGTCGGCCTGCTGATCGGCGTACTGCTCGTGCTGCCCGTCGGCGGCGCCGACGTCCCCATCGTGATCTCTCTGCTCAACGCCTTCACCGGCCTCACGGTGGCCGCGAGCGGCTACGTCCTGTCCAACACGCTGCTGCTCGTCGCGGGCACCCTCGTGGGCGCCTCCGGCACGTTCCTGACGCTGCTGATGGCGAAGGCGATGGGCCGCTCGGTCACCAACATCCTGTTCGGCGCTCTCAAGGGCGGCTCCACGCTCGGCGGCGGCGAGGCGTCCGATCGCCCGGTGCGCTCGGCCACCCCCGAGGACGCCGCGATCATGCTGGCGTACGCCGACCGGGTGATCATCGTCCCCGGCTACGGGCTCGCCGTCGCCCAGGCCCAGCACGCGCTGCGCGAGCTCGTCGACGTGCTCAACGCGCGTGGGGGAGTGGTCGACTACGCGATCCACCCCGTCGCGGGCAGGATGCCCGGCCACATGAACGTCCTCCTCGCCGAGGCCCAGGTGCCCTACGAGGAGCTCAAGGAGATGGACGAGATCAACGGCGAGTTCAAGGACGCCGACGTCGTCCTCGTCGTCGGTGCCAACGACGTCGTGAACCCCGCGGCCAAGACCACCCCGGGCGCCCCGATCTACGGCATGCCGATCCTCAACGCCGACCAGGCCAGGTCCGTCATCTTCATGAAGCGCTCGATGCGCCCCGGCTTCGCGGGCATCGAGAACGAGCTGCTCTTCGAAGAGCGGACCACGCTGCTGTTCGGCGACGCCAAGGACTCGATGAACAAGCTGCTCTCGGCGGTCAAGGCGCTCTGACTGCCGGGTTGCTCGTGGAGGTCGTGTGCTGAAGTGGTTGCCCTGACAGCCACCTCAGCACACGACCGGACGCCCTGTGGAGGACGGCCGCGGGCTTACGCCGTCTCGCCGCACACTCTCTGGTGTGGGGGACCAGGCCTGGCGCGAGCTCGCCGACAAGCAGGCAGGCGTGCTCGGCCGGTGGCAGCTGAGGGAGGACGGTCCGACCCGCGCCCACGTGCGTCACCAGATCGAGTCCGGACGCTGGCAGACCCTCACGCGACACGTCCTCGCCACGACGACCGGTCCGCTGTCGTCCGAGCAGCTGCTCTGGCGTGCGGTCCTTCACGCAGGGCCTGGTGCCATGCTCGGCGGGCTCACGGCGGCGCGCCAGCTCGGGCTTTCGGGGTGGGACCGCGAGGCGGTGACCGTGCTCGTGCACCACGAGCTGTCGTTCGACCCGCTCAGCGGGGTCCGGTTCTTCCGCACGCGGCGCGACCTCGGTGCCTTCCGCGCGGCACGCTCGATCCCGACGTGCCGTCTCGAGCCTGCCCTCCTGCTGTACGCGGGCTACTGGCCCCGGCGCCGCGCCGCCCACGGCGCGATCGCCGCGAGCATCCAACAAGGGCTCTCGACGGCCGAGCGCTATCGCGAGTGGCTCCTGGGCATGAACCCGTTGCGAGGCAGCCGCGGCTACTGGGCGCTGCTCGCCGACATCGACGGCGGATCGCAGTCCATGTCCGAGCTCGACGTCGTCCGGGCGTGTCGGGAGGCCGGTCTGCGGCCACCCCAGAGGCAGGTCTCGCGCACCGATCGCGACGGCCGGCGTCGCTACACCGACTGCGAGTGGGATCTCCCGGGGGGACGGGTGCTGGTGCTCGAGATCGATGGTGGGTTCCACCGCGAGGCGACGGCGTACGCCCTGGACATGCGCCGCCAGCGCAAGCTGACCACCAAGGAACGCATCGTCGTCCGATGTGCTGCGGAGGAACTGCGCTACGACCCAGGGGCGGTGATGGCCGACCTGATGGCGCTGGGTGTCGGAAGGGCGGCGTGAGCCATGGGCAGGTCGTGTGCTCAGGTGGCTGCTGGAGCAACCACTTCAGCACACGACCCCTCCGCGCGCCCACAGACTGCAGCGATCAGACGATGCCGTACAGCCGGTCGCCGGCGTCGCCGAGCCCGGGCACGATGTAGCCCTTGTCGTTGAGCTTCTCGTCGAGTGCGGCGGTGACGATGGTGACGGGCACCTCGACGCCGTCGAGCTCCCTCTCGAGCCGCTCGCACCCCTCGGGCGCGGCCAGCAGGCAGATGGCGGTGATGTCGTCGGCGCCGCGGTCGGTGAGGAAGCGGATCGCCGCGGCGAGGGTGCCACCGGTCGCGAGCATGGGGTCGAGCACGTAGCACTGCCGCCCGGACAGGTCCTCGGGCAGTCGCTCGGCGTACGTCGACGCCTTGAGCGTCTCCTCGTCGCGGACCATCCCGAGGAAGCCCACCTCGGCGGTCGGCAGCAGCCGCATCATCCCCTCGAGCATGCCGAGGCCGGCGCGCAGGATCGGGACGACGAGCGGGCGCGGCTCGGTGAGCTTGACCCCCGTGGTCGGCGCGACCGGAGTCACGATCTCGACCGGGCCGACTCGCACGTCGCGGGTGGCCTCGTAGGCCAGCAGCGTGACCAGCTGGTCGGCCAGCCGCCGGAACGTCGGCGAGTCGGTCCGCTCGTCTCGGAGGGCGGTGAGCTTGTGGGCGACGAGCGGGTGGTCGACGACGAGCGTGCGCATGGCCCGCACCCTAGTGGTCGGCTCCCGACGTTCGTCGAGGTCTACGCGGTCCTGGCCCACGGACGCCTGCGAGGAACATCGGGGCCGACCACCGTGGTCGGCGCACAACAGGGTTGGCCTCGACCCCGCGCCGTGCCACCCTGGGAGACGGTCCGGAACCAGTGCAGACGAGGAGGCAGCCGTGTCGACGACGATCGGGACCCCCGTGGAGGTCGAAGGGATCGACTTCGCGCTGGCCGCCTACCGCGAAGAGGGCCAGTGGCAGGTCGAGGAGATGGCGCACTCGCACGTCGAGGACGTGGAGGCGGTGGCGACGGCGCTGCGCCGGTTCCCCGGTGACTTCGGCGCCCTCGGGCTGGTGGCCGTCGACGAGGACTTCTTCCTCATCGTCCGCGTCGCCGGTGCCGACGTACGCCTCCTCCTCTCCGACGTCACCGCCGCCGACGAGTGGGAGATCGCCCGGTCGGCGGTCGAGGTCCTGGGCCTGCCCTATCCCGAGGAGGACGACGACCAGGTGCCGGCCGGCGACCTCGACATCCTCGGCGACCTCGGGCTGCACGCGATGGACATGGGCGTTCTGCTCGACGACGACGAGCTCTACCCCGACGAGGTGCTCTCCGACGTCGCCCGCCGACTCGGCTTCGGCGCCCTGTTCGACGAGGCCGTCGGCCTGACCTCTGCATGACCGCCCCGTGATCGCCTCATGACCGCAGGCAACTGGGAGGCGCCGATGCGTGCGGCCCTCGACGAGGCGCGCGCCGCGCTGGCCACCGACGACGTACCGATCGGCGCCGTCGTCCTGGATGCCGACAGCGGGGTCATCGCCACCGGCCGCAACGTCCGCGAGGCCGCAGGCGACCCGACCGGCCACGCCGAGGTCGTGGCCCTCCGGGCGGCCGCTGCAGCCCGTGGCGAGTGGCGGCTCGACGGCTGCACGCTCGTGGTCACGCTCGAGCCGTGCACCATGTGCGCCGGCGCGCTCGTGCTCGCGCGCGTGCAACGCCTGGTCTTCGGGGCGTACGACGCCAAGGCCGGCGCCGTCGGAAGCCTCTGGGACGTCGTCCGCGACCGGCGCCTCAACCACCGCCCCGAAGTGGTCCCCGGCGTCCTCGCCGAGGAGTCGACGACCCTCCTGGACGATTTCTTCGCCACCCACCGCCTCGGGTAGCCTCACCCGCGGTGGCGTGTCCGAGCGGCCTAAGGAGAACGCCTCGAAAGCGTTTGTGGGCGCAAGTCCACCGGGGGTTCAAATCCCCCCGCCACCGCCAGCCAGCGGAGTCGGCCCCTGACCTGCGAAGACGCGTGGTCGGGGGCCGATTTCTGGTTGGTCGTGCCAGATACGTGCCAGATCCCTCGCAATTCTGACCAGACGATCCCGCCGCCAAGCGTCGATCCAGGGGTCGTCAGAGTGGCCCTTGACTGCCGGCGAGTTTCCACTCGCCGAGGGTTAGCCCCTCGCTCTCGGCGTCGAGCTCCACGTAGGCATCACGGTGCTCGATCTGGAAGCGGCGCCACGAGGCCTCGTCCTGGAACCGGTCGACGGTCAGATAGCGCCCTGGCCTGCTCAGCGAGGCGAAGAGCTCCGTGCCCTCGAACCCGTCCGAGGACGAGAACAGCTCGGCCCATGCACCGTCCGCGCCGTAGACACGCTCGAACTCAACCGCGGAGCTTTCGGGGACGTCGTACTCCCACACCCGGATCATCATGTGGAGATTGTCACCCCCACCCTTGCTCGCTGGCCGGCATCACCAGGGTGCGGCTCGCGAGCCGCTGGGATGTGCTGGGACCTGACAGCGCGGGCGCGATGCTGGCTGCGGTCGGTCAGGATGCTTGCATGGAGATCACGGAGGTTCCTCTCCCGGTCGACGCGGACGAGATCGTCGACTTCGTGGTGAAGCGAACCCCGGAACAGGATCGGGCCATCCTGCGTTCGGATCTGGATCCGGGCACCGCACTCAGCCTCCGCGTCCTGGTGGCGCGGGAACCCGACGGTGCGCCGGCCGGCGTGGGGGTTGCCCGGAGGTCTGCCAACCTGCTGGCGGGTGCGGTCCTCGTCATCGTGAGCACGCGGGCCGACTGCGGCGGGCGAGGTCTCGGCTTGCGGTTGTATGCGCGTCTGCTGGCGGAGCCAGGCGACGACGTCACTCGACTGTGCCGGCGCGTGGTGGGCCGAGGTGCGATGGCGGCCAGATGACCCCACGCGATGGATCACGACGTCGAGTTTGGCCCGAGTAGCCTCGATCGCGAGGTGGTTGACATGCCAGGTTGGCTGAACTTTCTCATCGGGCTGGCGCTAGTCGTTGTGCTGAAGTCCTGGCTTAGTTTGCGCGATGTGATCCTCGTTGGATCCACCACGTTCGTGTTCTTGGGCACTGTGTTGAGGATGTGGGACACCATTGCGGAGGCCGACAATGCTGGCGAGTTCGCGGATCATTTTACGCGGTCATCACGCGATGAGTTCCACCGTCTCTTTGTCTTCTTCACGCCGCTCGACAGGATGCAGCATGCAGCGACGTCGGACCGTGAGTTGTACTACCTGAGGACGGCCCAGGGCTGGTTCTTCCTGGCCGTAGGATCATTCGGAGCGCTGCTACTTGCAATCGGCTCGGTGCTCCGCACCTGAATGCGCCGACCTAGGGCCGCCCGATCTGTGGGCGGACATGCTGCGCGACCTCGTCAAGCTCGGCGCCGGCCGCGGCGTTCCTCGACGCGTCGGTCCGCGCCGGGCTCAACATCCTCGGCGCCGGCGGCACGCAGGCAGGAACGATCAGGGATGTTGGGGGCCCTTCGTCTCAAGGTCGATGAGTTGCCGCTGCCTCGGCGAGCGACGAAGACCCTAGTCGGGTCGTTGATCCTCAACGAGCCCCACCTAGGTGACTAGCGGTGGCTGCGCGAGCAACGTGCCTCTGACCTGCGCAGACGATGCACGAACCGGTGACAACCGGTGATCGTTTGTGACAGTCCTGCGGACTCTCTGCGGACTACGAACCCAATGAAGGAACCGCGCATGACCACCTTGACCCCCGAACAGACCCGGCGAATGCGTTGGCCCTTTGCGGTTGCGGGGTGTCCGCGATCTCGGGTTCGCGCTTGGCGCCCCGTACCTGCGGGCTGCGAAATTTGATCGGAAGTATCACCACCGATTCTTAACTTTGATTCACCCCTCAAGGGGGAGACACGTCTCAGCCTGGGTGTTGCACTTGTTGCTCCTCAGGGGGAGGTACCGAGGGCCGCCGGGCGATTCACCGTGATTGCCTGGCTGCGCTCGGATCGGGGTTCAAGGAATGTGGTGGGGGCGTTGGCAACGCAGTGTCGGAAGGTATTCGTAAACACGGCTCTTACGGTTGCAGTCTCGGTGGCGGTGGTAGGGGTCACGCCTGCCGCGAACGCCGCGGGCTCGGTGAGCATCGACGCCCCGGCCGCGCCTACTGCTGGGACGGTCAAGCTGACCGGCAAGGCCGGTCCTGGGGCGGCGGGCGTCACGAGCGTCATCTATGTGGCGGACGCGTCGGACTCCTCGGCGGCGTCGGTGGGTTCGGACTGCTCGGGTAACGGTGCGCATGGTCCTGAGGACGACTTCAACAGTGACGGCGCTGTCGGCGACGTGTTGGACTGCGAGATCGCCGGGGTGACCGCGCTCAACAACAGCGTCGCCGCGACGCCCGGCGTGCACGTCGGTCTGGTGGCCCTGGCGGAGAGGGCTGCCGCTGCCGATCTAGACCCAGCAGGATTGGTCCACTTCGTCGCTCCGGGGTTCACCGGTGGTGACGCCCGGGCTCGGATCGAAACGGTGGCTAGAAGCGTCGTGCGCCATCAGATCGGCCTCTACGACCCGCGCGACCTCGGAGGCAAAGGCACTAACTACGACGAGGCGATCAGCATCGCGCTGTCGCTACTGGACACTGCGCCGGCCGGCCCGAAATACATCATGTTCCTCTCCGACGGCGAGGGACGCGTCAGCGACGGCAGCCTGGCGCAGCTGAGCCAGTCCGGCGTGCGGTTGCGCGGCTTCGGCATCGGCGCCCGAGCTACGTGCGGGAAGTGGACCAGCCTCAACAAACTGGCCGCAGCGACCGGCGAGTCATGCCAACTGGTGCCCAACCCGGCATCGCTCGCCGCGGCCCTGACCGATTCGACGCCGGATGCTGTCCACAGCGTCACCGTGACGATCGATGGGGTGTCGGTGGCCGCGGCTCTCGACGCGCTAGGCGGCTGGAGCGCAACGTTCACCCTGGGCGCCGGCACCTACACGGCCACTGCTCGAGCGGTTCTGGCCCCCTCCGGTGCCACTGTCAGCACGACGCGAACCTTCACCGTCGCACCCTCAGCCGGCGGCCCACCGGCCGGCACCGTGAAAGCGGGCCCGGGCTCGCTCAAGGCGACCGTGGTGAAGGTGCACAAGCCCAAGCCCCACCGTGCCGTCCTTCCGCCGAAGGTGACCGGCAAGGTCGGTTCCTTCACCAAGGAGTTCACCACCACGCCCAAGTTAAAGGGCGCCAAAGTGGTCCTGCAGGCTCGGCCCGACGCCGGATCGTCGTGGAAGACCGTCGCCAAGGACAAGGTGGCCAAGTCGGGTGCCTACGGCCTTAGGTGGAACCCGAAGAAGGACATGGACCGGCTGCGAGTCGTGCTCAAGTCGCACAAAAGCTTCGCCGGCAGCGCCGCTACCGTCCCCGAAGCGGCCATCTCCAACTGCAAGGTCAGCAAGCGAGCCGGCGGCTGGTCGATCCGGTGCGACACCACCGCGAAGGACGACAGCCGGGTGCGCCTGCTCCGAACCGGCAAGGTGGTCGGCTTCGCACGCGTCCGAGAAGGCAACTTCAGCCTCCGCGGCAGCGGAGCCGTCGGCGGGCACACCATCGACATCACCGCCGCAAAGCGCCACCTCCGCCTCAGCCTGTAGCCGCAAGATGGCGCCTGGGAGCCTTCGTTGGTGGGGAAGGACCACTGGCTCTGGGTGCTGGTGGTGTGCAGCGTCTTGGGCGCCTCCATCGGCATTCTGCTCGTGACGCGCTGGAGGCACAGGCGCCAAAGTCAAGCTCGGGCCCGGGCCCGACTTCTTGGGCCCGACTTCGATCGCTGGATCCTTGCGACGCATAGGCCCCTGACCCTCCCGTCGTCGGGCCGGATTGTATGCATTCACTACCACAGCGGGATTCGCCAGCGATGGCCTTGCCCACAGGCAGCCGCGGCACAGGCGCGAATTGCCGCTCGCGGCGGCTAACCCGAACCACGGTCGCGAGCTCCCAACCGCGCTTGCCGATGCGCTCGACACTTGAGCCAGGCTCAAGCTACGCGGCCACCCCATGCGGCCGAGCGTCAGAGCCTAGGCGCCCCTCTTCCCCAGGGGGCGCCGTTCCTTCTGCTCAGCATGACGGGGTGCCGGCTCGCCCCACACGCGAGTCGCCACCCCTGCCGAGCGCGTGCTTGTGCTACACCCGACACGAAGTCCCCCGGTGTGCATGGTCGGTCGGCACACCGTTCGGGCGAGTGGGTCAGAACGGGCTCGGTGTGCTCGAACGCTAAGACCTAGGGATTGGCGTCCAACATCCCCCGAACGGACAATTTCAGCCGTACAGACGAAGAACCGCCCCGGCAGGGTTAGTGCCGGGGCGGTTCTGTGTCCACCGCCGACACGTCCCTCCCCCCGATGGTCGCGTCGGCGGCACCTTTGCCTTCCCCTGCAGAACAAGGTCGTATTGGGTGCGGTGTGAACGTAGACCCGGATCCCGCGACCGCGGCACACCCGAAGGTAGACAAGCACGCAGCGCGGTGCAGGGTCCCATACGCCTGACCATGCCCCCTTGGGGTGTGCCAAGGCCCCGTCGATTGCGCGCACACTCGAAACAGGCTCGGGCCATTCGGCGACCCCATGCGGCCGGATCGCCGAGCTTAGGCGCCCTCTTCCCCCGGAGGGCGCCGTTCTCATTCTCTGAGGGCTGCAACAGCGCTGCGCTAGACGCCGCCGAGAGGAAACCGCGGTTTAGTCGGGGGTTTCGGCTTCGGGGTCTTCCTCGGGCTCAAAGGTGCTGCCCTCGCCTTCGGATTCGGTGGATTCCAGGCGCGGCGCCCCGTCCTTGCCGGCCTCGGTCTCGTCGTAAGGCTGGCCCGTCGTCATGGCGGCTCCTCGTCGCTGGGGGACTCGTCCTACCGCCGTACCCCCATCCACGTACCGTCATCGCATGCCGTTCGGCGGGGCTGTCTGCACGTGAGGCGGAAGTCTTGGCGCTGATCGCCAGTGGTTTGACGAACCGGGCGATTGCGGATCGGGCCTATCTGAGCATCAACTCGGTCAAGACCTTCATTCGAGCTGCGTACCGCCAGATCGGTGTCAAGAGCCGCACTCAGGCGGTGATCTGGGCACTAGAAAACGGCTTCAGGCCCGACACGGTGCGTACCGTCTTTCCCGCCCTCGATCACCGTGAGGCCGGTCCGCCGAGCATCCGCTCATCGACGAATGGTGAACTGGTCGACCAGTTCTCCTGACTGGTCGATGGCTCGACCGATGATCCGGCGGGGGTAGACGAGCAGGTCCAGATAGTGCAGCACCGACGCGCTGACGGCGGTGAACTCCGCCCGTCCTGTCGGCCGCAACTTCGCTCCGCCGCCTGAGACCACGTAGGTGACGCCTTCCAGAGGAAGGGAGCGCTGGTAGTCGTGATCGTGCCCAGCAAGCACCAGCGGTACCTCGTATCGGGTGAACAACGGCACCCAGTTCTCTTGGACATCGGCTGTGGAACCGTGCGCACCCGCGGAGAACGCCGGATGGTGCATCGCGGCGAGCGTCCAGGTCCCTGGCGGTTGCGGCGTGGCGAGCACCTGCTCGAGCCAGCTCCGCTGCGTCGCGTTGTCAGCGCGCTCGGAGTCCAGTGCGACGATCCGGACCGGTCCGACGCGCTCGACGTACCACGCCTGGCGCCGGCCCAACGCCGCCAAGATCTCCGACTGTTCGCCGCTTTCGTAGTCGTGGTTGCCCAGCACCGGCACAAGCTCCGCGCCCTGCGCCGTCAGCGGCGTGAACGGATCGATCACCGCACTGTCGATCTCGTCGACGTCGCCGTCTTCATACACGAGGTCCCCGAGCAACAGGAGCGCGTCGTACGGCGGCTGCCCCTCGACCTGGTCGAGCATCTCGTCGACGGTCGCGGCCTGGACCGCGTTGCCTGTACCGGTGTCCCCGGCGACGGCGAGCCGGACGAGCGGCACCTCGCTGACAGGCTGGACGGGGTCGCCCGAGACCTCCGAGGGAACAGACTCGTCGGCGTCGCCCGAGACCTCCGACTCGTCGGCGCCCCGAGTAACGAACACGTAACCAACCCCGACCGTGACGAGGAGGCCGAGCAACACGGCTCCAGCGACCCTCGGCTGTGCCGTCGTCATGGCCTCAGTGTTGCATTGGTGTCACGCCTCCGGACGCGTGTGGTTGTCCGCCCGGATCGTCGAGGCGCGCTCGATCGGCGGCGTGGTGCTGATGGCTAGGCGAGGCCAGAAGGGCCCCGATCCGCTGCGTGCAGACGTCGGCTACGGATGCTGGACATCACCGCCAAAATTTGGCACGTGCGCATGCGCCCGTGAAATGCCACGATGGCAGGTGGCAGGCAGGGAGTGGCCATGCGCCAACAAGGATCGACACTCACGTCGACCGGTGAGAACACCGGTTGCTGGGGATTGTCCGACTTGGCCCGCGGTCCGCTCGTTGAACCCGGAGCCTACGGGACCGTCGGCTCGCTTCGGAGTGAGCACGGGCGGAGTGCCTGATGACCGCGTGGCTCGTGTCCAGGGCCGTCGCCGCGCGGGTCGCGGTCCTCGCGTTGGCGGCTGCGCTGGTCGTGCTGGGCGGATTCCAGGCCCGTTCCGCCCAGACCGACGTGCTGCCGGAGTTCTCGCCGCCGTACGTCGAGGTGCAGACCGAGGCGCTCGGCCTCTCGGCCGAGGAGGTCGAGCAGCTGATCACCGCCCCGATGGAGAACCTCCTCCTAAACGGGGTGGCCTTCTTGGACGGCATCCGGTCGGAGTCGGTCAACGGGCTTTCCTCGATCACGCTGATCTTCGAGCCGGGCACCGACCTGCTCCAGGCCCGGCAGGTCGTCCAGGAGCGACTCACCCAGTCCGGACTGCTGGCGCACCTGATCGAGCCACCGGTGATGGTGCAGCCGATGTCGTCGGCGAGCCGGGTGCTCGTGGTCGGGTTCGCGTCCGAAGACGTGTCGGCGATCGACATGTCGGTGCTGGCACGGTGGACGATTCGGCCGCGGCTGCTCGGCGTGCCCGGCGTGGCCAACGTGTCGATCTTCGGGCAGCGCGAGCGCCAGCTTCAGGTCCAGGTCGATCCGCGCCGGCTCGCTCGCCACGACGTGACCCTGGACGAGATCGTCCACACCACCGGAAACGCGCTGTGGGTCTCGCCCCTCAGCTACCTGGCCGCCTCGAGCCCGGGCACGGGCGGGTTCGTCGACACCCCCAGCACCCGGCTCGAGATCCGGCACGTCTCTCCTATCGTCTCCGCGGCGGACCTGCAGAAGGTGGCGCTGGAGCGGGCACCCGGGTCCGAAGCCCCGACCAGGCTGACCTTGGGCGACGTCGCGCGGGTGACCGAGGACCACCAGCCGCTCATCGGGGACGCCGTCGTCGACGACGGTCCCGGCCTGGTCATGGTGATCGAGAAGCTGCCCTCGGCCAACACCGTCGAGGTCACCGAGGGCGTCGAGGACGCGTTGGAGACGTTGGCCCCCGGCCTGGAGGGGATCTCCGTGGACACGAACGTGTTCCGCCCGGCGACCTTCGTGGAGCAGGCGCGCGACAACTACCTGGTCACGCTCGGTGCCGGGCTGCTGCTGGCCTTCCTGGCCGTGTTGCTGATCGGTCTGAGCATGCGCGCAACCCTGGTCGCGCTCGTCACGACGGTCGTATCGGCCGCGGGCTCGTTGGTCGTGCTGGACCTGCTCGGCGTTGACCTGAACGTGATGGTCCTCGCCGGGCTCGCGCTGGCTGCCACGGTGGTCGTCCAGGACTCCGTGGGCGATGCCGCAGCCGTCGTACGCCGGTGGCGCGAGCCGAGCGCAGAGCCGGCGTCGACCCGGCTCACCGCCGCGATCTTGGAGATGCGGCGCTCGCTGGGGTTCGCCACGGCCGTGGGACTGGCGTCGATGCTGCCGCTGCTCGCCCTGGATCGGTTGTCTGAGGCGTTCCTCCGGCCGGCGCTGCTCGCCTTCGTGCTGACGGTCCTCGTGTCCAGCCTGGTGGCCCTCACCCTGTCGCCGGCCCTGTGGTCCGTGCTGCTGCGCGGCGTCGCGAAGCAGGAGTCCGGGCTGTCCGAGCGGCTCCATGGGGGCATCGCGGGTGTCGTGCGCAGGTCGGCGCGGACGGCGACCCCGGTCGTCGTCGGCGTGCTGGCGCTCGGGGTGGCGGTCGGTGCCGCGGTGCTGCCGTTCCTGCACACCGATGACCGCGCGGCGATGCTGCCGGAGTTCCAGGAGTCGGACGTCGCGGTGAGCTGGCGCGGCGAGCCGGGCATCTCGCGCCCGGCGATGACCGCGATTGCGGCCGAGCTCGGGGCCGAGCTGCGCACCGTTCCGGGTGTCGAGAGCGTGGGCGGGCACGTCGGCCGAGCGATCCTGTCCGACCGGGTCAACGGGATCGGCAACGGTGAGCTCTGGGTCGGCCTCGATCCGGACGCGGACCATGAGGAGACCGTCGCCGGACTCCGCGAGGTCGCCGCGGACTACGACGGCGCCGATGCTGAGGTGCGCTCGTTCGTGGACGACCGGGTGGAGGCCGTGGGCGGCCTGCTCTCGGAGTACGACCGCGGACGGCTGGTGTCCGCGGGCGACGAGGTCGTGGTCCGGATCTACGGTGAGGAGCTGCCGGTCCTGGTTGAGCAGGCCGAGGCGATCGAGCAGCGCATGGGAGAGCTGGGCGACGTCGACGGTGTGCGGGTCGACCTCCCCCCCGTCGAGCCCAACCTCGAGGTCGAGGTCGACCTCGAGCAGGCCGAGCGCTACGGACTGAAGCCCGGCGACATCCGGCGGACAGCCACGACGCTGGCCAACGGGCTCCGCGTCGGGAGCCTGTTCGAGGAGCAGAAGGTCTTCGACGTGATCGTCAACGGCGAACGCGAGTACTTCGCAGATCCGGCGCGGATCGGCGGGCTGCTCATCGGCACGCCGTCGGGCGAGACGGTGCCGCTGGACCAGGTCGCCGACGTCCGGTCGGGTGAGTCGTTCTCTGCCATCAACCGCGAGTCGGTGTCCCGACGGCTGGACCTCGTGGCCACGGTCTCCGGGGACCGCGGGGAGGTTGTCGCCGCGATCGAGGACGCGCTGGCTGACGTCGCCTTCCCGCTGGAGTACCACGCCGAGGTGATCGGGCCCGAGGCGGGCGAGACGACCGACTGGCGTTGGGTCCTCGCTGTGGGCGCCGTGGGGTTGATCGCCGCGCTGCTGCTGCTGCAAATGGCCGCGCGCAGCTGGAGGATGACGGCCGCCGTGGTTGCCACGGTCCTCTTCTCGCTCGCGGGTGGAGTGGTGGCGGCCGCCTTCGCGGGCGGCCAGGTGACGACCGGATCGCTGCTCGGCTTCCTTGGGGTGCTCGTCGTCGCGGTGCGCGGTTCGCTCTGCCTGATCGGCCACCACATCGCGCTGCGCGACGGGGACCTTCGCCGGCACGACGCCGAGCTCGTCGGCCGCGGCGCCGGGGACCAGGCGCTGCCCGTCCTGCTCTCCGGCACCGTCGCGGTGGCCGTGCTGCTGCCGGCGCTGGTCGCGGGCGTGCGACCCGGGCTCGAGATCGTCCACCCGATGGCCGTCGTCGTGATCGGTGGAGCCGTCGCCGCCACCGCGGCCAACCTGCTCCTGCTGCCTGCGGTGTACCTACGCTGGGGCGGGCGCCTGGACTCCGACGTCCTCGAGCAGGCGGCCGACGTCCGGTCACTCGTCGGCACCTGAGGAGACCGCGATGGCTGTCGAACGGACCAATGCGCGGGGCGCCCCCCGCGCGCTGGCCGGCTGGCTGGTCGCCGCAGTGGCCCTGGCGGCGCTCGCGATCTGGGCGGCGACGGCCGGGAGCGGCGCCGAGGCGGAGGCGGACCACAGCAGCCCGGCGGTGGTCGAGCACGTCGAGGGCAGCGACCGGGCCTGGGTGAGCATGACCCCGGATGCCGTGGATCGGATCGGCCTGGAGGTCGTCCCCGTACGTCCCGTTCCGGGGTCCGCCGGGCGACTCGCCGTGCCCTACGCGGGCGTGATCTACGGCGCCGACGGCACCACGTGGGTGTATGCCGCCGACGACAGTGGCCTGCGGTTCCGCCGCGAGGCCGTCGTTGTCCACTCGGCCCGGGCCGGGCGGGCCGTGCTGCTCGACGGCCCCAGCCCGGGGACCGAGGTGGCGGGTCGGGGCTCGGTTGAGCTCTACGGCTCCGAGTTCGAGGTCGGGCACTGACCATGATGCGCTGGATCATCCTCACCAGCCTGAGGTTCCGGACCCTGGTCGTCTTCGCCGGGGTCGTGCTGATGGTCGGAGGCAGCGTGCAGCTCAGCAGGGCGCCGGTCGACGTGTTCCCCGAGTTCGCTCCGGTAAAGGTCGAGATCCAGACCGCGTGCGTCGGCCTGTCCGCGGCCGAGGTGGAAGAGCTGATCACGGTGCCCCTCGAGCAGTCGCTCGCTGGAACCCCCGGTCTCGAGGTGCTCCGCTCCAAGTCGGTCGGCCAGCTCTCCTCGGTGACGCTGCTGTTCGAGGAGGGCACCAACGTCATGGAGGCCCGCCAGCTGGTCCAGGAGCGCGTTGCCACCGTGACCCCGTCGCTGCCCTCGTGGGCCAGCCCACCCCACATGATCCAGCCACTCTCGTCGACCAGCCGGGTCATGAAGATCGGCGTTTCCTCCGACACGCTGGACACCATCGAGCTCTCCAAGCTCACGCGCTGGAAGATCCGCGACAACCTGATGCGGGTGCCCGGGGTCGCCAACGTGGCGGTGTGGGGCAACCGCACGATGCAGTACCAGCTCCAGGTCGACCCCGCGGGCCTCCACCAGAACGGGGTCACCGTGGGACAGGTGCGCGACGCCGCTTCGGACGCGGTCGAGGCGGGTCTGCTGCCCTACCTGCCGGCCGCGGCGCTGGGCACCGGCGGCATGGTGGAGTCCGCCGACCGGCGGCTCGGGATCGAGCACGTCACCGCGGTCAGCAATCCCGCCGACCTCGGCCGGGTGACCGTGGAGAACCGGGACGGCGAGGTGGTCCGTCTCGACCAGGTCGCCGACGTACGGGTCGGGCACCAGCCGCTGATCGGTGACGCGGTGGTGAACGGCGGCCCAGGGCTGCTGTTGGTCGTCGAGAAGTTCCCGTGGGCCAACACCCTCGAGGTCAGCGAGGGAGTCGACGACGTCCTGGAGCGGGTCGAGCCCGGCCTGAAGGGCGTGCGCATTGATGCCACGATCTTCCGGCCGGCCACCTTCATCGAGACCTCGATGGACAACCTGACCAAGGCCCTGGTCATCGGCATCCTGCTCGTGGTCCTGGTGCTCATCATGTTCCTCCTGGAGTGGCGTACCGCGCTGATCAGCGTGGTCGCGATCCCGCTGTCGTTGGTCGTCGCCGGGCTGGTGCTCTACCACCAGGGCAGCACGATCAACACGATGGTGCTGGCGGGGTTCGTGATCTCGGTCGGAGTCGTCGTCGACGACGCGATCATCGACATCGAGAACATCTGGCGACGCCTGAAGCTGGCCAGGGCCAGCGGCGACACCACGCCGACCGCCCGGATCGTGCTGGAGGCCTCGCTCGAGGTCCGCCGCGCCATCGTGTACGCCACGCTGATCAACGTCGCCGCGATCGTCCCGGCCTTCTTCCTCGACGGGCTCTCCGGCGCCTTCTTTCGGCCACTCGTGACGTCGTACGCCCTGGCGCTGCTGGCCTCGATGGCCGTCGCCTTGACGGTGACACCGGCCCTGGGCCTGCTGCTGCTTCGTCGATCCAGCGCACTGCGCCGCGAGTCGCCCGTCAAGACGGTCCTGGTGCGGGGCTACTCGTGGGCCCTGGAGCGGCTCACGGTGACGGCCCGTCCGGCGTACTTCGCGCTCGCCGGACTCGCCGTGCTGGCGGTCGCGGGCGTGCCCCAGCTGGGCCAGTCGCTGCTCCCGGAGTTCAAGGAGCGCGACTTCCTCATGCACTGGGTCACCAAGCCGGGCACCTCGCTGGAGGAGGAGGTCCGGATCACGACCCTGTCCGCGAAACGCCTCGGGTCGATCACCGGGGTCCGCAACTTCGGTGCGCACATCGGCCAGGCCACCAACGCCGACGAGGTCGTGGGCCCGGAGTTCGGAGAGAACTGGATCAGCATCGACCCCGAGGCGGACTACGACGAGACGCTCGCCGCCGTTCAGCACGAGGTGGACGGGTACCCCGGCCTCTATCGCGACGTGCAGACCTACCTCAAGGAGCGGATCCGCGAGGTTCTGACCGGCACCGACGAGGCGCTGGTGGTGCGGATCTCCGGTGACGACCTCGAGATCCTGCAGCGGCTGGCCGACGAGATGGAGGACACGATCAGCGACGCGCCCGGTGTCGAGGCGGCGCAGGCCGAGCTCCTCGCCGGTGTGCCGCAGATCGAGGTCGAGGTCGACCTCGACGAAGCCGGGGCGGTCGGCCTCAAGCCGGGCGACGTGCGCCGCGCGGCTGGGATGATGATCGCGGGCCTGGAGGTGGCTGACGTCTACGAAGCCGGCCGCTCCTACGACATCAACGTCTACGGCGTCCCCGCCGTGCGGGAGAGCCTCTCCAGCGTGCGAGCCCTGCGTCTCGACACCCCGTCTGGTGGACAGGTCCGCCTGGACTCGATCGCGGACGTGGTCGTGACACCGACCCCGAACGCCATCCTGCGTGAGGCTGGGACCCGCCGGATCGACGTCACCGCCGGTGTCGTCGGGACCGACGCCGGCGCGGTCGCGGAGGAGGTGGAACGGCGGATCGCCGAGGTGGACCTCCCGCGCGGCTACTCCGTCGAAGTGCTCGGCGAGCACGCCGAGCGCGAGGCGGCCCAGAACCGGCTCCTCGGGTTGAGCGTCGCCGCCCTGCTGGCGATCCTGCTGCTGCTCTACTTGTCCTTCAACAGCATGCGGCTGGCGCTGATGTTCCTGCCGACGCTGCCGGGCGCGCTGGTCGGAGGGGTGCTGGCGGCCCTGGCGACCGGGGGCGTGGTCTCCCTGGGCTCCCTGGTCGGCTTCCTCACCGTGTTCGGTATTGCCGCACGCAACGGCATCATGATGATCTCCCACTTCCAGCACCTGGAGGACGTCGAGGGCGTCCCCTTCGGACGCGACCTGGTCCTGCGCGGCGCCCGCGAACGGCTGTCGCCGATCCTGATGACGGCCGGCGCCACGGCCCTCGCCCTGGTGCCTCTGGTTGTCGCCGGCACGATCCCCGGCCACGAGATCGAGCACCCGATGGCGATCGTCATCCTCGGCGGCCTGATCAGCTCGACGCTGATCAACCTGTTCGTCGTGCCCTCGCTCTACCTCAGGTTCGCCCAGCCGCGCAGCGCCATCACCCCCGCGACCTCGCCGGCGTGAAGCGGGACCGCCGAGTGCCGGAGGGGGGTCAGCAACCATGTGGTCGCAGGGTCCGGTCAACCGCGGTTTGACCGGGACACCGGAGCGGTCTCCGTCGCTGCTCCTGAAGACGCTCCGTTTCCGGCGCTCACTTCGACGGTACGTCGATGAGCAGAGTCCCTCACCGATCCTCGAGGAAACAAGGGACCACTGCCGAGCGGTCTCGCGGGCGACGAGGCTGACATCCGAACATCGGCCTGACCGATCATCGGCATAGCGGATGGGCGCAGCTAACGCTGGCTGCGGATCCGCGCGTTCCGCACTACCGTCTGGGACCACACAACGATCAGGAGGCGCACATGATTGCCCGCGTAGCAGTCTGGGAGCCGATGCCTGACGACGACCGCCAGTGGGTCATCGACGCGGCCAAGACGGTGCCCGGTGTGCTCGACGCCTACCACCTCGTGGATCCCGAAACCGGCACGGCTTGTCCATCGCCTTCTTCGATGACGACGTCGAGGTGGCCAAGGTCAAGGCCGCCATCGCCAAAGAGGCTGAGGACATCGGCTGGTATGACGTTCGTCGTCCAGCACCGAGGTCAGAGGCCATCTACCGCGTCGTGCGACGGGGATAGCCGAGCCCCTAGGCCGCGACCGCCCATCGGCAAGTCCGCGCACACTCAGCGGCAGAGTCGGACGATTTCGACCGCGAACCCTCGCCGCCGAAAGCGATCCCTGACCTGCGACGGCTCTCTCGATGATTCGCATGGTCAGGGGTCGTCCGTGAACGGACGGTGCTGGTCGCGGGTGCCGCGCCGATGACCGCAAGCGTATGAGCACGCGGAGCAGGCCGATCCTTCTTCGATGATCGTGCTCCTGCAGCGGCCGCACTCGTAGGCTGTGCTGGTGCCAGAGACCGTCGCCTGTCGTCCTGTCGATCCGATGTCCGACGCGGTCGCCGAGCTGGCGAGCCTGTTCGAGCTGTACCGGATCCACTACGGCCAGTCGCCGGCTCCGGCCGCGGCACGGGCGTGGGTCGGCGAGATGGCCAGATCCGGCGAGCTCGAGTTCTACGGCGCTTACCACGGTCCGCGGATGGTCGGATTCGCAGCTATTCACCAGGTCCCGGCATCTCTTGGGCTGGGTCGGTTTTGGCAGCTACGCGACCTGTTCGCCGACCCCGCGGTGCGTCGCCAAGGCATCGCCCGTCGGCTGGTCGAAACCATCCAACAAGCCGCCAGCGATGCCGGTGGCCTGCGGCTGTCTCTGCAAACCGAACCGGACAATGCCGCGGCACTCGCGCTGTACCGCTAGTGCGGTTTCACGATCAACGCCGACCTCGCGACGCTGAGTTTCAACATCGCCAGGTAGCGATGGTTCGCCGAATGGGTCAAGGTCGTCACCCGGTCCTGGGAATCTGAGGACGATCGGTGATCGGGTCGTCGCGAGAGTCGGCCGCAGTACGCTCCACGTGTGGTCGTCGTGGAATACGTCCGCACCGCGGAGCTGGTCGGCTCGCTGTCGCTCGCCACGGACCTAGCGATGGGACTGCCGCTCGAGCACGGCTTGGAGAGCGCGGTCATCGCCACCAGGCTCGCCCGCAGCCTTGGCGTCGACGACGAGGTTGCCTCGCAGGCCTTCTACGGCAGCCTGCTCTACTACGTCGGCTGCACCGCCGACGCTGAGATCTCTGCCGAGCTGTTCCCGTGGGGCACGATGTTGGAGAACTTCAACCCCGCGATCTACGGCAGCTCTGGCGAGATCGTTCGTGGGATCGTTCGCTCGATCTCCGACCCGGAGTCCGGCCGGCTCACGCGGGCGCTCCAGGTCGCCCGGACGCTGCCGCGGGCGATGCGCGGCCATCCCACACACATGGCCGCGATGTGCGAGGTCGCCCAGATGCTGGGCGATCGCCTCAGTCTTCCCGCATCGATCCACGGCCTGTTCGGGCAGCTCACCGAGCGTTGGGACGGCAAGGGCGGCTTTCTTGGCCTGAAGGGCGATGCCATCCCCTTTGCGCTGCGCATCGTGGCTGTCGCGCGGGATGCGTCGATCCAGAGGTGGGTCGGTGGTCAGCAGTACGCCGTCAACGTGGTCCGGACGCGCGCCGGCGGGGGACATGATCCCCACGTCGCGGAGGAGTTCTGCGCCCATGCCGACGACCTGGTGCCCGACGGTGAGGAGTCCCTGTGGGACGTCGTACTCTCGTGCGAGCCGGGTAACCCGTTGATGCTCACCGGCCCAGCCATTGACGAGGCCCTCGCGGCCATGGGCGACTTCGCCGACCTGGCCGCTCCCTGTCTGACCGGCCATAGTGACGGCGTGGCACGGCTGACCCATGAGGCAGCGAAGCGGATGGGCTTCGAAGCGGCTGCTCAACGGGACGTGACCCGAGCGGCTCGCGTCCATGACCTCGGCAGGGTCGCGGTGTCACCTGCTGTGTGGCAGAAGCCGGGCACGCTGACCACTGACGAGCGCGAGCAGGTGCGCCTGCACGCGTATCACACCGAGCGACTGCTGACACCATCCCCGTTCCTTTCCGGGCTCGCGAAGACGGCGTCGGCGCACCATGAGCGCTGCGACGGAACCGGCTACCACCGTGGGGTCGGTGCCACCGAACTGTCGGCTGAGGCTCGGCTGGTCGCCGTAGCCGACGCCTACCACACGATGACGGAGCCCCGGCCGCACCGGCCCCAACAGTCACCTGCCGACGCGGCGGAGGTGCTCGGCGAGCAGAGCAGAGCTGGGCGGTTGGACGCCGAGGCGGTCAAGGCGGTGCTCGATGCCGCCGGGCTGGCGACACCCCGAGCCGTGTACCCCGCGGGGCTCACGGACCGCGAGGTGGAGGTACTCGGTCTGCTCGCCCACGGGTTCCAGATCAAGCAGATCGGCCGAAGGCTTGGAATCTCCACGAAGACAGCCAGCCGGCACGTGCAGAACATCTATCCCAAGATCGGGGTCTCGACCCGGGCCGCTGCTGCCGTCTTCGCGATGCAGCACGGCCTGGCGGGATGGGGCGAACGCCCGATGGCGGGCGAACGGCCGGGCTCCTAGCGTCGATAACGCAGCCCCACAGTGGGGCCTCAGGAGGCGGTCATGAACACAGTCAAGGACGACAGCCGGAAGCTCACCTCGACCCGGTCGGACCTCATGCGTTGGTCGGCATTGGCAGGCATCGCAGGTCCGGTCCTCTTCACGCTCGGGTTCCTGGTTCAGGAGCAACTCAGCCGGGGCGAGTACGACCCGATCAGCGAGGTCGTCAGCGCCCTCGAGGCGACTGATCACGGCTGGATGCAGCAAGCCAATTTCGTCGCCCTCGGCGTGCTGACCATGGTCTTCGCGGTGGGTCTGCACCGTGGGCTCGCCCCCAGCCGCGCGGGGATCGTCGGGCCTGCCGCACTCTTCGTCAGCGGGGCCTTGAACGTGCTCGCCGCGATCTTCCCGCTACAGGAAGACGCTACCGGCGCAACCTATGACCCGGGAGGTCACCAGATCGCTGGCACGCTCTTCTTCGCGTCGAGCTTCATCGCTCTGATCGCGCTGTCGCGTCGATGCGCGGCCGACCCCCGCTGGCGCAGCATCGCCGGGTGGATCCTGGCGGCAGGCGTCCTGGCGGCCCTGTCGTTCCCGCTCATGGGCGCCCTCGTGATCCCGGACGACGCTCCGCTACACGACTGGGCCGGTCTCGCCCAACGCCTGATCGTGCTCGTGCTCCTCTTCCCTGCACGCATCGCGCTGGCCATCCGCCTGCTGCGCGTGGCCGCCAACCACTGACACCCGCTCCTCGGCCCCATGGACAAAGCCGGGCGTGCCTGCGGGTGACTCCGCCACTCGTCCAGCTGCGTCTTACCGCCCGCCATTGCCCGTCACCGATCGCTGACTGATCTGTTCCCGTTGGGCGTTCCCTGATCGGAACTGCTGCCCGGCGATGCGCCCATTCCGCCCACTATGGGCGCCCATCGACCAGGCGTATGCCAGATCTGCCCGATCCCGTCCACCGCTGAGCGCTTGTCCAGGTAGAGGCTATTCACGCCCGCTCGACATGAGGAGAGGACAAGCACCTGGACGCCTTGCTCATCAAGATCCCCGAAGCGGCGCGCAACTCGGGCATCAGCCGCGCCAAGCTGTTACGAACTCATCGCCTCCGGCGCCCTGCGAGCCGTGAAGGTTGACGACTGCCGCCGCATCCGCACCAGCTCGCTGGGGCTGCCCCCGCAGATCGTGCGGATAACCCCCTGGGGACCACGCGCTGCGACCCAGATCATGGAGACATGAACGAGGTTGCGCGTGCTCAGGTTGGGGTTCTGGTCGTCGACGACCAGGACCCGTTCCGGCGTGCAATGGCCGCCGTCGTGGACGAGACCGACGGGTTCGCCGTGGTCGGGGTCGTCGCGTCGGGGGAGGAGTCGGTCGCTGCGGCGGCGCAGCTCCAGCCCGACCTGGTGCTGATGGACGTCAACCTGCCGGGAATCGACGGGATCGAGGCTGCCCGCCAGATCCGCGGGCGGACGCCGGCTCCGGTGGTCGTCCTGTTGTCCACCTACGACGAGGACGACTTCGACCTGTCCGGGTGCGGCGTGGCGGCGTACATCTCCAAGTCCGCCCTCAGCCCGGCACGCCTGCTGCAAGCGTGGTCGGAAGCCTGACCCGCATGCCCTGGCCGCTGCCGGGCTCGGGAACGTCGAGCGCTCCATCGCAGGCCTCGATCCGATCGACGATCGCCAGCCGGTTGAGGGCTTCGAGGTCGACGCCGTGGATGGCGATCAAGAGCTCGTTGCCGTCGTGGAGGCTGAGGGAGACCTCGCCGGCGGGGTGCTCGAGCACCTCCGCGCAGCAGTAGTACGCCGCCGCCTCGACCTGCTCGGCGAGCCTTGCCGTCGCGACCTCGGGGTCGATCCGCACCGCGTCGGCGCGCTGCACCCGAGCCGCTTGCGACGCCAGGGCCGAGGCGAGTCCCGAGCGAGTCAGGTTGGTCGGATAGATGCCGCGCGTGAGCTCGCGCAGCGACTCGACCGCCTGGGTCGCCAGGTCGACGCACTCCTCGATGCGCTCGGCCGAGGAGCGGCCCGTGGCTGCTTGCGCGACGTCGGCGCGCAGGGTGTGCATCGTCGGGAGCACCCGTACGGCGATCGAGGACTCCAACCGCCGCCGCTCGGTGTCGACGGCGCCGATGATCCGGTTGCGCGAGGCGGTCAGCGCACGGGTGTGCCGGTCGAGCTGCCGCACGCGCGCGGCGAGCTCGAGCTCGAGCCGGACGTTTCGGAGGGCCAGCGCCGCCTGCTCCGCGATGTCGGAGAGCAGCCGGTGCTCGAGGGGCCGGATGTCGCGTCCGGGCGGGAGCGTCAGGACCACCGAGCCGAGACGACCCGACGCGTCCTCGATCGGCACCTCGACGTCACTGTCAGTCGCAACATCACCCGAAGCTTCCGCCGGCCACGTCGCCGTCAGACCGGTGTCGCCGTCGTCATCGCCGTCGAGCCGGACGACCGCCCGCTGTGCATGGACCGCCTCGCCCGCGGCGGCAGCGATGGTCGGAAGCAGCTCGTCGGTGGCCGGGCTGCGACCGATCGTGCCGCTGAAGTCGGCGAGCGCGTCGTACGGCGCGGCCCGGTTGCCGTACGCCAGGCGATCGGCGACACCGAGAACACGTCGACGCAGCGGCTGGAACGCCAACGCCACGACCGCCGTGGCGAGCAACGACCACCAGAAGCCGCCGCCGGTCCTGCCCTCAACGGAGCGACCGAGCGCCACGACCAGGCCGACGTAGCCGAGCGCCACCAACGCCGTCGCGATCGCGAGGGCCAGCGCCCGGCTCACGATGACCTCGACGTCGTAGAGCCGGTAGCGCAGCACCGCCACCGCGATGCACACGACCAGCAGCACGTAGGACAGGTAGAGCGGCACGCTCGTCCAGCCCGACTGCCTGCCCTCGTTGAGGCCCTGCCCGACGATCAGCCCGACGAGGGCGAGCCCAACGCTGGCGGCGCCGATGGTGACGACCCGGAGCTGCTGCCGGGTCGCGCCGGTCGAGTGGCGGAGCCGGCGTAGCATGCCCACAACGCTGGTCAGGAGCATCAGCGTGATCAGCACGACGCCGCCGCTGAGACAAACCTGGGCAGCGACAGAGGCGTCGACGGGGTCGCCGTTCCGGTTGATGCCGTTCGGGCCGACCAGGACCAACCCCAGGACGAACAGGCCGTACGCCGCCCACGTGACGCGCCCCACCCAGCGCCACCGAGGCGACAGGTAGGTGCCCGAGGGCACCAGGAGGAACGCGCCCGTGAGGAGGGACAGGGCCAGCGGTCCTCCTAGGATCGCGGCGATCCAGCCGGCGAGGTGGCCCTGCGCCGTGGAGCCCTGGCCGTCGTACTGGAGGACCCAGATGCCGTAGGACTCCGCGGCGAGCGAGATGCTCGTCGTGAGGCCGACGAAGTTCAGGATCCAGCCGATGGGGTGGCGCGGATGGGCACCGAGGATGACGGCGCCGAGCACCGCACTGCCGACCCCCGCGATGGTGACGAGCGGCCAGCCGTGGATGCCGATCGACTTCACCGACAGCGGGGGGTACGACGCCACGACGAGCGCCGTGTCGACGACGGCGAAGAGCATGCTGATGCCGGCGGCGAGCCAGGCGACCCGTCGGGCGTCCACGTCAGGCTCCCTCGGTGGGCACGGTCACGACCACGTCGGTGCCGCCGGCTTGGTTCGTGCGGACGGTGAGGTCGCCATCCATCGAGTCGACGCGGTCGCGCAGGTTGCCGAGCCCCCCGGCCGCAAGGACGGTCGGGACGTCGAACCCCTGCCCGTCGTCGCTCACGAGCAGCTCGATCCGATCACCGACGGTCGCGAACCGCACCTGGATCCGACTGGCGGCGGCGTGCTTGACGGCGTTCTGCACTGCTTCGACGCAGCAGAAGTACAAGGCCGTCTCGAGCTCGGCGGCAGGCCTGCCGGTCAGGTGGTCGAGGACCGCGACCGGGATGGTGCTAGAGGCCACGACGTCGCGCACCGCCGCGGCGACGCCGTCCTCGGTGAGGACCGTCGGGTAGATGCCGCGCGACAGGTCGACCAGGCTGGTGATCGCGTTGTCCACAGCGTCTTCCTGCGAGACGAGCACCGCTCGCGCTCGGTCGGGCGACCGTAGGGTCAGGGTGTGGGCGAGGCGGAGGTTGACCACCAGGGCGACGAGGTGCTGCTGGGCCCCGTCGTGGATGTCGCGCTCCAGGCGTCGCCGCTCGGTGTCGTGGGTGTCGACGACGCGTCGGCGCGAGGTCTGGAGGTCACCGGCGAGGGTCGCCAGGTCGGCGGCACGCCGCGCCAGGTCGGTGCGCAGTCGAGCACCGCGCAGGACCAGGCCCGCCTGGGCCGCGAGGCCGGCGAACAGGCGCTCCTCGACCGGCGACAGCGGTTGGTCGGGGTGTTCCTGGAGGCGCAGGACGCCGAGCAGCGCACCGTCGAGGGTGACATCCTGCGCGCGCAGACCGGTCTCGTCCACGGCGGCCGTCCCGCCCGGCTCGGACGCGGACTCCTGGGGCCAGGCGGCCGCCAGCTGCGGCTCGTCGTCGACCACGAGCCAGACCTGGGCCCACCTCGCGCCGGTGCCCTCGGCGAGCAGGCGCGCCATCCGCAGCGGGAGCTCCGCCTGGCTGCCGGGCTCGATCTCGCCGGTGAGCGAGTCGGAGAAGCGGCTCAGGACGTCGTACGGCGCCGCGCGGCCACCCCGGACCCAGCGGGTGGCGACACCCTCGAGCCTCGAGGTCAGCGGCTCCAGCCCCAGCGCGACGATCGCGGTCGCGAGGACCGACAGCCCGAGGTGAGGCGAGTCGGTGTGGCCGATCAACAACCCGCCGCCCAGCACGACGACGACGTAGACGGCTGCGACCGCGAGGAAGGCTCCGCTCCAGACGACCAGGGACACCCGGCGGTCACGCACACTGCCGAGCCGGGGCGACCTCATGTCCGCAGTCTGCGCCAGCGACGCCTCCCTGCGCGGGGAGGCGAGCCGACCACCCGAGTGCGGTCAACCGCACTCCGCACCGACGGCTCCCGGTCAGCGGGTCGCGTCGACGAAGGCGAGGACCGCCATCACCCGGCGGTTGCTCTCACCCTCGTCGTCGAGGCCGAGCTTGAGGAAGACGGCGCTGATGTGCTTCTCGACCGAGCGCTCGCTCATGTACAGCGTCTGGGCGATGCTCGCGTTGGTGCGGCCGCTCGCCATCTGCTCCAGGACGGCGCGCTCCTTGTCGGTGAGCCCCTGCAGCGGCGAGCTCGCCTCGACCGACCGGCGCATCATCAGGCCCTCGACGACCTTGGGGTCGAGCGCCGAGCCGCCGCGAGCCACGTCGTTGAGGGCCCGGACCAGCTCGGTGACGTCGGAGACACGCTCCTTGAGCAGATATCCGAGCCCGGCCACCCCGTCGGCGAGCAGCGCGAGGGCGTAGTCCTCCTCGACGTACTGCGACAGCACCACCACGCCGATGGACGGGTGCTCGGCCCTGATGTGCTTGGCGGCGTCGATGCCCTCGGTCGTGTGGGTCGGGGGCATCCGGATGTCGGTCAGCACGGCGTCGGGCTGGTGCTCCCGCACCGACTTCAGGAGTGACTGGGGGTCGGCGACGCTCGCGACGAGCTCGATCTCCTCGACCTCGGCGAGCAGGGCGGTGATGCCCTCCCTGACCAGGTAGTTGTCGTCGGCCAGCACGACCCTCAGCGGCATGTGATGGACCCTAGTGGTCCGGGTACGACGCTGCGGCCGGCCCCGAGAGGGGCCGGCCGCAGCCATCGGTGTCGAGGCTTTGAAACCCCACCCTGATGATCAGACCGGCGTGAGCTCGCGCTCCGGCTCGGTGACCGGCTCCACAGCGGCCTCCTGGTCCTCGCCGTCATGGGCGCCCCCCTCGATGTCGATCGTCGGCAGGCGACGCTCGAGCCAGGCCGGCAGCCACCACGCCCTGTGCCCGAGCAGGCTCATCACCGCCGGGACCAGGACCATCCGGATGAGCGTGACGTCCAGGAAGACGGCGACCGACAGGCCGATGCCGAACATCTTGGTCGTGACGTCGAGGTCAAGGATGAAGGAGGCGAAGACGCTGATCATGATGAGCGCTGCGCTGGTGATCACCCTCGCAGTCGACCCGACGCCCTCGATGACAGCGCGCTTGGGGTCGAAGTGCTTGCGGTACTGCTCGCGGACCCGGCTCATCAGGAAAACCTCGTAGTCCATGGAGAGGCCGAACAGGATCGCGAACATCAGCATCGGTGCCAGCGGCATGATCGGCACGGTCTCGTGGACGCCGATCAGGCTCGCGCCCCAGCCCCACTGGAAGACCGCGACGACGACGCCGTACGCCGCCGCAACGCCGAGCACGTTGAGGGCAGCGGCCTTCAGAGGCACCAGCACCGACCGGAACACGATCATCAGCACCAGGAACGACAGCCCGATCACGGCACTGAGGAACCAGGGCATCCGCTGCTGCAGCCGCGCCGAGACGTCGGCGGTCAGTGCGGTCGAGCCGGTGACCGAGGCGTCCACACCGGTGCCGACCATCGCCGCGGGGATGGTGTCCTCGCGAAGGTGCTCGAGCAGCTCGTCGGTGCGGGCGTCCTGCGGGGCGGTCGTCGGCGTCACCGTGATGATCGCAAGGTCGCCCGCCTCGTTCGTCACCGGTGTCCCCACCGATTCCACACCGGCCTGGCCGGCGAGATCCTCGGCAACCCGGTCGAGCGTCGCGCCGGGGATCGTCGAGCCCTCGTCGTCGAGCACCACCTGGAGCGGACCGTTGGTGCCGGGGCCGTAGCCGTCGGCCATCAGGTCGTAGGCCTTGCGGGTGGTCGACGTGGGAGCGTCGTTGCCGGCGTCCGCGAACCCGAGGTGCATCGAGAACACCGGAATGGAGAGAACACCGAGGATCGAGGCCGCCGCGACGCCGTAGCGAACCGGCTTGGCGACGACACGGGCAGCCCAGCGCGCCGAGGCCGCCTCCGGGTTGTAGGCCGGCCGCTGCTTGACGAACGGCACCCGAGCGCTGTTGACGCGGTGCTTGACGACGCCGAGCATCGCGGGCAGGAGCGTGATCGAGGCCAGCATCACGATGGCGACCATGATCGCCGAGCCGTAGCCCATCATCGTCATCATCGGGATGCCCGACACCTTCAGGCCGAGGATCGCGACGATCACGGTGACGCCGGCGAAGAGCACCGACAACCCGGCTGTCGCGTTGGCGCGGCCGATGGCCACGGGCACCGACTGTCCGGCGGCCAGGTTCTGGCGGTGCCGGGACAGGATGAACAGCGCGTAGTCGATGCCGACCCCCAGGCCGAGCATCATGGCGACCACGCCGGTGATCTCCGGCACGGGCATCAGGCCGGACATGATGCCGATGGCGCTGCTGCCGACGACGATGGCCATCAGAGCGGTGGCGATGGGCAGGCTCATGGCGACCAGGGAGCCGAAGGCGATCGCGAGGATGACGATCGCCATCAGGATGCCGATCAGCTCGCTGTTGCCTCCTGCAGGGATGTTCGCGTAGCCGAGACCGCCGTCGTACTCCACCTGGATGCCCGCGTCACGGACGTCTTGGACAGCCTTCTCGGCGGCGTCGAGCTCGGTGCTGCCGATCTTCTCGACGTCGAAGCCGACCGTCGCGAAGGCGGTCTGCCCGTCGGCGCTGAGTGTCGGCCCACGGGGGTCGTAGGGACTGCTCACGGCGATCACGTGCGGACCGGCGGACAGCCGCTCGACGGCCTGCTCGATCGCGGCCTGCTCGGCGGGGCCCGAGAGTCCGTCCTCCGAGTGAAAGATGACGTTCGAGGCGTACAGCGTCTGCTGCGGGAAGCGGTCCTGGATGGCGTCGGCGGCGGCTTGCGAGTCGGACCCGGGCAGGCTGAACGTCTCGTCGTACGCACCGCCGCTGGTGGAGTTGAACGTGAAGATGGCCACGGCGATGACGAGCCAGGCGCCGATGACCCGCCACGGGTGGCGGCCGGCGAAGTGGCCGATGAGGTAGAGAGCGTGAGACATGGTGATTCCTCCGGGGCTGGTCTTGCGGGACGTGGACGGTGCGAATCTGGACATGTCTCGACCGTAGAAATCCCAGAGGCTGCGGGACATCGCGCAGGCCGCACGTCGCGGGGGGTAGGCCGCACGGTCCTCCGGCAGTCACGGTGCGGAAAGCCGCAGCTCGTGCGCGGTCAACCGCAATCACGGCGAGTAGGCGCTCCTCTGCGTCGACACCGAAGACACGACCGCTGTCGTCGAGTCCATCGAGATGGACGCCAAGGACCGCCACGTGCTGGCGGCCGCGCTCTCAGCTGACGCGGACACTCTGTTGACCGCACGCTGGATCATTGACGATTACCAGGGGACGGCGAGCCTGCATCAGGCCCGACCACACGACATCCAGACAACTCCCGGAGGGACCTTGCACATCACAGAGATCGGTTGGGCAGGCACACGCACGGCCGCCGCGGAAGAGCTGGCGACCTTCTACGAGTACGTGCTGCGACTTCCCCTCGTACACAAGGAGCCCGGATTCTGGGTGTTCGAACTATCGAACGGCCGTCACGTCGAGGTCTTCGGTGAGTGGTTCCCGGGGAAGGAACATTTCTCGACCGGGCCAGTTGTCGGCTTTGCTGTCGAGGACCTGGCCGTGGCCGTCGACGAATTGCGTGCTGCTGGTGTTGAGCTTCTCGGGCAACCCGGGGCTACGTGGCAGCACTTCAGGGGTCCGGACGGCAACGTCTACGAGCTTGTGCAGTCATAGCCGCACGGAGCTGTCGCATCCCTGCATGGCGAACGGCAGCGACAAGTCCGGCGCGCCGACCAATAATGGCCGGGTGGCTACGTCTGGGGTTGCGGTCGTGACGGGTGCTTCGCGTGGGCTGGGTGCGGCAATCGCGTTGCGACTTGCAGCTGATGGCCGCCCGGTTGCGGTCAACTACCTACGTGGTCGGGAGGCGGCCATTTCCGTCGTTGAACGGATCAGAAGCGCTGGCGGTGTTGCCGAGGCATTCGGTGCTGATGTCGTCGATGAGAACGGGGTAGCCAGTCTGTTCGCCCAGGTCTCCGAGGCCCTTGGTCCGGTCACTGCGGTCGTCGCCAACGCCACCGGCCCGCAGCCGGAGGTGAGCTTGGTCGATCTGACGTGGCGTTCCCATCTCGACCAACTGGAGTTCTTCGTCAAGAGCCCCACCCTGCTCGTACAGGCGGCCCTTCCGAGCCTGCGGTCCTCGGGCGACGGGCGGGTCATCCTGATCGGTTCCGACCTGGCGGATCGGGCTGCGTCAGGCATGTCGGCGTACGTGGCGGCCAAGAACGCCCAGATCGGGCTCACCAAGGTGTGGGCGAAGGAGCTCGGCCCGGATGGCATCACCGTCAATCTCGTCCAACCCGGGTGGATTCCGGTCGAGCGCCACGCCGGGATCGACACTGACTCCTACGCAGCCGAAGTGCCGCTGCGACGAACTGGAACGCCAGACGACGTCGCCGCGATGGTGGCGCACCTGGCGTCGGACGCCGGCGGCTTCATCACTGGCCAGCGAATCACAGTCAACGGCGGACACATGATCTAGCGACATCGTCGGGCGGTTGAGCATCGCGCCACTCTTCTTCGTTGGGTGGCACCGAGCCGAGGCATGCATCCCGGGCTGCCGCGTCCGCCGATCCGCGGGATATGCGTCATACGGCCGCCAGTCGGACGCATTCATCTAGCCGAGAAGAGGACGTGCGCGACTACGCCGCGTGGGTGCCCTCCACTCGCCCGGGCTGGCGTTCGACCGGCTGGAGCGCTGCCCCGACGCAGTTTCGAGCGCCGCCGACAAGGCTGGAGTTCCACGTGATGTTGCGCCACGCGAGCGCTTAGCATCAGGGCGATCCCAGCCTCGCCAGGGTTTCCGTCCACGACGGTACCTGAGTAGCGTCTGTCTTTCCGACCCTGTCTCGGGTGGCTCACACGGGGGAATCTGTGCTTGTTCACGGGAGCCGTGTTCGTCGGCCGGGCACATCCAACGAAGGAGAACCCCGTGACGCACTTCGCCATGTTCAAAAGCAGAGGAGTCGCACTCGTCGCGAGCGCGGCCGTCCTGGCCTTGGTCGCCGGTGGTGGCGGAGCCGTGGCCGGGTCGCTCATCACCTCCGCAGACATCAAGGACAAGACCATCAAGAAGGTCGACCTGGCCAAGGACTCAGTGCTTACCAAGAAGGTGAAAAATGGCACCTTGAAGCTCAAGGACCTGGACAAGGCGACCCAGGACGCGATCGCGAAAGGCGGACCGCAGGGTCCGGCGGGTCCGGCCGGTCCGGCGGGTCCGGCGGGTCCGGCGGCCAACATCAACGCGATGCTCGCCGGCGAGGGCGCCGCGTGGACGGCCAGCGGGGCGTCCACATTCGCCGGTTTCGCGGCGACCCTCATCGATGGCACTGCCCCTGGCACCTCGGTCGAGGGCGCCGGGTTCAACCACCCGGTGCAGACAGGTGACACTATCTCGTTCGAGTACACCCTGCTTGACGGCGCCACATGCGGCGGCGGAGCGCCTCGCATGTTCGTCACGATCGCCGGCATCACCACCAACTCGTTCGATGGGAACCCCGCCCAGTGCGGCGACGGCAACTCACAGGAGGTCGTGTTCACCGTTCCCGCCGCCGGCACGATCACGGACGTCGGCTTCGTCTACGACAACAACAACCCTGGCACCGTCTACATCACGGACGTCCTGGTCGACGGGCTGCCCGTCTTCTTCGGCTGATCTGCTGCACAAGGAGACAACCGTCGTCCTCACCGTCATGGGTGTTTCCGCGCCGGCGACATCAGAAAGGCGATCTCACTGTGTACTAGCGCAGGGGCGATGCGCGTGCGATTCGCCTTTCGTCGGTTTTGCTGACGTCCCGTCGGCGGCGAACGCTGAGGCGCAGGTGGCTGGACACGGCCGCGTGTAGGGGCCCGCTGTGGCTCGATGGCTCTTGTCAGCGACGGCTGAAAACTGACCCCGGAGCTCTAGAACTCGCCCGGCGAAAGGGGGTCAATTTTCGACCGGCGTTGACATGCAGCCGCCCGTTCCCGCCGACGACACTGCTCAGCCTGCGTCATATCGCCGCGTATGACTGTCAAGCGGGGGCGGCCCTGCGCTCGATGCTCTGGTCCATTCCGTTCCGCAAGCGGATCCTTCAACGGGTCACCGCTTATGAGGTTCCCCAATCGTGGCTGCTATCGAGGACGTCGTGGTTGCGCCGTCAGGTGCCGGCAACGGCAACGGGTCCGAGCCAGATGTCGCGGTATGCGGTGGCCAGCCACGAGGAGTACTCCTCGTCGGTCCAGCCGTAGGTGCGCGTGAACCGGAGGTAAGTTTCGGGGCTCGCCGCCATGCACCACACGTCGACGACTTCCTGGCGTGGCCGGTCGGTGCGGACCCAGCCCTTGTCCAGGTCATGGTCGTAGGCGATTCCCCAGCTCGCGCGGATGGACTCGAGGATCTCCCGGTAGTACGTCGCGAGCTCGGGATCGTTCGCGGCTCCGCCGAGGACGGCGTCCAGAAGGCCAGCGAGCGGCCGGTGGATCGACAGGAGCCAGGGACCGATCGCCTCGGCGAACTCTCCGGGCGGGAGGGCGAGCAGCGCTGCGACCTCGGGAAGCTCGGTCGCGTCGTCGATGCCTTCGGTGCCCAGCCCGAGCAGTTCGGTCGCAGCGCGCATCAATGCCGCTTTCGGCCCGTGCGACTGGACAGTCTCGGGGGAGACATCGGCGCGCTCGGCGATCTTCTTGAGCGTAGTGCGGGCGTAGCCGAGTTCCGCGAAGAGCTCGGCTGCGGCCAGGACGATGCGTCGCCTGCGTCGGTCCGCCTGCCAGCGTCGCGGTCACTACGATCGCCGCCGCCGCGGCGGTGGCCGCCGCCCGTCCGTGACCTCTTGGTCCTGCGCTGCACTCTCATGGTCTGCTCTTCTCGTCATCGGGCCGGCCCTTGCCGACCTCTGGCGCTCCTACGGCGACCAGTCGACGGTGGTTCCCAGCGAACCGATCCGCGACGGCCTGCGTAAGCAGGCAGTGGGACATAGTGCGGCCTCTTCCGAAGTGGCTCCTGCGCGCTCGAAAAGAGGGGAGTCTGGCGCTGAACGGTGGGCTAGCGTGACGACCGTGGCCATGGACGACGCCGCCCTGGCGTCGAGGTTCGCTACCGGGGATGCGGACTCCGTCCGGGTCGTCTATCAGACCTACGGCGGGCTGGTCTTCTCGATCGCGTTCAAGGTGCTCGGAGACACCGGGCTCGCGGAGGACGCCACCCAACAGACCTTCGTGCAGGCCTGGCGCGGCGCTGGAAGCTACGACCCGAGCCGACCGCTGGGAGCCTGGCTCACCACGATCGCCAAGCGGGTCGCCATCGACGTCTACCGGCGCGAGCGGAGGCACCGCAGCCTCGACAACATCGACACCAGCGACAGCTCCTCGCTCGTGACGCTGCCGCCGTCGATCGACCAGATGCACGACGTGGCGCAGGTACGCCGGGCAATCGACGAGCTGCCGACGACGGACCGCGACCTGATCCGCATGCAGCACTTCGACGAGCTCAGCCACGCCGAGATCGCCCGCGAGCTCGAGATCCCGCTCGGCACCGTGAAGTCACGAACCTTCCGGGCCCACCGGCGCCTGGCCGGCCTCCTGGCCCACCTGCGCGCCGAGCCGGGAGACTCATCACCGGCAGCTCGGATGAAGGGGGGTTCCGATGGATGACTCCGACCTCACGCCAGCCGAGCGCGCCGAGATCGAGCGGGTGCATGACGTGCTCGCGGACCCGGCGGTGTGGGTGGAGCCGCCGCCCGGTCTCCAAGAAGCGGTGGTCGCGGCGATCGCCGAACAGGCCGGTGCCTCACGGCGCCGCCGCCTGCGGTTCGCCGTCGCCGGCGTTGCTGCAGCCGTGCTGCTCACGATGGGCGTGACCGTGGGCTTGTACGTCAGCCGCGAGCAGCCGGTCGAGTTCGCGGCGTCCCTCAGCGGCACCGAGCTCGCACCACAGGCCGCCGGCGACGTGACGCTCACCAAGACCCCCAGCGGCTGGGACATCCGCCTGCACGCCACCGGGCTTCCGCGACGAGAGGACGGGGAGTTCTACGAGGCGTGGCTGAAGAACGACGCCGGCGTGCTCATACCTATCGGCACGTTCAACGACGGCCGCGACGTCACGCTCTGGTCGGGTGTGGGTCCGAGCGACTTCCCCACGCTGACCATCACCCGAGAGGTCGCCGACGGCGACCAGGCGTCATCGGGCCAGGTCGTGCTCGCGGGCGAGGCGGACGAGTCATAGGACGTTGTAGGAGCGGAGGCCGATCGACGAGCGTCCTGCCTCGGTCAGGCAAGCGGGATCCGGCCCAAGAGGCGGGTACCGCCTCCTGCCGGACTCTCCAGCGCCAGGGTCCCGCCGAATGCTTCGATCCGGTCGACCAGACCGCGCAGCCCGCTGCCCTCCTCATTCGCGCCGCCCACGCCGTCATCGAGCACTTCGACGACGAGGGTCTCGCTGTCGGTGCGGGCGCGGATCACCACGCTGGACGCGCCGGCGTGTCTGTGCGTGTTAGAGAGCCCCTCGGCGACGACGAAGTAGGCGGCCGGCTCGGGCTGTTCCGGAGTCCCGGCCGGATGTCGGTCTGCAGTCGATGGGGATGTCGGCGCGGAGGGCGAGTGCTTCAAAGCGCCTTCGTCGGGCCGCGTTCGGAGAGTACGGACGGGATGCAGACCACCGGCGAGCTCCCGGATCTCCTCAAGGCTGGCGGAGAGCTCGTCGATGGCTCGTCGATCAGTGCCTGCTCCGCATCCGGTTGTCGGTGGTCCCGAGTGGGGTGGAACAGCGTCGTGGGTGCGGTCCGGCCCGAGGTCGAGGGCGCTGAGGTCGAGCGCTGCGGCCCCGCCCCCGCCAAGGCATGGGGGGCGAGGCCGCCCCGGTTCCGGGCGAGAGGAAGCACCTACCTTCTGGTCGTTTCCGCGCCGAACGCGAGGTCGAAGCGCCGCGAGCTCTGCGCAATCTTGCCCTGGGCCCCTGTCGAGGCGGTCGCGAGAGCCGTGAGACGGCCCTTGCGGTCGGCCAGGCCTCTGCTGCCCTTGGCCAACCCCACCTTGAGCGTCTTCGAGGCGCCGGGGGCGATGTCGTAACGGGCGCGACCGAGCTGGAGGGTGACGTTCAAGCCATTGAGCCCGACGCGCTGGGCGGTGCGGACAGCGAGCGAGCCGGTGCAGCTACGGGGCGAGACAGCCGGGCAGCTCACCTCGATCGACGCTGTGCCCCTCTTCACCTTCACCGGGCCGCCCCTGATGGTCAGGGGCCTCGTTGCGCTGTCGATGGAGGGGGGAGGCGTGACGTTCGGCGTGCGGTCGACGGCCTCGAAGCCGTCCAGGATGTCGAGCAGACCAGCATCGGCCACCACCGAGTCGTTCCCGTCGCCGCCGAAGGCCACGTCGGCCGTCCGGTCGCGGACGTCGACCCGGTCGTCGCCGTCCTCACCGAAGACGACGTCGAGCCCGGCGCCAGCATTGATCATGTCGGCGCCTGAACCGCCGAGGAAGGTCTCCGAGGAACCACCGCCGGTCAGCGTGTCGTTGCCGGGACCTCCCGAAGCGGTCAACGCGTGGCTGCCGATTTCGCCGACCGTGATCGTGTCGTCGCCACCAAGGCCGTTGGCATGCAGCGTCTCGCTCGAGCCGATGTCGATCGCGAACGGCACCAGGTTCGTGCGGTTGAACTCGATCCGTGCGCCGTTCGGCTGGACCTTGAACGCGTCGCCGGCCGACTGAGCGCCGTTGACCTCGACGTCGTCGCGGCCGTGGTTGCCGTTCACGACGTCGGTGCCGTCGCCGTTGTTCCACACCAGCGTGTCGTCGCCCTCGCCGCCGTTCATCGTGTCGGTGCCGCGGTCGCCCACGATGCGGTCGCCGCCGCCGCCCCCGGTCAAGGTGTCGTTGGCGTCCCCGCCGAGGATCAGGTCCGGCCCCTCGGAACCGTTGATCGTGTCCCCGCCAGCGCCGCCGTCCAGTGAGAGCAGCGTGAACGCACCCACGCCGTCGTTGACGGTGACCGAGTCGGCTCCCCCGAGGCCGTTGACCTCGAAGCGCTCGGTCGCGGCGTCGAATGTGAACTGGCCCAGGTTCGTCCGCCGAAGCTTGACGGTCCCGCCGACCACTGGGTCGAGGATGAACACGTCGCCCAGGGTCGGGGCGCCGTTGACCTCGGAAACATCGTTCCCCGCGTCGCCGCTCGCCCTGTCAGAACCGTCACCCTGGTTCCACACCAGCGTGTCGTTGCCGGCGCCGCCGTTCATGACGTCGTTGCCCCTTCCGGCAACCAGGCGGTCGTCGCCCTCCCCACCGTTGAGCGTCTCATTGCTGTCAGCACCGGTCACGACGTCATCGCCGCCGTCGCCGTTCAGCCCCGAGCTGGCAAGCTCGGTGGTCTTGGCCAGCACCGTGATCGCGTCGTTGCCGTCGCCGCCGTTGACGATCACGGTGAACGTGCCGTCGGCCGGCACGGTCTGGTCACCGTCTTCGTCGCTGTCCCAGTCCGTGCCGCTGTTGAGCCCGCCCGTCGTCTGCCCGTGAACGAGCAGGCCGCCTGCGACCGCGACCGTGACATTGTCGTCCGCACCGTCCAAGCTGAGGGTCGCCGTCAGGTCAACGACCCTCGCTGATGCGACCGCCGCTTCGGCTGGGGCGGCCGTTCCGGCAAGACTCGCGGCCAGCACTGCACCGAGCGCGGCCCATATCCTCATTCGTCTCATGCTTGTGCTCCTGGCTCTAGTCGCATCCCGTCGAGGACCGAAGGCCGACCCTCGCGCTGACTACGGCAGCGACAGCACTGCGGTTCCCCGGGAACCGATCCGGGTCGGGTCACAATCAGGGAGGAGTCTGGCTACCGACCGATCCTCGGCTCGAGCAGCAGCCCGCGCGTCGGGCGCATCCCCTGACAGCGACCCCCAAGCATTGCTGCTGCGGGCCAGGCGCGCGGCCTCCGATCGAAGGTCGAAGAGTCCTCGCTTGCCAGGCCAGCGGCGCTGCTTGAGCGAGGGCATGAGGTCGAGCCCGTCCGGGCGGCGTTGCATGCGGCGAGTCGGCGCCACCGGAAGTCGATCGGCACGCGGAGCGTGCCACCGACCGATCCTTATCTGGAACTGGGCCAAGGCCGACGACCCGGGCGGAGAGGTGTTCGGAGGTCAGCAGGTCACTTGGTCATCGTCGGCGTCAGGAGCACCTGACGCCGCCGTGGGTCACGTGCGTGGTGCCGACCGGGATCCCGGAGCCCGGTTCGAGATCGTTAGAGGCGACGGTTTCGTCACGCGTGGTGCCGCTGGAGCGCCCGGACGACTTCAACCACCTGGTGATGGACTTCTTGGCCGGGTGACGACGGGGATCACGTCGTCAACACCGTTGCGATCCGCCGGGAGTGCGGGCAGCCAGGGGTCTTCTGGCACGGCGGTGCGTCCGGTCGAGGCCCTTCGAGACGACGGGTGGCGACTGTGTCACCTGACCGGCCGATCGTTCGCAGTCAACCACGTTCGCCGGCCTCCCCTCAGGACGCGTCGAGCGATGCCGGGGCTGTAGGAGCGACTGCGGGGGTGCGACCAGTCCCGCGACCCTCATGAAGGCGGTGGCCAGGTCCGCGTCGCCCGCGGCGGCGGCATGGAGGCGGGAGAGGTACACGCCCAGCAACCGGATCTTGAGGGTCCGGTGTCCCGGGACGCCGGGAAAGAGGAGGTCGCCGCCAGCCGATATGTCCCAGGGTACGTCGATCACGCGGGCGAGGTCGCGGAACCAGCGGCGGGGCTGTGGCTCGATGCCCCACTCGAGGGGCGGCTTGCGCAGAGCAGCGTAAGCCCGGTGCTCGCCTGACGGAGTCGGTGGCCGCGGAGGCAGAGGCGTGCGTCGGTCAGGATGTCCCCGGCCGGAGCCCCGTCGGCGACCAGTTCCTGGGTGAGTCCTGGGAACAGCTCCTCCAGGCCTTGCTGCCCGCGCGCTGCCAGTGCGTCGATGTGGCGGCCGTGGGGGATGCCGCGCCGGTGTATCGATCCCCGGGCAGATCGTCCCGGTCGATCACCGTCACCTCGCTGTACGAATCGGCGAGCACTCGTGCGGCTAGCAGCCCCGCTATGCTTCCGCGCCGCACCAGCGCACGGTCTCCGATCTGCCTGTTCATGGCTTCCGCCTCCTGGAGCCCATGGCCGCCAGGACGCTCGCCGTCCCCGAGATCACGGTGGGAACGGCGTACCAGGCCGACCGTGCGCTTCGGCTTGCGAAGGTGCCGGTGAACATGGTGCCGATCACCGCGCGGGCAGCCGTGCCGGCGAACAAGGTCCGCCGGCTCACCCGGGTCCTGGCCGGCCGGCCGACCCACCCGATGGAGGCCACGCCGGCGAAGCCGGTGAAGATTCCGGCGACGGTGGGCCAGCCTCCGACGTCGTCGAGGTCCCGACCGCCGGGGAACAGGTCATGCCCACCGGTCATGACCGCGTACCGGGTGACCGCGGCAAAGTGCAACGCATGGGTAACCAAGAACCCCTGGTAGAGGGCGTCACCGGCGCGAGCGCCTCGCCTGCCGACCAGCGCTGCCGCCTGGGCGCTGGCGAAGAGCATGGCCGATGTGCGCGCGGTGACCCGGACGACCCGGAGCGCGGACGCCGGGCTCATCGCTGGTCTCCCTGCCGCCGACCAGAGCCAACTGGAGTGAGGATCGGGTAGGAAGAGAGGAAGCGGGCCAGCGCGGTCGCGACCTCGCCGTGGTGGGTGAGCGCCAGCGAGTGGCCGGCGCCGCGGACGACGAGGTCATCAAGGTGGGGAAACCAGTCGAGCATGAGGTCGTGGGAGTCGGCGAACCACTGCCCGCTCTCGCTGCCACCGATGTGAAGAACCGGTGGGGTGAGGCGGCGCGCGCGCTGTCGGGTGAACTGCCAGTCCAGCAGGGCCGGCATGTCGGTCTCGACGAACGTGACCATGGCACGGCTGAGCTCGTCGATGGCTTCCGGTAGTACGTCGCCGCCGGCGTCCCCGCGCCATGTGGGACCGATCACCTGGGTCAGGAAGCCCTCCACGGCGTCCTCGGGGCCGGAGCGCGCGTAGTCCTCCGCCAGGGCCGCCGACGCTGCGCGGAACGAAGCCTCGCTCCGGGTGTGCACCGGTGGCGGCTCCAGGAGCGTGAGCGTGTGGACGAGGTCGGGGAATTCGGCGGCCAGAGCCAGCGCAATCGCACAGCTGAACGACAACCCCACAAGATGTGCCCGTTCCACCCCCAGCGCCGCAGCCACGCCGCGGCAGTCGGCTGCATCGCGCTCGATGCTCCCGGGACCCGCGACGTCGCTGCTGCCCGCATACCCGCGTCGGTGATATCGGATGACTCGAAACCGCTCAGCCAGGACGGGCTCTTGGGCGATGGCGGCGAACTCCTCAGCCAGGAGTGCGGTCTGGATGAGGATCACCGGCTCGCCGGCGCCCTCAGCGATGACTTCGAGCTCGGCGCCCTCAACGGCAACCCGCTCGGTCCTCACGTGCTGCCCCCGGGCAAGAGACTCCGGCGGAGCTGCCACCGCCGCACCAGCCATCCCGCACCCACCAGCGCCGCCACGCCGCCCACCGGCACCACCAGCGCCGACAGCACACCGATCACCATGTAGTGCACGATCTCAGCTCCCTTCCCGATCAAGACCACCCTGTACGCCGAACGCCGGAGCCTTCTCACCGACCGACTGGTCAGGACCGTGGCGCTCACCTCGAGCGGGAAGAAGGCGCTGGGCCGCGCCCAGCGCGACCCCTTCCCGGTACCCGACCAGCCGTCCCGGCTCACCAGCGCGGAACGCCACCACCCGGGCCGACTGCGCGCAACCGCGTTGGGCGAGCGACCTCGCCTTGTCATCGACCCACAACATGAGCGTCCCGCCGCCGACGACTGAGCGCTCTGGTGGCGACGGCTGCACCCCGGACCAGAGCACCCGTTGCCTTGTGGACGAGACGTCACGGCAACGGGAGAAGCCATGCGTACCTGGTGTCCCATCGCGCGTTGACGTTTGATGGGGCGCCCGACCGCAGCGCGGAGAACGCCGATCGAATCCAGTCACCTGGTTGCTCATGGCACGATCACCGGGACCCTGCTCCGCTCGGTGAGATCGCGGGCAAGGTCCTCTGAGGCGTCGGAGCGATCCGCGGTCCTGAGCACGTCGCCCACGGTCGCCATGTCAGCAGCTCCCAGTCCCTCGATGCGCCACACCAGGTGGCCGCCCTCGGAGTGGACCTCGATAGACAGGAAGGGGCAGCACTCGGCCTCTCGACCAATCAGGTCAAGGACCCACTCGCGCACGCCTGGCCGGTCGGCGAGACGGTACGTGATGGAGGTGACGGCGGCTTCCTGGTCGACCAAGGCATGCTCGAAGAGTCGTCGGTACTCAGCGAGACGTTCGGCGAGGGTGTCCTGGGCAGCGGTCATGTCGCACGCCACGGGAGCGTCCGGAGAGGCCGACCTTGAAAGCAGCGTGGTCATGCCCCACGGTAAAGTCTGGACCATGGTCCAGAGTCAATGGTTGAATTGACCTGCGGGGTGACGGTGCCAGGAGGCGAGAGATGAGTGAGCGACGCATGCGGATCGGGCAGTTCTCCCAAGCGACGGGGATCTCGGTCGACGCCGTCCGGTTCTACGAACGGCGCGGTGTCCTCCAGCCCGCACCCCGGACTCAGGGCGGCTACCGAACATTCAGCGATCGCGATGTCGAGCGAGTGACGCTCGCTCGACACCTGCAGCAGCTCGGGCTCTCGATCGCCGAGGTAGTCGACGCGCTGAGCGCCCACGACACCGAGGGCGCCAACTGTGGATCGCAACGATGGCGCCTCGAGCAAGTCGAGGAGCGCATCGTTGACCAGCTCACGGCACTACAACGCACCCGCCGACTGATTCGCGAAGCCATCGTCGCCTGCGCGTCGGGCGAGTGCCACCTCGTTGCGAGGCGATGACGCCGTCCGCACGCCAAGCCGCTTGCGGCGCCGCGCTGACGGGTCATGCCAATGCGGCGATGAGCTTGTTCATGGCGGTGGGCCGATGCGTTGGCGGTGGGGCCGAGACCGGCACCGCTGGGTGAGGGCGGCGAGTCCGGGAAGGTCAAAGGTGATTGTGCGTGCATGTGCGCCGACCCACACGACGATTCGTGCGGGATGGGATTGGTCAGTCGAGCCGGCCGATCTGGTCGGCGTCCCCGAACTTCACTGACGTGGGCGGCGATCTCGCGCAAGGTCCAGTTGGAGGTTCGCGGTTGATTCCATGCCTGCGGGCCGGCTGCAGCGAGCCGCCTCGAGAAGGTGTCATGCCCCGGGTTTGGTGGGGACCTTGCGCAACGGCCCGTAGGCCGACCGATAGTTCTGGGGGCCCAGGATGGGTGCACTGACGTCGCGCAGCCAGCCCGGTAGCGCGGCCAACCGCGACATCTTGTCGGTGGCCGACTGGACGTGCTCGACTCGGGGCCGTCTGAGCCGTTCGAACTCGGCCCCCACACCTGCCCAGTGCTCGACCGGGGTCAGTGCGAGCAGCTCGCCGAGGACCAACGCGTCCTCCAGTGCCATGGCCACGCCCTGCGCCCACACCGGCCCGGTCGCGTGCGCGGCGTCACCGATGAGCACGAGCCGCCCGTTGTGCCACTGCTCCAGCCGCACCTCGTCAACGCGGCCATGGTGGAGCTCGCCGCCCTGGAGTGCCTGGCCGACCGCGGCGGCGACCGGCTCCGGAAACCCCGCGGCCGCCTGGGCCAACCAGGAACGGTCGGATCCGGCGTCTCCGCCCCGGGTGCGGGCGGCGTATCCGTAGACCCGGCCCTCCTCGACCGGGATCAGCAGGAATGTCTCCTCACGGCCGGACCAGGCCGTCCAGCAGCCGACGCCGGGATTGTCGGCGACGAAGCGCCAGCTCGACCCGGTCATGGCCGAGGGGCGCAGAGCGTCGACGGCGAGCGCTTCCCGCATCGCCGAGTGGACGCCGTCCGCGCCGATCACGAAGTCGACGTGCTGCGGCAGCGGCGCTCCCTCCAAGTCGACGTCGACGCCTTGCGGCGTCGGTCGGGCCGCCTCGGCGCGTGTGTACTCAACCGTGACCGCCGCGGGAAATGCGAGGGCGTCCAGCAGGTCGCCGTGGCGCACACAGACCGGCCGCCCGACCTCGCGCCAGAAGTGTTCGTCGTCCACGGCGAACAGCAACCGTCCGCGACCGTTGCGGTACTCCCGCCGACGCACGGGTACGCCGCTGGTCAGTGTCTGGTCGGGGACGCCCAGCTCGGCCAGGGCTCGCACCGCGTTGCCGGGCAGGTTGACGCCCATCCCCCGGCCTGCGGACTCGCGCCGCTCGACGACGGTGCACCCCAGGCCGTGCCGCGCCAGCGCCCGCGCCACCGCCCGCCCGGCGATCCCGCCGCCGACGACGAGGACCGAGCCGGTCATCCGCCGCGAGGGGCCTTGCGGCCCCAGCCGATGTTCAGCGGTGCGGTGAGTACGGCGACACCGGCGGTGTTCGCGTGCTCGCGGATCATCCTGTCCAGTTCTGTGCGCATCCTCTCGCGATCGTCCTCGCTGACACCCACGTCGTCCAGGATCATCTCGGTGATCGGGTTGCTGAACACCATCCAGTCCCAGGCTTCCTGACCCGTGGAGAGCTCGAGTCGTTCCTGGTGGGTGGTGTCCACCTGCACGTCCCGAAGGCCCGCGGCAACGAGGCGCTCACGCAGGACGAACGGGTCGGAGACCTGGAACTCGAGCGGCGGCGGGTCGGGAAGCCCCTCGAAGTCGGGGGCCACGACCTGCAGGGCGGTGACGAAGAATCGCAACGCGTCGAACTCCGCGGGCGAGCCGTAGGCGACCACCAGGACATGACCACCGGGCTTGGTCACGCGCACCATCTCGCGCAGGGCCAACGCCTGGTCCGGGACGAGCATCACCCCGAACTGGGACCCGGTCACATCGAAGCGCCCGTCCTCGAGATCGAGAGCATGTGCGTCCATCACCCGCGCCGACGCGGCTGTCAACCCCTCCGAGCGCGCTCGTGACTCGAACTGGGCCACCATCTGAGGCGCCCAGTCGGTGGCCAGCACCGTGGCACCCAGACGCGCGGCCGCCAGTCCCAGACCGCCCGGACCCGCAGCGACGTCGAGGAAGGTCTCGCCGGGAGTCAGTCCGACGAGGCGAAGCGCCGCGGCCGAGAGCGACTGCTCGCCCGGGGCGACGTGTTCGGCGTACCCGACAGCGATCGCGTCCCACGCCTCGAGCGGCGCGAACTCCGCGTGCTCGGCGGGCATGGTCTCGTCATCGATGGTCACGCCGGTGCCGCCCTCGGTGACCTGGTAGATCTCCTGGGCGACCATACCGTGCGCCTCGCGGTGCACGTCCGTCGCGACGTCGGCCGAGGGCGCGTCCACGAGACAGAAGATCTTGCCCGCCGCCTCGTCCACCCAGTAGCGCAGATAGTTGACGCGATGCGGCCCCTGGGTGCGCAGGTCGGCATCGTGGGCTCGGGTCACGTCGTTGAGAGTGACGGGGTCGTCCAGCGAGTGGACGTCGAGGAACAGTGGCATCTGATTGTCCTTCCGGAAGTCTGTGGCGACCGACGCTACGAGCGGGCACACGAGTGTGCATCGGAAGAACCACCCATCCAGCGAGGCCAGCGATGGGCCATACGGCCGATGCGTCGGCGCCAGAGCCGGTCGCCGAACAGGACCCCACGCCGGGAGTATCGTCCGGCGGGGAGGTGTCCTCGATGGGCATGGTCGACGAGCTGAGGCAGGCTCGCACGGACTACGAGCTTGGCGACTGGTCTGCCGCCCTGGACATCTGGTCCGACATCGATCCCGACCAGATGAGCGCCGACGACCTGCACGACGCCGGGGTGGCGGCCTACCTGCTCGGGCGTCGAGACGCATCGGTCGACTTCCACCAGCGAGGCTTCGCGCGGCACCAGCAAGCTGGAACGACGGCCGGTGCGATGCGCTGCTGCTTCCATCTCGCGATGATCTTCGGCACCAACGGTGAGGCGGCACTAGCACATGGCTGGACCGCGCGCGCCGACCGGCTGCTCGGCGATCTCGTCGACAACGCGGTCGAACGTGGGTACGTCGCGGTGCTGCACATGTACGGGCAGCTGGCCGCCGGTGACCTGCCAGCCGCGTCCAAGTCGGCGGACCACGCGACGGCCGCGGGCAGGGAGCACGCTGACCCCGACCTGCTTGCGCTCGGCTTGTGCTCCCAGGGCAGGCTCACGATCTACTCGGGCCGCATCGCGGACGGGCTGTCACTCCTCGACGAAGCGATGGCCGGGATAGCGGCCGGTGAAGTCACGCCGGTCGTCTTCGGCGACGTCTACTGCTCCGCCATCGAGGGCTGCCAGGAGATCGGCGACTTCGGCCGGGTCGGCCAGTGGACCTCGGCGCTGCATCGTTGGTGCGTCGCCCAACCCGGCCTGGTGGCGTTCACCGGACAGTGCTCGATCCATCGTGGTCAGCTGATGCGGATGCACGGTGCGTGGCAGGAGGCCCTGGAGGAGTACGCACACGCCATCGAGCGCTACCGGCAGGCCGACTCCGTGGCTGCGGTCGGCCTTGCGGAGTGCGAGCGTGGTGATGTGCTGCGCCAGCGCGGTGAGCTCGACGCGGCCGAGACGGCGTACGAACGATCCAGCGAGCACGGCTACGACCCGCAGCCCGGGCTGGCCCAGCTGTGGCTCGCCCGCGGCGCGCACGACGCCGCAGTGGCAGCCGTACGACGACTGGTGGGGGAGGCCTCCGACCCGGTCGCCCGGTGCCGGTTGCTGCCCGCAGCGGTCGACGTCCTGGTGGCCGCTGGTGCGCTCGACGAGGCCCGAGTCGTCGCCGACCAGCTGGACTGCCTGGCGAGCTACGTCGGCACCGAGGCACTCCAGGCCTTCGCCGCCTTCGCGTCAGGCACGGTAGACCTCGCCGCCGGAGACGCCGCCGGCGCGCTGCCGAACCTGCGCAAGGCGCGCCAGCTCTGGGCCCACGCGCAAAACCCCTACGAAGGCGCGCGAGTGCGACTCGCAACGGGTCGCGCCCTGACCGCGGTCGGCGACGTCGAGTCGGCCCGGAAGGAGCTGGAAGCGGCGCGCGCCACCTTCCGCGAGCTGGGCGCAACCCCAGCCGCCGACGAGACCGAGCGTCTGCTGTCTCCGGCTGACCACCCAGCCGGGCTGACCGGACGCGAGATCGAGGTGTTGCGCCTGGTCGCGTCAGGCAGGAGCAACACCCAGATCGCCGGGGAGCTGGTCCTGAGCGGAAAGACGGTCGCTCGCCACCTCTCGAACATCTTCGCCAAGCTGGACGTCAGCTCCCGTACCGCCGCGGCGGCCTACGCCTACGAGCATCGCCTCGTGTAACCACATCCCCCGGGGTGCGGGCCGCGAGCCGAGGCATGATCACGGTGTACCGATGAGAGCGGAACTCGCCGTCCCGCAGAGCGAACCGCTCTCGGCGACCGCAAGTACCCTCGACGTCGCCGTCGGCAGCGTCCCGCCAGGGACCCCTTTGCAGCCACGGGTTGTGGAGCGCGTCGACAGCCACGACGGCTTCGACATCGTCCGGTTGAGGTTCGGTTTGCGGAACGCCCGGATCGACATAGCCGATGTGCGGGCGTCGCGTTCGGGGTTCGAAGCGAACGGGCTCGGGTTCTAGATGATTGATTCGTCACTGGGCGCCCAGTTCCCGTGGAATCCGGCGGGAACCCGGCCGGGCAGGTGCACGGCGGCGACGTCCTCGAGCGTCGCCGCGTCCAGCACCCGCAGGTCGCTCCGCCCGGAAGATCGGTCGAAGACGTAGCCCATCAGCACGCCGTCGTCCTCGGCGGTGCCGTCCGGTCGAGGCACGAAGCAGAACTCGCTGGCCTCCAGCCCGGAGCCGAGCCGGCGCGTCTCGGTCGTCCCCGCGTCGAGGTCGTGGCGCAGCACCGCGTCGCCGGTGGCCCCGCCCTCGAAGCCGACGGCATAGCCGTAGCGGTGGCGCGATCCGGTCCGTCGCTCGTCGTGGCGCGGGAACTCCTGCGAGCGCTGGTCGATGCCCACCTCGGTGACGGTGTCGCGCGCCGGGTCGAGGGTGAAGCGTGTCAGGGTCGTCGGGCCCTCGTCGGGGCCGGTGAGTACGGTCGCGAAAATCTTGGGGTGCTTCACCACGTCGACCACGACGGTGTCGCCGTCGTCGTAGGCGTTGAGGGTGTGGAAGATGTAGCAGGGGTCGATCTCGAACCAGCGGATCGCGCCGCCATCGGCGTCGCGGGGCAGAATGCCGATCCGGGCGGGGTAGTCGGGGTTCCAGCGGTAGGGCAGCGTCGGCCCGGTGTCGCCGCCGCGGGCGGCGAAGGCGATCAGCGGCTCGGGCACCGGGTTGCGCCCGATGATCCGGCCGAGCAGGCCACGAACCATCGGTCGGACCAGTCGTGGCACGTCGGCGGTCGCCATACCGATGTCGAAGGTGACGGGCAGGTCGAGGATCACGACATGCTTCTCGGTGAGGGCGAAGTCGTGCATCATCGGGCTGCCGTGGACCTGGATCTCGATGCTGCGCCGGACCCGACCGGCGGTGTCGAGCACCGAGTAGTCCACGCGGTTGCCGCGCAGCCAGCTGTAGGACAGGGCGTGCAGCTCGCCGGTCGACGGGTCCTCGTGCGGATGCGCGGTGTAGCCCGACTTCCCGGGGAGGTGCGAGCGGGTGCCGCAGAAGTCGTGCGGACCGACGGTGTCGAGGTCGTGTGTTAGCTCGTACGGCGCAGCGCCGGCCTCCACGAGCGCGAGCGTGCGCCCGCCGTGCTCGAGTACGTTGGTGTTGGCCGCGAAGTCGGTCCTGCTCGGGTTGCCGCGCACCGGCTCACCGAGCTCCTCGGCAACTCCGGAAGAACGCACCCAGCGGTTGCGGTACCACTCCGCCTTTCCCCCGCGCAGGCGCACGCCGTGCACCATCCCCTCGCCCATGAACCAGTGGTAGCGCTCGCCCGGGTCGTGCAGCGGGTTGGGCCCGATGCGGAGGTAGCGGCCGTCGAGGAAGTCGGGCAGCGCCCCGGTCACCGCCAGGTCGGTCGCGGTTAGCTCCTCGGTCACGGGCGCGAAGTTGTCCCGGAGGTAGCGGTTGGCGGTGGTGGGGCTGTTCTTGGTGATGGTCATGGCGACTCTCCCAGTCCGATAACGCTGTTATCGATCGACCATAACGCCGTTATGGCAGCATGTCCATGGTGAGTACAGAATCGGAATCTGCCAGGGCCGACGTTCGCACCCGCCTGATCGAGGAGGCCGCGCGGATCCTCGGCGAGGAGGGGCCGTCCGCCCTCTCGGCCCGCCGGCTCGCGGCAGGAGCCGGGACCTCGACGATGGCGGTCTACACCCACTTCGGCGCCATGAGCGCCGTCGTCGACGAGGTCGCCACCGAGGGGTTCCGCCGACTGATCGCGCATGTGGACGCGGTCGGTCGCTCCGACGACACGATCGATGACCTGCGACGGAGCGCTGCGGCGTACCGCGACAACGCACTGGAGAACCGTCACCTCTTCAGTGTGATGTTCGGGGCGATCAGCCTCGGTGGCTTCCACGGGCAGGGACCCGACCCGGAGGTATCGATCGCGGCCTTCGACCAGATCGCGTCCCGCATCGAGCGGGCGATGGACGCGGGTGCGCTGCTTCCCGGCGACCCACGCGAGGTTGCGGCGCAGTTCTGGAGCGCGCTGCACGGCTACGTCATGCTCGAGCTGTCCGGACTGGTGCGAATCGTCGACGAACCGGAGCAGAGGGTGTTATGGCCGATGCTGGCGCACCTCCTCCAGGCCCTGGCGCCTCCTCCCGGCTAGCCTCGTCGACTCAATCATCGTGGGAACGGGCGCAACGCTGCTCGCATCGCTGGACACCCTCGTGCACTTCGCACTGCTCGACTCATGCCTCAGGCGACGCCTCGGATTCGGTCACCGCGATCGCGCTCTTCAGGCCGGTCCTGGACGGTCGTCGATGCAAGGTCCTCTGCCTGGTCGCGATGGAGCCGCCCACGAGTCCCGACGGAATCGAGGATCTCCACGACTTCAGGGCCGACGTCCTGGTCTCGATCCGCGCCCTGGCCTCGAGCGGGGTGGCCAATCGCAGCCGTAGGGGTCGGTACATCGCGGGTCGACCCCTCGCCGTGGGCGCTGGTTGCTGCGGCCGCGGATCTGCCGCTAGAGGCCACCGCCACTGCCGCGGTGCCACTGCGCCGGGTCACGGTGACCCCTCGGGGTCGTCCGCCCTGCGCGCCGGACCGCGCCACGGCTGTGAGCCGGGCCTGCTGGTCGTGCCGGGCGTGGCCACGTTCGCACTCGGCGGCCGAGCGCACATGGCGAGGCATGGGCGGCTACGCGGAGTGACGCAGTCGTCGCGCTGTGGAGACCGGGCCTTCGCAGTCCGCCGACTCAGTGAGTTGATGGAGGAGCCGGTGGCGGCCGCGAATGTCCAGTTCACGCAGGACAACTCCATGCACGATCCCGAATGCACGCAGCCGAGCTATTTCAGGTCCGCCCCAGTCGACTAGCGCCGCCGCGGCCGCGGGGGACAAGCGGTGCGTGGCGGCCGACATGGCGCGGAGAGCCGCGGACTCCGTCCGGGTCCCGCTCTCGACGATGTGCTCAGCGGTCTGGTCGAGGATGCTTTCCAGTCGGCTTCCTTCAGGGGGGGTGGGAGCCACCGGTGACGTGTCGCTGACGGGCTGGCGACCGAACCGTCCCCACCATCGGCGTGATGTGACCGGTCGTTCGGCCCGGCGGGCTTCGCGGTGAGCGTCTCTCATTCTGATCACCTGATGCCATCGTGCTGAGGAGGCCTGGCGCTCGTCGCTCAATGCGCGAGCCGCGTCCTCGTGGTGGGGGTTCATTGGGTACTCCCTTGTTCTGGTGTCGTCCGTCCGCTCGACGAGCGGTTGCTGCCTGAGATTGATGGGGGCAGGCGCCCCGGGGGCAGCGGCTCTGCTCCGATTGCTGGCGTCTGGGCGGGGTGATGGGAGCCGCCGATCTGCTCGTCCTCGTCCAGCACGGCTTCGGTGCCGAACAAGGTGGCGTACCAGGAGGTGCTGAGGTGCAGGTCGGTCACCGTGACGGCGACGTGGGTGACGGCGGGAAAGCTGGGCATGGTGAGCCTTTCAAGGGTGGGTGAGTGAGTGATTCGCTTTGGGCTGAGCCGGGGGTCGACCTTCGAGGGTGTCCGCCTGGTGCTGACATCCGGGTCGTCCTTGTGTCGGTCAGCCTGGCGGGGTGGGGAGGTCTTTGCCGAAGATGGGAACGCCAGGCGGGCACTGGCGGACGGCTGGGTTCCAGTCGTCGAAGTCTCCTCGGGCGTTGTGCTTCCACAGCCACGCGTGCAAAACGTAGAGCGGCAGCGTGGGGTGCTGGTGGAACGCGACGCCGAACAGGCGCGGGGGCGCCCTTCTGGTCCAGGCATCGATCGGGACGATGTACTCGTGGGCGACGAGGCTGGTGACAGAGGCGTCGGCGTCGAGTTCGTAGACCAGTGCTTCGGGCTGGGTGATGTCGACAGTGCCGTCGAGCAGGGCGTCGTTGATGTAATGGACGCCCATCCCTCCGCGGGCCGGGTCCTGGAAGCAGCCCAGCGTCTGCAGGCTGCTCTTCCAACCGGCGGCCTTGGCAGGCTCCAAGTCCTGGAACGCCGCGGCCGCGAGCTGGGCCTTGGCGCGGTCGGTTCTGCTGATCGATGATCGCTGGGCGGGCTGGTCGTGACCGTCGTGAAGGGCAGCGGAAGACTGCCCAAGGGTAGATCCCCCGTCAGTGGGCGAGGTAGTTGGGGCGAGGGTGAAGCCGCCCACGATCAGGCTGGCGGAGCCCAGCGCGAGCCCCAGGATGCGGGTGCGTTTGGGCAGGGTCCTGCGCACGTCAGCCCACCTCACCGGTGGTCGGGTCGATGATGCTGCTGACCTCGTTGACGACGTCGGCCGGGAAGCCTCCGCGCCGGGCGTGTTCGCGGACGGTCTCGGCGTCGGGTGCGATGTAGACGCAGTACATCTTGTCGTCAGTGATGTAGCTGTGCTGCCACCGCACGGCCGGAGCCATGTCGGCGATCACTTGGTTGGAGTGGGCGGAGGTAGCTGCCAGTTCGTCGGGGCTCATCAGCCCCAGGCCGGGCAGTTCTCGCTCGATGACGTACTTGGGCATGTGCATCTCCTTCAGTTCTGCTCGCCGCGGTTCGGCAACGTCCTTACCGTCGCGTCCCGGGGCGTGACCGATCGTGTGCCGAGACGAACTCGGGACTCCAGCCCGGTCACACGGCACGTCACACGCGACCGCCGCAACGTCGTGCGGCGTAGGGTCGGATTGGTTCGCGAGGGATGGCAGGTGCCGTGGAGATTCGGTTGATCGGACGTCCTCAGATCCTCGATGACAAGGGAGTCGCCCGACCGGTCCGCGGGCACCAGTCCTGGGCGCTGCTTGCCAGGATCCTGATGACGGAGAGACCGCTGTCTCGCCGCGAGCTGAGCGCCGAGCTGTTCGCCTCAGCCGAGGACCCGCTCGGCGCCCTGCGGTGGTGCCTGGCCGGGCTCCGGCGCGCGCTCGGTAGCGGCGACGTGCTGGTGGGGGATCCGGTAGTCGCAGCGCTGGCCGACGGCACGCTCGTCGACGTCGAGGAGCTGGAAGCTGGGCAGTTCGACCTCGTCCGCGCGGAGGAATTGCTCGCCGGGATCGATCCTCGATGCTCGGCGGAGCTTGACACCTGGCTGATGGTCCAGCGCCACCGGGTGGCCGGGCGGATCGACGCGATGCTGCGCGCGGAGGTGATCAATCGGTTGGCGGTGGGCGACGCCGCACGGGCACTGGAGTTGGCCACCCTCGCCGTGCAGCGCGACATCTACGACGAGGGAGCCCACGTGCTGCTCATCAAGGGCCTCGTCGGCGTCGGTGCGCACGAGGCCGCCGCAGCGCACGTGCTCAAGACCACGGACCTGTTCAGCAGGGAGCTGGGCCACGCCCCGACCACGGCGCTCCGCGATGCCGCCCGCCCGCGGCTCGCTGAGCCACCGCCAGGTGTCTCGACGCGGGCCGTTGTCGCCTCCTTCCTGGAGTCCGGGCGCGCTGCCCTGGCCGCTGGAGCGCCCGAGGCGGGGGTGGAGCTGCTGAGGCGAGCGACCCAGGAAAGTGAGCGGGCCGGCGATCAGCAACTGGCCGCCACCTGCCTGTATGAGCTCGGGTCGGCGCTTGTCCATGCGGTCCGCAGCCATGACGACGAGGGAGCCGCCCTCCTGCAGCAGGGTGCCGTGCTGGCCGCCGACGTGGGCGACCACCGAACCGGCGCGCAAGCGTTCCGTGAGCTTGGGTACGTCGATGCGCTCGCCGGCCGGCGGCCGGCTGCGGCCGAGCACCTTCAGCAGGCGTCGATCCTCGCCGGCGATGACCCAGACCTGCTGGCTGGCGTGCACTCGATCACCGCGTTCAACCTGGGGGACTGGGGCCGATTCAAGGAGGCGATCGGCGAGTATTCGCTGGCCCTGGACCTGGCCCGATCCGCTGGCAGCACTCGCCGGGAGGCCTGGACGCTTGGATTGGGCGCGTGGATCCATCTGGCGGACGGAGACGTTACCGAAGCGCGGGCCTGGGCAAACGCGTGTCTCGTCTTGACCGACACCACGCGATGGATCGCCTTCCACCCCTGGCCCACCGCTGTGCTTGCAGAGACTCAACTCGCCGACGGGGCGGTGACCGCGTCGACGCGCGCGAGCCTCGACGAGGCGTTCGCGCTCAGCTGCCGCCTAGCCGATCCTTGCTGGGAAGGCGCGACCGCGCGGATGATCTCCCTGACCCACGCCGCTGATGGCGATCTCGACCAGGCCCGGGTCTGGATCGACCAGGCCCTCCTCCGTACTCAGCGGTCCACCGACACCTACGCCTCGATGCTGGCCGCCATCCTTGCTACCGCAGGCGAGCTCAGCGCAGCGGCCGGCGACGATGCCCGCGCTGCCCACTACGCCCGCACACTGGTTGCCCTCGCCGCCCGAGCCCACCTCGACCACTACCTGCCCCGAGGGGTAGCGCTGCTGGGCCACGGACATGAGATCTAGCCCGTGCCGAAGCGCGTCGCGCCCCTGACCCGTTCGTCGTCGTCGCCAGCATCAGTTCCATACCGACCCGTGGCTGCAAAAGGGGTCCCTGGGGGACGCTGCCGACGGCGACGTCGAGGGTACTTGCGGTCGCCGAGAGCGGTTCGTCATACGGGATGGTTGCGGTGCAGTCGAACCGAGGCCCGCTGCACACCGGCCACAATGACGCGTCGGCGTCCGGACCTTCGCGACGACAAATCGTCGATGGCAGCTCGCATGCCTGCTGCGAACTGAGCCGAGAAGCGCACGGATGGAAGCCTGTCCGTGACACCCTGCCCGCCGCACCTGCAGCAGCAGCAGCAGCAAATCTTCGGCATGCGCCACATGCTGCGACATCTCTCGCGCGGCCTGCCAGGTCGCTGGCACGTGGAAGATGACTCATCAGACTGCAGCGTCAAGCCAATGGTGACGATTCTTGGCAACGCTCAGACCACAGGCAGGCGTCTCGGTGTCTTGCGGCGCTTACCCGCGTTGCTGAGACCCGGCGTGTTGCCTGACGGCGGCCTGGTCCTCCTCGCGGGTCCGCATGGTGCCGTGGCCGGTCTCGATCCGGTGCCGCAGGCTCTCGGTGATGTAGTGCCGCCAGGCGTCATGGCAGACGTCGAAGCACTCGTCCGCTGACGAGAGACCCTCGTGCGTGAAGGTCACCTGCGTCTGGCCGCCTTTTGAGGCGATGTCGAAGCGGCCCGTCGTCCCGATCCACTCGCCCTTCTCGGCGATGAAGTCGAGGTAGCCGTCGGTGAACTCCCACACCACCCGCTCGCCGGGGACGAGCTCGGCGGTGCGCTGCTTGGAGTAGTGGATGTCTGGCACCAGGTAGAACCAGTCGGCGCCCGGTTGGTCGGTCGGGCCGACGATGTTGGTCGCGCCCCACCAGGAGCGGACGTCGATGATCGCCTCGTAGGCCTCCTGCGGCGTCGCGTTCACGGTGATGGTGTGGGTCAGGTCCTTCATGCATCGATCCTTTCGAGATGGTGGCGAGGAAATCTCACCGATGAATTGACTGCGCCAAGCGCGGCGATGACAGCGAGGGCGAGGAACGCGGCGTGGAATCCGTCGAGCCCGGCCTGCGATGCGAGTAGCGTCGCCACCACGGCCACGCCGATCGCGCCACCGATCTCGCGCGATGTCTCGACCAGCCCGGAGGCGACACCGGTCAGCCGTTCTTCGACGCCGGCGAGTGCGGCGATCTGGACTGCCGGCGCTGCTGCCCCTACCGCCATCCCGGCAAGCAGGAATGCCGGTAGCAGGTCAGTCCAGTAGTCGGCGTCAGCCGGAACGCGGGCCAGCAGCAGCATGGCGACGGCGAGCAGTGCCTGGCCGCCGATCATCAGCTTCCTGGGGCCGACCACGTTGGCGAGCTTGCTGCCGGTCAGGCCGGCGGCGAAGAAGGAGATGCCGGACGTGGCCACCCATGCGACGCCGGTCTTGGTTGCCGAGTAGCCCAGCCCCTGCTGCATCAGCAGCGTGCCGCAGAAGATCAGCCCGAAGAACGTGCTGAAGGTGAACAGGGCGCTCAGGTTGGCGGCCACCAGGGTGCGGTTGCGCACGGCGATGCCCGGGATGAGCGGCTCCCGCGAGGTCGTCTCGATGGCGAGGAACGCGACCATCAGCGCGGCCGCGCCGGCGAACAGACCAAGCGTCGACCACCCCGCCCAGCCGTCGTCCGGTCCCTGGCTCAGGGCATAGACGAGTAGCAACAGGCTCCCGGTGAGCGTCACCGCGCCGGCGACGTCGAACGGTTCGCCGGTAACCTTGCGCGCCTCACCCCTGAGGAAGCGCGCCGCCATCGCGATCAGGACGATGCCGATCGGCACGTTCAGGAGGAAGATCGCCCGCCACCCCGGCCCGTCGGTCAGTACCCCGCTGGCGATCACGCCGACCGTCGCCGAGATTCCTGCAACGGCACCGTAGAGACCGAGGGCGCGATTGCGGGCGGCGCCCTCCTCGAACGTGACTGCGAGGATCGACAGCGCGGTCGGGGGGATCATCGCCGCACCGAAGCCCTGGAGCGCCCGGGAAGCGATCAGCAGGTCGGCGCTCTCGGCCAGTCCGGCGAGCAGTGATGCGGCCGTGAAGATCGCCAGGCCAAAGATCAGCACGCGCTTGCGCCCGACCACGTCGGCCAGCCGGCCGCCGAGCATCAGGAACCCGCCGAGCATCAGCCCGTAGGCAATCACCACCCACTGCAGCGAGTTCTGGCTCATGGCGAGGTCGGCCTGGATCGAGGGCAGTGCGACGTTCACGATCGCGATGTCCAGGACGACCATGAACTGCGCCGCGCACAGCAGTAGCAGGATCAACCCCGTCTTCGGGGGCGCGGCGGTCACGGTTCTCATGCGGCCACCGCTTCAAAGACCAGGTGGGGAAGGCTCCCCAGCAGCCGGCTGTCGGTGAGGCGGAAGGTCTTGCGGTCCGCGGTCTCGCCCCACAGCCGTGGGCCGGCGCCGACAACAAGCGGGTGGATGGTCAGCCGGAGCTCGTCGACCAGGTCGTGATCGATGAGCGCGCGCACCAGCAGGGCGCTGGCGTAGACGACGATCTCGCCCTCCGCGTCGGTGCGCAGCTTGGCGACCTGCTCCACGACGTCCCCGGTGAGAACCGTCGCATTCCCCCACTGCGGTTCGTCGATCGTCGAGGAGATGACGTACTTCGGCATCGTGTTCAGCCGGTCGGCCCACGGGCCGGTGCGCTCGCGCCAACGTGCTGCGAACCAAGCGTCGCTGCGGCGGCCGAGCAGCAGCGCGTCGGCTGCGACCGACTCGGCGAACTCATGCTCGGTCCATCTCTCGCGGTCGGCCTGCGACATCTCGTTGACCCAACCACCGCGGCTGGTTCCCTCCACTCCGGATGGGTCGTCGACGACCCCGTCGAGCGAAATCTGTTCGCTGACCACGATCTTTCCCATGGCTATCGCCTTCCCTCTTTGACTGACATCGGGGTAGACACCGGACCGTCGGGAAAGCGGGCGGCGATCGATCGCCCAGTTTTCGGCTGCGGCGGTGTCAGTACCGGGAGAAGATGAGCCCGACGAAGAGGCGCCCATGACCACTGCACTGCTGGAGAGAGCGAGGGCCGGCGACGGCGCGGCCTTCCGGGAGCTGATCGACCCGTTCCGCCGTGAGCTACACGTGCACTGCTACCGGATGCTCGGGTCCTACCAAGACGCCGAGGACGTGCTGCAGGAAACGCTACTTGCGGCATGGACGGGATTGGCCGGATACGAGGGGCGCTCGTCGCTGCGGACCTGGCTCTACCGGATCGCCACCAACTCGTGCCTCAACGCGCGCCGGGCCGAGAGTCGGCGGCCAGCGAAGGAGTGGGACGTGCCGAACGTTCAACCGCCCGAGCCCACGCGGCTCGGCGAGGTGCCGTGGCTGGAGCCGTACCCGGACGTCGCCCTCCAGGGGCTAACGATCCCGCTCGGCCCGGAGGCCCGCTACGAGCAGTCCGAGTCGATGTCGCTGGCGTTCGTCACCGCACTGCAGGCTCTACCGCCGCGGCAGGTGGCGGTGCTGATCCTGCGTGATGTACTCGGCTTCCCGGCCCAGGATGTGGCCGAGATGCTGGAGACGACCATCAGCGCGGTCAACAGTGCCCTCAAGCGCGCGCGAGCGACCCTGGCGGAGCGGCCGGACGAGCCTGCCCCCGTGCCGACGCGAGCGGAGCAGGACCTCATCGAGCGATTCGTGCAGGCCTATGCCTCGGCGGATGTCGACGGGCTCGTCGCACTGCTCACCAACGACATCTTCATCTCGATGCCGCCGCTGCCGTTCGAATATGAGGGCCTCGATGCCGTCGCGGCCTTCCTTGCCGCCGTCTTCCGCAGCGGCCGGACCCTCGACCTTGTTCCGACCAGCGCCAACGGCCAACCGGCGTTCGGCGCCTACTTGCGCGGACCGGACGGGGTGAGCCACGGCAACGGCCTCATCGTGCTGACCCTGAGGGGCACCAAGATCTGCGCCATGACCCGCTTCGAGACCAGCGTGCTCCCGCACTTTGGGCTGCCCCGCTCGCTGCGATCCGAATAGGCGACGATGGCCAAACCAGCACCGGAAACGAGCGCGGCCTTGGTCACGCGGATGGCAGACATCGAGCGCACCCACAACGCCGAGGACGTCGCCGGGTTCCTTGGCTCTTTGAACTCAACGCCACCTGAGATCACCGGCGTCGGGCAGCGCTGGATGGGATTCGGGCGATCCCGGGCCAGACCGCAGGCCGCCCGGCCCGAAGGCGGTCACCCGATGACCCTGGTCGCGTCGGTGGTCACGGCCCGCCGGCCGGCCTGACCAGGCGCGCTCGGCTTTCCTGCTTGGCGGCTGGTCCTGGTGCTGTTGCTCCGGCTGCGGCGCGTGCTCGCGTCACCGGGGCTGGTAGCTCCCGAACGACCAGTGGTTGCCTTCGGGGTCGCGGACGCTTCCGCCGCGGCCGCCGTAGTCCTGGTCGGCCATCGGGCGATCCACGACCGCGCCGGCGGCGACCGCCCGGTCGAACAGCGCGTCCGGGTCGTCGACGACCAGGTAGCAGGCTGCCTGGCCCGGTGGCGTGATCGGCGATCCCTCGCTGTCGGTGCCGCCCATGATCCCGCCGCCGTCCCACACCCACTCGCCGTGCACGACGACGGACGGATCGGCCTCGTCGCGGTATGTCGCGTGCTCGTGGAACCCGATCGCGGCGAGCCAGACCCCCATCGCGTCGGCGTCTCGGAAGCTCATGGTCTGCCAGTGCTTGATGTCCGTGATGTCCATGACCTCAGCCTGGTGGGTCCGAGACGTCCTCGTCTTGGACGGATGGGAGCTCCCGGCGCTTCCACTCGGTCGGGCTGCACCCGGCCAGCGCGACCCACTCCCTCGTCAGGTGGGACTGGTCGGCGTACCCGCATCGCGCGGCGACCGTGGCGAGCGGCACGCCCTCGCGCACCAGCGCGTGGCTGCGCTCGAAGCGCGCCAGCCGCTGCCACTCCTTCGGGGTGACGCCGGCCTCGGCCCGCACCAGCTCGCCGAGGTGGCGGCGGCTGAGCCCGACCTCGTCGGCCACCTGGGCGACCCGCGCACCCCGCGTCAACCGGGCCAGGGCGCGGCCGACTTCGGCTCGCGGCCCCGGGGCGTCGTGCCGGGCGAGCGCATCGACCAGCGCCCGCTCCACCAAGACGGCCCACCGGTCCGGGTCTGATCCGGCCAGCCGGTCGGGGAGGTCGCGCAGGGCGGGGTCGACCTCGGCTGCCTCGACGAGGACACCAGCGAGGCCCGCCGCCGGTACCCCGAGCAGCGCACGGGCTCCCGCAACGGTGAGGTCCAGGTAGACGCCGCGCTGACGGCCTCGGTGCCGGATCTCGGCCGGACCCACGTGCAGCCCCGCGACGTTGGCCCAGAACTCGCCACGTGTGCCCTCGTTCCCGCGCCAGCCCACGTCGAGCGGCTCGTCGGCCGGCAGCACGAACGTCAGGCTGGTCGACGGCATCCCGATGTGCGTGCCGGCATCACCGGTGACGTCGTACACCACCAGGCCGGCGACGTACGGCACCAGGACCGGCGGCACCGCGCTCATGCTGCCGACGGTAGCCCGGAGACGAGGTGGTCGACACGTCAGGACGGTGCCGCTGGAGCTCGGGTACCTGGCACTCCATCGGGCTTCCCGGGAGAGCTCCTGGGACGCCACCGGCTCGGACATCCGCCCTGGCGCGGAGTTCGAGAAATCGCGGTCGGTCGCGTCGACAGGGTGGCGGTGAGCGGGCGTCACTTCGCTCATCAGCCATCCCCTTCACAAGGCGAGCGGACCGCAGACAGCGGCTACTCCACCTCGCACCCAGCACCCCCCAAGGCCCGGGCACCTCACTCAAGCGAGCGATGCGATCACCGCAGCGAGCGCCTCATCTAGCCCGGGAGAATTGAGATCCCTCGTCGAGCAGTTTCGAAGCCCTCGGGGGGCGTTTGTCGAGGTGGCTCGCGGGACCCCGTGCCGACGAGCCCGCCACCGAGACATACGTGCGACTGTCGGCGGCCCTCCTTCGCGAATCGACCCGTTGTCGTCCTCATGCACTCTGGGGGAGTGTGGCATCCGATAGCGATCGCTTATCAGCGTGAGCGGTCCAGTTGTGGTCAATGGCGCAGGCGCGCGGAGTCCACGGCCATCGTCAGGTTGACGACCTCACGGCGGCCGAGCGCGACATCAGAGGCGCGTTGCCAATCACCGCCCATGTCCACCACGCGCTGCTGATCGCAGGTACCGACCAGCCAGCGTCCTGGCGAACCGTGGCAAGACTGCCACTGGTGGACTCTCGCAGCCTGGCGATCGCCCCCTAAGAAGCACCTCACATGCCGTGGACGTGCACCCCGGTGGGAGCTTCCCAAGTTTGCGGGGCCGTGAGCTGCGGCCTTGCTCATGTGGACGTCACAGGCCACTCGGCGCCACCGGTTGCAGTTGGCTGGGCAGCTCGCCGAAGTAGGCCTTGACCCCGGTCTGCCACAGCTGGCTCAACCGTGCTGTCTCCTCCTCACCGGCTCGGAAGCGGCCGGGTAGGGGTGCCGTGCACTCGCTGGCGACGCAGTCCCGGTAGCGCCACCACAGCTGGGTGAGGCGGTTGCGGACCTTGGTGTACGCCGAGTCGCGGGCCAGGTTGTGCAGTTCGTTGGGGTCGTTCGCCAGGTCGTACAGCTCGACCACGCCGGAGGCCCAGCGGACGAGCTTGTACCTCGCGGTCCGCAAACCGATCGTCGTGCGCGCGTCCCCGAACCCGCGCCGGACTGCGGCGGGGGTGCCCCCTGCGGCGGCCCGGTCGGCGATGGCCTCGGTCACCAGCGGGACGGTCCAGCCGTCGTCGCCGTTCCGGATGATCCCGAGCAGCGAGCGGCCGTCCGCGGGGTGCGGTGGCCGGGCGCCGGCAAGGTCGAGGATCGTCGCGGTGAGATCGGGCGTCTTGACCGGGTCGTACCGCAAACCTGTTGGCACGCCCGGGCCGGTGAGCACGAGCGGCACGCGAATCGACGGCTCGTACGGCAGCTTCTTGCCCATCCGCTTGCGGTGCTCGCCGAGGAAGTAGCCGTTGTCCGAGGTGAACATCAGGATCGTGTCGTCAAGCTCGCCGGTGTCACGCAGGGTGTCGACGAGGCGGGCGACCTCGAGGTCCAGCACGAACAGCGACTCGGCGCGCTGCCGGGTGACCCGGGCCTCGGCCTCGATCTCGGCGGCGTTGAGAGGCGGCATCTGGACCGAGCGCGGCTTGTCGGACACGTCGGCCTCGGGCTGACCGGAGGGCGGGATGCCCGGGCTGCGTTCGACCAGTGCGTCCGCGCGGCCGCGTACCCAGGCAGGCCGCGCTGGCGAGGGGAACCACGCTTGGGTGCCATCGTCGCGGCGCGCGTAGTCGATGTCGTCGGGCTCGTGCGGGAGACCGTCGTGCGGCGCCAGCGTCGAGAGGTACATGAAGAACGGCTGGTCGCCGGCGGTGTCGCGGATCACGTCACGTGCGATCCGGCCCAGCAGGGTGGTCTGGTACTGCCCCTCGTACGACGCCACCGTGCCGTTGTGGTTCAGCACCGGGTGGAAGTAGTGGTAGGTCCCCGCGCCCAGCGGGTAGGGCACCTGGAGCAGGCCGTGCCAGTCGCTCCATCCCGCTGGCACGAAGGTCGCGGAGGGCTCGCTGGTGACTCGTGACGGCACTAGGCCGTAGTCGTTGAGGTACTTGCCGACGAACGCGGTCCGGTAGCCCGCCGCGCGCAGCGAGGTGGCAACGGTGGCGCTGTCGTCGAAGCCGCCGAAGCCATACGGCGAGGCGTTGTCGAGGATGCCGTGGTTGTGGGCGTACTGGCCGGTGAGGAACGACGCCCGGGCCGGACAGCACAGTGGGTAGGGGCTGAACGAGTTCTCGAAGCTCAGTCCCCGAGTGGCCACCAGGCGTCGTACGTGCGGCATGAAACGCAGGTCGTCAGCGCGCATGTCGTCGGCCATCACCACCACGATGTTGGGCCGGTGTTGCTCGAGCTGCCACTCGAGCCCGTCCGGGGAGCCGCTGGCCGGGGAGGCGTTCGCGACGGCGAGCGCCGTCCCGACCAGAGCCACCGCCACGTTCGTCAACCATGTCGAAGTTCGCATGCAGCCACGCTCGGCCGAGGGCGTTCCCCGGGCATGAGGCTGTGATCCCGAGCGGCCCGGGAAGTTCCGGGCGTCGGCTGAGACGGGACGTCCGCCGCCGGGATTCGAGTCCCTCCGCACGCAGGCCACGTGGGTCGGCAGGTGCTCTGGTCGGGACTCCTGGGGTACGACGGCTCGCTGTTGGACCGACGGCAGGAATCCCGGGTTCCACCCGACGCCGAGGGTCTAGAAATTGGATCGAAGTGACGCTCGTGGGCCGCGTACCCTGTCTCGATCGAACCAGTCGGACCACACCCTGGAGAACCCCATGCGCACGACGATTGGCGCGTGCCCGCTGCGCGGCCAGGTCGATCCGCGCCTCCTGCGGTTCAGCGCAGGGGCCACGGCCGTCGTGCTTGCCGTCGTGCTGCTCGTCGTCGACGTTGCCCGACCCTTGGGGCTCTTCCTGCTCGCCTCGCAGGTCGCTGTGTTCGCATTCACCGCGTTCGTGAGCTTTCAGTGGTCGGTGTGGGCGCAGATCTTCGCCCGCGCCATCTGGCCGCGGATCGGCGCGCCAAAGGGACTGGAGGATGCTCGGCCGCCGCGGTTCGCCCAGTTCGTCGGCTTCGTGTTGACCGCTGTGGCACTGGTCAGCTTCGTCGTCGGCGTGGATGTCGCTGGCTATGTGTGCACGGCTCTCGCCTTCGGCGCGACAGCTGTCAACGCGGCCACCGGGCTGTGCTTGGGCTGCAAGCTCTACGTGCTGATTCGCCGACTGCAACCCGTCCGAGCCTGACGACCTCGAACCGAGTCACAGCCTGCGTCTATCCGCCGCCAGGGGGACGCACTCATCTGCCCGATGAGCGGGTTATCCGCTTGGCCGCGTGTCGGCCTCGTTCTCCGGCTGTTTGAACCACCAGCGCAGCCCCTTCCCTGCGTGCAGTTCTTCGCGGTACCGCGGCACAAGGTGGCAGTGTGCGTGCTCCACCGACTGACCACCCACCAGTCCCACGTTCCAGCCCACGTTCCACCCGTCCGGTTGGTGGATCTCACCTATTCGCGCCTTCATGGTTCGGAGCAGAGCCTGCGTTGCTGACCACTCCTGCGCAGAGAGGTCCCACGGTTCCCTGCGATGCGCTCGCGGAATCACCATGAGAGATCCCCGCGGCAAGTCGTCGGTCCAGATCGCCACGCAGGGCCCTTCTGCCGCGACGATGTCGGACTCCAGGACATCGCAGAAGGGGCACTCGTCATCGACCATGAGCCGGATCCTGCCAGACGCTCGAACGTCCGCATCTGCGTGCGGACGCACAATCGGAGCGAGTGAATCTGGCCGCTTGTGGCGGCGCCGACTGTTGCGCATCCCGGTAGCCAGGAGTTCACTGAAAGGCATCGGCGTCTCTCTCGACGACTCGTGACTACCCGGTCCCCGTAGGCCTGGCCGATTCAGTGATGCCACGGTTCCACTACGGGAAGGTCCGCCATGTTTCGTCGTATCGTCATCTCTGTCACCACGTGTGTGATGGTCGCGGTTGGTCTCCTCTTGTCTGGACCTTCGACGGTTGCCGCGCAGGAGGCACCCCAGGACTCCGGACCTGTCTGGTTGACGGTCAGCGCCGGCGGCTTCCACACCTGCGGGATTCGCACCGACCACACCCTCTGGTGCTGGGGAGATAACCGCTACGGGCAACTCGGCGTGGGCGACACGAAGAAGCGCGCCGTGCCCACCCAGGTCGGCACGGGTACCGACTGGGCCGGTCTCGTCGCCGGCAATGCTCACACCTGCGCCACCCGCACCGACGCCAGCCTGTGGTGCTGGGGATGGAACCGCGACGGACAACTCGGGATTGGCAGCAAAAACTTGAAGCGCACGACTCCCACCCGGGTCGGAACCGGAGCCGACTGGGCCGACGTCAGCGCTGCCGGTTTCGCTCATACCTGCGGGATCCGCACCGACCACACCCTGTGGTGCTGGGGATTCAACAGCACCGGTCAACTCGGGCTCGGCGACAACTCAACCCGCAGCACCCCGACCCAGGTCGGCACCGGCACCGATTGGTCACACGTGACAGCCGGTGACTCCTACACCTGCGCCACCCGCGCCGATCGCACCCTGTGGTGCTGGGGAGACAACATCGGCGGTCAACTCGGGCTCGGCGACACCACCAACCGGACCGCCCCCACTCAGGTCGGCACCGCAACCGACTGGGCCGACGTCAGCGCCCAGAATGGCTACCACACCTGCGCCACCCGCACCGACCACACGCTCTGGTGCTGGGGATTCAACAGCAGCGGTCAACTCGGGCTCGGCGACACCGCCACCCGGACCGCCCCCACCCAGGTCGGCACCGGCGCCGATTGGGCCCAGCTCAGTGCTGGCCACCGCCAGACCTGCGGAACCCGGACCGACCACACCCTGTGGTGCTGGGGAGACAACACCTTTGGTCAACTCGGGCACGGCGACACCACCAACCGGACCGCCCCCACCCAGGTCGGCACCGCAACCGACTGGGCCGACGTCAGCTCCGGCGCCAGGCACACCTGCGCCACTCGCACCGACCACACCCTGTGGTGCTGGGGAGACAACGCATATGGCCAACTCGGGCTCGGCGACCAAGCCGCCCGCTTGGTGCCCACGCTGGTGTAGCCGGGCGACGGGGCACGACCACGCACGCCCATCGGCGGCCTGAGCGAGCATCCGCTCACTGCCGCGATGAGTGCGTCACTTCGCCACCAGTCGCCGTAGCTCGACGGGCCTAGCATCGGGGGTTCGGGTGCCTCGCCGTGTCGGCGGCGAGCACGGCGGTGGCCCGGGTCGGCGGCACGGTTGGGCGGAGTCGCAGCGCCAACACTGGGACGCACTCATCTAATGGCTGCCGTGGGTCGCCCCGTTTGCGCGTCCTGGTCGTTCTGGTCGTCGTCGTTCTGGTCGTCGTCGCTCGTGGGCGACTCGGACGTCGGCTCGTCTCCTGGGGCCTCGGGGGACTCCTCATCCGATCGCACGCGACCAGCACAGCCGCAAGCAACAAGCCGGCCGCGCTGAACGCTGCGCGTGAGTTGAGAGTTTGGCGCATGAACCACTCCCCCCTCCAGGTCGTGCCCGAGACCCAACTCTTCCGGACTCCCCTGGGCGTGACTACCGAAGACCGCTCATCGGCACGAGCCCGCGGAGTGCGGCATTGCGGCCTTGGGCGAACTGATCCACCCGGGCTGACGCCTGGGACTACCTCAGAGATTGCGGCACTGGTCTTCCTTGTTGCCCTGCACCACGTTGTTGCCCCCGGTCGGCGGAGGGGTGTTGCTCTTGCACTGCAGGTTGCCCTCGACGTGGTTGGCCTTGACCTCGAACCGACCGTCGTTGGTGAAAAGCTGGATGTCGCTGCCCACATGGGCCTTGGCGATCTTGCCGCCGCCGCCCTGCTTGAGTTGGATGCTCCCGTCGATGTGGGACGGGCTGCCGTCCAGCGCCTTGACGACCACGCGCTCATGGTTCTCGGCCTGAACGCTGCCACCGACCCGGACGCCCTTCGCCTTCAAGGTGGCGCCGGACTCGACGTGCACGTTGCCGTCGACTCGCGTGCCGACCAGCTTGCAGAGGGCACCTTCGGGCACGATCACGTTGCCGTCGAGGCTCTTGGCCCCAATAGTGCCTCGGCAGGTCGTGTCATCGGCCTGTGCGGGAGCAGCACCGAGGACAAGGCTCGCGGCCACGATCGGAAGGGCGGCCAGAGCCGCCAGGGTGGGCGTCATGATGTTGCACCTTTCGAAGTTGTGAATCTCACAGATTGCCCGAGACGCGTGAGCAGCCGATGAAGTCGGAATGAGAGAACTCTTGAGGCTCGGTCGAGGGCCCGCTCGATGCCCTCCGTACGTGACGCAGGTGCCGGCTTGAGGCTTTCGGCGGGCCGACCCGAACACCCTGTCATCAGGCAGATCCGGATGTATCGGACAGATCCGCTTATCGCGGGCAGGACGGTGCTGAGGCGTGCCTGGCGCCAAGCCCGTTCGACTGCACCTTCCAATTGCGCGGCGTCCTCTCACGGGCGGCCACGTTGCCACTCACACGTCACCACCGGATTCGGCGGCCTGGTGTGATCTCCAAGGCCCTCTTCGGACAGTGGCGCACATCGAGGAGCAGGAGCGCGCCACCTGTCGGTGGGCCCCTTGGGCCGGGTGACACGGAGGAGGTGCTGCCGAGATCGCGACGACGGCCGACCCCGCTGACGCCCCGTCACCGTTGGCGCGCCCGGCCCCGCCACACGACCGTGGCCCAGGCGGTCAGGAGCCCAGACCCGCCTCGCGTGCGGCGACGATCGCCTCCGCGCGGGTGTCGACGCCGATCTTCGTGAAGATGCTCGACACGTAGTTGCGCACGGTCTTCTCCGACAGGAAGAGCCGCCGCGAGATATCGCCGTTCGACGCCCCCTGGGCGATGAGGCCGAGCACCTCCCGCTCGCGCTCCGAGAGCCTCGGGAACGGCACAACGGAGGGGCCACCGGGCGCGCCGCTCAGGAAGAACGACCGCAGCCGACGGGCCACCTCCGGCCCGTAGACCGCCTGGCCGGCGGCGACCGACGCCAGGGCGCGACCGATCTCGTCCCGCCCCGCCCCCTTGAGCAGGTAGCCGAGCGCACCGGCCTGCACCGCGGCGAAGACCGCTTGGTCGTCGTCGACCATGGTGAGCACGACGACCTTGACGTCGGGCACCTCGGCGGTGAGCCGCCGCGTGGCCTCGACACCGGTGACACCGGGCATCTGCAGATCCATGAGCACGACCTCGGGCCGGTGCTCGACGACGGCCGCGACGCCGCTCACGCCGTCGGCGGCCTCGGCGACGACCTCGATGCCGAGGTCCTCCAGCAGCGTTCGCAGGCCCTGCCGGAAGACCGGGTGGTCGTCGACGACGACGACGCGCAGGCCGGCGACGGGGGCGGTCATGCGGACTCCCGTGGGGACAGCTCGGCGACGGTGCTCGACGCGCCGGTCGTGGGCAGGTGGGCGAGCACCACGGTGCCACGCCCCGAGGGGGTGACCGTGCACCAGCCGCCGAGCTCGGTGGCGCGTTCACGCATGGAGACCAGGCCGACCCCTCCGCCGGCGTCGGGGCGGATGCCGGTGCCGTCGTCCTCGACGCGCACGACGAGGGCGTCCGTTGTGGCGCGCAGCAGCACGTCGACCGTGCACGCGTCGGCGTGCCGCACCGCGTTGGTCATGGCCTCCGAGACGATCCGGTAGGCCGCGACCTCGACGACGGCGGGGAGCCCGTCGAGGTCGCCTTTGACAGCGATGGACACCGCCGGGCCGCCCTCCGCCGCGGCCGGGCCGCTAGAGCGCAGCGCCCCCACGAGCCCGAGGTCGTCGAGGGCCGGCGGCCAGAGGCCCTGCACGAGGCGACGCACGTCGTCGACGGCCGTGCGGGCCTGCTCGCCGGCGGTGAGGGCGAGGTCGGCCGCCCGCGACGTCTCGCCCCGGGTGATGGCGGAGCGGACGACGTCGAGCCCCATGACGACACCGGCCAGCTGGGGGCCGAGGCCGTCGTGGAGGTCGCGGCGCAGGCGCCTGCGCTCGTCCTCACGGGCCGCGAGCAGCCGGCGGTGCGACTCCTCGAGGTCGCCGGAAAGCCGCAGCGCGTACGCCGCGGAAGCCAGGGGCCCGGCGAGCGCCTGGAGCACGGCGCACGGTTGGCCGGGAGTCCGCGACCTTGTGGCAGGTTCTGCCCTCAGACCCGTCTGCCGAGACCGGCGCGTTCAGCGAGCATCGCGGCTTCGACCCGGTTCGTCGCGCCGAGCTTGCGCAGGATGTTCGTGACGTGCACGCTCGCCGTCTTGGGGCTCATGAACAGCTCGGCGCCGATCTGCTTGTTGGTCCGGCCGGTGGTGATCAGCTGGAGCACCAAGAGTTCGCGGTCGGTGAGTCCGTAGCCGGATTCGCGCATGGGCGGTTTCGCCTGGGTGATCACCGGGGCCGGGTCGAGGCGGATCCGGGCGCGTTGCGCCAGGGCATCGATCGCCTCCGCCAGCGGGACCGCGCCGAGGGCGCTCTCGGACGCCGCCCGCAGCAGCGGTGTCGCCTCGGCGGCCGTGCCACCGTGCTCCAGCACGGCCTCCGCCTGGCGCCACCGGGCGTACCCGACCCTGATCGACATGGTGATCGCCTGGCAGGCAGTGGCCGTCGCCTCCCAGAGCTCGGGCCGGCTGTCGCCCCGCGCGCGGCTCAGCTCGGCCTGCCAGGCTGCGCGGTCAGCGGGGATGCGCGCGGCGAACGGGTGGTCCACGAACGGGGCTCCCTGCATTCGATCGAGGATGGCGGCAAGGCGCTCGAGGGCCGCCATCGCCCGGGTCAGTGACGGCTGATCGCGCCGCGCCCGCGCAGATCCAGCCAGGTCGGCGCACGCTCTGGATCCGAGCGTCAGGAGCGCGCTACAGAACTGCTGCTCGTCCGTGTCCTCGACCACCTGCAGGACCCGCTCCACCTGCTCCAGGGCCTCCTGTGGCCGACGGTCCCACAGGGCGATCTCGGTGGTGTCGCGGGTGTACTCCGAGTCGAACTGGACGTAGCCGCCGCGCGCGATCTCGTCGACGGCCCGCGTGCGGCGCACCGCACCGGCCACCTGACCGCGCCAGAGGTCGACCAGGGCCCTGCTGCCGTGCAGGACCCAGTTGTGCCTGTCCGGCTCCGAGTCTGTCACCGGATCGATGAGCGCGGCCGCGTCGGCGGTCCGGCCGAGGTTCAGCAGCGCTTCGACGGCGTTTGCAGTGAGAATTGTGGCGCCGAACATGTCGGCCCGGCCACCGCGGCGTAGGTGGTCGAGCCCCCACAGAGCGGCCTGATGGGCCTCCTCCCACCGACACAGCTTCAGCATGGTGTCGCTTTCGAAGCTGGCGATCGACGCAACGGCAGACTCGACGTCGGTGCTGGTGGCCTCGAGCCGGTCGATGAGGGCGCGTCCGCGGCGCAGTGCGGCGAACCCTCCGTCGAGGTCGCCGCGCAGGAAGTGCGTCAGGGACAGCGGCCCCAGGACCCACGCCGCCACGGCGCCAGCGCCCGCCTGCTCGGCCACGGCCAGTGCGCGTTCGAGGCCAGCGGTGCCGGCGTTGGCGTCCCCCTCGTGGCGGTGCAGGTTGGCGTGGTGGAACAGGGCCTGCGCGTGCTCCGCCGACGGCGGCGTCCCAGCGAAGAGCCGGAGGGCTTCCTCCAGGAGCGGACGTGCCGCAGCGGCGCTCTCGACACCGCGGATCTGCGCCACGCGAACATGCACGGCTGCCGCGACCTTGCGGTCGGGGACGTCGGCGAAGCGAGCGAAGGCCCGCTCGGACAGGTGCGCCTTCTTCTCGGCGCTTCCGGCGGCCTCCAGCGCGTCGATGGCTTGCACGTGCAGCATCGCCAGGTCGAGCTCGGCCTCCACCGACAGGTGCGGGTGCTCGTCGCTCAGCGCAATCGCGTGCTGCCAGAGGTCGGCAGCCTCGGAGAAGGCGAACACCCCGGTGGCGGCTTCCGCGGCGTCCACCGTGGCGCAGAGCTCCTCTAGGGTCCGTCCCGCCTCGGACCAGTGCACTGCGACCTCGGCGGCCAATGACTGCTCGGCGGTGCTGCGCAGTGCCTCGGCCGTGCGAGCGTGCAGAAGCCGCCGCTCTCCGGGCAGCAGCGTGTCGAGGACCGCCTCGGCGATGAGCGCATGCCGGGGGCGCGCCAGACCATCGGTCGTCTGGGGTGCCAGCAGCCCGTCCGCGGAGAGCTCGTGGAGGGCATCGCCGAGCATTGCCTCGTCCACGCCGGCGATCTCAGCCAGCACCAGGTCCGTCAAGGGACGCCGGGCGACGGAGAGTGCAGCGAGCACCCGCCGCGCCTGCTCACTGCACCGTTCGACACGCGCCGTCAGGACGTCGGCCAGGCCCGCAGGCAGCGGTCGAGGCAAACCCTGCTGCGGGACGGACGAATCCGCGAGCCACGCGCCGACGAGTTGCTCCGTGTAGAACGGGTGACCCTCGGCGCGCCGGTAGACGTCGGTGGCCACCGCGTCAACCGCGTCGGGCGCGACCAGGTTCGCCACCAGCGCGGTGGCATCGTCCCTGGACAGTGGCCCCAACCGGACCTCGTGGGTGTCCGGCATCCGTCGCGCTCGTGCCAGCCATTCGACGACTGGCCGGGCCAGCTGCGGTTCATCACTGCGACAGGTGACGATGATGCGCAGGTTCGGGCTCCGCGCCTGGGCGATCAGGTACGTCGCGAGATCGAGGGTGCTCTCGTCGGCCCAGTGCAGGTCCTCGACGAGCAGGAGCAGCCCGGGTGGCTCCGAGGCGATCTCGTCCAGGACGTCGCCGACTGCGGTGAAGAGCCGCTCCCTCTGCCAGGTCTCGCCGGGTCGAGGAGGCGAGTCCTCGGATCCGAGCTGCGGCACCAAGCGGGCGATCTCCCGGCGGGCATACGGGGCGCATCGCTGCATCGCTGCTTCGAGCAACGATTCGTCGTCGAGGTGCAGCAGATGGCGAAACGCGTCTCCCCACGGCAACAGCGGGAGCTTCTCCGCCATCGGGAGAGCCCCGCACGCGACAGCGGGCCAGCCGGTGCCAGTCAGTTCGCGCAGCACCTCGGCGCTGAAGCGCGACTTCCCGATCCCGGCATCGCCCACGACGAGGACGAGTCGGCACCCCTCGATCAACGCTTGCAGCGTGTCCCGAAACTCGTCGCGGCGACCGACGAAGTCCGGTCTCGGCCTCATGGGTACACCACAGCAGCACGCGGGCGAGGGGTCAAGACGGATCGGGCGCTCGACTAAGGCCCTCGGGCGCTCACAAATGGGCAGGTGCCGGATCCGCACGGCCCGCGTGGCGCGACATCGTCGACGAACGGTCGACGAGAGGAAGGGTGATGGCGGGAGCACTGGCGGGACAGGAACGGCATCGGTGTCACAGAGCGGCGTCCGCGGAGGGTTTGACCTCACGAGCCGAGTCGACGGCGTCCGCCGCCGTGCCCGCCTCGCCCACGACGTCGTACCCACCGCTCTCGAGGAGCAGCCGCGCCATCCGGCGGAAGCCGGGATGGTCGTCGACGAGGAGCACCGTGCGGGTCACGCCTGAAGGTGTCACCGGTTGGCGGCCGTCGGCGAGACGTCGGAGCAGGAATCAGTGGTTCAGGGGGGCCCGTCCGCCGTTCCGGAACCACCTTGGATGCACCAACAACACTAGGGAGTCCGCCATGGCCACAGGCCTGCTATACCGAGGGAGCGCGGGCGCAGCCCTGGCGCTCGCTCTCACCGCATGGGGCACCGTCACCGTCGTGACCGGTCCGGCGAACGCTGGGCCGGCCGACTGCGGCGTGCACCTCTATCCGAGTCTCGACCCGACCGGCGAGCACGCCTTCGGAGAGATCCTGGACCTCACCGAGGACGGCATCTACATCGGCTCCGCCGAGGACGCCTCCGGGATCGAGCGCGCGACCTACTGGATCGACGGCATCGCCCACCGCGTGCCGGTCGACCTCGAGGACGGTGACCTGCTCGACGTCACCGAGAGTCACCTCGCCGTGGGCGACGGCTACGACGCCGGGCGTGACCAGTGGCGGGGGTACGTCTTCGACCTCGACACAGGCGAGGTGACCTGGCTTCCGGGGGTCGGCGGTGACTGGGCGTCCGCGCGCCGTATCAACGAGCACGGCGTCGCCGTGGGTGATGGTGGATCTGCCAACGGCACCGGCCACCCGCTTCAGTGGCGCCCGCCGTACGTCACCGCTGAGCGGCTGCCCAAGATCGGGGGGTCGGCGTGGCGATCAGGTGCCTGGGCCGCCGGCATCAACGACCACGGTGACATTGTCGGCTCGACCCAGCGCGGCCGGCTGACCCCGGACAAGCGCGACTACGGCGGCGTCGACGCGCGCTTGCACCTCCCGGTCACGCACGTGGTGGCGTGGGCACCGCAGCCCGAACGGCTCGACGAGGCCGGCCCGATGTCGCACGCCTTCGACGTCAACAACGCCGGCCGCGCGGTCGGTTTCGCCGACGTCGACGAGCTGCAATTCACCATGCCCGCCTACTGGTCACTGGACGACGGACGGCTGCGGATCATGGGCTCACCCGTCCCGGGAACCGACCAAGGCATCGCCTTCGGAGTCTCCGAGGGAGGCTGGGCCACCGGGGCCAGCCAGACGCTCCTCCCGGACGAGGTCGACCTCTTCCATGCCTTCGTCTGGACCGGATCTGGCGAGCTCTTGATGCTGCCGGGGGCTGAGGGCGCCTGGGACGAGACCGACTCGATCGCGCACGGCGTCAGCGACAGGCGTGACGAGGTGACGGGGCGCTCGGCGGCGGACGGCACCAGCCGGCCCACCGTGTGGCGCTGCGCGTCCCTCATCGGGTCCGTGGCCGAGGAGGACGCGTCATGACTGCGCAGACATGGCGGACCGCCGTACTGCTCGGCGCCGTCACGGCCAGCCTCGTGGCCATCCCCACGGCCGGTCCCGCGTCCAGCCAGGCCGCCGGGAACACGATCGTGGTGACCACCACGATCCAGGCGGCCGTCGATGCGGCCGACCCGGGCGACACGGTGCTGGTGCCGACGGGGAGGTACGCCGAATCCGTGAACGTGACCGAGCCCGGCATCACCATCCGCGGCTCGCGGGGCGCGGTGCTCGACGGCACCGGGCTCGGCCTCCAGTTCGGCATCCGCGTCCGCTCCCTCGACGGCTCGCGGCTCGACGGCTTCACCCTCGACGGACTCACCATCCGCGGGTACAGCCGCTACGGCAGTCAAGTCAGCGGCGTGGACAACTTCCGGCTCACAGGGACCCACTACCTCGACAACCCGCTGTACGGACTGTTCCCGGTGCGCTGCTCCCACGGCCGCGTCGACCACAACCACGTCTCGGGGTCCTTCGACTCCGGCGTCTACGTGGGACAGTGCAGCGACGTGCTGGTCGACCACAACGTGGCACACGACAACACCATCGGCATCGAGGTCGAGCTCTCCACCCGGATCGTGGTCGAGGACAACGTGTCCACCGACAACGCGATCGGGGCGCTGGTGCAGATCTCGCCGCTGCGTCCCGTCAAGGTGACCCGGGACGTGGTCGTGCGGGGCAATGTCCTGTCCGGGAACAACCGGCCCAATGCCGTCACCGAGGGGCTGCTGGGCGGACTGCCCGGCGGCGTGGGCATCGCCAATGTGGCAGGCGACGACGTCCGGATCATCGACAACGTGGTCTCCGGCAACCGAACCGGCGGCATCGGGGTGGTGAGCCTGCCGCCCGAGGTGCTGGCCCTCGACCCGGCCCTCGACCCCTCGCCCGACGGCGGGGAGGTACGCGGCAACGTCGCACGGGGCAACGGCTTCGACCCCGACCCACGCCTGGCTCCGCTGCCTGGGGCCGACGTGGTCTGGGACCTCACCGGCAGCCCCTGTTTCGAGGTCCCTCCTAACACCCGCACCTTCCCTCCGGTCCTGCCGGCCTGCGGGTGAGCAGAGGCGTGGCGAACACGTGGGACGCGGTGGTGGTCGGGGCCGGGCTCGGCGGCCTCACCACCGCGGCGTACCTGGCCACCAACGGGTCCGTTTTGCCATCTTCGACCTTCCTCGGCGTGCCAGATACGTGCCAGATCGATGGCCACGGGTGTCGCGCCGTGTCCGCGCAAGAGTGCTCTCAGACCTTGCATCCTTGCAGGTCAGCGGCACAATTGGCCGGGCTTGTCCACATGTGTCCTGTTCGAACGCAGGGCCTAGCGGCTGTTTCAAATCCCCCGCCACCGCCAGGCAGAGATCGCCGCCGCGTCGTCCTCGAAGCGGCGGCGTTCTGCGTCCGGGGGCTCCTCAGTCGAAAAGCGCACTGACCCGACGGGGCCCGGGCTGCGATCATGCCTCCATGGGCTCCGCCACGTCCCTGTCCCGTTCGGGCGCCGAATCGGCGCCGGCGGGCCTGGTCGCGCGCGAGTCCGAGCTCGACGTCATCAGGACCCGCCTGACCGGCGGGCGGGCCGAGCAGGGCGGGCAGGCCGAGCAGGGCGGGCAGGCCGAGCAGGCCGGGCGGGCCGTGCTGCTCGAAGGGCCCCCGGGCGTCGGCAAGACCAGCCTGATGGAGCAGAGCCTCGCCGAGGCGCGGGAACGCGGCTTCCGGGTGCTGGTCGCCCGGGGCAGCGGCGCCGAGGCCGAGTTCCCCTTCGCCGCGTTGATCGACCTCTTCGACGGTGTCACGAGCGACGAGCTGGCAGCGGTCCCGGCGCCGCAGCTGCGCGCGCTCGAGGTCGCGCTCTACCGCGCCGAGCCCACCGGCGCCCCACCGGAGCCGCAGGTGATCTCGCTCGCCGTCCTCTCCGCCCTCCGTGCGCTCGCCGAGCACGACCGGCTCGTGGTCGCGGTCGACGACGCGCAATGGCTGGATCTCGGCTCCGGCGAGGCGCTCGTGTACGCCGCCCGCCGGCTCGGCGGCGAGCCGGTCGGCTTCCTGCTCAGCCGGCGCCCCGGCCGGCGTACCGAGCTGGAGCGGTCGTTCCCCGTCGAGCGTCTGCACCAGCTGTCGGTCGGCACGCTGAGCCTGGGCGCGACCCGGCAGCTGCTGGCGACGAGGTTGGGTCTCCGGCTGCCGCACCACGTGCTGCGCCGCGTCTACGACGTCACGACGGGCAACCCGTTGTTCGCCCTGGAGGTCGGCCGGACCCTGGTCTTCCGCGATCTCGACTCCCTCGGGGAGGAGATCCCGCTGCCCGAGGACGTCGAGGACCTGCTGGGCTGGCGGGTCGCGGACCTGGACGACGACGTACGCCGCGTGCTGCTCGCGCTCGCGCTCGGGGCCGACGTCCGGGTGACCCAGCTGCGCGAGCTGGCCGGTCCGCAGCTGCTGGAGCGGGCGATCGAGGCCGGGGTGGTGACCGTCGACGGCGAGCGGGTCCGGCCCGCGCACCCGCTGCTCGCCGCCGCGGCACGCCGGCGAGCGTCCGACGAGGAGCGGCGCGGCATGCACCGCCGGCTCGCCGAGCTGGTGGCCGACGAGGAGCGCCGCGCGCTGCACCTGGCGCTGGCGACGGACACTCCCGACGAGGAGCTCGCCGCCCAGATCGAGAAGGCCGCCGAGCGGGCCGCTGCGCGGGGGGCGACGCGGCTGGGCGTCGACCTCGCGACGCACTCCTGGCGGCTCACGCCGCCGGACCAGCCGGCCCCCGACCGGCTGCTCACGGTGGCCCGGCAGCTCCACGACGCCGGCGAGCGACAGCGGCTGACCGACCTGCTCGCTCCGCGGGTGGAGTCGCTCCCGGCCGGCGGGTCACGGGTGCTGGCCTACCACCTGCTCGCCGGGGGCATCGTGCACGGCAACGACGAGATCACGGCGTTCCACGAGAAGGCACTGGCGGAGGCGGGCGACATCCAACCGTGCCGCGCCCGCGCGCAGTCGTTCCTGGCCGAGAACGTCGCGGTGATCCAGGTGCGCGAGATCGAGGCGTCCGACGACCGTGCCGCCGAGGCGGTCGCCGAGAGCGCCCAGGGCGACCCGGACGACCAACGGCTCGCCGTCTACACGCGCAGCTGGACCCAAGCGTTGCGTGGGCAGCCCGTCGACGACCTCGTCGAGCAGTTCGAGGCGCTGTCGACCCAGCGCGGCTACCTGGCGCGCTACCCCCAGCGCGTGGCCGGTCAGCGGCATGTCTGGCGCGGTGAGATCGAGCAGGCCAGGACGCTCCTCGAGGCCTTTCTGACCCGCACCGAGGAGTGGGGCGAGCCGTCGCCGCACGCGCTCGCGCGGCTGCACCTGTGCGAGATGGAGCTGCGCGCGGGTGACTGGGACGCGGTGCAGCGCCTGATGGACGAGTGGGCCGCGTCCACCGACAGCGACCTGCTCCACTGGCCGATGTACGAGCGCTGCCGCGCCCTCCTCGCCGCGGGCCGGGGCGACGTCGAGGAGGCGCGCCGCTGGGGAGGCCGCGCCGCGACCCAGGCCGAGGCCATGGGCGTGGGCTGGGACAGGCTCGAGGCGACGCGAGCCCTCGGGCTGGCCGCGCTGCTCGCCAAGGACCCGGCCGAGGCGGCCCGCCTCCTCGGCGAGGTGTGGGAGCACACCGAGCGCGAGGGCGTGCTCGACCCCGGCGCCTTCCCGGTCGGGCCGGATCTCGTCGAGGCGCTCGTGGACCTGGAGTCGTACGACGCCGCGGGAAGCGTCGTCCAGCGGCTGGCCGATCTCGCCGAGGAGCAGGACCACCCCTGGGGCCGGCTGGGCGCCCGGCGTGCGACGGCGATCGTCGACATCTGCGCCGGCTCCTACACCGATGCGGCGGGCGCGGCGCTCGAGGCGACGGCGTCGTCGTACCGAGACCTGGGCCTGCTGTTCGACGAGGCCCGCACGCTGCTGGCGCTCGGTCGGGCCCAGCGGCGAGCCAAGAAGTGGGGAGCTGCTCGTGACGTCCTCGAGCGGGCGACGGCGGCCTTCGAGGCCATGGGCTCGCCCGGGTGGGCCGACGACAGTCGCGCGGAGCTGGACCGGGTGGGGGCCCGGCGGTCCGCGTCGGCCGGCGGCCTCACGGCTACCGAGCGACGGGTTGCCGAGCTGGCGGTCGAGGGCCTGGCCAACAAGGAGATCGCGCGCGTCCTGGTCGTGACGGTGAACACCGTCGAGTTCCACCTGCGCAACACCTACGCCAAGCTCGGCATCCGATCGCGCGTCCAGCTCGGGGCCGCGCTCGACAGCCTGGAGTAGGCGTCGTCCCTGGGTCTTCCTGGGGTCGTCCTGGGGTCGTCCTGGGGTCGCGCGATCCCGGATCCTCGGGTCATCCGTAGTTTCGGGGACCCCCTGCCGGGCCCGACCGTTGAGGCATGGCTGAGTACCTCATCGAGCTCTACGTCGCACAGGGCGACCAGGACACCGCGCGGCAGTACGCCGCTCGCGCGGAGCTCACCGCGACCGAGCTGACCCGCGCGGGTCAGGCGGTGCGGTGCGTCCGGTCGATCTTCGTCCCCGAGGACGACACGTGCTTCCTGCTCTACGAGGCCGACTCGGCCGACCTCGTCGCCGAGGTGATGAGCCGCGCCGGTCTCCGGCACGAGCACATCTCCGCGGCGATCTCCACACCCCACCCGAGCGCAGCCGCGACCCTCGCGGCTCGCCAACCATCGAAAGGCACCACCATGACCATCACCACCAACCCCAGCTACACCGAGCTCCGCGACAAGCAGCAGAAGGTCTGGAGCAGCGGCGACTACAACAAGATCGCCGCGCTGACGGTCCCCGTGTCCGAGCACCTCGTCGAGCACGCCGGCGTCGGGCCGGGCGAGCAGGTGCTCGACATCGCGACCGGCACCGGCCACGTCGCCCTGGCCGCGGCCCGCAGGTCCGCGGTGGCGACCGGGATGGACTACGTGCCGGAGCTGCTCGAGATCGCCAGCCACCGGGCCATGGCCGAGGACCTGGTCATCGAGTTCGCCGAGGCCGACGCCGAGGCACTGCCGTACGCCGACGCGTCGTTCGACGTCGTGCTGTCCGCCATCGGCGTGATGTTCAGCGCCGACCACGCCCAGGCTGCCCGGGAGCTCGTGCGCGTCGCCCGCCCCGGTGGCCGGATCGCGCTCGCGAGCTGGACGCCGGAGGGCTTCGTCGGCGGGATCCTGCGGACCGTCGGCAAGCACGTCACGCCGCCCGCGGGTGCCCAGCCGGCAACGCGCTGGGGCACCGAGGCCGTCGTCGCCGAGCTCCTGGGCGAGCAGGTCACGGACGTCGCCTCGGTCACCGCGACGGTGACCCAGCGGTTCGCGACGGCGGAGCACTTCGCCGACCTGTTCCTCACCTACTACGGCCCGACGTACTCCGCCGCCGGCCGGCTCGACGACGAGGGCCGTGCGGCCCTGCGGGCCGACCTCGTGGCACTCGCCGGGGCGTTCGACCGCGGCACCGGCACCGGCGTGGTCCTCGACTGGGAGTACCGCATCGTCACGGCGACCCGCCGCTGAGCATCCCCTCCACCACCACCACCGAGATCAAGGAAACGAAGAAATGAACAAGCTCCGCTTCAGGACCAGCACCCGAGTCGTCCTCGGGGTCGCGGCCGCCCTCGTCGTGGCCAGCACGGCCACGGCCGGCGCCGCGCAGCTGGTCACCGGCAAGACCATCAAGAACGAGTCGATCACGGGCCGCGACGTCCGGAACGGCTCGCTGACCAAGGCCGACTTCTCCGGCAACCTCGCCGGTCCGCAGGGACCGGAGGGCCCCGAGGGTCCACGCGGACCCGCCGGACCCAAGGGCCCGACCGGTGCCCCCGGCGCCGAGGGCGCCCAGGGTCCGCAAGGTCCCCAGGGTCCGCAGGGTCCGGCCGGGGGGTTGAGCGGCCTGCAGTACGTCGTCATCGGCGAGGACGTCCCCAAGACCTCCTCGGCCGCCTGGTCGGCTCCCTGCCCGGCCGGCACGAAGGTGCTGGGCGGCGGCGTCTCGAGCTTCAACCCGTCCGTGATCTCGATCCAGGAGTCGGCGCCCCTCAACGAGGGGGCCGGCTGGGCGGTCCAGGTCCACAACGGCGGCGGCAGCACGCTGGGCATCTTCGCCTGGGCTGTGTGCGCGGTCGCCTGATCATCACCCACACGAAACCGAAGGAGAACCATCATGTCCGCCATCAACAACCTGCGCTCCGCAGCGGCCGCTGCGCTGCTCGTGACGCTGGCCGCCACCGCGTGTGGCACGGCGTCTGCCTCGGGGGACGGCATCGACGTCACCGGCCAGGTCGACGAGCCGCGCATCTACCCGCCCACCGACGTCCCCGTGCGAGAGGTGCCACCGCGCATCTACCCGCCGACGGACATCCCCGTACGGGAGGTGCCGGCCGCCGACGTCGGCCAGTGAGCGCCCAGGAGAGGACCGGATCCGCATCGCGGATCCGGTCCTCGCCAATTTGGCTCCTGGGGGCCACACTGGCCCCGTGACGTACGTCGTCGCCGTCCTGGTGATGCTCCCGATCCTCGCGCTGGTTGCCGGCGCGCTCCTCGGACGGGTGACGCTCCAGTCCTGCTGCGCCCCTGCCGACCCGCGGTGCGACCTGCGCATGCGGGCGGCGTTCGACGAGGACCCCGCCTTCGGCGACCGGGTCTTCCGCCCCTGAGCCTGAGGCGGGGTGACCGACTGGTGCGGTGCTGTTGCCGGTTAGGACGTGGTCAGCCACCCCCTAACCGACCAGAGCGCCGCGGCAGTTAGCCCCCCTCGACCGCCGGTCAGCTGGCGAGGTAGCCGAGCTCCTGCAGCCGCGTGATCTCGGCTCGCAGCTCGGGGTGCCCGGCGCTGTCGGCCGCGCGGCCGCCCACGACGTACGACGCCGCGCCGGCTTCGTCGCCACCGTCGAAGACCACCGTGAGCCGGTTGGACACCCGGGCGTTGATCAGCGAGCCGAGCAGCGCGACGGGATCGGCGCGGTCCTCCAGCGAGAGGACCCGGGTGTCTGGGGGGATCAGGTGCACGTGCGATCCCGGCGCTCCCGCGGTCACCACCTGGTCGACGACGAACGCCTCGGAGCGCACGGTGGCCGCCACCTCGGCGGCGGTGACGCCACCTTGGGCCGAGCCCACGAGCATCACCTGCGCGACTCCGTCGTCGGTCGAGACGGCGCGCTCGATCGCGGACACCACCTGCGCGGCGTAGGGGGAGTGGTCGCCGCCCACCAGCCGCAACCGGTCTCCGTGAGCGCCGCTCGCGCCGGGCAGGTAGGCGATGTAGCGCCGGGTTCCGACCTTGGTCACCGAGATGGTGCGGGTGGTCGAGGCCAGGGTGCTCATCAGCTCCTCGACGTTGCGCGGCGGGGCGGCATCGGCGGGGGCCGTGGCCGCGGGGGCGGCGGTGCTCGGCGCAGCGGTGAAGGGCCCGGCGACGTCGCGCAGCGCGGCTCCGCCGTCAGCGGCGATCGGGTCGACGCCGACTGCGCGCAGCCCGCCGCGGCCCGCGGCCGTACCCGAGGCCCCGGCCAGGACGCCCGCGGTGAGCAGGGAGCGCATCTGGAGGCTGTCGAGCAGCCCACCGCCCCCACTGGAGACGTGGTCGAGGAGCTCGGGGTTGTTCTCGGCGAGCTCGTTGAGGTACGCCGCCACCCCCTCCCGGTCGAGGGCGTCGGTCTCGATGAGCCCGGCCGACACGATCGCACCACCGAGGGCGACCTCGGGCGCCAGATAGCCGATCGCGCGACCGGCGATCGCGCCGAGCGTCTTGTAGGCGGCCTCCTGGAGGTCGTCTATCCAGCGGTAGGTGAGCACCGTCGCGCGGATCATCAGCGCGTCGGCGTCGAGCTCGATGGACCGCGCCAGCAGACCGCGCTTGCCCGTGGTCGCGTGCCGGACGTCCTCCTCCATCTGGGCGTAGGTCTTGGGGGAGAGCTCCTCGGACGCCGAGATCTCGGCGTCGTACAGGATCGCCTCGCCGAGCTGGGCGCGGGCGCGCATCTCCTCGCCGGACACATCGAAGAGGGCAGCCAACCGGAGCAGCCGGTCGTACTTGTCGGCGCCCGCCTGCCGTGACGGGGCGTGGGACTGGGGGGTGTCCACGTCGGTCTCCTCCGTGGTCTCGACGTCGGTCTCCTCGTGGGAGGACATGCCGGTCATCGGGCGACCTCGGCCAGGACCGGCGCGAGCTCGGCGGCCAGGTCGCCGGGTTCGACGGCGCGCACCTCGACCCGTGGCTCGTCGCCGTCGTGATGCGGGCGCAGCGCCCGCCAGCCATCGGCGAGCAGCACCCAGGACACCACGCCGACGACGGTGGCCCCACCGCTCGACAGGTCGGTCACCAGGGCGCGCAGCCGCCCGCGCGTCTCGTCGTACAGCGCGGGGAGCAGGGCGCGGACGTCGAGGTCGGCGATCGGGGCCCCCTCACCGTCGACCACGCGGCCGGCGTGCTGGGCCACCAGCACCGGTAGGAGGTCCGAACGTCCGGTGCGGACGGCCTCGGCAGCTCCGCTGGCGAGGTCGAAGGGCAGGTCGACGCGCAACGGGAAGGCCGAGGGCCCGGTCGCGGCATCCTCGGGTACGACGGCGACGCGGCCCAGCTCGGCGGGCCACTGCGGCGCGTCGAACCAGGCCAGCTCGAAGACGATGCCGTCGACGGTGGCCAGGGTCGCGACCGCGCCGAGCGCCTCCCGGTGCCAGGCCTTGGCCTGCACCTCGCCGACTCGGATGTCGAGGTCGAGGGCGACGGCCGGTGTGGCGAGCAGGCCGACGGCGCCCGCCAGACCGGCGTCGACGGTGTCGCCGTCGAGGAGGCCGCGGCGGGCCAGTGAGCCGGTGGGGTCGTGCAGCGACCCCACCGCCGCGAGGTAGGCGGCGTCCTCCTCGGAGGCTCGGCTCTGGCCCATCCGGTCCTCCAGCGCGCCCGGCCGGGGCTCGGTCACGTCGAAGGGCAGGGGTGCGTCGCCGGCGAGCCGCGCTACGGTCCGCAGCTCCGGAAGGGTGAGAGCCACCCGGCGGGGCAGCCCGTCGAGGAGGCTCGCGGGCGGACGAGGCGGGGTGGTCAGGTCGACGGTCGCCATCACAACCCCGGGAGGTTCACGGTCAGCCAGTCCTTGTGGCCCGGCTTGGGCGCGACGAACGCCGCGAGCGTGTCGTCGGCCTCGCTGGGGCTCACGCGCACCTCGCCGTCCGCGTCGGTCGCCTCGGCCGCGAGGCGCGCGACGCGGGTGCGAGCGTCGGCCACGAGCGACTCGGCGCGCTGCTCCACGCCTGCGATGGACTCCTTGAGCCGGTCGACCTCGCCGAGGTGACGGGTCAGCGAGTCCGCGGCCGTCTCGTGCAGCGAAGCGGCTTCGCGCAGGTGCGTCGCCCGCTCCCGGACGCGGGCGCGCATCGCGTCGGCCGCGCGGCCGGTCCACGCGATCGCGTCGGACTGCGCCACCAGGTGGTCGGCGCTCATGGCGATGTCGGCGCCCTGGTCAAGAAGCTCGCCGGCACGCTTGCGCATGACGGAGGTGTCGCCGTACATCGATCACTCCTCGCGGTGGTTGCACGCGGGTCGGTTGCAGGGGTCAGTCCAGACGCCTTCCCTCCCCGGCGGCTCGCCAAACCCCGACCCACCCACCGATCGGAGGCGGCCCGGACTCAGGGCATCGGCGTACGGGTCACCTGGAAGACCTGCGTGCGATCGGCGGGGACGCCGTCGGCGAGGAACCCGAGGTCGCGCAGCCGGGCCAGCTCGTCGACCACCGAGGGATGCGTGGCGGCGTCGACGACCGCGCCGCCGGTGACGTAGCGGGCCGGGTCGTGGTTGCCGGCCAGGCTCGGACCGGCGTCGTCGAACGTGACGGTGACGTGGTTGCGCGCGTCGGGGTTGGCCTCGCCCTCGACGAGCGGGATGACGTCACCGCGGTTCTCGAGGGACAGCACGTGCGTGCCCTCCGGGAACGGCCCGAGCCCGGCGACCGGCGACCCGGCCGTGACCACGGCACTGACCGGGTAGGTGTCCTGGTGCGACGCCAGCCACGCGGCCATGATCCCGCCCTGCGAGTGGCCGACCAGGGCGATGGGATCGCCGGGCGCGATGCCGGCCTGCTCCATCGCGGCCAGGATGCCCTCGGCGTACGTCGTGCTGGCGCCCCCGACCGCGGCGAAGTTGGTCGGCAGGTCCCGGACGTCGTCGTCGCGGCTCGACGGGGTCGTCAGCATGTCGTCGGTGCCGGGAAGGTAGACGACATGACGGGGGCCGTCGGGCCCGGTGACCGTCTGCACCTCGATGGTGCCGTTGTCGGGCGAGTCCGCGCCGACGGAGAGCAGGCTGACCCGGCGCAGGTGCGCCAGCAGCTCGGCAAGCGACGAGGGGACCCCGGGCTCGCCCGGGCCGTGCGGCGCCAGGTCGTCCCGGCGGACGACGTGCGTCACCCCGTCGTCCGGGTAGAGGCCGGCCAGCAGCAGGGCTGCGTCCTCGGTGGTCGGGTGGAACAGCAGCCTGCCGTCCGGCCCGACGACGGGCTGGCCGCTGATCCCCGACCAGAAGCCGTCGACCAGGCCGCCGCCACCGTTGGCGAGGCGCTCCAGGAGCCACGGGTGCTCGGCCACCCAGGCCTCCAGCCCCACGGCCCCGAGTGCCGCGGCGCCTCGGGCCTCCTCCTGGAGCGTCGGCGGGAGCGACTGGTACGTCGCGTAGCCGAGCAGCCCGGTCACCACCGCGGCCGGCACCAGGACCGGCAGCAGTCCGGAGCCGAACCCGAAGCCCACGGTGCGTCCGACCGCGTAGTCGACGACCTCGAAGGTCGCCGCGACCACCTGGTCGGTGGTCTCGAAGGCCGTCACGGTCGCGCGGATCAGCACGGCGTCGGTCTCCCAGGCGACCGACTCGACCAGCACTCCGTCGGGTCCCGTGGTCGCGCCGAGCACGGTCAGCTCCGCCTCGGCGAACGAGCCCGGCGAGAGCAGCGCCGACTCGAGCAGGTCGCCGTTGCAGAGCACGCGCCCGCCGGTGCCGGCCCAGTCGCGCATGCGGTTGCCGGCGCCGTCGTACGCCGACGCCAGGGCCCGCGCCTGCTCGTAGCCCACGGCGATGCCGTGGCTCCCGCCGCGCACGTC
>CAVRPU010000007.1:0-181251 GCA_963723195.1 uncultured Actinomycetota bacterium
GGACGCCGTGGGCGATGTCCACGACGTGCTGCGACGTGTCTACGAGTTCGCCGACAACGTGCGGTCCGGCGCCTGGACCGGCGTGACCGGCGAGCGGATCCGCACGGTCGTCAACATCGGCATCGGGGGCTCCGACCTGGGCCCGGTGATGGCGTACGAGGCGCTCGCTCCCTACCGGCACGAGGGGCTGGAGTGCCGCTTCATCAGCAACATCGACCCGACCGACGCCGCGCAGAAGCTGGCCGGGCTGGACCCGGCGACGACCCTGTTCATCGTGTCCAGCAAGACCTTCGGCACGCTGGAGACACTGACCAACGCCCGCCTGTGCAAGGCGTGGCTGCTCGACGGGCTCCGCTCCTCGGGGGCGATCGGCGGCAACGACGACGACGCAGGAGCGGTGGCCAAGCACTTCGTCGCGGTCTCGACGGCCCTCGAGAAGGTGGCGGCGTTCGGCATCGACCCCGCCAACGCGTTCGGCTTCTGGGACTGGGTGGGGGGCCGCTACTCCCTGGACTCCGCCATCGGCACCTCGCTCGTCGTGGCCATCGGCCCGGAGCGCTTCGCCGAGCTGCTCGCCGGCATGCACGCGGTCGACGAGCACTTCCGCACGACCGACCTCGCCCGGAACGTGCCGGCACTGATGGGCCTGCTCAACGTCTGGTACGTCAACTTCCTCGGCGCCGAGACCCACGCGGTGCTGCCGTACACCCAGCTGCTGCACCGGTTCCCGGCGTACCTGCAGCAGCTGACGATGGAGTCCAACGGCAAGAGCGTGCGGTGGGACGGCTCCCCGGTGACCACCGAGACCGGCGAGGTCTTCTGGGGAGAGCCCGGCACCAACGGCCAGCACGCGTTCTACCAGCTGATCCACCAAGGCACCCGGCTCATCCCCGCCGACTTCATCGCGGTGGCCCAGCCGGCGTACCCCCTGCGGGACGTCCAGGATGGACAGAGCGTCGACGTGCACGAGCTGTTCCTGGCGAACTTCTTCGCCCAGACCAAGGCGCTCGCCTTCGGCAAGACCGCAGACGAGGTCCGCTCGGAGGGGACGGCCGAGGCGATCGTCCCGGCCCGGGTCTTCGAGGGCAACCGGCCGACCACCTCGATCATGGCGCCGGCGCTGACGCCGTCGGTGCTCGGTCAGCTGGTCGCGCTGTACGAGCACATCACCTTCACCCAGGGAGTCGTCTGGGGGATCGACAGCTTCGACCAATGGGGTGTCGAGCTGGGCAAGCAGCTGGCCCAGCAGGTGGCTCCGGCGGTCGCCGGCGACCGCGACGCACTGGCTGAGCAGGACGCGTCGACCAGGTCGCTGATCTCCTACTACCTGGAGCGCCGCAGCTGATGGCCGATCGAGATGCTCGGACCCAGCCCAAGCCAGCGCGCGCCAACCCGCTCAGGGACCCCGAGGACCGTCGACTGCCTCGGATCGCCGGGCCGTGCGGCCTGGTGCTCTTCGGCGTGACGGGCGACCTGTCGCGCAAGAAGATCATGCCGGCCATCTACGACCTGGCGAACCGCGGCCTGTTGCCGCCCGGCTTCTCGCTCGTCGGGTTCGCCCGGCGGGACTGGCACGACCAGGACTTCGCGCAGATCGTGCACGACTCGGTGAAGGCCCACGCGCGCACCGAGTTCCGCGAGGAGGTCTGGCGCCAGCTCGCCGAGGGCTTCCGGTTCGTCCCCGGCGACTTCTCCGACGACGTGGCGTTCGAGAGGCTCCGCCGGACGACCGAGGAGCTCGACGAGGAGCGCGGCACCGGCGGCAACCACGCGTTCTACCTGTCCGTCCCGCCGAAGTTCTTCGGCGACGTCGTCCGTCAGCTCGACGAGCACCGGCTCGCGGCGCCCGAGGTCGGATCGTGGCGACGGGTCGTGGTCGAGAAGCCGTTCGGTCACGACCTGGCCTCGGCTCGCGAGCTCAACGACGTCCTGGACGGGGTGTTCCCGCCCGAGTCGGTCTTCCGCATCGACCACTACCTCGGCAAGGAGACGGTGCAGAACATCCTGGCGATCCGGTTCGCCAACGCGATGTTCGAGCCGCTGTGGAACTCCAACTACGTCGACCACGTGCAGATCACCATGGCCGAGGACATCGGCATCGGGGGTCGCGCCGGCTACTACGACGGCATCGGCGCCGCTCGCGACGTCATCCAGAACCACCTGCTGCAGCTCCTCGCACTCGTCGCGATGGAGGAGCCGATCTCCTTCGACGCCGCGAGCCTGGTGACCGAGAAGCTCAAGGTCCTCTCGTCGGTCCGGCTGCCCGCACGGCTCGACCTGACCACAGCACGCGGGCAGTACGACGCCGGCTGGTCCGGCGGGACGAAGGTGCCCGGCTTCTTCGACGAGGAGGGGATCCCCGACGACTCGACCACGGAGACCTACGCCGCCGTCACACTTCACGTCGACACCCGGCGCTGGGCGAACGTGCCGTTCTACCTGCGCACCGGCAAGCGGCTGGGCCGCCGGGTCACCGAGGTCGCCGTCGTGTTCAAGCAGGCGCCGCACCAGCCCTTCTCGGCGACGGCGACCGAGGACCTCACCCACAACGCGCTGGTCATCCGCGTGCAACCCGACGAGGGGATGACGCTGCGCTTCGGCTCGAAGGTGCCGGGCACGGCGATGGAGATCCGCGACGTGAGCATGGACTTCGCCTACGGCGGCGCGTTCACCGAGTCCTCGCCGGAGGCCTACGAGCGGCTGATCCTCGACGTACTGCTCGGCGACCCGCCACTCTTCCCGCGGCACGCAGAGGTCGAGGCGTCCTGGCGGATCCTCGACCCGGTGCTCGAGCACTGGGCGCGACGGGGCAAGCCGGAGCTGTACTCGTCCGGGACCTGGGGACCCGAGAGTGCCGACAAGATGCTGGCCCGCGACGGCCGCACCTGGCGTCGGCCGTGAGGTGGTGAGGCGATGAGGATCGAGCTGACCGACACCAACGCTGCGCAGATCGCCGCGGAGTTCACCCGCGCGAGGATCCGGGCGGGCAGCCCGGTGATGGGCATGGTGATGACGCTGGTGATCGTGGTCGACGAGGACGCATCAACCGACGCGATGGAGGCTGCCAAGGAGGCCTCGCACGAGCATCCCGCCCGTGTGCTCGGCATGATCCTGGGCGACGGACGGGGCGCCGGCGCGATCGCCGCCCAGGTCGGGACCGGCGGCGGCTGGGCCGGTGAGACCGCCCTGATCCGGCTCAGCGGCGAGGTGACCAAGCATCCCGAGTCGGTCGTGCTGCCGCTGCTCCTGCCCGACTCCCCCGTCGCCGTCTGGTGGCCCCGGGACCATCCCGCCGACCCGGCGGACGACCCGATCGGCCGGCTGGCCGGGCGGCGCATCACCGACGCGGCCTTCGTCACCCGGGGCAAGCTCAAGGCGCTGCACGGCCAGTGCCTCGCCTACTCCCCCGGCAACACCGACCTGGCGTGGACCCGGCTGACTCCGTGGCGCGCGCTGCTCGCCGCAGCCCTCGACCAGCACCCCGTCCGCGTCTCGGCGGCGTCCGTGACCGCGGAGCGGATCTCCCCGTCTGCCGACCTGCTCGTCGCCTGGCTCGCCGACCGGCTGAAGATCGATGTGGTCCGGCGGTCGAGCGGCGGCCCGGGCATCACGTCCGTCGTGCTGGAGACCAAGGACGGGCCGATCCGCATCGACCGCTCCGACGGTCGGCTGGCGACGTTCACCTCGCCGGGAAAGCCCGACCGCCCCGTCGCGCTGAAGCGCAAGGAGCTGCCAGAGCTGCTCGCCGAGGAGCTGCGGCACCTCGACGAGGACGACGTGTACGCCGCCACTGCCCGGGCCCTGGTGAAGCGGGCGGCATCGTGAGCGACCGGTCACGTCCGGACCCGCGGGTCGAGCGCTTCGCCGACGCCGACGCCCTGGCGGACGAGGTCGCGGGGCGCCTGCTGGGCGTCCTCGCCGTCCTCCAGGCCGACGGCCGCGTCCCCCACATCGGCCTCACGGGAGGCACCATCGCCGACGTGCTCCACCGGCGCCTCGCCGCGTTGTCGCCGGGCGCAGGAGTCGACTGGGCGCGCGTGGTCGTCTGGTGGGGCGACGAGCGCTTCGTGGCGCCCGACAGCGACGACCGCAATGCCCTCCAGGCCCGGCGCGCCCTGCTCGACCGCGTCGACGTCGACCCGGCGAACGTGCACGAGATGGCCTCCACGGCGGACGCGCCGACCGCGGCAGAGGGCGCGGCGGCGTACTCCGTCACCGTGCGCGACCACGGCGCCGGCGAGTTCGACGTGCTCATGCTCGGCCTCGGCCCCGACGGCCACTGCGCCTCGCTCTTCCCCGGCCATCAGGCCCTCGACGTCGACGACGCCGTGGCGACGTACGTCCTCGACTCGCCCAAGCCGCCGCCCGAGCGCATCACGCTCACCTTCGGGGCACTCAACCGCTCGGCGGCGGTGTGGTTCCTCGCCTCAGGTGAGGGCAAGGCCGACGCCGTCGCCTCGGCCCTCACCCCCGGCGACCTGCACGAGACACCGGCCAGGGGCGTCCGCGGCTCGGCAGAGACGGTCTTCTTCCTCGACGAGGCCGCCGCCTCCCGCCTGAGCTGACCCGGCGCTTCGTCGACCCGCAGCGGCGTCGACCCGGCGCTCCGTCGACCTACAGCGCGCGTCGACCCGGCGCTCCGTCGACCTACAGGCGCGTCGACCCGGCGCTTCGTCGACGTCGGCGTCGGCGCTTGTCCACAGGTGCTGCCCGACCGCCTCGCACAGTGGACGACCAGGCGTCACCGTAGCCACGTGAACCTTGCGAAGTGGCTCGACTCCGCGTTCCTCGACGCGTCGTTCCCGCTCCCGTTGGACGGACCGTTCACGACCGCAATGGCAGCCCGGGAAGGCGTCAGCAGCGACTCCCTGGTGCGTCTGCACGCGAGCGGTCATCTCCGCAGGGCGCTCCGAGGTGTCTACGTCGCTACGCAGCTCGGCGACTCGATCCCGCTGAGGGCGGCCTGTCTGAAGCTCGCTGTCCCGGCTGATGCCGTCATCTGCGACCGCCATGCCGGTTGGTTGGCCGGCGCAGAAATGGTGCTGGCGCCGAACGAGCACCTCGACCTGCAGCCGCTGGCAGTATTCCTGCCTGCTGGCAGGGGACGGCGCTTGCGCAACAGCCTGACGGACAGCGGTGAGCGCAACCTCCTTCCCCGCGACGTCACGGAGATTGATGGCGTGCGCGTGACGACGCCCTTGCGCACGGCGTGGGACCTGGGGAGGCTTCAGAAGCGCGATCGGGCGATCGCCGGGCTCGACGCCATGCTGAGGCTCGGCGAGTTCAGTCGGGACGAGCTCCTCGCGGGTGTCGAGCGCTTCCGAGGCATGCGGTGGGTGACCCAGCTGAGGAGACTTGCGCCCTTGAGCGACGCACGAGCCGAGTCACCAGGCGAGTCCGTGCTGCGGCTGCGCTGGTTGGACTGCCCGATTCCCCCTCCAGTGCCCCAGGTCGAGGTCTGGCAGGACGGCCACCTCTTCGCACGACTCGACCTCGGCAACGAGGACCTGCTGTTCGCAGCCGAGTACGACGGTGCCGAGTGGCACACCTCCGAGGACCAGCACACGCGAGACAGGTTCCGGCGAGAGAGGCTGGACGACACCCACGGGTGGACCGTTCGGACGCTCACGTCGGCCAACGTGTACGGCGTCCGTCAGAACGTGCACGAGATCCTGATGGAGGGCACCCGCACGGCTCGGCAGCGGCGCGGGCGACGCATCGTCTGACGACGAAGCGCCGGGTCGCGCCGCTCTCGGCTCGACGAAGCGCCGGGTCGCGCCGCTCTCGGCTCGACGAAGCGCCGGGTCGCGCTAGGGCTTACGCTCCTGCGCCACGCGGGCTCGCACCGCGGGAGCGACCTCCTCGGCGTACGTCGGCATCGAGGCCGGGTCGCCGCCGAAGACGAACGTGTCGAAGCCCAGGGACAGGGCGAGGTCGGCCAGCTCGTCGACCCACTGGTCCACGGGACCGTCGAGCGGTCCGCCGGAGCCGGCCGCGGTCGGTCGGAGCGTGCCGTTCACGTTCAGCACCCGCCGGATCGCGGCCGGGTCGCGCCCGGCGTCGACCGCCGCGTCGTCGAGTCGCGCGGTCATCTCGGCGAGCGTGGAGACCTTGCCCCGGAAGGACGGCACCCACCCGTCGGCGACCCGGCCGCACAGCCGCAGGGCGCGAGGGCCGTAGACGCCGAGCCAGATGCCGAGGTCGTGCGCGGGCACAGGGCCCGACTGCGCGCCCGCGAGCGAGTAGTGCGCGCCAGCGAAACGGAGATTCCGCTCGCCGCTCCAGACCCGCCTGATCACCTCGATGGCCTCGTCCAGCGCGGCCAGCGCCGCGCCCGGCGTACGGCGCGGGCCGCCCCACGCCTCGATCGCGTCCCAGAAGGCACCGGCGCCCAGCCCGAGCTCGAAGCGCCCCCCGCTGAGCAGGTCGAGCGACGCTGCCGCCTTGGCCATCAGGGCGGGCGGACGCAGCGGCAGGCAGGCGACGTCGGGGAAGACACGGATCCGCGAGGTGCCGCCCAGCACGACCCCCATCAGCGCCCAGGTGTCGACGAAGCGCCGCTGGTAGGGATGGTCCTGGATGCCGAGCCAGTCCAGGCCGCGCGTCTCGCAGTCGCGTGCCGTCTCGACCAGTGGAGCCGAGGCGTCGGGCACGAGGAACCACCCGAAGGTCAGGTCCCTGCCCAGGTCAGGCACTCAGAAGATGATCTCGCCGGACTTGCGGCGGGAGCGGAGCAGCTGCAGTGCCTCGTCCAGGATGTCCTCGGCCTCCTTGTCGGAGCGCCGCTCCTTCACGTAGGCCAGGTGTGTCTTGTAGGGCTCGATCTTGGGCGCCGGGGGCGGGTTCTCGCTGTCGAGGGAGGCGGGCAGACCGCACTTGGGGCAGTCCCACGACTCCGGGACCTGCGCCTCGACCGAGAACGTCACCACGGAGCGATGCCCGTGCGAGCAGAAGTAGGTGACCGCCTGCCGCGGGGCAGCCTCGCCCCGCTCGGCCTCGCCCATCGGGCCCGCGCCGACCCGGCTTCCCCGGATCGCGTTTCCTCCACCAGCCACGTGCAGTCCTTCCTGAGCAGATCAGACCTGGTAGGCCAGCAGGAGCCCGAGGGCCACGATGCAGGCGAACCAGATGACGGCGACCCCGACCGTGAGCCGGTCGAGGTTGCGCTCGGCCACGGAGGATCCGCCCAGCGAGCTGGAGATGCCACCGCCGAACATGTCCGAGAGGCCACCGCCGCGGCCCTTGTGCATGAGCACGAGAACGATCATCAGTCCGCTCGTGATCATCAGCAGGATGGTGAAAGCGAGAGTCACGACGGAAACCTTACGTCACGGTCGGAGCGGAAACCGAAGTGACCACGCTGCTGACTAGTCACCTCAAGGGGCCCCTGACAGATGCCGGACACAGGTTCACAGGGCGGGGAGGTCGTAGAAGCGGCAGATCCCGCCGAACTCGTCCACCTGAAGACTGGCCCCGCCCACCAGACACCCATCCACATCGTCCTGGGCCATGATGCCGCCGACGTTCGCGGCCTTCACCGAGCCGCCGTAGAGGATCCGGACGCTGTCAGCGGCCCCGTCGCCGTGCACCTCGCGGATCCGTGCGCGGATCGCCGCGCACACCTCCTGGGCATCCTCAGGAGTGGCCACCTCGCCGGTGCCGATGGCCCAGACCGGCTCGTAGGCGACGACGAGGTCGGCCACCTGGTCCGCGGTGAAGCCGGCGAGCGAGCCGTCGATCTGGGCGAGCGTGTGGGGCACGTGGTCGCCCGCCCTCCGTACGTCGAGACCCTCTCCGACGCACACGATCGGCACCATCGACTTAGCCAACGCCTGGTGCGCCTTGGCGTTGACGGTCTCGTCGGACTCGTGGTGGTACTCCCGACGCTCGGAGTGACCGACGACGACGTAGGAGCACCCCAGCTTGGCGAGCATCGCGGCCGACACCTCGCCGGTGTAGGCGCCCTCGTCCTGCGTCGAGACGTCCTGCGCGGCGTACTTGATCGACAACCGGTCGCCGTCGACGAGCGTCTGCACCGAGCGGATGTCGGTGAAGGGCGGGCACACGACGACCTCGACCTTGCCGTAGTCGTGGCGCTTGTCGGACAGCGTCCAGGCGAGCTTCTGGACCAGGACGACGGCCTCCTGGTGGTTGAGGTTCATCTTCCAGTTGCCCGCCATCAGCGGGACGCGCGAGGTCATCAGGTCACCTTTCCAGGACGGAGACGCCGGGCAGCTCTTTGCCCTCGAGGAACTCGAGGCTGGCACCGCCGCCGGTCGAGATGTGTCCGAAGGCGCCTTCGTCGAAGCCGAGCGTGCGCACCGCGGCGGCCGAGTCACCGCCACCGACGACCGAGAGCCCGTCGATCTCCGTCAGCGCCTGTGCCACCGCGCGGGTGCCGTCGGCGAAGGCCGCGGTCTCGAAGACGCCCATCGGACCGTTCCAGAAGACCGTGCGGGCGTCGGCCAGCGCCGCGGCGAAGGCCGCGGCCGAGTCGGGGCCGATGTCGAGGCCGAGGCGGTCTGCCGGGATCTCGGACGCCGGTACCACGACGGGCTGGGGCTCGCGGTCGCCCGAGGGGAACTCGGTGTCCACCACGATGTCGGTCGGCAGCACGATCTCGACGCCGCGCTCGGTGGCCTCGTCGAGGTAGCGCCGGCAGGCGTCGAGCTGGTCGGCCTCCAGCAGGCTCTTGCCGACCTCGTGACCCTGCGCCTTCAGGAACGTGAAGACCATGCCGCCGCCGATCAGCACCTTGTCGGCCTTCTCGAGCAGGTTGTCGATGACGCCGAGCTTGTCGGAGACCTTCGAGCCGCCCAGCACGACGACGTAGGGACGCTCTGGGTCGACCGTCAGCCGCCGCAGCACGTCGATCTCCTTGGCCACGAGTCCGCCCATCGCCGACGGCAGCCGGAGCGCCACGTCGTAGACGGACGCCTGCTTGCGGTGCACCACGCCGAAGCCGTCGGAGACGAAGGCGTCGGCCAGACCCGCGAGCTGGTCGGCGAACGAGCCGCGGACGGCGTCGTCCTTGCTCGTCTCTCCGTCGTTGAAGCGGACGTTCTCCAGCACGGCGACCTGCCCGTCCTGGAGCGCCTCGACCGTGGCGTGCGCGCTCTCGCCCACGGTGTCGCTCGCGAACGCGACCTCCTGGCCGAGCAGCTCACCGAGCCGGGCGGCCACCGGCTTCAAGGTGTACGCCGGGTCCGGGGACCCGCCGGGGCGGCCGAGGTGTGCGACGACGAGCACCCGCGCACCGGCGTCGACGAGCTGCTTGATCGTCGGGACGCTGGCGCGCACTCGTCCGTCGTCGGTGATGGTGGACCCGTCCAGGGGCACGTTGAGATCCGACCGGACGAGCACCCGCTTGCCGCGGAGCTCGCCCAGCTCCTCGATGCTGCTCATGCGTCAGAGGCTCTCGCCGATGTAGGTGATCAGGTCGGCCAGGCGGTTGGAGTAGCCCCACTCGTTGTCGTACCAGCCCGCAACCTTGACCTGGTTGCCGATGACCTTGGTCAGCGGCGCGTCGAAGATGCAGGACGCCGGGTCGGTGACGATGTCAGAGGACACGATCGGGTCGGTGGAGTACTTGAGGTACTTGCCGTCGGCCGCGGCCTTCACGATCTCGTTGACCTCGTCGACGCTGGTCTCGCGGCCGGCCTCGAAGGAGAGGTCGGTCATCGAACCGGTCGGCACGGGCACGCGGAGTGCGTAGCCGTCGAGCTTGCCCTTGAGCTCGGGCAGCACGAGGCCGATGGCCTTCGCGGCGCCGGTCGAGGTCGGCACGATGTTGAGCGCGGCCGCCCGGGCACGACGCAGGTCCTTGTGGATGTTGTCGTGCAGGTTCTGGTCGGCGGTGTAGGCGTGGATCGTCGTCATCAGGCCCTTGTTGATGCCGAGGCCGTCGTTGAGCGCCTTGGCCATCGGCGCCAGGCAGTTGGTCGTGCAGGACGCGTTGGAGATGACCGTGTGCGCGGCTGGGTCGTAGAGCTCGTGGTTGACGCCCATCACGACGGTGATGTCCTCGTTGGAGGCCGGCGCGCTGATGATGACCTTCTTGGCGCCTCCGTCGACGTGGGCCCTCGCCTTGGTCGCGTCGGTGAAGAACCCGGTCGACTCGACCACCACGTCGGCGCCGATGTCGCCCCACTTCAGGGCGGACGGGTCGCGCTCCGCGAAGGCGTGGATCTTGGTGCCGCCGACAGTGATCGAGGTGTCGTCGGAGGTCACGTCCGCGCCGAGCCGGCCGAGGATCGTGTCGTACTTCAGCAGGTGCGCGAGCACGGCGTTGTCGGTGAGGTCGTTGACGCCGACGATCTCGATGTCGGCGCCGCCGGTCGCATTCAAGGCGCGCACGGCGCGGAAGAAGTTTCGGCCGATGCGGCCGAAGCCGTTGATGCCTACGCGAACAGTCACGGTGACTCCCTTTGCTGCTGGGACATGTGGTGGGGACTAGGGCTGGGAAGGGTCGGGATTGGATCGTTCGAACCCTATCGCGGCGGGTCGGGGTGGCCGCGTCGCCCGTCTCGCCGTACGTCCGGGTAGCCGATCAGGCGTCGTCGGCGAGCATCTCCGGGGTGAGCGAGGCCTCGGTGTCGGGGATGCCGAGCTCCTCGGCGCGCTTGTCGGCCATCGCGAGCAGCCGCCGGATCCGGCCGGCGATGGCGTCCTTGGTGAGCACGGGATCGTGCAGCTGACCCAGCTCCTCCAGCGACGCCTGCTTGTGGGTGAGCCTGAGCTCGCCGGCCATCTTGAGGTGGTCGGGGACCTCGTCGCCCAGGATCTCCATCGCGCGGTCGACGCGCGCGCCGGCGGCGACCGCCGCGCGGGCGGAGCGGCGCAGGTTGGCGTCGTCGAAGTTGGCCAGGCGGTTGGCGGTGGCGCGCACCTCGCGGCGCATCCGCCGCTCCTCCCAGGCCATCAGCGACTCGTGCGCGCCGAGGCGGGTGAGCAGGGCCCCGATCGCGTCGCCGTCGCGGACGACGACCCTGTCGACGCCGCGCACCTCGCGGGCCTTGCCCTGGATGCCGAGCCGGCGCGCCACTCCGACCAGCGCGAGCGCCGCCTCGGGACCCGGGCAGGTCACCTCCATCGACGACGAGCGACCAGGCTCGGTGAGCGACCCGTGGGCCAGGAAGGCACCACGCCACGCGGCAACGGCGTCGCAGGAGCCACCGGACACGACGGTCGGCGGGAGTCCCCGCACCGGACGGCCGCGCTGGTCGAGCAGACCCGTCTGGCGGGCCAGGGCCTCGCCGTCCTTCACGACCCTGACGATGTAGCGGCTGCCCTTGCGCAGCCCGTTGCCCTGGACCATCACCACGTCGGAGGGATGCCCGAAGACGTCGGCGATGTCCTTGCGCAGGCGTCGGGCCGCAGCACCGGTGTCGAGCTCGGCCTCGACGACGATCTTGCCGCTGACGATGTGCAGGCCCCCGGCGAACCGGAGCATGGTCGCCACCTCGGCCTTGCGACAGCAGGTCTTGGTGATCTGTGTGTTGGCGAGCTCTGCCTTCACCTGCCCCGTCATGGCCATGCGGCCGATCCTGCCACGCACGTCAACAACCCTCGAAACCCCCGTCCCCGTAAGGGGTTGTTGGCCCGGCCCGGCCGTGGGGCCCTAGGGGTCGGTGAGGTCGAAGACCTTCCTGAACGCAATCGCCAGCTTGTCCGGGTCGTGCCGCGGCGAGCCGTCTCCCCGACCCACGTCGGCGACCTCGAGCCGGGCCCCCCACGACGCCACCGCCTGCTCCAGCGTGAGGGCGTCCTCGACGGTCGTGGGGTCGGCCAGGACGGTGTGGAGATGCAGGTCGGGGCCGTGCTCGTGCAGGGCGGCGAGGTGGTCCTCGGGTCCGTAGCCGTGGGTCTCCCCCGCCTGCCCCTCGAGGTTGAGCACGACGAGCAGGCGCGCATCGGTCTCGACCAGGGCCTTGCGGAGCGCGGGGACGAGCAGGTGTGGGATGACGGAGGTGTACCAGGACCCCGGCCCCAGCACGACCCAGTCGGCCTCCAGCACGGCGTCCACGGCCTCGGGGCAGGCCGTCGGGTCCGCCGGGTCGAGGTTGATGGACACGATCCGGCCCTCGGTGGTGGCCAGCTCGACCTGTCCGCGCACCGTGCTCAGGGCGCGAGGGTACGCCGGATCGGTGCCGCGCACCTCGGCGGTGATGTCCATCGGTGTGACGGCCATCGGCAGCACGGTGCCCTCGGCGCCCAGCAGGCGGCCGACCCAGTCCAGGGCGGTGACGTGGTCGCCGAGCAGCTCCCACAGGGAGACGATCAGCAGGTTGCCGACGACGTGGCCGTTCATCTCGCCGTCGCCGGCGAACCGGTGCTGGAGCACTCGCTCCCACGTCCGACCCCACTCGTCGTCGCCGCACAGCGCCGCCAGAGCCATCCGCAGGTCACCAGGCGGCAGGACGCCGAACTCGCCGCGCAGCCGACCCGAGGAGCCCCCGTTGTCGGCGACCGTCACGACGGCGGTCGGGTTGACGACGACCCGGCGCAGTGCGGCCAGGCTCGCGTGCAGACCGTGACCGCCGCCCAGGGCGACGACGCGCAGATCGTGCCGTCTCATCGTCGAGGGCTCATTCGCGGCCCAGGTCGCGGTGGGCGGCCTTGGCGTCGTAGCGGCGATCGACGAGGCGGCGGGTGATCTCCTCGGTCATGGCGACGCTGCGGTGCTTGCCGCCGGTGCAGCCGACGGCGACGGTCATGAAGCGCTTGCCCTCACCGAGGTAGCCCGCCGCGACGGTCTCGAGGACGGTCAGGTACTCGTCGAGGAAGCGAGCTGCGCCGTCGCGTCCGAGGACGTACGCCGAGACCTCGGGGTCCTGGCCCGTCTGCGGGCGCAGCTCGGGGACCCAGTGCGGGTTGGGCAGGAAGCGCATGTCGGCCACGAAGTCGGCGTCGACGGGGATGCCGTACTTGAACCCGAAGCTGACCACGCTGATCTTGAGGCGCGTCGCGTCGGGGGTGCCGAACGCCTCGGCGACCCGCCGGGTGAGCTGGTGGACGTTGAGGTCGCTGGTGTCGATGACCAGGTCGGCATCGCCCCGCAGCCCTTCGAGCACCTTGCGCTCACGCTGCAGGCCGTCGATCAGCCGGCCGCTGCCCTGGAGCGGGTGCGGGCGCCGCGCGGCGTCCTGGCGGCGGACGAGCACGTCGTCGGAGGCCTCGAGGAAGAGCAGCGTCGTACGCCGGCCCGTCCCGCCCTTGGCCAGGGTCGCCTGGAGGGAGTCGAAGAAGGCACCGGAGCGTACGTCGACCACGACCGCGACGGGCTGCTGCACGCCGCGACTCGCGTCGACCAGCTTGACCACGTCGGACAGCAGGCTCGGAGGCAGGTTGTCGACGACGTAGAAGCCGACGTCCTCCAGCTCCTTCGCCGCGGTGCTGCGACCCGCGCCGGTCATGCCGGTGACCACGACGAGCTCGCCCGCGGTGGCGGGGGTGGTGGCCATCAGTCCTCCTCGATCAGCTCGCCAGTGGCGGTGTTGACGGCACCAGTCTGACCGCGCGAGGCCTTGGCGCGCTGCTGAACCTCCACGGCGTCCTTGATCGCGGTCGCGGTGCGGGCGCCGATGCCGGGCACCAGGGCGAGCTCGTCGACGCTGGCCGCCCGCAGCTTCTTCAGGGAGCCGAAGTGCTTGAGCAGGGTCCTGCGGCGTACCTCGCCGAGCCCCGGGACATCGTCGAGCAGGCTCTCGACCATCGTCTTCGAACGCCGCGACCGGTGGTGGGTGATCGCGAACCGGTGTGCCTCGTCGCGGACCCGCTGGAGCAGGTAGAGCCCCTCGGACGTGCGCGCCATGATGACGGGGTCCTCCTGCTGCGGAAGCCAGACCTCCTCGAGGCGCTTCGCGAGGCCGCAGACAGGGATGTCGTCGATGCCGAGGGCGTCGAGCGCCTTCTGGGCGGCGGCGACCTGGGGCGGGCCGCCGTCGACGACGACCAGGCTCGGGGCATACGCGAACTTGCGCGGCCGTCCGGTCTCGGGGTCGACCAGCATCGGGCCGTTGTCGGTCGCGACCTCGGTCGACCGCGCCTGCTCGTCGAGCAGCCGCCGGAAGCGGCGGGTGATCACCTCGTCCATCGACGCCACGTCGTTCTGCCCGTCGACGCCCTTGATCACGAACCGGCGGTACTCGCTCTTGCGGGACAGCCCGTCCTCGAACACCACCATCGACGCGACCACCTCGGTGCCCTGGAGGTTGGAGATGTCGTAGCACTCGATGCGCAGCGGCACCTCGTCGAGGCCGAGCGCCTCCTGGATCTCCTCCAGTGCCCGGTTGCGGGTGGTGAGGTCGGAGGCGCGCTTGGTCTTGTGGAGCGCGAGCGCCTGGGCGGCGTTCTGGGCCACGGTCTCCTGCAGGACCCGCTTGTCGCCGCGCTGAGGGACCCGGATCGCGACCTTGCTGCCGCGCAGGTCGCCCAGCAGCAGCTCCAGCGTCGACGGGTCCGGCGGCAGGGCCGGGACGAGCACCTCGCGCGGGATGGAGTCGGTGGCGTCGCCGCCGTAGAGCTGCAGCAGGAAGCCCTCGACGAGGTCGGCGGTCTCGCCGTCGTCGACCCGGTCGGCGACCCAGGCGCGCTGGCCCCGGATCCGGCCACCACGCACGTAGAAGACCTGGACGGCGACCTCGAGGGGGTCCTCCGCCAGCGCGATCACGTCGGCGTCGGTGCCGTCGGTCAGCACGACCGTCTGCTTCTCGAGCGCCTTGTGCAGCGCCCCGAGGTCGTCGCGGAGCCGGGCGGCCCGCTCGAAGTCCTCGGCGTCGGAGGCGGCGTACATCTCCCGCTCGATGCGCTTGGTGAACGGCTTGGTGTTGCCTGCCATGAAGTCGCAGAAGTCGTCCACGATCGCGCGGTGCTCGTCGGCGCTGACGTTGCCGACGCAGGGTGCGGCGCACTTGCCGATGTAGCCGAGCAGGCAGGGCCGCCCGATCTGGCCGGACCTCTTGAAGACACCGTTGGAGCAGGAGCGCATCGGGAAGACCCGCAGGAGCAGGTCCATCGTCTCCCGGATCGCCCAGGCGTGGCTGTAAGGGCCGAAGTAGCGGATGCCCTTGCGCTTGGCTCCGCGGCCGACCATCACCCGCGGGAACTCCTCCCCCACGGTGACGGCCAGCCAGGGATAGGACTTGTCGTCGCGGTACTTCACGTTGAAGCGCGGGTCGAACTCCTTGATCCAGCTGTACTCCAGCTGGAGGGCCTCGACCTCGGTCGCCACGACCGTCCAGTCGACGCTCGCGGCCGTGGTGACCATCGTCGCCGTGCGCTGGTGGAGGCCGCCGATGTCCTGGAAGTACGACGACAGCCGGGCCCGGAGGTTCTTCGCCTTGCCGACGTAGATCACCCGCCCGCGGGCGTCACGGAACCGGTAGACGCCCGGCCCCGTGGGGATCGAGCCGGGCGCCGGACGGTAGCCCAGCGACTGGCTGCGAGGGAGGCGGCCCTCCGGCGGAACAGGCACGCGTCAACCCTACGGGCGGGCACCCCCCGCCACGCGCCCAGGCGTCAGCCGGCGACCCGCTTCGTTCGCGCCGACACCAGGGTGACGCTGCTGTAGCCGGGCTTGGCGGCAGTGACCCGCACCGACACCCTCTTGCCCACCAGTCCGGGCTTGACCGTGAGCGTGGCCGACGTGGCCTTGCGCAGGACCTTGCCGTTGGCCAGCCAGCGGTAGGTGAACGTCGTGCCGGCCGGCCAGCTGCCGGTCTTGGCCCGCAGTCGCGAGCCCACCACGGGCTTGCCCTTGATCGTCGGCCTCGGTCCGGCGAGCACGCTCGGGCCCGCTGGCGCGGTCGGCGTGGAGGTGGGCGGTGTCGGTGTCGGTGTGGTCGGCGTCGGCGTGGTCGGCGTCGGGATGGTCGGCGTCGGCGTACTGCCCGGGTCCGGGTCCGGGTCCGGGTCCGGGTCCGGGTCCGGGTCCGGGTCCGGGTCCGGGTCCGGGTCCGGGTCCGGGTCCGGGTCCGGGTCGGGATCCGGGTCGGGGTCGGGGTCCGGGTCGGGATCCGGGTCGGGGTCCGGTGCCGACGTGACCGAGTTGGATGCCGGCGTCGTCAGGGTGGAGAGGGCCCAGCCCGTCGCCTGCAGGGTCACGTTCGCCGTGAGCACCTGGCCGATGTGGGACTCAGAGGGAACGAAGGTCTTCGCCGTAGCCCCGGCGATGGCCGAGCCGCCGGCGTACCACTGGATCGTCTCCACCGCCGTGTCGCCGAGGTAGGCGTAGTCGACGGAGACGGACTGACCCGCCACGGGCGACGTCGTCGACAGGTGCGGCGTGGAGCGACCACGTCCAGGATCTCGGCTGCACCCACATGGCATCGGAGGTGACGCTCGTGGGCAGACTGCCGGGCTTGTACGCCGTCATGCGGGCGCTCAGCTGGTGATCGACATCCAGGGCGGTGGGGATGTAGGACGGCCCGGTCGCGTCGGGGATCGGGCTGCCGTCGAGGAACCACTGCCACGCGACGTCGACCGGCTCGGGTGTGAAGTCAGAAGCCAATGCGCTCACCGGCAACCCGAACGTGGGCTGCCCGCTCAGCACCACCTGGCCACCGTTGAACGACGGCGGTGGCGAGTAGGTCACCGTGACCGTCGCGCCGTCCTGCGCGTTCGTCGACTCGACGTACACCGACACGGTGCCGCTGGGACTCGTCCAGGTCTCTCCCGCTTCTGCGGCAGCCTTGCCGAGCGACACGCCGGCGACCGGCGCCTGAGCAGGGAGCAACGACGCCTCCACGCCGAATCCCGTCGTCCGGCTCTCTTCGACGACGACGCCCGGGGCGAACCAGTGCTGGCCGCTCAGCCTTCCCCCGGCGTACGCCGAGGCGCCATCCTGTCCGGTGCCGGAGCGGTACTCGACGTAGAAGGTCTGCCGGGTGTCCGGCGGCGTCACCGCCAGGGCGCGCTGTCCAGCGTCCTCCGATCGAGGCTTGATGGTCTCGGTGACCGTCAGGGGCTCGGCGGGATTCGCGATCGCGACCGTCTTCACCTCGCCGGGCGCGTCGATGCCCAAGCCCACCCGGTAGGCGGTGCTCAGGGCGGTGAGGCTGAACCCGCCGAGGCTGACGCCCATGACGTTGTAGATGTTGCGGTAGGGGTCTGTGCCGATGTTGCTGTGGCCGAGGCCGAACGTATGTCCCATCTCGTGGGCCAGCGTGGCGTACATGGACGTGGTGCTCCGGCCGATCACGACACCGCCGGAGTGGAAGCCCGACCCGGGGGGAGCGTAGCCGGCGGTCGCGGACGAGCAGCCCTGGTCCGGGGTCACGATCACGAGAATGTTGGTGCCGACGCCGTAGGGCGGAAAGGCGACCCCGGGGAACGCCTTCATGGCGTCGTCAACGAGGCCGTCGATGTCGCCGAATTCGCACACGACCGCGGGGTCGACGGTGGTCTCGAAGTCCGTCGTCCGCGTGGGAAGCACGAAGTTCGTGATCCTGCCCTCGGCCTCGCCCTGCCAGTACTCCGTCACCAGTCGGACCTCGTCGAGCACCTCCTGGTCCTTCATCGAAAACTCTCCGACGTTCGTCGGGCGGGCGACGTAGACGGTGTGCGTCACCGGTGCTTCCGCGGCCTGGTCGATCGCCATCGGCGCGGCATCGCGCGCCTGCGCGGCGGCCACGACGAGTGTGGACGCGAGGACGGCAAGGGCGAAGGCAGACCCCATGGACTGGTAGCGAAGGTTCATCGAGTCTCCTGGTCACGACACTGGCGCACGAGACCCTAGGAGTTGCCGCCGGCCGCGCCCAGGGACCTGAATCCCCGGCTTGGGCAGACTCAAGGCCGATTCACGACCTTCTTGGTCTTGGCCGAGACCAAGGTCACACTGACGTAGCCGGGCTTGGCGGCCGTGACCCGCACCGACAGCCTCTTGCCCGCGAGCGCGGGCCTGAGCCTGAGGGCGGCCGAGGCGGCCCTGCGGACCACTTTGCCGTTGGCCAGCCAGCGGTACGCGAACGACGTGCCCGCCGGCCAGCTGCCCGTCTTGGCGGTGAGGCGCTTCCCGACGACGGCCTTGCCCTTGATGATCGGCTTCGGGCCAGTCAGGACGGCTGGGCCACCGGATGGCGGAGCGCCGGGAGCGACCGCGACGCCTGGTCGCACGGTCTCCGGCGCCGAGGCGACCTGTGCAGGCAGCCGGCCAGGGGCGTACGCCGTCGCGACCACGCTGAGCTCGCGCCCGTGATCCGCGCCGGAGGGAGCGTAGGACGACGCGTGCGCTGAGGGGATCGGGCTGCCGTCGAGGAGCCATTGCCACGTGACCCTGGCCGGGCTGGGGATCGTGCCCGACAGGTTGGCGGTCACGGTCGAGCCGACCGTCGGGAAGCTGTCGAGCGCGACCTGCCCGCTGGCGTCGAACGGTGGAGGCGGCGTGTATTCCACGGTCACCTCCGCCTCCGACGCTGTGGTCGGGCCCACCGTCACCGAGACAGTTCCGCTGGGGCTGTCCCAGGTGTCGCCCTCGCTGGACGAGGTGCGCCAGGAGTTCTCGCGATCGGGCAGCAGGGACACCCCGTGCCCCGCGTCCTTCCAGATCTCCTCGACCACGACGCCAGGTCCGAACACGTAGGTCCCTGCGGCTGCACCGAGGGCGTACGCCGACCCGGCATCCTGGTCCAGCCCCGAGCGGTACTCGACGTAGAACGTCTTGCCGGTGTCAGGCGGGGTCACCGCCAGGGCCCGCTGGCCCCCCTCGGCGGTGCGCGGCGCCAAGGTGTCGGTGACCGTGACGGGTGCGGTGGGATCGGAGATCGCAACGGTGTTGATCTCACCGGGGGCCTCGATGCCGGCACCGACCCGATAGGCCGTGCTCAGGACGGTGAGCTCGTTGACACCGGCGACACCGGTGCCCATCACGTTGTAGAGGTTGAGGTAGGGCGTCGCGCCGATGTTGCTGTGATCGAATCCGAAGTTGTGGCCCAGCTCATGGGCGAGGGTCCCGCTCACGCGCCCTGGAGCGGCCCGGGCCATCGCGACGCCGCCACTTGAGAAGCCCGATCCCATGCTGGCGCGACCGATCGGCGACGAGGCCGGGCACCCCGCCTGGTCCGGCGTCACCACGACCAACAGGTCAGGCGCCACTGAAGCTCGCCTGCGGGAACTGCGCCGCGGCCTCCTCGGCGAGCACGAAGAACGAGGACTCGCCGCCGAGGCTGCAGACCGCGGCGGTGTCCGCCGTCGAGTCGTACGTCGTGAACCGGCTCTCGTCCGCAGGGCTGTCCGGCAGGTCGAAGCCGGCGATGCGGCCATCGGCCTCGTCGACCCAGAACTCCGTGGCCATGCCCAGCTCCTCGAGCACCTGGGCGTCGGACATGGAGGGTGCACCGTCGCTGGTCATGCGCGCGACGTAGACGGTGTGCTGCACCGCGGTGGCGGCCGACGCCACCGCCGTCTGGTTGAGCACCGCAGCCGCGAGCGGGCGGCCCCAGGCCTGCAAGGCCTCGTGAGCGCGCCACGGGCCGTCGAGGGCATCGAGGGCAGACGGCACGTGCACCCGTACCGTCACCCGGTCTCCCGCCACGTCCCCCAGGTCCCCGGTCACGGGCACCAGCGGACCCTCGTCGGGGACAACGGCGTACGTCGGGTTCGCGTCGGCAGTGGTCATCAGGACGCCGGACACCGTCGCCCATCTGCCCTGACCTGGGGAAGGCACAGCATCGCTGGCCTGCGCTGCCGGGAGCGTGAGCGCAGACGCGAGCACGAGGGCGAGCATGGGGGCGAGCATGGGGGCGGCCGGGTGGCGTGGACTCATCGAGGTCTCTCGCTTTCCGGCGCCATGAGGCATCAGCGTCACGTCGCGTCCGACCTCGGGCAAGGGACTCAGGTCCCCGGTCGTCACGCCGCCGATGTCACATTGCTATCTATAGTGATTTACTATGCTTACATGACGACGCGGGACCTGTACGGCCACCGACTCACGACGGGTCGGCAGCCGGGAGCGTCCTACAACGCCGGGGTGGCCGCGTTGCTCCGGCTCCACGACGGGGCCCTCGAGGCCGTCTCGCAGTCGGTCGCCCTCGACCCGACCTTCGCCCTCGGGCACGCCGCCCTCGCCCTGCTCGGCCACGAGTTCTGCGCGCCGGTCGACGTCGACCAACGTCTCCGGGCCGCGCGCCTGCACGCGGCCCGCGCGACCGAGCGCGAGCGCAGCCACGTGCACGCCGTCGACCGACACGTCCGCGGCGACTCCGCTCCTCTCGTCGCGCACCTGCAGGACTGGCCGACGGACGCGCTGCTGCTCAGCGTCGCGGTGCCGACCATCGCGTTCGCGGGAGCGACCTCGGTGCCCGCGGAGGCCTGGGCCCTCGTCGAGCGGGCAGCGCCGGCGTACGGCAACGACTGGTGGTACGCCGGGCTGCTCGCCTTCATGCGCCAGGAGCAGGGCCGCTTCGACGAGGCGATGGACCTGGCCCGCTCCTCGCTGGCCACCGAGCCGGCCGGAGGTCACGCCGCCCACGCCCGCGCGCACGCGCACTACGAGACCGGCGACCACGCCGACGGTCTGGCCTGGATGGACGCGTGGATCGACGGCGACGGCCGGGTCGTCGACAAGCTCGAGCACTTCTCCTGGCACGCCGCCCTGCACGAGCTGTCGATGGGTGACCTGGCAGCGGTGGCTCACCGCTACGAGACCCAGCTCGCCCCGCGGCCCGCCCTGGGCTGCCGGGCGCTCGTGGACTCGGGCTCGCTGCTGTGGCGCTGGACGCTCACGCCCGGGGTCCGCGACGTGCCGCCGGTCGGCGACGTGCTGGCGGTCGTCCGGGCTGCCGACCCGACCCTGCTGGCCGCCCCGAAGACCGCGTTCATGGGGATGCACGCCGCCATCGGCCTGGCCGCCGCCGACGACGAGCCCGGGCTACGGGTGCTCGGCGACCACGCGCGCCGCTCGGCAGATCCGGCGATCCGCGACGTGGTCGGCCCGCTCACCCATGCCCTACGCCTGCTCGTGCGCGGCCGCAGCTCGGAGGCCGCCGACGCCCTCGGCCGGCTCGACCGGGACCTGTGGCGCGTCGGCGGTAGCGACGCCCAGCGCGAGGTCGTCGAGGAGACGCGGATCGGCGCGCTTCTGCGCGCCGGCCGCTACGACCACGCCCGGATCATCGTCGACGCCCGCCTCGACCGCCGCCGATGTCGCAGGGATGAGTGGTTTCTCGCCGAGACGCAGCCCCCAGCAGCGGTGACCCCAAGCAACCCGGACACCGCAGCGGCGCGCAAGCAGGCAAGTTGAGTCGCGACTCGACGGACCGCAGGCGCGACTCAACGTCTAGGCGAGGCTGATCGAGTCTCCGTCGACGGTGAGCTCGATCGCGGCCAGTGGGTTGGTCGCCGGGCCGTTGACGACCGAGCCGTCGCTGATGGAGTAGCGGCTGCCGTGGCAGTTGCAGTCGATGGTCTCGGTCACGGCCGCGACGGGGCAGGCCCGATGGGTGCAGATGTTGGTGAAGCCCTTGAACTCCCCCGCCTCGGGCTGGGTCACGACCACGCCCTGGTCGGCGAAGATCGCGCCGCTGCCCTCGGGGATGTCGGAGGTGCTGGCGAACCCCTCGGCGCCGCCTCCGCCTCCGTTGCCCTCGCTCGGCTCGGACCCGCCGCCGTCAGCGGTGGCATCCGGTGTCGACGCGCCCGCGTCCGGGTCGTCCGCGGAGTCGGCGTCGTCGCCGCCGCAGGCGGCCAGCAGGGGAACGCCCACTCCCGCGACCACGCCGCCCCTCAGTGCCAGTCGGCGGCTGACCCCGCCCGAGATCCGGTTGCTGGTGTCCGTCACGGCTCGCTCCTCAGCGTGTCGACCTGGTGGAAGGCTTGCCGGTGACCCTAGCCACCGGACCTGAGCGGAGTACGCCGCGGAGCCCCGACCGGATTTCAGCCGGTCGCTGTCCGGGGCGACCGCCGAGCGGGCGTCGCCCGCTTCGCCACCGTCTTCGGGGCAGCCGTCTTCGGGGCAGCCGTCTTCTTGGCAGCCGCCTTCTTCGTTGCGGCCTTCCTGGGCGCCGTCCTGACGGCCCTGCCCTCCAGAAGCGGAGCGAGGAACTGCCCGGTGTAGCTGTCGGGGTCGGCCGCGACATCCTCGGGCGTGCCCTCGGCGACGACCATCCCTCCGCGCGAGCCACCCTCCGGACCCATGTCGACCAGCCAGTCGGCCGTCTTGATCACGTCGAGGTTGTGCTCGATCACCAGCACGGTGTTGCCCTGGTCGACGAGCCGGCCCAGAACCAGCAGCAGCTTGCGGATGTCCTCGAAGTGCAGCCCGGTCGTCGGCTCGTCGAGGACGTAGACCGTCCGACCGGTCGAGCGCTTCTGGAGCTCGCTGGACAGCTTGACCCGCTGCGCCTCACCGCCCGAGAGCGTGGTCGCCGGCTGCCCGAGCCGGACGTAGCCCAGCCCCACCTCGCACAGCGTCTTCATGTGCCGCGCGATCGCGGGCACGGCCGAGAAGAAGTCGGCCGCCTCCTCGATCGGCATGTCGAGCACCTCGGCGATCGTCTTGCCCTTGAAGTGCACCTCGAGCGTCTCGCGGTTGTAGCGCGCGCCGTGGCACACCTCGCACGGGACGTAGACGTCGGGCAGGAAGTTCATCTCGATCTTGATGGTGCCGTCGCCCGCGCACGCCTCGCAGCGCCCGCCCTTGACGTTGAACGAGAACCGGCCCTGCTGGTAGCCGCGCATCTTGGCCTCCGGCGTGGAGGCGAAGAGCTTGCGGATGTGGTCGAAGACGCCGGTGTAGGTCGCCGGGTTGGATCTGGGCGTGCGTCCGATCGGGGACTGGTCGACGTGGATCACCTTGTCGACCTCGTCGACCCCCGTGATCCTGGTGTGCCGGCCGGGCACGGCACGGGCGTTGTAGATCTGCTTGGCCAGCGAGGTGTAGAGGATGTCGTTGACCAGGGTCGACTTGCCCGACCCGGAGACACCGGTCACCGCGACGAACAGGCCGAGCGGGAACGAGACGGTGAGGTCGCGGAGGTTGTGCTCGCGGGCGCCGTGCACGGTGAGCTGACGGCTCTTGGTGCGCGGGCGGCGGACGGGCGGGGTCGGGATCTCGCGGCGGCCGGAGAGGTACTGGCCGGTCATCGAGTCGGCGTGCTCGAGCAGGCCCTGAACCGTGCCGCTGTGCACCACCTGGCCGCCGTGCTCGCCCGCCCCGGGCCCGATGTCGACCACCCAGTCGGCCGTGCGGATGGTGTCCTCGTCGTGCTCGACGACGATCAGGGTGTTGCCGAGGTCCTTGAGCCGGACCAACGTCTCGATGAGCCGCTTGTTGTCGCGCTGGTGGAGGCCGATCGAGGGCTCGTCGAGGACGTAGAGGACGCCGACCAGGCCGGCGCCGATCTGGGTCGCCAGCCGGATCCGCTGCGCCTCGCCTCCCGACAGCGACCCCGAGGGACGGTCGAGGGAGAGGTAGTCGAGCCCCACGTCGAGGAGGAAGTTGAGCCGCTCCTGGATCTCCTTGAGCACCCGCTCGCCGATCTGGCGCTCGCGGTTGGTCAGGTCGAGCCCCCGCAGGAACTCGGCGGTCTCGTTGATCGGCAGGGCGCAGACCTCGGCGATGTTGCGGTCACCGTCGGGACCGGGCAGCGTCACCGCGCGCGACACCGACTTGAGCCGGCTCCCGGCACAGACGGGGCACGCCACCTCCCGCATGAAGCCCTCGAACCGCTCGCGGCTGGTGTCGGACTCGGCTTCGCGGTGCCGGCGCTCGATGTAGGACTGCACGCCCTCGAACTCGGCGTAGTAGGCGCGCTGCCGTCCGTAGCGGTTGGTGGTGACCACGTGGACCTTGGTCGGGTGGCCGCCGAGGATCGACCGCTGGGCCTTGGCGGGGAGGTCCTCCCAGGGCGTGTTCAGGTCGAAGCCGAGCTCCTCCCCCAGCGCGTTGAGCAGCTTGAGGAAGTAGTCGGCGACATGGGCACTGCTCCACGGTGCGATCGCACCCTCGCCCAAGGTGGCGCCGGGGTCGGGCACGACGAGCTCGGGGTCGACCTCCATGCGGGTGCCCAGTCCGTGGCACGCGGGACACGCCCCGAACGGCGAGTTGAAGGAGAACGAGCGTGGCTCGAGATCGTCGGTCTCGATCGGATGGTCGTTGGGGCAGGCCATCCGCTCGGAGAACTTCGTCTCGCGGCCGGGGTCCTTCGGGGGCAGATCCACGAAGTCGAAGACCACGAGCCCGCCCGCGAGCCCGAGCGCGGTCTCGACGGAGTCGGTGAGCCGCCGCTTGGACGAGGCCTTCACCGCGAGCCGGTCGACGACCACCTCGATGGTGTGCTTCTTCTGCTTGTCGAGCGTCGGTGGGTCGTCGAGCGGGTGGATCTCGCCGTTGACCCGGGCCCGGGAGAACCCCTGGGTCTGCAGCTGCTTGAACAGCTCGACGTACTCCCCCTTGCGACCACGGATCACCGGCGCCAGGACCTGGAAGCGGCGACCCTCCTCGAGGGCCATCACCCGGTCGACGATCTGCTGCGGCGTCTGCCGCTCGATCGGCGCGCCGCAGGTCGGGCAGTGCGGGCGGCCGGCGCGGGCGTAGAGCAGGCGCAGGTAGTCGTAGACCTCGGTGATCGTGCCGACCGTGGACCGCGGGTTCTTCGAGGTCGACTTCTGGTCGATCGAGACCGCGGGAGACAGGCCCTCGATGAAGTCGACGTCGGGCTTGTCCATCTGACCCAGGAACTGCCGGGCGTACGCCGACAGCGACTCGACGTAGCGACGCTGGCCCTCGGCGAAGATGGTGTCGAACGCGAGCGAGGACTTGCCGGAGCCGGAGAGCCCGGTGAAGACGATCAGCGCGTCGCGGGGAAGGTCGAGCGAGACGTCCTTGAGATTGTGCTCCCGGGCACCCCGGATGATGAGCTGGTCAGCCACGGGCGCCAGCCTATGTGGCGCCACCGACAGCCGCCCCATCGTGCTTGCGCAGTGGCTGCCGGGCTCCCCCGGACGGGTCGACACGTCCTCGCCCGAATGGGTGAGGATGGCTCCCATGACCCACATCGAGTCGCTGGACGGGCTGGCCGAGGCGACCCACCGGCTGGTCCGGGCGGTCGACTCGCTGTCCGACCCGGCGCTGGCCGAGCCCTCGCTCCTCCCCGGCTGGTCACGCGGGCACGTGGTCGCCCACCTGACGCTCAATGCCGAGGCGCTCGCCGGCGTGCTGACCGGCGTCAAGGAGGGTGAGGACGTCCCGATGTACGCGTCGCAGGACGCCAGGGACGCCGACATCGACGAGCTCGCGGCCGCCCCGTCCGCCGATCTGAGGGAGCGGTTCCTCGCCGCCACCAGCCGCTTCCAGGACGCCGTCGTCGCCGTCCCCGAGGGCGGCTGGGTGGGTGAGTTCCGAAGGCTCGGCTCGGGAGGACAGGTTCTCGCCCGCATCGGGATTCCGGGGATGCGGCACCGCGAGGTCGAGATCCACCACGCCGACCTCGGCGTCGGCTACGGGCCCGGGCACTGGCCCGAGGAGTTCCTCGCCGAGATGTTCGAGCGCGTGGTCCACGACCGGGCGACGGGACCGGGGCTGCTGCTGCGCACACCGGACGGCGAGGTGCGAGTTGGCAACGGCGACGGGCCCGTGGTCAGCGGCAGCCGGGTCGACCTGACCTGGTGGCTGCTCGGGCGCGGCACCGGTGAGGGACTCGCGGGCGACCCGCACCTGCCAGAGTTGGGGGCATGGCGATGACCCCCGATGCCCCTGACGGGACCGACGGCTGGACCGGCGAGGTGGTGCCCGGCGGGCCCCCCGGCGTACGCCGCCTCGGGTGCCTGACCGTGACGAAGATCTCCGTCGACCCCGAGATGCACAACAACTGCTACCTGCTGCACTGCAGCGAGACCGACGAGCAGGTGCTCGTCGACGCGGCTGCCGAGGCGCCCCGCCTGCTCGAGGCGATCGGGGACCGGGGCCTGCTCACCGTCATCACCACCCACCAGCACTGGGACCACCACCGGGCGCTGGCCGAGGTCGTCGCGGCCACCGGCGCAGCGGTCGTCGCGGGCGTGGACGACGCCGACGCCATCACCGAGCAGACCGGCGTCCCGGTGACCCGACGGGTGAGGGACGGCGACAAGATCGCCGTCGGCGCGTGCGACCTCGAGGTGATCACCCTGGTGGGACACACCCCGGGCTCGATCGCCCTGCTCCTCGACGATCCTGTCCACACGACCCCGAGCCCCCACCTGTTCACGGGGGACTCTCTCTTCCCGGGGGGCGTCGGCAACACGCGCGGCGACGCGGCGGCGTTCACCTCGCTGCTCGACGACGTCGAGACCAAGCTCTTCGGCCGGCTCCCCGACGAGACCTGGTTCTACCCCGGCCACGGTGCCGACTCGACCCTCGGCCGCGAGCGACCGCAGCTCGGCGACTGGCGCGCGCGCGGCTGGTAGCCCTACCCGGCGGTGAGCCTGCCACCGTTGCTTCCTCGTCACCGGTGGCCGGCTCACCGCCCCGGGTAAGTCTGAGGGGTGAGAGTCAGGGGCTACTTGTTCTTCCAGACCCGGTAGAACGCCTCGAGGTAGCCCTTGGCCGCCTTGTCGTTGACGGCCAAGGTCACGCCGTCGCTGCCGAGGCCCTTGTCGGTCCAGCCCGGACCGCCGACGTACGCGCGGGTGACGCCCTTGGAGCCGAGCCTGCCCTTGACGAAGAGGACGTTCTGGGCGAGCGGCCGGCCGATGGACTTGATCCTGCCGTCGTCCAGCAGCTTGCGCACCGCCTTCTTCACCTGCTTGCCCAGGATCGCCCGGACGTCGCAGCCGGCCGCCTTCATCGCGACGAGCTGCTGGGCCAGCGCCTTGCCCCGCTGACCCTGCCAGGCGGTGACCGAGACGCGCACGACCTTCTTGCCCGTCGTGCACTTGACCCGCTTGAGGACCTTCAGCATCGGGTCCTTCGCACCCGCGGCCATCGGGTAGAGCTGCGCGGTGTACGACGGACCCCAGGTCACCTGGCGCGTGGCCCGGGTGTCGGTGGAGTCGGCGGCCATCTGGTCGAAGGTCTGGTCGTAGCCGGTGTAGACGTAGGTGTCCGTCGACAGGAACGCGTCGTTCCAGCGTGAGCCGAACTTGCTCTGGGGTGTGGTCGAGAATCCGAGGCTCACCTCGGTGGCCCCGCCCGAACGGCTGACCAGCAGGAAGTTCGCCTCCTGCTTGCCCGACCCGCCCAGGCAGGTGCCCACGCACCGCTTCACCCACGAGGGCTGGAGAGTGTCGCTGCCGATCTGCGCAGCAAGGCCCAGCTCCGCGCCCGTGCCGCTCCCCTCGGCCAGGAGGACCTGCACGACCACCCCGCGCTGGTACGCCGCGAGGAGGGCGTTGGCCAGCTCCGGGTCGTCGAAGCGCTCGACCGCGAGGCGGACCCGGGCGCCGGGCTCGGCGTTCCCGACCGCGCGCACCGCCCTGGCGATGACCTCGCGCTTCTCGTTCGCGGTGCCGGACGGCCGGTTGAAGACCCCGCCGGTGGCGAACAGGTCGACGGTGCCGTAGTCGAAGACGACCGCGTCGTGGTCGGAGTTGAAGCCGTACTCGATCCGGGACCTCAGCAGCTGGAGGCCGCCGTCCTCCTTCACCGTCATCCCGTAGTCGAGCAGGGACGTGGCGCCGCGCGACCCGGTGAGCGGCATGTCGAAGTTGACCAGGTCGCCGAGCGTCCGGGTCGGCAGACCCTCGTTCTGCCGGACCCGGTCGGCGAGGTAGTTCACGTTGAGGTCACCCATGGCGAAGATGTGCTCGGTGGTGCCGAAGAGCGACGTGATCGCGTCGCGCAGCATCTTGATGTGCAGCTGCAGGTAGGGGATGCGCTTGGGATCCGTGAGCTGGGCGTCGAAGGACGCCTGCGCGATCGTGTGGGTGTTGATGATCCCGAAGACCTTGCCGGTCGCGATCTCGCGCAGCCGCACCACGTTGATGTAGCGCGCGGGCGTGTAGTCGTCGACGCGGTCGTGCACCTTGATGGTCTGCCCGTCGAGCAGCCGGAAGCGGGCCCGGTTCCACACGATCGGGATGGTCTCGCCGCCGCCGGAGGCCGGCATCCACCAGCCGAAGTCGCGCTCGGCCGCGAGCCGCATCAACGCCGCGCGGTCCTCGAGGTCGGAGAACTCCTGGAACCCACCGACCTCTCCCAGCGAGAGTGCCTTCACCATGTCGGCCTCGGCCTGGGCAGCAGTCAGGCAGAAGCACACGTTGAGCGTGAACGTCGTCAGCTGGGCAGACGGGAGCTGCTTGCTCCGCAGGTCCAGGGTCGGCGCGTCCCCGGTGGTCCCCGCCCGCGGCGCGGCCAGCATGGCCAGGGCCAGAGCGGTCGCCAGCACCAGTGGCAGGACCAGGTGGAGCGCGGCGGACACCCGTCGCGCGGTCACCCGGTGTGCGGACAGGGGGGTCACAGGACCCATGGGAACACTCCTGAGCGATGAGGCAAATCCCGAACGGGACGTCGGTTTGCGGGGAAGGGCGTCTGCCTCGACACAACAGACTCAGGAATCACACCAGTCACATCCGTCACAGGCAAGACCCTTCGCCGAACTACAGATCTGTAATTCCCGCTGCGCTCAGCTCGCTGTCGGGCCCGCCCGCCTCGTCGGGGGACCCGAACGGGTTTCCCCCGAGCGACACGAAGCGCTCCTGGTGTCTGCGCTCGCGCGGGAAGCCGAGCTCCTTCAGAACACCGGACACCGCCGCCATGTAGGGCTTGGGGCCGCAGCAGAAGGAGTTCCACGACGAGTAGGACGTCGCGAACTGCGTGATCGGTTCGCTGCTGGGCAGGCCGTGTTCGTCCTCGAGCCAGTGCTCGACCCTGAGCCGGTCGGGATGGGCCCGCACCAGGGCGGCCAGCTCGTCGTGGAAGATCACCGAGGCACGGTCGCGGTTGGCGTAGAAGAGAGCGAGTCGACCGGTGCCGCCGCCGACCTCCACCGGCGAGAGGGCCGTGCGGATGATCGACATGATCGGGGTGATCCCCGAGCCGGCGCCGAAGAGCAGCAGGTCGTCGTCCAGGGAGCGGGGGATGAAGATGCCCGAGGGCGCCAGCACCCGAACCTTGTCCCCCACCCGGAGGTGGTCGTGGATCCAGAGCGACCCGAAGCCCTCGGGCGTCCGCTTGACGGTCACGGTCACCGGGTCCGGCCGCAGCGGCGTCGACGACATCGAGTAGCAGCGCGCTGCCAGGCCCATCGTGTCGCTCGGGATGGCCAGCGTCAGGAACTGACCTGGCCGGAACGCGAACACCTCACGATGCTCGTCGGGCACGCCCAGCGAGACGGAGACCGCGTCGGCCGTCTCGTGCACGATGTCGACGACGGGCAGCACGTAGGACGGCTCGACTTCGTTCGCCACGACGCCACGGTACCTGAAGCGACTGCTACATCGCCTCCCCGTGACCTGGCGGCCGCAGGACTTTCGATGACTGGGTGACAGGCGTGCCTCGTCGCACGGCCTGAAAGGCCTCAACCAGCGGCCTCAATCAGCGGCCTCGACCAGCGGCCTGCAACCAGCGGCCTCAATCGTCCAGCGGCCTCGAACCAGCGGCCTCACCAGCGGCCTCCCAGCGGCCTGCGTGACCCAACCGCGGCCTCGACCAGCGGCCTCGACCAGCGGCGGGCGACTTCGACATACTGGCCCGGTGACCTTCGAGGCCCGGGTGGCGCAGTGGCGCCCCGACCTCGTCCGCAGCCTCACGGCTGTCTACGGCCCGGACCGGGCCGACGACGTCGCGGACCGGCTCGTCGACATCGCCCGGTTGGCGCACGCCGCCCGACCTGCCGACCTCCGCGAGCTCGACGAGCGCCGGCTGCGCGACCCCGACTGGTTCCAGCTGCCCGCGATGATCGGGTACGCCGCGTACGCCGACCGGTTCGCGGGCACCCTCGCCGACGTGGGCAGGCGGGCGTCGTACCTGCGCGACCTCGGCGTCGGCTACCTCCATCTGATGCCGCTGCTGACGCCGCGCCCCGCACCCAACGACGGTGGCTACGCGGTCATGGACTACCGCTCGGTGCGCAGCGACCTCGGCACCATCGACGACCTCCGCGCCCTGACCAGCACCCTGCGCGAGCAGGGCATCAGCCTGTGCCTCGACCTCGTCCTCAACCACGTCGCCCGCGAGCACGAGTGGGCGGCCGCCGCGCGGTCGGGCGACCTGGAGAAGCGCGCCTACTTCCACGTGTACGCCGACCGCGACGTGCCGGACGCCTACGAGGCCAGCCTGCCGGAGGTCTTCCCCGACTTCGCACCCGGCAACTTCACCTGGGACGACGAGCTCGACGGGTGGGTCTGGACCACGTTCAACGACTACCAGTGGGACGTCGACTGGGCCAACCCCTCGGTGCTGTGCGAGTACGCCGACATCATCGTCTCGCTGGCCAACCTCGGGGTCGAGGTGTTCCGCCTCGACGCCATCGCGTTCATCTGGAAGCGGATGGGCACGGCGTGCCAGAACCAACCGGAGGTGCACGACCTGACGCAGGCGCTGCGCGCCGTCGCGCGGATGGCGTGCCCGGCCGTGCTCTTCAAGGCCGAGGCGATCGTCGGGCCGGCCGACCTGCCGGCGTACCTCGGGGTGGGTCCGCACTCAGGAAAGGTCAGCGACCTCGCCTACCACAACGGTCTGATGGTGCAGGTCTGGTCGATGCTGGCGACGGCGGACGCCCGGCTCACATCGCACGCGCTCCAGCAGCTGCCGCAGCCACCGAGCACGACGAGCTGGATCACCTACGTGCGCTGCCACGACGACATCGGGTGGGCGATCGCCGACGAGGACGCCCGGGCCGTGGGACTCGACCCGTTCGCCCACCGGCGGTTCCTGTCCGAGTGGTACTCCGGCTCGTTCCCCGGGTCCTGGGCACGCGGTCTGGTCTTCCAGCAGAACAACCTGACCGGCGACCGCCGCATCTCGGGGTCGCTGGCGTCACTGGCCGGGCTCGAGGCCGGTGACCCCGACGCCACCGCGCGCATCCTGCTGGCACACGCGATCATCCTCGGCTTCGGCGGCGTGCCGGTGCTCTGGATGGGCGACGAGCTCGGCCTCCTCAACGACCAGGGCTGGGCCGACGACCCCGCACACGCGGCCGACAACAGGTGGGTGCACCGGCCGCGGATGCCCTGGCCGGCGGAGCCCGACGAGCACGGGATCAACGCGGGGTTGCGCGACCTCCTCGACGTACGTCGCTCCCTGCCGCACCTGCATGCCGCCTCGCCGACCGAGATCTGGGACCCCCGCGACCCGGGCGTGCTGCTGGTGGTCCGCAAGCACCCGGTCGGGGCGCTGCTGGGCGCCTACAACGTCACGGGCGACGAGCGCGAGGTCGCGGCCGACGTCCTGCACTGGCTCGGGCTGCACACCTCCGGGCTCCACGACGCGATCAGCGGCCACGCACCGGAGCTCCATGACGGCGCGGTCCGGCTGGCGCCGTACGCCGCCGCCTGGCTCTACGACCGCGACCGTCCCTGAGAGACTTCGCGCCGTGGACATCGGGACGCTGGTGCCCACCGTGCAGGCGTACGCCGCGCACGAGAGCGGCCGACCCGGTCAGAGCATCCGCCCCAGCAGTCGATCCCGGTCCACCAGCTGGTGCTTGAGCACCAGCCCGAGGTGCGCGGCGATCGCGACGAAGAAGGCGATGTGCGCGCCCACGTGGAGCGGCAGCACGTCGTCGTCACCGCTGGCGACGAGCGCGATGCCGGTCGCCGGCACCACGAAGAGCAGCACCAGCAGGGCCTTCTCGGTCCAGTGCGCCAGCGTCCGCTCGCGGTGCGACAACGTCTCGGCCCACGGCGGCAGACCGTCGGTCCTGCGCACGACGACCCGGATCACGGCCAGGGTGAGGATCAGGACGCCCAGGAGCACGTGCACGGTGAGCAGGGTGTCGGGGTCGCTCAGGTAGCCGCCGTCGTCCTCTCCCCCACGTCCCCGACCTCGACCCGACTCCCCGCCGCGCCCGCGCCCGCGGCCCCGGCCGCGCCCGGAGTCGTCGACGTCGAGGCGGTAGCCGATGGTGAACTGCGCGACCAGCGCGACGACGGTCAGCCAGTGCAGGGACTTGGCGAGGGCGCCGTACCCGTGGTCTCCCGAGCGCAGGGGCATGGCCAGAACCCTAGAGTCAGCTCCTGGGGCCCACCCCTAGGGTTGTCGCGTGATCGAGCTGCGCACCCCCGCCCAGATCGAGCAGATGCGTCCCGCCGGCCGGTTCGTCCACGAGGTGCTCCAGGCACTCGTCGCGGCCGCCGACGTCGGCGTCAACCTGCTCGACCTCGACGCGCTCGCGCACCGGATGATCCGCGAGCGCGGCGCGGAGTCCTGCTACATCGACTACCACCCGTCCTTCGGCGCCTCGCCCTTCGGCTACGTCCTGTGTACGTCCGTCAACGACGCCGTCCTGCACGGTCTCCCCCACGACTACGTGCTCGCCGACGGCGACCTGCTCTCCCTCGACTTCGCCGCGAGCGTCGACGCCTGGGTGTCGGACTCCGCCGTCAGCCTCGTCGTCGGCACCCCCCGCGAGCAGGACCTCCGCCTCATCGACACGGCGACGCGCGCGCTGGAGGCCGGCATCGCCCAGGCCGTCGTCGGCAACAAGATCGGCGACATCTCCCACGCGATCGGCTCGGTGGCCCGCGCCGACGGCCTCAAGGTCAACCTCCAGTTCGGCGGGCACGGCGTCGGGCGGACCATGCACGGCGACCCGCACGTCGCCAACGACGGTCGACCCGGGCGCGGCTATCCACTGAAGGCGGGCCTGGTGATCGCGATCGAGCCATGGTTCCTGCACAGCACCGACCAGATCTTCATCGACAAGGACGGCTGGACCATCAAGAGCGACGACGGGTCGCGCGGCGCCCACATGGAGCACACCGTCGCCGTCACACCGGACGGTCCGCTGGTCCTGACAGATCCAGGTCGATCGGCCTGATCCTTCCTGCCGGCGTGGGTCAGATGCGGCGCTGGAACTCGAGGATCCGCCCCATCGCCCGATAGCCGAGCCGCTCGTTGATGCCCACCATCAGGTCGTTGGACGCGGCGTTGTAGGTCTCGATCACCCGCAGGGCCGGCTCGGCGGCGGCACCGGAGTCCGATCCGGTCAGCCAGCGCACCATGTCGGCCTTGAGGAGCAGCCCCAGCCGGTGCCCGCGGTGCTCACGGGCGACCGTCGTGTCCTCCTGCTGACCGAAGTCCGGTACGTCGACGCCGACCGTCACCACGGTGTGGCCGGCCAGCGCGCCGGTGTGACGGTGTCGGGCGAGGACCCGGTAGAACCGCTGCCCCGAGGAGGAGAGCGCGTCCTCCCAGGCCCGCATCCGCGCGGGTGAATAGTCTTCGTCGTCCATCTCCAGGTCGTCCATCGGGGCGTCGTTGATGCTCGCGGCGACCACGGACAGCTCCTCGAGGAGCCCGTCCGGCGCCGGGCCGGCGATCCGCTCGAGCGTGTAGTCGCCGGCGTGGGCGGCGGCCTCGGCGTACACGCTCCCGACCAGGTCGGACGGCAGCTCGTCGAGGTGTTGCTGGCGGTTGACCGAGCGCGCCTTCTGCTCCATGCCGATCCGGGCCGCGAAGCCCGTCGTCGACGCGGACTCCCAGCCGTCGATGCCGACCAGCCTGCGACCCATCGCGCGGCAGACCTCGAAGCCTGCTTCCGCGAGCGCGGTGCCGTGGCCGCGGCGTCGGTGGTCGGGGTGGACGACCAGCTGCAGCCAGCACAGGTCCGGGTTGTCCCAGGTGCTGTAGACCACGACCAGCCAGCCGACCGGCTCGCCGCCGACGGTGGCGAGGTAGTGCGGCCAGACGTCGCCGTCCCAGCCGTGGCGCATGATCATCTCGCGCCGGTACGTCGTCGCGGGGGCCATCCAGGGCGCATCCACGTGCCGGGCGTTGTCGACGGCCACGAACGCCGCCACGCCGTCGGTGTCGCCGGGTTCGAGCTCGCGCAGCTCCACCGGTCAGCGAATGGCGACGATGCGGTGCTCGCGGATCGCCATCACCAGCGCGATGATCCAGCCGACGACGGTCCAGCCGAGCAGCAGGTTGATCCAGAACACCGACCACGAGTTGGCGGTGCCGCGCACCGCGGCGATCGCCCACGGCAGCATGTAGCCGCCGGTGAGGATCGCGACCACGATGGCCACGACGGCGCTGGCCGGGCGGTTCTTGCGGTCGGTGACGACGTAGTGGTCGCTCATGGCTCGACCGTACGTCCCGAGGCCAACCGCGCGGCCTGCTCCACCCGCGCGACGTACGCCGGCCAGTCGAACCCGTCCTCGGGGAGGTTGGAGACGTCCGCGCGGAGGCCGACCTGGTTGTCGAGGGTCTCGCGCACGATGTCGGCGTGCCCGGCATGGCGGTTGGTCTCGGCCACCATGTGCACCAGGAGGGTGTGCAGGGTGGTGTCGCGCCGCTCCGGCGGCCACCAGGGCACCTGTCCCGGGGTGTCGAGGTCGGAGGCCGCGAAGGTCTCGGCGGCGTGCGCCCACACGCGGCGGTAGAAGTCGAGCACCTGCTCGCGGCTCTCGTCGGCGAAGGCGTACATGTCGTCGTTCGGCGGGGCGTCGTCGGCGAACCAGGGCAGCTCCTCGGGCCACGGCCGCCCGAAGCTGTCGCCGAAGTAACCCGCCTCGACGCTCGCCAGGTGCTTGACCAGGCCGAGGAGGTTGGTGCCGGTCGGCGTCATCGGCCGGCGGACGTCGTACTCCGACGCGCCCTCGAGCTTCCACACGACCGCGTCGCGGGCGCGCTGGAGGTAGCCGATCAACGTCTCCTTGGGGTCCGTCATGCTCCGACCCTCGCACGACCGACGACGACCCGGACATCTGGTTTCGCGATCACCTCGGGCGTCAGCCCGACGCCGGCCATGATCTCCGCGGCGACGTCGGCCTGGGCGCGGGACGTCTCCACCAGCAGGGATCCGCCCGGTGCCAGCCAGGCCGGTGCCTCCAGGCCGAGTCGCCGCAGCACGTCGAGGCCGTCGCCGCCGCCGTCGAGCGCGGCCCTGGGTTCGTGCTCGCGAGCCTCCGCGGGCATCGTCGCCACCTCGTCGGTCGGCACGTAGGGCACGTTGGCGACGACGACGTCGACGAGCCCGCGCAGCCGCGTCGGCAGGGCCGCCCAGAGGTCGCCGACGTACGCCGCACCCCCGACCGCTCTGAGGTTGAGCCGGGCGTACCCGACGGCGACGGGATCGACGTCCGCCGCATGCAGCTCGACGTCCGGGCGGCGCGTCGCCACGGCCAGCCCGAGCGCGCCGGACCCGCAGCACAGATCTATGACGAGCGGCGACCGCGCCGGCAGGCGGGCCAGGGCCTGCTCGACGAGCAGCTCCGAGCGTGGCCGGGGCACGAAGACACCATGGCCGACCCGCACGCGGACGCCGCCGAACGACGCCCAGCCGAGCAGGTGCTCGAGCGGCTCACCGGCGACCCGCCGGGCCACCAGGGGCTCGAGCGCCGCCGGGTCGTCGGCGGCAGCCTCGAGGAGCAGAGCAGCCTCGTCCTCGGCGTACACGCACCCTGCCGCGCGCAGCCTTGCGACCAGGTCGTCGAGGGTCGGCGCCGTCACGAGCCGGACGCTACCTCTCCGCGTAGGGTGCCGGCGTGCCCGGCGCTGGACCCGCAATGCCTGTCGACCTGCTCCACCACGCGCGGGCGGCGAAGGGCTGGATGCCCGAGGACGAGGGGCTGCTGCTGCACCGCGTCGCTCGAGCGCAGCTCGCGCTGGGGCCGGTCCTCGAGGTGGGGTCCTACTGCGGGAAGTCGGCGGTCTACCTCGGGGCCGCGGCGCTCGCACTCGGCGGGGCTCCGGGAGCCGTCGTGTTCACCGTGGACCACCACCGCGGCTCGGAGGAGATCCAGCCGGGCTGGGAGCATCACGACCCCGACGTGGTCGACCCGGCGACCGGACGCATGGACTCGCTGCCGTTCCTGCGACGGACCCTGGCCGAAGCCGGCCTCGAGGACGTCGTGATTCCCGTGGTCGGGGCCAGCGCGACGGTCGCTGCGCACTGGCGCACGCCGCTGTCGATGCTGTTCATCGACGGCGGACACGGCGAGGACTCTGCGCAGGCGGACTACTCCGGATGGGCGCGCTGGCTCGTCGCCGGCGGAGCATTGGCGATCCACGACGTGTTCGAGCGCCCGGAGGACGGCGGCCAGGCGCCGTACCACGTCTGGCAGCGGGCCCTTGCCAGCGGCTGCTTCGACGCCGCCGAGCGCGCGGGATCGCTGCGGGTGCTCACCCGGACCGTCGGTGCAGCCGGCGACGCCATCGGCTGAGGCTCCTTTCACCGACCGCGGTTGTGCGGCATTTGAGCACCGGGCCGACCGCCGCCGCCAATCCCGGTGGCTACATCACCGTCTACTACGGAATCGGGAAGTCGACCCTGCAGCAGGCGGTCTGGCATCCGGGGGAAGACCAGCCGTGGTCAGGGGGTTCAGCCAGCTGCCTGAGATCAACTCGACGCCCACCTTGACCTCCGCCGGAGGCATCGATCTGGTGGTCTACCGCACCGACGGAGGGATCACCTGGTTCAGGTTCGACCATCTCCACCATCCGGTCACGTGGTGGGGCGGCACACCACCGTCGCCGGCTACCTCGGCCCTGGCCCTGATGCCTCGACCAGACGGTGGCCAGTACGTCTACGTGCGAGGCAACGACAACAAGTCACGGTCAAGTCCTTCCCCGACGCCTGAGTCGACGACCGCTGCGCCATCGGCTCCTGCGCGGTACCGACAACCAGCTCGCCGGTCGGTCACACCCGTGCCAGCACGGGTGTGACCGCCGGTGGCAGTTGTGCGGCATTTGCGGCTGTCCCCGGGCGGGCGTTCGGTCATTCTCGGCGGGCCCCACGCACTCGGCCTGGGCACGGCGATAGGAATCGCACGATGCGAGCAACCACAGCCAACGCGCCCCGGTGGCGCACGAACGTACGCCGACGGGCGGTGACCGGGCTGACCGCTGCCACCGTGGCGCCCGCCCTGGCCGCAGTCACCCTGGGGGTGGGGGTGTCCACCGCCCCGGCAGCGCTGGCGGCGCCGGCCAGTTCTCCGGCCAGTTCTCCGGCCAGTTCTCCGGCCGGCTGCACGACCACGGCTCTGGTGACGACCTGCACCTTCGACCACATCGGCGCCAAGCAGGACTGGGTCGTGCCGGCCGGCGTAGAAGCAGCCACGTTCACCGTTGTCGGCGCAGCGGGCGGCAACGCCGGTGGCCGACCCGGTGGCCAAGGCGGCGGCCTCACCACCAGCATGGAGGTGACCCCCGGCACGGCCTACCAGCTCTTCGTCGGCGGCAAGGGCGGCAATGACACCGACCCGGTCAAGGCCGGCGTCGGCGGCTGGAACGGCGGCGCCAACGGCGCCGGCATCGTCAACCCCGGCGGTGGCGGCGGCGGCGGCGCCTCCGACATCCGCACCGCGCCGTACGACATCGACAGCCGGGTCCTGGTCGCCGGCGGCGGCGGCGGCGCAGGCTCGGCCATCACCTACGACAACGCCCCCCACGGCATCCCCGGTGCCGGCGGCGACGGCGGCGGCACCGGCAACGGCCACCAGGGCGGGAACGTCTCCGGGTCCTGGGTCGGCGCCGGCGGAGGCGGCGGAGCCACCACCAACGGCCCCGGGTTCAAGGGCGGTCCGTCCAGCCCCGTCAACTATCTCTACAACGGCTGCGGCTTCTGGGACCCTGCCTACCCCACCCCCGGCGAGATGGGCGGGCTCGGCCACTCCGACAACCGCGGCAGGGGCGGCGCCGGCGGGTCCCTGGTCAGCGGCAACGGCAGGCGCTGCGACCAGTTCCGCGGCTGGGGCGGCGGCGGAGGCGGCGGCTGGTACGGCGGCGGCGGAGGCGGCGGCGGCATCACCGCCGGCGCCGGCGGAGGCGGCGGCAGCGGCTACGCACCCGCCGGCGCCACCGCCAGCCTCGGCGAACCCGGCGCGCACGGCGCCATCACCATCGTCTACTCGGCGTGGCAGACCGTGCCCGGCGGTGGCGTGATGACCTCTGCGCCCACCGTGGCCCCCCGCCCCGCCACCCCCGGGCAGCCCGACCAGCACGACCTCTTCTACCTCGACGAGCACAACGCCGTCATCCAACGCGTGGTCACCAACGGAGCGACCGGCCCCGAACACAACCTGGGTGCCACCCTCTCCCCCGGCTCCACCGTCGCCGCCGCCTGGCGCCCCGACGGCCAACGCCTCGACCTCTTCGGCCGCGGCACCGAGAACGCCCTGTGGCAGAAGACCTTCACCTGGGGAGGCGGCTGGGGCGCCTGGCACCCCGTGGCCGGCGCCGAGGCGATGGACTCCGGGCCGTCGGCCGTCTCGATCGCCCCCGACCGCGTCGACGTGTTCTACCGCAGCACCGACGACCGTGACGCCGTGGGCCTGCAGTGGGTCGCAATCCGCGACGGGGGCTCTCCGAGCGTGAGCGCCGTCCCGGACGTTCGCCACCTGGGCACCGGCCCTGCCGCGCTCATCGGACCCGATGGGTACATCAGGGTCTGCTACGGCGGTGACAGCTGGCAGCCCGTGCAGGTCGTGTGCAAGGAGCTTCATCCCGGTACCGGCTGGTGGAACGCGCCCATGCCACACGGCGGGTGGATGCTGCCGAGGTCAGCGCCTGCCGCCGTTCGCGTCGGTGACCACGTCGTTGTCGCCGTCCGCGTGAGCAGCACGCAGGTCGCGTGGATCCGGGTCCAGGAAGACAACGCACCCCAGACGTGGCAGGTTCGCAGCGCACCTTCGCCGGCCGGCTCCGCGCCGGCGTTGGTCACCAGGCCGAACGCCACGTACCTCTATCTCCGCGGCACCAACAACCAGCTCATCGCCCGGGCCATCGACGTCAGCTGAGTCGACGGCGCCGGGCCGACATCGGGCTCGCCGGTCGGTCACACCCGGGTCAGCACGGGTGTGGCCGGCCGGGGGCAGGAGCAGCCCAGCGGCAGGTCGGCGAAGGCCGGCATCGTGGCGCCACGGAACACGTCGGCGCCGGCCGTGGTGTCGGTGAGCGCGTCGGTGGCCAGGATCATCGCGCCGGCGGTGTACGTCGTGTGCTCAGCCGGCCAGTTGACGTCGTCGGGGTAGACGTAGCCGGTCCAGTAGGCCCCGTCGGCCGCACGGAGGTGCTGCACGTCGGCGAGCACCTGCCGGGCCCGGTCGCGGTCACCGATCGCGTCGAGCGCGAGCACGAGCTCGCACGACTCGGCCCCGGTCACCCAGGGGTTGGTGTCGACGCAGCGGACGCCGAGCCCGGGCACCACGAACTCGTCCCACCGGCCTGCCAACAGCCGGTGCGCCGCAGCGCCGCGGACCGCGCCGGCGAGCACCGGGTAGTACCAGTCCATGGAGAACGTGCCCTTGTCGAGGAACAGGTCGCGGTGCTCGCGCAGCGCGTGGCCGAGCCGCCCGCCCGCCAGCTCCCACGCCGGCTGCGGGTCACCCAGCAGCTCCGACAGGGCCACGCCCGCTCGCAGCGCGTGGTGGATGCTCGACGAGCCGGCCAGCAGCGCCTCGGCGTTCACCGGCCCGGGTGCGCCCTCGACCCACTCCTGGGACCACGCGATGCCTCCCCACGGCAGCTGCATCCCCACGACCCAGTCGAGGGCACGGCGTACCGCCGGCCACAGGGTCTGCACGAACGCGCTGTCGCGACGCACCAGCCAGTGGTGCCAGGCGCCCACGGCGAGGTACGCCGACATGTTGGTCTCGCCACTGGCGTCCTCGACCTCGCCGGCCACGATCTTCATCGGCCACGAGCCGTCGGAGCGCTGCTGCGAGACCGCCCACCGATAGGCCCGCTCCGCCTCGCGCACCCGGCCCGCGACGACCAACGCCATCGCGGACTCCACGTGGTTCCACACGTCGGTGTGCTGGCCGGTCGTCCAGGGGATCGCCCCGGACGTCTCCTGCATGGCGACGATCGACCCGGCGGTCGCCGCGACCTCCCCCGGCGTCAGCACGCCTCGGACTCCGCCACCACCGCTGGCTTTCGGAAGTACATCACCATCGACTTGCCGACCACGGGATCGAGCAGGCGCTCGGCGTAGCGGGTCGTGCGGGGCTTCTTCATGATGTCCCAGACCAGGAGCCGGTGGTACGCCCTGACGGCGGGGTTGTCGTCGTTGTGCACCCCGACGGCGCACTTCAGCCACCAGTACGGCGCGTGCAGCCCGTGCGCGTAGTGGGTGTCGAGGTGCTCGAGGCCGGCGCCGCGGGCCTTCGCGAGCAGCTCCTCGGCGGTGTAGATCCGGATGTGACCGCCGGGGGTGTCGTGGTAGGCCCGCGAGAGCTTCCAGCACACGACCTCGGGGAACCACCGCGGGACGGTGAGGGCCACCGTGCCCCCGGGACGGGTCACGCGGACCAGCTCGGCCAACGCCTGGAGGTCGGCCGGCACGTGCTCGAGGATCTCCGCGGCGACGACCCGGTCGAACTCGCCGTCGGCGAACGGAAGGGCGAGCGCGTCGCCCTCCTTCACGTCGGCCTCGGCGCCCGCCGGCACCTCTCCGGCCTCGCGCATCGCCACGAACAGGTCGCGCACCTTCGCCAGCTCATCGGCGTCCTGGTCGAAGGCGACCACGTCGGCGCCGCGGCGGTACATCTCGAAGGCGTGGCGCCCTCCCCCGCAGCCGAGGTCGAGCACCCGCTCGCCGGGCTGCAGGCCGAGCCGGTCGAGGTCGACGGTCAGCACGGGCCAGCCCGGTCGGCCAGCGCCCGCTCGTAGGCGCCCGCGGTGGCCTTGGCCACGGCCGCCCAGCTGAACCGCTCGAGCGCGCGGACGCGGCCGGCAGCCCCCATGCCGGCGCGGCGCGCCGGGTCGTCGAGCAGCGCGGCGATCGCGGCGGCAAGCTCGCCCACGTCGCCCGGCGTGACGAGGTCGGCGCACTCGCCGTCCGGCCCGACCACCTCGGGGATCGCCCCCGCCCGCGAGACGACGAGCGGCGTGGCGCAGGCCATCAGCTCGGCGGTCGGCAGCGAGAACCCCTCGTAGAGGGACGGCACGCAGGCGACCTCGGCCGAGCCCATCAGCTCCACCAGCTCGACCTCGGAGACGCTGTGGACGAAGTGCACGTGCCGCTCGACGTCCAGGCTTCGGACGAGCTGCTCGGTCCGGCCGCCCGGTCGCGGCTTGGTCACCAGGTAGAGCTCGAGCTCGGGTCGCTCGACGCGCAGCTTGGCGAACGCCTCCAGGAGGGTGGTGATGCCCTTCATCGGGGCGTCGGCGCTGGCCATCGCGAGCAACCGCCCGGGCACTCGAGGCGCGGTCGGGGGGACGAAGCCGTCGTCCACGCCGAGCGGGATGACCTCGATCCGGTCGGCCGGAACGCCGAAGTCACCGACCACGTCGCGCTTGGACGACTCCGACGGCGTGAGCACGTGGCTCGCCCCACGCGCGACGGCGACCTGCATGCGGAGGAAGCCGTACCACCGGCGCAGTGTCAGCCGGCGCCGCCACCCCGTCGCCTCGGCCAGGTCGATGCGCCGGTCGAGGGTGATCGGGTGATGGATGGTGGTGACGACGGGCAGGCCCAGATCGTGCTCGATCGCGTGGATGCCGTGTCCCAGCACCTGGTTGTCGTGCACCACGTCGAAGTCGCCCCGACGGCCGGCGAGCACCTTCGCCACGCGGCGGGCGAACGTGCGTGGCTCGGGGAACCCCGCGGTGCACATGATCAGGAACTCCTGCACGTCGACGAGGTCCCTGAACTCACGCAGCCGTGGCACCCGGAACGGATCGGGCTCGCGGTAGAGGTCGAGACTGGGCACCGTGGTCAGGCGCACGCCGTCGTCGAGCTCGGGATAGGGCTGACCGCTGAAGACCTCGACGTCGTGGCCCAGCCGGACCAGCTCTCGGCTCAGGTGGCGGACGTAGACGCCCTGGCCGCCGCAGTGCGGCTTGCTGCGGTACGACAGCAGCGCGACGCGCATCGCGACCTCCGACCTGTGTCTGGGCTTTCCGCTGGGGCACCGGACTGAGCGGCGTTCCCGTGGGTGAAACGTGTTCCTATCATGGCTGACCATGACCAAGGCCACGACGCAGGCCCGGTCGGCCGCCCAGCGCGAGCGCCGACGACGCATCCTCGCGGCCACCGCCGAGCTGGCCAGCGAGGGCGGGTTCGACGCGGTCCAGATGCGCGAGGTCGCCGACCGGGGAGACGTCGCGCTCGGCACCCTCTACCGCTACTTCCCGTCCAAGGTGCACCTGCTCGTGTCGCTGCTGCGCGAGCGCTTCGAGGAGGCCGAGGCCCGGCAGCGGGCGGTGCCGGCTCCCGGTTCGACGGCCCGGGAGCGGGTGCGCCACGTCCTCGAGGGTCAGACCCGGGCGTTGCAGCGCGAGCCGCTCCTGACCGAGGCGATGACCCGCGCGTTCATGTTCGCCGACTCCTCGGTGGCCGAGGAGATCGGCCGGGTCGAGGAGCTGGTGGGCTCGCTGCTGACCGGTGCGATGGCGGCGGACCGGCCCGTCACGGAGGCGGAGCGGCGTACGGCGCAGGTGCTCGCCGACGTCTGGCTCGCCGCTCTCGTCGGCTGGGTCACCGGCCGGACCACCGCCGACGACGTGGGGGCCCGGCTGGACGACGCCGTACGCCTGCTCGTCAGGTAGGCCGAGGCCGGACGGTCTACCCGAGACAAGGTAAAGGGATCAGCTGCAGCACCCGCACGCTCTCGCGCGTCGCACAGTGGCTGCATGAGTGCTTCTCTCGGACCGGACTCGGACGCTGGCACCACCGTCGACCCCACACCCTCGCTGCCGGCATTCGCCGTCGGGCTGCTCGTCGGGGCGGTGATCCTGGGGCTCGTGTGGGCCGGGTCGGCATTGATGGGCGGTGAGGCCGACGCGGGCTCGACGACGCCGCCCCCCACGCGCGCGTCGTCACTCCTGTCCGAACCGGCAGCTGCCCCCGTCGTCACGCGCACACGGCACGACCGTTGCGTCGACGCGGTGGCCAGGCTCAGGGCGCCGCTCGATGCCGCCGGCCCCGCGATGGACCAGTGGCGGGTGCACGTCGGCGCGATGAACAAGCTGGTCGTCGGGGAGATCACGCCTCAGCAGGCCGCGGACTTCTGGGATCGCACCCGGGTCGGCGCGCAGCGACGCCTGGCCGCGTTCGACGAGGCCGGCGACGAGGCGGAGCGGCGGGGCATCGACTGTCCCACCCCCCAGCGGCTGGGGCGCGCGTCGACCGAGGTCCGTGACTGCGCAGCCAGGGTCGCGGCTGACGAGGCGACCTGGCTCGCCGCCCGGCGTGCCCTCGCGACCTGGGCGGAGCACGTCGAGGACATGGACATGCTCAAGATGGGGCACCTCTCCCTGCAGGACGCCGGCGCGAAGTGGCTGGCGAGCTGGCAGCAGGGCGTGCGCGAGATCGACGCCTATCGCGGCGCGGCGAAGGTGTCCCGCGCCGCCCCCGCCTGCTGAGCCCCCCGAGACAGAGTCAGCGCTCCAGGAGGCTGATCGCCGCGGTCGGGCACGACGCGACCGCGCGACGTACGGGCTCGAGGTCGGCGTCGTCGAGCTCCTGCTTGTGGAACTGCAGGAAGTCGTCGTCGTCGAGGTAGAACACCGTCGGCGCCAACGCCTCGCAGAGGCCGTTGGACGCACACGTGTCGAAGTCCACCTCCACCTTGGGCATGCCGTCGGTCATGGCTCAGCTCCCTTCGCTCGAGTGGCCCGGGAAGACGTGCGCGGTCGGGTCGATGGCCACCGCGGCGTTGTTGACGGCCGTGGCCGCCTCCCCGAAGCCGACAGCGATCAGCCGCACCTTGCCGGGGTACTCCGTGATGTCCCCCGCCGCGAAGACCCGCGGCAGGTTCGTGTGCATCGCCGAGTCGACGACGACGTGCCGCTTGTCGGTCTCCAGCCCCCAGGTCTGGATCGCCCCGAGGTCGGCGATGAAGCCGAGGGCCGCCACGACGGCCTGCGCGGGTCGCACCACCGGCTCGGCACCATCGACCGTGATCTCGACCTGCGAGAGGGTCCCGTCGCCGCGCATGGCGGTCACCTGGGCCTTGGTGATGATCTCGACGGGCAGCGCCTTCACCTGGTCGACGGTGCGCTGGTGGGCGCGGAACGCGTCGCGACGGTGGACCAGCGTCACCGACGACGCCACCGGCTCCAGGTGCAGCGCCCAGTCGAACGCGCTGTCGCCGCCACCGACGATGACCACGTCCTTGCCGGCGTACGGCTCGAAGCTCGGCACGAAGAACTCCACGCCCCGGCCGACCCAGTCCATGCCGGCCGGCAGCGGCCGCGGCGCGAACTTCCCGATGCCGGCGGTGATGATCACCGCCTTGGCGATCACCCGGGTGTCGTCGTCGAGACCGATCTCGACGGCGTCGGGGTGCTGGGCGAACGTCAGGGCGCTGCGGTCCAGGAGGTACGTCGGGTCCGCGGTCGAGGCCTGCTCGACCAGTCCGGCGACGAGCTCGCGGCCCTTGATGTCGGGGAAGCCTGCGACGTCGAGGATGGCCTTCTCCGGATACATCGCGGTGACCTGGCCCCCCAGTGCCGGGAGGGAGTCGACGACGGTCACGCTCAGCCCGCGGAAGCCTGCGTAGTAGGCGGCGAACAGCCCGGTCGGCCCTGCGCCGATGATGAGCAGGTCGGTCTCGACGTCGGACGGCACGTGGCGATCCTCGCTGCCAGGCCGAGCCACGGCAAGCGTCCCGCGCCGGCGGTGGGGACCCGGCTGGCAGGATGATTTCTCGTGACGGACTGGTGGTCGGCCTTCGAGCGGGACCCGCGCGAGCCGGGGAGTGCCGGCCTGCGCGCAGCCGACAAGGACCGCGACGTCGTACGGCAGCTGCTGGCAGAGGCGTTCGCGGACGGGCGCCTGGACCGGGAGGAGTTCGACGAGCGCTCCGACCAGGTGACCCACGCCCGCACGCTCGGCGACCTGCCGCCGCTGGTCAGCGACCTGGTGCCGATCACGCCGGCCGTACGCCGCCCAGCCGGGCTGATGCGTCCCGACGAGCTGCAGGCCAAGGCCGCGGAGAAGTGGCGCTCCGACCGGCGCGAGGCTGTCTACGGGCTGCTCTTCGTCTCCGCGATCACCTGGACGATCTGGGCCGCCACGACGCGCGGCTTCCCCTGGCCCGCGTTCGTCACGATCGCGGCGCTGATGAACGTGCTGAAGATCCAGACCTCGCGGGAGCAACGGGTCGCCGACAACGTGATCTACCTGGAGAAGAAGCAGGCCAAGGAGCTCCGCAGGCGTGGGGAGCTCCCGCCCGCATGAGGCGCATCCTGGAGGCGGCCCGCAGCCACCCGTCCGCCGTGCTGCTCTTCGGCCAGCTGCTGGCGATCCTCGCCTACCCCTTCGTCGACGACTCCGCCCCCGGCCGCGCACTGCTCGGCGCGGTCGGCACCCTGCTGGTGCTGGTCGCCCTCTGGGCCGTGCGGCGGACACCGGCGCTGACCTGGATGGCGGTGCTGCTCGGCGGTCCCGCGATGGTCTTCAGCCTCCTCGAGGCGGTGCTGCCCGGCGAGCAGTGGGTGACGCTGACGTCGGCGCTGCTGCACGCGCCGTTCTACTTCTACATCTCCTACGGGATGATCCGATATCTCTTCCACGACGACAAGGTCACCCGCGACGAGCTCTACGCCACCGGAGCCGCGTTCACCGTCGTGGCCTGGGGGTTCGCCTATCTCTACGTCGCGGTGCAGGTCGTGTGGCCGGGCTCGTTCGTGGCGTACGACGGCGAGGGCGCGCGCTCGTGGTTCGAGCTGCTGTTCCTGTCGTTCACGACGCTCACCAGCGTCGGGCTCTCCGACGTGATGCCGGTGCTGCCGCACGCGCGGGCCGTCGTGATGGTCGAGCAGGTCGTCGGGGTCCTGTACGTCGCCCTCGTCATCGCCCGGCTGGTCGGGCTCACCAACGCCCGCTCCGCACGCCGCGGGTAACGAGCGGGCCTCAGCCGTCCCAGCCGTCGGGCCGGTGCTTCTTGGGCAGCTTGGACACGACGAGCCGGTAGGACTCCTCGACAGCCTCGAGCAGGTCGTCATCGGGGATCGCGCCGTCGAAGGCGAGGTCGTTCCATCCGGACCGGCCGATGTAGGCCATCACCGAGGCGTCGTCGGGGTAGCGCTGCAGCCACTCGTCGGCCACCTCGCGGGTCGCGCCGCCCTTCACGCCGACCCCGCCTGCGGAGAGGAACGCGAAGATCTTGCCCGCCTCTCCCGGCCCGACCTTGACGACCGGCCACTCGTGGTCCCAGGGATTGTCCGGCCACGCCCCCGGCTTGGCCAGGCAGTGCTCCTGCATCTGGCGGACGTCCACGGGCTACTCCTCGCTGTCCTCGTCATCGTCGAGCAGGCCCTCGCGGCGGGCGGCGGCGACGATCGTGCGGACCTGGGTGAGGCTGCCGCAGCCCGAGTCGAGGTGCCCGTTGCGTGCCGTGGCGAAGGCGTCGCCGAGATCGGCACGGGCCTGGTCACCGACCTCCTCGCGCGCGGGGTTCAGGATCGTCAGCTCCTCCTCGGTGAGGTGGTGGTTGACGACCTTGGCCAGCTCTTCGACGGCGTCGTCGAACGCCTGCGTGTCGGTGCCCTTCAGCTCCAGGACGGCGAGCAGGGCCTCGTGGCCCTCTGCGTGCTCCTCCTCGCCGTGCTCGGCCTCGTGACCGCTGACGGCGCCCTTGCGGCGCAGCTTCGGGTACACGTGCTCCTCCTCGGCGAGGGCATGCGCCACGTGCAGGGCCGAGAACGCCTGCCGTACGGCGTCGCGGTCGGTGCTGGAGTCCCGCAGGTCGCGCAGCAGGGTCTCGAAGCGGCGGTGGTCGTCGAGGATCAGCTCGACGACGTCACCCTGGACCGGTCGCCCGAGATCGATGGTGGTCATGTCCGCCACCGTACCCAGGACCGAGTCGAGCCACACTGCCCCAGGTGGTGGCCTACTTGGTGGCCTCCATCATGGAGCGCAGCTCCTTCTTCAGCCCCTGGATCTCGTCGCGCAGCCGAGCCGCCAGCTCGAACTGGAGCTCCGCTGCCGCGTGCTTCATCTGGTCGGTCAGCTGCTGGATCAGCTCGGCCAGGTCGCCGCTGGGCAGGCCGGCCAGGTCGGGTGAGGACTCGCGCATCCTGGACAACCCCGGCACCGGCGCCTTCTTCGAGCGCGGGTCGAGGTGCTGGTAGGTCGCCAACAGCTCTTCGGTGCTCTCGTCCTCGCGGGCGAGCATGGCGGTGATGTCGGCGATCTTCTTGCGCAGCGGCGTCGGGTCGATGCCGTGCTCGGTGTTGTAGGAGACCTGCTTGGCCCGGCGGCGGTTGGTCTCGTCGATGGCCGACTCCATCGACGGCGTGATCTTGTCGGCGTACATGTGCACCTGGCCCGACACGTTGCGAGCTGCTCGGCCGATGGTCTGGATCAGCGACTTGTCGGAGCGCAGGAAGCCCTCCTTGTCGGCGTCGAGGATCGAGACGAGCGACACCTCCGGCAGGTCGAGGCCCTCGCGCAGGAGGTTGATGCCGACCAGGACGTCGTACTCCCCGAGCCGTAGGTCGCGCAGCAGCTCGATGCGCTTGAGGGTGTCGACCTCAGAGTGGAGGTAGCGGGTGCGGATGCCGGCGTCGAGGAGGTAGTCGGTGAGGTCCTCCGACATCTTCTTGGTCAAGGTGGTCACCAGGATCCGCTCGTTCTTCTCGACCCGGCTGTTGATCTCGTGGATGAGGTCGTCGATCTGGCCCTTGGTCGGCTTGACCACGACCTCGGGGTCGATCAGGCCGGTGGGCCGGATGATCTGCTCGACGGTGTTGTCCACCCCGCCGACCTTGTCGAGCTCGTACTTGCCCGGGGTGGCGGAGAGGTAGATCGTCTGGCCGATCCGGTCGAGGAACTCCTCCCACCGCAGCGGCCGGTTGTCCATGGCACTCGGCAGCCGGAAGCCGTGGTCGACCAGGTTGCGCTTGCGCGACATGTCGCCCTCGTACATCCCGCCGACCTGGGGCACCGCGACGTGCGACTCGTCGATGACCATCAGGAAGTCTTCGGGGAAGTAGTCCAGCAGGCAGTTGGGAGCGGACCCCCGCGTGCGACCGTCGATGTGCATCGAGTAGTTCTCGATCCCCGAGCAGGAGCCGACCTGGCGCATCATCTCGACGTCGTAGGTCGTGCGCATCCGGAGCCGCTGGGCCTCCAGCAGCTTGCCCTGCCGCTCGAACGTGGCGAGCTGTTCCTCGAGCTCGGTCTCGATGCCAGCGATGGCCCGCTCCATCCGCTGGGGACCGGCGACGTAGTGGGTGGCCGGGAAGACGTAGAGCTCCTTGTCGTCGGTGATCACCTCGCCCGTCACCGGGTGCAGTGTCATCAGTCGCTCGATCTCGTCTCCGAAGAACTCCACGCGGACCGCGTGCTCCTCGTAGACCGGGAAGATCTCCAGGGTGTCCCCGCGGACCCGGAAGGTGCCGCGGGTGAACGACATGTCGTTGCGCGTGTATTGGATCTCGACGAGGCGCCGCAACACCGAGTCGCGGTCGTGCTCGTCGCCGACGCGCAGCCGGAGCATCCGGTCGACGTACTCCTGCGGGGTGCCGAGGCCGTAGATGCACGACACCGTCGACACCACGATCACGTCACGACGGGTCAGCAGCGAGTTGGTCGCCGAGTGCCTCAGCCGCTCCACCTCCTCGTTGATCGAGGAGTCCTTCTCGATGTAGGTGTCGGTCTGGGGCACGTAGGCCTCGGGCTGGTAGTAGTCGTAGTAGGAGACGAAGTACTCGACCGCGTTGTCGGGGAACAGCTCGCGCAGCTCGTTGGCGAACTGGGCGGCCAGCGTCTTGTTGGGCTGCAGCACGAGCAGCGGCCGCTGGACCTGCTCGGCAACCCAGGCGACGGTGGCCGTCTTGCCGGTGCCCGTAGCGCCGAGGAGCACGACGTCCTTCTCACCGCCCTGGATGCGTCGGGTGATGTCGGTGATCGCCGTCGGCTGGTCACCTGAGGGCTGGTAGTCGGAGACGACCCGGAAGGGCGCCACGCGGCGCTCGAGATCGGTCACTGGTCGCATGTGACGAGCCTAGAACCCGGCACCGACAACCCCCACCGAGATCGCTCGCGCAAAAGTAAAGGTGGCGCACCCGAGGGGGATTTGGATAGCCTCGCGAGACCCCCGGTGAGCACGGCATTTGGCCGATTCGGCCACGCACGGGTTCGCGAATCCATATCGTGAGCAAAGACCCGAACGGGTCACCGGTCGCCGAGCCCCCCGGCGGCATATCCCTCGACCGGACCAGGTGAACGATGGCACAGAACCGTTTCGCTGTCTCTGCGTGGCCGCTTCGGCGCAAGCTGGCCCTGGCGCTCGCCATCCCGATGCTGCTCGCCGCCGTGTTCGGTGCCCTCCGGGTGCAGACCGAGCTGGAGCAGGCGACCAACTACACGACCTCGGCGAGCCAGGTGACGGTGCTGCCGCCGGCCGTGGCCTACCTGTCCGCCGCCGAGCAGACCGCCGTCATGTCCCGGACCAAGGGGGTCTCGCCCGAGGAGCTCGAGGCCGCGATCGCGGGGGTGGACGACGCTGCCGTCGCCCTCGAGGACGCCGCCGACTCCGCCGACCTCAACGCCGAGCAGCGCGAGGCCGTCGACACGCTGCTGCAGCTGTCCAACCAGCTGCGCAACGAGGACGCCTACGTCAGCCTCGGCCAGTCCACCTCGCAGGTCCGCCAGCTCCACCGCGGCGTGACCGTGCTCATCGGGACGATCGCCAACGCCCAGCTCGACCCGAACCCGGAGCTCGAGCTCCTCGACCACACGCTCGACGGTCGGCTGTCGCTCGCAATGCAGCAGCTGCAGGTGGCCTACGGCGCCGCCACGGCCGCCAACCCGGTCGAGCTGTCCTCCGAGGTCGGCGTCGAGGCCGCCGCGATCGATCGCCTCGGCGTGGCGCTCGGCCCCACGACCCCGCTCGTTCTGCAGCTCAAGCAGCAGAACGCCCTCCACTTCGGCAGCGTGAAGTCTGCGCTCGACACCACGATGGAGGCCGCTCTCGCCGGCGAGCCCGCCACGGGCATCGCCTTCGACCTGGGCGGCGAGGAGGCCTACGCGCCGTACGACGAGCTCACGGCCGACCTGTTCACCTCGGTCGAGGACGCCCTGGCCAGCGCCGCCAGCGAGGCCCGGACCCTGGCCATCGTCAACTCGGTCGTGACCGGCCTCGCCCTGCTGGCCGCGATCATCTTGGCGCTGCTGGTCTCGCGCTGGCTGCTGAACCCGATCCGCAAGGTGCGTGAGGGTGCGCTGCGCGTGGCCAACGAGCAGCTTCCCGCCGCCGTCGAGGCGATCCGCGCCGGCGGCGAGCCCGCGGAGATCCAGACGATCGACGTCACCACCACCGAGGAGATGGGCCAGCTGGCGCGGGCCGTCGACGACCTGCACCGCCAGGCCGTCCACCTGGCGTCCGGAGAGGCCGCCCTGCGTAGCCAGGTCGGCGAGATGTTCGTGACCCTCTCGCGCCGCAACACCACGCTGATCAACCAGCAGCTCGGTCTCATCGAGACGCTGGAGCGCGACGAGGAGGACCCGAAGCGCCTCGAGAGCCTCTTCCGTCTCGACCACCTCGCCTCGCGCATGCGCCGGACGGCGGAGAGCCTCATGGTGCTCGCCGACACCCCGGTGACGGCCGCACCCGACACCCTGACCGTGGCGGACGCGCTCCACGCCGCGACCGCCGGTGTCGCGGACTACCAACGCGTGCAGATCCTGTCGACGCCTGGCGACCGCATCCTGCCGATCGCCGCCGGCGACGTGGTGCACATGGTGACCGAGCTGCTCGACAACGCGCTCGCGTACTCGCCGCCCACCGCGCCGGTCCTGGTCATGACGACCACGACCATCACGGCGACGACGATCCGGGTCAACGACGCCGGACTCGGCATCGACCATGACGCCATGTCCGAGCTCAACAACGTGCTGAGGTCGGGCGGCGAGGTCACCGCCGAGACCGCGCGCCGGATGGGCCTGCTCGTGGTGAGCCGGCTCGCCAAGCGGCACGGCATCACCGTGGCGCTGGAGCGCAACGAGCGCGGCGGCACGACCGCCACCGTCGTGCTCCCCCGCAACCTGCTGCGCCGTGGGGACGAGGCCGACGTCGTCGAGCCGCGCAAGCCCGCGCCACCCGCTGCAGCGTCGGCCAGCCCGTACAAGACGCCTGTCGCCGGCGAGCCCGAGGTCGCTGACCCGCCCGCCGAGCAGGAGCTGCACACCATCGAGGCGGCCATCAACGCCGTCATCGGCCTGCCGCAGCGCCGTCCCGGCGCGACGGGAGCGGGGTCGCTCGCGGTGACCGACGCCGAGGGTCGCAGCCTGCCGCAGCGCACGCCCGGGGCGGAGGACCGGCCGGGCGCGGGACGCACCACGTCGGACAGCCCCGGCGCCAAGAACTTCTTCCTGGGAGCCCGCAAGGAGCCGCTCGCGGCCCTGGGCGCAGCGGACGCCGCCGCCAGCGGCCCGTCCGAGTGCCCCGTCCAGTGCCCCGTCCACTGCCCCGTCCACGGCAGAGGGCCCCGGCGATGCTGTCGGCTCCGGCGAAGCCGACGAGCTGCTCGACCCGCTGGCGCCGTCCGCGGCAGCGAAGGAGCCCGCCGACGTCGACGAGCACGACGACGAGGAGCAGCAGGGCGCCCAGATCTTCGCGCTGCCCTCGCGCTCGCCGTTCGAGCGGCCCGCTCGCGCGGACGACCTGGACGAGGCCGACGACAAGGACGAGCCCGCCGACCAGGACGACGTGCTGGTGGCCGAGAGCGCGACCCCCGAGCCCGAGCCCGACGCGCGAGCCCGAGCCCGAGCCCGCGCAGGCTGCCCGGCACCTGGACGACGATGAGCCCGTCGCGGAGCACGCTCCCGATCGGCCGACCGTCGCGGCCCCCGTCGCGGCCCCCGTCGCGGCGTCGCCACTCGACGCGAGCACTCCTGTCGAGCACCACGGCAACGAGCTCGAGACGCCGATCTTCCGCTCGCTGCGCTCCAACTGGCTCAATGCCGGCGGCGACGGCGACGTGCCCTGGGCGGACTCCGAGGTGGAGGCCGGCTGGGAGGTGGCCGACCGCGTGGCCGAGACGCCGCCGCTGCAGCGCAACGAGTCCGGGCTGCCCGATGCGTCGACCCGGCGGACGGTTGGTCCCAGGCGGGGTCTCCCCCGCGGCCAACGCCGTCGTCCGCGACCCTGAGGCGATCCGGGCCAGGCTCTCGGCGCACCGGGCCGGGGTGGCCCGCGGGCGAACAGCCGTGACCGACGACCCCGATCCCACGAACGACACCGACTCGCACGATGCCCCCCAGAAGGAAGCAGGCAGGGTATGACCGACATCAACAGCTTCGCCACCGCCGGCGATGCGCGCGACCTCGACTGGGTCGTGTCGAAGTTCGTCGACGACGTCCCGGACACCGCTCACGCGATCCTCGTCTCCGCCGACGGCCTGCTGATGGCCGCCAGTGCGAGCATCCCCGATGACCGTGCCGAGCAGGTGGCGGCCGTGTCGTCCGGACTGGCGAGCCTCGCTGTCGGGGCCGCTCGCCTCTTCGACGGCGGCGCCGTCCTCCAGACGGTGGTGGAGATGCAGAACGGCTTCCTGCTCCTGATGAGCGTCGGCGACGGGTCGCACCTCGCGGTGCTGACCCAGGACGCCGCGGACATCGGTCAGGTCGGCTACGAGATGGCGCTGCTGGTCGACCGGGTGGGCCGGATGGTCCAGGCCCGCGCGCGCGTCCCGCTCAGCGGCGCGGCCGGGTGACCCACCATGGCGGCGCATGAGACCCGTGACGAGCCGGACGCGCCCGCGCAGAAGGCACGGTTCGTCCGCGCTTACACCCTGACCGCTGGTCGCACCCAGGCCAAGGTCGAGCTGCCCTTCGAGGCCACGCTGGAGCGGGTGTCTCCCGAAGGGGCCCACACGCCCGAGGGCCAGATCGGGCACATCCTGGAGATCTGCGACTCCAAGTCGGTCGCCGAGGTCTCCGCCGCCGTCCAGCTGCCCATCGGCGTCGTACGCGTGCTGCTCGGCGACCTCGTCGAGCTCGGGCACGTCCGGGTCCAGCAGACCCTCACCGAGAGCTCGTCGTTCGACGAGCGCAAGGACTTGATCGAAAGGACCCTCCGTGGACTACGCGCGCTCTAGCGCCTCGCGTTCCGCTGCGTCGACGAAGATCGTCGTCGCCGGCGGCTTCGGCGTCGGTAAGACCACCCTCGTGGGAGCGGTCTCCGAGATCCAGCCGCTGCGCACCGAGGCCCTCGTCACCAACGAGTCCGAAGGCGTCGACAACCTCGACGCCGTTCCCTCGAAGCACACGACGACCGTCGCGATGGACTTCGGTCGCATCACCCTGGCCGAGGACCTCGTGCTCTACCTGTTCGGCACGCCGGGCCAGCGACGCTTCTGGTTCATGTGGGACGACCTGTGCCTCGGTGCCATCGGAGCCATCGTCCTCGTCGACACCGCGCGTCTCGACGAGGCGTTCTCGCCCCTGGACTACTTCGAGGCCAAGGGACTCCCCTTCATCGTGTGCGTCAACGAGTTCGAGGGTGGTGAGCGGTTCGCGATGGAGGACATCGCAGGAGCTCTGGCGTTGCCACCGCACGTGCCGATCATGGCCGTCGACGCGCGCGACCGCGAGTCCGCCAAGCGGGCGCTGGTCCGCGTGACGGAGTACTCCCTCGAGCGGCTCACGGAGTCGGTGTCGGCCGCACGCTGACCAGGTACCTTCTCGCCCATGGTCCGAAGGTCCCGCCCGCGCCGGCTGCTGGCGTCCACCCTGCTCGTCGTACCCCTGCTGCTCGGGGCCTGTGCATCCGACCCGGTCGACGTCGAGGGCAACTGGATGTTGGTCGGTGCTCGTCTGCCCGAGGGCCATTGGGACCCGGAGGATCCCGAGCAGACGAGGTACTTCCTGCAGATCGCGCCGGCCACCGACGAGGAGGGCGAGGACGTCGGGCTGGTGGCGAAGGGCTTCGCCGGCTGCCAGGAGTACCAGGCCAGGGTCGTGCAGGACGGCGAGGATCTCGACTTCGCCGACCTCGAGGTGATCGACCGGCCCAACTGTCAGGCCGACACGGTGCCCGACCCACTCGAGGGCAACCTGCCCGCGGCCGTCGAGGCCGTCGACTCGGCCGAGATGAACGGCGATCTCCTGGTGCTGCGCGGACCCGGGACGACGCTGACCTTCGAGGAACGCGACTGACCCGGCTGGCGTGAGCAGGGAAGCCTGCATGACCAGGTCGTGCCCACGGGACTGATCGGGTTCAGACCCGCTCGCTAGATTGACGGCGTGAGCCAGACGCCGACCTCCGCCGGGCGCGCGTTGCGGATCCTGCGTCGCACGCTGGTGTCCGTCCTCGGACTCCAGGTGGGGCTCGCTGTGGCCCTCACCCTCGTCGACTCCTACCGTCGGCGGGGGAAGAAGCCGAAGCCGTTCCCGGTCACCGGGCCGACCGAGGTCGGCGTCGGCGAGGGGCGGGTGACGACGTACACCTATGGCCGCGATCTCTACGACGCCATGCTCGAGGCGATCCGCGGCGCACGGCGGCAGATCCTCTTCGAGACCTACATCTGGAAGGGCGACGAGGTCGGTGAGGAGTTCAAGCAGGCGCTCGTCGACGCGGCCCGCCGCGGCGTGGACGTCTACGCCATCTACGACGGCTTCGCCAATCTCGTCGTCTCCCCCGCTTTCAAGCGGTTCCCACCCGAGCTGAAGGTCCTGCGCTACCCGGTGTACGCCGCCGGGCTGCGGTTCTGGGACCTGCGCCGCTACGGCCGCGACCACCGCAAGATCCTGGTCGTCGACGAGGAGGTCGGCTTCGTGGGCGGCTACAACATCGGGTCGGCCTACGCCACCGAGTGGCGTGACACCCACGTGCGCCTGACCGGCCCTGCGGTGTGGGACCTCCAGCGCGGGTTCGCCGACTTCTGGAACCTCAACCGACGACGGCGCATCGGCCGCAGCGAGCGGCCGCTGCTGCTGGAGACCTCGTCCCAGTGGGAGCCGCGGGTCCGCTTCCACCGCAACATCCCGCGACTGTGGATGTTCCCCATCCGGTCGATGTACCTCGAGGCGATCAACCGCGCCACCCACAACATCTGGATGACCCATGCCTACTTCATCCCGGACCAGGACTTCGTCGACTCGCTCGTCGAAGCGGCTCGTCGCGGCGTCGACGTCCGCCTCCTCCTGCCGCTGAAGTCCAACCACATCGTGGCCGACTGGATCTCGCGGGGGTACTTCTCCCAGCTGCTCACCGCCGGCGTCCGGATCCTGCGCTACCGCGAGGCGATGGTGCACGCGAAGACCTCGACCATCGACGGCAACTGGTCGACGGTCGGCACCGCCAACGTCGACCGGCTCTCGCTCCAGGGGAACTACGAGATCAACGTCGAGGTGATCGACCCCGACCTGGCGCGGGTGATGGAGGAGATCTTCCGCGCCGACGAGGCCAACTGCCTCGAGCTCACCCTCGGTGAGTGGGAGGCGCGCGACCTGCACCGCAAGTTCACCGAGATGTTCCTCGGCCCGCTGCGGCCGCTGCTCTGACCCGGCGGGCCGGGGCTCTGCTCACCGACGTGGCAGGTGCGTCCGGGGCGCCATCCGCGGACCGCGGCGGGGACGGCCGAGCCGGGCGAGGCCGAGCAGGGCAGGCACCCGCCCGCGGTGCGGTCGCCACGGCTCGAGGAACTCCGCCAGCTGGGCGTCGTCGAACGGCGTCCCGGTCAGCGCCCACCCGACGTCCTTCGCGACGTGGTAGTCGCCGAAGCTGACCGCGTCGGCGTCACCCTGCGCCCGCTGACGGACCTCGGCCGACGTCCAGACGCCGACACCCGGCAACGTACGCAGTCGGCGGTCCGCCTCGTCGTTGGGCAACCCTGCGCAGCGCTCGATCGCGTCGGCCACGCGCGCCGCCTGCACGATCGGCCGCGACCGTGCGGGGTCGATGTGGAGCCGCAGCCACTCCCACGAGGGGACGGCGCGCAACGTCTCCGGGGTCGGCTGCACGAACAGCCGCTGGTCGGCGCCGGGTCCGGGCGCGCGCTCGCCGTACCTCTGCACCAGCCGGCGGAACCCGTTGAAGGCCTCCTGGCCGGTCACCTTCTGCTCGATGATCGACGGCACGAGCGCGTCCATCACCAGTCCGCTCCGGCCGAGCCGCCAGTGCGGGTGGCGGCGGTGCGCGTCGGCCAGCACCGGGTGCCGCGGCTCGAAGCCGGCCGGATCGTCGTCGGCACCCAGCAACCCGGGCACCGACTCGAGCGCCCAGTCGGCCCCCGGCCCCCAGGCCTCCGCGTGCACCTCGCCGTCGTCGGGACGCGCCTGGACCAGCAGCGTCGCCGGGCCCTCCGGTGTGCGCAGACCGCGCCAGTGCCGCGCTCCGGCGGCGCCGGCGCCCTCGATCCGGTACGTCGGGTCACCGGCGCCGCGCCGGTGCTGCAGGAGGATCGAACCGGCCGGGCACGGCCAGTCGGGACGCCACACCCGCTGCACGCCCAGCGCCGTCACCGGGGCTGCCGGTCTGCCGCGGAGGTCGCACCACGCTCGCGCAGCCAGGCGGCCAGCTCGGTGGCGCCCTCGCGCTCGGCGGCGTCGAGGGGGGTCAGCGGCTCCCACGGCGGTACGACGTGGAGGTCGGCGCCCTGGTCGAGCAGGAACCGGGCGCAGTCGAGCCGACCACCATGGCAGGCACCCCAGAAGGCGCGGTCGACATCGTCGCGCGTCGGACGCTGGTCGCCGGCGAACCTCGCCCGCACCCGATCGAGCAGGCCGAGGGTCGCCTCGTCGTGCAGCGTGGTGCGGGCCCCCCGCTCGACGAGCCGGTCTGCGGCCGCCCACTGCTTGAAGGCGCGGGCGTCGGCCAGGGGCGTGCCGCCCCCGATGACCCCGCCCCCGGCGTCGATGTCGGCCCCGGCGTCGATCAGCGCGTCGAGCGCGGCGACGTCGTCGCTGCTCGCGGCCCAGTGGAGCGGCGTCTCCTCGTGCGGCCCGCGGAAGCGCGCCCCGACGTCGCAGCCCGCGGACGTCAGGAGCCCGATCGTCGACGCGACGTCGGGAAAGTGCCCCGGCCAGTCGGTCGCGACGTGGAGGAGCGAACGCGACATGCCGTCGTCGTCGCCGAGGCGTGCCCGAGCCAGCCAGGCGTGCTCGGCGAGCAACGCGCGGAGACCGTCGACGTCGCCGGCACGGATGGCGGCCACGGCCGCCGTCGCGACGGGGTCGTCGGTGCTGACGGTGACCACACGGCCTCCTTCTGGGGCGACGACTCGGGCGCCGACCAGCATGGCACGAGGGGCCGACAAGCCGAGGGGGCTAAGTTCGGCGTCATGGATGAGCAGGTGCCGCAGACCTCCGGCCGTCGGGCCCTCGAGCCCGGCATCCAACGGGACTTCTCGCGGTCGATGTCCTACGGCGACTACCTGCGCCTCGACCTGCTGCTTGCTGCCCAGCAACCGCTGAGCGATCCGCCGCAGCACGACGAGCTGCTCTTCATCGTCCAGCACCAGACGTCGGAGCTGTGGCTCAAGCTGCTCGTCCACGAGCTGCGCTCGGCACGCGACCTGCTCGGTGCGGGCGAGCTCGCGCCCGCGCTCAAGCGGATGGCGCGGGTCAAGCACATCCAGCGGGTGCTCACCGACCAGTGGTCCGTGCTCGCGACGCTCACGCCGAGCGAGTACGCCGAGATCCGACCCTTCCTGGCGACGTCGTCGGGCTTCCAGTCGGCGCAGTACCGCGAGGTCGAGTTCCTCCTCGGCAACAAGGACGCCGACATGGTCAAGGTCTTCGGTCACGATCCGGTCGCGCAGGACTCCTTGCGCACCCTGCTCGGCGAGCCGTCGCTGTACGACGAGTTCCTGCGCTATCTCGACCGGCAGGGCTACGCCGTCCCCGCCGCCCTCCTCGAGCGCGACTGGTCGAGGCCGCACACCCTGTCCCCCGAGCTCGTCGACACGATCGCCACGGTCTACGCCGCGCCCGCCGCGCACTGGGGCGTCTACGAGACCTGCGAGGAGCTCGTCGACATCGAGGACAACTTCCAGCAGTGGCGCTTCCGGCACCTCCAGGTCGTCCAGCGCACCATCGGCCACAAGTCCGGGACGGGCGGCTCGTCCGGCGTCGACTTCCTGCGCCGCGCGCTCGACATCACGTTCTTCCCCGAGCTGTTCGCCGTCCGCTCGCAGGTCGGAGACTAGTCGCGCAAGGCCCGCATCTGCCGGGCGACGGGCTCGCCCGAAGTTCCGGTGAGCCCGGCGATCACACCGGCGACGTCCTCGGCGGAGCGGTTCTGGCTGAGCTTGGCCTTGCCCTCGACCGACTCGACGGTGATCGAGACGCCGACGATGGCGCGCAGCTGACCGGTGACGTACCTCTCCGGCGCGTCCGTCACCGCCCACGGAGTCTCCCGTGTCCCCTCGAAGCGGTCGGTCAGGGCGGTCACGACCCCACGCAGCCAGTCCGGGTCGTCGTGCACGCGCACGACACCGCGCACATGCACAGCCGAGTAGTTCCAGGTCGGCACGACCCGGCCGTGCTCGGCCTTGGTGGCGTAGAAGGACGGGCTGACGTAGGCGTCCGGGCCGGTGACGATCGCCAGAGCGGCAGACCCGTCGACGATCCGCTTCCAGTGCGAGTTCGCCCGGGCGACGTGCCCGATCAGCTCGCCGCCGCGCATCAGCACGGGCAGGAACGTCGCGTCGGGGGTTCCGTCCTCGGCCACCGTCACCAGCTGGGCCGTCGCCACGGCTGCCACGAGACGCATCGCCTCGTCGTCGTCGACGGCGTTGAAGCGCGGGACGTAGAGCCGGTCGGTCACGGTGCCAGTGTCGCAAACAGCATGTCGGCGGCGCGCGCCAGAATGGCTGCGTGCTGCTCCACGAGGTCGTCGACACGTCCGCCGCGGTCGGGGCCACCCGCTCGCGCAAGGCCAAGGTCGCGGCGCTGGCCGGGTGCCTGCGGCTGGCCACGCCCGACGAGCTCGAGACCGTGACGGCCTACCTCGGAGGGGCCCTCCGGCAGCGCCGGACCGGTGTCGGCTGGCGCGGTGCCGCGGCCCAGGTCGAGCCGGCGCCCGAGCCGAGCCTGACGGTCACCGAGGTGCACGCGACCTTCGACACCATCGCCGCCCTGGCCGGCAGCGGCTCGCAGGCCGCGCGCACCCAGGCGCTCGGCGAGCTGCTCGGTCGGGCGACCGCCCCGGAGCAGGCGTGGTTGCGCGGCGCCCTGACCGGCAACGTGCGGCAGGGCGCGCTCGACAGCCTGGTCCAGGAAGCCGTGGCCGCCGCCGCGGACGTGAGGCTGAAGGCCGTACGCCGCGCCGCGATGCTCGCCGGAGGCACCGTCCCGATCGTCCGCGACGCCTTCGAGGGCGGCGAGGCGGCTCTCGCCCGGGTCGGGCTCGAGGTCGGCCGGCCGGTGCTGCCGATGCTCGCCTCCAGCGCCCCCGACCTCGCCGCTGCGATGGCCAAGGCGGACGCGGGGAGCGGGCAGGCCGTCGCCGTCGACGTGAAGCTCGACGGCATCCGCATCCAGGTGCACCGGACCGGCGACGAGGTGGTGATCGCCACGCGCAGCCTGGACGACATCACCGCGCGGCTGCCGGAGGTCGTCGAGATCGTCCGCGCCCTTCCGGGCGAGCAGTTCGTGCTCGACGGCGAGGCCCTCGCCCTCGACGACGCCGGCCGGCCGCGGCCGTTCCAGGAGACCGCATCGCGCACCGCCCAGGCGTCCGGGGTCGTCGTCACGCCGTACTTCTTCGACCTCCTCCACCTCGACGGCGACGACCTGCTGGACGCGCCGGGCACCGAGCGCCTCGACCGGCTCGCGGCACTGGTGCCTGACGAGCACGTCGTCCCGCGGCTCGTCACCCGCGACGCGGCCGCCGCCGAGGAGTTCGCGCGGCAGGTGCTCGCCGACGGTCACGAGGGGGTGGTGGTGAAGAACCTCTCGGCGCCGTACGACGCCGGCCGTCGCGGCTCCTCGTGGGTCAAGGTGAAGCCGGTGCACACCCTCGACCTGGTCGTACTGGCCGTCGAGTGGGGCAGCGGGCGCCGCCAGGGCTGGCTCTCCAACATCCACCTGGGCGCCCGCGACCCGGAGTCCGGCGGCCTTGTGATGCTCGGCAAGACGTTCAAGGGTCTGAGTGACGAGATGCTCCAGTGGCAGACCGAACGCTTCGAGGAACTCAAGATCGATGACGACGGCTGGGTGTGCCGTCCGGCCGGAGCAGGTCGTCGAGATCGCGTTCGACGGAGTCCAGCGATCGACGCGATATCCCGGAGGCGTCGCACTCCGCTTCGCGCGGGTCCTCCGTTACCGCGACGACAAGACTGCCAGCGAGGCCGACACCATCGCGACCGTCCGGTCGTACCTCTAGGAGGTCAAGGCGCGAGCGACGTCGTCCGGGGACGGCATGGCCGCGATCTCGGCGGCCACGCCGCGGGCGGCCGTCGCGAAGGAGGGCTCGTCGAGAAGGCGGCCGGTCGCGGCGGCGATGGCCTCCGGGGTCGCCTCGGCGCCCACCAGTCGAAGCCCGGCACCGGCGGCCGCGCACGCCCCCGCATTCCGTACCTGGTCGGTCGCTGCCTTGGGCAGGCACAGCTGCGGGACTCCTGCCGCGAGCGTCTTGAGCAGCACTCCCGCGCCAGCCTGCGAGACGACGGCCCGGCACCGCCGCAGGAGGAGCGAGTACGGCGCGTAGTCGGTCACGACGACGCCTGGAACGGTGGCGTCGAGCCGACCCGACACGACCACCAGGACGCCGAGCCCGGCGATGGCCTCGGCCGTCCGGCGCAGGTCCTCGGGGTGGGCGTAGACGGTGCCGAAGGTGAGGTGGACCACCGGGCGGTCCCCCGCCTCGGCGAGCGCCCGAGCGACCGCGTCGGGCAGGACGTCGCCCGGCAGTGGCTCCACGGTCGCTGCCCGGAGCCGGATCGCTCCCGGCGGCGCGGGGATGTCGGCGGGACGCAGCGACGATGGGCACAGGTCCACCGACGTCGTGGGCGTGGGCGCCGAGGCCAGGGCGCACGCCTCCTCGACCAGCGCAGGACGGATCCCGAGACCGATCCCGTGCGTCACCGAACGCACCCCGAGCGCCGCGGCGACCGCGGGCGCGGCGTACTCCGCGGCCTCGTGGACGACGAGGTCCGGCCTGAACCCGGAGCCGATCTCCAGCAGGTCCGGGTAGGCGGCCCGCGCCGCCACCGCTCCGAACAGGCGCGGGTACATGTGGACGATGGCCGTCTCGACCGGCAGGTCGAGTGCCTCGGGCCAACGGCGGGAGTACTCCGACCCGCACCAGGCCACGTCGCGTCCGGATCGCCGGACCTCGAGACCGGCGGTGGCGACGCGGTGGGTCGCCTCGGGGGGCGCGGCCCAGACGACGTCGTGGCCCTGGTCGCGAAGCGCCACGGCCAGCGGGAGCATGGGCTGGACGTGCCCCTCGCCGGCGGTCGAGGAGAAGAGGACGCGCATGTCACCGGATCGTGACACACCCCGAGCACGTGGAGGCGTCGTACGCCATCCGGGAACCCGATCACCCGCGGCGGTGTAGACAGGCTGGCAGCCAAGGAGGGACCTCTCACCTGGACACCGAGCCGGAGGACGCGGAGATCGTCGCCCGGGTGTGCGCCGGCGACACCGACGCCTTCGCACACCTGGTGCACCGGCATGCGCCCCTGGCGATCCGCGCGGCGGCACTGCTGGGCGCGGGGGCGGATGCGGAGGACGTCGTGCAGGACTCGTTCGTCAAGGCGTACGCCGCTCTCGGCAGGCTCCGGCCCGGAGCCCCGTTCCGCCCCTGGCTGCTGAGGATCGTCGCGAACGAGACCCGCAACCTGCACCGCGCCGCCGGGCGGCGGGCTGCGCGCGAGCAGCGCGCCTGGCAGCGCAGCGAGCCGCTGCTGCTGGCCCGGCCGGACGACCCGGCGGACGCGTTGCTCGCCGCGGACCGACAGGCCGCGCTCGTGCGCGGGCTGGAGAGGCTCTCCGGCCCGCACCGCGAGGTGGTGGCGTGCCGCTACCTGCTCGACCTCGACGAGGCGGAGACAGCGGCGACGCTCGGGTGGCCGCGCGGCACCGTGAAGTCCCGGCTCCACCGGGCGTTGAGACGCCTGCAGGCGAGCCTCGACGAAGGACCCGAAGGACCCGAAGGAGGGGCTGCCCGATGAACGACCACGACCTCCTCGCCCGAGACCTCACCCGGCTGGGTCGGGGCATCCCGACGCCACGGCCCTCCGCGGGTCTCGCGACCAGCGTCCTCGACCGGGTCGCGTCCGAGCCGACCCCGGTCCCGCGCGCCCCGACGCCCTGGTCCCGCGCCGTCGACTGGCTGCGGAGCTGGCTCCGGCCGTGGCGCCGGCGCGTCGCCGTCGCCGTCCTGGCCCTGGTGGTCGCGCTCCTGGCGACGCCGCCGGTGCGGGCGGCGGTCGCCGACTGGTTCGGCTTCGCGGGTGTCGTCGTCCGCACCGACCCGGGGTCGGACGTGGCGACGGACGCACCGCCCCCGCCCGAGGTCGACGACGCGATGACGGTCGCCGAGGCCGCCGGCCTGGTCGGGTTCACGCCCCTGCTTCCCGCTGAGCTCGGCGAGCCCGACGCGGTCGACGTCTCGGCCGACCGCGTCTTCGTCTCGATGACGTGGGCGACCGACGACGGGCCGGTCCGCCTCGACCAGTTCGACGGCCGGCTCGACTGGCGGATCGCCAAGACCTCTCCCGGCGTCCGCTACGCGGCCGTGTCGGGGGCCGACGCCCTGTGGTTCGACCGGCCGCACGAGGTGGTGCTCCTGGGCGAGGGAGGCGAGTCGCGCCGCGAGTCCGCCCGCCTCGCCGGACACACGCTGATCTGGACGGTCGGAGACCTGACCATGCGGCTGGAGGGCGACCTGAGCCTGTCCCGGGCCCTCGAGGTCGCGTCGTCCGCGTCGCCGTACGACGGCGGCTGAGCCAGGCCGGGTGGCCGGACCCGGAACCGGGGAGCCGTCGGCGGTGTAGCAGAGGTACCGACCCGAGGAGGCACCCATGCGCCGGACCAGTCTCGTTCCCGCACTGCTGCTCGCCGCCGTCGTCCTGGCGGCCGCCCCGGCCGACGCCGGTGGTCCCACCAGCGTGCTGCTCTCCGTACCGGGCGCCGAGAGCACCACGTCGCTCTACTACACCGATCCTCAGTACGACGAGCTCGCCGACCTGGTCGGCGTCTCGCAGCCCGACGGCACGTTTGCAGACAGCTCCGATGGCCAGAGCTCCGATAGCCAGGGCTCCGCTGCGGCGCCCTCAGGGCAGCGTGGAGCCGGCGTGACGCTCACCTGGCTGATCCACGACGTCGAGCCCTGGCGGGTGGACCGCATCGTCCTCGCGAAGGACGGGCCCTGGATCTCCACCCAGCTCTGGACGGGCTCGGGCTCGCTGGCGCAGAGCCCGGTCGTGTCGCACCGTCCTGCAGACCCCGCCGGGCTGGTGGACCTGCTGGACCGACTCGGGCTGGACACGAAGGCCGCGCAGGAGCCCGGCTTCGAGGGCGTGGCCGGCGCACCGGTGCCCGACGAGCCGACAGCGTCCGAGCCGGCCTCGGCCACCGAACCGACGGCGGCAGCCCCCCGTCCCGAGGAGTCGTCCTGGGCGGCCGGCGTGCGGTGGGCACTGGCCGGGCTCGCCGTGGGAGTCCTGATCACCCTGGTGCTGGGCCACCTGGCGCTGACCCGACGTGTGCAACCCGGAGTTACACCTCGCTCTACGATCGCCATGTGAGCGACAACCCCACCGACGGCCGTCGGACGGCGGCAGCCGCGCGGCGCCGCAAGCGCCAGGACGAGATGATCGCGGCGACCCGGGCGCTCTTCGACGAGCGCGGAACGAGCGACGCGCAGATCGAGGACATCGCGCGTGCGGTCGGGGTCAACAGGGCCATCGTCTACCGGCACTTCACGGGCAAGGAGGAGCTGTACGCCCTCACGCTGGTCAGCTATCTCGGCGAGCTCGCGGAGCAGCTGCGCGCCGCGATCGACAGCCATCGCGACGCCCGAGCCAGGCTGACCGCGCTGGTGGAGGCCTTCGTCGACTACGGCACGACCCACCCGGCGTTCGTCGACTGCGCGCAGACCCTGATGCGACGCCCCGGTCCGGAGCTGGTGGAGGCGATCAGCGAGGGCGCGCTCTTCCGGCTCGGCCGGGCCATCTCGTCGTGCCTTGGCATCCTCTCCGACACCCTCGAGCAGGGCACCTCCAGCGGAGAGTTCGCCGTGGCGGACCCCCACCTCCTCGCCAACACCTTCTACGCCAGCGGCCTCGGTGCGCTCCAGCTCGGTCGGGTCGGCATCCTGGTCATGGAGACGGCGCCGGGTGTCCCGACGGTGGGCTCCATCTCTCCGGGTCAGGTGCGCGACTACCTGGTCGCCTCAGCGCTGGCCATGACCAGCCACCCATGACCAGCCACCCGTGACCAACCAAGCGGGCCGGTAGGGTTTTGCGGGGCGTCTGCGCGGCCGGCGACAGGCCCCGATCGTCCGTCGACCGAACCGGAGCGCCTCCTGCATGAGCCCTCGCAACCTGACCCCGAAGCAGCAGCGGGAGATCGAGCTCATCCGTGAGTCGGAGTACTTCGACGCCGACTACTACCTGCAGCAGAACCCCAAGCTCGCGGAGTCCGGCAACGACCCCGCCACGCACTACTACCTGCGCGGGCCGAGGACCCGCAAGAACCCCTCGCCGCGGTTCTCGACCAAGAACTACCTCGACCGCTACTCCGACGTCCGTCAGCGCGGGGAGAACCCGCTCGTGCACTTCCTGCTCATCGGCCAGGGAGAGGGCCGCTCCCCCGACCCGTTGGGTGAGGAGACGGCGCTCATCGAGGAGTCGGGCCTCTTCGACGAGGACTACTACCGCCACTTCCGGCCCGACGTCCCCCCTGAGATGTCGGCGATCGGGCACTACCTCCGTCACGGTGCCAAGGAGGGCCTCGACCCGAGCCCGCGGTTCTCGACCACGAGCTATCTGCGGATGTACCACGACGTGCGTGAGAGTCGCGCCAACCCCCTGCTCCACTACCTCCGCCACGGCCAGGCGGAGGGCCGCCACATCGTCGAGGGCCGCCCGCTCAAGGGACTCTTCGAGAGCCTCTACCGGGGCGAGTGGCCCGACCTGACGCCGTTCCCCGTCGTCCGCGTCAGGGGCCTCGGCCCCCGGGTCACCGTGCTCACCGACGACGTCGGAGCGTCCAGCCTCTTCGGCGGTGTCGGGACGGCGCTGATCCTGGGCGTGCAGCTGGCCAACGCGATCGGCGGCTCCCTGCGCCTGGCGACCCGCAAGGACGTGCCCGAGCCCGCGGTGCTCGGGCCGCTCCAGGATGCCAACGGCGTGCGCCTCGTGGGCGAGCTCGAGACGGCGGACCTGCCCACCGACGGCTCGCAGCCACTGCTCATGGGCGAGCACGAGATCCTCGTCACCACCTCGTGGTGGACCACCCGCGCAGCCCTGGACAGCACGGTCCGCCGCGACGAGCTCGTCTACCTGCTCCAAGAGGACGAGCGGATGTTCTACGCCTACGGCGACGACCGGCTGCTGTGCAGCGAGACCCTCGGCGAGACCGACATCGACGTCGTGGTCAACACCCGACGTCTCTTCGACCACCTGCTCCGCGACTACCCCCACCTCGCCGAGCGCGGCCACAGCTTCGAGCCCGCCTTCCCGGGCGCACCCGGGGTCGCTCCGGTGCGCGGTGACGACGGCAAGCGGCGGTTCTTCTTCTACTCGCGACCGCGCAACGTGCGCAACCTGTTCTGGCGCGGCGGGCGCGCGATCTCGCGCGCCATCGAGACCAACGTGCTCGACCCCGACGTGTGGTCCTTCCACTTCGTCGGCCGGGCGACTCCCGACGTGACCCTCCCGCGCGACGTGAAGCCCGAGATCCTCGAGGGGCTCGACTGGCGCTCGTACCAGGCGCTGGTGGCGGGGATGGACGCCGCGCTCGTCCTGATGGACACCCCCCACCCGTCGTACCCGCCCTACGACCTCGCCGCCGCCGGCGCTGCCGTGCTCACCAACCGGCACCCGGGCAAGGACGACCTCTCCGACCTCTCGCGCAACATCCTGGTCGCCGATCCGACCGAGCACGGGCTGGTGGCGGGCCTGGCCGCGGTCGCGGCCCTCGGCCAGGACGACGAGCAGCGGCGTCGCAACCGCGAGGCCGACACGATCGCGCGTGCGTGGCCGGCGACGCTGGCCGACGTCGTCGAGTCCCTCCGGGCGGCGCACGCACAGCGGCAGGACGCCCGTGTTCACTGACCTCCCCGACGCCCCGCCCTCGGACGCGGTCGCGTGGAAGGTGTCGCTCGCCGAGCGCCTCGGCCAGCTGTTCGCCCGGCGCCGCCGGGTGGCGTGGATCTACCGGACGCCCGACACGAGCACGTTCCGCTATCGCGCCGCCAACATGGTGGCCGCGCTCAACGCCCAGCCCGACGGCGAGATCGGCGCCGCGTGGTTCAGCGAGACCGAGCTCAACGCGATCAACCACCTGGTGCCCGAGCTCGACGCGCTGGTGCTGGTGCGCTACCCGTGGAGCGGACCGCTCCAACGACTGGTCGACAAGGCCCACCACCACGACGTCCCCCTGGTCTTCGACACCGACGACCTGGTCTTCGACCCCTCGCTGGTGCCCTTGGTGATGGATGCCCTGCACGTCGACCGTGACGACTTCCGCAACTGGCAGCTCTGGTACGCCTACACCGCCCAGCTCCGCGAGACCCTCTCCGCGTGCGGTGCCGCTCTGACGACCGGCCCGCCGCTGCGCGAGCACCTGCTGCCGCACGTGCCCTCGGGAGACGTGTCCGTGGTGCCCAACTTCCTGGACCGCTCCCAGGAGGAGTTCTCGCGGGAGCTCCTGGAGGCCAAGCGCCGCACGGGCTTTCGAACCTCGGGGGCGGTCACCCTCGGCTACTTCAGCGGTACGCCGACGCACGCGCGCGACTTCGCCGTCGCCGTGCCCGCCGTGGTCCGCCTGCTCGAGCGCGACCCCGACGTGCGGCTCCGGTTGGTGGGGCGCCTCGACGTCGCCGACGAGCTCGCGGACCTCGAGGACCGCATCGAGGTGCTGCCCTTCATGTCCTTCATCGAGCTGCAGCGGACGATCGCGGAGGTCGAGATCAACCTCGCGCCGCTGCAGAGCCACGGGTTCACCGACTGCAAGTCCGAGCTGAAGTACTTCGAGGCCGCCGCCGTCGGCACGTGGACGGTCGCCAGCGCGTCTCCGGCGTTCTGCGCCTCGATCGACGACGGCAGGACCGGTCGCGCCGTGCGTGCGTGGGAGTGGGATGACGCCCTCGACGAGGCCGTGGCGCTGGCTCGCGACGCGGACGCCTACGCCGGCAGGGCGGAGGAGGCCTCGCGAGCGGCGTACGCCGCCTACGGTTGGGCCGTGCACGCACCGACCCTCGAACGCGCCCTCGCGCCGTGCTGGCAGGGACGCACCGATCCGATAGCGTCGGCGGACACGAAGGGAGACCGTCGATGACGGACCTGCAGGCGCGTCTCGACGAGCAGCTGCGGCGCGTCGAGGAGCTCGAGAAGACCCTCCTCGCCGAGCGCCACGACCAGCTGACCACGCGTGACCACGTCATCGGGTTGGAGGCGCGCGCCGAGGAGCTCCGCCGCAAGCTGAAGGTGCACCAGGACAAGCTGAACAAGCGGGTCGCCCAGGTCGAGCAGCTCCAGGCGCGGCTCGGCGTCGAGCGCAAGCGTGTTCGCGAGGCCCAGCGCGAGGTGGCCGAGCTGCGCGCCTCCCGGGCCTACCGCTGGGGTCGTGGCCTGACCAAGCCGTTCCGGCTCCTGCGCGGATGACCGCGTCGATGGCGCCGCTCTTCTCTGTCGTCACTCCCGTCTACGACACCCCGATCGACGTCCTCGAGGAGATGATCCGGTCGGTCCGCGACCAGACCTTCGAGGGCTGGGAGCTCGTCCTCGTCGACGACTGCTCCCCGGACCCGCGGGTGCGCGACGTGCTCCGCAGGCACGCCGCGGCCGACCCCCGGATCCGCGTGGTCGAACGCGACACCAACGGCCACATCGTGGCGGCGTCCAACGACGGGATCGCGGCGGCGGCCGGAGAGTTCGTCGCGCTGCTCGACCACGACGACCTGCTGGTGCCGCACGCCCTCGAGCGCGTTGCGGAGGTGATCGCAGCCCACGACGACGTCGACTACGTCTACTCCGACGAGGACAAGATCGACGACACCGGCCGCCACTACGACCACTTCCGCAAGCCGGACTGGTCGCCCGAGCGGCTGCGCGGCCAGATGTACACCGCCCACCTGTCGGTGATCCGCACGTCGGTCGTCCGCGAGGTCGGTGGCTTCCGCGAGGGGTACGACGGCTCGCAGGACCACGACCTTGCCCTCAGGGTCGGTGAGGTCGCCCGCCGGGTCGCGCACGTCCCCGAGGTCCTCTACCACTGGCGGGTGATCCCGGGGAGCGCCGCCGGCGATGCGCTGGCCAAGCCGTACGCCACCGTTGCCGGCCGGGCCGCGGTCCAGGACCATGTCGACAGGGTGGGCATCAGAGCCGAGGTGGTCCACGGCCCGGTGCCGGGCGTCTACCACCTCCAGCGGAGGCGTGACCCGGCCGACTCGATCAGCATCGTGATCCCGACGATCGGCAAGGCCGATCTCGTGTGGGGTGTCCGGAGGACCATGGTGACCGAGGCCCTGCGCTCGGTCGTCGAGACCACGCGCGAGGAGGACCCCGAGATCGTCGTGGTCTACGACGCGCCGACCCCACCCGCCGTGCTCGACGAGCTGCGCGAGCTCGCGGGCGACCGCCTGACCCTCCTCCCCTTCGACGAGCCGTTCAACTACAGCCGCAAGATGAACCTGGGCGTCCTGCACGCCAGCGGAGACCACCTGGTCTTCCTCAACGACGACGTGCTGGCCATCGCCCCGGGCTGGCTCGAGCAGCTGGTGGCCCCGCTCGCGGAGCACGACGTCGGTCTCACCGGCGCGAAGCTGCTCTTCTCCAGTGACACCATCCAGCACGCCGGGCACGCCTACACGGGTAAGAACTACAAGCACCCGTTCAGCCGCGAGGACCGAGCGTCGTACGGGCCGTTCGGCGCGCTCATCGTCAACCGCGAGGTGTCCGGCGTCACGGCGGCCTGCGCCGCCATGCGGAGGGAGGTCTTCGTCGAGGTCGGTGGGTTCTGCGAGGCGTTGCCGTCGAACTTCAACGACGTGGACCTCTGCTACAAGCTGCGCAGAGTGGGCCGGCGCATCGTGTGGCTGGCGAACGTCGAGCTGTACCACTTCGAGTCGCGCACCCGCGAACGCGTCGTGGCCGCCTGGGAGAAGGACCTCACGGTCGAGCGCTGGGGGATGCCGCGGCGCGATCCGTACTTCCCGGTGGCGTGAGCTCCTCGTCGGAGGCCTCAGGCTCCCCCTCGGCAGCCACCAGCGGCTCGAGCGTGTCGACGGGCACCGGGTCGCGCAGCTCGCGCAGCACCAGGTAGACGGTGACCGCGAAGGTCACCGAGCCCAGTGCCCAGAGGGTGTTGGGAGCGAACCAGACGTCCCACCACCACTCCCGGTCGGCGTTGAGGTTGATGTCGAGGACGTCGAGCCCGGTGATGTAGCGACGAAGCTGGGCCTGCAGGGCAACGAGATGGGCGAGCGTCAGCGCGACCACCGTGAACCCGAGCTGGGTGCGGGTCAGCGGCTGGATGCCTTCGCGACCCCGGAGCATGCACATCCCCGTGAAGATGACCATCAGCGGCAGCACGTAGCGGGGCTGGAACCCCTGCCCGATGATCAGGCCCGACCTCGTCAGCAGGAACAGCGGGTAGGCCAGCACCGCCAGCCCGGCGACACCCATGGCCAGTGCCTTGCGCCGGGACTGGTCGCGGGACCAGGAGAAGACCAGGCCGGACCACACCGCGATGCCGAGCACGCCCACCAAGGTCGGGAAGAGGGTGTCGAGCCACCCGGTGGTGCCCATGTAGCCGTAGCCGAACGGTCCCATCAGCAGGATCGGCAGCTCCTTGATGTTCATGAACAGCCGACCGTCCCAGTCGTAGCCCATCGGCTCGGTGCCGAAGCCGCCCAGGACCACGCTCGACTGCCCTGCGCCGACGAAGAGGAAGACGGCGATCGCCGTGCAGACAACCGAGGCGCCGACCACCGGGAGGTTGCGGCGCTGGACGAGCTCCTTCACCCGCAGGAGGCACACCAGTCCGATCGCGAAGAGGGCGAACAACGTCGCGTCGGTGCGCGCGCCGGCACCGACGACCGTGGCGAGGACGGCCAGCACGAGCAGGAGCCACCGTCGGAGGCCGACGGCGTCGTAGGCGGAGTAGAGCGCTGGCCACAGCGCTGCGGCCCCGAGGATCGCCCACGAGCTCGGGTTGGTGGAGGGCAGGAAGAACGCCACGATCGGCACCGACATGATCGTGAGCGGCACGAGCACGAGCGGGCGCTGACGGCGCGGGACGAGGATGGCGACTGCACCGAGCAGGCCCACCGTCACCAGGGCGTTGAAGAACCTGATCGAGAGCACCGAGGTGTCGAGATCGTCGCCCGCGAAGACGCTCAGCGCGGTGTAGAACACCGGCGGGTAGCCGTGGTTCCAGTTGCCGTGCGTCGTCGCAGTGTCCGCCACCAGCGTGTCGGGGAACTCGTCCTGGCACTGTGCGCTCACGGTCGCGTCCGGCGCGTAGCACGACCCCGAGATCACCGTCCCGGGCAGCACTCGCACCGTGGAGTCGGTGCCCGCCTGGCAGAGGTCGGACGTGCCCTGGGCGCACCAGATGCTCGGCTGGTGGTAGTTGTCGTCCGGTGACGAGCCGGGCGGCGAGGCGAGCGCCCAGCATCCGAGGGTCACGAAGGCACACACGAACAGGAGCACACCGGACAGCCACGCCGGCAGTCGGGTCCTCCGGGCGGACTGGTGCATCGGAACCTTTCGTACCCCACGCTCGGACGGCGGCCCACTCTAGACGAGCGACCAGCTCCCTGTGGCAGGTACCCCTAACGTTCCAGGATCGCCACGACGCCCTGTCCGCCCGCCGCGCAGATCGAGATCAGGCCACGGCCGCTGCCCCGCTCGGCGAGCAGCTTGGCCAGCGTGGCGACGATGCGACCACCGGTCGCGGCGAAGGGGTGGCCCGCGGCCAGCGAGCTGCCGTTGACGTTGAGGCGGGCCCGGTCGACCGGGCCGAGTGGCGCGTCGAGCCCGAGGCGCTCCTTGCAGAACACCGGGTCCTCCCAGGCCTTGAGGGTCGCGAGCACCTGCGAGGCGAACGCCTCGTGGATCTCGTAGAAGTCGAAGTCCTGCAGCGACAGCTTCTGCCGCTCGAGCATCCGCGGGACGGCGTACGCCGGAGCCATCAGCAGGCCCTCCGCGCCGTGGACGTAGTCGACCGCGGCGGTCTCGTCGTCGACGAGGTAGGCCAGCGGGTCGAGGCCGCGCTGCTCGGCCCACGCCTCCGAGCCGAGCAGCACCACCGATGCGCCGTCGGTCAGGGGCGTGGAGTTGCCTGCGGTCATCGTGGCAGCGACCCCCTTGCCGAAGACCGGCTTGAGCGTCGCCAGCTTCTCGACGGAGGAGTCGGCGCGCAGGTTCTGGTCACGCTCGAGCCCGCGGAAGGGGGTGAGCTGGTCGTCGAGGAAGCCTCGCTCGTAGGCCGCCGCCAGCCGTTGGTGCGACGCCGCCGCGAGCTCGTCCTGCTCCTCGCGGCCGACCTGCCACTCCAGCGCAGTCAAGGCGGCGTGCTCCCCCATCGACAGGCGGGTGCGGGGCTCCCCGTTCCGCGGGATGTCGAGCCCGATGTCGCCCGGCCGGATCTGCGCGAGGGCGGTGAGGCGGCCCATCGTGTCGCGCGCCGCGTTGACCCTCATCAGCTTGCGGCGCAGCTTGTCGCTGATCGCGACCGGCGCGTCCGAGGTGGTGTCGGTGCCGCCCGCGATGCCGTTGTCGATCTGCCCGAGGGCGATCTTGTTGGCGACCTGGATGACCGCCTGGAGCCCTGTTCCGCACGCCTGCTGCAGGTCGGTCGCCGGGGTCTCGGGGGCGAGCTTCGAGCCGAGCACGGCCTCGCGGGTCAGGTTGAAGTCGCGGGAGTGCTTGAGCACGGCGCCGGCGACGACCTCGCCCACACGCTGCCCACCGAGGTCGAACCGCGTCGCCAGCCCATCGATGGCCGCGGTCAGCATCTCCTGGTTGGACGCGTCGCCGTAGACGCTGTTGGAGCGGGCGAAGGGGATGCGGTTGCCTCCGAGCACGGCCACCCTGCGGGTCTTCGAGTTCATGCCACCTATCATTACTCGTCAGTAGGAGTATTTGGGAATAGCGCAGCGCCGAACGGAGTGAGGGGCACACCACGTGAGCGACCGGTACCAGGACTTCACCCACAGCGCCCTCGGACAGCTGATCGTCGGCCCGCTCGGCCTGCCCGACCCGCCGCTGCTGGAGCGGTACGCAGAGGGCGCTCCCCTGGTCGACGGCATCGTCGGCATCGGTGGCGCGGGCCGCCTCGTCGACGTCCTGCCCGGCCTGCTGGCCGGCGCCGGCATCGCCGAGAGCAGCGCTCCCACGTCGGGCACCACCTACAAGGGCCTGGTCTACGACGCGACCGACATCACGAGCACCGACAGCCTGGTCGCCCTGCGCGACTTCTTCCAGCCGCTGCTGCGCAGCCTGGCCACCTGCGGCCGGGTCGTCGTGCTCGGCACCCACCCCGAGCTGACGGCGGGATCCGAGCGCATCGCCCAACGAGCGCTCGAGGGCTTCACCAGGTCGCTCGGCAAGGAGGTGGGCCGCGGCTCGACCGTGCAGCTCGTCTACGTGGCGCCCGGTGCGGAGGCGGCCGTCGCCAGCACCCTGGCGTTCCTGCTGTCGCCGAAGTCGGCGTACGTCTCGGGGCAGGTCGTCCGTGTCGGGAGCACCTCCACCGAGGCGCCCGAGGTCGCCGACCGGCTGCGCCCCCTTTCCGGCAAGGTCGCGCTCGTGACCGGCGCCAGCCGCGGCATCGGTGAGCAGATCGCCCGCGTCCTGCACCGCGACGGCGCCCTGGTCGTGGGCGTCGACGTCGCCCAGGCCGCCAGCGAGCTCGTCACCGTCGCCGAGGAGCTCGACGGAGACCATCTCGTCCTCGACATCACCGCCAAGGACGCACCCCAGCGGATCGCCCAGCACCTGCGCACCAAGCACGGCGGCGTCGACGTCGTCGTGCACAACGCCGGCATCACCCGCGACCGCAAGCTCGCGAACATGGCCGCCGACGACAACGGCGACCGGTGGACCTCCGTGATCGGTGTCAACCTCACCGCCCCGGAGCGGATCACCCGCGAGCTCCTCGACCAGGGCCTGGTCAACGCGCACGGGGCGATCATCGGCGTCGCGTCGATCGCCGGCATCGCCGGAACCGTCGGGCAGACCAACTACGCGACCTCCAAGGCCGGCGTCATCGGGCTGGTCGACTCGTTCCGCGACGAGCTCTCCGACGGCATCACGATCAACGCGGTCGCGCCGGGCTTCATCGAGACGCAGATGACGGCCGCGGTGCCGTTCGCCACCCGCGAGGCCGGCCGCCGCCTGAACGCGATGAGCCAGGGCGGCCGGCCGATCGACGTCGCCGAGACGATCGCGTGGTTCGCCGACCCGGGCTCCTCGGCGGTCAACGGCAACGTGGTCCGCGTGTGCGGCCAGATGATGCTCGGGGCCTGAGATGACCGCACCGAGCACTCCGCGCGTCGTCGAGGGATCTCCGTCGACCCTGCCGCTCCTGCTGAGGGCCGCGCTTCCCCTGGTGCCGGGCGTCAGCCTGCTGCCCGGGCTCGGCAAGCCCGCGGCTGCCGACGCCACGCTGCCCGACCTGGCGCTGGCCCGGCACGACGTCGGCGTCGACGCAGGTCACCTGCGTCGCTACGCAGAGGTGTGCGGCTTCCCACGCAAGGACGCGCTACCGGTGACCTACCCGCACGTCCTGGCCTTCCCGCTCCACCTGGCGATCATGACCGACGCGTCGTTCCCGTTCCCCGCCATCGGGATCGTGCACCTGGAGAACTCCGTCACCCAGCACCGTCCCCTGCTCGCCACCGAGTCGTTCCAGGTCACCGTCCGGCCCCAGGCCCTCCGTCCGCACCCGAAGGGCCGGGCCTTCGACCTCGTCACCACCGTCCACGCGCGCGGCGAGCTCGTGTGGGAGGAGACCTCCACGTTCCTGCGACGGGGCGCCGGCGAGGCGGGGTCCCCGTCGGGCACCACATTGTCAGAGGTGTCGGCCGCCGACGCCCCGGCAGGCACGACGCGATGGCGGCTGGAGGGCGACCTCGGCCGCCGCTACGCCGCGGCCTCCGGCGACTACAACCCGATCCACCTGCACGCGCTGACGGCGAAGGCGTTCGGCTTCCCGCGCCAGATCGCCCACGGGATGTGGAGCCTGGCCCGCTGCCTGGCCGCCGTCGAGAACCGCCTGCCCGACGCGGTCCGGGTCGACGCCGCGTTCAAGAAGGCGGTGCTGCTCCCCGGGACGGTGTCGTTCGGCACCGGTGCCGACGCGGACGGCCAGGCCTTCGCGCTCACCAACCCGGCGGACGGGTCACCCCACCTCGTCGGTCACGCCACCCCGCTCCGAGTCCGCTGAGGCCTGCACGGCCCACAGCCGTGCCTCTCCCTCGGCGTCCAGGCCGGTGCCCGCTCGTGACGAACCCGTGGGATAGCCCTCGGCCTGGAGCCAGGCCCAGGTGTCGCGCAGGGTGTCCGGCATCGGCCGGCAGCGCAGCCCGGCGTCGTACGCCTTGGACGTGTCGCTGTCGTGCAGGGCGGCGAGCTCTCCGGTCGGTGGCGTCCAGATCGGCAGCTCGGTCCAGCCGGAGACCTCGGCCCGCTCGATCGTCTCCGGGCTCAGCCAGACGAGCTCGGCGTCGGCGCCGCTGACCCGGACGGCCTCGTCGAGGAGCAGCCCGATCGTGGTGTGTCCCGGTCGGCTCACGGTGTCGAACGTGCCGACCGGACGGTCGAGGGCGAACCTCGCGAGGTCGCGGGCGTCGATGTACTGCAGGGGCCGGTCGTACGGGCCCGGCGCCGGCACCCGACCGCCCGCGGCGATCCTCCGGAACCACCAGGGCATCCGGCCCACCTGCTCGTAGGGACCCAGGATGAGGCCCGCTCGCGCCAGGAGCACCTCGCCGTCGAACTCGAGGGCCGCCAGCTCACCGCCCCTCTTGTCGGCGGCGTAGTCGGTGGCCTCGGCTCCAGGGTCGCCGTCGACGACCGGCGCGGACTCGTCGACCCCGTGCGGGATCGGCCAGGTGTAGACCGAGCGTGACGAGATGTAGGTGTAGTGCGGCGCGCGCCCCGAGAGCAGCCGCGCCGAGGCCTGCACGGCGCTCGGGGCGAACGACCAGGTGTCGACCACTGCGTCCCAGGTGTCGTCGCCGAGCGCGGCGGCGAGAGCGTCGGCGTCGGTCCGGTCGGCGAGCCGCGGCTCCGCTCCCGCCACCGGCGTGCCGCTCTGTCCGCGGTTCAGCGTGGTGACCGCATGGCCGCGCGCGAGCGCCTCCTCGACCACCGCCCTGCCGACGTGATGGGTGCCGCCCAGGACCAGGATCGAGGTCGTCATGGCGTCAGCCTCACCGTCCGCACGCTCGGCGCGGAAGAGCGTTCGCCAGCAGCAGAACGCTCAGCGAGTGGCCCGCGGCCGGCCGAACCGCACCTGGGTCACCGTGGCCGACTCGACGCCAGCCGAGGCGGCGGTGCGGTTGACGAAGGTGGCCGACGTGGCGCGCCAGATGCCCAGGTCGGTCATGCCGTCGCCGTTCCAGTCGCCCACCACGGGCAGGTCACCCGCGACGCCGAAGGCCACCGGTGCCAGCCAGGCGACGCCGCTGGCACCGACGTAGCGCAGCTGGAAGGTGGCCGTCGCGGAGTCGTAGACGCCGAGGTCGGTGACCCCGTCGCCGTTCCAGTCGCCGGTCACCGGGAGGTCGTCCTTGTCGCCCAGCGCGATCGCCTGGCTCGACCCGTCGGGGTTGCGCAGGTAGAACGCGCCCTCCGACGAGCGGTGCACCCCGATGTCGGTCCTGCCGTCCCCGTTCCAGTCGCCCGCGATCGGACGGTCGCTGGGGATGCCGTAGCCGACCGAGATGGTGCCGCCCGGGGTCGAGAGGTAGAACGTGCCCTCCTCGGGCCGGCGTACGCCGACGTTGGCCTTCCCGTCGCCGTCCCAGTCGCCGAGCACCGGCTGGTCGGTGGAGCGGCCGAAGGCGATCACCAGCGGCGCCAGACCCGGCCGCTGGATCTGGAACGTGCTCGTCACGCCGCGCCGGAACACCACCAGCTCGGCCTCCGCGGCACCGACCATGTCGGCCGCCAGCGGCACGTCGACGCAGTTCTTCGACACCGCCGTCGACCCGTACTTGAACGCCACGCCCTCGAACGCGGCCGGCAGGGTCTTGGTGCCGAGTGCCTGCTCGTAGTGCAGGTGCGGGCCGGTGGAGTTGCCGGTCGAGCCCAGCTGACCCAGCAGCTGACCCTGGTCGACGACCTGGCCGACCGAGACCGCGACGGAGCTGAGGTGGGCATAGACCGTGGTCTCGCCGCCGGCGTGCGTGACGCGCACCCAGCGGCCGTACCCTGTCCGCCCGGTCTTGTTCGCCGTCGTCACCGTGCCGGGCGCGGAGGCGACGACGTCGTCCCCGTCGTCGTCGGGGCGGTTCCAGTCGATCGAGTAGGAGCTGGGGCTGTGGCCGGGGCGGGTGCTGCCCGTCCACTGCTGCCCGCACGGGAACGGCATCTGGTAGTAGCCGGTCACCTTCTTGCGGGCCGCCTCGGCCGACTGGGCGGAGGCGGGGGCCGCCATTGAGACGGCAACGCCCACGGCCACCGCGACGAGGACGAGGGCCCTCGGCCAAGCGGCAGACCTCATACGACGACACCTCGGGGACGACGGGGACGTGGCCGTCGTCACTCAGATCACATGGTCACCGTGAGTGCACTTCCGCCACAGGAGAGCACAACCGTATCCACGTCTCGGCGTGTCTGTCTCGAACTACATCGATGTAATGATATAGGCGAGCCCACAAATGTGCTCGGTCACGCGTCGGGACGGACCCGGATCAGCCCCTCCTGGGCGACCGTGGCGACCAGTCGCCCGTCTTGCGCGAAGACCCGGGCCAGGGCGAGCCCGCGCCCGCCCACCGCCGTCGGCGACCATTGGTCGTAGAGCCACCACTCGTCGGCCCGGAACGGCCGGTGGAACCAGATCGAGTGGTCGAGCGAGGCGGGCTGGAGGTTGGGCGAGCCCAGGTTGATCCCGTGCGGCACCAGCGCCGCGCCCAGCAGGGTGAGGTCGCTGGCGTAGGTGAAGGCCGCGACGTGCTCGGAGGCGTCGTCGGAGAGCCGGCCGTTGACCCGCGCCCACAGCCGGGCCTGGGCGGGCTGCGCCGGATCGACGGGCAGGCCCAGCCCGGAGACTCCGACGTAGCGCATCTCCAGCGCCGCCCACTCGCGGGCGAAGGCGTCGGCCTCGCTGTCGCTGCGCTGGCGGATCACGTCGATCAGGTCGAAGGACTTCTCGGGCGGCAGCACGTCGGGCATCTGGTCGGCGTGCTCGAGGCCGTCCTCGGCCCGCTGGAAGTTGGCGGTCTGGAAGTAGATCGGCCGGCCGTGCTGGCGGGCCACCACCCGCCGCGTCGCGAAGGAGCGGCCGTCGCGCAGGCGCTCGACGTCGTAGACGATCGGCACGGAGTGGTCGCCGGCGCGCAGGAAGTAGGAGTGCAGCGAGTGCACGACGTACGCCGGGTCGACCGACCGGATCCCGGCCAGCAGCGCCTGGGCGGCGACCTGGCCGCCGAAGACGCGCTGCCGGTCGGTCTGCGGCTGGCGGCCGCGGTAGAGGTCGACGTCGATGAGCTCGAGGTCGAGGAGCTCGATGAGCTCGTCGGCTGAGGCTGGCACCCTCTTCAGTCGTCCTCGAGCCCCGCGAGGAACTGCTCGAACTGCCGGCCGATCTCCTCGCCGGTGGGCAGCGGCTGGTCCTCGGCGAGGAGGCTGGAACCGGAGGTCTCGGCCTCCCGGAAGGTGTCGTACTGCTGCTCGAGCGCGGTGACGACCTCGCTGACCTCGCTGTTGCCGGCGAGGTAACGGCTGATCTCGAGCTCACGCTCGTCGCCCTCCTCGCGCAGCGTGCTCAGGTCGACGGTGAGCCGGCCGCCGAGCTCGACCGCCTCGAGCAGGGCGATCGCAGCCTGGGGATAGTCCAGCTGGGCCAGGTAGTGCGGCACGTGGGCCACGTAGCCGAGAGCGTCGTGTCCCCAGTCGCCCAGCCGAAGCTCGAGCAGGCTCTGGGCGCTGGAGGGGATGCGCAGCTCGCCGCGCCACGGCGAGTCGCCGGTGAGAAGCTCCGGCCGCGACGCGTGGGGAGTGACGGCGATCGGTCGGGTGTGCGGGACGGCCATCGGCACGGCGCCGATCTGGACCACACGGGTGACGCCGAACCGCTCGACGACCGCGCGGACGCTGTCGCAGAACGCCTCCCAACGGTTGTCCGGCTCGGGTCCCCGCAGAAGCAGGAACGGCGTGCCGGCGGAGTCGCGGTGCGATCGGACCAGCAACCGGGGTGCGTCGTACTGCTCGTAGTGGTCGCGGACGAACGACATGGCCGGCCGGCGGGCGCGGTAGTCGTGGAACTGGTCGACGTCGAAGGTGGCCACGACCTTGCCGACGCCCGGAGCGCCGTCGGAGACGGCTTCGAGGTGGTCGGAGGCCGCAACGGCCGCGTTGCCGGCGTCGAGGAAGCCGTAGAGGGACACGACGAGCGTCAGCTCGTCGAGGCCGTCGAGCTCGGGCACGTCGTCAACGATGTGCACCAGTGCGGTCATGTCACCCTCCTCTCGACGCTCGCGATGGTCAGTGGGCCAGCGTCCACGAGGGCCACGATATTCCCCACGCCAACGTGGCGCCGGTCCCGCTCTCCGACCGGATCCGGCGCGGACGCATGCTAGGAGCCTGCTCCTAGACCTTCTCGTCGACCTCGACGGCGGCCCTGCCGACCCGCGACGACCGGTAGCCGTAGCCGAAGTAGACGGCGAAGCCGATCGCCATCCAGACCAGGAACCGCAGCCAGGTCTCGGCGGTGAGGTTGAGCATCAGGAAGACGCAGATCGCGGCGGACAGCCAGGGCAGCCACGGCGAGAGCGGCACGCTGAACGACCTCTCCAGGTCGGGGCGCTTCGTGCGCAGGATCGGCACGGCGATCGAGACCAGCGCGAAGGCCGTCAGGGTGCCGATGTTGACCATCTCCTCGAGCTTGCCGATCGGCGTCAAGGAGGCAACCAGCGCCACGGTGATGCCGACGGCGAGAGTGATGCGCACCGGCGTGCTCGTGCGGGGTGTGACGTGGGCGAACGAGCGCGGCAGCAGGTTGTCGCGGCACATCGCGAAGGTGACCCGGATCGCGCCGATGATCAGCGTCATCACGACGGTCGTCAGGCCGGCGACGGCTCCGGCCGAGATGAGCGTCGCGTAGCCGTCCTTGCCCACGTCGATGAACGCGCTGGCCAGAGCGGCAGCGGGGTCGATCTCGCTGTACTTCACCATGCCCGTGATCACCAGCGCGACCGCGACGTAGAGGACCGTGCAGATGACCAGCGAGCCGATGATGCCCCGGGGCAGAGCCTTCTGCGGGTTGGCCGCCTCCTCGGCCGTGGTGGCGACGACGTCGAAGCCGATGTAGGCGAAGAAGACCAGCGAGGCGGCGAACAGGACGCCCATGACGCCGTAGGCCTGCGGGGCGCCCGTCGCGAGCTGGAGCAGCGGGGTGTGCAGCCAGCTCTGGTCGGCGTCGACGGCCTCGGCCGGCGGCACGAAGGGCTGGTAGTTGTCGGTGTTGATGAAGCCGATGCCGGCGACGATGACGAACAGCACGATGAAGACCTTCAGGGCCACCAGCACGAGGTTGACGCGCATCGACTCCTTGATCCCGTAGGCGACCAGGATGGTCAGGATCGCGACCAGCAGGAACGCCGGCAGGTTGAAGGTGTCGCCGTACCCGAGACCCTCGGGCCAGGTGAAGCCGAGCTGGTCGAGCAGGGTCTCGAAGTAGGACGCCCACCCCTGGGCCACGACGGACGCGCCGAGCATCATCTCCAGCAGCAGGTCCCAGCCGATGATCCAGGCGATCAGCTCGCCGACGGTGGCGTAGGAGAAGGTGTACGCCGACCCGGACACCGGGACCGTGCTCGCGAACTCCGCGTAGCAGAGCGCCGCCAGGCCGCAGCAGAGCGCGGCCAGCATGAACGAGAACACCACGCCGGGTCCGGCGTTCTCCTTGGCCACCGCGCCGGTCAGCGTGAAGATGCCGGCCCCGATGATGACGCCGACCCCGAAGACGGTCAGGTCGAGGGCGGTGAGGCTGCGCTTGAGCTTGAACTCCGGGTCCTCGGTGTCGGCCAGGGACTGCTCGATCGACTTGGTCCGAAACAGGTCCATCAGAGCACGTTAGACCCGATCGGACTCCAGTGTTCGCCCGGCCTGCAGGGCGGTGACGTCCTCGACGATGCCGCGGGCGAGGCTCTGCGGCGCCAGGCCGATGCGCTCGAGGATGGCCTGGCGCTTGGCGTGGCCGAGGAACTCCTGCGGGATGCCGTGCAGGCGCACCGGCGTCGTGATGCGCGCGTCGTTCAGCGTCTGGAGGAGCACTGCGCCGCAGCCGCCGACGATCCCGTTGTCCTCCAGCGAGACCACCAGCCGGTGCGTGCGCGCGAGCTCGAGCAGCGCCGGGTCGACCGGCTTGACCCAGCGCGGGTCGACGACGGTGACCCCGATGCCCTGGTCGACGAGTCGACGTCCCACGTCGACGGCGGTGGTGGCCATGGCGCCCACCCCGACGATGAGCACGTCCAACGTCCCGCTGCGCAGGAGCACGTCGCAGCCGCCCTCACGCCCGACCGCCTCCAGGTCGTCGGGCGGCGGGCCCTTCGGGAACCGCACCACGGTGGGTGCGTCGCCGACGTCGACGGCCTCGTTGAGCAGCTCGCGCAGCCGTGTGGTGTCACGGGGTGCGGCCAGCCGCAGGCCCGGCACCACCTGCAGGACGCTCAGGTCCCACATGCCGTTGTGGCTGGCGCCGTCGTCACCGGTGACACCCGCGCGGTCGAGCACGAAGGTGACACCGCACCCGTGGAGCGCGACGTCCATCAGGACCTGGTCGAAGGCCCGGTTGAGGAACGTGGCGTAGACCGCCACCACAGGATGCATCCCGCCCATCGCCAGGCCCGCGGCCGACGTGGCGGCGTGCTGCTCGGCGATGCCGACGTCGAAGGTCCGCTCGGGGAACCTGGCCTCGAAGTGGTGCAGGCCCACCGGGTGCATCATCGCGGCGGTGATCGCGACGACGTCCTGGCGCCGCTGGCCGATGTGGACGATCTCGTCGGCGAAGACGTCGGTCCAGATCCGGCCCTTCGGGATCTCCTCGCCCGACTCGAGGTCGAAGGGCCCCGGGCTGTGGAACTGGTCGGCGACATGCTGCTCGGCGGCGTCGTAGCCGTAGCCCTTCCGGGTCAGGGCGTGCACGATCACCGGGCCGCCGAACCGCTTGGCCTGGGTCAGTGCCTGCTCGACCGCGTGCCGGTCGTGGCCGTCGACCGGACCGACGTACTTGAGGCCGAGATCCTCGAAGAGTCCCTGCGGCGCGAGGGCGTCCTTCATGCCCTTCTTCATGGCGTGCAGGACGTCGTACGCCGCCGGCCCGACGCCGCGGACGGCGTTGAGGCGCTTCTTGACCATGTCGAGCACCTGCTCGTAGCGCGGGTTGGTGCGCAGCGAGCTCAGTGCGGTGGCCAGCCCGCCGACGGTCGGCGTGTAGGAGCGCTCGTTGTCGTTGACGACGATGACCAGCCGGCTGTCCTTGGCCACGGCGATGTTGTTGAGGGCCTCCCAGGCCATCCCGCCGGTCAGGGCGCCGTCGCCGATGACCGCCACCACGTGGCGCTGCTCGCCGCGCAGGCGGTAGGCCTTGGCGAGGCCGTCGGCGTAGGACAGCGCTGTCGAGGCGTGGGAGTTCTCGACGATGTCGTGGTCGGACTCGCCCTGGCTGGGGTAGCCGCTGACACCGCCCTCCTGGCGGAGCCGGTCGAAGCCGGCCATCCGACCCGTCAGCAGCTTGTGGACGTAGGCCTGGTGGCCCGTGTCCAGAACGATGCGGTCGCTCGGCGACTCGAAGACGCGGTGGATCGCCAGCGTGAGCTCGACGACGCCCAGGTTGGGTCCGAGGTGGCCGCCCGTGCGCGAGCAGGTGAGCACCAGGAAGTCGCGGATCTCGGTCGCGAGAGCGTCGAGGTCGGCGTCGCTGAGGTGCCTGAGGTCGCGCGGCGACGTGATCGACTCGAGGAGACCCATAGCCAGGCGATCCTACCGAGCAGAGCCCGCGTCGCGGCGCAGGGCGGCGTACTCGACGGAGTCGACCAGGGCCCGTGCGTAGTCCTCAGCGAAGCAGCCCCAGGGCATCTCGTCGACGTCGGCCGGGTCGACGGGCGCGTTCTCGTCGCGCTCCTGAAGCAGCAGGTGTCCGTGCCGGTCGACGAGGATCACGCAGGCGAGGCGGCGCATCGGCCCACCCTAGGCGCCCCCGGACGCGCTCTCGACGTGGTCCTTGAGGCCGCTGAGCATCTGCTCCCAGTTGCCGCGGGCGCGCTCGGCCTCCTCCTCGCTGCCGTTGCCGTCCTGGCTCAGCGTCACATGAGTGTGACCGTCGTGCTCCTCGAGCTCATAGACGAGCCGGTGGTAGTTCTCCGGCACGTCGTCCTGGCCGGTGACCGGGCTGAAGTGCGTCATCGACAGCGTCGTCGGCTCGTCGTACTGGAGGATCTCGCCCTTGTCCTCGTAGGCCTTGCCCTCGAACTCGCCCTTCCAGACGATCGGGCTGCCGACCTGCCAGTCGGTCTCGACCCGGGAGCCGAACATGTACTGCTCGATGTGGTCGGGATCGGTCAGCGCGCGCCACACCTTCGCGGCGGGAGCGTCGATCTCGGTCTGGGCCGTGGCCACGATGCCGTTCATGGTCTCTGGCCTACTCCGCGCGGGCTGCCCGGGCCACACCCCTAGAGGCGGGCCACACCCCTAGAGGCGGGCCACGAAGCGCCGGCCGCGGAGCGCCTGCTCGACCAGGCCGACCTCGCGGCGCACCTTCTGCAGCCGGGCGTCCTCGCTCTGCCACGCCAGCACGGCCGCCTCGACGACGTCGAGGGTCGCCACGTCGCGCAGCTCGGCCCGGGCCTCGCTCAGCCCGCGGCGGCAGGCGGCCTGGGAGGCCTCCACGTGCAGCACGGCGAACCTGGCCAGCACCACGACGTGGCGACGCAGAGCCTGGTGGTCGCGATAGTCCGGCGGGCAGATGTCGAAGAGCCAGTTGACCGCCGTGCGCTCCCAGTCGGGCGCGTCGGGCGGGCGGACCTGCCGGGGCCAGCCGGCCGGGGCGACGAGAGAGCTCATCTACCGGAGCATACGCCCTCATCGAACATGTGTTCGACCCATTCCGAGGACTTCCTCGAGCTGCGCCAGGTCGGGATCGCGCAGCCCGGCGGCGTCGTGCTCCCACCACACGTCGCGATAGACGAGAGCTCCGGTCATCCAGCTCTCCCAAACGTCGAACGTGACGACCTGGAACGCCCGGTCCGGCGTCCGCGCCGACGCGGGCAGGAACCCGCGTCCGCTCGCCGACTCGAAGCCGCGCCTGCCGTAGAACCGCGGGTCGCCCTCGAGGAACAGCGCGGGTACGCCGAGCGCTCGCGCGGCCTCGATCGCCGCCTCGACCAGGGCGCTCCCGACGCCCTGCCGCTCACGATCCGGCCGCGTGCTCAGCGGGCTGAGGATCCACACGTCGACCAGCTCGCGTCGCGCGTCGACCCAGGCCTCGCTCAGTCCCACGTGCCCGACCACCTCGCCACTCGCCTCGTCCACGGCGACGAGCGAGGCGCGGTCGTGCCCCCGGCTGACCACCTCGTCCCAGAGGTCGGCGACCTCGGCGTGGTCGGTGAACGCCGCCGCGATCACCGCGTGGATGGCCTCGGCGTCGGCGTCGGTCGAGGGCCGGATCGAGAAGCTGGTCACCCGCTCGAGACTAGGCAGCAGGGGGCTTCGGTGTCTCGTCGGTTTGGCGCGGCTCTTGACTTAAAGCTGACTTCACGTTGCACCTTGGTGGAGTTCGCCGACACCGACTCAAGGAGACCCATCGTGCCCGTCGCCGTCATCACCGGAGCCTCGCAGGGACTCGGCCTCGCCCTCGCCACCGCGCTGGCCGAGCGCGGCTGGTCGCTGGTGCTCGACGCACGTCGTACCGAGCTGCTCACCGCCGCGACAGCGGGCCTGCCGGGCGGTCCGCACCGCGTCGTACCCGGAGACGTGACCGACCCGATGCACCGGTCGGCGCTCGCGCGTGCGGCCGACGAGCTGGGCGGTGCCGACCTGCTCGTGAACAACGCGAGCACGCTCGGCCGCAGCCCGCTGCCGGCGTTCGCCGACCTGGAGGCCGCGACGTACACCCGCATCCTGGGCGTGAACGTCGTGGCGCCGATGGCGCTGGTGCGCGTGCTCCTCCCCCAGCTCCGGGCGAAGCACGCCGTGGTGCTCAACATCTCCTCCGACGCGGCCGTGGAGGCCTACGAGACCTGGGGCGGCTACGGCTCCGCGAAGGCGGCCCTCGACCACGCGTCCCGCATCCTCGCGGCCGAGGAGCCCAGCCTGCGCGTCTACGCCGTCGACCCGGGCGACATGCGCACGGCGATGCACCAGGACGCCTTCCCCGGCGAGGACATCAGTGACCGGCCGCTGCCCGAGCAGGCAGTTCCCGCCCTGATCGGCCTCGTGGCAGGCGATCACCCGAGCGGCAGGCTGCGCGCAGCCCAAGTCCAGGAGGTGCCGGCATGACCCTGCACGCCACCGAGCCGGCGTACGACGTGGCCGCCGTTCGGTCCGCCAGCCGCCCGCCGGAAGCCCGCGGCCTGGCCCGCGACGAGGTGCGCCTGGCTGTCGTGACGCCGGCCGGGACCCGCCACCTCACCGCGCGGGCCCTTCCCGACCTGCTCTCCCCCGGCGACGTCCTGGTCGTCAACACCAGCGCGACCCTGCCCGCAGCCGTCGACGTCGAGCGGCACGGATGCACCTGGGGCCTGCACGTCTCGACCCAGCTCGACGACGGGGCATGGGTGGTCGAGCTGCGGCTGCCCGACGGCTCCGGCCCGGCGGTCCCCGACGCCGGCGAGGTGCTGAGGCTTCCCGGCGGGATCCGGCTCCGGCTCATCGAGCCCTATCCGCCCACCCAGCAGCGACTCTGGAGGGCGCTGCCCCTGCCCACGATCGACCGCGTCGACTACCTCTGGGAGCAGGGCCACCCGATCCGCTATCCCTACGTGGTCCAGCCCTGGCCGATCGAGTTCCTTCAGAACGTGTACGCCGAGCAGCCCGGCAGCGCCGAGATGGCGAGCGCCGGCCGCTCGATCACCGACCACGCGTTGGTGCGGCTGATGGCGCGCGGTGTCACGGTCGCGCCGATCGTGCTCCACACGGGCGTCTCGAGCCAGGAGGTCCACGAGCCACCGCAGCCGGAGCTGTTCGACGTGCCCGCGGCCACGGTGCGCGTGGTCAACGGCGCTCTCGACGCCGGTCGGCGGGTGGTGGCGGTCGGCACGACGGTCGTGCGCGCCCTCGAGAGCGCGGCGCCTGCCGGCCGGGTCGTGCCCACCGACGGCTGGACGGACCTGGTTCTCGGGCCGGGCCGTCCGGCACGGGTCGTGGGTGGCCTGCTGACCGGCCTCCACGAGCCCGAGGCGAGCCACCTCGACCTCCTGCGCGCCGTCGCCGGAGATGCCTTGGTCACGCGCGGGTACGCCGACGTCACCGCGCCGGACGCGCCGGAGTACCTGTGGCACGAGTTCGGCGACGCGATGCTGCTCCTGCCCTGAGCGGTCAGGCGAGAAGACGCGTCAACCCGCCAGGAAGCTGAGGCGCACCTCGCGCTCGTCGTTGTCGACGTTGAGGTCGACCAGGCAGATGCTCTGCCAGGTGCCGAGCGCGAGCCGCCCGGCGAGGACAGGGACGGTGGCGTACGGCGGCACGAGGGCCGGCATCACGTGCGAGCGCCCGTGCCCGGGGCTGCCGTGGCGGTGCCGCCAGCGGTCGTCGGCGGGCAGCAGGTCACCGAGGGCGGTCAGGAGATCGGTGTCGCTGCCGGCGCCGGTCTCGATGATGGCGATGCCAGCCGTCGCATGAGGCACGAAGACGTGCAGCAGGCCGTCGCCGCGGCCGTCGACGAAGCGGGCGCAGTCGCGAGTGAGGTCGAGCACCGCCTCGCGAGAGCCGGTCCGATACGTGCGGGTCTCGGAGTCCATCAGACGTCGCTGCCGGTCGAGCCGTCGTCGGCTATGACCGCACCGCCGGCGCAGGTGACCATCGGCTCCGGCGAGGTGTGCCCGTCGCCGTACTCGTCCACGAACAGCGGGAGCCGCGGGTCGTCGGGCCCCTCCAGGGCCAGCTGCGCCCCCCAGACCGTGACGACCACCGGAGCCCTCTGGTCGGGGTACGGCGACACGATCGAGTCGTCGGGTAGCAGCGCGACGATCGTCTCGATCTCCTCCTCCGAGAGACCGGGCTGGTAGGTCACCCACACCGTCCCGTGCTCGAGCGAGTGGACCATGTTCTCCTCGCGCACCGGAGCGTCGTAGACCCCGCACTCGTGCCAGGCCTGGTCGTGCTCGCCCCCGACGGGCGGTGCCTGTGGGTAGTCGACCTCGTCGTCCACGTGCTCGGTGCTGAGGTCCTGGTAGATCTCCACGGCCGCGAGCGTGGAGGGCGGCTCCTCCCTGGTCGGGTCGGCGACGCCGCGGTCGGGGAGCACGGTCAGCGCCACGGCCACCGCGACGACGGTCAGGCCCGCCACGATGGCGATGAGCGCGGCGTACCTGGCGCGTCTGCTCGGCGCGGTCGGCTCCGACGGCTGGGGCGGGCCAGGCTGATCCGGGAGATAGTCGTGCTCGCTCACGCCGAAACGGTAGCCGGGAGCTCCCTGGAGTCTCGGGCCGAGGCGTCGCGGCCGAGGACCAGCCGGGCGACGATCGCGATCCACGCCGCGGCGTACACCACGCTCGTGAGCACGTCGCTGAGGTGGTGGGCCCCTTGGTAGAGCCGTGAGGCGAGACACGCCAGCGGGATCACGACCAGCAGGATGCTCCAGCCCCGGGAGGCCTGGGTATAGGCGAAGACGAGCGCGACCAGGACGAGGAAGATCGCCATCGCCGTGCCGACATGGCCCGACGGGAAGCTGTGGTCAGGCACCAGTCCCTTGTCGAGGACCTCCACCGGCGGGCGGTCGCGGGGATCGAGATGCGTGCCCAGCCAGTAGATGCCGCCGAGACCGACCTCGACCAGGGCGACGAAGACGATGGGCAGCCAGGTCCGCTTCCAGATCGCGAAGACAACGGCCGCGAGCACCACCACGGCGGCTCCGACGATGGTCTCGCCGAGGTACGTCCCGATCTCAGCGGCATCGGTGAGCGTCGGGGTGCGCTCGTCCGCGATCTGACGGGCCAGGTCGTCGTCGACGGCGCCGACCGACCCCTCGAGCTGGCGGGTGAGGAGCCAGCCCCAGCCGACGACGAGCGCCGCGACCACCGCCCACGCCGCCGCCAGCAGCCCCAGCGTCACCGGCCAGGATCGTCTCTCCTGGGTCATGTCCGCACATCCTCTCGGGGTCCTACCCCGAGGCTTTCTCGGGGTCGGCTCCGGTCTCTCTGCGGGGCCGTCCCCGATGTGGGTACCCGCTTTGGCACGAGAGTGTGAGTCCCATGATCGAAGTCGAGAACCTCACCGTGACATACGGCGGATTCACCGCCGTCAACGACGTCACCTTCACCGCCGCCGCGGGCCGGGTCACCGGCTTCCTCGGCCCCAACGGAGCCGGCAAGTCCACCACCATGCGGGTGATGACCGGCCTGACCCGCCCGAACGCCGGGCACGCCACCATCGACGGCCGCCGCTTCGCCGACCTGCCCAACCCGGGCCGCGAGGTCGGCGTCCTGCTCGACGCGTCCGCCCAGCACGCCGGCAGGACCGGCCGCGAGATCCTCACGGTCGCGCAGCGCACCATGCGCCTGCCGTCCCGCCGGGTCGACGAGATGCTCGACCTGGTCAGCCTCACCGGCGCCGAGTCGGAGCGCCGCGTGCGCAACTACTCCCTGGGCATGCGTCAGCGGCTCGGCATCGCCACTGCGCTCCTGGGCCGACCGACCGCTCTGATCCTCGACGAGCCGGCCAACGGCCTCGACCCGGCCGGCATCCGCTGGATGCGGGACCTGCTCCGCGGCTTCGCGGACCAGGGCGGCACCGTGCTGCTCTCGTCGCACCTGCTGCACGAGATCGAGACCATCGCCGATGACATCGTCGTCATCGGCAACGGCCGCATCGTCGCCCAGGGCACCAAGCGCGACCTCCTCGAGGCCGCCGGCACCTGGGTCCGCAGCACCGACCAGACCACCCTCGGCAACGCCCTCCACGCGGCCGGACACACCGCCCAGGCCGCCGGTTCCGACGCCTTGCGCACCGACGCATCGGCCGACGTCGTCGGCCGGGTCGCCCTGGCCGCCGGCGTCGCCCTGACCGAGCTGCGCGCCGCCGAGGGCGCGGGTCTCGAGGAGATGTTCCTCGAGCTCACGGCCGAGACACAACGTGACCACACCACATCCGAAGGAGCAGCGGCATGACCGCCACCACCCTCTCGCCCCAGGCATCCGTCGCCGTCCGCGACGCCGCCCGGGAGTCGATCCCACCGATCACGCTCTCGACCGTCACCGGGGTCGAGCTGCGCAAGATGTTCGACACCCGCTCGGGCTTCTGGCTGATGTCGAGCATCGGCATCCTGTCGGTGATCGCGACCGTGGCCACGATCCTGTTCGCGCCGGACGACGCGCTGACGTACGGCAACTTCGCCGCCGCCATCGGCTTCCCGATGGCCGTGGTGCTGCCGATGATCGCGATCCTCTCGATCACCAGTGAGTGGAGCCAGCGCACGGGCCTCACGACGTTCACGCTGGTGCCGAGCCGGGGTCGGGTCATCCTGGCCAAGGCGATCGGGACCCTCGGGATCGCTGTCGTCTCGATGCTGATCGCGATGGCCGTCGGCGCGGTCGGCAACGTCGTCGGCACGGCCATCGCCGGGGTCGACACCACGTGGGACTTCGGGATCACCGATCTCCTCTACGTCACCCTGGGCAACATCCTGGGCATGGCCATCGGCTTCATGCTCGGCGTGCTCATCCGCAACTCCGCCGGCGCGATCGTGGGCTACTTCGTCTACTCGCTGCTGCTGCCGACCATCACCTCGGTGCTCGCCGAGACCCAGCAGTGGTTCCGCGACGCGCAGCCCTGGGTCGACTTCAACTACAACGCCAACGGGCTGTTCGAGGGCGGCTTCACCGGGCAGGACTGGGCCCAGCTGGTGGTCACCGGCTCTGTCTGGCTCGCGCTCCCGATGGCCATCGGGCTCTGGCTCGTGATGCGCTCCGAGGTCAAGTGACCGCCTGACCCACTCGCAGGACCGACGCCCCCGTCGCCGACTCGGCGGGGGCGTCGGTGTGCGCTCCCTCACGAGCTGAGCGGAAAGGCTCGCGCCGCCTGGGCCAGCCGGTCGAAGCCCTCGTGGTGCAGCGTGTAGACGTTGGGTTCGCCGTCGACCACGGCGATCTCGATGAGGCCGGCCGACCGCAGCAGCGCGAGATGGTGCAGGAGCGTCGTGCGCGGGCTGTCGAGAGCCGCGGTCAGGTCGACGAGGGTGCGCGGTCCGCTGCGGAGCTCCTGGAGCAGCCGCAGCCGGGTAAGGCGTCGACTGAGCTCGACCACCGGCGGGGACGGTAGCGTCCGGCCATGCGTCCACTGCACGAGGAGGTCGTGGGCCTGGCCCGCGACCTGATCCGCCTCGACACCACGAACCACCCCGGCAACGAGACGCTCGTGGCTCGCCACCTCGCCGACTACCTCGGCGAAGCCGGCATCGAGTGCGAGCTGGTCGCCCGCGAGGCCGACCGCGCCAACCTCGTGGCCCGGATGCCCGGCACCGAGCCGGAGTCGCCCAGCCTCGCCTTCGTGGGCCACACCGACGTCGTACCGGTCGACGCCCGCGACTGGACCCATCCGCCGTTCGAGGGCGTGGTCGACGACGCGGGCTACCTCTACGGTCGCGGGGCGCTGGACATGAAGGGCGAGGTTGCGGCCCGCGCGGTCGCCCTCAAGGAGCTCGCCCGCTCGGGGTGGCGGCCGCGCGGCGACCTGTGGTTCCTCGCCGTCGCTGACGAGGAGGACGGCATGGCCGACGTCGGCATGCGCTGGCTCCTCGAGCACCGCCCCGACATCAACCCCCACTTCAGCGTCAACGAGGGCGGCGGCGAGCGCTTCGAGCTGACCGACGGGCGGGTCCTGCTGGCGCTCGGGGTCGGCGAGAAGGGCACCTACCCGGCTCGTGTCACCGCCGTCGGCGAGGCCGGCCACGGCAGCACGCCGACCGTCGGCGACAACGCGGTCCCCCATCTCGGCGAGCTGCTGACCAGGGTCGGCCGGGGTGTGCCCGACCCGCAGCGCCACCAGCTCGTCGACACGATGCTGTCGGTGCTCCTCGGCCCGGCGTACGACGACGGCGACCTGGCCGGAGCGCTCACCGAGGCGGGGCGACTGCACCCCGAGCTCGAGCACTACCTGCCCGCGCTGGCCGGCACCACGATGGCGCCGACCATGGTCGGCGCGTCCGACAAGCGCAACGTGATGCCCAGCCGGGCCTGGGTCGAGCTCGACTGCCGGATCCTGCCCGGAACGACCGAGGCCGAGGTCGAGGCGGCCGTCCGGTCCCGGTTGGGCGACGGTCCCGCCTACGAGCTGACCTGGCCCGAGCCACTGATCGCCGGGAGCGCCTCGCCGGCCGACGGCGTCGTGGTCGACGCGGTCCGAGGCTTCCTCGCCGTCGAGGGCGTGGACGCCGGGCTGCTGCCCAGCCTCGGCACGGGCTTCACCGACTCGGTCTACCTCCGCGCCGCGGCGGGCACGGCGGCGTACGGCTTCTCGCCCTACCTCACGACTCCCCTCGACGTGCTGCTCGCCGGCTACCACAACGCTGACGAGCGGGTGCATGTCGACGACCTGCACGCGTCGGTGCGCTTCCACCTGCACCTGGCGCGTGCGGTGCTCGGATGAGCGGCGTGAGGGCCCGGGACCTGGGCATCCGCATCGGCACGCTCGAGCCGGGGCCGCACGACGCGATCACCGACGTGCCCGGCGTCCGCGTCGGCCACGCCACGGTGATCGAGGGCGATGCCGTGCGCACCGGCGTCACGGTCGTCGTGCCGCACGACGGGAACGTGTGGAGCGACCCGGTCTACGCGGCGTACCACCGGCTCAACGGCAACGGCGAGATGACCGGGCTCCCGTGGCTCGACGAGGTCGGCCTGCTGCACTCGCCGGTCGCGATCACCAACACCCACAGCGTGGGCGTCGTGCGCGACGCCCTGGTCGCGATCGAGGTCGCTGAGCTGCCGGCCGGCGTCGAGGCGTGGGCGCTGCCCGTGGTCGCCGAGACGTGGGACGGCTACCTCAACGACGTCGACGGCTTCCATGTCACAGCCGACCACGCGCGCGAGGCCTACGCCGCCGCCTCGGCGGGTCCGGTCGCGGAGGGCGCCGTCGGCGGTGGCACCGGGATGATCTGCCACGACTTCAAGGGCGGGATCGGCACCGCCTCGCGCCGGGCCGGTGACCACGTCGTCGGAGTCCTCGTCCAGGCCAACCACGGCAGGCGCGAACGGCTCGCCGTCAACGGCGTGCCCGTGGGGCTGGAGATCGGGCTCGACGTCGTGCCGGGCACGGACGGACCGCTGCCGCCCGGCAGCGGGTCGATCATCGTCGTGGTGGCCACCGATGCCCCCCTGCTTCCACTGCAGTGCCGGCGGCTCGCCCAGCGGGCGACGTTCGGGATCGCCCGCACGGGCGGCGTGGGCGAGAACTCCAGCGGCGACCTCGCGATCGCCTTCGCCACCGGCAACCGCGGTTTCGCCCGCCTCGACGCCGCGCCGGACACCCCGGTCGTCGCCGACGTGCGGACGCTCGCGAACGCCGCGATGAACCCGCTCTTCGACGCCGTCATCGAGGCGACCGAGGAGGCCATCCTGAATGCGCTGCTCGCCGCGCCGACGATGACCGCGCGGGGTCGCACGGCGTATGCCCTCCCCCACGACCGCTTGCTCGCCGCGCTCGAGAGGTACGGCAGGCCCGCCACTCCTCGATGACTCAGTCGCCCGTGAGCATCCGGCGCGGGTTGTCGACGAGGAGTCGCTGCAGGTCGGAGTCGCCGAAGCCCTCGGCCTTGAGCAGCTCGGAGAACGCCGTCACGACGTACGCGTAGCCCGGGCCGCCCATGGCCGCGTAGTCGCTGCGCAGGCACACGTCCTGGCTGAGCAGCACCCGGTCCAGGAACCCGGCGTCGGCGAGGCTGCGCAGCCAGTCGAGGCGGCAGCGGGTGTCGTACTCGTTGACACCCTGGACGGTGTCGAACTGGATCCACGCCCCGCGCCGCGCGAGCGCGAGGTGGTAGTCGTGGTCGGGGACCATGTCGCAGTGGCCGATCACGACCCTGCGCGGGTCGACGCCCTCCTCCTCCAGCAGGTCGAGCTGGGCGGTGCCGACCGGCCAGCGCGCGGCATGGGTCGTGATCGTCAGGCCGGTGCGACGGTGGGCGCGGGCGGCCGCGCGGAACGACCGCTCCTCGACGCCGGTCATCACCCTGTCGCAGCCGATCTCGCCGATGATGCCGGCGCGCACCCCGTCGACGCCGTCCTCGATGTCGCGGACGATCAGGTCGGCCACGGCGTCGGTGGACAGCTCGTCGACGTATGCCGGGAAGTAGGCGCGTCGGTAGAAGCCGCTCCCGCGCACGATGTGCAGCCCCGTCCGCTGGGCCATGCTGCGCAACGCTGCCGGGTCGCCCTGCAGCCCGCCGCTGGTCACGTCGACGAGGGTGCGGCCGCCGGCGTCGACGTACTTCCGCAGCTCCGCCTCGGCCAGCCCAGGGTCGTTGAGCAGGCCGTTGGCGCGGTACTCCCGGGTCAGGTCGAGGAAGACGTGCTCGTGCGGCAGGGTCACGCCGAGCTCGTCGGCGTCCACCGGGCCGAGGACCGTCATCACGCTCGTCACGAGGGCCATCCTGCTGCAAGGCTGCGCAGATGGAGAGGATGACCACCGTGGGGCACACGACCGAGGTCAAGATCGCGATGTCCGACGGCGTCGTCCTCGCCGCGACCCTCTACCTCCCCGACACGAGCGACCCGCAGCCGTGCCTGCTGGAGGCGCTGCCCTATCGCAAGGACGACCTCACCTCGTCGTACGCGCCGTCCTACGAGGCGCTGCGCGATCGCCACGGGTACGCCGTGTGCCGGCTCGACCTCCGTGGCACCGGGTCGTCGGCAGGCGACGCGCTCGACGAGTACCCGCCCGTCGAGCAGAGCGACCTCGCCGAGGTGATCGCCTGGCTCGCCGACCAGGACTGGTGCGACGGCCAGGTGGGCATGTGGGGCACGTCGTACTCCGGCTTCAACTCCCTCCAGATGGCCTGCGAGCAGCCGCCGGCGCTGAAGGCGATCTGCGCGATCTACGCCACCGACGACCGGTGGACCGACGACGTGCACTGGCGCGGCGGCGCGCTGCGGCTCGTCGACCAGGTCGACTACAACCACTACATGACGCCGATGTGCGTGCTGCCGCCCGTGCCCGCAGTCTGGGGCCTTTCGGGCGAGGGCCAGGGCTGGGAGGACGAGTGGCTCCGGCGGCTCGCGACCAACGAGCCGTGGATCCTGACCTGGCTGCGCGAGTCGCGGCACGGCGCCTACTGGGACCACGGGTCGGTGCGCCTCGGTGGCTCGTCGCGTGGCTACGAGCGGATCGAGGTCCCGACGATGATCGTGGCGGGGTGGGCCGACGGCTACCGCAACGCGACGTTCCGCCTGGTCGAGCAGCTCGCTGCGGCGGGGACGCCGCACCGGCTGCTCGCGGGACCGTGGGCGCACGCGGACGCGACCACCGCCATGCCCGGCCCGCGGATCGACTTCGACGCCGAGCTGGCCGGGTGGTTCGACCTGTGGTTACGGCAGGGCGGGCAGCATCGCGACGGCAACGGTCATGCGGACGCGTGCGACGTCTTCGTGCGCGCGTCGACCCGGCCTGAGCCCGACCTCGACCTCCACGAGGGTCACTGGCTGCGGTTGCCATCCGTGCCGCCGGTCTCCGCTGACCTGCGGCCACTGCCGGGCCTGCGGTCGCTGGTGGTCCAGCCGGATGTCGGCACGGCCGCGTGGATCGACTGCGCCGGCCACCTGCCCTGGGGGCTCTCCGGCGACCAACGGCTCGACGACGCCCGCTCCATGACCTGGGACCTCGAGCCGCCGGTCGGCGACGTCGTGGGTCACCCGGTGGCCAGGCTCCGGGTCAGCGCGACGGCTCCGGCGGCCTCGCTGTCGGTGAAGCTGACCGACGTCTTCCCCGACGGCACCTCGGCCCTGGTCTCGCGCGGCACGCTCGACCTCGCCTTCCGCTCCGGGGTCCACGATGCTCCGTCGCCGCTCGTGCCGGGTCAGGAGTACGACGTCGAGGTGGTGCTCGACGCCTGCGCCTACTCGTGGTCGCCGGGCCAGGTGCTGCGCGTCTCGATCGCCGGCTCCGACTGGCCCAACACGATTGCCCCGCCGGCGCCGGTCACCCTGACCGTGCACGCGGCCGAGGTCTCGTTGCCGGTGCTCGACGGGGCGTTCCCCACGCCGACGTTCGGGCCGGGTGCCGAGCACACCTCGGAGTCCGCCGAGGGCATCGGCTGGACGATCGAGGACGACGTGCTCGCCCGGCGCACCACGGCGCGCACGGTCTCTGTCTCGGAGTACGCCACGCCGTACGACGGCCGCGCCCGCGAGGACTACCGCGGCGAGGTCTCGGTGGATCGGCGCAGCTTCGCCCAGCATGCCCACGCCGAGACGACGTACGACCTGTCGTGGCCGGGTAGCGAGACTGACCGCATCGAGATCAGGGTCCGCTCGGTGATGGACCTGGCCATCGTCGACGGCTCCGTCGACGTCACCATCGACACGTGGGCCTCCCGCGACGGCACCGAGGTGTCTCACCGTCAGTGGACCGAGCACGCGATCTCTCAGCCGGCGAGGACGTAGTCGATCGCCACCCGGGTGTGCCTGATCGTCGCCCGCGCGGGAGGTCGCGTGACGTAGGTGTGCCCGGTCGGGATGGTGGTCTCGATGCCGGGTGGGGAGGTGCCGGGTGGGGAGGTGCCGCTCATCGGGCGGGCGCGCCAGCCGGTTGCCTGCTTGGCGTGGTTGCAGGCCTCGCAGAGGCCCTGCGCGTTGCTCAGGCTGGTCGATCCGCCTGCCTGGTGACCGGTGGCGTGGTCGGTGTGCCGGATCGGCGCGTCGCACCACGGCGTGCGACAGGTCCGATCGCGCAGCCGCACGAACCGGCTCAGCCGACGCGGGAAGAGCCGACCGCGGGCGTCCGATGCGACCAGCTCACCGGTTCGCGGGCTGGTGTAGAGCCGGCGGACCCAGACCCGCTCGTCGCGGCCGCACGCGTCGACCACGATCTCGCGGGCCAGCTCGGCCGGGATCGGCCCGTAGCCGTCGAGGTGGGCGGGCTCGTCGTCGACGCCGAACAGGGCGGTGTCGGTCATCACGAGGTTGAGATGCACGCCCGAGCTGGCCTCACCGGTGGTCGAGCTGAGTCGAGACCCCACCGCCGCGACCAGACCGTCGGCCATCACCTGGCCCTTGCTCCGCGGGTCGCCGTTCGCTCGCGCGGAAGCTGCCTCGCGGGCCAGGGCGGCGTACGCCACCACGCCCTCCTTCACCGGCAGCAGCGCGGTCAACCACGTCATGCAGTCGGGCGCCGGCCGCAGGGACACGTGCCGGTCGGCCTCGGCCCGGCGGCGCCGGGTCACGAAGGACTCGGCGTCGAGCCGATAGGCCTCCTGCTGGCAGGCGGCGACCAGCTCACGGTCGCCGAGCATCTCGAGACGGTCGGGATCGGACGCGACTGCCGCGTCGACGGCCGCGCGGTCCTCGCGAGACAGGCAGGCGGTCTCCCGGGCCACCAGCGTGGCCTTCCACTCCGTGATGCGGCCGGCCCGCCAGGCCGCCCAGGTGTGCGGCAGCTCGCTCGTCACGGTCTTGGCGAGGCCGAGGTGTCGCTGCCCACGATGCGGGGACTCACGGCGGGCGAACGCGACCTGGGCAGCCACGCCGCGGCCCTGACGGGCGGCCGGGACGGCGGCATCGGCCTGCTGCGCTCTCTGGGACTCGTCCAGCTCGACGGCCAGCGCCGCCTGCGCGGCCGTCGCCACGCACACCAGCTCCTCAAGCGCGCGGATCGCGTCGATCCGGCCTCTGTCGTCGAGCCCGCTTGGTGTCTCGAGCGTCGCCGACAGCGCGGCCTTCACGGTCAGCACCGTAGGCTCCATCGCTTCCCCGAGATCGAACATACGTTCGATTATGCCAGACACCGAGACGCGCTGCAACCGCGGGAGTCATGGGTGGGGATGACGAACCTTCTGCTGCGCGCGACTTCACGGACCCATGGGTTTGCCGGGTCAGGGACGGCTCGACGAAGGACCCGCGTCCTCCTCGACGGCGCCGGGGAGCGGTTCCGCAGCACGCTCGACAACTTCTGCCGGGCCTACGCCTTGACCCTCTCCCCCAGCTCAGCTCGTCAGCCCAGCTCACCCACCTCAGGATCGCCGTCTCCGGGGACACGTCCATCGCGCTCACGGCGTCCGACGAGCCCGGGTCGCGCTGCCGGGTGAGGGGAAGGGCAAGCAGTGAAGTCCGACGACGACATGCGGACCATTGCCCTCCACAACGACCGTGCTCAGTACGAGCTGGCCCTCGACGGCAAGTTCAAGGAGTTCCTTGTGGCCGGCGCGACCCGCTCACACCAGCCAGTGCGCGGCGTACGACGGATCGGTCAGCGCCGGCCGGTCGAGCGTGAACGCCGAGACGTCGGAGGGCGTGGTGCCCTCGAGCGCGAGGTCGGCGAGGATCCGCCCGAAGGTGGGCGCGAACTTGAAGGCGTGAGCGGCACCGAGGCCCACGACCACCGACGGATGCCCAGGCACGGCGGCGAGCACGAAGTCGCGGTCGGGGGTCAGCGTGTACTGGCAGCGCAGGGACCTGACCGGCTCACCGGAGCCCGGCAGGATGGACCGCATGTGGGCGGAGAGGCGGGCCAGCATGTCGGGGTCAGGGAGAGAGGTCCGGGACAGGGGATCAGAGACGTCGATGACGGGCCCGCCGACGTCCTGGGCGGCCTTGACGGTCGGCTCGCCGTAGGTCGGGAAGCCGTAGTAGCAGGGGTCGTCCATCCAGATCCACAACGGCAGCCGGCCGGGGGCGAAGTCGCCGGGCGTGGCGGGTGCGAAGTACGTCGCCTGCTCCAGCGTCGTCTCCAGCGGGATCGACACGTCGAGCCCGGCGAGGACCTCGTTGGTCCAGGCGTCGGCGCACACGACGACCGAGGTGGCGACGTACGTCGCGGAGTCGGTCGCGACCTCGACCCCCGACCCCGTCTCGCGCACCGACAGCACCCGGGCGTCGCCGCGCAGGACAGCGCCGGACGCGGCCGCCAGCCGTTGCATCAAAGCGGTGCCCGGCCCGGCAGGCACGATCGCGCCGCGGGACTGGTAGAGCCCGACCGTCCCCGACGGCAGCGAGAACGCCGGCCAGCGCCGGCTCACCTCCCTGTCGTCGAGCAGCTCGTAGTCGATCCCGACGGCGTCGAGCGAGTCGGTGTAGTCGACCATCGGGATCGCCGGGTCGGGCGGGAACAGGTCGAGGCCACCCACCACGGACACGAGCGCGCTCTGCCCATCTCTGGCCGACCACGACTCGAGCCGCGCCCAGTCGTCGTACGCCTCCTCGGTCAGGCGCACGTAGGCCGGCGTGTGATAGCTGTGCCGCAGGATCCGGCTGGTGTCGTGGCTCGCCCCGCGATGGTGGCCCAGCTCGAAGCGCTCGAGGCCCAGCACTCGACGACCGCGCCGGGCGAGCTGGTGGGCGGCGGCGCTGCCGAGCGCGCCGAGGCCGACGACGATGACGTCGTACCGCTCAGTCATCGGCCGCCTCCAGCCGCGGCAGGAGCCAGCGCCTGATGTCGGCGCTGTCGTCCTCCATCGGCGCGAACCAGCCGTGGGTGTAGGCCCGGGACGACATCCCGCGCTGGACCGACTCGCAGATCGCCCAGTCCTGCTGGTTGACCAGGTGCCAGAAGTCGCCGGCGTCGGTGGGATCGAAGTCGGCGGCCGCCACGGCGTCGCGCGCGAAGAGCAGGTGGCAGTCGATCCGGGTTCGGTCCACGGCCTGCGGCCGCAGCACGAACGCGGCGACATGGTCCGCCGAGCACGAGAGCATCAGGTTCGGGTAGACCAGCTCGCCCTTGTGGCGCACCCGCTCCGCCTCGTTCAGGCCCGGCAGCGGCGACCGGCTCGTCGTGCCGGTCATCGTGAAGGTCCACGCGCCCTCCCGGTGCGGGATGCCGTCCTCCCACGCCAGGTCGGTGCCCCCGCCGCCGAAGGCCGGCACCAGCCGCACCAGCTCGGGGTGCACGGGACCGCAGTGGTAGCACTCGTTGTAGTTCTCGGCGAGGACCTTCCAGTTGGCGCCGACGTCGTAGGTGTAGGTGACGCCCGTGACCAGGTCACCCATGGCGTAGTTGCCCAGGTTGGCCTGCGCCTTCGCCACCCCGTCGGCGAACGAATCCCCCGCCCGATCCCCACCCGCGCCCGGCGTGAGGTGGACGAACACGAAGCCCGCCCACTCCTCGACGCCGACCGGGTGCAGGGCGAAGTCGTCAGGGTCCACCTCGACGCCGTCGGTGTGCGGAGCACGCAGCAGACGTCCGGACAGGGAGTAGGTCCAGGAGTGGTAGGGGCAGCGCAGCGCGCCGGCGGCCGAGCAGACCGTCGCGGCGCCGGGCTCGGTCGGCACGATCTGCGAGCCCCGGTGCCGACAGACGTTGTACGCCGCGTGGAGACCCGCGTCGTCGCGGGTGAGCAGCACCGACTCCCCCACCACGTCGACGACCGCGAGCTGCCCCGGCTGGTCGAGGCCCAGGTCGTCGACCCGGCCGACGCAGGCCCACGAGGCGAACAGCACCCGCTCCCGCTCGCGCGCCCACGCCGACTCGTCGACGTACATCTCGCGTGGCAGCGCGCTCTGCAACGTGCTCATCGCTGGGCCTCGACCAGGTGGCAGGCCACGTCGTGGCCGGTGGACATGGCGACGATCGCGAGTGGCGTGCCTCTGCAGTCCTCGACGACCCCTGCGGCCGCGGCCAGACCGTCGGCGACGGCCGGACAGCGCGGGTGGAAGCGGCAGCCCTTCGGGATCCGGGTCGGGTCGGGCACCTCGCCGGTGAGCACGACGGGCTCCACCCGGTCGATCTCGGGCACCACCGACAGCAGCGCCTTGGTGTAGGGGTGCTTCGGGTCGCGCAGCACGTCCTCGGTGGGTCCGGCCTCGACGACGCGGCCGAGGTACATCACGGCGATCCGGTCGGCGATGTTCCACGCCAGGCCCAGGTCGTGGGTGACGACCAGGACGCCGAGTCCGAGCTGCTCGCGCAACGTGAGGATCAGCGCCAGGATCTCGCCGCGGATCGAGGCGTCGAGCGACGAGACGGGCTCGTCGGCGACCAGCAGCTGGGGGGCCATCGCGAGCGCGCCGGCGATCAGGACCCGCTGGCGCTGCCCGCCCGACAGCTCGTGCGGGTAGCGCAGGAACAGCCGCTCGGGCGGGCGCAGGCCGGCCGAGGACATCGCCTCGGTGACCAGGTCGGCCTCGGTCCGCCCCTGGGAGTCGTGGCTGTCGAGCCGGTGCAGCCGGATCCCCTCGGCGACCGACTCGTAGACGGTGTGCCGTGGGTTCAGCGCTCCGGAGGGGTCCTGGAGGACGAGCTGGACCCTGCGGCGGAAGGCTCGCAGCCCGCGCGCGGACCGGTCGAGAGGGTTCCCGTCGAGCAGCACCTCGCCAGCGGAGGGCAGCTCCAGTCCCATGAGCGCCCTCGCGAGCGTGGTCTTGCCGGACCCCGACTCGCCGACGAGCGCGACGATCTCGCCCGCCGCCACCCGCAGATCGACACCGTCGACGGCGCGGGCGACAGGGGCACCCCTCCCGCCGAACTCGACGTGCAGCCCGCGGGCCTCCAGCACGGTGGGGGCGACCTCGGTCATGGTGCCCCCACCAGGAGGCAGGCCGCGGCGCGGTCGGCGGTCACCGGCTGGTTCGTCGCTGGGTGGGGGGGCCGCAGCGACGGGTCGACCGAGTCGCAGGCGTCGAAGCGCTTGGGGCAGCGGGGGTGGAAGGCACAGCCGGTCGGCAGGTCGGCGGGATCGGGCGGGTCACCGGGCAGGCCGGCGGGAGCGAAGCGCGCGGCCGGGTCGCCGATCCGAGGGAACGACGCCGACAACGCGTGGGCGTAGGGGTGCAGCGGGTCGCTGAAGACCTTGTCGGCGGGGCCGTGCTCGATGACGCGGCCGGCGTACATCACTGCGATCCGGTCGCAGAGGTCGGCGAGCACGGACAGGTCGTGGCTGATCATCAGCAGCCCGACATCGAGTTCTGACACCAGCCCCTGGAGCACCCGGAGCACCTGCGCCTGCACCATCACGTCGAGGGCGGTCGTGGGCTCGTCGGCGACGATCAGCCGCGGCCGGCAGGCCAGTGCCATCGCGATCATCACCCGCTGCTTCTGCCCGCCGGAGAGCTGGTGCGGGTAGGCGCGGGCCCGCACCGTGGGCAGCCCGACCTGCTCGAGCAGCTCGCCGACCGCGGCGCCGACCCGTTGGTCGGACAGGTCAGGCTGGTGCAGCCGGATCGGCTCGCCGATCTGGTCCCCGACCCGCTGCACGGGGTTGAGCGAGTGCAGGGCTCCCTGGAAGACCATCGACGCCCCGGCCCAGCGCAGAGCCCGCAGGTCGCCCCACTTCATCGTGCGGACGTCGGCGCCCTCGAACAGCACCTGCCCGGTCACGGTGGCCGTGGGCGGCTGGAGGCGCAGGATGGTCGCGGCGAGCGTGGACTTGCCGCACCCCGACTCGCCGGCGACGCCGACCACCTCGCCGGCGGCCACGGTCAGGTCGACACCACGTACGGCGGGCACCGGGCCGCCGTCCGTCTGGTAGGTCACCGACACGTCGTCGAAGCGCAGCAGGCTGGGAGCCTCGTCGGGAGTCATCGGCGCGCTCCGAGCCTGGGGTTGAGCACTTCCTCGAGCGCCTGGCCGACCAACGTGAAGCTCAGCACCACCAGCACCACGCAGACCCCCGGCGGAACGATGAACCACCACGATCCGGTCGTGATCGCACCGACGCCGAACGCGGCGTCGAGCATGGAGCCCCAGGAGACCCGGGTGGGGTCGCCCAGGCCCAGGAAGCTCAAGGTGGTCTCGGTGAGGATGGCGATCGCCACCGTGAGCGTCGTGTTGGCGAACACCATCGGCATCACGTTGGGCAGGATGTGCCGCCTGATCTGGTGGGCCGACCCGGCCCCGAGCACGCGGGAGCGCTCGAGGTAGGGCCGCTCGCGGATCGTGAGGGTCTGGCTGCGGATCAGCAACGCGGTGCCCGGCCAGGACGTCACGCCGATGACGATGACGATGTTGAGGAGCGACCGGCCGAGCACGGTGGCCATCACGATCGCCAGCGGGAGGAAGGGGATCACCAGGAACCACTCCGTGAGCCGGAACAGGAGGGCGCCGGTCCACCCGCTGAAGTAGCCGGACGTCAGGCCGATCAGCGTGCCGATGACCATCGAGATCACGGTGGCGGACAGTCCGACGAACAGCGAGATGCGCGCGCCCCAGATCAGCAGCGTGAGGACCGAGCGGCCCTTGTCGTCGGTGCCCAGCGGGTACTCCCTGGACGGCGGCTCGAGCACCCCGCCGGTGGCCTTGGTGACCTCGAGCCCCTCGGCCGGCGCGAGGATCGGCGCGAGCAGGGCCACCAGGATGAACCCCGCCAGGATCGAGAGCCCGAGCATCCCGGAGCGGTGCTTCCGGAAGGTCCGCCAGCCGCGCCCCCACGCCGCCCGCCGGCGTTGACGGGCCATGGCCCGCGCGGAGAGGGTCGCGGTGGTCCCGGCCGCGGCGCTCACGTGCGCACCCGCGGGTCGAGCAGGCCGTAGACCAGGTTGGCCGCCAGGTTCGCCAGGATCACGCCCAGGGAGGCCACCAGGAACGTCCCCTGCAGGACCCAGTAGTCCGGCACCACGAGCGCCTCCGTGGCCAGCAGTCCCAGCCCCGGGATCGAGAACACCGTCTCGACGGTGATCGCGCCCGACACGACGAAGCCGATGTTGAGGGCGACGAGGGTGGTCGTCGGCAGCAGGGCGTTGCGTACGCCGTGCCGGTTGCGCACCTGGACGTCGCGCAGCCCTTTCGCCCGCGCTGTCGTCAGGTAGTCCTCACCGAGCTCGTCGAGCAGAGAGCTGCGCATGATCAGCGCGTAGTCGGCGAGATAGGCGAGCGTCAGGGTGAGCACGGGCAACGCCAGATGTCGCATCGTGTCGAGCACCCCCTCGATCGACGTCGGGTCGACGCCGACGGAGTGCAGGCCGCCCGTGGGGAAGAACCCGGGGATCGGCCCGGCACCGACCGCGAAGATCGCGATCAGCATCAGCCCCAGCCACCATTCCGGCATGGAGTAGAGCGTGAGCGAGGTCCCCGTCGAGACGTTGTCGAACCTGCCCCCGCGGTTCCAGGCCCCTCGGACGCCGATCCAGACCCCGATCACGGTGGCCAGGATCGTCGAGGTGCCGACGAGCAGGATCGTCGGCCATATCCGGTCGACGATCAGGTCGCTGACCGGGACCCGGTAGCGCAGCGAGATGCCGAGGTCGCCACTCAGGATGTTCTTCAGGTAGGTGACGAACTGCTGCGGCAGCGGCTGGTCCAGGCCGTAGGTCTTGTTGAACTCCTCGAGCTGCTCGGGGGTGCTGAAGCGGCCACGCCCGAGGGTGCGCGCCGGGTCGCCCGGCATCACGCGGAACAGGAAGAAGCTGACCACGAGCATGAACACGAGGCTGCCGAACGCCCCGAGGCAGCGGCTCAGGACGTAGCGTCCGTAGGTGCCCTGCCGGGACGGCGCGACGTCGGTCGCGACCTCCCCCCCGGTCAGTAGCGTCATTCGCGCTCGTCCGCGGTGGCCCTCCGACGCATCAGCACGACTCCGCCGAGCACGACGGCCACGCCAGCGGCCACGCCGATGCCGATCATCGCGCCCGTGCTGAGGCCCTCGTCCTCGCCGCCACCGCCGTCCTCGATCGACCCGCTGGCGCCGACGGCGTTCTCGAGGCCGTCGCAGTCGCCGGCCTCGGCGGCCGGTCGGACGTTCAGGTAGTTCTGGGCGCCGTACTGCACCAGCCAGATACCGCCCGGGTCGGGCTGCGGCTGGAAGCAGGCGAAGCGGTCACTGCGGAAGGCCTCGCCGATCGAGGAGTACGCCGTCACCAGGTAGGGCGCGTCGTCGTAGAGGATCTCCTGCATCTGCTTGACCATCTCGGCGCGCGCGGCGTCGTCCATCTCGACGTGCTGGGCCTCGTAGAGGTCGTCGTACTCCTCGTTGCAGTACCACGAGTCCGACCAGTTGCCGAGCTGGCCGCAGGTCATGTAGCTCAGCATGGAGTCCGGGTCGGGCTCGACGTACCAACCCCACTCGAAGGTGTCGAACTCGCCGTCGAGGATGACGCTGGTCAGCTTGCTGGACTCATACGTCTCGACCTCGGCGTCGATGCCGAGCTCGGCGAGCCACTCCTTGAAGAAGTCCATCACGGACACGGACGTCCCGCCCCCGGAGTCGGCGCGCGCGGCGAGGCGCAGCGTCCCGATCGGGTCGCCGTTGGGCAGCGTGCGCTTGCCGTCGGAGCCGAGCGTGTAGCCCGCCTCGTCGAGCAGCTGCCCGGCCTTGTCGAGGTCGAAGGTGAACGCGTCGGGGTCGTCGGGGACCCACTGGTAGTCGTCGTAGGCCGGCGGGATGATCGTGGCGCCCGGCTGGCCGCCGCCCTGGTAGGCCGTGCGGATGATCTGCTCGCGGTCGATCGCGAAGTTCAGCGCGAAGCGGAACTTCGGGTCGAGCACGGCGGGGTTCGGGTCACCGATGGGCTCGCCGGTCTCGAGGTCGATCGAGCCGGTGTTGAAGGCGATCTCGTCGAAGCCCGGCGAGTCGCCGTTCTGGGCGGTGATGCCCTCGCGGCCCTGGAGGGCGTCCACCTGGAGCGCCGAGATCTCCTCGACGAAGTCGACCTCGCCCTTGATCAGCGCCTGCACGGCGGGGTCTTCGCTCTTGTAGACACGGAAGACGACCTGGTCGATGTGCGGGGCACCCTTCCAGTAGTCCGGGTTGACCTCGAAGCGGTACGTCGACCCGCCTGCGGTGCCCTCGACGAACCGGAACGGCCCGGACCCGACGACGGGGTCCTCCTCGCTCGGCTCGTTGGCGTAGCTCTTCACCTCGTCCTCCGGGATGTTCTCCCAGACGTGCTCGGGCACGATCGGGATCGGGAGCAACGGGAGCACCGCGTTGGGCTCCTTCAGGGTCAGCACGACGGTCGTGTCGTCGGGGGTGTCCACCGACTCGACGCCGTTGAGGTACGACGACCACGTCGCGGCCTCCGGGCCGCCGTCGAGGATCCGGCCGAAGGTGTAGGCCACGTCGGCCGACGTCAACGGCTCGCCGTCGGAGAAGGTGACGTCGTCGCGCAGCGTGAAGGTCCAGGTGAGGCCGTCGTCGGAGGTCTCCCACTCGGTGGCCAGCGCCGGCTCGGGCGACATGTCCTTCATCGAGTAGCCGACGAGGTAGTCGTAGGTCAGCGCCCACATCTCGAACGACTCCGCCTCGATCCCGAGGAAGGGGTTGAACGAGTCGACCTCGTTGGTGAAGGCGATCGTGAAGGTGACGGGCTCGTCGGTAGCGGCCTGGTTGATCGAGGAGTGGGCGGGCGCGAGCGCGGCGCCGGGCAGGACCAGGGCCGCGAGCAGGCCCACGGCCACCGCCAGGCGAGTACCTTGCCGCCTGTGTCCACGCCGACCGATGGCCTCACCACCAGCCCGCCCACTGCCCCGCAGCAGCCCTACGAGCACGTGACGCACGGCGTCGTACGCCCCGATCCCTACGCGTGGATGGCCGACGAGTCGCCGGCCCTTCTCGAGCACCTCACGGCTGAACGTGGGTGGTACGACGTGGCGACGGCTCATCTGGGCTCCCTGGTGGCGAGGCTGACCTCCGAGATGGAAGCAAGGGTGCCGGAGGTGCAGCGATCCGGCACGTGGTCGCGTCCCCGTTTTTCTTACTACACGCGAGACGAGAGAAACAGGGACTACGCGGTGATCTGGCGAGAAAGTCGTAACGATTTGTCCCAGAAGACCGCTGATTCCGCCGCCGAGACCGGTCCCGGCAACGAATTCGGCGGCTCTGCCGATGCCAGCGGGCCCGAGGTCGTGCTCGACGTGAACGCCCTCGTGACCGACTCCGGGTACCTCGACCTGGGCTACAGCATCGTCTCCCCCGACGAGAACCTGCTGGCCTACGCGGTCGACACCAGCGGTGCGGAGGTCCTCACGCTGCGGTTCCGCGACCTGCGGACCGGGCTCGACCTGCCCGACATCGTCGCGGGGGTGGCCTACAGCGGCGCGTGGACCAACGACTCCTCCGGCTTCTTCTACGCGGTGCCCGACGAGGCGTGGCGGCCGGACCGCGTGGTGCTGCACCGACTCGGCACGGACACCGCCGACGACACCGTCGTCCTGACCGAGCCGGACCGCCGCTTCGAGCTCTCCGTGCGCCTGGCGCGCAGCGAGCAGGCCGTGCTGGTGCTCAGCCAGAGCCGCGACACCAGCGAGTGCTGGTTCCTCGACCCCTCAGGTGCGGACCCCACGCCGCGGTCCATCGGTGGGCGGCGTCGCGGCATCGGCTACCGGCCCGAGCACGTCCGGTCGGCACCCGACGACGCGGGGCCGGGGTCGCTGCTGCTCGTCACCGACGACGACGCGGTGGAGTTCCGGCTCGTCTCGTGCCCCGTCCCCGGACCCGGTGGCCAGACCCACGCGTCGTGGACCGAGGTCCGTCCCGAGGAGCCCACCGAACGGCTGGAGCGGGTCGACGCCTTCGAGGGCCACGTCGTCGCCTCACTGCGGCGCGGTGGCGAGCACCTCCTGCGCATCCTCACGCCCGACGACCTGGCCGGCGCGGGTGCCGAGGTGCGCACCCGCTTCCCGACCGGCGCCGTCTGGCCCGCGCGCAACACCTGGTACGACGCCACGTCGTTCGCCTTCACCGACCAGTCCCGCACCGAGCCACCGGTCCACGCCGAGGCCGCCCTGGCCGACGGCACCGTGACCGACACCCATCGGCACCAGGCGCCCGGGCACGACCCGGCGGCGTACCTCAGCGAGACCCGGACCTTCCCGGCACCCGACGGCACAGCGGTGCCGGCCACGATCGTGCGGCACCGCGACACCCCGCTCGACGGCACTGCGCCCGCCCTTCTCTATGCCTACGGCGCCTACGAGTACACCTTCGAGCCCGACTGGGAGGAGCCGCTGCCCTCGCTGCTCGACCGGGGCGCGGTGTTCGTGCACGCGCACGCGCGCGGCGGCGGTGAGGGCGGCCGGCGCTGGTGGCTCGATGGTCGGCTGCTCGCCAAGCAGAACACCTTCACCGACCACGCCGCTGTCGCCGACGGGCTCGCCACCTCCGGGCTTGTCGACGGCGACCGGATCGCGACCCGCGGCCTCAGTGCGGGCGGCCTGCTGCAGGGCGCCGTGTTCAGCCAACGGCCCGACCGCTGGCGGGCCGTCGTGGCCGAGGTGCCGTTCGTCGACGTCGTGACCACGATGTTCGACGAGTCGATCCCGCTCACCGTCAACGAGTGGGACGAGTGGGGCGACCCGCACGACCGTGAGCAGTTCGACGCGATGCTCGCGTACTCGCCCTACGACAACGCGCCCGCCGCGGGCACCCGCCCCGACCTGCTCGTCACCGGCGCCGTCAACGACGCGCGAGTGATGGTGCACGAGCCCGCCAAGTGGGTCGCGCGGCTGCGCGAGACCGACCCCGACTGGTCGCCTCGCTGTCTGTTCCGCGTCGAGACCGGTTCCGGCTCCCACCACGGGCCGAGCGGCCGCCTGGGTCATCTCACCTACGAAGCGGAGGTGTACGCCTGGGTCCTCGACCGCCTGGGACTCGCCGACTGACACCGCCACCTAGGGTGGCCAGGTGGACCTCAGGATCTTCACCGAGCCCCAGCAGGGGGCGTCGTACGACGACCTCCTCGCCGTCGCCCAGGCGACCGAGCGGCTCGGCTTCGACGCGTTCTTCCGCTCCGACCACTACCTCGCGATGGGCACCGACGGGTTGCCCGGGCCGACCGACGCCTGGGTGACCCTGGGCGGCCTGGCCCGCGAGACCGAGCGGATCCGGCTCGGCACGCTGGTGACCTCGGCGACCTTCCGGCTCCCCGGCCCGCTCGCGATCGCCGTGGCCGGCGTCGACCAGATGAGCGGGGGTCGCGTCGAGATCGGACTGGGCGCGGGCTGGTTCGACGGCGAGCACCGTGCCTACGGCATCCCGTTCCCCGACGTGAAGACGCGTTTCGACCGGCTCGAGGAGCAGCTGGCGATCGTGACGGGACTCTGGTCGACGCCGGCAGGCGAGCGGTTCTCCTTCTCGGGCGACGAGTACGTCGTCGAGGACTCCCCCGCGCTGCCCAAGCCCGTGCAGGACCGGATCCCGGTCATCATCGGCGGTCACGGCCCGCGCCGGACGCCGCGGCTCGCGGCGACGTACGCGACGGAGTTCAACCTGCCCTTCCACGAGCTCGACGAGGGGCGCGAGCAGTTCCTGCGCGTCCGCGAGACCTGCGAGAGGCTCGGCCGCGACCCGTCGACGCTGACCTACTCCAACGCGCTCGTGACCGCCGTCGGAGTCGACGACGCCGAGGTCGACCGTCGGCTCGCCGCCATCGGCCACACCCGCGAGAAGCTCGGCACCAGCGGTCTGGTCGGCACGCCCGCCGAGGTGCTCGACCAGCTCGCGGCGTGGCGCGACGCCGGGTCGGAGCGGGCCTACCTGCAGATCCTCGACCTCGCCGACCTCGACCACCTCGCGCTGATCGCGGCCGAGGTGCAGGCGGTCCTCTAGCTGGCGCGGAGGGAGCGCAGGACGTACTGCATGATCCCGCCGTGGCGGTAGTAGTTGGCCTCGCCCGGGGTGTCGATGCGGACGACGGCGTCGAACTCGATGCTCGGCCCGTCAGCAGGAGCGGCGGTGACCTTGACCGTCTTCGGCGTGCGACCCTCGTTGAGCTCGGTGACACCGGCGAACGAGAAGGTCTCCTCGCCGGTGAGCCCGAGCGACTCGGCACTCTGCCCCTCGGGGTACTGCAGCGGCAGCACGCCCATGCCGATCAGGTTGGAGCGGTGGATGCGCTCGTACGACTCCGCGATGACGGCCTTCACACCGAGCAGCGCGGTGCCCTTGGCCGCCCAGTCGCGCGACGAGCCGGAGCCGTACTCCTTGCCCGAGAGCACCACCAGTGGCGTTCCGGCCGCGAGGTAGTTCTCCGAGGCCTCGAAGACCGTCGTCACACTCTGCTCACCGCTGGTCTCCTCGCCCCCATCGGACTGGCCCCCATCGGACTGGCCCCCATCGGACTGGGCGGTGAAGTCACGGGTCACGCCGCCCTCGGTGCCGGGAGCCAGCTGGTTGCGCAGCCGGATGTTGGCGAAGGTGCCGCGGATCATCACCTCGTGGTTGCCGCGGCGGGAGCCGTAGGAGTTGAAGTCGCGCTGCTCGATGCCGTGGTCGGCCAGGTAGCGGCCCGCCGGTGAGTCCTTCTTGATGGCGCCGGCCGGGCTGATGTGGTCGGTGGTCACCGAGTCGCCCAGCTTGAGCAGCACCCGCGCGCCCTCGATGTCGGTGACCGCGTCGGGCTGGTCGGGCATGCCGTCGAAGTAGGGGGGCTTGCGGACGTACGTCGAGTCCTCGTCCCAGGCGAAGGTGTCGCCCTCGGGCGTCGACAACGAGCGCCACTGCTCGTCGCCGGCGAACACGTCGGCATAGCTCTCACCGAACATCTCGGAGCTGATCGCCTCGCCGATGACCCGCTCGATCTCGGTGGGCGAGGGCCAGAGGTCACGGAGGAAGACGTCGTTGCCGTCCTGGTCCTGGCCCAGCGGGTCCTCGAACAGGTCGACGTCCATCGACCCGGCCAGCGCGTAGGCGACGACCAGCGGCGGCGACGCGAGGTAGTTCATCTTCACGTCGGGGTTGATCCGGCCCTCGAAGTTGCGGTTGCCCGAGAGCACCGAGACCACCGCGAGGTCCTTCTCCTGCACCGCGGCCGAGACCTCGGGGATGAGCGGGCCGGAGTTGCCGATGCAGGTCGTGCAGCCGTAGCCGACGAGGTTGAAGCCGAGCTTGTCGAGGTACGGCGTCAGGCCCGCGCGCTCGTAGTAGTCGGACACGACCTTCGAGCCCGGCGCCAGCGTCGTCTTGACCCACGGCTTGCGCTGCAGGCCCTTCTCGACGGCGTTCTTGGCCAGCAGCGCCGCGCCGATCATCACCGACGGGTTGGAGGTGTTGGTGCACGAGGTGATCGCCGCGATGGTCACGGCGCCGTGGTCGATCTCGCAGGTGGTCCCGTCGATCGTGATCGTGACCGGGGTCGACGGGCGGCCCTTGGCGGTGCGAGCGGCGCTGAGGTGGTCGGTCGGCTCGGCCGAGCCGTTGCCGCCGGAGTGCGACGGGGAGTCGGACGCCGGGAAGGACTCGGCGACGGACTCGTCGTAGCCCTCCTCGGCGTCACTCTCGTCGACGTAGTCCGCCAGCGCGTTGCGGAAGGACTCCTTGGCGTCGGTCACCGCGACCCGGTCCTGGGGCCGCTTGGGGCCTGCCAGCGACGGCACGACGGTGGCCAGGTCGAGCTCGAGCCGCTCGGAGTAGCGGGGCTCGGCGGCGGGGTCGTGCCAGAGGCCCTGCTCCTTCGCGTAGGCCTCGACGAGCGCGAGCTGCTCGTCGGGGCGGCCGGTCATCTTGAGGTAGTCGATGGTCTGCTCGTCGATCGGGAAGACCGCGATGGTCGAGCCGAACTCCGGGCTCATGTTGCCGATGGTCGCTCGGTTGGCCAGCGGCAGGGCGGAGACGCCTGCCCCGTAGAACTCGACGAACTTGCCGACCACGCCGTGCTTGCGCAGCATCTCGGTGATCGTGAGCACGAGGTCGGTCGCGGTCGAGCCCTCGGGCAGCTCACCGGAGAGCTTGAAGCCGACCACGCGCGGGATGAGCATCGACACCGGCTGGCCGAGCATCGCGGCCTCGGCCTCGATGCCACCGACGCCCCAGCCCACGACGCCGATGCCGTTGACCATGGTGGTGTGGGAGTCGGTGCCGACGCAGGTGTCGGGATAGGCGACCGTGCTCTGCTCACCACCCTCATCGCCGCCGTCGCGGGTGAAGACGACGCGCGCGAGGTGCTCGATGTTGACCTGGTGGACGATGCCGGTGCCGGGCGGGACGACCTTGAAGTCGTCGAAGGCGCCCTGGCCCCAGCGCAGGAACTGGTAGCGCTCGCGGTTGCGCTCGTACTCGATCTCCACGTTGCGCTCGAAGGCCTCGGGGGTGCCGAAGACGTCGGCGATGACGGAGTGGTCGATGACCATCTCGGCCGGCGCGAGCGGGTTGATCTTCGACGGGTCGCCGCCGAGGTCGGCCATCGCCTCGCGCATCGTGGCGAGGTCGACGACGCACGGGACACCGGTGAAGTCCTGCATGATCACCCGCGCAGGCGTGAACTGGATCTCCCTGTCGGGATCGGCGTCGGCGTCCCAGCCGGCCAGAGCCCGGATGTCGTCGGCGGTGATGTCGGCGCCGTCCTCCGTGCGCAGCAGGTTCTCCAGCAGCACCTTGAGCGAGAACGGCAGGGACTCCACGTCCAAGCCGTCACCGGTGACGGCGTCCAGACGGTAGATCTCGTAGGACTTCTCGCCCACCTCGAGGGTGCTCTTCGCGCCGAAGCTGTCCTGACTGGCCATCGCTTGCGTCTCCCTACCTGTCGGCGGTCCGTCGACGTGCTACGTCGTTCCCATCTTGCCGCCGCGGCATGCAGGCGTCGACGTTAGGCAACCCTTGGTCTGCCGACCGTCACCAGCGGCGAAGTCTCTTGATATCAAGATACATGACATCGAGGGGTCACGCCAGCGCTACTCGATGCCGGCCGACCGGTCGAGCAGCTGGAGCAGGTCGTGGGCCGCGAGCTCGACCTTCTTGTGCCGCCACTCCGAGGCGCGGTAGACGCAGGCGATGAGCGCGGTGCGGTGGATCCGGCGGAAGTCGCCGCAGACGAAGGCGTGGCGCGCCTTGGTCTCGTCGTTGGCGCCCTCGGTCAGACCGAGGTGCCAGGCGGCGTAGTCGTCCCAGGAGTGCCGCTCGAGGTAGGCGTTCTGGTCGTCGGCCGACGGCTGCACCTCGCCCCAGTCGCTGTCGAGGACGTACTGCTTCTTCTCGATCAGGTCGCGCGCGTGCGCGACGGCGGCCTTGTTCACCGAGTACGACGCCATGGCTCCACCCTGGCATTGCCTTCGCCGGTGTGCACGCATCTGCCGATGAGCGACCGTGCGAGGTCGAGTCCGCGCGCAGCCAGCGGGTCCTCAGCCAAGAACCGGGCAGGTGCGGGCATGATGGAACCTGCTCGGTGCCTGGGGAGTCGTTACTTCGTCCGATCGAGCAGGAGGCCGCCATGGAGCCGGAGTTACTGGCATCGGGGCGCGAGGCCACCCCGGTCTCGGCGGCGGTGGAGTTCCGCGAGATCTTCCGCGTGTCCTACTCGCGCCTAGTGGTCCAGCTGTACGGCGTCACGGGCGACGCTGCGGAGGCCGAGGATCTGGTGCAGGAAGCGTTCGTCCGTGCGGCCGCCGCGGGCAGCCGGTTCCTCACGGTGGACAACCACGAAGCATGGCTGCGCACGGTGGCGATCAACCTCCAGCGCAGCCGCTGGCGCAAGCAGCGCAACTTCTCCCGAATCCGGGACCGGCTTGCGGCACGACCTACAGACCTGCCATCACTGGACGACCGGTTGGACGTGATCGAGGCGCTGCGGGGGCTGCCAGCGGGCCAGCGCGAGGTCGTCGCGTTGTTCTACCTGGCCGATCTCGAGGTCGCGGAGGTGGCGAGAACGCTGCGGATCGCCGAAGGAACCGTGAAGTCACGCCTGAGCCGAGGCCGCGACGCGCTCGCACTCGCCCTGGCCGACAAGGAGGCGAGCGGTCATGTCTGAGCAGAAGATCAGCGAATTCCGGGAGCGCGCGCAGCTGGCCGTCGCCGCTCCTGACCCGGACCTGCTGCTGCAGCGCGGTCGTGCGCTGCGTCGTCGTCGGCAGCTGGTGCCGGTCGTGGCCCTGGCCGCCTGTGCCGCCATCGGCATCGGGCTCCTGGCCTCCGGTGGTGGCGGCCTCCGAAACGACCAGCCACCGGTGGACCGGGAAAACCGAGATCTCGTCCCCGCGCCGCGCACGGACGGTGTGGTCTGGGCCGCAGAATGGGGGACCACCTCGACCCGAATCACCCACGGCGAGCCATCCATGACGCTGCCCCGTGAGGTCGAATTGCTGCAGGATCCTCACACCGAACCCCTGCCCGTCTGGTCGGCCTTCGACCAGGAGACCGGGGGGTTCCTCTGGACAGACCTTCCGGAACATCCCGACCAGGTGGGCGACTACCTCGGCGCTCGAACCCTCATGGTCATGTCGCCTGGCGCGGACCCAGAGCTGGCGCAGATCTCCTGCACCGGCTTGTGCTCGGACTTGGTGTCGTTCGGCCCGGCACCGGACGAAGTCACGGTGTTGGTCACGGATATGTCGAAGGACCCCGTGAACCCCGGGCCTGCCTCGATCGCCCGGATTTACGGAATCGATGGTTCTCTGCGCGACGAGATCGACCTGGGGGAGGTCATGGGCACCGAGGGACACATGCTGGAGGAAACCGGAGAGTGGGCTCCTCGCGACGGCAGCGAGGCGGGGATCGCCGACATCGAGTGGGCGCCGGACGGCACCCGGCTCGCGGTGAGCACCAATCCCGGATTCTTTGACCCGGACATGTCCACCCGCGGACCTGCCGTGTGAGGGCCTGGTCTGGACCTTCGATCGTGACGGCGGCGATCCGGTCCTGGTCCATCGGCAGGCGTCAGACGCCCAGGACAGGCAGGCCCCAATCCTGACCAATCTGGCCTGGACTTCCGACAGCTCACGACTCGGCATGGTCGTGGTATCCGGCATTCTGGAACCGGCCAAGCGCCCGCCGAGGCTGATCAGGCTCGACGTCGAGTCGGGCAGCGCTTCGACCCTGCACGAGTTCAGCGAATGCGCCTACTGCAGGCCAGTCCGATACGGGTTCACCTGGTCACCCGACGGCACTCGCCTCGCGGTCACCAGTGGCGAAGGCATCAGCGTGCTCGACTCCGACGGGACAGTCCTCTCGGAGTCGGCCGACGGCGGACCCGGTCCGCTCGCCTGGCTCGTGGAGGCGCGCTGAGACAGTGCTTGGCCGGGCTCGGCTTTCGTCCCGGTCTCATCCTGGGACGGCCCGCCGGCATCTGGGGGTGCGTCGGGAACATATTGAACTGAAACGCCAGGGCACTCTCATGCCGCTGATGGTGCGCGGATCTGCCGACGTGAGGTCGCCTATGACGACGTGCTCGCGCCGTCGAGGAACGTGACTAACCCTCCGGAGTGTGCGAGCAGGTTCTCGCCGTCAGAACGGAGCCGGCTTCGCTTTCTCTATATCCCGCGGAAGGTGTGTTCCAGATCACATCGCTAGTGCCCAGGCGTAGAAGCACAGCTCGTCGACGTCCTGCTCGATCAGCGCGGCCCGGGTGGTGCCGCCGCCGTGCCCGGAGTCGCGCAGCGGCAGCAACAGGTACGGCCCGCCGTCGGCCGCCTCGGCCCGCATCCGGGCCACCATCTTCACCGGGTCGTACGGCGGCGCCAGTTTGTCGTTCATCGCCGGCACGAACGCGATCACTGGGTACGGGACCCCTGGCCGGACGTTGTGGTACGGCGAGTACCCGGCGAGGTACGCACCTTCGACCGGATCCTCGGGCGAGCCGAACTCGACGGTCGCGGTCCGCAGGTTGTCGAAACGGGTGAACCGGATCATGTCAAGCACCGGCGCCCGGCAGAACACGGCCCGGAACGCATCCGGCGCCTGCACGGCGGTGACAGCCACGAGGATTCCCCCGTTGCTGTTCCCGCGCGACACCAGTCGATCGGTCGTCGTGTAGCCATTGCCGACCAGCCAGCGGGCGGCGGCGATGTAGTCGTCGAACGCGTTCTGCCGGTTGGTCCCGATCGCCGCCTCGTGCCACTCGCGTCCGTACTCACCACCGCCGCGAATGTTGGCGAAGGCAAGCACCCCGCCGGTCTCGAGCCAGGCCGCGTGAACCGGTGCGTACCACGGCGAGACGTCGATGTTGAACCCGCCGTACCCACTGAGCCGCGTCGGAAGAGGTCCGTCGGTCCCCCTTGGCCGCACGACGAACATCGACACCTGCGTGCCGTCCATGGACTCGTACCAGACCTGTTCGGTCACAGCGTCTATCGCCGCAGCGGGAACGTGGTACCCGGTGAGCTCGTCGTCGTCGAAGTCGTATCGGTAGATCGACAAGGGTTGGACGAACGACTGGAATTCGACCCACACCTCGTCGCCGTTCCAGCTCCCGGTGACGCCGCTGACGACCCCGCCCCCCTCGTTTCCATTGACCGATCCGAGACCGGGCAATGCGACGTCGCGGATCTTGGCGCCGTCGGCGGCGTGCACTGTGATCCGGTGCGACGCCGCGTGGGAGTAGACCGCGTACAAGTGGCCACCGATCCCACTGACGGTCTGAAGAGTGTCGTTGCTCTCAGCAATGACGGTGTGCCACACGGTCGGGCTCATCAGCGATGCCCTGCACAGCCGGCCGCGCGGTGCCTCAAGGTCGGTGACGATGAGCAGGTCGTCGTCGACCACCTGGACCTGGTTCACGGCTTGCGTGGTCGTTGTCACTGGCAGCAGTTCGTCGTCGGCCAGCCTCAGTAGGGACACGATGTTGGCGTGGACGAAGTCCCACTGGTACAGGACGGCGTACCGGCCACACTCGGTCACGTCGACCCAGCACCAGTAGTCGGCGTGACCGCCGAAGACCCGCCGATCCTGAGCCGTGCCGATGCGGTGCTCGAGGATGACTTCCTTGCCGTCGGCAACCGCTGGATAGAAGAACGACGCCGAGTCCGGTCGCCACGCGGGGCGCATGTGGCTCGTGCCGCTGGGCTCGTCGGCGAGAACGGTTCCGGTGTCGATCTCGACGATCTGGATCCGCGCGTCGTGGGTGCTGCCGGTCGCCTTGCCGAAGGCGACAAGCCTGCCGTCGGGTGACGGTACGGCGTACACGAGCGCCTCTGTGCTCGGCCAGGTATTCGGGTCGAGTACGGTCTCGAGCGGCCTGTCCGGCTCGCGGCGCATCCGCAACGCGAGCTTCTCGTCGTCGGGTGCGGCCTGCCAGACGAACTCGCGTCCGCCCGCGCGGATCGGCCGGGACAGCCGCTCGTAGCGCGACGCACGGGTCACCGCGGCGCGGAACCGGTCCCGCGTCGGGACCGCGTCGAGAAGCACGTGCGTGGCAGCCTCCTGCTCCTCGATCCAGCCCATCACCTCAGGGTCGTCGAACCGTTCGAGCCACTCGTAGGGATCAGGAATCCACTCGCCGTGAAACCAGAACCCACTGTCCGGATCGGCCCTCACCATCCCGCCCCTCCACCGGCCGGCGCCGCTCTTGTCATGCCGCGGCCCCTTCGGCCCCCGCCGGACTCACCATGCCGTCCGTCGGGCTGCGCCGGTGTCATGTTGCGGCCCGGCGGGCGCGGTGGGCGGTGCACTTTGTCGGCTCGAAGTGCGCCCAAAGTGCGCCACAAGGCGGGTTGGCGGAGATCGACGGCTTCATCGCGAATCGCTCCGCCGCAGGTCAGAGCCGGTTTTCTCCAACAGCGCCACGCATTCGACGTGGTGCGTCATCGGGAACAGGTCGAAGGCGCGCAGCGACGCCAGCCGGTAGCCGTGCTCGGCGAAGATCGCGACGTCGCGGGCGAGCGCCGCGGGGTCGCACGCGACGTACGCGACCGCGCGCGGCGACCGGGCGACGATCTGCTCCACGACCCGGCGCTTGGCGCCCTCGCGAGGCGGGTCCAGGACCACCACGTCGCCGACGAGCGACGCGTCGGAGGCGAGCACCCGGTCGACCGGTCCCCGCACCACGCGCACCCGCTCACCCAGGTTGCGCTCGGCGTGGGAGCAGGCCAGGCCGTCGGCCTCGACGGCCGCCACCGCGCCGGTCCCGAGCCGGTCGGCCAGGACTCTGTCTGCCAAGAAGCTGGCGAAGAGTCCCACGCCGGCGTACAGGTCGAGCGCCCGCTCCCCCGGCTTCGGGTCCAGCGCCGCCAGGACCGTCTCGACCAGAACCTGCGGCGCGCCCGGGTGCACCTGCCAGAAGCCGTCGGTGGCGACGGAGAACGTGCGGCCGAGGACCGTGTACGACGCCGGGCCCGGCGCCTCGAGCAGGCAGTCGTCCACGGCCACGACGTCGTGCGAGCGGTGCTTGCGCATGCCACGGCGGCCGTCCGGCAGCTCGACGTAGCGCTGCCGGGTGCGCCACCGGAGACCGTCGACGTCACCGGGGACAGCCTCGACCGTGACGTCCAGGTCGAGGCCGGCGAGCCGGCGCAGCTGCTCGCGCACCACCGCTGCCTTCAGGTCGCGCTGCCCGGACAGCGCGACGTGCTGGAAGTCGCAGCCCCCGCACAGCCCCGGCCCCGCGACCGGGCACGGTGCCTCGACCCGGTCCGGCGAGCGATCCAGGACGCCCACCGCGTCTCCTCGCCAGAACCGGTCGCCGTCGTTGCCCTCGGTGATCTCCACGACCACGGTCTCGCCCGGAAGCGCGTGACGGGTGAAGACGACCCGGCTCTCAGGCGCGGGCAGCCGGACGACGCAGTGACCGCCGTGGGCGACCGGTCCCACGACCGCCTCGAAGCGCTCGCCGACGCGTGAGCGGCCACGCTCGGCGCGTGGGCGGTTGCGTCTCTCCCGCGGCACCGGCGGCTCAGTCCTGCCGGTTCCAGGTGACCTGGCGGTCCTCGGGGTTGGTGACCCGTCCGGACCGCAGGTCGCCCGCACGCGTCCGGCCGGCGTCGCGCTGGGTCCGCACCGCGGCGAGCTGGGAGGAGCGCAGCTGGTAGGGCACCGAGATCACCATCACGCCGGGCGTGAAGAGCAGGCGGCCCTTGAGACGCAGGGCGGTCTGGTTGTGCAGCAGCTGCTCCCACCAGCGACCGACGACGTACTCCGGGATGTAGACGGCGACAACGCCGCGCGGGTTGGCGTTGCGGATCTCGGTGGCGTAGTCGACGATCGGCCGGATCACCTCACGGTAGGGCGAGTGCAGCACCTTCAGAGGCACGTCGATCCGGCGCTCGTCCCACTCCTCCAGCAGCCGGTCGGTGGTGAGCTGGTCCGTGGACACGTAGACGCCCTCGAGCACGTTGGGCCGGGCCGCCTTCGCGAAGGCCAGCGCCCGCAGGGTCGGCTTGTGCAGCTTGGAGACCAGCACGATCGCATGCACCCGGGTGGGCAGGATCTTGTCGGACTCGTCGGCGGCCAGCTCGAGCGCGACGTTGCCGTAGTGCCTGCTGATCGCCTTCATCAGCACGAAGAACGTGCCCATGGCCAGGATCGTGATCCAGGCGCCGGCGAGGAACTTGGTCACGAGCACGATCACCAGGACGACGGCGGTCATCCCGAGCCCGAAGGTGTTGATGGCGCGGGACCGCATCATCCGCCGACGTACGACGGGGTCGCGGGCGTCCTTCAGGTGGCGGGTCCAGTGCCGGATCATCCCGAGCTGGCTGAGGTTGAACGACACGAAGACGCCGACGATGTAGAGCTGGATCAACCGGGTGGTCTCGGCGTCGAAGACCTGGATGAGCACGATCGACAGCACCGCCAGGAAGACGATGCCGTTGCTGTAGGCCAGCCGGTCGCCGCGCGAGCCCAGAGCACGGGGGGCGAACCCGTCCCGAGCCAGGATCGAGCCGAGCACGGGGAAGCCGTTGAACGCGGTGTTGGCCGCGAGCACCAGGATGATCCCGGTCACGATGACCACGAAGTAGAAGCCCGGCGGGAAGTGGTCGAAGACGCCTGAGGCGATCTGCGAGATCACCGGGTGCTGGTCGTAGCCCTCCGGCAGCGCCTCACCGCCGGCGGTGCGGAGCCGGTCGAGGTCGTGCGGGTCGACGTACTTCAGGCTCATCTGCTGGGCCAGCGTGATGACGCTGAGCATCATCGAGACCGCGATGAGCCCGAGCAGCAGCAGGGTCGTCGCGGCGTTGCGGCTCTTGGGCCGCCGGAAGGCAGGAACGCCGTTGGAGATGGCCTCGACGCCGGTGAGCGCGGCGCAGCCGGACGAGAACGCGCGGGCGAGCAGGATCGTCAGCCCCAACGTGGTGAGCGGATCACCCCAGCCCTCCGCCGGGATGATCACCAGGTCGGCGCTCTCCGCGTCGGGCAGGTCGCCCAGGAGCGAGCGGAGCAGGCCGTAGGCGCACATGCCGAGGATCGCCGCCATGAAGGCATAGGTCGGCACCGCGAAGAAGGTGCCCGACTCGCGCACCCCGCGCAGGTTCATCGCGGCCAGGAAGATCACCATGAGGGTGGCGACCGTGGCCTCGTGACCCCGCAGGGGACCGAACGCCGACGCGGCGTACTGCGCCCCCGACGAGATCGACACGGCCACCGTCAGCACGTAGTCGACGATCAGCGCGCTCGCGACCGTCATCCCCGCGTTGCGGCCGAGGTTCACCGTCGCGACCTCGTAGTCGCCGCCGCCGGAGGGGTAGGCGTGCACCGTCTGCCGGTACGACGTCACCACGGTCAGCATCACGACGGCGACGGCGATGCCGACCTTCCACGACCAGGCGTACGCCGAGAAGCCCGCCACCGACAGCATGAGGAAGACCTCGTCCGGTGCGTAGGCGACCGAGGAGAGCGCGTCACTGGCGAAGACGGGAAGGGCGATGCGCTTGGGGAGAAGGGTCTCCCCGAGCTGGGAGCTGCGCAGCTTGCGCCCCAGCAGGATCCGCTTGGAAACATCTCCTACGCCCACGTGGCACGAGAGTAGACCCAGATCCCTGCTGCGTTACGGTTCTCGCGTGCACGTCGTGATCATGGGCTGCGGCCGAGTGGGTTCGACGCTCGCCCGCAGTCTGGAGGACCGGAACCACACCGTGTCGGTCATCGACAGCGAGCCCGACGCCTTCCGCCGACTGGGTCCGGACTTCAACGGCGACCGCATCACCGGCTACGGCTTCGACCAGGCCGTGCTCGAGCAGGCGGGGATCCGGCGCGCCGACGCGTTCGCCGCGGTCTCGAGCGGTGACAACTCCAACATCATCGCCGCGCGGGTGGCCCGGGAGACCTTCGGCATCCAGCAGGTCGTCGCCCGGATCTACGACCCCGGCCGCGCCGAGGTCTACCAGCGACTCGGCATCACGACGGTCGCGACGGTCAAGTGGACGGCCGACCAGGTGCTGCGCCGGATCCTGCCCGCGGGTGCCGAGCCCGACTTCCGCGACCCGTCCGGCACCATCCGCGTCGACCACATGATGGTCCCGGAGAAGTGGGTCGGACACCGCACGGTGAGCCTGCAGGACCAGTCCAGCTCGCGGATCGCGTGGATCGACAGGCTCGGCGAGGGCATGCTCCCGCACCGGGAGTCGGTGCTGCAGGAGGGCGACATGATCCACCTCGTCGTCCGCGAGGAGAACGCCGCCGAGGCGTACGCCGTGCTCGACCGTGGTCCTGAGGAGAGCTGAGACATGAGGCCAGACAAATGAGGCCAGACAAATGAGGCCAGACAATGAGGCCAGTCAGATGAGGGTGGCCATCGCCGGAGCCGGGGCCGTGGGCCGCTCCATCGCGCGCGAGCTCATCGGCAACGGGCACCAGGTCCTGCTCATCGACAAGGAGCCGCGCTCGATCCGGCAGGACCGCGTGCCCGACGCCGAGTGGCTGCTCGCCGACTCCTGCGAGCTGTCCTCGCTGACCGAGGCCCGGCTCGACCGCTGCGACGTCGTGATCGCGGCCACGGGAGACGACAAGGCCAACCTGGTCACCTCGCTGCTGGCCAAGACCGAGTTCGGCGTCCCCCGGACCGTCGGCCGCGTCAACCACCCCAACAACGAGTGGCTCTTCACCGAGGCGTGGGGGGTCGACGTCAACGTCTCGACCCCGCGGATCATGTCGGCGCTCGTCGAGGAGGCCGTCACCGTGGGCGACCTGGTGCGGCTGTTCACCTTCCGCCAGGGCAACGCCAACCTTGTCGAGCTGACCCTGCCCACCGACTCGCCGTACGTCGGCAAGCCGGCCGGGTTGATCCCCTTCCCGGAGAACTGCGCGCTTGTGACGATCCTGCGCGACGGGCAGGTCTACGTCCCGAGCGCCGAGCAGCCGATCGAGGCCGGCGACGAGCTCTTGTTCGTCACCCCGGCCGAGGTCGAGGAGGAGCTGGAGCGCCTGCTGGCGCCCCTGTCGCACGGCGGCTGAGCGGGGTCGACCCCGGCTGGCCGTGCTGGGTGCGCCCTAGGGCTCGACCGGCGTCCGGTCGCGGCCGAGCATCCAGACCATGCCGGTGATCGCGGCGACCTGCAGCGGCCAGCCCATGCCGATCTTGAGCACACCCAGGATCGCCACGGCCGTGTCGGGGTCGATCGACCCGGACTTGCCGGCGAGCCAGATCGGACCCTGCACGACGACCCGCAGGATGCACGGCAGGGTCAGCAGCCAGGTGAGCTTGGTGCACAGCTTGACCACCTGCGGGTCCTGCCGCCACGCGGTGGGGTCGCCGGTGACGCTGCCGACCATGAACCCCACCAGCGGCCAGCGGAACACGCAGCTGGCCCCCAACACCACGGCGTAGCCGGTGTTGTAGAGGATCGTCGGGAGGAAGTAGGCCAGCGCCTGCTCCTCTTCGCTGGCGCCCCCGCGCGCCGAGATGGTGACGAACAGGGCCCCGATGCCGATGCCGACGAGCGCGTTGACGACGAACTGCACCGACGAGCGCTGCACCAGGCGCACCACCAGGAGCACCACGGCCGCCGCGATCGACACGGCCAGGGCCGTCTGCAGCTCCTTGGTGGTCAGCCAGAGGATGGTGAAGAGGATCGTCGGCACCGCTGCCTCGATCATCCCGCGGCGACCGCCCAGCGCGGTGGAGAGCTGCTGCCGGACGACCGCCTCGACGGACTCGACCGTCGGCCGTCCGGCCGCGGCGGTGTCCGAACCTGTTTCCGGGCCGGTCACGGGAGCAGCTCGTAGCGCGGGTTGAACATGATGCGGGTCTTGTCCTGGACGCCGATCCGACCCTCGATGCGCAGGGCCCGCCCGGGCGCGATGCCGGTGATCCGCCGACGGCCCAGCCAGACCACGGTGAGCGCGTCGGAGCCGTCGAAGAGCTCGGCCTCCAGGGCGGGTACGCCGCCCCGCGGCCGTAGCGTCACCGTGCGCAGCGTGCCCTTCAGCGTCACCAGCTCGCGGTCGGGGGCGTCGGCGATCGAGAGGCCGCCGTCGACGCGGTACTCGTCGCGGAGGTCCCGGGCGTGCTGGTCCGAGCTGTTGGCCCACCTGCTGATGCTGCGGCGCAGCCGGCTCTTCTCGGGCATGGCGAAATCCTAGTGGGGAGTCGGCGGCGGTGGGGTCGGTGTCGTGGGCGGGGTCAGGACAGCTTGCGAGCCTCGTTGGGCAGCACCACCGGCAGGGCGTCGCCCGGCGGCATGGCGTGGTCGCCGCGGCGGACGACGACCTGGGCCAGCACGTCCTCCCACGACGCGGCGTCCTCGGGGCGCACGGCCGGGCCACCGAGGAAGGTGGCGCGCAGCAGCCAGCGCGGGCCGTTGACGCCGACGATCCGGGACGGCTGGACCGCCGACTTCCCGTCGGGCATCTGGACCGGTCGCTGACACAACAGCTCAGGCCCGAAGCGGCCCTCGCGCTCCTCGACAGTGCCGCCGCGACCCTCGATGTCGGCGACGATCTGTGGTCGGACCTCGGCCCACATGTCGCCGTTGCGAGCGGCAGCGAAAGCCCGCAGCTCGAGGGCTCCGTCAGGGCCGGCGACGAGGACCGACTGCACCGCCTGCGTCGCCTCGTCCACCTGCACCCGCACCTCGCGGCCGGCGCTCGGGGCGATCAGGAGCGAACCGAGGTCGACGCGGCCGCTCGACTCGACGTCGATCTCCGAGACGTCGTACGGGCCGTCAGCGGTGCCGGCCGCCTCGTCCTGGGTCGACTCCTGGGTCGACTCCTGGGTCGACTCCTGGGCCTCGAGCTCGTCGGGGCGGGCCGACTCGGCGGCCTTGCGCCGGAACTTCACGGTGACTCCTCACTACGGACGGTTCCGAAACCGCCCGTAGAACCGTAACCCCCCGCTCCACGCACGGACTCGGGCAGCACCTCCACCTCCACGAAGCGCGCCCGCTCGACCCGCTGGATCACCAGCTGCGCGATCCGGTCGCCGCGCTTGAGGTCGACAGGCTCGTGCCGGTCGAGATTGACCAGGAGCACCTTGATCTCGCCGCGATAGCCGGCGTCGACGGTGCCCGGCGTGTTCACGATCGACACCCCGTGCCGCGCCGCCAGTCCCGAGCGGGGCTGGACGAACGCGGCATACCCCTCCGGGAGGGCCAGGGCGATCCCGGTCGGCACGAGAGCGCGCTCGCCCGGCATCAGGGCCACGTCGACGGTGGTCAGCAGGTCGGCGCCGGCGTCACCGGGGTGGGCGTAGGACGGGACGGGCAGGTCGGCGTCGAGGCGGACCAGCGCGATCTCGAGGTCGGTCACGGCCGGTGAGACTACCGGGGCCCGACCCGCGCGCCCCTCGCTCCTACGATGCATTCCGTGGAGTACGACGAGCGCCTCTCGGTCCCGCTGCGCTGGTGGGTCCAGGGCAGCATGCTCGTTGCCGCGCTGTGGCTCGCGGTGGTCGTCGCGCTCCCACCGGCCGTCGCCTGGACGGTGACCGGGATCGCCCTGCTCCTGCTGTTCGTCGGGCTCTGGACCTACGGCTCAGCGCGCGTCCAGCTGGACGGTGGGGTCTTCCGCGCGGGGCAGGCCCGCATCGAGGGCCACCACCTCGGGGGCGCCACCGCCCTCGACGCCGAGGCGGCGCGCCGGGTCGCCGGCCGCGACGCCGACGCGCGCGCCTTCCTCCTCCTGCGGCCCTACCTGAAGCAGGCAGTCCGGGTCGAGATCGACGACCCCGCCGACCCGACGCCGTACTGGCTCGTCGGCACCCGCCGTCCCGAAGACCTGGCCGAGGCGCTGGAGGCCCTGCGACGCGAGCCCACCTCCTCCTCGGGGTGACCCGCTGACGGCCGGCTTCACGCCGGGCGGGTGACGGAGGCATCCCGGCGGGTGGGGTGGGCAGCCGGAGGCGTGGCTAGGCTGGCCGCATGGCTGAGTCGTCGAAGGTGTGGTCGCTGTTCTCGCTCATCTCTGCCCTCGCGGCGGCGGCGATCGCCAAGAAGGCGCTCAACACCGGCTGGCGCGCGGCGACCGGCAAGAACCCGCCTGCCAACCCGGCCGACCCGGACGTCGACATGAAGGAGGCCGTGGCGTGGGCCGCGCTCTCCGGCACGCTGATCGCGCTCGCGCGGATGCTGGCGACCAGGCGGGCAGCCGGGTACTACGAGAAGTCGACGGGCCACCTCCCTCCCGATCTGGTCAAGGACGACCAGCAGGCCGACCAGGCGTCGGCGCCGACCACCTGACCAGCAGGTCAGCGCGCTTCGGGGTCCTGGCCGAGCACGGCCCGGCCTCCGTCGACCGGCAGGATCGCCCCAGAGACGAAGCGCGACGCGTCGGAGAGCAGGAACGCCACCACCTCGGCCACCTCCTCGACCGAGCCCATCCGGCCGAGGGGGTGCAGGCGGGTGACCTCGTCGCCCAGCCGCGAGGCCGTCTCCGGAGGTGACGACGCCAGGAGGTCGTCCCAGCGAGCGGTGCGCACAGAGCCGAGGGCGACCGCGTTGACGCGGACACCGTGCGGACCGGCGTCGACCGCCAGCGCCCGCGTGAGGCCCTCGACGGCCGACTTGGCGGTCGCGTAGGGCAGCGCACCTCGGACCGGGCGTTGCGCCTGGTGCGACGACACGTTGACGATCGAGCCGGCGCGGCCGTGCGCAACGAGATGTCGCAGTGCGACGGAGCAGCCGACGACCGCCAGCGTCAGGTTGGCCTGGACGAGCCGGACGACGGCGTCCGGCGCGACCGTCAGCAGGTCTCCGTCGTCGAAGACAGCGGCGTTGTTGACCCAGCCACGCAGGGGGGCGAGCTCCTCGGCGCGGGCAGCCGCGGCGCGAGCGACGGACTCGTCGGCACCATCTCCGACGACCAGGTCCGCGGCGGTGAGCGACGAGACCCACGGGGCCTCGGCCAGGTCGAGCACCACGACGTGGGCGCCGCCCGCGTGCAGGCGCTCCACGATGCCCCGGCCGATGCCGCGGGCTCCGCCGGTGACGACGTACGACGCCGGGCCAGCGCTCAGCGAGCCCGGACCGTGCGTCATCGACGAGGGCGTCGTCGGATCAGGCGCAGTCGCGGCAGATCATCTTCTTCTCGTCAGCCAGCTGGCTGCGGTGGTGCACCAGGAAGCAGCTCATGCAGGTGAACTCGTCCTCCTGCTTGGGCTTCACCTCGACGGCGAGCTCCTCGTGGGACAGGTCAGCACCAGGGAGCTCGAACGACTCGGCCGCCTCGGCCTCGTCCTCGTCGACCTTCCCGGAGTTCTTGTCGTGACGACGCGCCTTGAGCTCTTCGATGCTCTCTTCGCTCTGGTCCTCTTCGGTCTTGCGTGGTGCGTCGTAGTCGGTGGCCATTCTCGTCTTCCACTCCCCTGAGCTCGTTCTGTCCAGCGCGCGTGACGTTCCGGGATCTCCGGGCCGCCTGATCTGCCGGCTCACGTTGGGCGGGGCAGATTGTGCACCATCAACGGCATGGTTGCCACAGCGGTATCACGACGTGTCGCCCGAACACGTACCCAGGCGCGCCTATTCCCGCCCGTCAGACGACGAGACCTGCCTCACGTACGGCGGCCAGCAGCTCGTCGAAGCCGCCCGCCGGGGCCACCACGAGGGCCTCGCGACCGGAGGTCCCCCGGGTCAGCAGCGTGGTCGCACCGGCCTCGCGGGCGATGAGCGCGGACGCCGCGTGGTCCCAGAGGTGCACACCCTCCTCGACGTACGCGTCGGCGAAGCCGTCGGCCACGTAGCAGACGTCGAGCGCCGACGAGCCGAGGCGGCGGATGTCGCGGACCACGGGGAGCAGGCGGGCGATCGCCTGCGCCTGGCGGGTCCGGACGGTCACGTCGTAGCTGAAGCCGGTGATCACCAGCCGGTGGGCCAGCGGGACCGTGGGGCGGACGCCGATCGGCGCGCCGTCCCGCGTGGCGCCGCCGTCGAGGCTGGCGGCGTACTCGACGCCGGTGGCCGCATTGAGGACGACTCCGGCCACCATCTCGCCGGCCGACTCGGCGGCGATCGAGATGGCGTACTGCGGCAGCCCGTAGAGGAAGTTGACCGTTCCGTCGATCGGGTCGACGATCCACCGAACCCCGGAGCTGCCCGTCTCGCTGCCGGCCTCCTCGCCGAGCACCGCGTCGTCGGGGCGCGCGGCTAGCAGGCGCGCGCGGATCAGGTCCTCGCTGGCCCGGTCGACCTCGGTCACGACGTCGGTCGGGCTGGTCTTGGTGTCGGCGACCTCGACCGGAGCCGTGCGACGCTCGCGCACCATCGCGGACGCCTCGCGGGCCACCGACAGCGCGAGGTGCAGCAGCGCCACGGGCTCGGGGTGCCTCGGGTCCGCACGTCCGGTCATCCGGCGCCGCCCAGCGCCGGCACCGGTCCACGTGGGTTGGCGCAGCAGCCGACCGGACACAGGTCGGCCGTGGGCCCGAGGCTGCCGACGGTCGACCGCTCCGGGCGCAGTCCCCGCTCAGCCGCCGCCCGCTCGAGCAGCAGGTCACGGACCACGGCGACGAACCGGGCGTCGATCCCCGGCGTCGAGGCTCGCGCGACCGGCAGCGAGAGCCGGTTGGCCGTGCCGACCGCCTCGGTGTCGAGGTCCCAGACGACCTCCATGTGGTCGGAGACGAACCCGACGGGCACGATCACCACGCCGGGAGTCCCGGACTTGGCCAGCGTCTCGAGGTGGTCGTTGACGTCCGGCTCGAGCCACGCCACGTCCGGGGGGCCCGACCGCGAGCAGTACACGAGGTGCTGGGGATGCCGCCGGCCGGTCTCCTGGCGGACCCGGTCGGTGATCTCGGCGACCACGCTGCGGTGCTGGCCGACGTACGCGCCGCCCCACGGGCCGCTGCGCTCGTTCATCCGCTGGGGGATCGAGTGGGTGACGAAGACCAGGTGGGCGCCCTCGCGGGCCTGGTCAGGCAGGTCGGCGAGCGCGGTCAGGGTCGCGTCGACGAAGGCCTCGACGAAGCCGGGGTGGTTGAAGTAGTGGCGCAGACGGTCGAGCCTCGGCGCGCCCTGGAGGCCGTCGACCGCCCCGGCCAGGTCCTCGCGGTACTGCCGGCACCCGGAGTACGACGAGTACGCCGAGGTGACGAAGCAGGCTGCCCGGGTGACCCCGTCGTCGCGCATCTGCGTCACGGTCTCGCCGAGGGTGGGGTCCCAGTTGCGGTTGCCCCAGTAGACGGGCAGGTCGATCTCAGCGGCAGTCAGGTCCTCGCGGATCGCCGCGATCAGCGCCCGGTTCTGGTCGTTGATGGGCGAGCGCCCGCCGAAGCGGAAGTAGTGCTCGCCGACCTCCTCGAGCCGCTCGCGCGGGATGCCGCGGCCCCGGGTGACGTTCTCCAGGAACGGCACGACGTCCTCGGCCCGCTCCGGTCCTCCGAAGGAGACCAGGAGGACGGCGTCGTAGGGCGACACGTCGGGGGCGGGCATGGCGACCATCGTAGGGAGACAACTGATTCGGCCGCTGCCGGTGCTCACCTCTACTCTCGGCGGAAGATGCTGACGACCTACCGCCGGGTGCTGGCCCACCCCGGGGCGTTCCTGTTCAGCGCGACCGGCCTCGTCGCGCGGCTCCCTATCTCGATGGTCGGGCTCGGGCTGGTGCTGCTCGTCTCCGACGCGACCGGCTCCTACGGCGTTGCCGGCTCGGTCAGCGCGGCCTACCTCCTGGCCAACGCGTTGGTCTCGATCCTGGTCGGCCGCCTCGTCGACACCCTCGGCCAGGGCCGGGTGCTGCCCGTCGCCGTCCTGGTCTGCACGGCGGGCCTGCTGCTGACGATGACCGCGGTCCAGTCCGACTGGCCGCTCTTCTTCGTCTACGCCGGGGCGGTGCTCGCGGGCACGTCGATGCCACCGATCGGGGCCTGCGTCCGGGCCCGCTGGTCCTACGTGCTGGCCAAGAAGGGCGAGGTGCAGACGGCGTACGCCCTGGAGGCCGTCGTCGACGAGGCCGTCTTCATCGTCGGTCCGATCCTCGTCACCGTGCTCGCCACCGCCCTTCACCCGCTCGCGGGGCTGACCACCGCGCTGGTCACCGGGCTGGTCGGCACCCTCGCGCTCGCGGCCCAGCGCGACACCGCGCCGCCCCCGAACCCGCGCGTCGCCGACTCCGGGCCGCGTCCGGGGATGCCCTGGCGCACGATCGTGCCGCTGTTCGTGGTCACCCTGATGCTCGGCGCGTTCTTCGGCTCGGCCGAGGTGGCCACCGTCGCCTTCGCCGACGAGCGCGGCGTGACGCGCTACGCCGGGGTGCTGCTCGGCCTGTGGGCGGCCGGGTCGCTCGCGGCGGGGCTCATCACGGGTGCCATCGACTGGCGGGTCGGCACGGCCGACCGGGTGCGCCGCGGCGCCTTCGCGCTGACGCTGGTGATGGTGCCGATGACCTTCATCGGGTCTGCCGCGGTGATGGGGGCCGCCCTGTTCGTCGCCGGCTTCGCGATCGCCCCCACGCTGATCGCCACTCTGACCCTCACCGAGGAGACCGTTCCACCCGCCCGGCTGACCGAGGGCATCGCCGTGACGCACACCGGGATCGTGGCCGGCGTCGCACCCGGAGCGACGCTGGCGGGGGTCGTCATCGACACGGCAGGGGCCTCGCCGGCCTACCTGGTCGCGGTGGGGGCCGGCGTCCTGGCGACCCTCGCGGGGCTGGCGCTGCCCAGGAGCGCGCCGTCGGGGGCCGGGGGCGCGCCGTCGCCGTACGCCGGAGCGACGGTCCCGCTGGCGTAGGCTCGGCCCACGGGACGGCCACCGATCGGAGCTCAACGGGGCCACGACATCGGCAGGGAGCAGACGGACAGCATGGCGCAGCACCTCACCCTCGTGGGGTTGAGCGAGGACCGGTCCAAGCTGCTGCTCGTCGATGACGCGGGATCCGAGTTCACCCTCGATGTCGACTCGTTGCTCAGGGCCGCGCTCCGCGGCGATCACGCACGCATCGGTCAGTTGGAGATTGAGATGGACAGCGTCCTGCGCCCCCGTGACATCCAAACGCGCATCCGAGCGGGCGAGACCCCCGAGGCCGTCGCCGCCGCCGCCAAGACCACCGTCGACAAGATCATGGCCTTCGCCGCGCCGGTGCTGGCCGAGCGCGAGCACGTCGCCCAGCGGGCCCAGCGCTCCTCGGTCCGGCGCCGGTCCGGCGACGGAGACGGCCAGTCACGCAGCAGGACACTCGGCGACGCCGTCGCCAGCCACCTGCGCGCACTCAACGTCTCGCCCGAGACGGTGTCGTGGGATGCCTTCCGTCGCGAGGACGGTCGGTGGGCGCTCACGGGCGACTACGAGACCGCCACCCGCAAGGGCTCGGCCCGGTTCGCCTTCGACGCCCCCGGCAACTTCGTCGTGACCGAGAACGACGACGCGCGCTGGCTCATCGGCGACCTGGCAGACACACCACGATCGGCCGACGCGCCCCAGCCGTCCGCCCGAGCCGCCGGCCAGCAGCGCCGGTTGTCGGCCGTCCCGTCCGAGGAGCTGCCTCTCGGCGACGACGCGATCGAGCTCGTCCGTCCCGATGCCACCGAGGCGGACCCTCGTCCTGGTCCGGGCGACGAGCTCCCCCCGGTCCGCACCGTCGACCTCACCGAGACCGCTGCGAAGGTCCGGGCCGTGCCGGTTCCGGAGCCGTCGTTCCTCGACTCGGTGCTGAAGGAGGACGACGACGTCGCCGACGACGCGCCGGACGACGACGCCTGTCGAGCCGCCGGCGAAGCGTCCGGCCCGCAAGAAGGGCGCCCGCGCCTCAGTGCCCAGCTGGGACGAGATCATGTTCGGCGGCGGCAAGAGCGAGTGAAGCCCCCCTCAGCCATGCTCAGCCGCGCTCGACCGGTCGGGCCGGGTCGGTGATCCAGCCGGACCAGCTGCCCGGGTAGAGGGCGGCGGCCACGCCGGCCACCGCCATCGCCAGCACGTCGTGGGCGGCGGTCACGCCCGAGCCGCAGTACGCCGCCACGTCGGCACCCGGCACGGCTCCGACCTCGGCGTAGACCGCTGCCAGCTCGACCGGCGTCCGGAAGCGGCCGTCGGACGCGACGTTCGCGGTGGTCGGCACGTTCACCGCACCGGGGATGCGCCCGGCGACCGGGTCGATCGGCTCGACGTCGCCGCGGTAGCGCTCCGGTGCTCGCGCATCGACGACGACGGCCACGTCCAGGACGCCGGCCGCGTCGACCACCGGCATCAGGCCAGCCGGACCTGCGACGAAGTCCCCCGCGTCGGGCGCGACGGCGCCGACCTCGACGGACCCGCCGCCGGCCTGCCAGGCCGCCCAGCCCCCGTCGAGCACGCGCACGTCGCGATGGCCGTGGTGGCGCAGCAGCCACCACGCGCGTGCGGCGGCCCGTCCCTCCCAGTCGTCGTAGACCACGACGCCGCGGTCGGCGCGCACCCCCGCAGCCCGCATCGCGGCCTCGAAGACGGCGACGTCGGGCAGCGGGTGCCGACCGCCGTCGCCCGGGGGCGCGGCCAGGGCGGTGTCGAGGTCGACGTACGCCGCGCCCGGCACGTGGCCCGCCTCGAAGTCCGCCCGGCCGGGCTCGCCGCCCTGGCGGTAGCGCACGTCGAGAATCGTGACGCCCTCTCGGACCTCGATGAGGTCGGCAGCCGTGATGAGCGGTGACATGGACACCATCCTCATCGGTGAGCGAGGGTGGCGGCATGGACCGACCGGACCATGGCGCGTCTTTCCAGGTGCCCGCCGAGGCCTACGACCGGCACGTGGGCCGCTACTCCCCCGCTCTGGCCCGCGACCTGTGCGCCGCGGCCGGCGTCCGGCCCGGCGACCGGGCCCTGGACGTCGGTTGCGGTCCCGGCGGGCTCACGACCGAGCTGGCCGAGCGCCTCGGCCCGCCCCACGTGGCGGCCGTCGACCCGTCGCCGCCGTTCGCCGCGGCCTGCGCCGCCCGGTTGCCCGGCGTCGACGTGCGCGTGGCCGCCGCCGACGCGCTGCCCTTCGCCGACGGCGACTTCGACGTCGTCCTCTCGCAGCTGGTCGTCAACTTCCTTCCCGACGCCCCCGCCGGGCTCGCGGAGATGCGCAGGGTGACGAGGGGCGGCGGGACGATCGCTGCGGCTGTGTGGGACTACGCCGGCGCCATGACCCTGTTGCGGACCTACTGGGACGCTGCAGCGGTCGTCGACGCCGAGGTGGCGAGAGCCGACGAGGGGCGGGCGATGATCTACATCACGCCCGGTCGGCTGACGGAGCTCTGGGCGGGCGGCGGCCTCACCGGCGTACGCACGGCCCCCACGGTCGTGGGCGCCGACTACGACGGCTTCGCCGACCTGTGGGCGCCCTTCGAGGCGGGCGTGGGACCGGCCGGTGCGCACCTGCTCACCCTCCCGGCCGGCCGTCAGGACGAGCTGCGTGAGGAGATGCGCGGCCGGCTCGGCGTGGGCGACGAGGCCTTCCGCCTCACCGCCCGCGCGTGGCTGGTCGTCGGGTCGGTTCCTGGGTGAGCCTGCCATTTCCCGAGTGAGAAGGGCGCTCGACGGCGCGATCCGTGTGCGAAGATCGGCCGCGACATGGCTGAACTGCACTTCTTCACCGGCACCATGGACTCCGGCAAGAGCACCCTCGCCCTCCAGACCAACCACAACCACGCACAGCGCGGGCGCGTCGGGCGCATCTTCACCGCCCACGACCGGGCCGGCGAGGCCACCCTCTCCAGCCGGCTGGGGCTGACCCACGAGGCCATCGAGGTGACCGACAACTTCGACTTCTGGCGCTACGTCGTCACCCACCTGACGCAGGGCGGCCGGATCGACTACCTGATCTGCGACGAGGCCCAGTTCTACTCCCCCGACCAGGTCGACCAGCTGGCCAAGATCGTCGACGAGCTCCAGCTCGACGTGTTCTGCTTCGGGATCCTCACCGACTTCCGCAGCACGCTCTTCCCGGGCAGCGCCCGGCTCGTCGAGCTGGCCGACCGGATGAACGTCCTGCAGGTCGAGGCGCTGTGCTGGTGCGGCAAGCGCGCCACCCACAACGCGCGCACCGAGGACGGCGAGATGGTCGTCGAGGGCGAGGTGATCGTCGTGGGGGACACCGAGGAGGAGGCAGCGTCGCAGGATCCTGAGCCGTCCGCGTGGCATCGAGCCCCGAAGCGGGTCGCCTACGAGGTGCTCTGCCGCCAGCACCATCGCCGCCGCCTCACCGCGGAGCGCGCCCACGCCGTCTCGCTGACCGCCGAGCCGCTCCCCTTCGGCTGAGGACGCAGCCGCCGCACTTCATCCAGCAATCGGTCTGGACCAGCGGCGTTTCTCCTTTGCGCAGGGCCTGGTGCGGGTGGATGGTTCGCTCAGGCGGCCACGCGGCGGGCGCGGCCGGCGTACGCACTGGGGGGAACCATGCGCTCGACGTACCGTGTCCTGGCCTACCTGATCGCCATCCTCGTGGTCGTCCAGGCAGGCGCCATCGCCTGGGCCTTCTTCGGGCTCACCAACGAGATCGACCAGAACGGGCTCGTCGTCAACAAGGCGTGCCTCGAGGCCGAGGGCTGCGGCAGCTTCACGGCGGAGTGGGGCTTCGCCATCCACATGTTCTTCAACGGGACCGTCCTGATCCCGTTCGTCTCCCTGGTGCTGCTGATCGTCTCCTTCTTCGCGAAGGTCCCCAAGGGCGTGGCGCTGGCGGCGACGATCGTCGGACTGATCATCTTGCAGGTCTTCGTGCTGCCGGCCCTCTCACGCGAGGTCGGCTCCGGCTTCGGGGCCCTGCACGGCGTCAACGCCCTTGTCCTGATGGGCGTGGCGATCATGGCCGGTCGCCGCGCCATGCTGCCGGTCGGTTCCGCCACGCCGGCGGAGTCGGTCTCCGCCTGAGTGGTGGTCTCTCGCGCGCGCCGGCGGCTGTGGCTGGCCTCGGCCGCCACGGCGGCCATCGTGCTGCCGCTCGGGTTCTTCTGGCAGCAGAGCCTGCTGCCCGGCACCTACGACATGGCGGAGATGGGCACCGTCGACTGGGGTGGTGGGCCGGTCGACCAGCATGCCGAGATGGTCGGCATGGCCGGTGTGCCGGTTGCGCAGCTCGCCGCCGACCACGACGCCCCCGCCGACGTCCGCGAGACCTTCAGCGTGCGCGTTGACGACGGTGTCTACACCGTCAACGGCAGCACGCCCGGGCCGATGCTCGAGGCGACGCAGGGTGATCTGGTCGAGGTCACCCTCGTCAACGAGAACGTCGCCGACGGCATCACGCTGCACTGGCACGGCGTCGACGTGCCCAACGCCGCCGACGGCGTCGCCGGAGTCACCCAGGACGCCGTCGCGCCGGGACAGGAGCACGTCTACCGCTTCGTGGCGGACCAGGCCGGCACCTACTGGTACCACTCGCACCAGCTCTCGCACGAGCAGGTGATCGGCGGGCTGCTCGGCGGCTTCGTCGTGCACCCGCCCGACCCCGACCCGGCAGTCCTCGACAAGACCGCCCTCGTGCACCTCTACGACGCCGAGCCCACCCTCAACGGCGCCACGGGCACGACGAGGGTCGACGCCGGGTCGGGGCAGCAGGTCCGGCTGCGGGTCGTGAACACCGACAACGGCATCACCTCCGCGTGGGTCAGCGGTGCCGAGTACCGCATCCTCGCCGTCGACGGCACCGACGTCGTCGAGCCAGGCGGGCTCACGGACTCCGCGGTGCAGGTGCCGGCCGGCGGGCGGGTGGACCTCGGGTTCACGGTGCCCGACGACGGCGTCCGCGTCGACCTCGGCGGCACGACGGCGATGGTGTTCGGCCAGGACCCCACTCAGGAGCCCCCACCGGCACCCGAGGAGTTCGTCGACCTGCTGTCCTACGGCCAGCCGGCCGAGCTCGGGTTCGACGCCTCTGCGCCCGACCGGACCTTCGACTACCGCATCGGCAGGCGCCCGGGCTTCCTCGACGGACGTCCCGGCCTGTGGTGGACGGTGAACGGCGAGATGTTCCCCGACACCCCGATGTTCATGGTCGAGGAGGGCGACGTCGTGGTCTTCCGCATCGAGAACGGCAGCGACGACACCCACCCGATGCATCTGCACGGGCATCACGCGGTGGTGCTCAGCAAGGACGGCGAGCCCGCGACCGGGAGCCCGTGGTGGGTCGACTCACTCGAGGTCGGTGTCGGCGAGACCTACGAGATCGCCCTGCTCGCCGACAACCCCGGCGTCTGGATGGACCACTGCCACAACCTGCCGCACGCGGCCGAGGGCCTGGTCGCGCACCTGATGTACGCAGGCGTGACGTCGTCGTTCCGCGTGGGCGGCGACGCCGGCAACGAGCCCGAGTGAGCAGCTGTCAGCTGACGAGGAGAGGGATCAGCATCTCGTCCGGCGTCAGCGATCCGTGCAGCCCGACCAGCGTCGTCTCGTAGCCGAAGTCGACCGACGAGAAGACCCCCAGATCACCGCGGGCCGCCACCACGACGTCGCCGATGCGCGGCAGCATGGCCGGCGCCGTGGCGCCGAACCAGCCGCGGGCGACGGCATCGTCGCGTTCGAGCACCTCTGCCCGGTCGCCGAGGAAGCCCGTCCAGGTGGCGTGTACGTCGGCCACCGCCCCGCGGCCGCAGTAGAGGTGCCGGAACCTCGCCTCGCCGCCCAGCAGCGCCACACCGTCGCGCAGGACCTGGTGCTCGTCGACGTCGACCCGCGACCCGGCCGGGCTGTCGACCATCCCGTGGTCGGCGACCACGACCATCCGCGTCTCGACGGGAAGCGACTCGCGCAGCTGCTCGGCCTCGGCGTCGACCATCGCGAGCTGCTGGAGCCAGTGGCTCGAGGCAACGCCGTAGCGGTGCCCCGTCCAGTCGAGGTCACCGTCGTAGACGTAGGTCAGCGACGGCCGGGCCTTGGCGGCGGCCACGACCCCGGCCAGCCGCTCGCCGACCCGGTCCGCGCCCACGAAGGCGGCGCCGCGGTGTGCAGCCGTGGTCAGCCCGCTGCCCTGGAACGCGCGCTTGTTGACCACGGTGACCGACGCGCCCGCGGCAACGAGTCGGGCGAAGGCGGTGGGATGGGGCTGCCACTGGGTCGGGTCGACCCGCTTGTCCCAGAACAACGCGTTGAGCAACCGGTCGGTCCCGGGCACCCGCGAGGTGAAGCCGACCAGCCCGTGCGTCCCGGGCGGCAAGGCGGTGCCGAGCGAGCTCAGGCTCGTCGCGGTGGTCGACGGCACGCCCGAGGTGCCCGGACGCTGGTCGACCGCCAGCCCGGCGAGGAACGGCGCGGCATGGGCGTAGCGGTCCAACAGCTCGGCGCCGAGGCCGTCGACGAGAAAGACGACGTACGACGGCGCCGGCGGCAGGAGCAGGTCGCTCGGCGCACCCCCCGGGATGACGTCGGGCAGGCCGAGCGCGATGGCGACCGCGGGGACGACGTCGCCGAGCGAGCGACGGTCGTAGGCGGGCGCGACGAAGCCGTCGACCTCCCCCGGCCCCGCCTGCGTCACGCGCCCCTGGTCCGCGAGGAGAGCGACTCGGCGAAGGTCAGCAGGCCGGCCACGGCGTCGGCGCCCTCCGCGGCCGCCGAGACACGCAGCGAGAAGTCGTCGCCGGCGAGGACGCCGGTGTAGCCGTGGTCGGCGTCGCACTCGGGGTCCTGGCAGCCGGCCGGCTCGAGGTCGATCCGCGACACCCCGCCCCAGCCGATGGTCATCACGGCCTCGGCCGGGGACGAGGGTCCCTTCGCCGGGTTGGTGATCATCCGCGTGACCACCACCGAGCGCACCGACGACAGCGTGATCGCCTCGGTCGAGGTCGAGGTGTAGGGCTCGGGCAGCAGGTCGTCGCCGGCGTGCTCGTCGGTGTGAGCCAGGATCAGCCGGCTCGGGGTGAGCACGACCACGGTGAGGTGGCGGCGGACCTCGTCGAGCTCGAACGTGGGCTCGTGGTGGACGTAGAAGTTCACGACGTCCTCCCCGGCCACGGCCGTGTCGACGCCGTCGGCGACGACCTCGGGGTAGTAGCCGGTGCGGTCGATCGCGTCGCGGAGGTCGATCGCGCGGTCGCGGTCATCGGTCATGCTGGCGTGGCGCATGACACCGAGTCTTGCACGGCGCGCTCGGCGTCCCGGCTCCCCCGGGCGATCTGGGGACACCGGCCCTGCTCAGCCTGGATGCACCGATTCCCGGCGTCGCGAGCGTCACCAGGCGGGTGCGATGGCAAGGCGTCCGGCGCGAAGGCAGGCTGGAGGCCTGTCGAGCGTCGGCAACGCAGCCAGCGTGCCCGGATGGCGGCGCGCAGCAGGCGGGAATCGGTGGATCCAGGCTCAGCTCGGCAGGGTGTCCCCGGGAGGCGTCGTCAGCCGCCGCACGAACCAGTCCGAGCGCGGGTCGATCACCGGCTCGACCCGGACGGCGGCGTTCAGCACCGCCGCACCCTTCGCCCCGACCTGGACGAGCGAGAGGTCCAAGGACCGCACCTGCGGGAGGTCGTGCTGAAGCCGGGAGACCCGCAGGATCAACCGTTCGAGCTCCTCGACGTCGACGACCTCGCTGCCCCGGTAGCCGAAGAGCAGCGGCGAGCTCTTGACCTCCCTCACCATGTCGGCGGCGTCCAGTCCCGACAGCGGCGGGATCCGGTAGGAGCGGTCGGCCAGCATCTCGGTCAGCGGACCCGCCAGCGAGAAGGCCACCACCGGACCGAACAGCGGGTCCTCGAGCGACGAGACCGACACGGGCACGCCCGGGGGCGCGTTGCGCTGCACCACGAAGCCCGCGGTGGCCGGGTCGGTGATCACGTGGGAGAGGTTGCGCCACGCGCTCGCCATCTCCTCGCCGGACTCGATGTTGCGCCACACGTGCGCGAGATCGGGCCGGTTGCGCAGCCGCTCGTGGGTGGCTTTGAGGACCACGTCCCAGCCGAGCTCGCCGCCGGCGGCCTGCGCCTCCTCCAGCGACGACACCGGCACGGTCGGCCACAGGTCGATGCCGTACGCCGCCAGCAGCCGTTGAGCCTGGTCGGTCGTCAGGTCGAGGCCGTCGGGATGCTGCGTGAGCAGCTCGTTGACCAGGCGGTGCGCGGCCCCGCGGTCGGTCAGTTCGTCCGGCAGGGCCTCCTCCTCGGGACTCGCCTGGCTCGGGTGCCGCAACCACACGGCGTACTCCACGACGCGCGCAAGCGCGCGGACCGCCGCCTCGACGGCGGGGTACGACGGCACGGACCCGCGGCCGGCGGTGTGACCGGCCACATCGGGCACCCGCAGCAGCTCGGGCACGCCCTCGGCGCCGAGGAACGTGGTGACCAGCGGCTTGTCGGACTGCTCGCCCACGGCGGCCAGCACGTTGGCCACGTCGACGCCGCTGGTGTTGAGCGGCGGGATGTAGACGGCGACCACCGCGTCGACCTCGGGGTCGTCGATCGCCGCGTCGAGGGCGTCCTCGAAGTCCTCTGCGCCGGCGTCGGGCCCCAGCGAGACCTGCCGGTTGACCACCAGGCCCTCGGTTGCGGCCGCGTCGACGGCCAGCAGGGCGAGGGCGTCGGAGTTGCCGACCACGGCGACCCGGCGCCCCCGGGGCAGCGGCTGGTGTGCGACGAGCTGGGCCACGTCGAACATCTCGTCGAGGGTGCCGACCTGGATGATGCCCGCCTGCCGGAACATCGCGTCGACGGCTGGCGGCGGCGCCCCGATCTTGCGGACGGCATGCCCCATCGGGACACCCTGCGTCGTCCGTCCGGAGCGGACGGCCACGACCGGCTTGCGGCGCGAGACCCGACGGGCCACTCGCGAGAACTTGCGCGGGTTGCCGATCGACTCGAGATACAGGAGCACGACCTCGGTGGAGTCGTCCTCCTCCCAGTACTGCAGAAGGTCGTTGCCGGACAGGTCCGCCCGGTTGCCGGCGCTGACGAACGTGGAGAGGCCCAGGCCCCGGTTGTAGACCTTCTTGAGGATCGCGGTGCCGAGCGCACCGGACTGGCAGAAGAACCCGGCCCGCCCGCGCGGCGGCATCAGGGGCGACAGCGAGGCGTTGAGCAGGACACCAGGATCGGTGTTGATCAGCCCGAGGCAGTTCGGTCCCATGAGCCGCAGGCCGTAGGACCTCGCCAGGCCGACCAGCTTGCGCTGCCGGACCCGGCCCTCGTCGCCCGTCTCGGCGAAGCCCGCCGAGATCACGATCAGGCCGTGCACGCCCTTGGCCGCGCAGTCGAGCACGACGTCCTGCACCGAGTCGGCCGGCACGGCCACCACCGCGACGTCGACCTCGCCGGGGATGTCGCCGACCGAGGCGTACGACGGGAGGCCCGACACCGGGGTGGCCGACGGGTTCACGACGTACACCTTGCCGGTGTACTCGCCGAGCACCAGGTTGCGCACCAACGCCTGGCCGATGCTGTCCTGGCGCCGGCTGGCGCCGATCACCGCCACGGACCGGGCGTTGACGAACCGCTCGACCGAGCGGGCCGCGGCGCGGTGGTCGCGCTGCTCCATCACGCCGATCGCGGTCTCGGTGGGGTCGATCGAGAACTCCAGGGTCATCACGCCCTGGTCGTAGTCGCTGACCAGGCGGTAGCCCGCGTCGCCGAAGGTGGCGATCATCGCCTTGTTGTCGGGGAGCACCTCGGCCACGAAGCGCTCGACCCCCCGCTCCCGCCCGGCCTGCGCGAGGTGCTCGAGCAGGAGCTGGCCGATCCCACGGCCCTGGTGGGCGTCCTCGACGAGGAAGGCGACCTCGGCCTCCCCCGGGTCGGTCACCTCGAACCGCCCCACCGCGATCATCTCGCCGCCCAGCAACATCACCAGCGCCACCCGGTCGACGTGGTCGACGTTGGTGAACCGGTGCAGGTCCCTGTCCGAGAGCGTCGGCATCGGCGCGAAGAACCGGTAGTACTTCGACTCGTCGGAGACCCGCGCGTAGAAGTCGACCATCAGCCGCTCGTCCTCGGGGCGCACCGGCCGGACGTGCGCGGTCCGACCGTCCCGCAGCAAGACGTCCGCCTCCCAGTGCCGGGGGGCCGCGCTGGTGGTCATGGGACGGCAATCTATCTGCCGCAGGTGACGATGCGTTTCGTCGGTTGAGGAGGGCGGCCAGGCCAGCCTGGAAACCGCGGGCACGGCTCGCGTCGGCGGGTCAGGCGTGGGTTCTTCGGTGCCGCCGGGGAGAATGTGGGCATGGCACGGCGTGGCACCAAGCAACCCCTTCCGGAGGACTTCGAGGAGCACATCCTCGACACCGACATCAAGGACGAGATGGAGTCCTCGTTCCTCGAGTACGCCTACTCCGTCATCTACTCCCGGGCGTTGCCCGACGCACGAGACGGGCTCAAGCCGGTCCAGCGCCGCATCCTCTACACGATGGACCTGATGAGCCTGCGCCCCGACCGCGGGCACGTGAAGAGCGCCCGCGTCGTCGGCGAGGTCATGGGCCGCCTGCACCCGCACGGGGACGGAGCGATCTACGACGCCCTGGTCCGGCTGGCCCAGCCCTGGTCGATGCGCCTGCCCACCATCGACGGGCACGGCAACTTCGGGTCGCCCGACGATCCCCCGGCGGCGATGCGCTACACGGAGTGCCGGATGGCCGCCCCGGCGGTCGCCATGACCGCCTCGCTCGACGAGGACACCGTCGACTTCAAGCCCAACTACGACAGCCGCGAGCTCGAGCCGACGGTCCTGCCGGCGGCGATCCCGCACCTCATCGTCAACGGCTCCACGGGCATCGCGGTCGGGATGGCCACCAACATCGCCCCGCACAACCTCGTCGAGGTGGTCCAGGCCCTGCGGCACCTGATCGTGAAGCCCGAGGCCACCCTCGACGACCTGATGCGGTTCGTTCCCGGCCCGGACCTGCCCACCGGCGGCAAGATCGTCGGGCTCGACGGGGTCCGCGACGCCTACGAGACGGGCCGCGGCAGCTTCCGGATGCGCGCCAGCGCGCGCGTGGAGACGCTGGGACGGCGCAAGGCCATCGTCGTCACCGAGCTCCCCTACGGAGTCGGCACCGAGAAGGTCGTCGAGCGCATCAAGATCCTGGTCCAGGGCAAGAAGCTGCAGGGCATCAGCGACATCAAGGACCTCACCGACCGCGAGAAGGGCATGCGGCTGGTCATCGAGGTCAAGAACGGCTTCCACCCCGAAGCGCTGCTCGAGCAGCTCTACAAGCAGACACCGCTGGAGGACTCCTTCGGCATCAACGCCGTCGCGCTGGTCGACGGGCAGCCCCGGACGCTCGGTCTCAAGGAGCTGCTCGAGGTGTTCCTGCGACACCGCTACGACGTCGTACGCCGCCGCTCGCTCCACCGCCGCAAGAAGGCAGCCGACCGGCTGCACCTCGTCGACGGACTGCTCATCGCCATCCTCGACATCGACGAGGTCATCCAGCTGATCCGCACCTCCGACAACGCCGCGGCCGCCAAGGAGCGGCTCATCGCGGTCTTCGACCTGTCCGAGGTGCAGGCGGACTACATCCTCGACATGCCGCTGCGCCGGCTCACGCGCTTCTCGCGCATCGAGCTGGAGAAGGAGCGCGACGAGCTGCTCGCGGCGATCAGTGCGCTCGACGAGATCCTGGCCGACGAGACCCGCCTGCGCGGAGTGGTCTCCGACGAGCTCGCGGAGGTCGCCAGGACCTTCGGCACGCCGCGTCGTACTGTCCTGCTCGAGTCGGCCGGGGCCGCTGCAGTGGCAGCTGCCACGTCTCCCCTCGAGGTGGCCGACGACCCGTGCTTCGTCTACCTGTCCTCCTCCGGGCTGCTCGCCCGCACCGCCAACGCAGACCCGCCCGGCCAGGGCGGCGGCCGGGCCAAGCACGACGTCGTGGTCTCGGCCGTCCGCGCGACCGCGCGCGGCGAGATCGGGGGTCTCACCTCGGCCGGCCGGCTGGTCAGGATCGGCGTCCTCGAGCTGCCGCAGCTCCCCGACACCGCCAACGACCCGCACCTCGCCGGCGGCGTACCCGTCACCGAGGTCCTGGTCCTCGAGCCCGGCGAGCGCCTGCTGGCGCTCTGCACGCTGGCGACCGAGGGGCCCGGCCTGGCCCTCGGCACCAGGCAGGGCGTGGTCAAACGGGTCAACCCCGAGGTGCTGGGCAAGAGCGACTGGGAGGTGATCGGGCTCAGGGACGGCGACGAGGTCGTCGGCGCCGTCGAGCTGACCACCGGCGCCGAGACGCTCTGCTTCATCTCCAGCGATGCTCAGCTGCTGCACTTCGGAGCCGACGGCGTCCGGCCGCAGGGCAGGTCGGGCGGCGGGATGGCCGGCATCCGGCTCGCCACGGGCCAGACGGTGAGCTGGTTCGGGGCACTCGACCCGGGCGACGCCGTGGTGGTCACCGTGAGCGGCGCGGCGACAGCGCTGCCCGGCACCGAGCCGGGCTCGATCAAGGTCACGCCGTTCTCGGAGTACCCCGCCAAGGGCCGGGCCACCGGCGGGGTGCGCTGCCACCGGTTCCTCAAGGGCGAGGACGCCCTCCTTCTCGCGTGGGCGGGCGCCGCTCCTGCCCGAGCCGCGGCAGCCAGCGGCACCCCCGTGGAGCTGCCCGAGGCGGTCGGTCGGCGCGACGGGTCCGGCGTACCGGGGAGTCAGCCGATCACTGCGTGCGCGGGGCCGGTCGCGGCCCGGGCGGCGACGATCGGTGTGGGAGGCTGACGCCCATGAAGCGCACCCGGCTCGCCATCGCGATCGTGGCGACGCTGGCGCTCACCGCCTGCTCCGGCGACGACGGCGGTGGCGGCGGAGAGGACGAGCCCACGCCCGAGGAGGTGCTGGCCGCGGCCAAGACGACGCTCGACGAGACCAGCGGGCTGACCATCGCGCTCTCGACGCCCGGGCTCCCCGAGGGCGTCCAAGGCGTTGCCGGGGCTTCGGGAGTGGTCACCAGCGCGCCGGCCTTCGAGGGCGACATCGATGTCGTGCTCGCCGGCACCGAGTTCACCGTTCCGGTCGTCGCCGTCGACGGCGTGCTGTGGGCGCAGCTGCCGCTCACCACCGGCTACCAGGACATCGACCCGGCCGACTACAACGCACCCGACCCGGCCGGTTTCATCGCCGGCGAGACCGGATTCCCGGGCCTGCTGCCCGCGACGACCGAGGTCACCGAGGGCGAGAGCGTCCGCGGTGGGGAGAACAACGACGAGGTGCTCACCACCTACACCGGGACCATCCCCGGTGACGCCATGAAGAAGGTGATCCCCTCCGCTGCGGGTGACACCTTCGAGGCGACGTACGAGATCACCGACGACGACGAGCTGCGCGAGGCGACCTTCGTGGGCGTCTTCTACCCCGACTCGGCCGAGATGACCTACACCGTCACGTTCGACGACTACGGCACCGAGCAGGAGATCACCAAGCCGTGAGGCCCGAGGGGTCGGGGCGGGCCTCAGAACGCGTCTCCGGGCGGGTCCTGCTCGGCCTCGCCTCGGTCGCCGTCGCGTTCGCGGCTGCCGACACCTACGTCGTGGTGCTCGCGCTTCCCGACATGATGACGAGTGTCGGCGTCGAGGTCGTCCAGCTCCAGAAGGCCGCACCGATCGTGTCCGGCTTCCTCCTCGGGTACGTCGCCATGCTGCCGCTCATCGGTCGCATCGCCGACCTGCGCGGTCGCCTGCCGGTACTGGTGATGGCCCTGGTGGTGTTCGCTCTCGGCTCGCTGGTCACCGCGCTGGCCTACGACATGCCGTCGATCGTGACCGGTCGGTTCCTCCAGGGTGTCGGCGGAGGAGGGCTCGTGCCCGCCACGCTCGCGCTGGTGGCCGACCTGTACCCCGTCCAGCGTCGCGGCGTCCCGCTCGGTGTCGTCTCGGCGGTCCAGGAGATCGGCAGCGTGGTCGGTCCGCTCTTCGGTGCGCTGGTGCTCTCGGTGGCCGACTGGCGGGCGATCTTCCTGATCAACCTGGCCGTCGGACTCGTCCTCGCCGCGGCCCTGCACACCCTTGCCGAACGGTCCCCGGCCGCTTCGCGCCGACCTGACTGGCTGGGCGGGATCCTGCTGCTGGTCGCACTGGTCGCGGGCGCGTTGGTGCTCACGCAGCCGTCCCAGATCATGCAGGACCTGACCTGGGGCCAGCTGTTCATCCCGTTCGCCGGCGACGGCCGCTGGCTGACGCCGATCGGCGTGGTGGCGATCGTGGCCGCCGTGCTGTTCGTGGTGAGGTGCCTCACCGCGCGCAACCCCCTGGTCGACCTGCGTGGCTGGGGGCGGAGCATGCGCGAGGCAGACCTTCCCGGCGCCCTGCTCCTGGCGGTCGCCCTCAGCGGGATCATCCTCGCCTTCGCGACGGCCGACCCGAAGATCCAGGTCTTCTCCGACCAGGGTGTCTGGTACCTCCTCGGCGGTGCGGTCGCCGGTGCCCTCTTCGTCCGCCACCAGCGCCGCGCGACCGCTCCGCTGGTGCCGAGAGGAGCTCTGAGCGCGACGCCCGCGTGGGGGTCGCTCGTGGTCAGCTTCTTCATCGGCGCCGCGCTGATCGCGGCCCTGATCGACATCCCGCTCTTCGCCCGCACCACCGTCTACCCCGACTCCCAGCTCCAGGCCGCGCTCGTGCTGGTCCGCTTCCTCGTCGCGCTACCCGTCGGCGCGATCATCGGTGGCTACCTCACCCGACGCCTGCCGGCAGGTGTCGTCACGGCCGCCGGGATGCTGCTGGCGGCGGTGGGCTTCCTGCTGATGAGCCGGTGGGAGCTGACCAGCCTCGAGCACGCGTCCTCCAGCATCGCGCTGGTCGTCGGCGGCCTGGGCTTCGGCCTTGCACTCGCCCCGGTCAACGCGGCGGTCCTGGCCACCACGGCCGACGACGTGCACGGGCTCAGCACAGCCCTCGTCGTGGTCGCGCGGATGGTCGGCATGCTCGTCGGCATCTCGGCCCTCACCACGCTGGGTCTGCGGTCCTACTACGCCGAGCAGGGCGACGTACCTCCTGCGCGCGAGGTCTGCGACGGCAGGAGCAGGTGCTCCGAGTTCACGCTGCTGCTGAAGGAGGCGGGGATCGCCCAGGAGCAGACGGTCTTCCTGGGCGCCGCCGTCTGCGCGCTCGTCGCGGGGCTCCTCGCCGTGTTCCTCTTCCGCAACGCCGCGACCCGGGGTCTCGCCGCCGGCGATCTGTTGCGGGCGGCTGGCTGAGCCGCGCTAGCGTGCCCGTCGTGGGTCATGACTTCGACGATCTCCTCGCCGCCAACCGTGTGTATGCCGACGCGTTCGACGGCGGGCACTTCGACGGCGTTGCGCATGCCGGCGTCGCCATCGTCACGTGCATGGACTCCCGGATCGACCCGCTGCGGATGCTCGGCCTCCGCCACGGGGACGCGAAGATCTTCCGCAACCCCGGTGGCCGGGTCAGCGCCGATGCCCTGGAGGCCCTCGTGCTCGGGGTGCACGTGCTGGGCGTCGAGCGCATCCTCGTCGTCCCCCACACCAGGTGCGCCATGACTGCCAGCACGGAGGCCGAGCTGCGCGAGCAGGTCGGGGCCTCGGCGGGCGTCGACGCGACGTGGCAGCAGTTCCACGTCGTCGACGACCAGCTCGCCGCCCTCGCCGAGGACGTCCGCAAGGTGGTCTCGCACCCGTTGATCCCCGCCTCGGTCGTCGTCGGGGGCTTCCTCTACGACGTGGACACGGGCCTGCTGCACCGGAAGGTGTAGGCCGCCCCAGACCAGACCAGACCACCCTGGCCACGTGGTGGTCTCCCGGCGGACAATCGCCACCATGGACCTGCTCGAGCGCGATCAACAGCTGACCGCGCTGAAGGAGTACGCCGCCGACGCCCTCGGCTGGTCCGGGCCGGCGGGCCCCACCCAACCCGGCCGGGGCCGGCTTGTCCTCGTGGCCGGGGAGGCCGGGGTCGGCAAGTCGAGCCTGCTCGAGGCGTTCGAGGAGGTCCTCCCTGCGGCCCGGTGGGCCTGGGGCGGCTGCGACGGGGGCTTCACCCCGTCACCGCTCGGTCCTCTGGTCGAGGTGGCCGACCAGCTGGGCGGGACCCTGGCCGACGCCGTGCGAGCCGGCCGGCCACGGTCCGACCTCTTCGCCGCGCTGCTCCAGGCTCTCGCCGACCCGGACCGGCCGACCGTGGTGGTGCTCGAGGACCTGCACTGGGCCGACGAGGCGACCCTCGACCTGGTGCTGTACCTCGGCCGACGCCTGCGGCGCCAGCGCGGGTTGGTCCTCGCGACGTACCGCGACGAGCAGCTCGAGCCCGCCCACCCGCTGCGCGTCTGCCTCGGGGGGCTCGCATCGGAGCGATCCACCCGTCGGCTCGACCTCCCCCCGCTCACCGGCGCGGCCGTCGCGCGGATGGCGGCCGGCAGCGGCCTCGATGCGTCGACCGTCCACGCCCTGACCGGTGGCAACCCCTACTTCGTGACCGAGGTGCTCCGCTCGGACGGCGACGCGCTGCCCGTGTCGGTCCGGGACGCCGTGCTCGCGCGGGTGGCCTCGCTCGGTCACGGCGCTCGCGCGGCGCTGCAGTCGGCCGCGGTCGTCGGCAGCCGTGTCGACCCTGCCCTGCTCGGCGCCGTCGCCGGCCCCGATCCCGCCGACCTCGATGCCCTGGTGAGCTCGGGCCTGATCATCAGCGACGGACGCGAGCTGCGGTTCCGCCATGAGCTGACCCGACGTGCTGTCCTCGACGCCACCCCGGCGCACCGACTGACCGATCTCCACCGGCGTGCGCTGGCGGCTCGCCTCGCCGAGGACGGCGCTGACGACGCAGTGCTCGCCCACCACGCCGACGGTGCCGGCGACGGCGAAGCCGTCCTGCGGCATGCCCCCGCGGCAGCCGAACACGCGGCGGCCGCGGGCGCCCACCGAGAGGCCGCGCTCCAGCTCGAGCGCTCCGTGCGGTGGGCCACCGCCGACGCCCGCGTGCGCGCCGACCTGCTCGACCGGCTGGCCGCCGAGTACGCGCTTCTCGACCGGTGGGAGGAGTGCGACGAGGCACGGCGTGACGCCCTGGCACTCTGGCGGCCGCTGGGCGAGGAGCTGCGCGAGGGCGACGAGCTGCGACACCTGTCGCGCACGGTCTGGCGGCTCGGCGACGGCGAGGAGTCCGAGCGGATGATCGAGGCCGCCGTCCGCCTGCTGGAGCCGCACGGATCGACCCCTGAGCTCGCCCGCGCCCTCGTGCAGCTCGCCGGGCAGAGAATGTCCACCGGCTACTACGAAGAGACGCTGGTCCTCGCCGAGCGCGCGATCAGCCTGGCCCGGGAGCTGGACCTACCGGACGTCGAGGCCGACGCCCTCAACAACCAGGACTGCGCCCACATGTGTCTCGGCCAGACCTGGGGCGAGGCGATGCGCGAGGCCATCGACATCGGCGTCGCGCACGGGCTGACCGAGCAGGCCGGTCGCGCGTACGTGAACCTCTTCGGCAACCTCAAGGCCAGCCACCGGCTCGCCGAGGCCGACCAGCTCTACCCCGAGTCGATGGCCTACTGCGAGGAACAGGACGTCGCGACGTACGGAAACTGCCTCTTCGGCGAACGGGCCGAGTGTCTCGAGCTGACCGGGCGCTGGCCGGAGGCCGAGGCGTTCTCCTACGAGCTGCTCGCCAAGACCGACATCTCCCCTATCAACAAGATCCACTCCTGGGTGGTGCTGAGCTACCTGCGGGTGCGCCGCGGCGCACCCGACGCGAGCCAGACCCTCGAGTCGGGCTTCGCGCTGGCCGACGGCGTCGGCGAGCCGCAGTGGCTGGTCCCCCTCGGACTGGCTCGCGTCGAGCAGCACCGCCTGGCCGACGAGCTCGACCTGGCCGTCTCCGCGCTCGAGGTGCTGGCGCGGCACGCCGAGCAGGGCGACCCGTGGATGCGCGGGGCGGTGGCCGTCTGGCAGCGCCGGCTCGGGGTCGACATCTCCACGTCGGTCACCGTCTCGCCGTTCGACCTGCAGGTGGCCGGTGAGCACGCCGCGGCCGCCGGCCGGTGGGAGGCGATCGGCAACCCCTACCAGGCCGCGCTGGCGCTGCTGGACGACGACGACGAGGGCGGGTGGCGGCGAGCCCTGGAGATCCTCGAGGGTCTCGGCGCCGGCGCCACCCTGGCGTGGGCGCGCCGGCGGATCCGCGCGGCCGGTGCGAGGGTCCCGGCCACGCGTCGGGCGACCACGCACCTGCATCCGGACGGCCTGACCCGGCGCGAGAACGAGGTCCTGGACCTGGTCGCGGAGGGGCTCACGAACGACGAGATCGCCGCGCGGCTGGTCATCTCGGCCAAGACCGTCGACCACCACGTCTCCGCCGTCCTCGGCAAGCTGGGGGTAGCCAACCGGCGCGAGGCGGCGCTCACCGCCGCGAAGATGGGGAGCCCGGCGGCCGAATCTGGGGAACGCCTCCCGATCCCCTGAGCCGCCCGGATACCTACGTTCGTCCTACCCGAACGAACGAGAGGAACCACCACCATGCCGCTCTACATGGACGTCCACCGCCTCGACGGTGGCGTCAGCATCGACGACGTCGCCAAGGCCCACATGGCCGACCTCCAGCACCAGGACAAGTACGACGTGAAGTACCTCCGCTACTGGGTCGACGAGGGCAACGGCACCATCTTCTGCCTCGCCGAGGCGCCCTCGGCGGACGCCGCCGCGACGGTGCACCGCGAGGCGCACGGCCTGGTCGCCCAGGACATCTTCGAGGTCAAGGAGGGCTCGTGAGGACCCGCGCCCTCCTCGTGGCCGCGGGGCTGATCGACGTCACGCTGACCGGTCCGACGGCGACGGCCGCCACCTGGGGTCAATCGGCGTGAGGCCAGCTAGGAACGGCGCTTTTCACGCGCGGCCCCCAACGTCATCGCGATCAGACCAATCCCGAGCAGAACGTAGGTCGGCCAAAGCGGCCACTCCTCCCTGTAGAAGAGTCCTGTTGCAACCATCGCGCCCAGAGCCAACAGCAACCCGATCTTGGGGTTCACGGTCACCTCGCTGTGCAGTAGGGCAGGCCAACGTACGGCTTGACGAAGCGGAAGCCGTTGCCGTTCCGTCCACACCAGCCGATCAGCACCTGCCCCGATCGCCGCGAGCCCCGCCGCCACGGCGTATGCAAACGCGCAAGGCATGCCGACTATGGTGCCCGCGCAGAAGTGCCGCAATGATGCCGAAGACGCCGCCTCCTGCATTCAGAATCGAAAGGACCTTGTTGGTGCCCACGGGTCCGAAGTTGTGGTCCAGACCCCACCAGTGGAAGTCGATCCGTTGGCCACCGCTGCCGGGCTTCCTGGGCTTCTTCGCGTTCACGGCGTCGAGCTGGTCGTCGGCCGACTTCTCGACGGCGTGCGTCTTCGTTGTCGAGACGCTGGCCGCTTCGGCGGGGGTTGTCAGCCCGATGGCCAGGAGTGCGGCAGAGACGAGCGCGACAAGCAGCGCTCTGGAAGTGTTCAGCACGCGAGACGTTCCCTCTCCGTATTCGGCGCCGCACTCGGTTGCGCGACGCCATCGGCGAGGACGGTCTCCTGAAGCTCATCGAGCTCCCCGCAGATCGACCCCTGTGGACAACCCATCGACGAGGTGAGCTCTACAGACTGGGAATCGGCGCACTGATCAGGAAGGTCCTTCGCGCCGCTCCAGCATCGGTTGTGCGTTTGGCGATGAGCTAGACCACCGAGCGATCGACGGTGCCCTGGCGAGGACGGTGCTACGCGTCGAGCGACTCCACGTCGACCTCGTAGGCCCCCTGCACGATGAACTCCTTGCGCGGGGCGACGTCGGAGCCCATCAGCAGCTCGAAGACTCCGGAGGCAGCCTCGGCGGAGTCGATGGTGAGCCGGCGCAGGGTGCGGTGCCGCGGGTCCATCGTGGTCTCGGCCAGCTGGTCGGCGTCCATCTCCCCCAGGCCCTTGTAGCGCTGGACCGGATCCTTCCAGCGCAGGCTCTTCTTGGTCAGCTCGGCGAGCTTTCGCTGCAGCTCGTCGTCGGAGTAGGTGTAGACGTACTTCTCCGTCCCCTTCTTGGGGTTGGTGAGCTCGATGCGGTGCAGGGGCGGCACCGCGGTGTAGACGCGACCTTCCTGGATGAGCTCGGGCATGTAGCGGAAGAACAGCGTGGCCAGCAGGCAGCGGATGTGGGCGCCGTCGGAGTCGGCGTCGGCCATGAAGATGATCCGGCCGTAGCGGCGGGCCTCGAGGTCGAAGGTGCGACCCGACCCGGCGCCCACCACCTGGATGATCGAGGCGCACTCGGTGTTCTTGAGCATGTCGCCCACGGAGGCCTTCTGGACGTTGAGGATCTTGCCGCGGATGGGCAGCAGCGCCTGGTACTCCGAGTCGCGCGCCAGCTTGGCAGTGCCCAGCGCGCTGTCGCCCTCGACGATGAACAGCTCGGAACGGTCGTTGTCGTTGGCGCGGCAGTCGGCCAGCTTGGCCGGCAGCGCCGAGGACTCCAGGGCGTTCTTCCGGCGCTGGGTCTCCTTGTGCTGCCGTGCGGCGATGCGGGTCTTGCAGGCGCCGAGAACCTTGTCCATCACCAACCGCGCCTGCGCCTTCTCGGCGCGCTTGGTGCTGGTGAGGAACTTCCTCAGCTCGGCCGAGACGACCTTGCGCACGACGCCACGAGCGGCCGGGGTGCCGAGGATCTCCTTGGTCTGGCCTTCGAACTGCGGCTCGGCGAGCCGCACCGTCACCACCGCGGTCATGCCCTCGAGGACGTCGTCCTTGATGACGTTGTCGTCGTTGACCTTGAGCACCTTGGCCGAGCGCATCACGTCGTTGAAGGTCTGCGTCAGCGCCGTCTCGAAGCCGCTGAGGTGGGTGCCGCCCTTGGGCGTGGCGATGACGTTGACGTAGGACCGGATCTCGGTGTCGTAGCCGGTGCCCCAGCGCACCGCGATGTCGACCTCGAGCTCGCGCTCCACCTCCTGCGGGGTCATGTGCCCCTCGTCGTCGAGCAGCGGGACCGTCTCCACGAACGTGTCGGACCCTCGCAACCGCAGCACGTCGGTGACCGGCTCGTCCTTGGCCAGGAACTCGGCGTACTCACCGATTCCGCCGTCGTGGCGGAACTTCTCCTCCACCGGGGTGTCACCACGCAGGTCGCGGATGACCAGCTCGAGGCCGGGGACGATGAAGGAGGTGTGCCGGGCCCGGCCGAGGAGGTCCTCGAAGACGAAGGTCGCGTCCTTGGTGAAGATCTGCCGGTCGGGCCAGAACCGCACGTGGGTGCCCGTCCGGTTCTTGGCGACCCGACCGCCCTTGCGGGTCAGCCCGGACCGGCCGGTGAACGGCGCCGCCGGTCCCTCGCCGGCGAAGACCCCTGGGACGCCGCGCTGGAAGGACATCCCCTGGCGAGCCGGGGTCCGGTCGACGTCGACGTCGAGGCGTGAGGAGACGGCGTTGACCACCGAGGCACCGACGCCGTGGAGCCCGCCGGTGGCGACGTAGGAGCCGCCGCCGAACTTCCCGCCCGCGTGGAGCTTCGTGTAGACGACCTCGAGGCCGGGCAGGCCGGTCTTCGGCTCCTTGTCGACCGGGATGCCGCGACCGTCGTCGTGGACCTCGGCCGAGTCGTCGGGGTGCAGCGTCACCTCGATGCTGGTCGCGGCTCCGGCGAGCGCCTCGTCGACGCCGTTGTCGATGATCTCCCACAGGCAGTGCATGAGGCCCCGGGTGTCGGTCGAGCCGAGGTACATCCCCGGGCGCTTGCGCACTGCCTCGAGCCCCTCCAGGACCAGGAGATGCGCTGCGTTGTAGGTGTTGTCGACGATGGTGCTTCTCCTGCGGGTCGGGTGCGGCTGGCTCCGTCCAGAAATCTACTCGGGGGCACCCCCAGGACGGAGCAGGCGGGGCAGCGGGTCGCCGACAGGCGGTCGCCCGGGGCGCGGTCTAGACGACACGCCCGGCGTGGCGGGTCCTGCGAACGGGCGGCCATCCGAGGCCCTACCGTCTCCGTATCACCAAGAGGACCAGCAACTCCGTAACAACAGCAGGACAGCACAAGACAGACAGCCAGTCGTGGCCAAGGTCACGATCGCGGAACGGTTGGGCGGCACCAGGTATGGAACGCCTCCCGAGCGGTCACGATGAATGTGGTGGGATGAGGAAGTCCGAACGTTCGTAGGGGCGGTGCCGGGAATCTTTGGCCAGTCCGTACGGTTGGACCGGATACCGATGAACCAGAGAGAGGCCACTGTGAACACTGCCGTTGCCCCCAGCGCCAAGTTGACCGCCGGGGACCGCTGCGACCGCTGCGGCGCCCAGGCCTACCTACGGGTCGAGCTCGCCGAAGGCGCCGAGCTGCTCTTCTGTGCCCACCACGCCCGCGAGCACGGCGACAAGCTCCGTGAGGTCGCCGTCCACGTGCACGACGAGACGGCCAAGCTGGCCGACGCCCCCGCCTCGGAAGCCTGACACCGACGCACCCCGACATCGCGGCCCCGGACCCAACGGTCCGGGGCCGTTGTCGTGTCGTGGGAGGCTGGCGCCCGTGACGCTCGTGGAGGTGGTCGTCGGCCTGGCGATCCTGGTCGGCCTGGCCGGGATCGTGGTGCCCGTCCTGCCGGGGACGGTGCTCATCCTGGTGGCCGTCCTGGTGTGGGCCACCGAGATGGGCGGCGCCACCGCCTGGACCGTGCTGGCGGTCTGCGTGGTGCTGCTCGCGGCCGGCACGGTGGTCAAGTACCTGGTGCCCGGCCGGCGGCTCAAGGCCACGGTGCCCACCTCCACCCTCGTGGTCGGCGCGCTGGTGGGCCTGGTCGGCTTCTTCGTGATTCCCGTCGTCGGCCTGTTCGTGGGCTTCCCGGTCGGCGTGTACGTCGCCGAACGGGTCCGCGTCGGCGGCGAGCACGCGTGGCCCTCCACGGTGGAGGCGTTGCGCGCCCTGGGCGTCAGCATCCTGATCGAGCTGGTCTTCGGCGTGCTGGCCGCGCTCACCTGGGTCGTCGGCGTCCTGGCCACGTGAGGGCGACCTGACATGGTCGTCGTCGCCTTGTCGCTGCTCGCCGCGGCGGCCTACGGCCTGGCCGACTTCGTCGGCGGAGCCCTGTCCAAGCGGACCAGTCCCTGGGCCGTGGTCGTGGTCGCCCAGCTCGCCGGCACCGTCGCCGTCCTGGTCCTGGCGGCGTTCGTCGGCGGCACGCCGGAGGCGGCCGACCTGGGCTGGGCCGTGGGCGCCGGCCTGTGCAACGGCATCGGTACGGCGTTCCTCTACCGCGGTCTGTCCTCCGGCCGGATGGGTGTCGTCGCCCCGATCTCGGGCGTCGGGGCCGCGGCTCTGCCGGTGCTGGTCGGCCTGGCCGTCGGCGAGCGTCCCGGCGCGCTGGTATGGGTCGGCATCGCCGCAGCGCTGCCGGGCATCTGGCTGGTCTCTCGCGAGCCTGGCGGCGCAGCCGGCGCAGCCGGCGGGTCCGGCGGGTCCGGCGTCGTCGACGGCGCGCTGGCCGGGCTCGGCTTCGGAGGCCTGTTCGTCTGTCTGGCCCAGATCCCCGAGGAGGCGGGCTTCCTTCCCCTCGCGCTGAACCAGCTCGTGGCGGGCGTCGCCGTGGCCCTGGTGGCGACGGCGGTCCGCGCGCCGTGGGTGCCACGCGACCGGACCGCGGCCCTGGGCACGGTCAGCGGTCTCCTGGCCACCCTGGCCACCGGCTCCTTCCTGCTGGCCACGCAGACCGGCTACCTGACCGTCGCGGCCGTGGTGACCTCGCTCTACCCCGCCGTGACCGTGGTGATGGCCGCCACCGTGCTACGCGAGCCGGTGCACCGGGCGCAGGCGTGGGGCCTGGTGCTGTGCCTCGCGGCGGTGGCCCTGGTCGCAGCCGGGTGAGCTGCACGCTCCGAGCGGCAGTGCTCGGCTGCGTGATCGTGGGCGATGCCGCGCGACGCCCAGACTCCCGACGGGTCCGACAAGGGTGGCGGCCTCCACCGTGCCGGTAGCCGTGTTCGCGGCGGTGAGCTCACCGGTCGTGTCCGAGACCAGCCGGAGCAGGGCGTTGTGGACGGGCCGGGTGAGGCTCACGCTGACCGCGACGCAGGCAGCCAAGGGCCCCACGACAGCCAACGACCGGTCGAGCAGGATCGCTGTACCGGTCAGGCCGACGGCGACCGCCTGTGCGGCGTACCCCAACGGCAGCGCTCGGGCGGCCGGGAGGCGCCCCAACCGGGCCGCGGCGTCCCGACCGTGCTCTCGGCCGGCCGGCTGCGGACCCGGCCCGTACCGTGTCGGCATGAGGAGGCCGACGGGTGCGCTCGTGGCCGCGCTGCTGCTTCCGTTCGCGGCTTGCACGGACTCCGGCGACTCTCCCGGCGCCGTGACGACGCCACCCGTGGACGCGTCGACCAGCCCGACAGCCGGCCCCACAGCCAGCCCGACAGCCAGCCCGACCGAGCCTGGGACCACGCAGCCGCTCGTCGTGGCGATCCCGCTGCGGATGGAGCCGCTCGACCTGACAGTGCGTCAGGTACGCCGACTCGCGAGCGGCCGGGCCGACCTCCGCGCGGGCGTGACGGTGATGCCCGCCGACCAGCTCGACGCGTCGCGCGCGGTCGCGACCGTGCGCGGGATCGACCCGCTGCTGGAGCCGGACCGCTACCCGGTGCGCACCGCTGGCGAGGGCCCCGCCACCGTCACGACGCTGCGCGTGGTCGGCGACATCATGCTCGACCGTGGCGTGGCGGCGACTCGACCCGGCGAGCATCCGACCGAGGCTCTCGAACCGCTCGCACAACACCTCGCCGGGGCCGATCTCACGGTCGGCAACCTGGAGAGCACGCTGTCCGAGAACGGCGCCCCGACCCAGGGGGACGACTCGTTCGCGGCCCCTCCCGACTCAGCCGGCCGGTTGGCGGCACTCGGGGTCGACGCCGTGTCGCTGGCCAACAACCATGTGGGCGACTACGGCCGGGCCGCATTGCTCGAGACCCTCGATCGGCTCGGGGCGAGCGAGCTGCGCTACTTCGGGGCCGGTCGTGACCTCGCCTCCGCGTCCAGGCCGGTCGTGCTGACCCATGAGGGCGTCCGTTTCGGGTTCGTCGGCTTCAACGCGATCGGCGAGACGCCGCGGGCCGCGCCGGGCGTGCCGGGGGCGCTCTCGATCCGGATGCCGCCACGCACCGGACCACTCGACCGGTCCGACCTGGCCCACGTCATCGATGTGGTTCGCCGGCTGGACCGTCGGGTCGACGTCGTGGTGGTGGTGCCGCACTGGGGCGAGCAGTACACCCACGCCGCCTGGCCCGTGCAGCGCCAGGTCGGCCTGCGTCTGGTCGAGGCGGGGGCGGACCTCGTCGCCGGCGGCCATCCACACTGGGTGCAGGGCCTCGACCATCTCGGCGAGGGTGCCGTGCTCGCCCACTCCCTGGGCAACCTCGTCTTCGACATGGACTTCATGGAGCAGACCATGGAGGGGGTCACCCTCACCGCGACGTTCTGGGACGACCGACTGATGCGGGTGGCGCTGACGCCGTACCGGATGGACGCGACGTTCGCCCCGCGGCTGGTCCGCGGCCCCGTCGGCGACAGCATCCTCGCCGACGTCTGGGCCAGCTCATCCGGACCGTTCCGGAGCTGACGAACGCCGACTCAGCGCAGCCAGGCGAGCACGATCCGGCCGGCCCGCTCGAGCTGCTCGGGCTGCACGACCGCCACCACGTCGCCGGGTGAGTGGTAGCCGGCGTACGGCGTGCTGCCCAGGCGCGCGCCCGGCAGCCCGTCGCGGACGAAGGACCAGTGGTCGCTGGACCGGTTGTACTCGGGCTTGGTCGCCACGCCAGCGCGCCGGGCGGCGGCGACGAGCGCTCGTTGGTGCGGATCGCTGCCGGAGGGATCGGCCGAGCCGACCGGCACGACCGGGCCGACGCCGACCCGGTCGAGCGAGACCATCCCGTCCAGGGAGCGACGCTCGCCCGGCTGCAGCGAGGCGACGTAGGCCCGGGAGCCGTAGTGATGGTCGTCGTCGCTGTCTCCGCGCGGCTCCTCCGCCCCGAAGGCGACGAAGGTGACGGGGAGGCGGGTACGCCGCTCGGCGACCGCCGTCGCAACCGCCAGCAGCACGCCGACCCCGGAGGCGTTGTCCTCAGCGCCGGGCGCCTGCGGGACCGTGTCGAGGTGCGCGCCCACCACCAGCCGCCGAGCGTCGGCGCGCTGGCCGGGAAGGGTCGCGATCACGTTGGTCGACCGGCCGCCGGCCACCGGGGTCCCCCACGAGTTGCCCCCCGGCACGTCGAAGTCCTGGCGTCGCACGTCATAGCCCAGCGCACGCAGCTCGCGAGCGACCCACCTGGCCGCCTGCTGGTACGCCGCGCTCGTGCCATGCCGAGGCCCGATATCACCCGCGAGGTGCCGGACCGTCGCCATCGCGATGGCCGGGTCGATGTCGCCGGCGGAGATCCTCGGCATCCGCGGCGTCTCAGCCTCGCCCGGGCTCTCGCTCGGCGTCGGACTTGCGGCCGGACTTTCACCGGCCGTCGCACTGGTCGTCGTACTGGTCCGTCGCACCGGCCGTCGGGGTGGACCCGTCGGCCGTGGGCTCAGAGCTCGTGCAGCCCGCGATCAGCAGCGTCGCCGCCAACCCGGCGGCGAGAGCACCCGCTCGCACGTGTCCGGCACCCATCCGGCAAGACTAGGAGCGCTCGTGAAATGCGCGCGTCCAGTCCGGCGGCAGCATCAGCGGCTGACCGAAGAACGACGTAGCAGGACCAACCCCGACACCACACCTGGCGGGGTGTGTGTACTTCGCGGGACGGAACTGCCCCCGCGAGGCAGACAACTGTCGAGGGACCCGCTACTTTTGTCCAACTGTCAGCAGAACCCGCCGCCCCGCCTCTCTCCCCCGTGAGGCGGGGCGGTCTGTCTGGGGGCGGTTGCGAAGAATCGCAGCCCTGATGATGTCCCGGCGGCGCCGTTGAGTGGAACTCCTGCGCACCCTCGGGTGTATCGGCTCCCAGGGCGTGCCCGCGATAGTCGAGGGAGCCGGTGGGCGAAGCTGGGACGACGGGTGACTTCGGATTACCCGGAACCCATGTCCTCCGGTGCGGCGCCCTCGGGTATCGGTAGCCGGGGGCGCCGTCCTGCGCCTTGAGCAGAAAGGACGCCAGCGCCCCTTTGGGGTGTGGCAATGCCCTGCCTACGCGCACACACGTTGAACAGGCTCGGTCCATCCCGGCCGCCCCACGATGCCGGGTGCCGAGCTCAGGCGCCCCCCGTCCCCCAGGGGGCGCCGTTCAGTCTGCGCAGCATGACGGGGTGCCGGCACGCCCCCCCGCCGCGTCGGCACCCCTACCGAGTCCGTGCCTGTACCCCACCGACACGAAGTCCCCCGTGTGCCGAGTCGTTCGGTGCACCGTCCGGGCCGAGTGGTCGGGACGGGCTCGGTGTGCTTCGAACGCTAAGCCCCTGGACTGGCCTCCAAAATCCTCCGAACGGACAATTTCGGCCGCGAGATCAGCGCGAGATCAGGGAGTGTCACAACTCCCCCAAGTTGAGCGTGCGGGCTTCCTCGCAGGACCTACCACCCACGACGCCGGTGACCTGCGTCGGAGCGTTCGAGCAAGAAAGACGCTCAGTCCAGGTAGTCGCGCACTAGGGACGGCTGAGCGCTGTGCGGCTGAGCGTGCCAAACGTGCAGGTGAGAAGCGGTGTGGGGTGCAATATCACCGACTGAACAAGGAGCACTCCATGACCATGACCCCCGAAGAGACGCTGACTGAGTGGGAGCGCCACTCGCACAACCAGCCGATCACCGCTGACGACCCGCGTCTGCCGTCGTGGTGCCCGCGCTGGTGCACAACCAACCACCGGCAGTTGATCGCCGAAGGCATCCCGGACGACGAAGTTTGGATGCACTCGGCCACGGCCGGCGAAGGCACGCTCGACGAGATCCGCAATATCGTCGACCACCGGGTGACGCGCAAGGGCGGAGGCCGCTGGGACGTGGGCGCCGAGCAGGACCGCCGCAATCTCGAGACCGTGTACCTGAAGGTCGACGAGCACACACTCTCCTCTACGGGCCAGAGGGTCACAGCTGAACCTGACGCCGGGGGAGGCCGGCACGATCGCGCGTCAGCTCGTGCACATGGCGGATCGGATGGACCTGATCTGATCCGAACACAGAGAACCGCCCCGACCCCAGCAGGTCGGGGCGGTTCTGCGTCTACGTGGCCGCCGATCACGGCCCATCCCCCGATCGGGCCGTCCCACGGCACTTGAAGTACCCAGAGGTTCGACTTCCCAGACTCAAGGGACCGAGTGGGCTGGAACACACAACGCCGCCCCGGCAGAGGTAATACCGGGGGCGGTTCCATGACCTGGTCTAGATGACGTCTACCCGCATCGGAGAGCTGGCTCGGCTGCGCGATAGCGGGCGTTAGCGTGCGGATGTGCTCGCGTCCGGTGAGCCACGTATCGAATGGGGTCTTTGGAGTGAACGCAAAGCTTTGGAAGCGGCCATCCCCCTCGCTGGTGATCTCGATGTTGGCGCTGGTCGTTGCAACCGGGGGCACCAGCTACGCCGCGATTGCCCTGCCGAAAAACAGCGTGGCCTCGAAACAGATCGTCAACAACTCCATCAAATCGAAGGACGTGAAGGACGGGGGCCTGACGGCCGCGGACTTCGCGGCTGGCTCCCTCCCTGCCGGACCTGCCGGACCGCAGGGACTTCAAGGGCCCCCCGGCCCCATCGGCGGAACCGGGCCGATTGGACCGACAGGTGCCTCCGGTGTCGTCAGCGCCAGCTTCGCCCAAGGCTACGTCACGAACCCCACGGCGACCCTCGCGTTCCTGGCGCCCCCCGTCACCGCCACCATCGGCGCCGGTCAGCGAGCCTTCATCTCCTCGAACGCGGCCATGGGCGCGGGTGCCGCTGCTGCCGGAAACCTGGATCTGTACATCTGCTACCGCCTCGCCGGCTCGATGGCGGCACCAACCACTATCGGCGGCGGCCTGTTTGATCTGAGCTCTCCGCCCAGCAGCCGATTGACGTACTCGCTCTCGGCGATTACGCCCGTCGGGGTAGCCGCCGGTTCCTACGACTTGGGCCTCTGCGGTCAAACTACGCCCGCACAGGTGCCCAACTGGATCAACAACGAGTTCTCCTACACCAGCACCGTCGTCTTTAGGACCTGATCCCAGGACGAACTGGGGCACCAGAGCGAGCGCCGTCTGAGCCGTAGAACCGCCCCGGCAGCAACCCACGGGCTGCCGGGGCGGTTCTGTGCGTACTGGAAACCACTCGCGCACCGTCGCACAATGGAGACAGGCTCGAGGTATACCGGCCGCCCCATGGGGCCGGGCGCCGAGCTTAGGCGCCCTCATCCCCCGGGGGCGCCGTCTCATGTCCGTGGGCCGGGCCGCCTGGGGCCACCGACGAGGAAAACCGCCCCGGTCTGCCAGCATCAGCGCGGGACGGCTCCTGCGTCCCCGCTGCTCTCCCCCGTAGCAGCGTTGGCGCCCCTCCAAGGTAGGTCCCCACGGCCTCGATAGGTATCGCCTTAGGGACAGGTCTGGACCGGATACACCAAGGGCCGCGAAAACCATCCAGCTTCGAGGATGCGCAGGCGTCTATGAAGGGCTTCGGCGCAGGGTCCCCCAAATTTTCGGCCGGCGCGTAGGCACGCATGCCGCGTCCGCATCGCGACTCGCCTTGTCTGTAGTGGCTTGGCTTAGTGCTGCCGTCTGCTCATGCCGATGCGCGGGTGTCACACTTCCTATCTTTCCCGGCAGCGTGCACCAGTAGGGGCAACCGGAACGTCGGTCGTCAGCCACTCAGCGCGCGAGACGCCGTGGTTGAGCGAGGGTGCAGCGGATCGAGGGGACAGATAGGTCAGCGGTCCTCGAGATGGCGTTTCAGGTTCTCCTCAACCCGCTCTGCCACCTTCTTGTCCTCGCTGAGCAGGGCCCTCATTTGGTTACCGTTGAACACCAACAGGCGCATCGGGGTCTTCGCCACGACCGTCGCCGTGCGCAGGGTGTGCTTCAGGATGCCGATCTCCCCGATCAGCTCGCCGATCTCGGTGTCGCGGACGACCTCGCCATTCTTGCGGACCTCGGCCACCCCGTCGGCGATGATGAACGCTTCGTACGCGCCCTCGCCCTGCGTCGTGAGCACCCGTCCCGGCTCGACGTTCACCTCGTCGAGGTACCCGTCGATACGTGCGAGGTGCTTGCTGGAGAGTCCCTCGAAGAACGGGACCTCGCGGAGCACGTCGATGCGTGCCCGAGGCACCCCGTGGCGTTGGAACATGGCACCCCTTCCCTCGCGGTCCAGACTGGCAGGGGCGCTGTAGGAAGGCAATGGCCCGGACAGCCGTGCGCAGCGGGATCTTTCGCTGCTGCACGTACAGATCGGCCTCACGCGTCGAGTTGATCTGGTGAGAGCCTGGGGGGTGAGGAGCCGGAGAAACAGCCCGTGGGGTGAATCAACGTCCGCTCAGCGGGTCGTATCGTCGAAGGTGCCGGCCGGCAACGTAGAAGGGGCGCCGTCTCACTACCCGTTAGTTCGGGTGACGGGACGGCGCTTCCTGTGGATCGAGGCCATGCGGGTATGGAAGGCCACCAATGCGTAGGACGCGCCCAGCGATGGACGTGGCTTTCGTCAGTGCGCCGCCCTCGTTCATCGGCATCAACGGATGAGGTGCAGTGGCGGCCGGACGAGCCCACGCGAATCATCGGGACGTTTCCCGCTTCCGCGATCCTCGCCGCTGATGACTAACCCGGCCGACATTGGTCCGGGCGGATCGTTGGCCGTCGGTCTCTTCGTCAGTCCGAGCCTTGCTCAGTCCAGGTAGTCGCGCAGGACCTGCGAACGGCTGGGGTGGCGCAGCTTGGACATCGTCTTCGACTCGATCTGGCGGATCCGCTCACGGGTCACGCCGTAGACCTTGCCGATCTCGTCGAGTGTCTTGGGCTGGCCGTCGGTGAGGCCGAAGCGCATCGACACGACGCCGGCCTCGCGCTCGGAGAGGGTGTCGAGGACGGCGTGCAGCTGCTCCTGCAGGAGCGTGAACGACACCGCGTCAGCGGGGACGATCGCCTCGGAGTCCTCGATCAGGTCACCGAACTCGGAGTCGCCGTCCTCGCCCAGCGGGGTGTGCAGGGAGATCGGCTCGCGGCCGTACTTCTGGACCTCGATGACCTTCTCGGGGGTCATGTCGAGCTCCTTGGCGAGCTCTTCCGGAGTGGGCTCGCGGCCCAGATCCTGGAGCATCTGCCGCTGCACGCGGGCGAGCTTGTTGATGACCTCGACCATGTGCACCGGGATGCGGATCGTTCGGGCCTGGTCGGCCATGGCGCGCGTGATCGCCTGGCGGATCCACCACGTGGCGTACGTCGAGAACTTGTAGCCCTTGGTGTAGTCGAACTTCTCGACCGCTCGGATCAGGCCGAGGTTGCCCTCCTGGATGAGGTCGAGGAAGAGCATGCCGCGGCCGGTGTAGCGCTTGGCCAGCGAGACGACGAGACGCAGGTTGGCCTCGAGGAGGTGGTTCTTCGCGCGGCGGCCGTCCTCGGCGATCCACTCGAGCTCCTCGAGCACCTTGGCGCTGATCTTGCCGCCCTTGGCGAGCTTCTCCTCGGAGAAGAGGCCGGCCTCGATCCGCTTGGCGAGCTCGACCTCCATCTCGGCGTTGAGGAGCGGCACCTTGCCGATCTGCTTGAGGTAGTCCTTGACGGGGTCGGCCGTCGCGCCGGCCACCATGACCTGCTGCTCGGGCTCGCCGGTGTCGTCGGCGTCGGAGACGACGAAGGTGCCCTCCTTCTCGTCCTCCTTGATCGTGGGATCGGTGGCGACGTCCTTCTCGAACTGCTCGTCGGGCAGATCGGGCAGCACCTTCTTGCCATCGGGACCGACGGCCGCGTCCGCGCCGGGCACCGCGGGCGCTGCGGCGTCGTCGACGGTCACGGCGGCCTTCTTGGCCGGCGCCTTCGCGGGCTCTGCCTTCTTGGTGGGGGCGGCCTTCTTGGCCGGCGCCTTCGCAGGCTCGGCCTTGGCGGTCTCTGCCTTCTTGGCAGTCGCGGCCTTCTTGGTCGTCGACGTCGCAGCGACCGCGCGCATCGCGGACGCCGCCGGGACGTCGATCACGATGCCGAGCGAGCTCAGGTGCGCCAGCAGTGGCTTGAGGTGCTGCGGCGCCAGCTCGGCCTGGTCGCTGGCCCGGCGGACCTGGTCGGGGGTGAGACTCCCCCCGGTGCCGGGACGCGAGGACGGCAGTCCGGCCTCGAGGAGAGCGGTGATGGCGGGGTGGGTCAGCACCGCTGCGGGAAGCAGCTTGCGCGCGTTCGAGGACACGAACACCTCTCGTCGGATGGATCGTCGAGTGAAGCCAGTCGGACCATGGGCGCGGCAAAGCCCGCTGTCGTCAAGAGCCGCAGCGTTCATTCTGCCACGACGCACCCAAGCACCGGGCATCGGGATGGTGCGTGGTGGCCCGGGATCCCGGGCCCGTGCGGTCAGCCGACGTCGGCCCTCGCGGCGGCCTTCGCGGCCTTCTTGAAGTCTCGGACCTTCTGCAGCGAAGCCGCGTCGACCACGTCGGCCACCGAGCGGTAACCGTCCTCGGCGTAGGCGCCGACGGCCTGCTCCCATCCCGGCGGGCGGACGTCGAGCTGCTTGGCCAGCAGGGCGACGAAGATCTGGGCCTTCTGCTTCCCGAAGCCCGGCAGCGCCATGACCCGCGAGAGGAGCTCGGGGCCGGTGGCCGCCTCCGTCCACAGGCGGGCGGTGTCTCCGTCGTAGCGCTCCTCGACCAGGGCCGCCAGCGTCTGCAGCCGGGCGGCCATGGACCGGCCGTAGCGGTGGATGGCCGGCGGCGTCGCGCACAGGTCGGCGAAGCTCTCCGGATCGGCGGCGGCGATCGCTGCCGGGTCGAGGGTCCCGAACCGCTCCTTGATCTTGGCCGGCCCCGCGAACGCCCGCTCCATCGGGAACTGCTGGTCGAGCATCATCCCGGCCAGCAGGGCGAAGGGGTCGTCGCTGAGGATCTGGTCGGCGACGGGGTCCTGGGTGATCTGAAGCTGCACGGTTCTCCTCGGCTGCAGTTTCTACTCGGCCTTGACCGCCAGGACCGGGCACTGGGCGTCGAGGAGGATCCGCTGCGCGTTGCTGCCGAGGATGAGCTTGCCGACCGGCGAACGCCGGCGAAGACCGATCACGATGAGGTCGGCGCCGGCGGTGTCGGCGATGCCGATCAGGTCCTCGGCCGGCTCGAAGCCACGCACGAGCTGGCGCACCTCGTGCTCGACGCCGGAGTCGGCGAGCTGCGCCTTCACGTCCTCGATCGCCTGGTCGGCCTGCCGCGACGCTGCCCCGTCGAAGTCGTCACCGCCCCGGTGGGAGTTGACGACGACGAGCTTGCTGTCGCGCAGCTTTGCCTCCTCGATCGCCCGCTTGAGTGCGGCGTCTCCCTCCGGCTTGGCCACGTAGCCGACCACGATCGTTCCCATGAGGTCCTCCTCGCTCCCGAGCCGGGTGAGTCACCGTGACTCCCGGGCACCGTATCCAACCGCGCTCGCCAGCGGTACCTGTGGAGGGGTGCGCTCCCCCGCCCGCCGCTGTCGGACACGATGACCGGGTGCCGGCCCTGCCCGACCTGATCGAACCACACCTCGCCCGCGCTCTGCGGCGCGCGGTGCTCGACCATCGCGCGACATCGTCGCGCAGCGAGACCGCCCTGCACCTCGGCGACCCCGCCGGGCCGCGGGTCCGCTACGTCGTACGCCGCGACGAGGCGCTCGACGCCGCCCTCCGGGTCGACGTCGTCGCCGCCCTCCTGGTGCGGCTGCGCGATGAGGCGACGGTGGACGGCTGCCTGGTCTGGCTGGCCCGGCCGGGCGACCTGGACTGGCAGGACGCCGACGCGGACTGGCTCTCGGCCGCCCGAACGGCTCTCGCCGAGGCAGGTGTCGCGCTGAGGTTCGTCGTGGTCACCCGCGACGGCTGGGTCGACCCCCGGTCCGGCACGGGGGTCGTCTGGAAGCGGCTGCGCGACCGGCGCGCTCCGCGGCCCGGCTGAGGAGGGCAGGGGTGCTGAGGAGGCGGGGCCTGCTCAGTCCCAGGTGTGGACAGGGTCGTTGGTGTGCATGCGCTCGCGGTACTCCTCCAGCGTCGCGCGCAGCGCGTCGTAGGTCTCCTGGTCCCCCCGTTGCGCCATCCGGTTGACGAACCACTCGGCGCCGTTCGTCTGTGCGAGGCAGCGCTGCTCGATGATGCCCAGCAGGCGGTCGATCTGGTCCTGCGGGGCGCCCCAGTCCTCCAGACCCTGCTTGGCCAGGGGAAGCAGCCGCCGCAGGACCAGCTCGGTGGCGCGCACATGACCGATCCCGGGCCAGTAGATCTGTGCGTCGATGCCCTGCTGCGCAGCCACGTGGAAGTTCTCCTCGGCCGCGCTGAACGACATCTGCGACCAGAGGGGTCGTTCGCTGGTGGCCAGGGCGCGGACCAGGCCGAAGTAGAACGCGGCGTTCGCGATCGTGTCGACGACGGTCGGCCCGGCGGCCAGGATGCGGTTCTCCACGCGCAGGTGCGGGACGCCGGCGTGGACGTCGTACACCGGGCGGTTCCAGCGATAGATCGTGCCGTTGTGCAGTCGCAGCTCGGCGAGCTTCGGCACGCCGCCGCCGTCGAGGACCTGGAGCGGGTCCTCCTCCTCGGTGATGGGCAGCAACGCAGGGAAGTAGCGGACGTTCTCCTCGAACAGGTCGAACACCGAGGTGATCCAGCGTTCACCGAACCACACCCGCGGACGCACGCCCTGCGCCTTGAGCTCCTCGCTGCGGGTGTCGGTCGCCTGCTCGAACAGCGGGATCCTGGTCTCTCGCCACAGCTGCTTGCCGAGCAGGTAGGGCGAGTTCGCCGCCAGCGCCAGCTGGACACCGGCGATGACCTGCGAGGCGTTCCAGTACGCCGCGAACTCGTCGGGCGAGGTCTGCACGTGGAACTGCGTGCTGGTGCAGGCCGCCTCGGGCACGATCGAGTCCGAGGTGGTCTCGAGCCGGTCGTGACCCGAGATCGAGATCGCGATGTCCTCCCCGCGAGCCGCCAGGATCTGCTCGCCCAGCAAGGCGTAGCGGGGGTTGGTGCTGAGCGAGCTCGGGGTCATGTGCCCGTCGGCGAGCGTGGGGAGGATCCCGATCATGACGAGATGGGCGCCGACCTTCGACGACTTCTCCTCGGCATCGTTGAGGCTGCGCCGCAGGCCCGCCTCGAACGTCGCCAGCCCGCCCTCGCGGATCTTGGCGGGGGCGACGTTGATCTCGATGTTGAACTGCCCGAGCTCGGTCTGGAAGTCGGGGTCGGCGATGGCCTCGAGGACCTGGGTGTTCTTCAGGGCCGGGTCGCAGCGCTCGTCGACGAGGTTGAGCTCGACCTCGAGACCGGTCATCGGGTCATCGGTGTCGAAGGCCGCCTCGCGCAGCATCCGCGCGAACACGTCGAGGTTGCGGCGCACCTTCTCGCGGTGCCGTGTGCGGTCGGCTCGGGTGAACTCCTGTGCCGCGACCTCTTCGCCCATGAGCAGACCCTAGTGAAATCGTGCGCCGCCGGAAGGTCTCGTCCGCGGTGCTAGTTTCGCGAGCGCGCGACCTTCCGCCGCTCGAGGAGGCTCCATGACGCCAGCCGCCGACCACCAGGCCCACCGTCCGGTCCGCATCGGCGTACAGGTCCAGCAGCAGCACGGCGAGTGGTCCGACCTCCTCCGGGCCGCGGCAGAGGCCGAGGAGATCGGTGTCGACGTGCTGTTCAACTGGGACCACTTCTTCCCGCTCAACGGCGAGCCCGAGGGCAAGCACCTCGAGTGCTGGACGATGCTCGGCGCCTGGGCCCAGGCGACGTCCCGGGTCGAGCTCGGCGCGCTGGTGACCTGCAACAGCTATCGCAACCCCGAGCTGCTCGCCGACATGGCGCGCACGGTCGACCACATCAGCGGGGGGAGGCTGATCCTCGGCATCGGGTCGGGCTGGTTCGCGAAGGACTACGCCGAGTACGGCTACGACTTCGGCACCAAGGGCTCGCGCCTCGACGACCTCAGGGACGCGCTCCCCCGGATCGAGCGGCGCTGGTCACGGCTCAACCCCGCACCCACCCGCGACATCCCGGTGCTCATCGGGGGCGGCGGCGAGCGGAAGACGTTGCGGCTGGTCGCCCGGCACGCCGACATCTGGCACGGCTTCGGCGATCCGGCCGTGGTCGAGCGCAAGGTCGCGGTCCTCGACGACTGGTGTGCCCGGGAGGGGCGCGACCCGGGTGCGATCGAGCGGTCGGTCAGCGTGGGAGGGCCCCGGCCCAGGGACCCCGCGGACATCGGCCCCCTCCTGCACGGCCTCGGCGTCCGGCTCTTCACCATGGGCATCTCGGGACCTGCCTATGACATGGCCCGGGTGCGTGACTGGGTCGCCTGGCGCGACGCGACGAACGCGTCATGACGCCTCGTGGTCGGCGAGGATCCGCTCCCACGCCGACGGCGGCATCGCGGAGGTGAGCACCTCGGCGAGCAGGCCGGCCAACGGGTAGTCGGGAGCTGCCTCGCGCGCCCTGTCGACGGCACACCAGGCGAGGGCCCCCTGCCCCGAGATCCAGGCCGCGAAGCCCAGGACCGATGCCGGTGCGGGCACGTGGCTGGGCGGGCAGCGCCGGACCACGTCGGTCCAGAAGGCAACGTGCGCCTCCGCGCCGCTGCCGCCGAGGGTGAACCACGCCGCGTCGCGGATCGTCACGTCGGTCATCCCGGCCAGCAGCCGCGCCAGCGCAGCGGCCGGTGGTGGCGACCCGGTCGCGACGCACTGACGCACGAGCCCCGCGGCCCAGGCCGCCTCCGCCGCGCCGCTGGCGCCGTGGGCCACCACACCCGCCAGAGCTCGCTCGGTCTCTGCCACCGCCGCGGGATCCAGCGCCATCGTCGCCGCCAGGTCCGTCCGCGTCCCGTGCGTGACGAAGCCGCGCCACACGGCCTCGGCCGCGAACGGGTGGGCCGACACGTCGTACGCCGTCCCCGGCTCGTCATCCTCGCGCGGGAGGTGCCACCAGCGGGCCCCGTCGGCGACCAGCCGCCCGAGCACCTCGACGCCGGCCCGCTCGAACGCGTCGCGCACCTCCCCGGTGACCCGCTCGACCCGGTCGAGGTCGTCGGCGTAGCCGACCAGCAGGACCCGGCTCACCCCGTGCCGGGCGACGGGCTCGAGCAGGGACGCCACGACCTCGCGAACCTCCCGGGGCCGGTCGGGCAGGTCGACCCGGGCGTGGAAGGGGCTCGCCGCTCCGAAGGTCAGCATCACGAGCGAGTCGGTGGGCGTGAATCCCAGCACGACCGGCACCATCGCCAGCACGTCCTCGGGGCTCTTCGCGGTCAGGGTCATCTTCGAGGTCTCCATGCACGGCGGATTCCCGCACGGGCCATCTCGAACCTGACGACCTCCCCGCCTGTGGACGACCAGCTCGCGTGACACCCCTGTGGACGCACAGCGGGCCGCCGGTCAGCAACCAGGCAGGGGCCGTCGGTGGGGCGCCGTACGCTGCGCGCATGCGGCCCGACGCGTCCGTCCTGCACCTGGACCTCGACGCCTTCTTCGCCGCCGTCGAGCAGCGCGACAAGCCCTCGCTGCGTGGCAAGCCCGTGGTCGTCGGCGGCGTCGGCGGACGGGGTGTGGTGTCGACGGCGTCCTACGAGGCGCGCAAGTACGGCGTCCGGTCGGCGATGTCGACCCGCGAGGCACGTTCGCGCTGCCCGCACGCTGCCTTCCTCAGCGGCCGCTTCCACGCCTACCGCGAGGCGAGCGAACGGGTGATGGAGACGCTGCGCGCCGTCTCGCCGCTGGTCGAGCCGCTCTCGCTCGACGAGGCCTTCGTCGACCTGGCCAGGGCCGACCTGCCCGATCTCACCGTGCCGACCGTCACCCGGGCGGCCGAGGATCTGCGGGCGGCGGTGGCCGAGGTGACGGGCGGGCTGACGGCCTCGGTCGGCATCGGGTCCTCGAAGTTCATCGCCAAGGTCGCCAGCGAGATCGACAAGCCGGACGGGCTGGTCGTGGTCTCGCCCGGCACCGAGCGAGACCTGCTGCGGCCGATGCACGTGACGGTCATCCCAGGTGTCGGTCCGGCGACCGCCGAACGGCTGCGCCGGGCCGGCATCCACACCGTCGCCGACCTCGAGAGCGTCAGCGAGAACGAGCTGGTCCGGCTGTTGGGCAACGCCCACGGGCATGGGCTGTTCCTCCTCGCGCGGGCGGAGGACGACCGGCCGGTGGTCCCCGAGCGCGAGACCAAGTCCGTCAGCGTGGAGGGCACCTACGACACCGACCTCACCGACCGCCGGCTGATGGAGGGGCTCCTGACCCGGCAGGCCGACGCGGTGGGCAAGCGCCTGCGCGCCCACGCGCTGTCGGGCCGGACGATCACCCTCAAGCTGCGACTCCACGACTTCACCACGCTGAGCCGGTCGGCGACCCTGCCGTCACCGACCGACCACGGCGCCACGATCGCGCGGCTGGTCCGGGGGCTGCTCGCCGATGTCGACACCTCGGGTGGGGTTCGACTGCTCGGCGTGGGCGTCTCCGGTCTGGCCGACTGGGTGCAGGAGGACCTCTTCGGCGACGGCGAGGATGACGAGGAGCCCGCGGCCGACCTGCCCGACCTGCCGACGGCGCGCGAGCGCACCTGGCCGCCGGGAGCGGACGTCGTCCACGCCTCCCTGGGGCCCGGCTGGGTCTGGGGCTCCGGCCGGGGCGTCGTGACCGTGCGCTTCGAGACGCGCGAGAGCCCGTCGGGGCCGGTGCGCTCCTTCGCCGTCGACGACCCTGAGCTGAGCCCGGCGCCGAACGCTCCGACACCGGCTCCGACACCGGCCCCGACACCGGATGGCGCTCCCGCCGCCGACGTGACCAGCACGTGAACACGTGGTGCCAACAGGGGTTCCACCGCGCTTCCCGGCACCGCATGGCTCGACAAGGCGTGGCGCCGCGGTGAAAATGGCCGGGAAAGGGTGAGGGGCTCCAGATGGTATGAGCATCAGGAGCCCCTCGGCTTGACCGGTGATGTGACGCCCGATCCCCCGAAGGCCGGCGCAGACCCCGCCGTCCCCGTCACCGGGCCGACGCAGCGAGCAAGCTCGCCGGGTGGATCCTTGCTCCTCCTCCGGAGCCCGACCCCGCAAGCGGGATCGGTAGGAGAGTTCTACGGGTCCGCGCGCAGCTCGCGCAAGGGTTTCTGAGGAAACTCGAGGACATTTCTCGGCCCTCCACACGATCCACCCCGGACTCCACAGAAACGCCCGGTTGCTCCACAGGATGACGCCGGTCCTGTGGAGGATTGGTCCACACGTCAGCGACCTTCACTCCCCCGGCTAGCGTGACGCCATGCCCGACCAGACCCACCTCTCCGAGCCTCCCGTCGCGCCACGTCGCCCGGTCACCTCGACCCACCACGGCCGCGAGCGGACCGACGACTACGAGTGGCTGCGCGCGAAGGACGACCCCGAGGTGCGCGGCTACCTCGAGGCCGAGAACGCCTGGACCGACCACCGGACCGCCCACCTGGCCGACCTGCGGCAGGTGATCTTCGACGAGATCAAGGCGCGCACCCAGGAGACCGACCTGTCGGTCCCCACCCGCCAGCGCGGCTACTGGTACTACTCGCGCTCCTTCGAGGGCAAGGAGTACGGCGCGTCCTGCCGGGTCGGCGCCGACGGCGACGACTGGACCCCACCCCAGCCTGCGGAGGACAGCACGGTGGACCAGCCGGCGCTCCCCGGCGAGGAGATCCTGCTCGACCTCAACGTCCTCGCCGAGGGGCACGAGTTCTTCTCGATGGGCGCCTCGGCGATCAGCCTCGACGACCGCTTCCTCGCCTACTCCACCGACACCAACGGCGACGAGCGCTACAGGGTGCGGGTCAAGGACCTGACCAACGGCGAGCTGCTGCCCGACGTGGTCGAGGGGGTCCTGGGCGGCGTGACCTGGAGCCCCGACGGCCGCGACCTCTACTACGCCACGGTCGACGAGTCCTGGCGGGCGAACCGGGTCTGGCGGCACCGCATCGGCACCGCGCAGAACGACGACGAGCTCGTGCACGACGAGACCGACGGCCGCTTCTGGGTCGGCGTCGGCCGGACCCGGTCGAATCGGTTCCTGGTCATCGCGGCCGGCTCCAAGACCACCACCGAGCTGCGCTACCTCGACACAGCCGACCCGGACGAGCGGCTGGCAGGTGTTCGCCGAGCGGCGCGAGGGTGTCGAGCACGAGATCGAGCACGCCGTCATCGGCGGGCGCGACGTCTTCCTGGTGCTGCACAACGCCACCGGTCCCGACTTCGAGCTGGCCACCGCGCCGATCGCCCCGACGCCCGTCGAGAGCTGGCAGCCACTGATCGCGCACGACCCGGCAGTCCGGCTGGAGAACGTCGACGCGTTCGCCGGTCATGTCGTCGTCGCGCAGCGCAGCGCCGGCTTGACCCAGCTGCGCATCCTCGAGCTCGGCGCCGACGGTGTCGCCGACGACTACCTCGTGCCGTTCGACGCCGAGGTCTACACCGTCGGGCTGGGCGCCAATCCGGCCTTCGACCAGCCGAGCCTGCGGCTCGGCTTCACCACCATGACCGTGCCACCCTCGGTCTACGACTACGACCTGTCCACCCGCGAGCTGGCCCTGCGGCGGCGTACGCCGGTGCTCGGCGGCTACGACGAGGGCGACTACGAGGAGCATCGCCTCTGGGCGACCGCCCCCGACGGCGAGCAGGTGCCCGTCTCGCTCGTCGCCCGGCGCGACCGGCCGGCCGGACCCGTCCCACTGCTGCTCTACGGCTACGGCGCCTACGAGCACTCCATGGACCCCTACTTCTCCGTCGCCCGGCTCTCGCTGCTCGACCGGGGCGGAGCGTTCGCGATCGCCCACGTCCGGGGTGGTGGCGAGATGGGTCGGCGCTGGTACGACGGCGGGAAGCTCGAGCACAAGGAGCACACCTTCTCCGACTTCGCCGCCTGCGCCCGTCATCTCGTCGAGGCGGGGTGGACGACCCACGACAGGGTCATCGGGGAGGGCGGCAGCGCTGGCGGGCTGCTCATCGGCGCGGTGGCGAACCGGTTCCCGGAGCAGTTCGGCGGTTTCGTGGCGCAGGTGCCGTTCGTCGATGCGCTCACGACCATGCTGGACGCGACGTTGCCCCTGACCGTGGTCGAGTACGACGAGTGGGGCAACCCGGAGGCCGACCCGGAGGCCTACGACTACCTGGCCGGCTACGCGCCGTACGACAACGTCGTCGCGCAGGACTATCCGCCCATCCTGGCCGAGACCTCCCTCAACGACACCCGGGTCCTCTACGTCGAGCCCGCCAAGTGGGTAGCCCGGCTGCGTGCCACCGCCCCGGGCGCGGACGTGCTGCTCAAGACCGAGATGTCGGCGGGTCACGGGGGCGTGTCCGGCCGCTACAAGGCCTGGCACGACCGAGCCTTCTCCCTCGCCTGGATTCTCGACCGGATGGGACTCGCCAAATAGGCCCCGCTGAATCGTGGTGGCCGGGTAGGGGTGGCCCGTGCTGGGTACCACGTCCTGAGAAGTCCCTGAGAGTTGCTCGACGAGGCAACTAGCGGTGTCTCTCGCACGTCCTTCCTGGTGACAAAGCCACCGACCGACCGGGAATCCCCGGAAGCACTCGGACGTTGGACATCACGTGCGGCACCACGCGGATGAGCGCGGGCGCATGCGGGACGAGGAGGTCGGGAGATGGCAACCAGCACCATGAGCAGGTCGCGCGAGATCGAGGGTCGCGACAGTGTCGGTCTCTACCTCGACGAGATCGCGCGCAACCCGCTGCTCGACGCTGCCCTGGAGGTCGAGCTCTCGAAGACCATCGAGGCCGGCCTGATGGCCGAGCACCTGATCCGCGAGGGCCGCGTCGGCCGCCGCAAGGGCGGCGCGCCCGGCACCGCCACCCTCGAGGAGCTGGAGTGGCTCGCCGAGGAGGGCCAGAAGGCCGTCGACACGTTCATCAACGCCAACCTGCGGCTCGTGGTGTCGATCGCGCGCAAGTACGGCCGCGCCCAGATGCCGATGCTCGACCTGATCCAGGAGGGCAACACCGGCCTGATCCGGGCGGTCGAGAAGTTCGACTACACCAAGGGCTACAAGTTCTCGACGTACGCCACGTGGTGGGTGCGTCAGGCGATCACGCGCGGGATCGCGCAGCAGGCCCGCGTCGTACGGCTGCCCGTGCACGTGGTCGAGGAGCTCAACCAGGTCGGCGGTGCCCGCCGCACCCTGGAGCGCCAGCTCGGGCGTGACCCGGAGCCGGCCGAGATCGCCGCGGAGCTCGGTATGGAGGTCGAGCGGGTCCTCGACCTGATGGCGTGGGGTCGCGAGCACGTCTCGCTCGACTCCCCCGTCGACGAGGACGGCGACACCTCCCTGGGCGACCTGATGGCGCAGGAGACGTCTCCCAGCCCGGATCTGACCGTCCTGGACGTCGAGGCCCGTGACCGCCTCAACGCGCTGGTCTCGCAGCTCGACGAGCGCGCCGCGGACATCATCCGCTCTCGCTACGGCCTGGTCGACGGTCGCCAGCACAAGCTGGCCGACATCGGCATCAAGCACGGCATCTCCGCGGAGCGGGTCCGCCAGCTCGAGCGAGAGGCGCTGCAGAAGCTGCGCCGCCTCGGCGACCCCGACCTGGCCGCCTGAGCAGGTGTTCTCGGCCTAGGGCGCGGCCGCGACGAGCGCGGCTGAGGCGGCCTCGGCCTGCGCGGTGGCGTCGACCGGGACCGGCACCTCACCGGCGACGCGCTGCTGCCACAGCTGGAGCGCGACGACACGGGCGGCGGAGGCCTCGGCACGCTCGCGCGGCACCTCACCGGACTCGATAGCCGCGCTCAGCGTCGCGTGCGCGCGTCGGGTGTCCGCCGGCATCAGGAGCAGGTCGGCGCCGGCCAGGAAGGCCGAGAGCGCAGGCTGGTCGCGCCCGATCACGGCACCCATGCCCAGCGAGTCCGTCACCGTCACGCCCTCGAAGCCCAGGTCGTCGCGGAGGAAGTCGTACGCCGCCGGGGCCATGCTCGCGGGCAGCGCCCGGGGCGATCGCCTGCACGTCCAGGTGGCTCATCATCACCACTGGAGTGCCGGCGCTCACCGCAGCCTCGAAGGGCTGGAGGTCCCGGGCCCGCAGCTCCTCGATCGGCTCGGAGACGACCGGCAGGGTGTCGTGGCTGTCCTCGGTCGCGCCGCCGTGACCTGGGAAGTGCTTGGGCGTCGACACCACCCCGGACTGGGTGAACCCGTCGACGGCCGCCACCGTCGCGGCTGCAGCGATGGTGGGATCCGACGAGGCGGACCGGGAGCCGATGGCCGCGTCTCCCAGCCCGATGGTGACGTCGGCGACCGGGGCGTAGACCCACGTGAAGCCGAGCTGGCGCAGCTCGAGGCCGCTGGCCCGGGCAGCCGTCGTGACCAGCTCGGGGCCGGTGGTGGGATCCGCCTCGATCACGTCTCCCGCCTGCTCGAACGACGGGAACTCCGTGGCGACCCCGGTCAGGTGGGCCACCACACCACCCTCCTGGTCGACGCCCAGGATGGGCGGGATGCCCCGCCCGTCGGCGCCGATCGCCGCGCTCACGGCGGTGGTCGTGGCCGTGACCTGCTCGGTGTCGACCACGTTGTCGCTGGTCAGGGTCACGCCCGCGAGGTGGAGGTCGCGCACCAGCTGGGCCGGCGCCTCGGGGTCGGTGCCGGCGTAGCGTCCGATGATCACCTGCCCGGCCAGCCGTTCGGCGTCCCAACCGGCGACGAGCTCCTGCGCCGCTGCCAGCTCGCCGACCGACGGGCCCCACGACGTCGGCTCGTCCGGATCGACCTCCGGGTCACTCGCCAGTGCGGTCTCTGCCGGCGGCGACGTGGGTGCGGCGTCGTCGCCTCCTGGGTCGGCCGAGCCCGGCCCACCGCTGAACAGCGCGATGCCACCCACGACCGCGCCGATCACGGCAAGCACGGACACGGCGCCGACCACCCAGCCGGAGCCGGGGATCCGGCGCGGGGGGCGCGGTGAGCGGTGCGTGGGGTGGTAGCCGGGCATCGCGACGAGGGTAGTCGCCGAGGACCCACACCTCCGGGACTACCGTCGGCACGTGGAGATCGCGTCGCGTGTCGGGTGGGCTGTCGCCCTCTGCGTCCTCGCCTGCCTCGGCTGTGGCGTCGTCACGGCCCAGGCCGCGGTGCCGGCGGTCGTGCCGCGCCCGTGCCTGCGCCCGCGGACGGCGTCCGTCCGGTCGAGGTGCCCCGCGCGGCCCGGGCAGTGGACACCTCGAACCCCGATCGCTGGGTCGGCAACGGCACTGCCGCGAGCTGCAGCTCGCGCGCTGTCGTCCGGGCGGTCGCCAAGGGCGGCGTGATCCGCTTCCGCTGCGGGCCGGATCCGGTGACGATCGCGATGGAGAAGACCGCCAAGGTCGTCAACACCAGTCGCCGCGTCGTCCTCGACGGGGGCGGGCTGGTGACCCTCAGCGGCGGGGGTGACCGGCGGATCCTCTACCAGAACACCTGCGACCGGGCGCAGGTCTGGACGACGTCGCACTGCGAGGACCAGCCGACGCCGAGGCTCGTGGTCCAGGGCCTCACCTTCGCCGACGGCGACGCCACCGGCGAGCGCACGGACGGCGGTGGCGGGGGCGCGATCTTCGTCCGCGGCGGTCGGCTCAAGATCGTCGACTCCCGGTTCGTCGGCAACCGGTGCGACCGGACGGGACCGGACCTGGGCGGTGCCGCCGTCCGGGCGCTGTCGCAGAGCCGCGAACGACCTGTGTACGTCGTCGGCAGCACCTTCCGCGGCGGCCGGTGCAGCAACGGCTCGGCTCTGAGCTCGATCGGGGTGTCCTGGGAGGTCTACAACAGCGAGTTCACCGGCAACCGTGCGATCGGCCGGGGCGCCAACCCGGAGCGCCCCGGCACGCCCGGCGGCGGCTCTGGCGGCGCGATCTACACCGACGGCAACGACTTCCACGTGCTCGTGGCGGGCACGTCGATGACCGGCAACCGCGCGCGAGAGGGTGGCGGAGCGATCTTCTTCGTGAGCAACGACCGCACCGGCACGTTGACGATCCGGTCGTCGACGCTGAGCGACAACCCCTCGGCCGGCTTCGCGACCGACCCGGGGATCTTCTTCCTCGGGCGCCGCCAGACGGTCGAGGACTCGATCGTCGAGTAGCTCCTCAGCGCGATGCGAGCAGGGTCTCTGAAGACCTCCTCGACCCGGGCCCGCAGATCGGCGAGCGAGCCGGCGTTGTCGACGACGTACGTCGCGGCGGCGAGCCGCTCCGCGCGGGCCGCCTGGGCGGCGATCCGGGCGCGGGCGTCGGCCTCGCTCAGGCCGCGTGAGCCGGTGATCCGCTCGATCTGGAGCTCGCGGGGCACGTCGACCACGACGACGGCGTCGAACGACGCCGCCTGCCCGGTCTCGACGAGCAGGGGGATGTCGTGCACCACGACGGAGCCGGGCGGCGCAGCCGCCTCGATCTCGGCCGCCCGGGCGCGCACGCGCGGATGGATGATCGCCTCGAGCCGGCGACGCTGCTCGGGGTCGCCGAAGGCCAAGGCACCCATCGCGGGCCGGTCGAGGTCGCCGTCGGCCGTGAGCACGGCCGACCCGAACGCCTCGACCACGGCAGCCAACCCGTCGGTGCCGCGCGCGACCACCTCCCGCGCGAGCAGGTCGGCGTCGACGACCACCGCCCCGAGCTCGGCCAGCATCGCCGCCACCGTGCTCTTGCCCGAGGCCACGCCGCCGGTCAGCCCGACGCGCAGGTTTCGATCCGCCGTCACGGACCGCATCCTGCCGCACGCGTCAGCAGCCGTGGTTGACCTGGGCGCAGTCGTCGCGACCGAAGCTCAGCACGTACGTCGAGTCACCGACGCTGCCGACGCCGACGGCCGTCGCTGTGACGGGGCCGAGATCGAGCCGGTTCTGCTGCGGATCGCTCAGCGGGCCGTCGTACGAGGTGTACTCCATCCGCCACCAGCGCCGGCCCTCGGCGTCGGTCTCGACGTCCGCTTGCTCGACGTGGCCGTCCGGCCACTCGTACTGGATGCTCTCCACGGTCTCCGGCAGCAGCCCGCCGGCAACGAAGGCCACCACCATCTGGTCCTGGTCCATGGTCAGCACCTTCGAGCTGAACCGCAGGTCCTCGGCCGTGATCTCGTCGGGGGGCGTCAGCGTGGCCGCCCGGTGGGTCGTCGCCTTGCCACCGCTGTCGTCGCAGAGGACGTAGCGGTCCCCCGCGGCCGAGAAGGTCGTGGTGCCCTTGGCCGAGGCGAAGGCGACGACTTCCGCGGCATCGGCGAGCTGGTGGCGCACCTCGGGTGTGCACGCCTCCGACGAGCCGACCATCGTCTCGGGTGCGCTCGGGGTGGCGGTGCCCCTGCACGGGCGGACGTAGACGTGCTCGGTGCCATCCTCGTCGCGGAGGCGCATCTCGAAGCACCCAGCAGCGTTGCCGGCCTCGTCTGGCACCACGCAGACCAGGGCCTGGTCAGCGACCCGGGCCCCCTCGGGCCAGGCCGCGTCTGCTGGGAGTGTCTCGACGGTGACCGGCGCACCGACCTCGTCGGCGCACTCCTGGGGGTTCGGCTGGTCCGTCGACGTTGCGCTCGTGGTCGGGTCGGCCGCGTAGCCGCTACCCGGGGCCCCGGAGTCGGCCGGGGCCCCGGTGCGGAGCGCGAGGAATCCGGCGAGCCCGGCGATGAGCACGACGGCGGCTGCGGCCGCGACGGGCACCAGCCAGCGCCGCGCTGTCCCGGGTCGCTCCCCCAGCGTCTGCAGGACCTGGGCGCGCAGTCGGGCCCGCGCGTGGTCGTCGAGGGGACGGTCGGGCGGTGGCGTCAGGTCGGTCATGGCTGGTCTCCTTCTGTGCCCGCGTCGACGCGGGCGGCCAGGCGGGTGCGGGCGCGGGACAGGCGGGAGCGCACGGTTCCGACAGGGACGCCCAACGCGGCCGCGGCCTGCTCATAGGTGAGCCCGGCCCAGGCCACGAGCGCGAGGACCTCCCGCTCCCCCGCAGGGAGGCCCTCGACAGCGGCCAGCACCACACGCATCCGCTCCTCCGAGGCGATCCGGTCGATCACGCGCTCGGCGTGGTCGGCCACGTTCTCGGCCGCCGGGAGCACCTGCGTCGCCCGCAGTCGGCGGCGACGCCCGCGCGTCAGGTTGCGACAGACATTGGTCGCCACGCCGTACAGCCACGGCAGGGCCGAGCCATCGTGGACGGCGACGCGGTGCCGGTGCCGCCAGACCTCGAGGAAGACCGTCGCGACCGCGTCCTCGGCCTCGGTCCAGTCACCGGTCCACCGGAAGCAGTGGTTGTAGACGCGGTCGGCGTGCCGGTCGAAGAGCGCGGCCAGGGCGTCGGCGGAGCCCTCCCGGAGGTCCCGGGCCAGCTCCTCCTCCGACTGGTCGGTGCTCATGGCGAGTCCCACACCCTGTCATGTCCGCAGCCGGGCGAGAGTTCCCGCCGGGTTCGTACGACGTGGTGCGGGTCAGCAGGCGAACTGGCGGCGGTACTGCTGCGGGCTGATACCCCGCACCCGCGTGAAGTGGTGTCGGAGGGCCCCGGCATTGCCGAAGCCGACCTCACCGGCGATCCACTCGACCGGGTGGTCGGTCAGCTCGAGGAGCTCTTCGGCGGCGCGGACCCGCTGCTGGGTCACCCACTGGTGCGGCGTGGTGCCGGTCTCGGCGCGGAAGCGGCGGGCGAAGGTCCGCGAGGACATGTGGTGCTGGCGGGCGAGGCCATCGACGCTGAGATCCTCACCGAGGTTCTCGACGATCCAGGACAGCACCGGCCCGAGCGTCTCGGCGTCGCAGTCGGGCACCGCCCTGGCGATGTACTGCGCCTGGCCACCGTCGCGGTGCGGCGGGACCACCATCCGACGGGCCGCGCCGGCGGCCACGCGGGCACCGAACTGCTGCCGCATCAGGTGCAGGGCGGCGTCGAGCCCGGCCGCGGACCCCGCGCCGGTGGTGATGCTGCCGTCCTGCACGTAGAGCACATCCGCGTCGACCTTGGCCTCCGGGAACGCCTCGGCGAGGTCGTCGGTGTGGCGCCAGTGGGTCGTGCAGCGGCGGCCCTCGAGCAGGCCGGCCTCGCCCAGCACGAACGCGGCGGTGCAGTGGGCGAAGATCAGGGCCCCGCGGTCGTACGCCGCCCGGACCGCCGCGGCCACCTCGGGCGAGGGGTCGCGGAAGCGGCGCTTGGGGACGATGCAGACCAGGTCGGCATCGTCGAGCTCCTCGAGGCCGTGCTCCACCACGAGGTCGAACCCGGACGCCCCGCGCACCCGTCCGGGGCGGGGCGTGCACACGACGAAGTCGAAGACCGGGTTGTCGTCCTCGGGGTGGTAGGGCTCCGCCCACACCTCGCAGATCGACCCGAGCCCGAACGGCTCGGCGCCGTCCTGCACGACGACGACCACCTTGCGTACACCCGGTCCTGCTGTCATGAGATGAGTCTGCCACGAAGGGTGGCAGAATTTCAATGCAGACTGGCATTTCTGCCACTGGTGGCAGGATCGCGCAAGTCGCATGATTACTGCCATGACTACTTCACTCATCGTTATCGCCCTGATCGCCCTCGCCATGGCCCTCGGCACCCTCGTGATGATTCGTCGCGACGGCCGCGGACCCTCGGTCCCGCCGCGCTCGCACTACGAGGACCGCCAGTTCCACTCTCCCGCCGCCTCGTTCTGACCCGAGGTGGCAACCGACTACCGCGGTGCTGTGGCCGGTTAGGGACCCGCCGGCGGGTCCCTAACCGGCCACAGCACCGCACCAGTCAGTCGGCCCTCAGCCGACCTGTCGGACCAGCCGGTAGCGCACGAACGACGGCACCGCCAGCGCGGCGATGACGGTTCCCACGACGACGAGCACGCCGCCCCCGGCGGCCGCCGCGGCGGCTCCCACCGCGGCTGCGGCCGCGCCGTGCACCGTGTCGGCCACCCGGGGGCCGCCGGCGACGACGACGATGAAGACGCCCTGCAGCCGCCCGCGTACGGCGTCGTCGGTCGCGGCCTGGAGCATGCTCATCCGGAAGGCTGCCGAGGCCATGTCAGCCGCGCCGCCGACCATCAGCAATACCAGCGCCACCACGAGCATGGCCGCCTGCCAGCGGTCGGCCAGGCCGCACGGCGATGCCGAAACCGGTCATCGCGACACCCCAGACGAGGATGCTCACGATCACCGCCCGACCCTGGGCCTCCACGCGTGAGACCCAGCCGCTCAGCACCCCACCGAGCACGGCCCCGGCCGGGATCGCCGCGAACAGCAGCGCGAACACGATCCCACCCTCCTCGGGTCCCCCGAAGTCCACGTGCGCGATCTCCGGGAAGAGCGCCCGCGGCATCCCGAAGACCATCGCGATGATGTCGACGACGAAGGACATCAGCAGGACCGGCTGGCCGCGCAGATAGCTGAACCCGTCGACGACCGCCCGGAGTCCAGGGACCTGCGTGTGCGCGCCGACGACCTTCAGGGACGGCAGCCGCACCACGGCCGACAGGGTCGCGAAGAGGGTGATCGCGTCGATGAGGTAGAGCCACTCGAACCCCAGCACCGGGATGAGCACGCCCGCCACCAGGGGGCCCGCGATGGCTCCGGCCTGGAAGACCGTCATGCTGAGCGAGTTGGCCGCCGGCAGCAGCTCGGGGGGCAGGATCTTCGGGAGCACGGCGCTGCGCGTCGGCTGGTTGACCGCGAAGAACGCCTGCTGCACGGCGAAGAGGCCCAGCAGCAGCCACACGTTGGTCAGTCCGGCGGCCGCCTGCACCCAGAACAGCACGCTCGTGGCGATCAGGCCGACGGTCGTCCAGACCAGGATGGTCCGACGGTCGAAGACGTCGGCCAGCGCGCCGCCGTACAGGCCGAAGACGATCAGCGGCACGAGCCCGAACAGGCCGGTCAGCCCGACGTACGCCGACGAGCCGGTCATCTGGTAGATCTGCGCCGGCACGGCCACGACCGTCAGCTGGGCTCCGACGACCGTCACGATGTTGGCGACCCAGAGCCGCCTGAAGTGCGGGTTCTGCAGCGGCCTCGTGTCGGCCATCAGGTCGGACAGGCGGGGCACGAGCCCCGAAACTACGCCCCCGTCCACCCGGGGAAGACAGCGGGCCCGCCGTCCCCGGAGGGACGACGGGCCCGCAGTCGGGTCCTACGAGCGGGTCAGGCGCCCCCGCCGGTCAGCTTGTCACGCAACGCCTGCAGCGCCTCGTCGGAGGCCAGCGAACCGCCGGTCTCCTCGACGGCCGCCTCGTCGCCGGAGTCGGAGCTGTACGACGTCGCCTCGCCGGCCTCGACCTCGGCCTGCTTGGCCTCGGCCTGCTGCTTGACGTGCGCCTCCCAGCGAGCGTGTGCCTTGGCGTACTGCTCCTCCCAGGCCGCGCGCTGCTCGTCGAAGCCCTCGAGCCACTCGCCCGTGTCGGGGTCGAAGCCGTCGGGGTAGATGTAGTTGCCCTGGTCGTCGTAGGTCGCCGCCATGCCGTAGAGCGTGGGGTCGAACTCCTCGACCTCGGTGGCCGCAGCGGTCTCGTTGGCCTGCTTCAGCGACAGCGAGATCCGGCGACGCTCGAGGTCGATGTCGATGATCTTGACCATGACGTCGTCGTTGACCTGGACGACCTGCTCGGGAATCTCGACGTGGCGCTCGGCGAGCTCGGAGATGTGCACCAGGCCCTCGATGCCCTCCTCGACGCGGACGAACGAACCGAAGGGCACCAGCTTGGTGACCTTGCCAGGAACGATCTGACCGATCTGGTGGGTGCGGGCGAAGTGCTGCCAGGGGTCCTCCTGGGTCGCCTTCAGCGACAGCGAGACGCGCTCGCGGTCCATGTCGACGTCGAGCACCTCGACGGTGACCTCGTCACCGACGGTGACCACCTCGGACGGGTGGTCGATGTGCTTCCAGGACAGCTCGGAGACGTGCACCAGGCCGTCGACGCCGCCGAGGTCGACGAACGCACCGAAGTTGACGATCGAGGACACGACGCCCTTGCGGATCTGGCCCTTCTGGAGCTGGGTCAGGAAGCCGTGGCGGACCTCGGACTGGGTCTGCTCGAGCCAGGCGCGGCGCGACAGGACCACGTTGTTGCGGTTCTTGTCGAGCTCGATGATCTTGGCCTCGAGGGTCTGGCCGACGTAGGGCTGGAGGTCGCGCACGCGGCGCATCTCGACCAGCGACGCCGGCAGGAAGCCGCGCAGCCCGATGTCGATGATGAGGCCGCCCTTGACGACCTCGATGACGGTGCCCTCGACGACGCCGTCCTCCTCCTTGATCTGCTCGATCGTGCCCCAGGCGCGCTCGTACTGGGCGCGCTTCTTGGACAGGATCAGCCGACCCTCCTTGTCCTCCTTCTGGAGGACGAGGGCCTCGACCTTGTCGCCGACGTGGACGACCTCGTTGGGGTCGACGTCGTGCTTGATGCTCAGCTCGCGCGAGGGGATGACGCCCTCGGTCTTGTAGCCGATGTCGAGCAGGACCTCGTCCCGGTCGACCTTCACGATGATGCCGTCGACGATGTCACCGTCGTTGAAGTACTTGATGGTCGCGTCGATCGCGGCGAGGAAGTCTTCCTCGGACCCGATGTCGTTGACCGCAACCTGCGGTGCGTCGGTCTCGGGGAAGGCGTACATGCTGCTCGTCATAAGGGAATGGATTCCTTGGGTGGACAGAAGTCGTCTGGGCGCGCACGTGAGTCCGTTTCACTACCGATGGTTCGTTGCGGCTCCCCTGAACACCATCGAGTGGCGGGGTGCTGCGTGATAGCGAGCGTGGTTCCGCTAGGTCTGGGACCCACGCGGACTTCAAGCGCACCGGTCAGGATACGCGTGCCGCGGCGTGCCAGTCCAACCCGCGGCGCCTGCTCACCCCCTGCTCACGCCCCGCTCACGCCCCGCTCACGCCCCGGCCGGCGCCGCGTGGACGTCGCGCTCCCGCCCGATCGTCCGCAGCAGGTCGGACGCGAGGGCGGCCACGAGGTTGTCCGGAGCCGTCGCGTGGCGGGCGGCGAGGTCCACCAGCGCCCACAGGTCGGCCGCGCGCCCGAGGGCCAGCGCGGCGTCCGGGTCGCCGCCACGGCGCCCGGTGTACGACGCCAGCACCGCGTCGACGTAGGCCGGCGTGCGATCGAAGCGCACCAGGTTGCCGAGGTCGGTGAAGGGGTGACCGGCGTGGGCGAACTCCCAGTCGACGAGGCCGGTGACCTCCAGCGAGGCGGGGTCGACGAGCAGGTTCTTGGGGTTGAGGTCGCTGTGCACCAGGCAGTGCCGGTCGACGGTGTCCAGGAGCGCCTGGGCGTCGAGGGCGACCTCGCGGAGACCCGCAAGCTCGTCACGCGCGAGACCGGGCAGCCGGGTCTCGTGCTCGGCGACCCAGGCCGGCAGACCGTCGGGCCCGGGCAGGTCGCCGATCGTCAGGTCGCCGTCGACGAAGGCGCCCGCCCGGAGCATCGGCATCCCACCGAGCGTGGCGAGGAGCTCGCCGAGGTGGGCTCCCAGCGTGGCCAGGCCGTCGTCGTCCAGCGTCGGCAGCAGCTCGTCGCCCCTGACCCCGGGCAGGAAGGAGGTGACCAGGAGCGCCGGATGACCGGCATCCGGGTCGGCGCGGCGCACCTCGAGCACCTCGGCGACCGGCACCAGGCCGCGCACCAGCCGGAGGAGTGCGGCGTCCACCTCGTGAGCCCGGTCGCCACGGTGGCTCGCGGCGGCGTACACCCGGACGACGGTGCGATCGCCTCCGGCCCGGCCGACGAACGTCTGCCCCGACCAGCCGCCGGCCAGCGGCTCGAGCGAGGCGAAGT
>CAVRPU010000008.1:0-419654 GCA_963723195.1 uncultured Actinomycetota bacterium
TATGGTTGACAACGTCAACCTCTCTTCTCGACGAATCGAGCCGATTTCCACCGTCGCTGCTTCCACTGCTCCCGCCCCCACCACCCCCGCTGACGCCGCCGCCAACGCCGTGATGTCGCACCGCGAGGTGTCGGCCCTGTCCGGCCTGCTCCTCGCCATGTTCGTTGCGATGGTGTCGAGCACCATCGTCACCAACGCGCTGCCGCGGATCGTGACCGATCTCGGCGGGCAGCCAGACCGGCTACACCTGGGTCGTCGTCGCGACCCTGCTGACGATGACGGCCTCGACCCCGATCTGGGGCAACTCGCCGACCTGTTCAGCAAGAAGGTGCTCGTCCAGAGCGCGCTGCTGATCTTCGGCGCCGGCTCGGTCGTCGCGGGGCTCGCGCCGTCCATGGAGGTGCTGATCGGCGCGCGTGCGATCCAGGGTCTCGGCGTCGGCGGCCTCACCGCGCTGGTCCAGGTCGTCATCGCGAGCATGGTGAGCCCGCGTGAGCGCGGCCGCTACGCCGGCTACATCGGCGCCGTCTTCGCGCTGGCCACGGTGAGCGGCCCGCTCATCGGTGGGCTCATCGTCGACTCGCCGCTCGGCTGGCGCGGGTGCTTCTTCGTCGGCCTTCCGATCGCCGCGGCCGCCTTCGTGGTGCTGCAGAAGACCCTCAAGATCCAGACCGTCCGCCGCGAGGTGCACATCGACTACCTCGGCGCCACCCTGATCGTCGGCGGCGTCTCGGTGCTGCTCGTGTGGGTCACGCTGGCCGGCAGCCAGTTCGCGTGGGCCTCAGCGACGTCGTACGCCCTCGTCGTCGCCGGGCTCGCCATCATCGGCGCCGCGCTCTACGTCGAGGCGAAGGTCGCCGTGGAGCCGATGATCCCGCTGCGCCTCTTCCGCGACCGCACCACGTCGCTGGCCACGCTCGCGTCGGTGCTGATCGGCCTGGCGATGTTCGGGTCGACGGTCTACCTCAGCCAGTACTTCCAGCTCGCCCGCGGCATGTCGCCCACCGAGGCCGGCCTGATGTCCATCGCGATGGTCGGTGGCCTGCTGGTGTCGAGCATCATGACGGGCCGGATCATCAGCGAGACCGGAGTCTGGAAGCGCTACCTCGTCGGCGGCATGGTCCTGGTCATCGTCGGCCTCGCGCTGCTGTCGCAGATCGACGAGTCCACGAGCCTCGTGCTCGTCGGCCTGTTCATGGCCGTGCTCGGACTGGGCCTCGGCGCGACCATGCAGAACCTCGTGCTCTCGGTGCAGAACAACGTTGCGCTCGCCGACATGGGCGCGGCGAGCTCGCTGGTCGCCTTCTTCCGGTCGATGGGCGGCTCGATCGGCGTGTCCGCGCTGGGTGCCGTGCTCGCCCACCAGGTCGCGGCCTCGGTCGCGGCCGGCATGGCCGAACTGGGCGCACCGGTCGACGCGCACCAGGCCGGCAGCATCCCCGACCTGGCCACCCTGCCGGCACCCGTCCGCGCGATCTTCGAGAGCGCGTTCGGCGAGGCGACCGGGCACCTGTTCCTGGTGGCGCTGCCCTTCGCGGTCCTGGCCCTGGTGTGCGTCCTCTTCATCAAGGAAGTGCCGCTGCGCACCACCGTCCTGCGCGATGACGAGCTCGCGCCCGAAGCGACGGCCGAGCTGTCGGCCGCTGACGCGGGTACCGTGCGGGCATGACCCGCTCCCACGCCCTCGATGGCATCGAGCGCGAGTTCGGCGTCCTGATCAGGCGCGTACGACGCGTGATCGGCGAGCGTGCCAGGGCCGTGCACGAGGGGCTGCAGCCGTCGTCGTACCTGCTGCTCTCGCACCTCGCCGAGGTCGGGCCGTCGCGCTCGTCGGTCTTCGTCGATGCCTTCGACATCGACAAGGGCGCGATCAGCCGCCAGGTGCAGCACCTCGTCGAGCTCGGCCTGGTCGAGCGCGCGCCCGACCCCGCCGACGGCCGCGCCATGCTGATCAGTGCCACCCCGGACGCCGTCGCCCGGCTCGCCGCCGTCCAGGCCGAGCGGCGACGGTTCCTCGACGCCCGGCTCGACGGCTGGTCCGACGAGGAGCTCGAGATGCTCGTCTCGATGCTCGGCCGCTACAACGCGGCCCTCGAGGGCGCCGCCGTCCCCGCCTGATCGGTGACCTGTCGCTTCGTCAAGCGGATCGGTGGCGAGCCCGCGCTTCGTCGATGGACGCTGGGAAGTGCCGGGTGCGTGTGCTCTGGCTCGACGAAGCGCCAGTCGGCGAGTCAGCCGGTGCGGACCCAGGCCGCCGAGTCGACCGGCAGCAGGCCGTCGACCATCGCGGCGCTGGAGACGACGACGTCACCTGCGGGCAGCCGGGCCGACTTCCTTCCGCAGTTGACCAGGACCGCGACAGGGCCGCGGACGAACGACAGCACGTCGCCCCTCACCGCCACGTCGGAGATCTCGTCGCCGGCAGCGTCGACGAGGTCGCGCCGCGCGGCCAGGGCGGCGCAGTAGAACGCCAGCGTCGACGACGGGTCTGCCTGCTGCTTCTCGACGGTGAGCTCACCGAAGTAGTCGGGCTGCGGCAGCCACGGTTGCTCGGTGCCGGGTCCGAAGCCGTACGGCGCGGCGTCACCGCTCCACGGGATCGGCACCCGGCAGCCGTCGCGACCGACCTCGCCGGTGCGCAGCCACGACGGGTCCTGTCGGAACTCCGGCGCGACGTCGACCTCGGGCAGGCCGAGCTCCTCGCCCTGGTAGAGGTACGACGAGCCGGGCAGCGCCAGCATGGCCAGCGTGGCCGCGCGGGCCCGGGCGAGGCCGACCGGCCCGCCGCCGTAGCGCGTCAGGTGCCGCGTGACGTCGTGGTTGGACAGCACCCACGTCGGCGAGCTGTCGACCAGCTCGACGGCGGCCAGCGTGGCCACGATGACCTCGCGGAAGGCCGCGGCCGACCAGGGCGCGAGCAGCCAGGCGAAGTTGAAGGCCTGGTGCAGCTCGTCGGGCCGTACGTAGCGCGCGGTGGACTCGGGGGTCTGGGTCCAGGCCTCGGCGACCGACATCCGCGCGGGCTCGTAGGAGTCGAGGATCTTGCGCCAGGCGCGGTAGACGTCGTGGACCTCGGGCTGGTCCCACATCGGCTCGTCCTTGGACTCCCACTCGACCATGCCGCCTTCGCCGGCGACGGCGGACGAGGCACGCCTGCCGTCGTCACCGGGCTCCTTGACCTGGTCGCGCAGCACCGCTTCCTTGTAGAGCGAGTGGGCGACGTCGACGCGGAAGCCGTCGACGCCCCGGTCGAGCCAGAAGCGCAGCACGTCCTCGAACATGGCCGGGACCTCGGGGTTGCGCCAGTTGAGGTCGGGCTGGGTGGTGTCGAAGAGGTGGAGGTACCACTGGTCCCCGGGCCCGGGCCGTCGAGCCGCTCCCAGCCCGGCCCGCCGAAGACGGAGTCCCAGTTGTTGGGCGGCTCCGCGCCGTCCGGGCCCTTGCCGGTGCGGAACAGGTAGCGCTCGCGCTCGGGACTGCCGGGCTCGGCAGCCAGCGCGGCCTTGAACCAGGCGTGCTCGCTCGAGGTGTGGTTGGGCACGATGTCGAAGACGACCTTGAGGCCGAGGTCGTGCGCGGTCGCGATCAGGTCGTCGGCGTCGTCCAGCGTGCCGAAGCGCGGGTCGACGTCGCAGTAGTCCGCGACGTCGTAGCCGTGGTCGTTCTGCGGCGAGGTGTAGAACGGCGTGATCCAGAGCCCGTCGACGCCCAGGTCCCGCAGGTGGGGGAGGCGCGAGGTGATGCCGGGCAGGTCGCCGACCCCGTCGCCGTCGGAGTCGGCGAAGGAGCGGACGTAGACCTGGTAGAAGACCGCGGTGCGCCACCAGTTTGGATCGTTAAAATCCGGCATGCGGGCCATCCTCCCCATCCGGGAACGGCCTCGTCAAACGGCCGGGGCCGGCGGCGGGATCAGCTGAACTGGGCTGGGTCGACCGCGAACCAGATCTGCTCAGCGGTGCCGACGAGGCTGCCGTCTGCGGCGTACAGCGAGGTGGCGGTCATCGTCTTGCGGCCGATCGTCTCGCGGTGCTCGGCGACAACGACGTGCTCGACCCCGATGACCGGGAGGGCGTCGAGCCGCGCGGTCATCCGACCGAGCACCATCGGCCGGTCGGCGAAGCCGCCCGCCCAGCCGCCCGGGCAGTCGAGCACCGCCCACGCGACGCCGACCGACGATGACCGGTCGGCGTCGCCGTACGCGTGCCAGTCCTCCGACGTGCTGGGGTGCGGGGTCCACGGCGCGGCGAAGCGCTCCGGAGCTGACGGCGTCGGGCCCGGGAAGACCCGCAGGCCGTCGCCCTCGGCGCGCTCGGTGCCGCAGGTGAAGCAGGTCGGGAACGCGTGGCTGCGCCAGCCCGGGAAGGCCGCCGTCGCAGCGGCCACCTCGTCGGCGTCGGCGGGCTCGACCGGCGCGAGGGCGGCGTCGACGACCCGGGCGCTACCAACCCGTTTGTCGTCGAGCCGCGCGACGGTGAGGTCGTCCTCGACCGTCACGTCCATCTCGGTGTCGAGAGGGGGTGGGGCATGCAGCGTCACCTCGACGGTCGGCCACGACGTCGCGTGGTCGTCCGGGCTGGCCGCCACCAGCGCGGCCAGGGCGCCGGACGACCAGCCACCGTTGCCGGAGACCGGCGGTCCACAGAACCGACGCGGGACGAGGAAGGTGGTCACCCCCGGATCCTCTCCCATCGGTCGAGCGCCTCGCGACGTGCCTCCGCGTGGTCGACGATCGGCGCGGGATAGCCGTTGCGGGCTCCCAGCTCGTGCGGAGCGGGGTCGTCGCGGAGCTCCTCGACCCAGCGGCGTACGTAGACCCCGTCGGGGTCGAACTTCTTTCCCTGCGAGACGGGGTTGAAGACCCGGAAGTACGGCGCCGCGTCGGTGCCCGACCCGGCTACCCACTGCCACCCGTGGTTGTTGCTGGCCAGGTCGCCGTCGACCAGCCAGCGCAGGAAGTGCCGGGCGCCGTGCTGCCACTCGACGTGGAGGTCCTTGACCAGGAAGCTCGCCACGATCATCCGGACGCGGTTGTGCATCCAGCCGGTCGCACGCAGCTGGCGCATCCCGGCGTCGACGACGGGGTAGCCGGTGCGGCCGCGCTGCCAGGCGGTGAACGCGCTCCCCGGCTCGTCGTAGGCCATCGCCGCGAACTCGGGCCTGTAGTAGTCGCGCGCGGAGGCCGGGTTGTGCCAGAGCACGTCGGCGTAGAACTCCCGCCAGCAGAGCTCGGTGCGGTACGTCGTCGGCCCGGCGCCCCGGCGTCCGGCCAGGTCGGCGAGCATCGTCCGCGGGTGGATCTCGCCCCACTTCAGATGCACCGACATGCGCGAGGTGCCATCGACGCCGGGCTTGTCACGGTCGGCCTCGTAGTCGTCGATCGGCCCGTCGAGGAACTCGTGCCAGCGCTCACGGCCGCGCGCTCGCCGGCTTCGGGGAGCTCGATGCGGTCGGGTAGGGACGGCTCAGGGATGTCGGCCGTGTCGTCGACCTCGAGCCAGGACGGGCCGGCCCCTGAGTGGACCGGGGCGTCGATCGGCGCGTCGACGGGGCCCGCCAGCCGTGGTCCGTCCAGGCCCGCGAGAACGGCGTGAAGACCCGGTAGGGGCTGCCGTCGCCCTTGGTCACGCGGCCGGGCGCGACGGCGTACGGCGACCCGGTGCGGACCAGCTCGACGCCGGCGTCCGCCAGGGCCTGCTCGACCTCCCGGTCGCGGCTGCTGCCGTAGGGGCCGTAGTCGGCGGCGACGTGCACCCGCTCGGCGCCGACGGCCTTCGCAGCCAGCACGACGCGGCGTACGGGATCGCCGCGCACGACCTGCAGCGAGGCTTCGCGCTGCCGCAGCGAGTCATCGAGCGAGCGGAGGCTGGCGCCGAGGTAGGCCCGCCGGGACGGGCCGGCGGGACCCCACAGGCGGGGGTCCAGGACGTAGAGCGGGAGGACGTCGCCGTCGGCGCCCGCCTCGACGAGCGCGGGGTTGTCCGCGAGCCGCAGGTCACGGCGGAACCACATCACCGAAGCCATCCCGGCCACTCTGCCAGGACGGTGCACGCGCGGCATCACCCCATGCGTCATGATTGGGCAGTGAGCGACCTGATCGACACGACTGAGATGTACCTCCGCACCATCTACGAGCTGGGCGAGGAGGGCATCACGCCGCTGCGTGCGCGGATCGCCGAGCGACTGCACCAGAGCGGGCCGACGGTGTCGCAGACGGTCGCCCGGATGGAGCGTGACGGGCTGCTCACCGTCGAGGGCGACCGCCACCTCGAGCTCACGCCCGAGGGACTCCGGCTGGCCACCCGCGTGATGCGCAAGCACCGCCTGGCCGAGCGGCTGCTGACCGACGTGATCGGGCTCGAGTGGGAGCTCGTGCACGCCGAGGCCTGCCGCTGGGAGCACGTCATGTCGGAGAACGTCGAGCGCCGCCTCGTCGAGCTGCTCCACCACCCCACCGAGTCGCCGTACGGCAATCCCATCCCCGGCCTCGACGAGCTCGGCGAAGAGCTGGGCGAGGACTTCATGGACGGCGTCGAGTCGCTCTCCGAGGCACTGGCGTCGCACACCGAGCAGGCCCGCGTCCGCGTCCGCCGGATCTCCGAGGAGACGCAGAAGGACGAGGAGCTGATGTCGGCGCTGCGCCGCGCCGGCGCCATGCCCGACAAGGTGGTCGAGGTCAGCCGCACCGAGCACGGCGTCCTGCTCGGCTCCGGCGGCGAGTCCGCCGAGATCGACGACGAGGCCGCCGACCACATCTTCGTCCGTCGGATGTGACGGTCCTGTTGGTTTACCCGGTGGGCCGGGTAAACTAACGGTTGTCAGCCGAAACTTTGGCCGTCAAGCAGCGGTTTACCCGGCCAGCCGGGTAAACCAACACGGCGATCCGCCAGGTCGGTGAGGAACTCCGAGCAACCGGCGTGGACGGTGTACGCCGCCAGCGGGTCGCCGCGGGTCTCGCCCCGGTTGACGATGACCACCGGGACGCCGCCGGCCGCGGCGCGCTTGACGAACCGGAGCCCGCTCATCACGGTCAGTGACGAGCCGGCGACCAGCAGGGCGCCGTCGTCGGGACCCAGCGCCTCGACCGCGGCATAGCACCGGGCCACCCGGGGTGCCGGCACGTTCTCGCCGAAGAACACGACGTCGGGCTTGAGGGGGCCTCCGCAGCCCTCGCAGTCGGGTACGACGAAGCTCGCCGTGTCGTCGAGCTCGACGTCGCCGTCGGGCCGGGCGAGGGCATCGGCGTGCCGGTCGGCGTACCCGGGGTTGGCGGCCGTCATCCGGGCCTGGAGCCTGGCCCGCCGGGTCACCTCGCGGCAGGAGAGGCAGATGACGTCGGCGACCCTGCCGTGCAGGGCCACGACGGCGCGGCTGCCCGCGCGCTCGTGGAGCCCGTCGACGTTCTGCGTGATCAGCAGCTCGGGGTCGATCCGGGCCAGGGCGAGGTGTCCGGCGTTGGGCGCGGCCGTGCCCAGGCGGGCCCACCCGAGGTGCGAGCGCGCCCAGTAGCGCTGCTGCGCGGCCGGCCCCGAGCGGAAGTCCGCCATCGTCATCGGCGTCCGGTGCGGCGACGACGGCCCGCGGTAGTCGGGGATCCCGGAGTCCGTCGACAGCCCGGCCCCGGTCAGCACCACCAGCCGCCGTTGTGCCAGCAGCTCCATCGCCTCGTCGTACCGGGATAGTCCCTGTCGTCTGGGTTGCGAATCACCGCGTTCGGCAACCCGAACGTCAGGGACTATCCCGACGGGGGGCGACGACGGGGCGATCATCTGGCGTAGCGCAGCTCGGCCCGGGCCCGGGCCTTCGCAGCCTCGACCTCGCGGTCCTTGGGCGGGGCGGTCGTGACCAGGTCGTCGAGCAGGTGCTCGGTGATGTGCGCGATCTCGCGCACGGCCTGGTCGAAGACCGCCTGGTTGGCCTGCGAGGGCTTGGTGGAGCCGCTGACCTTGCGGACGTACTGCAGCGCGGCAGCAGTCACCTCGTCACGCGTGGCGGGCGGCTCGAAGTTGTGGAGCTGTCGGATGTTGCGGCACATACACCGAGGGTACGTCGCGACGTCATGGTGTCGTGATGCTCGCGTCGCTCGCGTCGACGTCGAAGAACGACACGTCGGTACCGGTCACCAGCACCACCCTGCCGTCGGCCAGCGGGACCAGCCGCACGTCGGCGACGTCGCTGCCGTACTCCACGTCGACGCTGCGCTGGGTCAGCCCGCCGTCCTCCACGCGGATCACCGAGACCGAGCCGGTGGTGCCGGTCGACCCCTGGGAGATCACGGTGAGGGCGGTACGCCGGTCGGGCAGCCAGGTGAACTGCCGCGGGTCGAGGCCCGCCAGGGCCTGGCTGCCGACGGCGTACTCGACGACGTCGAGCTGGCGCGGGCTGCTGACGTCGCGTACGTCGAACAACGCGACCTGGGCGCCCCTGACCATGCCGGTATCGGTGTCGGCGGCGGCGCCCACGCCGAGCATCCGCCAGGCACCGAGCGGGTGCAGGTAGTCGGAGAAGCCGGGGATCTTGAGCTCGCCGAGCAGCTGGGGGCTCTCGGGGTCGGTCAGGTCGACGGCGTACAACGGGTCGACCTGGCGGAAGGTCACCACGATCGCGAGGGTGTCGAACCAGCGGACCGACTTGATCTCCTCGCCCGGCCCCAGCTCGTCGGCGCGACCGACCTCGACGATGTCCTCGCCGACCTCGCGCAAGGTCACCACGGAGTTGAAGGGCCCGGTCTCGGCGGACGGACCGACGGCCACCCGCAGGACACCGCCCGCCTCGTCCATGGACCACCGGTCGGCCACGATGCCGTCGACCTCGCCGGCAGCCACGAAGTGGGCGTCGGTGCCCGACAGGGCGAAGGAGTAGAGGTGCGTGGTGCCGCCGGCGTCCGGTGAGACCGCGATGTCGGGGCAGATGTCGAAGCACTCGATCGGACCTCCCCACCAGCCTCCCGAGAAGCCGTTGGTCGCGAGCACCAGCCGGTCGCCCGAGACGTAGACGGTCTGCGAGTCGGTCGTCACCGCCGCGGCGTCCCAGGTCTCCGGGAAGGCCGGGTCGAAGCCGACGACGGCCATCGTGCCGAGCCCGGCCTCGTCGTCGGGCATGGCCACGTCACCGCACTCCAGCAACGTCTCGGGGTCGCCCCCGTCAGTGGAGACGGTCGGCAGCCAGTCGTCGATCTCCGAGGCCCGCACGATCTCCTGGTTGCGCTCCAGCGCGGACTCCTCGTCGCGCCAGAAGCCCGGCTCGACGAAGTCGAGGGCCGGCAGACCCGACGTCACCACGAGCCGGACGACGGAGCCGTGCTGGCGTGCGGTGACGAGCGAGGCGTCGTACAGCGAGCTCGACGTGACCGCCATCGCCGACGGGTCGGCGACGTCGACGACGAAGAGGCGCGTGCGCCCGTCGCCGTCGAACGCGACCTCGGGCGTCTTCGACGCGCCCTCGGTGTCGCGACCGATCACGACGACGTCGTCGCCGACGAGCAGGATCTCAGCGTCACTGACGTCGGGCAGGTCGATCGTGTCGACCAGCACGGGCTCCTCGCTCATCAGGGTGTACGCCGACAGCACGTCGTCCTTGATCCGGACCAGCAGCTCGCCGTCGGACTTCACGACGTCGGGCTCGTCGACGCCCTCCTCCTGCACGTTGGTGCCGGTGCCGCTGCTGCCCGCCCGGGTGGTCTGGGGGACCGGCGCGGCCGCCGTGTCCCGGGCGGCGCCGCCGGCCGAGGACTCGGCATCGCCTTCGGTCGCGTAGTAGACGTCGCCGTAGCCCCAACCCCACGGCGTGACCCGCTCAACCCCGCGGTCGACGTAGTGGGCCAGCAGGTCGTCGCAGGACTCGGTGATGGTGACGTCGGCGTTGGCGAGGATCACCCGGCCGGACCCGGGGCGGTCAGCCGCGAGGGGACGCCCGGGGGCGTCAGGTGCATCACTGCCGACGGCGATCCCGGCTCCGAAGGACAGGCCGATCCCCGCCGCCACTGCGCCGGCCACGAGGGCCCGCCTGTTGTTGGTCAACGCCGTGTTCTTCATCGCCGGTCCCTTTGCTCCGTCGGGCCTCTCGACCCCGTTCAGTCCTGGGCATGGGACGGCGCAGCCGGGTGCACGGTTCCCGCGCGGCAGCCTCGGCGCGACGGTCGGGACGTGCCAGCATGAGGGACGTGCCGGGTGCTGGGGCTGACTACGACGTCGTGCTGTTCGGCGCCACCGGCTTCACCGGCGCGCTGACGGCCGACTACCTCGCCGCCCACCGGCCGCCCGGCCTGCGCTGGGCGTTGGCCGGTCGCAACCAGGCCAAGCTGGCCGAGGTCCGCCACCGGATCGCGGCCGAGCAGCCCGACCTCGCCGACCTCGACCTGCTCCACGCCGACGTCACCGATGCCGCCTCGCTGGCCGATGTCGCCGGCCGGTCGAAGGTCGTCATCTCGACGGTCGGCCCTTACCTGCAGTACGGCGAGCCGCTGGTCGCCGCGTGTGCCGCGGCCGGCGCCGACTACGTCGACCTGACCGGCGAGGCCGAGTTCGTCGACCGGATGTGGACCGCCCACCACGCCACGGCCGTCGAGTCGGGCGCACGCATCGTGCACGCCTGCGGGTTCGACTCGATCCCCTACGACCTCGGCGCCTACTTCACCGTCCGGCAGCTGCCCGACGACGAGCCGATCACGATGCGTGGCGTCGTACGCAGCGGTGGCACGATCTCCGGCGGCACGTTCCAGACCGCGCTCGAGGGGATGTCGAGGGCACGCGAGGCCAGAGCCGCCCGGGCCGCCCGCCGCAAGGCCGAACCACGTCCCCACGGCAGGTCGTCGCGATCGGTCGCCGGCAAGCCGCACCGCGACGCGGTGCTCGGCTACTGGCTGCTGCCGCTGCCGACCATCGACCCGATCATCGTGGCCCGCAGCGGGGCGGCTCTGGCGACGTACGGCCCGGAGTTCCGCTACTCCCACTTCGCCGGCACCAAGACCCTGCGGTACGCCGTCGGCGGGGCCGTCTTCGTCACCACGGTCGGTCTCGCCGCCCAGGTGAAGCCGCTGCGCGAGCTCATCCAGAGCCGGCTGCCGGCCGGCACCGGGCCCGACGAGAAGCGTCGCGCGACGTCGTGGTTCACCGTCGACTTCGTCGCCGAGCAGGGCGAGACGTTGCTGCGCACCCGGGTCAGCGGCGGCGACCCGGGCTATGGCGAGACCGCGAAGATGATCTCGGAGTCAGCGCTCTGCCTCGCCTTCGACGACAACCCGCCGACCGCCGGGCAGGTGACGACCGCCCAGGCCATGGGCGACCACCTGATCGCGCGCCTGCGAGCAGCGGGCATGCGCTTCGAGGTGATCGCGTGACGCCCGACCCGGACGACACGGCCGCGCTGGTCGACTTCGTGCGGCAGCGCCTCGACGAGGACGTCGCCGCCGCCCGCCGGTCGATGACGGGGTCGTGGTCGGTCGGCGCCCGGACCGACGACGCCTCCGGCGCGGCCCGCGACCTTGCCGACGCTGTCGTGCGACGCGGCCTCCTCGACGGCGCCGACGCGATGGAGCGCGAGGGCCGCACGGCGTACGCCGACACTGTCCGCCGGCGGCTCGCCTCGTCCTACGCCGCCCACCCGGCCTTCCGACTCGAGTGGAGCGCCGAGGCGCTCGTCGACTGAGGGCCGAAGTTCTGGCCGGGTGCCCCAGGCAGGAGTCGAACCTGCGACCTTTCGCCTCGGGGGAGTCGGCTGCTCACTTCGCCTGAATCGCGGCGCCGCCGGAAGTTTCGAGAGGTGCCCCTGAAGACCTTCGGGTGATATGTCGAGAGGTGCCCCAGGCAGGAGTCGAACCTGCGACCTTTCGCTTAGGAGGCGGCTGCTCTATCCGCTGAGCTACTGGGGCCCGACCCACACGGGTCGATCCGTATCTTCTCAGGGTGGACCTCGAGGCCGTGGACGTCCCCCGGCCGGCCGACACGCGGTGGATCGGGGACGCCCCCGCAGCGAGATTCTGGTCACACCCGTTGCGGGCTCTCCGCGTGCGCCGGGAGCGGGGATTCGCGCGGAGCCCGCCTGCTGAATCGTGGTTTTGGAGCCGTATGGACCTCGACCGCATCATTTGAGAGGGTCGGTAGGTTCGGCCTGTTCTGATCTCCCCCTTGACATCTGCACCGGGAGCACCGTCATGTCCGACCACGCTTCACCTTCGGGTGACGAGTCGGCGACCGCTGCGCCCAAGCGGAGGGGCAAGGTCAAGAAGAAGCACACGGTGCTGAAGGTGGTCGCGGCCTCCGTCGTGGTGCTGGGCCTGGTGACGGGCCTCGCGGTGACCTACGCCTACCGGCACCTCAGCGGCAACATCACCACCGAGGACTTCTCCGACGCCTTCGTCGAGCCCAAGCTCGAGAAGCCGGAGGCGGAAGGTCCGCGCGAGCCGCTCAACATCCTGGTGATGGGCAGCGACACCCGCGAGGGCGAGGGCAACGCCATCGACAACCAGACCGGTGAGGGTGGCTCCGACACCACGATCCTGGTGCACCTCTCGGCCGACCGGAAGCGTGCCTACGGCATCTCCATCCCGCGCGACTCCCTCGTCACCCGCCCCGACTGCCGCAACGAGGACGGCGACATCGTGCCCGGCGGCACCGACGTGATGTGGAACGCCGCGTTCAGCCTGGCCGGGCCGGGTTGCACGATCTCCCAGTTCGAGCAGATGACGGGGGTCCCCGTCGACCACCACGTCGTCCTCGACTTCGCCGGGTTCCAGGACATGGTCGACGCCGTCGGTGGGGTGCAGGTCTGCATCCCCGAGACCGTCGACGACCGGGCCCACGGCATCTACCTCCCCGCCGGAACCCGCGAGATCAGCGGCAAGCAGGCATTGAGCTACGTCCGCCAGCGGTACGCCGTCGGCGACGGCTCCGACATCGGCCGGCTCAAGCGCCAGCAGGCCTTCATGGCGTCGATGGCCAACAAGGTGGTGTCCGCCGGCACGCTGGCGAACCCGTTCACGCTCTTCGACTTCCTCGACGCCGCAACCAAGTCGCTCACCGTCGACAAGGGCCTGGGAAACCTCACCAAGCTTGCCCAGCTCGGCATCCAGTTCAAGGACATCGGGCTCAACAAGATCCAGTTCTCCACGATCCCGTCCGACTACGCCCCCGACGACCCCAACCGGATCCGGTGGCTGCCCGCGGCCGACGACGTCTGGGAGCGGATCCTGAACGACGAGCCGCTGACCCGACGGCAGAGCGGGGACGCCATCTCGGCCGGTGACGTCCCGAGCGAGAGCCCCACCGGAGGTACGTCGTCGGGCTCCGCGACCGGATCGCCGTCGTCACCCGGCACGCCGTCCTCGACGCCGAGCGACACGGAGGCAGCTGCGGAGGCGCGCGAGGCAGGTCTGTGCGCATGACGACGCCGCACCACGACGAGACGGCGTGGCAGCGCAAGCAGCGCCTCGCAGCGGTCTTCGGCGACGTGCTGCCCGAGTCGACCAGCGACGACCGCGACGAGGAGTCACCCAGGTCCGACGGCGACGCGGATGCCTGGCTGCGCGCGCAGGTACCGCCGCACCACGGCGGAGAGTGACGCCGGTCCGGCTCGGTCTGGATCCACGCTAGGCGGTCGGTGTCGCCCCGCCCTGCTGGGCCTTGAGCAGGTCGCGGATCTCCTCGAGCAGCGCCACGTCGGCGGTTGTGCCCGGGTCCTCGGTCGGGAAGAACTTCTCCTTCGCCTTGGTGTAGGGCATCACGACGAAGAAGTAGACGACGGCGCCCAGCAGCAGGAACGACACAGCGGCGTTGAGGAAGGCACCGAAGCTGTTGGCCTCGTTGCTGAAGATGTCGGAGGTGCTCTCCGGGAGCAGGCCGGTGAGCCAGGCGACGAAGTTGGTGACGACCGCCGCGAACGCCAGGGCCATGATCAGACCCACGGCGATCTCGATGAGGTTGCCGCGGAGGACGAAGTTCCTGAAGCCGGTCATGCCCTGAAGCCTTTCATGCCCTGAAGCCTTTCATGCAGCCCCTTCTGGAGCGCCGAGACATCGACAGCGTGGCGCTGTGGCGCTAGCCGGAGAATGCGAAGCTGAGGAAGTCACCCACTGCGGCAGCGGCGATGTCCTCCGCCACGTCCGGGGGTGCGGCGACGACCAGCAACCGACCCGTGATCCCGGCGCCGTCGCCGTCGGTGGCAGGTCGGGGCAGCGCCACCACGGGCACCGAGGACGCCAGGGTCCGCGCTACGGCCGCCTCGGGATCCGTGGCGACCAGGTCGATGCGGTCGCCGACGCGCAGCAGCGCCACCGATCCCGCGTCGGGCAACCGAACCGGGACGGCGACCAGGCCGTCGTACCCCTCGGTGAGCGACGGACCGACGAGCCGGACGTCGGTCACGGGCTCGCCCTGCCGCAGCGGTGCGGCCAGCACCCGGCCGACCGGATCGTCGGCGAGTCCGTGCGGCGCGAGCCCGGGGGAGTACGCCGCCGGCACCACGTCGTCCGCACCGACCACCGACCCGGCGGGCAGGTCGCGGGCGGCGACGAGGACCTCGACGGTCGGGACCGGTGGCGGCGCCAGTGTCCGCAGCGCGGCCAGCACCGCCACTCCGGCGAGCACCGCCGCCAACGGCCGGCGCCGCGCCTGCACGGCGCGACGCAGCGTGACCAGGCGTCGGGCCCAGCGGGTGCGACGGCCCGACACCCGCGGTGCGGCCGCTGCCAGGGGCGGGCTGGTGGCAGCAGTCGGCATGGCGACGACGCTAGGCCGCTGCCGCGATCGGCGCGGCGGCTCTCCACAGGCCTCAGGAAGAGGAGTCGGAAGACCCGGAACCGCTGGACGAGCTGCTCGACGAGCTCGAGCCGCCCGACGACGTGCTCGACGAGCTCGACGAGGCGTCGGAGGACCCGGAGGACTTCTCGGAGGACTTCTCCGAGGACTTCTCCGAGGAGGAGCCGGACGACTTCTCGGACGAGGAGGAGCCGGACGACTTCTCGGACGAGGTGTCCCCGGAGCCCGCTCGGCTGTCGGTGCGGTAGAAGCCGGAGCCCTTGAAGACGACGCCGACGGCGTTGAACACCTTGCGGAGTCGCCCGTCGCACTCGGGGCAGTGGGTGAGCGCGTCGTCGTGGAAGCTCTGCACGGCCTCGAACCGGTGACCGCACTCGGTGCAGGCGTACTGGTAGGTCGGCACGGCTGACGCGTCCTCTCGCGGATGATCGCCCACGGAGGTGTTGGCACTCCCAGGGCCTGACTGCCAGATCGTACAAGCATGCGGGCGGGCAGAATGTTCCCACCATGACCCAACCTGCCGGGCCGACCCCCACCGTGATCGTCGCGTCCGAGGTGCGACGCAACCGGCAGCGTGGGCCGAAGCACTGGTGGATCGTCTTCCGGTCGTGGCCGAGGTCGGCCCGGCTGGCGTCGTACGTCGCCATCGGGCTGGTCCTGCTGCTGCTGGCCGCGCTGCTGGCCGGCGTCGTCGTGATGCGGCGGCCGCTGCCGCAGTACTCCGGAGAGCTGGAGGTGCCGGGCCTCTCCGGCAGCGTCGAGGTGCTGCGTGACGACCACGGCATCCCGCAGCTCTACGCCGACTCCCTCGACGACCTGCTGATGGCGCAAGGTTTCGTGCACGCCCAGGAGCGGTTCTTCGAGATGGACATCCGGCGCCACGTCACGGCCGGCCGGCTCTCCGAGCTGTTCGGCGACGAGACGCTCGAGACCGACCGGGTGATCCGGACCATGGGGTGGCGCCGGGTCGCCGAGCGCGAGTGGGCGGTGATCCAGCCGCGGACCCGTCAGGCGCTGGAGGCGTACGCCGACGGGGTCAACGCCTACCTCGACTCCCGGGGGCCGAGCCGCCTGGCGGTGGAGTACTCCCTGCTCCAGCTCGGGGGGCTCGACTACACCCCCGAGCCGTGGACGCCGGTGGACTCGCTGTCGTGGCTCAAGGCGATGGCGTGGGACCTGCGCGGCAACATGGACGACGAGATCGGCCGGGCGCTGGCAGCGGTCGACCACACGCCGGACGAGGTCGCGCAGCTCTACCCGGCGTACCCCTACGACGACCACCCGCCGATCGTGGGCTCCGGCGCCGTTGTCGATGGTGTCTTCGACCAGGCCGCGACGGGCGGCACCCGCAACCCGCAACGGCCGCCAACCTCGTACGCCCGCGCGACCGCGGCCCTCGAGCGGGTGCAGGAGGCGCTCGACGCCGTCCCGACATTGGTGGGCCGCGGTGACGGGATCGGCAGCAACTCGTGGGTGGTCGGCGGCGATCACACCTCGACCGGCCAGCCCTTGCTGGCCAACGACCCGCACCTGGGCATCTCGCTGCCGGGCATCTGGGTGCAGATGGGCCTGCACTGCCGGACGGTCTCCAGTGAGTGTCCGATGGACGTCGCGGGCTTCACGTTCTCGGGGGTTCCCGGCGTGATCATCGGCCACAACGCCGACATCGCCTGGGGTTTCACCAACCTCGACCCCGACGTCACCGACCTGTTCCTCGAGCGGGTGCGGACCGACGAGTGGCGCTACGACAAGGAGTGGCGGCCGCTCGACGTCCGGACCGAGACCATCGAGGTGCGTGGTGGCGACGACGTCGAGATGCGGATCCGGCAGACCGACCACGGGCCGCTGATGTCCGACGTGCTCGACGACCTGGCCACCGTCGGCGCCAACGCGGCGGGGCCGGCCGACGAGGACCTGGCCGTCGCCCTCGCGTGGACGGCGCTGCAACCGTCGAACACCGCCGACGCGATCCTCGAGCTCAACCTCGCGACGGGATGGGAGGAGTTCCGCGCCGCCGCTGCCGACTTCGCGGTGCCCGCACAGAACATGGTGTACGCCGACCGCGAGGGCCACATCGGCTACCAGGCGCCGGGTCTGGTCCCGATCCGTCAGTCCGGCAACGACGGGTCGGTGCCCACCGAGGGCTGGCGTCCCGAGAACGACTGGACCGATGAGATCGTGCCGTTCGACGGGCTCCCGCACGCGCTCGACCCCGAGGAGGGCTTCGTCGTCGCGGCCAACCAGGCGGTGGTCGGCGAGGACTACCCCTTCTACCTGACCGACGACTGGGACCGGGGCTACCGCTCGACGCGGATCCGCGACCGGATCGAGGCCGACCCGCGCCTCACGGTCGAGGAGATGGCCACCCTCCAGACCGACTCGCTCAACCCGATGGCCGACACCCTCGTGCCCTACCTCCTCGACGTCGGCCTCAGCTCCCGCTACTTCCGCGACGGGCAGGACCTGCTGCGTGACTGGGACGGGCGCCAGCCGGTGTCCGGGCCGGGCAGCGCCGCCGCGGCGTACTACAACGCCGTGTGGAACGCGATGCTCCGCCTGACCTTCCACGACGAGCTGCGGGAGTCGCTGTGGCCAGAGGGCGGACAGCGGTGGTACGCCGTGATGGCGACGTTGCTCGCGGACCCGACCGCCACCTGGTGGGACGACGAGTCGACCGACGACGTCGTCGAGACCCGCGAGGACATCCTGCTTCGGGTCGATGGAGGAGGCTCGCGACGAGCTGACCAGCCGCCTGGCCCTCGACGCCGACGAGTGGACCTGGGGCGACCTGCACCAGGTCGACCTGCGGACGTCGACGCTGGGCGAGTCGGGGATCGGCGTCGTGGAGTGGCTGGTGAATCGAGAGGACTACGAGGTCGGCGGTGGCTCGTCGACGGTCAACGCGATGAGCTGGGACGCGTCGGTCGGCTACGAGGTCGAGAGCTCCCCGTCGATGCGGATGGTCGTCGACCTGGCCGACCTCGACGCCTCCCGCTGGATCTCGATGACCGGCGTCTCCGGGCACCCGGCGTCGGGGCACTACGTCGACCAGACCGACCTGTGGGTCGAGGGCGCGACGCTCCCGTGGCCCTTCAGCCGCGACGCCGTCGAGGAGTCCGCCGAGGACACCCTGACCCTCGTCCCGGGTCCTGCCGAGGAGTGACCTCGCCGAGCGGTCGCAACTTCACCTTCCCCCGCTCCGCTCCTCCGGTGAAGTTGCGACCGCTCGGCTCAGAAGCGGGTGACCCCCGACGGGGTGGCGGCAGCCAGCACCGGGCGATCGTGCGCCTCGACGGGTACGGCGCGAGCGACCTCGTCGTCGTAGAGCAGGACGCAGGTGAAGGTGCCGACGGGCACCCGGGCCAGGGCGCGGTCGTAGCAGCCGGCGCCCTTGCCGATCCGGTAGCCCTGCGAGGACACCGCCATGCCCGGCAGCAGCAGGGCGTCGGGTGTGGCGATCGCGTCACGACCCAACGCCGGGGTCGTCGGCTCGAGCAGGCCGTAGCGCGCCGGGGCGAGCGACGAGGGGCCGGAGTAGACGGCCCAGTCGAGGTCGAGGAAGCCGCCGGGGTCGCGGACCGTCAGCGGCAGGATGACTCGCTTCCCGGCGGCCAGCAAGGCATCGAGGAGGCGGGACGTGCCGGGTTCGTGGCCGACGGAGACGTACGCCGAGACGCTGGCCGCGCGGCGTACCTCCGGGAGCGCGAGCACCTGCGCAGTCAGTCGTTCCGCGGCCTCCGCCAGCTCCGCGAGCGACCGGGCGTTGCGTGCCGTGACCAGCTGGTCGCGCAGCGCCGTCTTGGCGGCGGCGAGGTCGCCGGGAGCCCCGCCGGATTCGGGGGAGCGGGGCGCGGGTTGCGTAGGCACGGCGTCAGCCTACGATCGGTGGTATGGGATCCCCTGGTCTTCATCGTGCTCGCGACAAGATGGCGGGCGCCGGCGTCGACGCGACCGCGATCGAGGTCTTCTCCCACTACTACCGGCTGCTCGAGCACGGCGAGACCGGGATGATCCCCGAGTCCACCATCGACCCGCTCGACATGGAGTCGATCGCCGACGTCGAGGTCTCCGACGACGCGGCCGCCGACGCGATCCGCGGCACGGTCGTGATCAAGCTCAACGGTGGCCTCGGCACGTCGATGGGCATGGACCGCGCGAAGTCGTTGCTGTGCGTGCGACGCGGACTCTCGTTCCTCGACATCATCGCCCGGCAGGTGCTCCACGCGCGCAAGGAGCACGCCGCCACCCTGCCGCTGATCTTCATGAACTCTTTCCGTACCAGCGCCGACACGATGCATGCGCTGGCCCGCTACGCGGACCTCGGGGTCGAGGGCCTGCCGCTGGAGTTCCTGCAGAACAAGGAGCCCAAGCTCCTCCAGGACTCCCTCGAGCCGGTCTCCTACCCCAAGGACCCTGACCTGGAGTGGTGTCCGCCCGGGCACGGCGACATCTACACCGCGCTGCTCGGCACCGGGCTGCTCGACGCGTTGATCGCCGCCGGCTACAAGACGGCCTTCGTGTCCAACTCCGACAACCTCGGTGCCGTGCCGGAGGCGCGCGTCGCCGGCTGGTTCGTCGGGTCGCGGGCGCCGTTCGCGATCGAGGCGGTACGACGCACGCCGTCGGACAAGAAGGGCGGCCACTTCGCCCGTCGCAAGCAGGACGGGCGCATCGTGCTGCGCGAGACGGCGCAGACGCTGCCTGGCGACCAGAAGGCTCTCGCCGATCTCGAGCGGCACCGGTTCTGCTCGACCAACAACCTGTGGTTCGACCTGGCAGCGATGCGCGAGACGATCGTGGCCCGTGACGGGGTGCTCGGCCTGCCGCTCATCCGCAACGTCAAGAACGTCGATCCCGCCGACCCCTCGACCCCGAAGGTGATCCAGATCGAGACGGCGATGGGCGCGGCCATCGAGGTGTTCGAGAACTCGCGGACGATCGAGGTCGGCCGCGAGCGCTTCGTGCCGGTGAAGACCACGAACGACCTGCTGGTCCTGCGTTCCGACGTCTACGACCTCGGCAAGGACTTCGTCCTCGACCAGGCCTCCGACCAGGTGCCGTACGTCGAGCTCGACGGCGACTACTACCAGCTCGTCGGCGACTTCGACAAGCGGTTCCCCGAGGGGGCGCCCTCGCTGCGCGCTGCCTCGTCACTGCGCGTCGGCGGTGACTGGACGTTCGGGCACGGCGTGCGCGTCGTGGGCAATGCTGAGCTCGACAAGAAGCCCGGCGCCCAGCGCGTCGACGCCGACAGCACCATCGGCGAGAAGGTCGCCGCCGTCGCGGATGGCTGACGCCCGCGTGGCGTCGACCGTGGTCACGGTCGAGGAGCACCTGACCCGGATCCTGGCCGCGGTCGGTCCGCTGCCGGCGTACCCCCAGCCGCTGCTGGACGCTCTCGGCCTCCCGGCCGCGGAGGACGTGGTCTCCGAGATCGCGCTGCCGAGCTTCGACAACTCCGCGATGGACGGGTACGCCGTCGTCGCGGCCGACGTTGCCGGCGCGAGCGACGAGTCGCCGGTGGTGCTCCCGGTGGTCGGGGAGATCGGCGCCGGCCAGGCGCGGCTGCTCGCGCTCTCGCCGGGCACCGCAGCGAAGATCATGACCGGCGCCCCGATCCCGAAGGGCTGCGATGCGGTCGTGCCCTACGAGTGGACCGACCGTGGCGTCGCCAAGGTGACGATCACCAAGGCTCCCGACGTCGGTCAGCACGTGCGGCCAGCGGGGGAGGACGTCGCCGAGGGCGACCTGCTCGTCGAGAGCGGCACCGTGTTGGGCCCACGCCACCTGGGGCTGCTCGCCGCGGTGGGTCGGGCGACCGTGCGGGCCAGGCCACGGCCGCGGGTCGTGGTCATCTCCACCGGCTCCGAGCTGCGCGATGCGGGGACGCCGCTGGGCCACGACTCCATCTACGACGGCAACTCCTACCTGCTCGCAGCCGCGGCGCGCGCCGCTGGGGCGACCCCCTACCGCGTCGGCATCGTGCGCGACGAGCCCACCGCGTTCCTCGACGCCCTGACCGACCAGCTCGTCCGCGCCGACGTGGTGGTCACCTCGGGCGGGGTGTCACAGGGTGACTACGACGTGGTGAAGGAGGCGCTGGCGCCGCTGGGCACCGTCTGGTTCGGCGGGGTGGCGATGCAGCCCGGCAAACCGCAGGGCTTCGGCGTGGTCGGCGAGCAGGAGATCCCGATCTTCACGCTGCCGGGCAACCCCGTGTCGTCGTACCTCTCCTTCCAGATGTTCGTGCTGCCCGCGCTGCGCACGATGATGGGCCGGCGCCCGGTGAGCCGCCCCGTGGTGCGGGCGCGGCTGACCCACGACATCCGTTCGCCCGACGGGCGCCGGCAGTTCGTGCGCGCCGAGTGGGACGAGGACGGCAGCGTCACGCCCGTCGGAGGACACGGCTCGCACCTGATCGGCGACCTCGCCGCGTCCAACGCGCTCGTGGTCGTGCCCGAGGACGACACGTCGGTGGCCGCGGGCACGACCGTCGACGTGCTGCTGCTCGACCGCGACTTCTGAGAACCGCCGCTTGCCGGGACTAGGGTGTGCGCCGTGGAGCGGTTGACGCACGTGGACGAGTCGGGCGCGGCCAGGATGGTCGACGTGTCCGGCAAGGACGTCACCGCGCGAACCGCCACGGCGTCGGGCCGGGTGCTGGTCTCGGCGCGGGTCGTCGAGCTGCTGCGAGGTGCTGGAGTGCCGAAGGGTGACACCCTGGCCGTCGCCCGGCTCGCCGGCATCATGGGCGCCAAGCAGACGCCGTCACTGGTCCCGCTGTGCCACCCGTTGATGCTGTCGTCGGTCACCGTCGACCTCGTCGTTGCCGACGACGCCGTCGAGATCAGCGCATCGGTCTCGACCACCGACCGCACGGGCGTGGAGATGGAGGCGTTGACCGCGGTCTCGGTGGCGGCGCTCACCGTCGTCGACATGGTCAAGGCCGTCGACAAGGCGGCCGTCATCACCGACGTACGTGTCGAGACGAAGTCCGGGGGCAAGAGCGGGGACTGGTCGCGATGACCGCGCTCCCGGCGGGCGTGGTCGTGGCCTCGAACCGCGCCGCCGCCGGCGTGTACGACGACACCACCGGACCGCTCATCGTCGACTTCCTCGCGGAGCTCGGCTTCGTGGTCGCGGCTGCGCAGGTCGTGCCGGACGGCGACCCGGTAGCCGAGGCGATCGCGTCCTTCGTCTCGGGAGGAGCGCGGGTCGTGCTGACCACGGGCGGTACCGGCCTCACGCCGACCGACCGCACACCCGAGGCCACGCGCCCATTGCTGGACCGTGAGGTGCCGGGCATCGCCGAGGCGGTCCGCGCCGCCGGGGTCGCCGCCGGGGTGCCGTCGGCGGTGCTCTCACGCGGCATCGCCGGCGTGGCCGGAGACTGCCTCGTGGTCAACCTCCCCGGCTCCCGCGGCGGAGTGAAGGACGGGCTGGCGGTGCTGCGCCCCTGGCTCGTGCACGCGGTCGAGCAGGTCGTCGGGAGCGACCATTGACCGACTGGCCCGTGGTGCTGACCTCGCGAGCGATCCGACTGCGACCGCTCGCCCACACTGACGCCCAGGCCTGGCGCACCGCCCGGCAGCGATCGGCCGAGTGGCTCTCGCCCTGGGACGCCACGGTGCCGCCCGGCGGTGCGGGACGGCCGGCCTCCTTCAGGGCGCTGGTCCGCACGCTGCGTCGCGCGGCTCGCAAGGGCACGGCGTACCCGTTCGCCATCGAGGTGGACGGCGTCTTCGCCGGCCAGCTCACCGTGAGCAACGTCGTGCGGGGGTCGGCCCAGTTCGCCTCCATCGGCTACTGGATCGACCAGCGGTTCGCCGGCCGCGGCGTGATGCCGCGCGCGGTCGCGCTCGCGATCGACTTCTGCTTCACCACGGCGAGGCTGCACCGGGTCGAGATCGCGATCCGCCCCGAGAACACCAACTCCCTGCGGGTGGTGGAGAAGCTGGGCATCCGCGAGGTGGGCTACGCGCCGCGCTACCTCCACATCGACGGTGCCTGGCGCGACCACCGGATCTACGCCATCACCGTCGAGGAGCTCGACTCCGGCGGCCTGCTCGCGCGCTTCGACTCCGCCGTCACCTGATGGAGAGGTCGTGTGCTGAAGTGGTTGCCCCGACGACCACCTGAGCACACGACCGCCCGCCCGAGCCGCGGCGCCGACAAATCACTCCAGTCACAGGAGTTGTTTTGCGACACACTGGCCCGCCTGCACCGCGGGTACGCCGTGCGCTCCTAACCTCTGAGGCGTGGAACTCAGCGGACTCATCTTCGTGGCCCTCGCGGTCGCCTGGGCCGCCTACCTGATCCCGAAGGCGCTCCAGCACCACGACGAGGTCGTCCGCAGCCGGTCGGTCGACCGGTTCTCGCACCGGATGCGCGTGCTCGCGCGACGCGAGCCCGTCAATGGTCGCAACGCCCGGCTGGTCGTGACCCCGGGTCGGGCGGCCGCCCCACCGGTGGTCACCACGAAGGGACCGGCGATCGCCGACGCCCGCGCCCGCCGCGAGGCCATCGCGCTGGCCACGCGCCGCCGCCGCCGCGTGCTCGGGCTGCTGCTGCTGACCAACGTCGCGGTCATCGGTGTCGCCGCCTTCCACCTGATCAGCTGGTGGTGGGCCGCCGCCCCCGCCGCCCTGCTGGTGGCCTGGCTGGTCGCGTGTCGGCTGATGGTCCGCTCCGAGCGAGGCATCCGCCGGAGCCGTCCGGCCACGGCAGCCGACGACAGGGCGCCCGAGGTCGAGGCGCCCGTGGTCGAGGCGGCCGCCGTCGGCGACAACGACTCACCGCTCGAGGACACCATGGCCTCGCCGCTGGCGGCCCCCCTCGTCGTCGAGGCCGATCTCGTCGGTCACGCCGATCCGGACATGTGGGACCCCGTGCCGGTCACGTTGCCGACGTACGTCTCCAAGCCGGCGGCCCGTCGCACCGTCCGGACCATCGACCTCGACGAGACCGGCGTGTGGTCGTCGGGCCGGTCGGAGTCCGACAGCGCGTTGGCTCGGGAAGCGGACGAGGCCGAGCGGGTCCAGCGTTCTCAGCGTGACGGCGGCGAGGGCCGCCGGGTCGTCGGGTCCTGACCCGACCACGTCGACGCGTTACCGTCGACGGGTGAGCTATCACCTCGGCGCTTCACGGTTCGTCCGGGGCATCACCGCCGAGCATGCCTTCGACGCCTTGATCGCCGCGCCGCTGCCGACTCTGTTCGACCGCCGGGCGGTCGCCGTGTCGTCCATCCGCGAGGTCCGCGGCCAGCAGGGTGCCTGGGGCACGGTCGGCCAGTCGCGCACCATCGTGCTCTCCGACGGCGGCACCCTGCACGAGTCGCTGACCTCGGTCGACCCGCCGCGTCACTTCGCCTACACCCTCGACCGGATCACAGGCCCCCTCAAGCCGCTGGCCCGGACCGTCGACGGCGTCTGGTCCGTGGACCGCGACCACGACCACGACGGCGTCCGCATCGGCTGGGACTGGACGCTGCACCCCACCTCGGTCGGTCGCCCGCTGATGCCGGTGTTCGGCTGGATGTGGCGACGCTACGCCGCCCTGGCCCTCGAGCGCGTCGAGACGGTCCTGCGGGCCTGAGCCAGCCCCGTCCTGGTTTCGCGACGGGTCCGGCTCCGATTCGGGACCGTCGAAGTCGGCTGCTAACCTTTCGACTCGCATCGGCCACGCCCTCTCGGCGCGGCCACTGGTGCACCTGGGGCTGTGGCGCAGTTGGTAGCGCGTCTCGTTCGCAATGAGAAGGTCAGGGGTTCGAATCCCCTCAGCTCCACTTACCTGACTTATGGTCTGACCTGGGCAAACGTGGGTTGATGGCTCCTCAGACTGGCTGACCTTCTCACTCCGGCATGCCGCCGGCGTACCCCTCAGACCTTCTCGGTGCTTGTGAGAGTGTCATGGTGCCCCACGCGGGGTCGGCACTCGCCTTCGCGCTCCAGGGTGCGGGGACGGCGAGGCGCGGCTGGACTCGCTGTCGCGGATGTCGCATCGCTCGGGCCGCGACACCATCCGAAGAGGACAGTCGACCTGGGCTTGGCAGTGCTTTCGCGGCTCAACAGACCGTAGTGCTCCGCAGCAGATCTGAACCTGACTGACGCCAAAGTCGATCGGTACGGCGGTCAACGCGCTCAGTTCGCTTCGCCAGGCACGGGCGCGGCGTGGCGGAACCGACCCCGCTTCTCACTCCGGGTTGGGCAGGGGTCGGGTGGGGGGAGCCTGGGGGGTGTCACCCGACGCGCCGGCCGGTGTCTTGCCGCGATGGTTTGCTCATGATCACCGTTGACTCACTGACCCGGAGGTACGCCGGCTTCACCGCCGTCGACAACGTCTCCTTCACCGCCCAGCCCGGCCGCGTGACCGGGTTCCTCGGTCCGAACGGCGCTGGCAAGTCCACCACGATGCGCGTCATGGTAGGTCTCACCGCCCCGACATCCGGCTCGGCAACCATCGACGGCGTCCGGTTCGCCGACCTCCCCAACCCCGGCCTCGAGGTCGGCGTCCTCCTCGACGCCTCCGCACAGCACGCGGGGCGCACCGGCCGCGAGATCCTCGTCGTCGCCGCCGACACGATGGGCCTGCCCCGCAAGCGCGTCGACGAGATGCTCGAGCTGGTCAGCCTGACCCCGACCGAGGCCAAGCGCCGCGTGCGCAACTACTCACTCGGCATGCGCCAGCGCCTCGGCATCGCCACCGCGCTGCTGGGCGACCCGCGAGTGCTGATCCTCGACGAGCCTGCCAACGGTCTCGACCCGGCCGGCATCCGCTGGATGCGCGACCTGCTGCGGGGCTACGCCAACAAGGGCGGAACCGTGCTGCTGTCCTCGCACCTCCTGCACGAGATCGAGGTCATCGCCGATGACCTCGTCGTCATCGGCAACGGCAAGATCGTCGCCTCCGGCACCAAGGAGGAGCTGCTCGCAGCCGCCGGCACCCTCGCCCGCTCCACGTCGCCGCGCGACCTCGCGCACGCCCTCGAGCAGGCCGGGATCCCCAGCACGCTCGCGGGTGACGGCTCGGTCCGTACCGACGCCGATCCCGCCCTGGTGGGCGCGGTGGCTCTGAACGCCGGCATCGCCCTCACCGAGCTCCGCTCCGCCGACGGTGCGGGCCTCGAAGACATGTTCCTGTCGCTGACTGCCGACACCCAACGCGAAGGAGTCGCGGCATGACCGCCACGACCATCTCCCCCGACACGACGGCGGCCGTCCCGGTTCGCCAAGCGGCCCGCACGATACCCACAGCTCGCCTGATCAAGACCGAGCTCCGCAAGATGTTCAACACCCGATCAGGCTTCTGGATGCTGATCAGCATCGGCTTGCTGTCGGTCCTGGCCACCTGCGCGGTCATCATCTTCGCGCCCGACGACGACGTCACCTACGAGAGCTTCGCGACCGCGATCGGCTTCCCGATGTCGGTGATCCTGCCGATGATCGCGATCCTCGGCGTCACCAGCGAGTGGAGCCAGCGCACTGGTCTCACGACGTTCACCCTGGTGCCGAGCCGCGGCCGCGTGATCGGGGCCAAGGCGATCGCGACGTTCCTGGTCGGCGTGGTCTCGATGGCCGTCGCCTTCGCGGTCGGTGCCCTGGGCAACCTGGCTGGTTCCGCGCTCGCGGGCGTCGACACGGTCTGGAACATCTCGCTCTCGACCGCGCCGCAGATCGTGCTCGGCAACCTCGTCGGTATGGCGATCGGCTTCACGCTCGGCGTCGTACTGCGCAACTCTGCGGCCGCGATCGTCGGCTACTTCGTCGTGTCCCTCGTCCTGCCAGGCATCCTCGTCCTGCTCGCCCAGGTGCGTGACTGGTTCAGTGACCTGCAGCCGTGGATCGACTGGAACTACACGCAGGTCGCACTGTTCGAGGGCGGCACGGACACGGCCAGGGAATGGGCCATGCTCGCCTCGACCACCGCTATCTGGATCGTGCTGCCGCTCATCTTCGGGCTGCTGTTCCTGCGCCGCTCCGAGGTGAAGTAGCTCCCGGCCGGGGGGCATGCGCCGCGCAGCACCCAGCACGGTCGTCCAAGGGTATCCACGCGTGCAGGCGGTCAGCTCCAGGGTCGCGGCGCCAACAGGGGAAGCATGCAATCCCCCGTTCAGCTCGCCAGAACAAGCCGGGGGAGGCGTCACCGGCAAGCAGCTGCAGCCCGCCGAGACGCTGGCTCCTAAGCGACCATGTCGCGGCGGATAGACGCACCCTGTCGCCCCACCCCATGTGGTGAGGTAACGATCAGACGGGGTGTGCCTCGAGGAGCGACTGCCGCTCGGTGGGGATGGTTCGTGCCAGACGCCAACCGGTAGCGGTGAGCAGGTCGCCGTACTCACGTTCTGTCCGTTCGCGGCCGCCGACCAGGATGAGCATGTCGATGTCGATGTCTGTCGCTTCGAAGCCTTCATCACCTTCGGGCACCACGAACTCCATCAGCAGCAGGGTCGAATCGGTGCCGGCAGACTCACGGACTGCCCTGAGGATGGCGCGCGCCTCATCGTCCGCCCAGTCGTGGACGATGTTCGACAACACGTAGCAGTCGGCTTCTGGTATTGGGTCGTCGAAGAAACTTCCAGCCACCGCCGTCATCCGGTCATGGAGCAATGCGTCCTTGACCACGTGCGCCTGGTCGAACACGATGCCGCGGGCCCCCGGCGTCTGGTCCAGGATCGCCCGCATGAGGTGCCCACGTCCCCCGCCGATGTCGGCGATCACGCCAAAGCGGGAAAAGTCGTACGCAGGCACTTGCGCGGCGATCCGGCGCATCGTCATCGACGTCATCCCACGGTCGTACACCGCCGACTCATCGGAATGATCGCTGAGGTAACCGAAGAACCCACGCTCGTCGTGGAAGAGAGTTCCCGGTTGCCCGGTGCGAACGGCGTCTTCCAGGTGCCGCACCGAGTCCCAGATGATCGGCAGGGCCATCAACTGCGCTGTCTCGAGCAGACCCAGCGGATGGTCGGAGCGCAGCAGCCGAGAAGCCTCGTTGTGGGCGACGCGGTCACCATTGACCGAGAACAGCCCCAACGTGACCAGATGACGAAGCAAGCGAGTCAGCGACCCCACGTCGACGCCGAGCTCGGCGGCCAGCTCGGCGATCAACACCGGCTCCTCGCCGACTGCGTCAGCCATGCCCAGATTCGCCACTACGTGGAGGCATCTCGAGTCGACGAAACCCGCCATCAACGAACCCACGAGCTGGACCGGATCATCTCCGGCAGACATGTCCACTCCTCTCGACAACCCGCAGCCTAGGGCGGCCCGACAGTCCTGCACCTTCTGGCGCAAGCTCGAACGGACGCCCGGTCCCATCAGCGGCTGCTGCTCGACGCGCGACCCTGTCCCTGCAGTCGCACTTCCGCCCGGAGTTCCTCAACCGCGTCGACGAGATCGTGGTGTTCAAGCCGCTGACGCTCGCCGAGATCGAGCGCATCGTCGACCTCCAGCTCGAAGAGCTGCGCGAGCGGCTGGCCGACATGCGGATCACCCTCGCGGTCACGGCCGAGGCGCGCCGCTTCATCGCGGACCAGGGGTTCGACCCGGCGTACGGCGCCCGCCCGCTACGCCGGTACATCTCCCGCGAGCTGGAAACCCGGGTCGGCCGGGCGCTGCTGCGCGGCGACGCGACTGACGGTGGCACGATCTCGGTCGACGTCGTCGACGGGGAGATCACGGTGACCGCGGCCGGCAGTCCGTCAGAGAGCAGGGCATTGGCATGACCGCGACCGTGCACAAGGCGACGAAGGTCGAGTGCGGCAACTGCGGAGCCATGAACCGTGTTCCGGCGGTCGCCGAGGGCATGCCCCGCTGCGGGAAGTGCAGCACTCCGCTGCGCTGGGTGGTGGACGCGAACGACGACGAGTTCCACGCCGTCGTCGACGAGTCGAGCCTGCCCGTGCTGGTCGACGTGTGGTGACCCGCGGGGTTGAAGTTCTCCGTCAGGTCGGTGTCCGCAGGTAAGAGGCATGCGACTGACTCGACAGATTCGACTCCGAAGCGCGTGGTCGCAGGCTCAGACTCGCGGAGCCGAAACCGAGTCCCCTCGCTGGCTGCGTTGCCCCGCAGCCGCCGATCTGAAGAGAAGGGCTTCCACCAGTCAGCGGCCACGGAGCAGTGACAACACCGCAAGCACACGTCGGTTGTCGTCGGATGATGCCTCGAGGTCGAGCTTGCGGAACACGTGCGCGCAGGCTGCCTCCACGGTCCGGTCACTGACGCCCAGGCGGTCGGCGATGCCGGCGTTCGAGCGGCCCTCGGCCATCAGTGAAAGCACCTGGTGCTCGCGTTCGGTGAGCCGTTCGAGAGGTGAGTCGGGTCGACGACGCGACAACAGCGTCGCCACGATCGTCGGGTCGATGACGCACTCGCCGTCGCTCACGCGGCGCAGGGCGTCGACGAGCACGGCCACGTCGGCGACTCGGGACTTGAGCAGGTAGCCGAGGCCGCCGGGTTGGTCGGCGAAGAGGCGCTGGGCGTAGCGCGGCTCGAGGTACTGGCTGAGCAGCAGCACCGCGGTCGCGGGTGCCGACTCGCGGATCGTGCGCGCCGCGACCAGCCCTTCGTCTCGATGGTTCGGCGGCATCCGGATGTCGACCACCGCGACGTCCGGCGTCTGCTCGCGCACCTGATGCAGCAACTCCGTTGCATCTCCGCACTCGGCCACCACCTCGACACCGGCGTGCTCGAGAAGGCGCGCGAGTCCGGAACGAAGCAGCATCACGTCGTCGGCGATCACGACCCGCACTGCAGCACCACCTCCACGACCGCGTCCGCTCCACGCACGCTCGACCGCACCTCACCGCCGACAGCCTCCAGCCTGTCGGTCACCTCGAGCGCCAGACCCACCGGCGTACGCCGACCCGGCAGCCGCATCGACCATCGCACCATTCCCCCCTCACTCCGCACGACGAGGTCGATACCGCCGGCGTCTGCCTCGCTCCGGACGGCCACGACGGTCAGGTACAACGCCGCCGCGAGGTCGGGCCTCAGCGCCTCCACCCCTGTCGCCGTCCATCGCAGCGCGGCTCCGGGCTCCAGCGCTAGCTCGTCCAGTGCCGCCACCAGGCCCTCGTCGGACAGCACCGGGGGCAGGGCGCCATGGGTGAGCCGCCGCAGCCGCTCCAAGATCCGGTCGACCTCCATCCCTAGCCTGTGCAGGACGGTCCGCTCGGGTTCAGTCGCGCTGCGGGCGGCGACGCCGAGCCTGAAGATCGCACCGACGAGATGCTGCTGGGCACCGTCGTGGAGGTCTCGCTCGATCCTTCGTTGCTCGTCGTCGGAGCGCTGCACACTGCGTCGTTGGGCCTCATGGACCTCGCGAAGACGTGCGCTCGCCAACGCCTCGAGTCGGGCATTGGCGAGCCCTAGCCGCCGCGCGGGCGTGAGTCCATTTGCGTCAGGCAGGGTCTTGCCGGTGTCGAGCAGCACGGTCGGCTCGGACACGGACGGGGAGCCAGGCGGGGTGACCTCGGTGCCGTCGACCAGGATCCAGCGGGCCTCGTCGGGCACCGAGAAGGCGACGTTCCTGGCAGCGCGATCGCCGGGCCGCGCGTCCTCGAGGGCTCGCAGGACGAGGTCGACCCGACGACGGGTCCGCAGCGTACGGAGCACCTCGGCGGCCAGGACCACCCCGGTGAGGCCGACGCCCGCCACGAGCAGGACACGTGAGGGGGCGGCCTGCACCGGTGCCGCGAGCCGGGCGAAGTGGACCGCGTCCAGCGATCCTGCGACGAGGACGGTCGCCATCGCAGGCAGCGAGGTGACCACGTGCGCCGGCGCTCCGATGAGCAAGGACAGCAACGACAACCCGGCAGCCACCATCGCGAGGACCAGCGTTGCCTGCAGTCCGCGCAGGGTCAGGTCGGCGCTCCCGATCCCCTCCAGTGGAGCGGCGACGCGCAAGCAGATCCGCAGGCAAGAGGGATCGAGGAACGGGTCGTACGACACGGTGTGGACCAGCAGTGCAGCCGCCGAGACCCCCCAGCTCGCGCGCACAAGTCGGTCGCCGACGCCTGCAAGTGCAAGCGCGACGGCGGGCGGCACCATCAGCGCCAAGGGGACGACAAGGACGCCCAGGCGCTCGGGCAGGCCCTCCCAGGCTGCCCACAGAGGCACCAACGTGCCGATGACGGCAACCGCGATGCCGCCCGCCATGCGCGGCCGCTCGAACCGGACGAGCCAAGCCGTCACGAGGACGGCGGCGAGGACAGCACTCACCAGGGCCACCAGCGCCGGCTCCACTTCGCGCTCGGGCGTGGACAAGGCGTCCGGACCCGAAGGAACGACGAGGAGGAGCGCCCCGCCTGTGACGAGCACCACCACGAGAGCGGTCGCCGTGGCTGCACCCGCCAGCCACCCGGTGCGGGCGGGCGTGGCGGTGGTGGAGAGCAGGGCCCCCATGCTTGGAGGGTAGTGACGGGAAGGCCCGGCGGGACCCGTGTTTTCCGCAAGTCTGTCCCGTGCTGGTGCCGTGGCCGGCCGTCGCCCCGATGCCTAGTGTGGGCGGGCAAGGAGGCAGGGGCCATGAGAAGCGATCGACGACGTACGAGCACTCGCCGTGGCGCTGTCGCTCCTCACGCTGGTCGCGGCCTGCTCCGCCACCCGGCCGGTCAACCGCTTCGGGGGCGACAGCGTCACGCTGCGCATCGGTACGACCGACGGGCTGCTGCGGGTGACCAGCCGCTCCTTTGCCCAGCAGACCTTTGTCAGCGAGCTCGAACGACTGTCCGGGGGGCGGATCCGCGTCGAGGTGGTCACCGACGTGGGGGGTGGACAGCCGGACGCCGAAAGCCAGTTGGTCGCCCAGGTGGCCAACGGCGACCTGGACGCCGGCTACCCCGCGACGAGAGCGTTCGCGTCCTCGGGCATCGAGGGCCTCGAGGCGATCGAGGCGCCTTTCGTGCTGACCAACCCGGAGGCTGTCCAGGACGTGTTGACGGGTGAGGGTGCACAGCTGATGCGGGACAGCGTCCAAGGAAACAACCTCGTTGCCCTGGACTTCGCCTTCGACGGGCTGCGCATCCCGTTCGCGGCCACGGAGCCGCTGCGGTCGACCCAGGCGTGGGCGGGAACCCGGTTCCGAGTCTACGGTTCACCCGTGCAGGCCGAAGCCGTGCGCGCTCTGGGCGGACAGCCGGTCGCCGTGACCCATCACTGGGCAGGGATGGTCCAGGCGGGCAAGCTGGACGGCGTCGAACTCACCCTGGACGGTTACCACGAGACCAGCCCACCGGACGTGACGCCGCAGGTCGCCCCGAACGTCGTGCTGTGGCCCAAGGTCTTCGTCTTCACGGTCAACGAGACCTTCTTCGACGGACTGTCGCCCCAGCACCAGCAGTGGCTCGTTGAGGCGGCCCGTCTCGCTCGAGACGCCGGGTTCGCGGAGCCGCGAGACGACGACGAGGTGGCACGCCGGCTGTGCGACGACGGCGTACGTTTCCGCGAGGCGTCCGACCGGCAGCTGGCCGGGCTGCGGCGTGCCGTTGCGCCGGTTAACGAGGCGCTCGCCGCCGACCACGAGTCGGGCCCCTTGATGGAGCAGGTGCAGGCTGCGGCCATGCGACTTCCCCAGGTGTCCTCGCCCGTCGTCCCGGCCGGCTGCGACGGCGACAAAGACGCTCCGGACGAGGTCGGGCCGCCCAGCAGGCTGCCCGACGGCGTCTACCGTGTGCAGATATCGGTCGCGGACGTGGAGGCTGCTGGGCTGAGCAACGGCGACGGTTGGAGCGGCATCTGGACCCTGGACGTCAACGACGCAACGTACGCGCTGACCTGTCGGCCGCTGACGTTGCCGGGCAGGGACTGCGGGCAGGAGGACTCGGACGGCGTGTTCGAGGCGGGACACCTGGTCGGCACCGGCGATCGGGTCGCCTTCGTCTCGGACTTCGACGTGCTGCCCCCGGACGCCGAGATCGGGTGCACCCCACCTGAGAGCTCGGGGCTCACCGGGTGCGGCCCAGCGCCCACCTACACCGCTACGTGGGCGCTAGAGGACCACACGCTCCTGTTCACCGAGGGGGACGGGCACGGGGCGTCGACACTGCTGATCAACCCGTGGGTCCGGATCAGCTGATCGGCACCTCGGCCGTCACCGTGGTCCCGGCGCCGGGAGGCGAGGACACCTCGAGCCGACCGCCAACCACGTCGAGCCGGTCGGCGAGACCGGAGACGCCGGAGCCCGCGGGGTCGACACCGCCGGTGCCGTCGTCGGTCACCGTCAGCACGATTGCCTCCCCAGTACGGCGCAGCTGCACGTGTAGACCAGTCGCGCTCGCGTGCTTGTGGGCGTTCGCGAACGTCTCGGAACAGACGAAGAAGAGGGCAGCCTCGACCAGCGGCGGTGCTGCGATGTCGTCGAGGTCGACCGTGGTCGGCACTGGGCTCTGCCCCGCCAGTCTGGCGATTGCCGGACCAAGCCGGCCCTCGCCCAGCACGGCAGGAGGTGCTCCACGCACCAGCCCTTCCAGGTCGGCGAGCGCGATGTGCACCTGCTGTGCGGCCAGCGCCACCTCGACGGCTGCCTCGTCCCCTCCACGATCGCCCCACGCGTCGAGCTCAGTGACGGCGCGCCGCAACGGCGCCACCACCTGATCGCCCACGACGGACGCCACGTCGTGGCGGCGACGATCCCTCGCGGTGTCGACCCGCGCGCGGGCGGCGACGAGTTGCGCGGTGCGGCGGTCGAGGAGCGCGCGCCGATCGACACTCGCAGCGACCAGGCGGACGGCGTTCCCGACTGCCTCGCGGATCCGCGGATCATCGAGCAGACCCTCGCGGTGGATCAGGGTCGCAGCCACCCGCCCCGACCTGAGCACCGGCGTCTCCTGGTTCCCGCCCAGGTACACAGGCTCCTCACGCTGGTCGAGCTGGACCCGGAACGACGGATCCCCCAGCAGCTCGCCGAGGACCTCTGACAAGCCCTCGAAACCGTTCGCGCGCCGGTCGGACAGTGCCAGGTCCCCTAAGGGGCTGTGGCGCGGTCCGGCAGCCCAGCCGAGCAACCCTGCCACCACGAGGAGCGAAACCTCGTAGAGGAGCAACCCCACCTCCGGGACGAAGTCCGCCCCGAGACGGCGACCCGCGACCTCCAGCCCGCCGATGACCAGCGCCACCAGGAACGCACCGGTCGCCGACACGACGGCCGCACCGGAGCGTGGTCGCGTCGTCAGAAGCGCCGCACCACAAGCAGCGAACGCCACGGCTACCACGCCGAGGTTCAGCAACCCCAACGCCACCGGCACGGCCACCGCGGAGACGGCGATCAGGATTCCCCGACGGCGGGTTGCCAGCACCGCCAAGGCCACGAGCAGCACCCCTTGGTGCACGACGAGCAATGTCGGGTGCACCGAGCCGGCCAGCCAGGCGAGCGAAACGGCTCCGAGGGCCAAACCGACAGTCCCCGGGACCACGAGGGCGGCGGCCGCGAAGGCGACGCCGACCAACGGCACGAGCACGAGCTGGCCGGGTCCGGTGGAAGCGGCCAGCTCGCGCTGCACGGCAGCGACGAGCAGCACACCGAGCGCACCCGCAAGCGCGACGGTCGTCCACCTTCGCGCCCCGGATGGCATGACCGACATGGTGGCACCACGTGTCGCTGTCGCCCCGCCAGCGCTGCGGTTTCCCGCACCTGAGAGCCGGGGTGGCCCGGCTGACCGAGGGATGAGGCGTTCCTACGGTCGGTTCGACCCGCACTCGATCCCCAGGAGGACCCGTGAAGAGGAAAGTATGGCCCGCCCTGAGCGCATGCATCCTGACGCTCGCCGCCGTGAATGCAGCTGTCGGCCCCACGTACGCCGGGTCCCCGCACACCATCGACCCCGCCCTCGTGACTCCCGAGCTGAATCCCCAGTTCGCGCCGTGGACCTGTATCAGCACCGGCGTCGGCGCTACTTGCACGGGCGAGTTGCTGGACGTCTACGCCAACCAGCCCATCGGGCTGCAATGCGGAGGCGAGGACGTCTACGTGACGGGCCGCTTGGGGGCGCGCATGGTGCGGTGGCATGACGCCGACCTCAACGCCGTCAAGACGTCGCTACAGACGCAGTTCGTCGACCGGCTCACGCTGTCCCCGACCGGGGATCCCTCGTCGGACTACGTCGTCTTCTCCGGCGGCTGGCACAAGCACTACGACTACCCGGTGCCCGGCGACCTGGATGCTCGCGTGCTCACCGAGACGGGGTCCATCTACCTCATGCACAAACCCGGCGAAGGTCAGCTTCTCCAGGACACTGGCCGCATCCGCTTCCTGCCCGGAGAGGACTACAACCTCGTCGACGAGATGCACGGCGTCCACCAGGTCTACGACGGCTCCGGCGACGTCGACGCCGCCATCTGCGAGGGGCTCACGCCATGACTGCGCCAGTCCTCCCTGCGGTGCTCGTTGCCCTCGCCCTTGCCCTTGCCCTCGGATCGTGCTCTGAAGACCCGTCGGCGAGCCCGAAGCAAGAGCGGCCCGAGACGTCTGCGCCGTCCACCTCCACCCCCGCCGCCGCCACCACCGCACAGCCCTACTCCGGCTACCCGTCGTCGATCGCCGTACTCGGCCACTCCGGAGCGACCGGAGAGGGCTCAGGCGGCGACCCAGGCGTGGAGGTACGCGCCAACTCGTGGGCAACCGGAACGAACCCGGACGTCCAGAGCGTCTACTTCCGGGTCCTCGCTGAGCACCCCGGCGTCAAGGACCGCGCGTACAACCTCGCGCAGGCAGGGGCCGACCTGAACATGATCCGCACCCAGGCGCAGACCCTCATCGCGGACGTCCCCGACGTCGAGCTGGTGCTCGTGCAGGCCGTCGACAATGACATCCGGTGCCCAGCCAGCGAGGCCGACCTGACGTCCTTCGAGGAGGGACTGACCGACCTCCTCGACAGGTTGACGGCCGACCTTCCCCGTGCCCGGTTCTTCCTGACGAACCAGGACCCGACGGCACCCTCGAAGGAGGGGAGGATGCTGACCCAGGCCGAACGCCGCAGCTTCGGAGGCACCGGGCCCTGCGCGTTCCTCGACCCGGCCGGTCGGATCGTGCCGCAGGAGCTGAGCCGGCTCCAACGCATCATCGGCAGCTACGTCGACCGCTTGGCGGCAGTCTGCGAGCGGTACCCACGGTGCGCGCACGACCCCGTCGCGTTCCGTTTCCGCGCCGACCGCTCACTGCGGGCACCTGACCTGAACCACGCCTCCGTGTCCGGCCTCGCCCTGAACGCCGAGCTCGCCTGGAAAGCGCTCCGTCGCACCGGGCTCGTCCCGGCCGAGTAGCGCTCATCGGTCAACTAGGGCTGCGTTTCCTCATTCAGCCTCGCCGTCGCATCGACCCCATTTCGGGCGTTGCCGACAAGAAGAGTCGTTTCGAAGGCATTCGGCGGACGAGCTCGGCGTCGACTCTAGAGGAGGACCTCGACGGCATGGGGCGGACGACGCTACTTTGCCTTTGTCCAAGCGGACACAAACCAGGAACGGGGGATGATCGTGTTCAACCGTCGTTTATCTACTCGTCGCCGCGCACTGACCACCCTCGCCGCGGCGGCGACACTCACCGGGTTGTTGCTGGTACCGGCGACAGCTCAAGCCGCACCCTCGAAGAGCGCGTGCGAGCGCCGCAACAACAACGAGTACGCCAAACTGCTGGAGTGCGTGACGCTGGCTGGCGTCCGCGAGCACCAGCAGGCGCTCCAGGCGATCGCCAACGACAATGACGATGAGTTCTATCCGGGGTCGAGACGCGCCGGCACGCAGGGCTATGACGACAGCGTCGACTACGTCGCCGGGGTGCTGGAGAAGGCCGGCTGGAACGTGACGTTCGAGGAGGTCTCCTTCCAGTTCGTCTTCCCGGCACTGCTGCAACAGCTGACTCCGGTCAACGCCACTTACGAAACCGGGACGTTCACCGGCAGCGGCAGCGGCGACGTCAGTACCGGCGTCGTTCCCGTCGACATCAACCTCACACCGCCACGGGCGAACACGAGTGGATGCGACGGCGCCTACACCGAGGCCGCCGTCGGAGCGCCGGTCGTCCCAGACCCGGCTGGGACGGACGACTTCGCCAGCTTCCCCGCGGGATCGATCGCGCTGATCCAGCGGGGCGGGTGCAGCTTCGGCCTCAAGGCCTACAACGCGATGGCCGGCGGCGCAAGCGCGATGATCCTTTTCAACCAGGGAAACGACCCCACGCGGGAGGGTCTCATCGTCGGTACCGTGGTGGTGCCCAACGCCAGCGACCTCGGCCCAGTCCAGATCCCCGTTGTCGGCGCATCGTTCGCCAACGGCGCGGCTCTTGCTCAGGCGGGGTCCACTGCGCGTGTGCGGGTCCTTCCCAGCGAGACCCGGACCGATCTGAACGTGATCGCCGAGAAGCGGGGCCTCAACGCCGACAACGTGGTCATGGCCGGCGCCCACCTCGATTCGGTGGGAGCGGGGCCGGGCATCAACGACAACGGCAGCGGGTCCGCCGCCTTGCTCGAGGTCGCCCAGAACCTCGCCGGCCATCGGCCGGTCAACACGTTGCGCTTCGCGTGGTGGGCATCCGAGGAAGGTGGACTGGTCGGATCCAACGACTATGTGAACGGGCTGTCGCAGGCCGAGCGTGATCGCATCGCCCTGTACCTCAACTTCGACATGGTCGGCTCGCCGAACTACTTCATCGGCGTGTACGACGCCGACCAGTCGTCGTACAACGCGCCGGCGGGCGTGCCGATCCCGGACGGATCGGTGCAGATCGAGGACGTCTTCGAGTCGTACTACACGCAGGTCGGTGAACCGTACGACGACGCCGAGTTCAGCGGACGCAGCGACTACCAGGCGTTCATCCTCAACGGCATCCCGGCGAGCGGCTTGTTCACCGGCGCCGAGGTGACGAAGACTGCGGAGCAGGCAGGGATCTGGGGCGGCACGGCCGGCGCTCAGTTCGATCCGTGCTACCACCAGGCGTGCGACACGTTCGCCAACAACTCCAACCACGCGCTCGAGGTCAACAGCGATGCGATCGCCTTCGCGGTGCTGACGTTCGCCTACTCGACCCAGGCGGTCAATGGCGTTCCCGGCTCGCCAGTGCCCGAGAGCGGACCACTGCCCACACCCGCCGGCCCCCGGGGGACATGCCCTTCCGGCCCGACGGTCCCATGCAAGCTGTAAGCCGCTGACCAACCCAATGGTGTGAGCGATCATGGGGCGCTGAGCGCCATGATCGCTCACACCGATCCGCACGCGCACGCTGTGTTCGGGATGACGTTGCTCGTGTGGCAGATGGTGCCGCGGGTCGACACTGTCCGGCGCCGGCGGGCAAGCCTGTTCGACCTGGAGGACTCGCAGGCCCGCGTTGCTACGACGACTGCGCAACTGCGCGGCCACGTGTGCTCACGGAAGGGGCCACCGGCCGCGCTCCGCGTACCCCCGGCGTACCCCCGTTGTGCAAGGGATGGCTCACCTGCAACCGTGGATCGACTGGAACTACACGCAGGTCGCACTGTTCGAGGGCGGCACGGACACGGCCAGGGAATGGGCCATGCTCGCCTCGACCACGGCTATCTGGATCGTGCTGCCGCTCGTCTTCGGGCTGCTGTTCCTGCGCCGCTCCGAGGTGAAGTAGCTCCCGGCCGGGGTGCATGCGCCGCGCAGCACCCAGCACGGTCGTCCAAGGGGGGTCCACGCGTGAAGGCGGTCAGCTCCAGGGTCGCGGCGCCAACAGGGGAAGCATGCAATCCCCCGCTCAGCTCGCCAAAGCGAGCGGGGTAGGCGTCACCGGCAAGCAGCTGCAGCCCGCCGAGACGCTGGCTCCTAAGCGACCATGTCGCGGCGGTGTAGACGCACCCGTATCGGCGCAGGACACTCGACATGAGCGGGAGGTGCCCAAGAACGGAAGGGCCCGAGTGGACCTAGACGCCCACGTCACCGACAGGCGCAGGCATAGTTGCTCCATGGGAGAGGTTCACGACTTCATTCTCCAGAGAGCAAACGAAGATGCTTCGCTCGCCTTAGCGTCTATGCACAAGCCCGATCTCGAAGACGCACGAGATTCGCGCGCGTTAGGCCCTGGTCCCACCTGGGGTCCGCACCGAGTGCTCAGAGAGTCTGAGATCAAGATCGAGATCGCGAGCAACCATGATGACGGGGCTTGTCAACGGTGCGTTGTCAGCCCCGGGCACGGTTGCGAGACCATCCGGCTGCTAGCCCAGTCGTGGTCGTACCACCCGGGATATCGCTCCGAGTGGCAGAGCTTCCACGATGGCGACTACCAGCTCAGTCCGCCGATGGCGTCTGAAATCTTCGTGGAGTTGTCACATACGGCCGTGACGAGGTCCAGCGATGGAGAGATGCAAGTGCTCCGCCTGCTGGCGGAGGGCCTCGGCTACCGCGAAATCGGCAAACAGCTGGTCGTCTCCCCAAACACCGTCAAGAACCACGCTCGCAACACCCTCAGCCGGTCACGGTTTCTCCGGCGTTGGGGGGACGGGCCAGGACCGGCGAAAACCCCAGCGTAACGAGCTACTTGGCACACGCGGCACTTCTCCGACGTAGGGAGCACAGACGAACGACCCCGCACCCAAGCGACCGAGAACACGGAATCGCCCCCGGCCGTGGGAGGGCCGGGGGCGGTTTCGATAACCATTCGTCTTGAACAGAGGGCCCCGGCTACGAAGCCCCCTACTCCCAATGCTGGATCTGCGAGGTGAATGCCGCTGGGCTACTTCGCCATCTTGAAGAAGGCGCTGATGGAGGATCCGTCCGCGGCGGTCATGGTCGCTTTGTAGCAGCCCGCTCCGGTGGGGGTCTTCCAGTTTTGGATGAACTGTCCTGCTGCGCTGTCGTAGCGCAGTGTCGTTGCGCCGCTGGAGGGCACCTCGATGGCGTCAACCTGAGCCTGTGTGTCGCAGGCGACCTTGGCGACTGTGAGGACCACCTTCGAGGCGTCGGTCATTGTTGCGCAGGGTGCCGGCGCCATTCTCGGGTTCGGACATCGCTCGCCTCGCACGAGGTGTCGTCGTCGCCAGCCCGCCCGCCGCCAACACGACCGGCACCGGGCCGTCACCTAGCCCGGGGTAGACGAGTCCGCAGGCGACGGAAAGACGATGGTGGGTGCCGGGACGCCGAGCCCATTTCCTGGTAGTGGTCTAGCGTCGCCAGATGGTCAACGTGTGCTTCGCCGGCCTGACCGGCTGGACGGCTCAGCCCATCGTCCGAGCGATCAATGAGGCCAACGATCTCGTACTGACTGCCGGAGTATCGCGTTCCGCCGCAGGACGGAGCGTGGGAGAGTTCGGCGGTTCGAGTACCGGTTCCGTTTACGCAACCGTGGTCGAGGCGTTGGAGGCCGCCGAGGTCGACGTACTCGTCGACTACACCAGCGCCACTGCGGTCAGGCAACACGTGGAGGCCGCCGTCGATGTGGGCGTGCACGTGGTCGTCGGCTCCAGTGGGTTGAGCGCCGAGGACTACGCCGAACTCGACCGGCGTGCCCGACAGCAGGGGGTCGGCGTCTTCGCGGCCGGCAACTTCTCGGTCATGGCCGCGGTGCTTCTACGCGCCGCGCAAATGGCCGCCCAGCACCTCGACCATTGGGAGATCCTCGACTACGCCAGTCAGAGGAAGCCCGACGTTCCCAGCGGTACGTCCCGCGAGCTGGCCGAGGCCCTCGCCCAGGTCCGCGAGCCGAGGGGCGCGGTGCCGCTCGAGGAGCTGCACGGGCCGGTCGAGGCGCGAGGCGCCGAGGTGGGCGGCTCGCGCGTCCACTCGGTGCGCCTGCCCAGCTTCGTGGTCAGCACGGAGATCATCTTTGGTGGTTCCGGAGAGCGCCTCATCATGCGTCACGACACGGGCGAGAGTCCGCAGCCCTACGTCGACGGATCGCTGCTGGCGATCCGGAGGGTCGCGGACGTGCCAGGAGTGCGGCGGGGGCTTGACACCCTGATCTTCGACGGCCCGCTCTGACACGAGCCGAAGGCAGCATTGGTGTACATGGCGCGCACCTTCGCCGCGTCGACGCTCGGGTCGAGCACCTCCGGGTCGCGTCCCGGCAGGCGAGTCAGCCGCCCGCCACGGTCTCCCAGGACGTTTCATTCCTTCGTTCGACCACGCGGCGGTCATTGCCCCGGCCTCTAGGTGGGATAGCCGGACCCGGCAGATTCGATTGTTGAGGCGACGCCTGATCGCGGCGGACAGACGAATATCCTCGTCGCACACCAGGACGCGTTGCGGTTGCCAACACGGATCGCGCGGCCGCGACGTCGGATACTGGTTTGCCTAGGCTTGGCCAGGTGAGGCTAGTTCGCGATGGAATCTCGGAGGATGTCGCCTCCTGGCTGGAACTGGCCGATGAGGTTGAAGATCTGTTCGGCCCCATGCCCGACTTCGAGGAGCACATCCGAAGAGGGATTGTGCGAGGGACCGCGGTCGTGGTCGTCGAGGGTGATGCAGTGGCCGGCGCGGCCCTGCTCAGCCGTGACGACGAACCTCACGCAATCAATTGGTTGAGCGTTCGGTCTACTCAGCGGCGTTCCGGGGTCGCTCACATGCTCATGGAGGAGATTCTCCAGCGTTGGCCCATCGGTGATGTGGAGGTGACGACCTTCGGGCGGGACGTCGGCGGGGGTGCCGCCGCTCGCCGCCTCTACACACGGTTTGGTTTCAGGGCTGATGGTCCGTCGGAACACGGACCGAACGGCACCTCACGAGAACGGTACGTTCTTCGGCGTTGAAGTCGCGCGGGGCTCGATCTGCTGCCCGGCGGGGTGACTCATCCGGTAGGGACCGCTTCGTACTCAAGCCGGCACAAGTCGACTTCGGTGCCCGAGCCGAGCGTGCGCAGCACCTGTACGGCTGACTTGTGCCCGTCCGCTTACGACTGCGGGCCCCTCGACTGCGTCAAACCGGGCGACTAGAGACTCCCGGCAGGACCGACGTCTGGCCAGACTCGGTCTAGGCGCTCGGCGGGTTCGCTCTCTTTTGAGCTGCCCACCCGGTTTGTGGGTGTGGCTCGCTTCCGGTTTGCGGCCCGCCGGGTGCTGTGACGAGGCGTGGCTCAAATGGGACTGCCCAGCTCGTGGTAGCAATGCCCACCTCGCCGTCGACCACGATCCGACATGACCATGACCCTGCGTTCGGCGCGCAGCAACGAATAGAGTCGAGGCAGCCACCTGGCCGCTTTGTCCGCCGAAGGGGGACAGCCATGGACGACGACACAGCACTGATCGTCGCGACAGTTCACGACTACTTCGACGGGTGGTTCGACGGTGATGTCGCACGCATGGAGCGAGCCCTCCACCGCGATCTCGTCAAGCGCTCGCCCGGTCAGGATCAGGCGTCCACGCTCTCGTGCGTGTCGGCCGAGCAGATGATCAGCTGGACGGGCGAGGGCGAGGGTGTTCAGGTGGCCAGTCGTCTCGCAGATCGCAGGATCGAGGTCGACGTGCTCGACATCAAGCACGACATCGCGTCGGTGCTCGTCCGCTCTGAGCCGTACCACGAGTACCTGCACCTGGTCCGTACTCGCGAGGGTTGGAAGCTCGCGAATGCGCTCTGGTGTACGCCCTAGAGGCGGCACGCGAGGGGGCGACTCATTCGACGGTGCGCAGGATCTGTTCGATCGAGGCGGTCCGTGACCTCATCTCCGACATGTCGGAGGCCGCGCGCTGCTGCGCGTCGAGGGTCGTCTCGGCCAGGTGCTCGTAGCGACGGACCAGCTGGCGGAGCTCGTCCTCCTGGCCGGCGCTGATCTTGGCGGTGCGAAGCTGGACGAAGCCCGCGACGGCGAAGCCCACCAGCGCCACGACTGCCAGCGCCAGGGCCGCTACGCCAGCTGCATCCGGCCAGGTGAACGACTGCATTGCCGCCATCGCGTACATCAGAAGTGCTCCTTGGGGCTGGATCCTTCACGGGTCCAGGGTGGTCAGGGTCTTGGCGGCCGCCGCCACGGTCGCGGCGGTCAGGTGGACGTCGAAGTGCGCGACGTCGTAGTACTTCAGCGCTTTGCCGTCCTCGGAGAGCTCGAGGCTGCCGACCACCAGGCCGACGGCCTCGAGCCGTTGCAGGTGCATGTGGAGAAGAGGACGGCTGACACCGATCTCACGAGCCAGGTGGCTGACGTAGTCACGTCCCTCCGCCAGCTGCGCGAGGATCCGGAGCCGAATCGGGTTGGCCAGCGCGGCCAGCATCCCCAGCAGCTCGTCGCCACTGAGGGGTTTCGGCGTCAAATCGTCTCTCCTCTTACATGTGTAAGAGAAGTGTGACACCTGGTTGCCTGGGCTGTCAAGCGCCGTGCGTGCTACGACGACATCAAGCCGTAGTCCCCGTCGGGCTCAGCTGCCTGGTCGTCGACCGCGAGCCGCGGAACGTCGCCCGGTAGGCGTGCGGGGTCGTGCCGGTCTGCGCGGCGAAATGGCGGCGCATCGCCTCGGTGGAGCCGAACCCGACGGCAGGGGCGACACCACTGACCGTGAGCTCCGAGTCCTCGAGCAGGGCGCGGGCCCGCTCGACCCGGCGCAGGGCGATCCAACCGGCCAGGCTGGCGCCGGTCTCGGTCCGAAACCGCCGCCCCAAGGAAGGATGGTCCCACTTCCGGGACGACCGCTCGGTGCTGGAACGCGCGCTCGCCGCGGGTTCGGCCGAGGCCAGGCAACGGACCCGTTGGCTCGACATCGGAGCGCCGACGCACCTCGAGTAGTCCTTGCGCCGACTGTGCCGTCGGGTCACCACGTCTGCGGCAGGCTCGTCCCTCCCGGTGCGGGAGGGACGGCTCCCACCGACCGCAGGGCGGACTCCAGGTCGGCGGCGACGTTGCGCAGCTCAGGAGCGAGGGTGTCGTCGGGCTCGCCGGAGTCCAGCGCCCCCAGTCGCTCCCGCGCCACGTGCACCGCGTCGCGCAAGGTACGGGCACGCGCTCGGCCGGACTCGTCAGGAGCAGAGACGTCGAGGGCGGTCAGCTTCTCCTCGAGAAGGCGGGCCCGCTCCGCTGAGACGGCCCAGCCGCCGGCGGCCTGCGCACGGGAGCCGGTGCGGCTCAGCTCGGGCACGAGCTCGCGGGCGAGCCACGACACCTCGTCCACCGCCAGCGCGAGGTCGGACTGCCACGCCTTGCGTCGGCGAGACCGCAGCAGCAACGGGATCCCGACCGCCAGCCCGATCGCCAGCGCTGCCAACAGCCACCACAGACCGGCTGGCACCTCTGAGCTGTCCGTCTCGGCGTCCGTCTCGTCACCAGCCTCGGGCGACGGCTCGGAGGTCGCCTCGGACGACTCGGCAGGCTCGCTCGGTTCGGGGGACTCGGCGGGCTCGGAAGGCTCGGGGGACTCGGCGGGCTCGGACGGTTCGGGGGACTCGGCGGGCTCGGACGGTTCGGGGGACTCGGCGGGCTCCGTGGGCTCGGGGGACTCGGCTGGCTCCGAGGGCTCGGGGGACTCGGCGGGCTCGGTCGGAGCCGGCGCGGACTCCGACTCAGCAGGGGAGCTCGACCGCGTCGGCGACCTGGTCGGGCTAGGGCGATCGGCCGTCGGGCTGAGCGACCTTGTCGGGTCGACCGACGGCGGCTCCCCGTCACCGTCGCCGCACGCCCCGAGGAGCAGGGCGGCGACCACCAGTGCGACCGCAGTCACCACCGGTCGGAGCGAGGTGCCCATAGCGTTCTGCCTCTCTGTCGTCCCTGCCGGCAGACGCCGTCGCCGTCGCCGTCACCAGCGTGGCGCCCGGATCCACCACGCGGATCACTCCCGGCGAGTGAGATTCCTGGCTCGCGACCGACCCCGGACCGACGATCGCACCGGCTCGGCCTCATCCGCTATGGGGGAAGCGCGGGAGCGAGCGATGCCCGAGCCTGCACTGACAGTTCTGCACTCACAGTTCTGAGGAGGAGACGGCACATGACCAACGAAACGACAGGTGAGACGTACCTGGACCCCGAGGACGAGCACCGCGGCTGGCACGGCCTGATCGGGTTCGCGGTCTGCGTGATGGTGCTGGTCGGGGTGTTCCACGTCATCGGCGGATTCGTCGCTCTGTTCGAGGACGATGTCTACGCCGTACCGTCGTCGGACCTCGTCGTCAGCGTCGACTACAACGCGTGGGGCATCTGGCACATGGCGCTCGGCGTCGGCATGGTGCTGGCCGCATCAGCGCTGTTCTGGGGGAAGACTTGGGGCCGGATCGCGGCCATCGCCGTCGCGATGCTCAGCGCCATCAGCAACCTGGCGTTCCTGTCGGCCGCTCCCGTCTGGTACACGATCATGATCGTCATCGACATCCTGGTGATCTACGCCGTGACGATGTACGGCGGCGACCGGGAGTACTGACGCCACTCATCCATCGAGGGGGAGGCCGCGCGAGCCGGGCGCTCGGCACTCTGACGCGCGCAGCGACTCCGATCGGTGGGTGAGGAAGGGGCGAGGATGGCTCGTTGGTGGGCCGGAATCGCCCCCGATCGCCGGACGCTGAAGCAGGATCAGCTCGCCGGTGTCCCGGGCGCCATCAGCAGCGTCCCCGACGGCATCGCCGCCGGGGTCCTGGCCGGCGTGAACCCTGTGCACGGTCTCTACGCCAGCATCTTCGGCCCGATCGGCGGGGGTCTCACCTCCAGCAGCAGCGGTTCTACCTCTCGGGTCTCGACGAGGAGCTGATGGCCCAGACCCGACGGAACCCGGACGGTCGAGGGCGCCGGTGACGTCCGGCTCTTCCCAGCGACCGAGGTGCTGGGCGAGGCGAGCCTGGACGCCTATCGGCATGCCCAGGAATGGCTGGCAGCGCGGCCCTGATCCCTCGGCAGCGAGCAGGTCAGACAGCCAGGCTCACCGGGAAGGTCGCCACCCAGGCCAGGGCGGCGAGCAGCACGACCACGCCCGCGATCGTCGTCACCCAGCGCAGCCGCTTGCTCCGCAGCCTGGTGCTCACTCCCGCGAAGAAGAGCACGACGGCGTACATCACGACGGTCAGGACGTAGTTGCTGGATCGTTGGATGTTCTCGCGCACCTCGCCGGCGGACGCTTCGGCGGCTGCGTCGAGCTCCGCCGCCTTCTCGGCTGCGGCGAGCTGGTACTCCGGCATGGCGAACGGCGTCGGCGGGGCCGTCGCGTCCGACAGCGGGTCCGTCGCCCTCCACGCCTCGAACGCCGGCTGGAACTCGTCACGGAAGCGGTCGACGTAGAAGTCGGCCACCTCAGTCTCGCGGCGCTGGTCCGCGTCGGCCCACGCGATGAAGGTGGCGACGTCGACCTGGGTCTGGGAGCGCGACAGCCCGTCGACGCGGGCCGCCTCGATCCGGATCGCGTTGGTCCTGCCGGCCGCGGCTGCCTGCTCGCCGTTCCATCGCGTTGCCTGATAGCTGCTCCACGACGTCGCCAGCGCCGCGATCACCAGCATCACGGTGACGAGCAGCTCCTGCCAGCTCCAGCCGGCGGCCTCGGCCTGGTCAGCGGGACTGGCCATGACCGTCACAGGGAGGGGCGAGGTCGAGACCGATGGTCTCGGCCTGGATGTCGACCAGCCGCAGCGTCCGCTCCATCGCGGTCGGCTGGAGCCGACCCACTCCGTCGCCGTGCGGATGGTCGAAGAACAGCAACAGCAGCAGCAGGGCGGAGATCACGACGGTCACACTGCCCATGAGCATGCCCTGGGTCACCCGGCCTTCCGACGGGTCGGCGAAGAACAGCAGGTAGGCGAACACGACGGCGGAGATCAGGAACAGGACGAGCCACAGCGGCGTCGGGATGATGCCCTCCGCCCCGTGGATCCGCGCGAGCCGCGCCTGCTCCCGGTTGGAGGTCTGGTCCATCCACCGGTCGTAGGCGGACTGCTCGGTCGCCGTGCCCGGGTCGACCGTGGAGATCGTGCGGAACAGCTCCACACCCCACGGGTTGATCTGGTCGCCGAGAGCTCCCTGGTTGAGGGCGTCCCACTCGCTGCCGGCAACGGTCCTGGCGTAGCACACCAGCTCGCCGGTGAGCTCTGCGCTCACCTCTGGCAGGTACTGCGCCGTCTGCACCTGTTGCGCGACGATGATCGCCTCCGCCTCGGCGCCGCTCCGCGACTCGTCGTAGGACGAGAAGGCCAGGAAGATGATGAAGCCGAGGAGCACCGAGAAGCCGGTCGCCAGCACCCCGAAGACGCCGGACGCGCGGTCTCCGTCGGTGAAGTAGCTGCCCTCGGGCGCGCGCCGACGCACCAGCAGCATCACGGAGACGGTGACGGCGGTGGCGACGGCGGTGATGACGAGGCCCAGCAGGACGTTCACGCCGCTCGCGCCTCCTCCCGTTCACGTGCCTCACTCCAGCGGTGAGCCGGCTTGGCGGACGCTACGCAGCAACGTCGCCCGTGCCGTCACCCACAACGGATGAGAACGTCAGCTCAGAGCGCGCCGTACGGTCGGCTCGGCCCTCGTCGCGATGTCGACGAAGAAGCCGCCGGAACGCAGGCGGGAGATGGCGTCCCTGGCGATCACGTAGAACGGCACCGCGAGGATCAGCCCGACGATGCCGCCGACCAGGCCGCCCAGGGCCGTCACCACCAGCACCACCAGCGGATGGATGCGCAGCGTGTCGCCCATCACCTTGGGCTCGACGACGTTCTCGAGGATCAGGTTGGCTGCCACCACCACCACGAGCATCACGGCGGCGGCCGGCAGGCCGCTCTCTCCCAGCGCCACCATCACGGCGAGCCCGCCCCCGAGGAAGGCGCCGATGTAGGGGATGTAGCCCCCGATGAAGTTCGCCACCACGATCGTGAAGATGAGCGGAAGCCCGAGGAGGAGGCTGACCAGGCCGATGACGGCGGCGACGCTGGCCGACATCAATGTCCGGCCGCGGCCGTAGTCCCGCAGGCTCTGACCGGTGCTGGTCAAGAAGTCGTCGGCACCGGATCGGAGTGACGGGTCCAGCTGGTCCACGAACGAGCGTTGCAGGCGGGCGCCGTCCTTCAGCAGGTAGTACATGATCAGGGCGCCCAGGATCAGGCCGCTCGCGAGTCCGAGCAGGGTGCTGACGCCGTCCACGAGCTGGCTGAGGAAGCCGGTGCCCACCGCCGGCGCTGCCGATTCGACCGACGTACGAGCAGTCTCGAGCGTCTCGACGTCCACGGCGAGCTCCTCGGCCGCCGTCTGCAGGGCCGCGTCGACGGAGGCGCCGATCTCGGCCATCTGGTCGACGATGCCGCGGACAGTGGCGACGGCGACCACGGTCACCCCGGCGATGAGGCCCAGGACGACGAGGCCCGCGCCGATGGTCGGCCTGAGACCGCGCCGCTCGAGGTGCTCCGCCGCGGGGCGGAAGACGACGGCCAGCACGGCGGCGAAGGTCAGCGGGAGCACGATCTCGTTCACGGCGGCCAGGGCGGTCGTCACGATCGCCAGGGCGACGACGAAGCCGACGAAGCTCCAGCACAGGACACCGAGCCGGGGCAGCCAGGCGAGGGCCTGCGGCTCAGCTGCCGCGCTGGCGGGTGCGACGCCGGCGGCCGTGCCAGCGTCGGAAGTCGAGCCGGCGTCGTCCGTCATGGTGCCGCCCCCTTCGTCGCGTCGCCCAGGATCCTGACGTGGCCGCGGGTCCGCCTCACCCGACGCGGATGATTCGCCGCTGTGCCACGACGCCGAGACTGGGCGAGCGGCTGCCCGCCGCCACAGGACCCATGGCGGATGGTGCGGTGATGTCGTCAGAAGCGTCGAAGTCCCACGTCTCGGAAGAGCGTCGACGTCGACAGCTCGTGTGGGGCCTGGTGCGCGCCGTCGTGAGCGCCATTCTGATGGTCGTCCTCTACTACCTGCTGCCCCTGGACGACCGCTCGGGCGCGTACGTCGTCGCCGGGCTGGTCCTGGCGCTCGGCGTGCTGGGCTGGGTGATGGTCTGGCAGCTGCGGTCCGTCGTGCGCTCCAGACTTCCCGGCCTCCGCGCCGTCCAGGCGCTGGCGACGGCGACCGCGGCCTTCCTGGTGCTCTTCGCGGCGTCGTACTTCATCCTCGCCGAGAACGACGCGGCAGCCTTCAGCGAGGCACTCAGCCGCTCGGACGCGCTCTACTTCACGGTGACCATCTTCGCCACGGTGGGCTTCGGCGACATCAGTGCCCAGTCGGAGTTCGCCCGTCTCATGGTCACCGGCCAGATGCTCCTCGACCTGCTGATCGTGGGCCTCGGGCTGCAGGTGCTGGTCGAGGCGGTGCGTCGCAGCCGGGGTAGCTCCGGCCAGGGCGTCAGGTAAGCCCGGATCCACACGACGACGCTCATCCATGCGGGGTGAGGTGCGCCGTCGCCTCGGCATGGTGGCCTCTACAGACTGCACCAGCATGCCCGGACAGGGCGCGAGGAGACCAGACAGATGACGAACGACCGTCACGCCCGCACGATGCTGCCGATCCCTGACCGCCCGGCGACCGGGCTCGTGACGTACGACGCCAAGGACCCCGACACCGCGTTCCCACCCATCGAGCCGCTGACCCCGCCGAAAGGGGCTCCCAACGTGCTGGTGGTCCTCCTGGACGACGTCGGGTTCGGCGCCTCCAGCGCCTTCGGCGGTCCTTGCCAGACGCCCACAGCGGAGCGCCTGGCGGCCGGCGGGCTGCGGTTCAACCGCTTCCACACGACGGCCCTGTGCGCGCCCACGCGCCAGGCGCTGCTGACGGGTCGCAACCACCACTCGGTGGCCATGGGCAGCATCACCGAGACGGCGACGTCCGCACCCGGCATGTCCTCCGTGCGGCCCAACACCAAGGCCACGCTGCCGATGACGCTCAAGCTCAACGGCTACTCGACGGCCCAGTTCGGCAAGTGCCACGAGGTGCCGGTCTGGCAGACCTCGCCGATGGGTCCGTTCGATGCGTGGCCCTCGGGTGGCGGCGGGTTCGAGACCTTCTACGGCTTCATCGGTGGTGAGAACAACCAGTACGAGCCGGCCCTCTACGACGGGACCACTCCGGTCGAGCCGCCGGCGACGGCCGAGGAGGGCTACCACCTCACCGAGGACCTCACGGACCGTGCGGTGAGCTGGATCCGCCAGCAGAAGGCGCTGATGCCCGACCGGCCGTTCTTCGTCTACTACGCGCCCGGCGCGACCCACGCTCCGCACCACGTCGCCCAGGAGTGGGTCGACAAGTACCGCGGGCAGTTCTCGGAGGGGTGGGACGTGCAGCGCGAGCAGATCCTGGCCCGGCAGAAGGAGCTGGGGGTCGTGCCCGCGGACACCGAGCTCACGCCCCGCCACGACCTCATCACCGCGTGGGACGACATGCCCGAGGACCTCAAGCCGGTGCTGGAGCGGCAGATGGAGGTGTACGCCGGCTTCCTCGAGCACACCGACCGGCAGGTCGGACGTCTGGTCGACACCCTGGAAGACCTGGAGATCCTCGACGACACGATCGTCTACTACATCATCGGCGACAACGGGGCCTCGGCCGAGGGCACGATGAACGGCGCCTTCAACGAGATGGCCAACTTCAACGGCATGGCGGCCGTCGAGACTCCCGAGTTCATGATGAGCAAGGTGGACGAGTTCGGCTCGCCGAGCTCCTACAACCACTACTCGGTGGGCTGGGCCTGGGCGATGAACTCGCCGTTCCAGTGGACCAAGCAGGTGGCCTCGCACTGGGGCGGCACCCGCAACGGCACGATCGTGCACTGGCCGAACGGGATCGACGAGCCCGGCGGCCTCCGGTCGCAGTTCACGCACGTGATCGATGTCGCCCCCACGATCCTCGAGGCGGCCGGGCTGCCCGAGCCGGCCATGGTCAACGGCGTGCAGCAGGCGCCCATCGAGGGCACGAGCATGCTCTACGCCTTCAAGGACGGAGCCGCCGCCGAGCGCCACGACCTGCAGTACTTCGAGATGTTCGGCAACCGCGGCATCTACCACAAGGGCTGGAGCGCCGTCACCAAGCACAAGACCCCGTGGCTGATCGTCGACCCCGACCAGCAGAGCTTCGACGACGACGTCTGGGAGCTCTACGACGGCAACCAGGACTACAGCCAGGCCCGCGACCTCAAGGCCGAGCACCCCGAGATGCTCGCGAAGCTGCAGCGACTGTGGCTGATCGAGGCGGTGAGGTACAACGTGCTCCCGCTGGACGACCGCTCGGGGGAGCGCCTCAACCCCGACCTGGCCGGCAGGCCGACGCTCCTGAAGGGCACCTCGCAGCTGTTCTTCGCCGGGATGGGCCGCCTGTCGGAGAACAGCGTGGTCAGCATCAAGAACAAGTCGTTCTCGGTCACCGCCGACATCGAGGTGCCCGACGGCGGTGCCTCGGGCGTCCTGATCGCGCAGGGCGGACGCTTCGGCGGCTGGGCCGTCTACGTCAACGACGGACACCTGAAGTTCGTCTACAACGTGCTGGGCATCCACGAGTTCTCGGCGACTGCGGACACGCCCGTCCCTGCCGGGCACCACCAGGTCCGGATGGAGTTCGCGTACGACGGGGGCGGACTGGCCAAGGGCGGTGACGTGACGCTCTACCACGACGGCACGGAGGTCGGCCGCGGTCGGGTCGAGATGACGCAGCCGATGGTCTTCTCCGCGGACGAGACCACCGACATCGGCTACGAGTCGGGCACCTGCGTGTCGCCGGACTACGACATGCACTCGAGCCGGTTCACCGGCAAGATCCACTGGGTGCAGCTCGACACCGGCGCCGACGACAACGACCACGTCATCGATCCCGAGGAGCGGATGCGGGTCGCGATGGCGCGGCAGTAGCCGACCGGATCGGACGCCGAAGGCCGCGCCGCCCTCTCCCGAACGCGCGGCTCCACGGGCAGCCACGTCTGGTTGTACGCACGTGTGTTCAAGCCTCGGTCTTGAACACACGTGCGTACACCCCAGATGACCACCCCTGAGGCCTTGACGAACGAACGCTCAGGACGAAGAAGCGCCCAACCGTCCGTCACGGAGGTGTAGCCAGGCTCAGGGCACTAGTGGAGCAGCGACTTCGCCGCCACCATGACCAGGCCGAGCGCTGCAGCGCCGAGCGCCTCCATCCAGGCGCCGGCCTGTCCGCGGCCGGCCCGCCTGGCGCCGATGAAGCCGACGGTGGCGAGCAGCACGACGGTGGAGTAGAGGGCGATGCGTTCGGCTTCGAACGCGTCGAGGCCCGTCGCCGAGGCGACGAGGAAGACGACCATGGCCGGCAGGCCGCCGGCCAGCACCGTGAGCTCGCTGCGCGCGCCGTCGAGGAGTCGGGAGCCCAGGTGCCGGCTGTCGCCGTGGAACTGCGCCTCCCAGGTCACCACGTAGACGTGCGTCATCCAGTAGGTGCCCAGCACGATCACCCACGCGCCCACGACGTGCGCGACGGACGCGTCGTGACCGCCGACCGTTACCAGGACGGCGGCCGTGACGACGGCGCCGTAGAGCAGGCCACCGGAGTGGGCGAGGTCGAAGGGGCCGATACGCGGTGCGGCGCCGTGCTCTGGGTCCACGACGGACACGCTAGTGGTCAGCCAGCGGCCGGGCGGCCTTGGCCCGGTCAGGCGGTGTCGGAGGCAGCAGCGGCGAAGAACGTCAGCGCCGTCTTCGTCTTGGTCTGCTGGTCCCCGGAGAGGTCCAGTCCCAGACTGTCGAGGTAGGAGCGGAGCTCGTCGGCGACGTCGAAGGCCTCGGCGGGGGTGGTCTTGGTCGAGAGCTCGAGGATGCGCGAGCCGTCGGGGTAGAACCAGAGCTCGGCGACGAGCTTGTGGGCGCGGTCGGGTGTCGAGAACTTGAGCTTCAGCAGGGTGATCGGTCCGAGCACCGCCAGGTCGTCGAGCTCGAGGTCCGCCGGGGCATGGGCCTTGTAGAACGCCCGCTGCTCCTTGGAGAACAGCTTGCGGATGGGCCTGTCGCCTCCGGCGACGCGCTTGACGCTCTTGGGTCCGAGGGTGCGCTTGAGCGTGGCGGAGCAGACGAACCCGCCGGGCATCGCGTCGACCTCGACCCCGAGGTTCTCGGAGTCGCGCTCCTTCCCGAGGTCCGTGGGCACCACCGGTCGAAGCTTGACGACGGAGTCGTCGCCGCGTCCCTGGATGCGTCGGGCCCGGACGACGAGCCCGGCGGCGTTCAGCCGGAGGTCCGGGGTGTCGAAGAAGAACACCTGCCGGATCTGGGCATTGAGCGGGTCCATGCCCAGGGCGCCCACTGCGGCGCGCCGCTCCGAGTCGGGGACGGTGAGCTTGAGCTCGACGCTGTCGACCTGGCTCAGCAGCTCGGTCAGCTCGGCACGCTGCTGCTCGGACAGTCGACCCGGCAACTCGTGGTCTGACGTGGTCATCGTGGGCCTCTTTCTCAGGATGGGGTGGCGGGCTCTCGGAGGGGGTGATGGGCGGGCTCGAGCACCGAGGGGCGTCCCCGCGGAACGGCGACGGGAGTGCTCTCCGGCATGGAGTCGTGGTCGTGGCTGTGCGCGTCGTACCAGTCGGCGTAGCGGTTCGCGCCGGGCCACGCGGTGATGCCGTGGGCAACGACCGACAGGGCCACGGTGATCGTCACGACCGTGAGCATCAGCTGCGCCTCGGGCAGCCCGCTCTCCTCCGCGAGCAACAGCACGAAGACGATCGATGCGAGGCCTCGGGGCCCGAACCAACCGAGGAACCCGACGGTGACCCGGCGCATCCGCATCCCGAGGGTGGCGATCACCACGGGCAGCATCCGCACGACGGTGAGGCTCAGGACGGCGTACGTCGCCACCCGCCAGTCCAGATCGGTCAACGCGGGCCCGAGCAGCACCGCGCCGAACATGAGGAACGTCACGGCGTTCAGCATCTCGCCTGTCTGCTCGGCGAACGCCGTCGTGTGCTCTGCGGCCGCACCGGAGACCAGGGCGAAGGTGATGCCGGCGACGAACGATGCGATGAACCCGCTGCCTCCGAGCGCGACGGCCAGGGAGTAGGCGAGCAGCGGCGTGGCCACGCCGTTGATCTGCTGCCACGGCATCGCCATCCACTCGCGGCGCCGGGCCTGGCGCAGCACCAGCCCGGCCAGGCCACCCGCGACGACCCCGGCGACGAGCCCGAAGCCGATCTCCTCGGTGACCACGCGCAGGGGCTCGATGCCGGCGTCGCCCTCCTGCGCCTCCGCCAGGGTGAGGAAGATGATCAGGAGCGGCACGCAGATCCCGTCGTTGAGACCGCTCTCCAGGTTCAGTCCCTGTCGGATGCGCGAGGGCAGGCGCTGGTTGCTCACCACCGGTTGCCCCAACGCGGCGTCGGTCGGCGCGAGGATCGTCGCGAGCGCGGCCGCCGTCCAGAGCCCGAGGCTGGGGAACAGGAGCCAGGCGCCCGCCGTGCCTGCCGCGATCGTGAGCGGCAGGCCGAGGCCCAGGAGCCGGATCGGAACCTGGGCCTCCCGGCGCAGGGCGCCGCGGTTGATGCGGACCGCGTCGGTGAACAGCATCAGGGTCAGGGTCGCCTCGGCCAGGTGACGCAGGAAGCTGCTGGCAGCGCCGACGTCGACGAAGTCGAGGGCCCGGTTGCCCACGAGAAGTCCCAGCGAGACGAACACCATCGCCTGCGAGACGGGCGAGCGCTGGGCGCGTCCGGACACCGCGCCGTACGCCAGCAGCAGGACGGCCACGACGGGCAGCGTCCACTCGCTCATGCGTCCTCCGCGTCCTGGCTCTCAGCGTGGATCGAGGGTGCTCACCATGCCGTGGGGACCGTCGGCCGGCCTCACCCTGGAGGGATGACCGGGCTTCAGACCGGGGCCCACGACCGGGGCCCATGACCGGGCTCGCAACCAGGCTCACCCCGTGATGAGGCTCAGCGCCCGCGCCCGCCGGACCGCGTCGTTGCGACGCGACACCGCGAGCTTGCGCAGGATGCTGCGGATGTGGGTTCGCACCGTGTTCACGGAGACGAACATCGTGGAGGCGATCTCCTCGGTGGTGAGCAGCTCGGCGAGGAGTCCGAGGACCTGCTGCTCCTTGGGCGTGAGCGGCTCGATGACCTGACCGTGGAGGGCCTCGGGCCCGGCCTCCTGGCCGGGCCACCAGCCGGATCGCTCGGACGCGTGTGGCGGTGCCTCCATGCCCAGCCAGGCGTGCTGCTCCAGCAGGGCGGGGTCGGACACGAGAGCCTCGCGTACCGTGGCCGGCGCGTCGCGGAAGGGGCGTCGCCGTGCTTCCGGAGCCGCGAGCTCGAGAGCCTTGCGCAGTGCCGTCCTGGCGCGGTGGCCCTCGCCCCGGCGCAACGCGTGCGCGCTCTGGAGGACCAGCACGTCCACCCGTTCGGTGACGCCACCGGAGCCGTCCGGACGGTTGAGGCGTTCGAGGGTCCCGTCCAGGCGGTCCCGGTCCGCGCACCGCAGCTGGGCGTAGCCCCTGACGAGGACGGTGGCCCGGGCGTCCGGCTGGGTGAGCCCGGCGAGGATCTCGAGAGCCCGGTCGGGCTGGTCCTGGTCGATCGCGGACTCGGCGGCCTCGCGGCGGAGCAGGTCGGAGAGCCACGGGAGGCCGTCGCCCAGTGCAGCCGCCTTCTCCTGGGCCACGGCCTCGGCATGGGTCACGTCGCCGAGCGTGCGCAGCAGGCGCGTGCGAACGACCGCCGACAGCCCGGTTGCCAGCGAGTCGCCGCCGTTCCAGCGCAGCGCCGCGTCGAGGTGCTGCTGGCTGGCCCCGACGTCGTACCGCTCGGCGCCGACCCACGCCAGGGCGACCTCTGCGAGAGGAGGCCGCGCCCACGGCGCCAGGCTCGCCTCGTCGGCCAGGGCGACCGACCGCGAGGCCAGGTCGCGAGCCCGCGTGAGACGACCCTCCAGCGCCGCCGCCATCGCGAGCTGGGCGAGGGCGATGACCCGCAGCGGAGTGCAGGGAGCGTCCTCGGCCGCGGCGGCAGCCGACACGAGGGTGTCGCCCGCTGCATTGATGTCGCCGGCCCGGAGCTGGGCGACACCCAGGCTCACGTGACCGAGGGCCGTGAGGACGCGGTGGCCCCGGACGTCGTGCTGGGGGTGGGCGGCGAGCTGGTCGATGAGCCGGTGGGCCGATGCGATCGCATCGGCGTCGTCGCCGGCGCAGGTCCGGCCCGTCACGACGGCGGCGACCGCGAGGTCGAGACCCGGGTCGACCTCCGCCTTCGAGCGCTCACGGGCACCGCGGACCCGGGCGAGCTCGCGGTCGCATTCCCCGAGGTCGCGACGCGACAGTGCCAGGGCGGCTCTGGTCACCGCAGCGTGCGGCCCGGAGACATCGTGAGGCAGCTCTCGCAGGGCCCGCACCACCCCGGTCGAGTCGTCCCCGACGATCAGCTCGGCGACGGCCAGTCCGTCCACGGCGTACGCCGCCGCATCGGCCCACCATCCCGAGGTCGCCGCGTGCGTCACGGCCTCGCCGAGCATCCCCTCGTCGGCGTACCAGCGCGCGGCCTGGCGGCCCAGCCGCCTGGTCAGCCTCGGCGAGGCGAACGAGACCTCGGCGCGCAGCAGGTCCTTGAGGAAGGGGTGGTAGCGGTGCCAGCCGGGCTGACCGGTGACGGCCTCCACGAGCACGTTGGCGTGGGCGAGCTGGGCCAACCGGCGTCCCGCGCCGCGGCCACCCAGCAGCTCGCAGAGGCCGGGCCGCAGCACGTCGACCACGCTGGTGCGCAGGAGGAGCTCGCGATCGACCGAGGGCAGGGTCTGCAGCACCTCCGACATCAGGTACTCCGCGATGTTCCCGGAGTCTCCCGCCAGCCCGTCCACGGCACGGTCCGGATCCTCGGCGGCGGCGAGGTGCAGGGCGGCGAAGCGCAGCCCGACCGCCCATCCCCGGGTGACGCTGACCAGCCTCGTCACCGACTCGGGGCGCAGCGTCGATCCCGAGGTCGCGACCAACCTGGCGGCCTCGCCGTCGGTGAAGGCGAGATCTGCCGCCCTCAGCTCCGCCATGGCGTCGTCCAGCCGGAAGCGGTGCAGCGGGAGCAACGGGTCCACCCGCGTGAGGATGACCAGCCGGAGCCGGTGGCCGGTGTGGCGGAGCACCCAGGCGATGTCGTCACCGAGGGCAGGGTCGGCGACCTCGAGCCCGTCCAGGACCAAGGTGACCTGCTCTGGCGCCTTCGTCAGGGCGGCACAGATCGCCGTGAGCATGGCGCGGTGCGTCGCATACCCGCCACGAGGGGGGTCGGGAAGCTGGACTCCCGTGGCCGAGAGGCCCGCGCCGACCAAGGGCCAGAACGCCGACGCGCCCTGGTCGCCGTCCTCGAACGTGATCCAGCCGAGCCGGCCGGAGGTCGTGCGGCGCGCCGACCACGCGGCGGCCAGCGCGGTCTTGCCGCTCCCGGCGGGGGCGCCGATGAGGGTCAGAGGCAGTGCCGCCGCCTCGTCCAAGAGTCCGACCAGGCGTGGGCGGTCGACGTGGGACGCGGGCACTGCAGGGACGGCGAAGCGGACGTCGGTCGGTTGATCACGGCGGTCCGGCGTGGTGGGCATGGGTCCCACCGTCGTGCTTGGCCAACTCCCTCGCATCACCCGGGACGGGTACTCCCCCACCCCTTGGGGTGGGAAGGGCACGGGCACGGGCCGGGCGGGCGCCGGGGCCCGGAGCACCACGAACAGCGCTGCCGCACCCAGCGCGACCACGAACACGGGGACGCCGATGACGGCACCACCTCGATGCAGGACGCTGCCCACCAGAGGCGCCGTGCCACCGATGAGCACCGTCGCCCAGCCTGCGCCCAACGCGATCCCGGTGGTGCGGAGGGAGACGGGCAGCCGCTCGGCGAGGTAGGCACTCAACGGGCCTCACCACCCGCCAACCGGGACATCCTCCTGTGCCACTGGCACCACAAGCGCGCCCACGACACCCGCTACACCACGAAACGAATGCCCAACGGCGACATCAGCTACCACCGCCGTGGCTGACGGGGGCTTGGTTTCGAGACGGCGCTGGCGCGCCTCCTCAACCAGCGGCAGTGGCGCTGGCGCGCCTCCTCAACCAGCGGCAGTGGCGCTGGCGCGCCTCCTCAACCAGCGGCAGTGGCGCTGGCGCGCCTCTTTCTCGAACCCGCGGTGGAGGGCTGGCGCGCCTCGTCAACCAGCTCCGCGACGGGATGCACGTCCTGGACCGAGAGATGGGCGTCCTCGAGGATGCCCACCAGGTCGGTCAGGTCGCGGTCCTTGGCGTCACGCACGCGGAGGACCGAGCACGCCTCGACGGTGGTGATCGGCTGCCCGGCGACCAAGGCGGCCCGCAGCACCGGCCCGAGGCGCCCCCGCACGACGACTTCGTAGGCGACGCCGTCCGACGGCGATGGGCGCGGGTCTGCCATCAGACCTCGGGCCCACCTGCGGGACCCGGAGGCGGAGCCGGCTCCTCGAGCGCCGTGACGCGGCGGATCTCGACCAGCTCGAGGCCGTAGGCGCGGAGCCGCTGCAGGAAACCGTGCAGCGCTGCCTGGTCGGCGAAGGAGCCCAGCATCATGGTCCGGGTCTCCTGCCCGGTGATCGTCACGTCCCCGAGCTCGGCGACGAGGTCGGCGGCGACAGGGCCGGCGATGCGGACCTCGTAGGTCGTGGTCACCACACGTCCTTCCGCTGCTCGGGTCGGGTGTCCCACGGTGCTCTCGCCGGTGTTCGCGCGCCTCATCCACCCGGGATGGTCTGCTCCACGACGGCGTCCGCCACGGTGGAGGTCCTTCGCTGCCGATGTCCGGGCACCGGCCTTGCCCAGCTCACCCGACAGGAGTAGGGACCATGGGACTCAGAGACAGACGAGAGCGCCGACGCGAGGAGCGCCAGGACGAACGGGCGACCTTCGGCCGCCGTGGCTCCGCCGACCGGTACCGGATGCGCCAGCGGCTCGTGTCGATCGGCGACGACTTCTGGATCGAGAACAGCGAGGGCGATCACGTCTACCGGGTCGACGGCAAGGCGTTGCGCGTGCGCAACACCCTCGACCTCGAGGACGCCCACGGGACCCATCTGTGCCGGATCCAGACCCGCGTTCTCCACATCCGCGACTCGATGGCGATCGAGGACGACGCCGGCAACCAGCTGGCCCTGGTCCACAAGGCGCTGATCTCACCTCTGCGCGAGCGCTGGAAGGTCGACCTTCCCGACGACCTCGAGTGGTCGGTCCAGGGCAACATCGTCGACCACGAGTACGCGATCGAGGCCGAGGATCGCAAGATCGCCGAGGTCTCCAAGAAGTGGTTCCGCGTGCGCGACACGTACGGCGTCGAGGTGGCGCCGGACGTCAACACGGCGCTCGTGCTCGCGGTCACCATCGCCGTCGACACGATGGCCCACCCAGACCGCTAGCAACCCTGACTTCTCACTGGCGCCACACGAACCTCATCCGGAACGGAGGATGCGGCGCGGCTGCCGGAGCGCCATCGTCGCCTCATCAGCTCCACCTTGTCCGCGACCGAGAGGACTGAGATGTCACAAGAGCGCACGACCACGCCGACCGGCAGCGGCTACTCCGGGTGGGTGGGCTGGATCGCCTTCGCCGCCGCGATCATGTTGATGCTGGGCTGCCTGCACATCTTCCAGGGCGTCGTGGCCCTCTTCCGCGACGAGGTGTTCGTGGCCTCGGAGAACCTCGTCGTCAACGTCGACTACACCACGTGGGGCGTCGTGCACATCCTCGGTGGGGCGCTGCTGGTGTTCGCGGCGTTCGGCGTTCTCTCCGGCAAGGTCTGGGCGCGCACCGTCGGTGTGCTCCTTGCCCTCGGGTCCGCCCTCGCCAATGTGGCGTTCCTCGGGGCCTACCCCCTCTGGAGCCTGATCATGGTCGCGCTCGACATCATCATCATCATGGCGCTGACCGTGCACGGCTCGGAGATCAAGCCCGGCTGACCATCCACCAACCAGTCCATCACCTTCGAAAGCGAGACATCCATGTCCTTCTGGGACGTCATGTGGTTCATCTTCGTCAGCTTCGCCTTCTTCGCCTACCTGATGATGCTGTTCCAGATCATCGGCGACCTCTTCCGCGACCGTGAGCTCTCCGGCTGGCTGAAGGCGGTGTGGATGATCGCCCTGGTCTTCGTGCCGTTCATCACCGCGCTGGTCTACATCATCGCCCGCGGTTCGGGCATGACCGAGCGTCAGGTGCGGTCGATGCAGGACCAGCAGGCCCAGCAGGAGAGCTACATCCGGTCGGTGACGACGTCGTCCTCGTCGCCGACCGCGGAGATCGAGAAGGCCAAGGCCCTGCTGGACGCCGGCACCATCGACAACGACGAGTACGAGGCCCTCAAGCGCAAGGCCCTGTCCTGAGCCGGTGACTGTCGGCCCGAGGTGAGGCAGGGCATGCGAGCTCACTACGACCACGTCGTCATCGGCGCCGGCGGCCTGGGCAGCGCGACGGCGTACTGGCTGAGCCAGCTCGGTGCCGGGACGGTGCTCGTCCTCGAGCAGTACGAGCTGGGGCATTCCCTCGGAGCGTCGGAGGACCACTCGCGGATCATCCGCCACGCGTACCACTCACCGGACTACACGGCGCTGACCCCGGCGATGTACGAGGCCTGGCGTCACCTGGAGCGGCACGCAGGGCTGTCGCTGCTCACCCTGCCCGGCTGCCTCGACCTCGCCATCGAGGGCACCGCCGGTGCTGACGAGGTGGACACCTACGCCCACGCGATGTCGGTGGCGGGGCTGCCGTACGAGCGACTGACCTCGACCCAGATCCTCGAGCGGTGGCCGGAGTGGCGGCTGCCTCCCGACGCGGTAGGGATGTTCCACGCCGAGGCCGGGATCGTCGACATCCGCCGGGCCACCGCGGCCCACACCGCGCTGGCGCTGGCCCACGGCGTCGAGCTCCTGGCGAGCTCACCCGTGCGCTCGCTCGAGCCACGGTCCGCCGGGATCGCCGTCCACACCGATGACGCGACGTACCTGGCCGGCAGCGTCGTGCTGTGCACGGGGTCCTGGACCCAGCCCCTGCTGGCGACCGCAGGCGTCGACCTGCCGCTGGTCCTCAGCCAGGAGCAGATGACCTACTTCGCGACCCGAGAGCCGCACCGGTTCGCGCCCGACCGGTGGCCGGTGTGGATCTGGCACGGCGACGACTTCTTCTACGGGTTCCCGGTCTACGGGGAGGCCGCGGTGAAGGCGGCCCGCGACCTGCGCGGCGAGTTCGTCACGCCGGAGACGCGGCACCGGCGTCGCGACCCGGGCGAGGTGGAGCTGGTCGCCGACTTCCTGCGCCAACGGCTCCCCAACGCCGTCGGGCCGGAGCTGTACTCCCGCAGCTGCGTCTACGAGCTGCCGGGCGATCGCGGCTTCGTGCTCGACCACGTCCCCGGCGAGCCTCGGCTGCTGGTCACCGTGGGTGCCGGTCACGCGGCGAAGTTCGCGAGCCTGATCGGCAAGATCCTCGCCGAGCTGGCCACCACCGGACAGACCAAGCACCCGATCGCGCCGTTCCGCTTCGACCGCCCCGCCATCACCGACCCGGACTTCGTGCCGACGTACCGACTCAGCGGCGCCTAGCTCGGCGTTGAGGCGATCAGTCGGGCAGGTCGACGAGCGTCGGGACCCGCGGCCGGTAGGAGCGTCCGCCGCGGGCCTGCTTGCGGACCAGCTCGTTGGTGAACAGCCACTCGTCGCGAGGCAGCTCACTCAGCCCGATGACCTCGAGGAACGACTGCGGGCCGACGTCGTCCTCGTCGTCCCACTCGTCCGCGTCGTCCCCGTCGTCCGCCTCCGCTCCAGGAGTGGTCTCGACGAGCTCGACCACCTCGGGATGCTCCTCGACCCAGGTGCGCGGCAGGCCGTCGGGCCAGGGTGAGAACGGCTCGTACGGCGTGCGGCGCACGAACGTCGCGCGCCAGGTCGCCGCGGGCACCTCCGCGTCTCCCGCGTCGGTCGCGATCACGATCAGCGGCATCCCGGACCGGGCGGCATCGAGATCTCCCGGTCCGCCCGCCGGCAGGGTCGCGGCCCCGCCCGGCGCACCCGGCGACGCCGTGGCCGACTCCAGGTGGCGCAGCGGGATGGCCATCAGCAACGCCCGTTCGTCGGACATCCGGCTCCCTCCAGCCCGTTTGGCTGATCGTAACCGGATCGCCTTCCGCGAGGGTTGACCATAGACAGTCATATTCGTAGATTGTCAACAGTCCACCTAGGGGCGCTCAACCCTGGGGCGCCGGTGGCGAAGGAGGATCCGCATGCCAACCAGTGATCAAGACCTCGACGTCCGTGCGGACGGAGTCGGACGGCGGGGCGAGGTCGGGCGCCGGGCCTTCGTGCGGGCCGGTGTGATCGGTGCCGCGATGGGCAGTGCGGCTCTGATGGAGACCAGCGTCGCGGCGGGTGCCGCGACCATGGCGCGGCGTACGTCGACGGCCGCTGCCCGCGGCGTGGGCCTGGTCCAGGCGGGCCCCGAGCTCGCGCTGCCGCCCGGGTTCAAGTACCACACGTTCGGAGCCTTCGGGTCCGCCATGACCGACGGCTTCATCACCCCGCCGATCCACGACGGCATGGCCTGCTTCGACATGGGCGACGGCACCTGGCGCATCGTGCGCAACCACGAGCTGGGCGAGGGCAACGACATCCCGCCCGGCACGGTGATCGGCGACCCGAAGACGGCGTACGACCGCAAGGCGCCGGGTGGCACGACCACGCTCGAGATCGACGCGAAGACCGGCCACCTCATCTCCGACTGGATCAGCCTCAACGGCACCGACACCAACTGCGCGGGCATGCCGACGCCGTGGGGCACCTGGCTCACCTGCGAGGAGACCGTGATCGGCACCAATGCGGGGTACAAGAAGCCGCACGGCTACGTCTTCGAGGTCGACCCGCGCAACGACAAGCCGGTGCTGTCGAGCCCGTACAAGAAGATGGGCCGCCTCCTGCACGAGGCCGGTGCGGTCGACCCGAAGACGGGCGTCGTCTACATGACCGAGGACGAGGGCCCCGACGGCTTCTACCGGTTCGTGCCCGACAAGGCCGGCCACCTGCGCAACGGAGTGCTGCAGATGCTGCGGGTCCGGGGCAAGGACAAGTACAACACCATCACCGGTCAGAAGGTCGGCAAGGCGCTGGAGTGCGACTGGGTCACGATCAACGACCCGGACCCGAAGGACACCGAGGACAACGCCTCCGCCGTCTTCAAGCAGGGCCGGGCCAAGGGCGGCGCGAAGTTCCTCGGCGGCGAGGGCTGCACCTTCCGCAACGGATCCGTGGTCTTCGGCTCGAGTGAGGGCGGTGACGCGGGCCTCGGCCAGGTCTGGCAGTACACCCCGACCAAGAACGCCGGTGGCCTCAAGGAGAAGGGCGACCTGGTGCTGCTCTTCGAGTCCCAGGGCAGGGGCCAGCTCGACGGGCCCGACAACATGTGCACGAGCCCCGGCGGCGCGATCGTCATCGCCGAGGACGGCAACCTGAAGAGCAACTACGTCAGGGCGCTGCTGCCGAACGGCACCATGATCAACCTCGCCGAGAACCTCGTGGCGGTGCAGCAGCACTACATCGAGGCGTCGGGCAAGCTCTACGACCCGACGGTGCCGGACGACGGCGCCTCGGCCGGCGACGGCGTCGGGATTCTCCGAGTTCGCGGGCCCGTGCTTCAGCCCGGACGGCAAGTGGCTGTTCGTGAACATCCAGGTGCCCGGCATCACCTGCGCCATCACCGGCGACTGGGCGAGCCTGGGCGTGTAGGCGTCGGTCGGGCGCCGGCCGCGCTTGCCTGATCCCGGTGGTTTCGAGACGGCCCTGGCGGGCCTCCTCAACCAACGGGGCGAGCGAAGCGAGCGTGGTCGGGCCCTCGGCGCTGTGATAGGTTGTCAACAATCCATCAATCATAGGATCTGTACACTCTCGGACGCACTACCTCGAAGCAGGACACCCACCGTGCGGAAGGGGATCGAGCTTGACCGCGAGAGCCATCGAGATCGTCGGTGTGACGAAGCAGTTCGGTGAGAACACCGTCGTCGACGACCTCGACCTGACCATCGGGGACGGGGAGTTCTTCTCCCTGCTCGGCCCGAGCGGGTGCGGCAAGACGACGACCCTGCGCATGGTGGCGGGCTTCGAGCGGCCGACGGCCGGCAGCATCCTCCTCGGGGGAACCGACATCACCCACCAGGCGCCGGCGAAGCGGCCGCTCAACATGGTCTTCCAGGACTACGCCCTCTTCCCGCACCTGACCGTCGCCGACAACGTCGCGTTCGGTCTCCAGGTCAAGCGTCTGCCCAAGGAGGAGCGCACCGAGCGGGTCGCCGGCGCGCTGACCACCATGCAGCTGCACGGCCTGTCCGAGCGCCGCCCGGCCCAGCTCTCCGGTGGCCAGCGCCAGCGCGTCGCGTTGGCCCGGGCGCTGGTCAACCGGCCCCACGCGCTGCTCCTCGACGAGCCCCTCGGCGCCCTCGACCTCAAGCTCCGCAAGGAGATGCAGGCCGAGCTCAAGGAGGTGCACCGGGCCACGGGTACGACGTTCCTCTACGTCACCCATGACCAGGAGGAGGCGCTGACGATGTCCGACCGCATCGCGGTGATGCGCGACGGCAAGGTCGAGCAGCTGGCCGACCCGCGCACGCTGTACGAGAAGCCGTCCACCGCTTTCGTCGCCGACTTCATCGGTACGTCGAACCTGCTCGTCCTCGACAGCCCCGCCACCGTCGAGGCTCTGCTCGTGGTCACCCTGGGCGAGGGCGAGCGGCTGACCGCGTCGGTGCCCAGCGCACGACTCGGTCCGGTGGCGACGTCCCCGGTGCAGATCACCGTCCGCCCCGAGCGGATCGCGCTGCACACCGACCTGGCCGCGAGCGTCCCCGAGACCCACTCCAAGGTCCGCGGCCGGACCCAGGACGTCGTCTTCTGCGGCTCGACGACCCATGTGACGGTGGCGATCGCCACCGGCGAGCGCCTCGTGATCCACCAGCTCAGCGACAACCCCAGCCTGCTCGGCGTCGAGCGCGACGTCGAGGTGCTGCTGTCGTGGGCGCCTGACGGCGCGCACGTCATCGGCCCTGTGCCCCCAGAATCGAACGCGAGAGACAAGGACTAGGACGATGACGAGCAAGTGGACGGTGCGGCGTGCCCTCGCCGGCGTTGCGATCCTCTCGGTCAGCGCGGGGCTGGCCGCCTGCGGCTCCGACGGGGGCTCGGACTCCGACGGGTCGGGAACGGACGGCGTGGTGTCCGGCGAGCTGCGCACCTTCACCTACTCCGACACCGTGCACGAGTCCAAGATGGTGAACTTCGCGGAGGCCTACCCCGACGTCGAGGTCCGTACGGCCACGTTCGAGAGCAACGACGAGGCAGCCGCGAAGATCAAGGCCGGCTTCCGCGCCGACGTCATCGAGGTCTGCCTCGACGAGCAGGGCCCGCTCGTCGATGCGGGCATGCTCGCTCCGATCGACGTCTCCCGGCTGGAGAACTGGGACGACCTCGACCCGACGTTCCGCGACGCGGCCGGGGTCGCGAGCGGCGAGAGCGGCGACGTCACGATGGTGCCGACGCAGGCCGGAGCGGTCGGGCTGATCTACGACAAGGACGAGTTCCCCGACGGCGTCGACTCGTGGGCCGACCTCTTCGACCCGGCGTACGCCGGCCGCGTGGCAATGGACGGAGGCTACTGGCTGACGCCGTTCGCGATCATGGCGCTGGCCAACGGCAGCACCGACCCGATGACCCAGGACGACGACGAGGTGGCCGCCTCGCGCGATGCGCTGATCGACCTGCGCGACGCCGGGCACTTCCGGGCCTTCGCCCGTTCGGACGCCGACATGGGCAACATGTTCAAGTCCGGCGAGATCGTCATCTCCGACGGCGGGCGGGCCACGTCGCAGGACATCATCAAGGGTGGCGGCAACGTCGGCTGGGCCGCCCCCGAGGAGGGCGTCCTGTCGTGGGTGTGCGGCCTGAGCATCAGCTCGGAGGCCGAGAACCTCGATGCGGCGTACGCCTTCATCAACGACCACTCCTCGCCCGAGACCCAGGCCCTCTTCGGCAACAACGGCTTCGTGATGATCAACCCGAAGGCCGTCCCGCTGGTGGACGAGGAGTTCGTCGAGAGCTCCGACCCGACGATCCTGGAGGGCGCGCACGCCGAGGTCGCTCCCGAGAACGCCGACACCTGGCGCAAGTACTGGCAGGAGGTGCGAGCCGGGTGAGCCACCGGCTCAGGGTCGGGGACCTCCTGGCGCTCGGCCTCGTCTCGGTCGTCCTCGTCATCCTGATCGGGCCGATCGTGCTGCTCACGGTCTTCTCGTTCAACGACTCCACGATCATCTCGCTGCCGTTCGAGGGCTTCACCCTCGAGTGGTACCGGACCGCGCTGGCCGACGTCGCCGTCCAGGAGTCGCTGCGCAACTCGATCGTCGTGGCCGCGATCGTGGCGCCCGCCTGCGTCGTGCTCGGGACGGCGACCGCCTGGGGGATCACCCGGTTCCGGTTCCGGGGTCGGGGCCTTTGGTCCGGCCTGGTCGCCGCCACGCTGGTCGTGCCCTGGCTGGTGATCGGCGTGAGCGGGCTGGTGTTCTTCGTCTACCTCGAGATCGAGCTCTCACTGACGACGGTGACCCTGATGCACATCGCCGTCACCTTCCCGCTCGTCACCGCGCTCGTCTCGGCGCGGCTGGTGCGCTTCGAGCGGTCCCAGGAGGAGGCGGCGATCGACCTTGGCGCCTCACAGGTCCAGCTGATGACCAAGGTCGTCCTGCCCCAGCTCACGCCGACGCTCGCCGCGTCGCTGATCTTCGCCTTCGCGTGGTCGTTCAACAACTTCGAGATCAGCTTCTACAACGGCGGCTACGAGGAGACCTTCCCGGTCTGGGTCTACTCGGTGCTCCGGCGCTCCTACAACCTGCCCATCGTCAACGCCATCGCCACCTTGGTCTCGGCGCTCCAGGTGCTCGCGGTCTACGGGCTCTACCTGCTCATCCGCTGGCTCGGCAGGCGTCGCGGCAGTGGTGACGAGCTGACGTCGATGGTGACCGGGGGAGGTGGGGTCCGATGAGCCTGGCTCCCGACACGCTCCTGGACGCACCCAGGGCCGCGCCCGAGACGACGAAGGCGGGCGGCGCCGGCCGGCGCTGGCTCCCGGCGGCGTACCTGTCGGTGCCGATGGCCGTGTTGGTGGTGCTGTTCCTCGTGCCGATGGTGATCCTGTTCCTGATCAGCATCGGACTCGGCGTGGCCAACCAGGACACCATCTGGTCGATCGACAGCTATACGGGCCTGTTCTCCGACCCGCTCTACCGCGACGTCGCGGTCACCACGATCTTCATCGCCACGACGGCGATGGTCGCCCAGCTCGTCGTCGGGGTGCCGCTGGCCTACGTCATGGCGTTCAAGGCGGGCCGCTGGGAGCTGCCGATGGTGCTCGGCCTGGTCGTGCTCGACGGTCTCAACCCGGTCGTGCGCATCTATGCCTGGCGGATGCTGCTGGGCCGCAACGGGATCATCAACGGGTCGCTCGAGTGGCTGGGCGTCATCGACAAGCCGATCGACGCGCTGCTGTTCAACAACGCGGCGGTCATCGTCGTCTTGTCGACGAGCTGGATCACCTACACGGTGATCCCGATCTACGCCTCGATGAAGGCCATCGACGCCAACCTGTTCCAGGCCGCGGCCGACCTCGGCGCGGGCTGGTGGACCATCGCGCGGCGGATCCTGCTGCCGCTCGCCGCTCCGGGGATCTTCGTCGCGGTGCTGCTGGTCTACATCCCGCTCTTCACCGACTTCGCGACGCCGACGATGGTGGGAGGCACCAGCGGCTACATGCTCGGGCAGGCGGTCAACGACCTGATCCTTGCGCGGGGTGACCTCGCCTCCGGCGCGGCGATGAGCTTCATCCTGCTGGTGTGCTCGGGGATCGTGGCGGCGCTCGCATATCGGCTTTCTCGGATCAATCGTCTGGAGTCGTGACCTTCGGGCGCCCTTGACTCCGAGCCTCTCCGGGTCGGCTCTGGGCGGCTTCGGGGCGGAGGCAGCAAGCTGCTCCGCCCTCCCGCCAACGCGCGGCCTTCACCAGACGCAGACCCACTTCCTGCGTTGTACGCACGTGCGTACAACGTAGAAGGCATCATCCTCGACATCTGAACGAACGATCGTTCAGATCCGGATCCCTTCTTGCCGGAGCCGGCGGCGTCGAGCAACCCAACGCCCACCGCTCCCTCTTGCTGCCTTGCGGCCTGCAGCCACCCACGGCCCGCCACCGGCACGGGGCGGCCAGAAGAGTCAGCGGTGCACGTAGAACAACCGCTTGTTCACGAACTCCTCGATCCCGAGCGGACCGAGCTCGCGGCCGAAGCCGGAGCGCTTGGTGCCGCCGAAGGGCATGTCGGCGGCCTCGGCGGCGGGAGCGTTGACGTTGGTCATGCCGACGTCGAGGCGGGCGGCGACCTTGACCGCGCGCTCCTCGTCGGTGCTCCAGACCGAGCCTCCGAGCCCGTAGTCGACGGCGTTGGCGAGCCGTACGGCGTCCTCGTCGTTCGAGACCCGGTAGACCACGGCGACCGGACCGAACAGCTCCTCGTGGTAGGCCCGCATGTCCGGGGTGACGCCCGTGAGGACGGTGGGCGCGAAGTACGCGCCCGGGCCCTCCATGAGGCTGCCGCCGGCGTGCACGGTCGCACCCTTGTCGACCGCGTCCTGCACCTGCTCGAGCAGCCCCTCGGCGGCGCGGCGCGACACCATCGGGGAGTACTCGTCGGAGGCACTGCCGCCACCGAGCCGGGGCTTCATCGCCGCGGCCCGCCTGGTGAGCCCGGCCACGAAGTCATCGAAGATGTCGTCCATCACGATCATCCGCTTGTTGGAGTTGCAGGCCTGGCCGACGTTCTCGATGCGCACGCCCCAGGCCGTCTCGGCGGCGGCGTCGACGTCGGGGGTGTCGAGCACGATGTAGGGGTCGGAGCCACCCAGCTCGAGGACCACCTTCTTCAGGTTGCGTCCGGCTTCCGCGGCGACGGCGGCGCCCGCCCGCTCCGACCCGGTGAGCGAGACGCCGTGGATGCGCGGGTCGGCGATCATCGCGGCGACCTGCTCGTGAGTGGCGAAGAGGTTGACGTAGGCGCCGTCGGGTACGCCGGCCGCGCGCATGATGTCGACGATCGCGAGCGCCGACAGCGGGCAGTTCTCGGCGTGCTTGAGGATCACGGTGTTGCCGACGATCATGTTGGGCGCCGCGAAGCGGGCCACCTGGTAGAAGGGGTAGTTCCAGGGCATGACGCCGAGGATCGTGCCGATGGCGCGGTACTCCACCCGTGCGGTCTCGTTGCCCGGCACGGTGCGGGGCTCGATGAGACCAGGGCCGTGGTCGGCGTAGTAGGTGAAGATGTCGGCGCAGAACTCCGCCTCGCCGGTCGCCTCGGCCACCGACTTGCCCATCTCCTTGGCGGCGAGCTCTGCGAGCGCGCCGGCGCGCTCGGCGAAGAGGGCGGCCACCTTCTTGGTGACCTCGACCCGCTCCTCGACGGTCCGCTCGCTCCACTCGACGAAGGTGCTCGCCGCGTTGGCCATCGCCGCCTCGACCTCGCTGTCGGTCGCGAACGGGAACGTCTCGGCGACCTCGCCGGTTGCGGGGTCGGTCACCTGGTACGTCGGCTGGGTCGTCGTGGTCTGGGTCATGTCGTCCATTCTCTCGTGGTGGGTCAGGCTCGGCGGTCTGGGGACAGCGTGCCGCCGAGACTCGTCGGTGACCAGGGTGCGTCAGGATCGAGCTCAGCGAACCGTCGCGCCGACATGGCCGCGACGTCGGGCTCCGGGGGAGCACCCTCGACCAGGTCGGCGAGGATCTCGCCGAGCGCCGGCGCGTACTTGAATCCCTTGCCGGAGTCGCCGCACGCCACGACGACCGAGCCCACCCGGTCGACCACGAACCAGCCGTCGGGCGAGTCGGTCCAGCAGCAGACGAGCTCGTCGACGACGCCCTGTCCCAGGGACGGCAGCGCCTGCAGCGTGCGCGCGAGGATCTCGTCGGTCAGTCGCGGGTCGGGCGTGCGGTCGTCGTCACCGGGCAGCAGCTCACGGAGGGGCTGGTCGAGGCCGACCTTGTAGCCCACGCCGGGCGTCGGCATCGAGTAGATCCCGGCCGCGCCGTCGACCGGGCCGTCGAAGAGGCAGGGCAGGGCGTCGTGAGCGGCGTCCGGCTTCGCGGACCGGCCCACGTGCACGACCTGCTCGAGGAAGGGCCGCAAGGGCACGTCGAGACCGATGCCCGGCAGCAGCGCGGGAGTGCCGGGACCGGCGCACACCACGACGGCGTCGGCGTCCAGCGCGCGCCCGTCGTCCAGCGCGACGACGGCGCCGGAGGGCGACGTCCGCACGGACGTCACCGTCGACCCGACGACGAGCTGCCCGCCGTCGTCCAGCAGGAGGTCGAGGCAGCCGGAGATGAGGTCCGACGCGAGCAGGGAGCCCGCCTCGGGGAACCACAGCGCGTCACGCCCGTCCGGCGCGAGCCCGGCGAAGACGTCGCCCACGTCGGCGGCCGGGACCTCCGTGTGCGTCACGCCCTCCGCCGCGGCCGCACCGGCGATCTGACGCAGTGGGTCGGCCCCATCGCGCCAGAGCAGGCCGGTGGTGGTGTGCAGCGGCCGGCCGAGTCCGCCGTTCGAGCCGGTGCATCGCGTCGACCGCCCGCCGTCCGAGCCTGATCGCCGCGGGCTCGGGGTCGGCCACCCGCCACAGCCGGGTCGGACCGCTGGAGGAGGACTCCGCGTTGCCGGGACCGTGGCGGTCGACGAGCGTCACGGAGTGGCCGCGGCGGGTCAGCTCGACGGCCGCGGGCAGCCCCCACGCGCCGGCTCCGACGACGACGACCCGCATGGGCCGACGGTACCGAGTCGACGGCAGAGTGTCGACTACAAGATTGTTGACAATAGGTGCGGGACTCCCTAGCGTTCCGGGAGTGACGGGCCCAGAGTCGAACGGCGCCGCGTCGTACGACGCCGTCGTGGTCGGAGCCGGCCACAACGGGCTCGTGGCCGCTTTCTACCTCGCCCGCGCGGGCAAGCGCGTCCTGGTGGTGGAGCGTCGCGAGATCGTCGGCGGCGCCTGCGTGACCGAGGAGTTCGCCCCTGGCTACCGCGCGTCGACCGGTGCCTACATCCTCAGCATGCTGCGACCGGCGATCTGGACCGACCTCAAGCTGCGCGCGCGTGGCGTTGTGACCGACGACGCCGGGCCGTCGCTGAACCTCTTCCCCGACGGCGCCGACCTGCTGCTCGACGACGAGCCGGACGCGGCTGCCGAGGCAGTCAGGCGGTTCTCGCCGGCCGACGCCGTGGCCTTCCCGCAGGTGGAGGACCAGCTGCTCCGGCTGGCCGGGCTGCTCGTGCCCACCTTCGACCTGACCGCCTTCAACGTCGGTCGACTGCGCCGACGCGACGCACGCACCCTGGCTGCGTTGCTGCGCAACACGCTGCGCAGTCGCCGGGACCTCGACGAGGCGCTCTTCCTGCTGACCACGTCGGCCGACCACTACCTGAGCGAGCGGTTCGAGTCGCCGTACGTCAAGGCCGCGCTCGGCTGGCACTCGATCAACGACAGCCTGGCCGGTCCGAGCACGTTCGGCACGGCGTACGTGCTGCTCCACGACCACGTGTCGCACGAGCCCGGCGGCGGCCTGCGGCGATGGGGCTTCGTGCGGGGTGGCATGGGCCGGGTGACCGAGGCGATGGCGGCGGCCGCGCGCGAGGCCGGGGCCGAGATCCGCCTCGGTGTCGGCGTCGACCAGATCCTCACCCGTGGCGCCGGCGAGGACGTGCAGGTCACCGGCGTCCAGCTCGGCGACGGGACGACCGTGAGCACCGACCTCGTCCTGTCGAACGCCGATCCCAAGCGCACCTTCGACAAGCTCTGCGATCCCGCCGACCTGCCCGGCGACTTCCTCGCGGCCGTCCGCAACATCCGCTCGGACGGGACGAGCATCAAGATCAACCTGGCGCTCGACCGGCTCCCGGCCGCGCGCGGCCAGGCTGGTGAGGGCCCCCAGCCCTACCACCACGGGATCCTCGAGCTCGGGCCGACGCTCGACGTGCTCGACCTGCAGCAGGCCGAGGCGCGGGCCGGCATCCCGGCGACGGGCGCCCACATCGAGATGTGCTTCCCCACCGTGCACGACGCGTCGCTGGCGCCCGACGGCAAGCACGTGGCGACCATCGACATCAACTCCCAGCCCTACACCCTGGCCGAGGGCGACTGGGACTCGATCAAGGAGGGCGTCGCCGACCGGGTGCTGGGCGAGCTCGACGGCTACTTCCCGGGGCTGTCGTCGTCCGTGCTGCACCGGCAGGTGCTCTCGCCCCTCGACCTCGAGCGGGTCATCGGCATCACCGGCGGCCATGCCCTGCACGGGGAGATGGCGCCCGACCAGCTCTTCATGAACCGCCCGGTGCGCGGCTATGCCGACTACCGAACCCCGATCGGCGGCCTCTACCTGTGCGGTGCCGGGACCCATCCCGGCGGCGGCGTGAGCGGGGCCAACGGACGCAACTGCGCGCACGAGGTGCTGCGTGACCTCCGACGTGGGCCGGCGTGGCTGCGTCGGAGGGCCGCCGTCGCGGCGGACGAGACGACGGGATGATGCGATGAACGACCTGTGGCCGAGCGTGACCACGGACCTGCCGGGCCCGAACAGCAAGGCCTACTTCGACCGGATGGACGCGGTCGCCGCGGCGCCGATGCAGGACCACGACGAGGTGCCGTTCGTCGAGGCGCGCAAGGAGGGTTCGCTCATCGTCGACGTCGACGGGAACGTCTTCGCCGACCTCGTCGCGGGCTGGGGTGCCACGCCGTTCGGCGCGACGCCGCCCACGGTGATCGAGGCGGTGGTGGCGGCTCAGCGCAACTACGGCATGGAGATCACCGACTACGTGCAGAACGACGTGGCGATCGAGCTGGCCGAGAAGCTGGTGGGCATCGCGCCGCCGGGCATCACCCGGGCGATGGTGTCGCTGAGCGGCACCCTCGCCGTCGAGGCCGGCGTCAAGCTCGCCCGTGAGGCGACCGGCCGACCGATGATCCTGGTCTTCCACGGCCAGTACCACGGCGAGGTCACCTACCTGACCGCCAGCGTGTCGTCCGACCTCGCGGAGGTCAACAGCAGCAACTCGGCGTACGTCGGTGGGCTGGTGTTCGCGCCGTATCCCCAGCAGTTCCGCGCGCCGTTCCACCGCGGGCCGGGCCCTTACGACGACACGCTCTTCATGGACTTCATCGAGGACTGGCTGCTCGTCCACCAGGTGGAGCCGGAGCAGATCGCCGGCGTGCTCATCGAGCCGGTGCTGGGGGAGGGCGGGATCCACGTGCCGTCGCAGGCCTTCTGGGACCGGCTGACCGCTGCGTGCGACCGCTGGGGCTGGAAGCTCATCCTCGACGAGGTGCAAACCGGGATGGGCCGGTGCGGCACCGTCTTCGCCGGGGAGCACTGGGGCCTGCGTCCCGACATCCTCCTGCTGGGCAAGGGGATCGCGGCCGGTGGTCAGCCGATCGCCGCCGTGATGGCCACCGAGGAGGTGATGGCGAAGACCGATGTGCACGGCGGTGGCACCTTCGCCTGGACGCCGGCCGCGTGCGCGGGCGCGATCGCGGGCATCGACCTGCTGATGGACGGCGAGACCCTGCCGCACGTCGCAAGGCTCGAGGAGATCGCCCGGCGGGTCCTGGTCCCGCTCGTCGACGAGGTCGAGCAGGTCGGCGACGTCCGCATGCTCGGTGCCTTCATCGGGATCGAGTTCGTGACCGACAAGGAGTCGATCCGCCCAGCGCCGGAGTTCCACCGCTTCGTGCACCAGGAGTCGGTGCGCCGGGGCGTCCTGGGTGTCACGCAGTTCGGCAAGTGGGTCTACCGCATGCAGCCCGCGCTCAACATGCCGCTCGACCTGTTCGAGTGGGCCTGCCAGACCGTCGCCGACGTCATTCGCGAGGTCGCCGCCGACCCGCCGCCCGAGCCTGCCAGCATCCTCGACCGGGTGGCCCCCGAGGGTGGCACGCGTCGGCGCTGAGCGAGCCGACCCGTACCCTGCCGAGAGGTTGGAGATGACGATGACCGAGCCCAGTCCAGAAATGCGCAGTCCAGAAATGCGCAGTCCCGGAAATGCGCAGACCCGTGACTCCCGACGAAGCACCCCGGATCCGCGGGCCGCTGCCCGGGCCGCTCTCGCGGGCCGAGCTGGACGCCCAGGAGGGGGTGTTCTACCCCGGGCTCACGCACGGGGTCTACCCGTTCGTCGCCGCCCGCAAGTCGGGCTGGCTCGTGGAGGACCTCGACGGCAACGTGTTCGTCGACCTGGTGAGCTCGTCGGCCTCGGTGCCGTTCGGCGCCGGACGCACCGACCTCGTCGAGGCCGCCGCCGAGCAGCTCTTGGCCTTCGGCAACGAGGACAGCCATGCGGTCACCAACCCGCTCATGTCGCAGCTCGCGCGGCGTCTGCTCGAGGTGACTCCGGCGAGCCTGACTCGCGTCGACCTCGCGCTGAACGGAACAGAGGCCGTCGAGACGGCCGTGCGGTTCATGCGCCGGGCCACCGGTCGACCGCTGATCCTGGGGTTCTACGGCGGCTACCACGGCGAGTCGACCACGACTGCCGGGCTCGGCGCCGAGCACCACGAGATCGGCCAGGGAGTCCGGGCCCTCGGCGGCGGGTTCGTGCACGCGCCGTACCCGAACCCCTATCGGAGCCCCTTCTCCGCACCGCGTCCGGGTGGCTCGGGGGACAGCACGGTCGACTTCATCCGCGACCAGATGCTCTTCCACGCCGTCGACCCGTCCGAGGTGGCCGGTGTCGTCATCGAGCCGGTGCTCGGCTCGGGGGGCTGTGTCGTGCCGCCGGCGACCTTCTGGACCGCACTGAGAGCGCTGTGCGACGAGTACGGCTGGCTGCTCTGCCTCGACGAGGTCAAGACCGGCTTCGGCCGGACCGGTCGGCTCTTCGCGGCCGAGCTGTGGGACCTTCAGCCCGACCTGATGTGTCTCGGCAAGGCGATGGGCGGGGGCGTGATGCCCATCGGAGCCGTGCTCGGCTCGGAGCGGGTCGCCGGCACCTTCGACGACGTGTCGACCGGCAGCACGTGGGCGTGGCTGCCCGCTTCCGTCGCGGTCGCCCTGCGCTCGCTGGACGTCTTCGAGGCCGAGGGCGTGCTCGCGAACGTCCAGGCGCTGCACGACGTCGCCGTGGAGGTGCTCGGCCCGCTGGTGGAGCGTTACGAGCAGGTCGGCGACGTCCGCGTCCAGGGCTGCTTCGTGGGGATCGAGCTGGTCTCCGACAAGGCGTCCCAGGGCCGGGCTCCCCACCTGCAGGACGCGCTCGCCGGCGCGCTGCTGTCCCGAGGGATCCTCGCCGACTCGAGCACGGCCAGCCTGAACATCCAACCGTCGCTCGTGATGGATCCCGCATCCCTGCGGGCTGCTCTGGCGCTGGTCTCGACGCCGTCGCCGAAGTCCTGGGCTGACGGCTGCCGCCACTGTCGGTTTACCCGGGCAGCCGGGTAATCCGACGACGTGGTGTCAATCGCGTCGTGCCAGGTACGACGCAACCGACACAAGTTCCCCGCGCCTTTCCACAGGAGCAGCGGGTGCCCTTGTCCGATGGCAGCGTGGCCGCCACCGTGGCGGCCGTGCTACCCGACGACATCGCAGCGCTGATCCTCCGCCAGGACGGCGTAGCAACGCGGGCGCAGTTGCTGGCGGTCGGCGCGATGCCGCACGATCTCGAGCGGTGGCGCCGACGTCGAGAGCTCGTGATGGTCCACCCACGTGTGTATGTCGACCACACGGGCGAGCCGACGGCCCGGCAGCTGGCGTGGGCGGCGGTGCTTGCCTGCGGGCGAGCGGCCCTGTGGGGCGAGACCGCGGTGCGTGCCTACGAAGGGACGTTCGCGCCGGTCGGCGGCCACCCGCTTCTCGTGGCTGTCGACGTCACCCGCAGGGTTCAACCGCCCGAGGGCGTCCGGGTCCGACGCGTGGGAAGTCTCGAGGATCGGGTGCAGTGGCATCGACGGCCGCCCTGCCAGCGCTACGACCACGCGGTCATCGAGGTGGTGACAGGTCGAGACAGCCGGATCAGCCGGACCGAGGCGATCGGGCTGCTTGCCGCGGCGCTACAGCAACGCCGTACGACCGCCGACCGGCTTCACGCAGCACTGGCGGCTCGCTCTCAGGCTCGAGAGCGGGATTGGCTGACGGGTGTCCTGCGCGACCTCGGGACGGGCAGCTGCTCGGTCCTCGAGTTGGCGTACGCCACGGACGTCGAGCGTGCCCACGGTCTCCCGGCATCTGTTCGGCAACGTCGTAGCCGATCGAGGCTGGGCGTGGTCTACCGCGACCACGAGTACGACGACGGGGTGGTCGTCGAGCTGGACGGCCGGCTCTTCCACGACTCTGCCGGTCAGCGGGACCGCGACCTGGAGCGTGACCTGGACGCCGCGCTGGATGGGCTCGAGACGCTGCGGCTCGGGTGGGCGCAGGTCACCGACCGGTCGTGCGCGACCGCAGGCAAGGTGGCCCGGCTGCTCGCCCGCCGCGGCTGGACCGGTCGGCCGCGGCCCTGCGGTCCTGCCTGCCCGGCCATCGAGACGTTCCGGGAAGGCGCCATCTGACGGACTTGTGTCGATGTCGTCGTACCTGGTGCGACGAACTGTCCACAAGTCTGTCGGTTTACCCGGCTGCCCGGGTAAACCGACCGCGGGCCAGGCTCACACGGACTCGCGCGCCCGCCGACGCTTGGCGTCGCGGAGCACCTCACGAGCGGCGTTGCGGCCGTTGGCGCCGGTGACGCCGCCGCCGGGGTGGGTGCCGGCGCCGCAGAGATAGAGGCCGCGCAACGGCGTGCGGTACTTGGCCCAGCCGCGCACCGGCCGCATGAACAGCAGCTGGTGCGGGGCCATGTCGCCGTGCAGCGCGTGGCCGCCCGTGAGCCCCATGACCCGCTCCATGTCGAGCGGGCTGAGCACCTGCCGGTGCTCGATGAGTCCGGAGAGCCCGGGGAAGTGTCGCTCCAGCTGAGCCACGACCTGGTCGGCGCGCGTCTCCTTGATCGCGTCCCAGGTCGACTCACGCAGGTGGAAGGGCTGCGAGTTCACGTCGATGGTCGCGATGTGCTTCCCCTCCGGGGCGAGGGAGGGGTCGTGCACGGTCGGGAAGCACAGCTCGACGTGGGAGTCCTCGACCGCGATTCCGTACGCCGCCTGGGCCTGCTGCAGGTCCATCTCGGCGGTGAACGGGTTCACCTCGACGATCCCGTGGTGATAGGGCTGCAGCCCGCGCGGCTGGCCGGCCGCCTCCGGCAGCGCCGAGAGGCCGAGGTTGATCTTGATGCTGGTGCCCATGCAGCTGTAGGCCTCGACGTCGCGGACGAAGTCGTCGGGCAGGCCGGCGTCGGCGCACAGGCGCAGGAAGGTCCGCTTCGGGTCGGCGTTCGACAGCACTCGCGTGGCACGGATCTCCTCGCCGGAGACCAGGCGTACGCCGACGGCCCGGTCGCCCTTGGTCAGCACCGACTCGACCTCCGCGTCGCAGCGGACGGTCGCGCCGGCCTCGCGCGCGGCGTCGGCCATCCGCTCGGTGAGCACGCCCATCCCGCCGCGCACGAAGCCCCACTGACGGACGCCGGCGTCGCTGGTGTCGCTGGCGTGGTCGTGCAGCAGCACGAAGGCAGTCCCTGGTGTCGACGGCCCCGCGACGCTGTCGTTGATGGCGTGCCAGCCGAGGGCAGCCCGGACGTGCTCGCTCTCGAACCGCTCGGCCAGCACCTGCCCGGCGCTCGAGGTGAACAGCTGGATCAGCTCGTTGAGGTGCCTGCGGTTCTTGGCGGCCAGCCGCCCCATCGTCAGCAGGGTGCGCACGTCGTCGAGGCCGCGCACGCGCGGGTCGGGAGCTGTCATGTCGAAGATCGGCAGCACCGCCTGCGCGACGTCGTGCAGCTCCTCCTCGAAGAGCGGCAGCGCCCGCGCGTCGTGGGCCGAGAAGCGCTTGGTGGCCTCGACGTTGGCCGCCATGTCGTCGCCGAGCAGATAGCTGGCGCCGTCCGGGTAGAGGTTGAGCGACGGGCCGGCCTCGTCGACGACGATGCCGCGCTCGACGAGCAACATGTCCTGCCAGATCGCCGGTCGCAGCATCGAGAGCACGTAGGCACCGGTCGAGGCGCGGAAGCCGGGCGCGAACTCCTCGGTGTTGCAGGCGCCGCCGACGAACGGGCGGCGCTCGAGGATCAGGGTCTTGAGCCCGGCGCGGGCGAGGTAGAACCCCGCGACCAGGCCGTTGTGCCCGCCGCCGATGATGACGGCGTCCCAGGGGGCCGCGGTCATACGACGTAGACCTTGCGCAGCGTCGAGCGGATCTCCCACGTGGTCGCCTCGCCGGCGTTGAGCTTCACCAGCGAGCCCGGGACCAGCTCGACGACCTCGCCGTCGGCGAAGGTGATCGTGCCCTCGCCGGAGAGCACGACGAACGCCTCGTCCTTCTCGACGTCCCTGACCGTGCCGGGCGTGATCTCCCAGATGCCGACCTCTGCGGCGCCGACTGTCGTGACGCCGAGCTCGGCGGTCGTCGGGGAGCCGGTGAGGACGTCGTCGGCCTCGAGGTCGTAGGCCTCGAGACCGACCGAGAAGACGTCGACGTGCCGATCCGCGGGGCGGGTCATCGCGGCATCACGGCACCTTCGCAGGCCGGGGCGACGTGCTCGGCGTAGAAGGCGAGATAGCCGCGGGTGACCTTCGGCGGCCTCGACACGTGCGCCGCGCGGCGGGCGTCCAGCACCTCGGCGGGGACGTCCAGGTCGAGGCGACGCTGCTGGAGGTCGATGACGATGCGGTCGCCGTCCTCGACGAGGGCGATCGGTCCGCCGTCCTTCGCCTCCGGCCCGACGTACCCGATCGCCGGCCCGTGGGTCGCGCCCGAGAACCGGCCGTCGGTGATCAGCGCGCAGGTCTCGGAGAGACCCATGCCGACCACGGCGGACGTGGCACCGAGCATCTCGCGCATGCCCGGCCCTCCCCGGGGGCCCTCGTTGCGGATGACGAGCGCCGTTCCGGCCTCGATCGAACCGGCGAGCGTGGCCTCGATCGCCGACTCCTCGTCCTCGAACACTCGGGCCGTTCCCGTGAAGCTCCACATCGACGGCGCGACGCCGGATGCCTTGACCACGGCGCCGTCGGGAGCGAGCGTCCCGCGCAGGATGAAGATCGCGCCCTCGGGGGCGATCGGGTCGCTGCGGCTGTGCAGGAGCTCGGGGTTCAGGTTCTCGGCCGCTGCCGCGATCTCACCGGTCGTCTGGCCCGAGACGGTGATCGTCGAGCCGTCGATGAGGTCGCCCAGCTCGCGGAGTACGGCGGGCACCCCGCCGGCGTCGCCCAGCTCGGTCACTCCCCAGGGGCCGCTGGGGGCGAGCTTCGCCAGGGTCGGGGTCTCCCGGCCGATGCGGTCGATGAAGTCGAAGTCGAGCTTGAACCCGGCCTCCTTGGCCATCGCGATGAAGTGCAGCACCAGGTTGGTCGAGCCGGAGACGGCGAGGGAGACGCGCAGTGCGTTCTCGAAGGCGGCCTGCGTCAGGATCTGGCTCGGCCGGACGTCCTGGCGGACCAGCTCGACCGCTCGCATCCCGGTGTACTTGGCGGCGCGGAGCTGGAAGTTGGTGCCGGCGGGCAGGGTGCCCGAGCCGGGCAGCGACATGCCGAGCGCCTCGGTGTAGATGCCGGCGGTGTTGCCCGAGGTGAGCGTTGCTCCGGCGCCCGGGCCGGGGAAGAGGTTGTCCTCCCACTCCTTGAGGGTCGCCTCGTCGATCTCGCCGCGGACGAGCTCGCCGACGCCGTCGTAGACGGTCTCGAGGAAGAGCTTCTTGCCCCGGTGCAGGCCGTGCACGGTCGGGCCGGCGTAGAGCAGGATGCTGGGCAGGTCGAGGCGGGCGGCGGCCATCACCATGCCGGGCGTGGGCTTGTCGCCGCCGGTGAGCAGCACGAGGCCGTCGACGCCGTGACCCTCGGCCATCAGCTCGATGGAGTCGGCGACCACGTCTCGGCTGGGCAGCACGTACTTCATGCTGCGGGCGGCGAACGCCTCGCTGTCGGTGACGTGGAACGTGTTGAACTCCAGCGGGGTGCCGCCGCCCATGCGGACTCCGGCCTTGACCGCGTCGACCACCTGGCGCAGGTGGGAGTTCTCGGGAGAGAAGTCCTGATAGGTGTTGGCGATCAGGACCAACGGTTGCGCGAGCTCCTCGTCGGTGAAGCCGGCGCCCTTGATCCAGGCCCGTTGGAGGGAGCGGTCCGCGCCCGCGAACTGGTCGGTGCTTCTCATTGCCGCCTTCAAATCGTGTCGAGGAGAGCAGTGTTCTACTTCCGGCAGCCTTTCGTAGAGGATCCCGATTGTCAACAATCTGCAATATGATTCACGGCACCTGCGACCGTGTCCGCCACCCGCTCGACCTGGGCCGCCGTGATCGGCAGCGGCGGCCGGATCTTGAGGACGTCGGACTGCGGGCCGGTCGTGCCGATCAGCACTCCGTGCTCGCGGGCCCGGTCCTGCACGGCGGCCACGAGGTCGGGCGACGTGCCGGCCAGGTCGACGCCGACCAGGAGGCCTCGACCGCGTACGTCGCGCACGGCCGCGCAGCCGGCGGTGGCCTTGCGCAGCCGACTCCGCAGCAGCAGGCCCATCGCGGCCGCGTGCTCGACCAGGTCGTCGTCCTCGATGACGTCGAGCACGGCCAGGGCCGCCACCGCCGCGACCGGGCTGCCGGCGAACGTGCTGAAGAACTCCGCCTCGCCGCCGAGGGCCTCGACGTAGCTGCCGCGGGTGACGACGGCCGCGATCGGGTAGCCGTTGCCCATCGGCTTGCCGAGGGTGACCACGTCGGGGTCCAGGCCCGCGCCCACGAACGACCACAGGTGGTCGCCGGTCCGGCCGAAGCCCGCCTGCACCTCGTCGGCCACGACCAGTGCTCCCGCAGCGCGGGCCGCTGCTGCGACGGCGGCGTGGTAGGTCGCGCCGGGCGCGAGGATGCCGTCGCTGGTGTAGAGCGTGTCCACGACGACCAGGGCAGGGTCGTGCCCGGCCTGCCGAAGCCTGCCGATCGCCTCGCCGAAGGATGCCGGGTCGGGCCGGGGACCGCGCGGGGCGGCGTACCGCTCGACGTGGCCGGGACGCCAGCCGCCCCGCCACTCCTCGGGCGACAGCGCTGCCGTTGCCGTGGTCACGCCGTGGTACGCGAAGTCGGTCACCAGCGCGCCCGTGCGGCCGGTGGCGGCCGTCGCGAGGCGCCAGGCCAGGTCGACCGCCTCGCTGCCGGAGTTGACCAGGAGGACGGTGTCGAGCCCGGCCGGCATCGTGGCCACCAGGCGCTCGGCGAGCTCGATGGCGCGCGGGTGCAGGTAGCGCAGGTTGGTGCTGAGCAGTCGAGCCTGGTCGGCGATCGCGCTGCTCACGCGGGGGTGCGTGTGGCCGACGACCGGCACGTTGTTGTAGGCGTCGATGAACGTCTCGCCGGTGGAGTCGGTCATGGTGGCCCCGCTGCCACTGACCAGGTGCAGGGGTTCGGCGTACGTCAGGGGCGCCAGCGCGGTGCCGAAGACGTTGGCTCGGCGCTCGAGCAGCTCGGCGGTGCCGGGCGGCGGTGTCGGCCCCCCGAGCCTGCGGGTCACCTCGCGGGGGCCGAGCTCCTCGAGCTGACGCAACAGGCTGAGCGAGATCTCGTCCCAGGCCTGGATGTACGCCGCGTTGTCGGGATGGTCGGCGGCGCGCCAGTGCGAGATGCACAGGGTCATGGCGGCACGGACGGCGACGGTGTCACCGAGGGCGTTGAGCTCCTCGGGCTCCAGCGGTGTCACCGAGCGATAGCCGTCGAGGAACCTGCGCAGGGTGCGGAACAGCTCGTCGCCCTGCAGGGTCGCGCTCAGCGACCCGAACACCGCTGCGATGTCGAAGACCAGCGTCGAGTGCGTGAGGTCGCCCAGGTCGAGAACCCCGGTGATGTCGCCGTCCTTGACGAGCAGGTTGTCGAGGGTGAGGTCGCCGTGCACGACCTGGGCGCGCAGGGCGGGCCAGGCCGGCGCGACCCGCTCCTCGAAGCTGTCGAAGGCGGCCTCCACCAGGCGGCGGCCGGCCGGGTCGCCGATGTGGTGGGCGAGCTCACGGGTGCGGTCGCGCTCCTCGACGTGCCACAGCAGGCGGCGCCCGGCCGCTGGGTGGAAGAAGCCGCGCAGGGCCCGAGCGGTGCGCGCGGTGACGGCGCCGTACGCCGCGACGGTGCCGGGCTCGAGGTCCGACCCGATCAGGCCCGCCTGGCCGGGGAGCCGGTCGTAGGCGCGCAGGAAGTGGGCCGCGCCGGTCTCCGGGTGCCGGACGACGCGGTGCCCGTCGCCGGTGTCGTGGACGCTGAGCGGCGTGCTGAGGGGAAGCGTCGGGTCGGCAGTGACCGCCCACCGCGCGGCGGACTCCTCGAGCTCGATGTTGATCGCCGACTCCGACTGGTTGGAGAGCTTGACCACCAGCTGCCGGCTGTCGTCGCCGAAGAGGACGACCTGGTCGCGCTCGCTGTTCAGGCCCGTGAGAACCCGCCCGCCGACGTCGTACGTCGCCCCGACGAGCCCGGCGATCGTCTCGTCGGAGAACCGTGGGGCCGCGCTGGTCAGCACGGCCTGGCCCAGGTCGGTCACGAGGTCAGGCATCGTCGCTCACTCCCCGCGCTCGAGGAGGGTGGCGAGCAGCTCGCCGGCCCGCTCGCAGTGCTCGGTCACCAGGCGCACGGCCTCGGCCTCGTCACCGGTGCGGATCGCCGCGACGACGGGCCGGTGCTGGTCGGCCACGTCGTCGATCGAGGGCATCACCCGCTCGTCGAGCCGAAGCAGGCCGCGCAGGACGGGGACGTAGCGACGGAAGGTCTCGAGCAGGCGCACATTGCCAGAGAGCTCGCACAGCGCCTCGTGGAAGGCGAGGTCGGCGCGGGCCACCTCTGCCGCATCGGCGGAGGCGGCCGCCCGGCTGATGGCCTCGGCTGCGTCGTCGAGGCGCGCGATCGCGTCGGCGCTCCGGCTCCGGCAGATCGCCCGTGCGGCGGCTCCCTCGATCGCCGCGCGTAGGCCGTAGATGTCGCGCACGTCCTGCGGGGTGATGCTCACCACGAAGGTGCCGCGTCGCGGCTCCTCGGTCAGCAGCCCCTCGGCACGCAGCATCTTGAACGCCTCGCGCACGGGGCCCCGCGAGATCTGGAGCTCGTCGGCGATCCTGGCCTCGACGAGGTGCTGGCCCTGCGTGTAGCCGCCGATCAGTACCTGCTCACGGATCCGGTCGGCGGCGTTCTCGGCCAGCGAGCGCCCGGTGTCGATCGGCCGCAGCATCGCGATGGCATTCTCCTGCTGGCTGGTCACCCGCCCAGCATAGACCCGAATTTGTTGACGATAGACTGTCAACAATCCTGCCGGGTAGTTCGCCGCGAGTTGCACCATCTAGGGTCCGAAACCGGTGCAACTCGCGGCGAACTATCCCGATGGGCGGCTACAGGAGGGCGAGGAAGGCGTCGACCTCGGCGTCGGTGGTGGCGTACGACGTGACGAGACGGACCATCTCCTCGGCACCCCGCGCCTGCCACGTGTGGAACCTCGCCCCGCCGGCCCGCAGCCGGTCCGCCGTCGCGGTCGTCATGACCGGGAAGACCTCGTTGGTCGTCGAGCGCCACTCGAGCGTGACCTCGCCGCTCGCGGACAAACCGTCGTGCAGGCGGGTGGCCATGGCGTTGGCATGGGCGGCGGTTCTCAGCCAGGCGTCGTCGGTGAGGTAGCCGTCGTACTGCGCGGCGATGAAGCGCTGCTTGCTGAGGCCGTGCCCGGCGCGTTGGCGCAGGTTGCTCAGGTGGGGGAAGGCGCCCGGGTCGAAGACGACGATCGCCTCCGCGGCCCAGCAGCCGTTCTTGGTGCCGCCGAAGCTCATCAGGTCGATGCCCGCCCGCCAGGTGAGGTCGGCCGGTGAGTCGCCGGTGGCCGCGACGGCGTTGGCGAAGCGGGCGCCGTCGACGTGCACAGCCGCACCGGCCGCCTTGCCGATGGTGGCGAGCTCCGCCACCTCCGCGGCGGTGTAGGCGGTGCCGCTCTCGGTCGCGTTCGTGAGGGACAGCGCGGCGAGCGGGCCTCGCTGGTCGGGCGGCAGCAACCCGCTCAGCGTCGTGCGCAAGGCGGCGGCCGTCATCCGCGCGTCGGGAGCGGGCACCGGCACCAGCTTCATCCCGGTGAAGAACTCCGGTCCGTTGAACTCGTCTGCATACAGATGGGCCTGCTCACCGCAGACCACGAAGCCGCTCGGCTGCGCGACGGCCTGCAGGCACAGCAGGTTCGCCGCCGTGCCGCTGGCGACGAAGAACACCTCGACCTCGCGCTCGAAGACGTCGCAGAACTGTCGCGAGACCCGCGCCGTGAGCGCGTCGCCGCCGTACGCCGGCGCGGAGCCGACGTTGGCCCGCTCCAGAGCGGCCGTCACCGACGCGGTCGCGCCCGACCAGTTGTCGCTGGCGAAGTCCATCGTCAACGCGCCGCGGGGCGACGCTGGGCTGAGGGCGCAGGCGCGATGGCGTACAATGCTCTCATTGTCAACATTCTACACGTCCAGCCTCTTCCCAGCTCAAGGAGTTCTCGTGCCTGATGCGGGTCACCTAGCCCCCCTCCGACTGGAGAGCACGCCGGTCCTCGTCGCGGATCGGCTGCGTGAGGGCATCCTGGACGGCACCTTCCCACCTCGCACCCAGCTGTCCGAGGTCGCCCTGTCCCAGCAGCTGTCGGTCAGTCGCGGACCCATCCGCGAGGCGATGCAACGGCTGCTCCAGGAGGGGCTGCTGCGCGGCGAGCGCAACCGGGGCGTCTTCGTCGTCGATCTCGGCGCGAGCGATGTGCGCGACATCTACCTCGCCCGCTCGGCCGTCGAGCGCGCCGCTGCCGCGATCGTCACCTCGGCCGGGACCGACGCGGACGTCGACGTCCTCCAGTCGATGGTCGACCAGCTGGCCGAGGCGGTCGACAGCAACTGGGTGCAGCTGACGGCTCTGGACCTGCAGTTCCATCTCGCCCTGGTGGGCGCCGCCGCCAGCCCCCGGCTCGATCGGATGTTCCGCACCCTGGTGGCCGAGTCGCAGCTCTGCATCGCCCGGCTCGAACCCTTCTACCCGGGGCGCGAGGAGGTCGTGCGGGAGCACCAGGAGATCACCGACGCCATCCGGGCCAGGGATCTCGACGAGGTCGACCGGCTGGTGGCGGCGCACATGGACATCTCTGCGGCCCGCCTCGCGAGCGCCGACGAGTCCGCCGACTGAGTTCTAGGAGCCCGTGACGAAGCGGCCGACCGTCGCTGCGTCGATGGCCGCCCGGTCGAGCTTCATGCCGAGGCCGGCGCCGTCGGGGGGCGCACCACGCCGTCGACGACGACGACGGGGGTGGTGGTGCCGAACTCCCACGGCTCGATCGGGAAGGGCTGCTCGTAGAAGCTGCCGAGGCCGAGGCCGAGCATCAGGTGCAGGTCGACGGCCTGGGTCACCGTCGTGCCATAGCTGCAGAGCTCGAGGTCCAGGCCGTACGACGCCGCCAGGGCCGCCAGCTCGCGGACGTGGCCGACACCGCCTTCCATGGTCTGGGTGCGGAGCGCCGACCACGGTCGGGACGGCAGCAGGTGGGCGACCTCGCGCACGTCGTCGATGAGTCCGCCAGCGGGAACGACCGGGGTGTCGAGGGTGTGCGTCAGTCGGCAGTAGCCGTCGACGTCCCGGTCGGACAGGGGTGCCTCGAACCACAGGATGCCCAGTCCGTCCAGACCCAGGCCGTCCAGACCCAGGCCGTCCAGACCCCGCCCGACCAGCATCGCGCCGCGACGGTCGTAGACGGACTCGGCGTCGACGATCAGGCCCAGGTCCGGGAAGGCGCTGCGGACCTCGGTCACGCGGGACAGGTCGGCGAGCGGATCGCCGGACACGTGCAGCTTCGCGGCCGGGTAGCCGGCGGCGCTGACCCGGCCGACGAGCTCGAGCAGAGCAGCCAGGTCGCGCTCGAACGGCAGCGAGGCGTACGCCGCCATCTCCTCGCGGGCGCCCCCGAGCAGCCGGCAGAGCGGAAGCTCCGCATGGCGTCCCAGCAGGTCCCAGCAGGCGACCTCGACGGCGGCGGCAGGCACTGCCCTCGAGGCCGAGGGCAGCCGCGAGGTCATCAGGGTCCGGATCGCCGAGGGGGCGAGCGCGTCGCGGCCCAGCAGGGCCGGCGCCATCGAGCGCAGTGCCTCGAGGGGCCCGAGGTCGAAGGTCCCGAACGAGTCCGACTCGACCGCGCCGACGCCGACCCGACCGGTCTCGTCGGCGACCACGACGAAGGTGACCGTCGTGAGCACCGGGGGCAGGGCGTCGGTGAACTGCGCCTGCGTCGCGGGTGGCACTGCTGCGATGACCTCGACGCTGGTGATCGCCGGCACGACGCACTCCTCCCGGTCATCCACGGACAGGACTACGCCTTGTGCGTCGCCCACTTTGTAAGATTCACTGATTGTAGACACATGCTGAGGACGGGACCGGATGGCGATCAGACGACGGGCACGAGCGACCACCGGCCGCGACCGTCTCTACGTCGACGGGAGCTGGGTGGCCCCAGCGGGGGTCGGCACGATCGTGGTGGTCGACCCGACGACGACACGGCCGATGGGGTCGGTGCCGAGGGGTGCGGCTGCCGACGTCGACCGGGCCGTCGCGGCGGCCAGGCGGGCGTTCGAGGGATGGTCGAGGGTCCCCCCGATCGAGCGAGGTCGCTTCCTCACCGCGGTCGCCGACGGTCTCGAGCGTCGCTCGGCCGAGCTCGCCGAGCTGATCGCCCTCGAGGTGGGGATGCCAGAGGACCAGTGCCTCGAGGACCAGATCCCGGTCGAGGACTTCCGCGTCAACGCCGAGCTTGCGGCGACGTACTCCTTCGAGGAGGTCGTCGACGACGGCGTCGTCCTGCACGAGCCGGTGGGGGTCGTCGCCGCGATCACGCCGTGGAACTACCCGCTCAGCCAGATCGCCGCCAAGGTCGCGCCGGCCCTCGCCGCCGGCTGCACCGTCGTCGTGAAGCCGTCGGAGGTCGCCCCGCTCAACGCGTTCGTGCTCGCGGAGATCGTCCACGAGGCCGGGCTCCCGCGCGGTGTCGTCAACCTGGTGAGCGGGGACGGGCCGACCGTGGGCGAGCCGCTGGTCGCTCACGCTGACGTCGACATGGTCTCGTTCACCGGGTCGACCCGAGCGGGCAGGCGGGTCGGTGAGCTCGCCATGCAGCGGGTCGCGCGCGTCGCCCTCGAGCTCGGCGGCAAGTCCCCGCTGGTCGTCCTCGACGACGCCGACCTCGAGACGGCGGTGACGTACGGCGTGCGCGACTGCTTCACCAACTCGGGGCAGACGTGCAACGCGCTGACCCGCATGCTCGTGCCGCGGGCAGCGATGGCGGACGCCGCGGCCGTCGCGGCGCGGGTGGCCGGCGACCTGGTCGTCGGAGATCCGCTGGCCGCGGGCACCCGGCTCGGGCCGCTGGTCTCCAGCGCCCAGCGCGACCGGGTGCTCGGCTACATCCGGCAGGGTCTGGCCGAGGGCGCCACCCTGGTCGCCGGCGGGCTCGAGCCTCCGGTCGACGCAGGGGACGGGTTCTTTGTCAGTCCGACAGTGTTCTCCGACGTCACCAACGACATGGTGATCGCCCGCGAGGAGATCTTCGGCCCGGTGCTGGTGATCATCGCCTACGACGACGAGGCGGACGCGATCCGGATCGCGAACGACAGTGACTACGGGCTCTGGGCCGGCGTCTGGTCCCCGAGCGACGACCGGGCCCGCCACGTGGCCCGGCAGCTCCGGGTCGGCGGGGTCGCCATCAACGGGGCGACGGGCTCGGGCTGGACGCCGTTCGGGGGCTACAAGCAGTCGGGCCTCGGCCGCGAGATGGGACGGTTCGGACTGGCGGAGTACCTCGAGGTGAAGGCGCTCGTCGGCTGATCGGCGCAGACCTTGGCGACCGCGCCAACGCCCGTCTATCCTTGGCCTGCAGCCGACCGCCCCCACCCGTCCTCTGGTGACCGCGGTGCTGAAAAGCAGATGTTGCCCGTCGGGTCCTCGGGTCGGCCCGATCTCGTTTCAGGTGTTTCAAACAGGAGCATTTGTCATGAGTGAGTTCGACGTTCTCGTCGAGCAGCTGCGTGCTGCCTGGGTCGACTCCCAGGAAGGGCCGGACCTGCTCACCGCCGCGGTCGAGGCCGAGGTCGAGGAGTTCAAGCTCCATCGAGCGACCATCGAGCAGGCCAAGGGCGTGCTGATGCAGCTGCTGTCGGTCGATGCCGACCAGGCGTTCGCGGTCCTGAGCCGCTACTCCCAGACCCACAACGTCAAGCTGCGGGTGCTGGCGGAGCGGTTGACGTCGGCGGCGGCCGAGCGAGGTACGCCGTCGCGCGACGACCCGGCGGGGGAGCACGTCACCGGACTGCTCGAACGCCTCGCGCAGCCCGACCGACGACGCGGCGACGCATCAATCGGCGGCGCATCGGGCACCTGAGCCTTAGGGAGACGTCCGCCGCCCGGGTGGCGGCGTACTCCAGGTCCGGGCGTCCAGGCCCACGGGCGCCCGGACCGCCCCCAGGTTTCTTCGCGGGGTTCTCCGCGGACATGCGGGGTTCTCGCGAGACGCGATCCGCGCCAGGGGTAGCCAAACCACCCGTTCGTTGGTTAATGTCTAGACCAGTCGCTCCCGCTCTAGACACGGGCGGGCCTGGCCCTGGTGAAGAGGATCGGCATCATGCAGGTCACCGCCCGGAAGCTCCCCGCGACGCCGTCGGACGACGAGCGTCGCAGACTCACCCAGCAGGCGTTCGCGGACGCGACGTCGGCCCGGAACAGGCGGCAGCGTCGAGCCGCCCACGAGCGGGCCGTCATGGCCAACATCGGAGTCGCCCGCAGCCTGGCCGCGCGCCATCGCGGGAAGGGCATCGACCAGGACGACCTGGAGCAGGTGGCCTACACGGCGTTGGTGCTCGCGGTCCGGCGCTTCGACCCGGCACGAGGCGACGACTTCCTGTCCTTCGCGGTGCCGACCATCGCCGGTGAGCTCAAGCGCCACTTCCGCGATCTCGGCTGGTTCGTCCGCCCGCCGCGCCGGCTGCAAGAGGTGCAGCTCGCCGTCCTCACGGCGCGAGCCACGTTGGCCGGCCAGCTGGGCCGCTCCCCCAAGTGCAGCGAGATCGCCCAGCAGCTCGGCCTGCCGCTCAGCGACGTCGAGGAGGCGCTGGCGCTGGACGGCGCCTTCCGTCCCACGTCTCTCGACGTCCCCGTCGAGGACGGTGGCGGACTCGCCCAGCCCGAGCGGCTCGTGCACCACGACGACCACAAGCCCCTGGAGGCGCGGCTGTTGCTGCAGCCCGCTCTCGCCCGGTTGCCCGAGCGTGACCGGCTCGTCGTGATGCTGCGCTTCTGGGAGGGCTTGACGCAGGCGGAGATCGGGGCGCGGATCGGCGTGACGCAGACACAGGTCTCGCGCATCCTCGCGCGCGCCTGCGACGAGCTGCGCGGCACGGTCGGACAGGTGGTGGACGACGCCCAGGCGCTCGACAGGAGCCGGTCCGTCGCGCCGGCCGCGAAAGCAACGGCGGGGGCCGCCGCGTCCTGAGAGGCATCTCTGCATTTCGTTGCCCAGCGAATTGCGGCATAGAGTGATGGCTCACCCGCGAAACTATTGGCCGAATTGCAGTCGCGGTGATTTGTCAAGTATGCCGCTGACAGTTCCGCACGCTATTCTCGACATTCACGAGCCGAACACGCGGTGCGTTCCCGCCGTGACACAGGCGTCGAGTCCCGTGCGGTGCGCCGACACCAACACCCCCTGCTGATCAGGGCTTCCGGCGACGTACGCCGTCTGGTACGGCATCTGTGCATGATGCACAGGTGCGATTCTCTTGCTGTTCACTCTGCATATCCAACGCGAATTTTCTGGACACACCTCTTGCCTTTGCTGGCACGCTCCTGCCATTCTCCAGCCCGCTTCTCTCGGGATAGAGCACCGTGAATGAACTTAGTGGTCGGGAGAATTGCCATGGGTTTGAGTCGCTTGGTCCGCTGCCTGCTCGTCTCTGCGCTGGCCCTCGCGCTCACTCTCACGGTTGCACCGACTGTTGCCCCCGAACAGGCGGCCGCCAGCGGTGAGTCCGGCTTCCTCGCCTCGCCGCAGCTGCCCTCACCCGATCAGATCGGCCAGCCCGACAGCGTCGACGGCATCGGCTTCGGCGACCCCACCGCCGAGGTGGAGGTGATCGAGCCGCCAACGCCCGGCTCCTCGGGCGCAGCCAAGCTCTCGTACTCCTTCGACCTCCCGCAGGGTCCTGGGATGTCCTCGGCCTCCACGCCCCGTTTCAACCTGTCCTACAACTCCAGCGGCGGGGGCGGCTGGGTCGGCAAGGGCTGGTCGCTCGACGTCGGCCAGGTCAACGTCGACACCACCTTCGGAGTGCCGCGCTTCTGTCCCAGCGCCGGACCCGGCCCCGCCTGCGGCGACGTCGAGAGCGAGGCCTACCAGATCAGTCGCGACCCCACCTTGAGCGACTCGGTCGCCGGCGCCATGGAGTCGTTGCGCGTCGACCTCGAGGCCACGGTGGAGGAGCTGCGGCGGACCGTGGCGGGCGTGATGAACGCGACGCTGCTGGAGCGCGGGCTCTACGCCGCCATGGAGGACTTCGTGGCCACGGTGCCGCTGGAGACCACCTTGACGCTACCCGGGCAGCGAGATCACCTTCCAGCTGCGATCGAGAGCGCGGCGTACTACGTGGTGACCGAAGCCGTCACGAACGTGCTCAAGCATGCGCACGCGCACACTGTCGCGGTCGACGTCGGCAGAGCCGGCGACCGCCTGACCATCGCGGTCCGCGACGACGGCGTCGGCGGGGTGTCGGCGTCGAAGGCACGCAACGGAGGCCTCGCAGGTCTCGCCGATCGGGTCGGCGCCCTGGGTGGGCGCTTCGAAGTGGAGAGCAGGGACAATGGAGGGACCACACTGTTGGCGGAGGTGCCGTGCGGGTCGTCATAGGTGAGGACGAGGCGCTGATGAGGCAGGGGCTCACCCTGCTCATGGACAGTGCCGGATTCGACGTCGTCTCGACCGTCGGGGACGCGGAGTCGTTGGTGCAGGCCGCCGACGACCACAAACCCGACCTGGTCGTCACCGACATCAGGATGCCGCCCGACCATCGGGACGAAGGTCTGCGCGCCGCTCTCCGCATCAAGGACAGGAACCCTGCCACCGGGGTGATGGTGCTCTCGCACCACGTGCAGTCGGGCTACACCTCCGAGCTGCTCCGGGGTAACGCCTCAGGGGTGGGTTACCTGCTCAAGCAGCGGGTGATGGACATGGAGGCGTTCACGCACGACCTGCGCAAGGTCGCCGCGGGCGGCACCGTGCTCGACCCCGAGGTGGTCAACCTCCTGATGGAGCGGGTGCGGACCACGTCGCCAGGCGGTCTGACCGATCAGCAGGAGCGCGTGCTCGCGCTGATGGCGAGGGGACTGAGCAACGCCGCCATCGCGCGCGAGCTGCACATCCGGGAGAAGTCCGTGGTCCGCCACGTGTCGCACGTCTACGACGCCCTCGGTCTCGCGGAGACCCCCGACGCACACCGTCGAGTCCAGGCAGTGGTCCAGCACCTCTGGTCGTGACACGGGCTCAGCCTCAGCCTCAGCCCAGGGCGGCCAGCTTGCGCTCGAGCACGTCGCGTTCGCGCTCGTTCCCGCAGCGCGCGATCGCGGCTCGTAGCTCCGTCCTGGCCTCGGCGGTGCGACCCAGGCGCGTGAGCAGCTCGCCGCGGACGGTCGGGAGCAGGTGGGAGCCCTGGAGCAGCGTCTCGCCCGCCAGGGCGTCGACGTCCCGCAGTCCCGCAGCGGGGCCGTGTGCCATCGACACCGCGACCGCGCGGTTGAGCCCGACGACGGGGGAGGGCGCGAGCTGGGCGAGAGCGTCGTAGAGCAGCACGATGCGATCCCAGTCGGTGTCCTCGACCGACGGCGCGACCGCGTGGCTCTCGGCGATGGCGGCCTGGACGCCGTACGGGCCGAGCCCCTGGCCGACGCGCTCGGCCGCGGCCAGCGCGGCCCGCCCGCGCCGGATGGCGGAGCGGTCCCAGCGGCGGCGGTCCTGGTCCTCGAGGAGCACCGGCTCCCCGGCCGCACTCGTGCGCGCCGGAAACCGAGCCGCGGTCAGCTCGAGCAGCGCCAGCAGGCCGTGCACCTCGGCTCCCTCGGAGCCGTCGGGCACCAGCCGCGACAGCACGCGGGCCATCCGGACCGCCTCGTGGGCGAGGTCGGCCCGGATCCACTCCGATCCCGAGGTGGCCGAGGCGCCCTCGGTGAAGACGAGGTAGATGACGCTGAGCACCGGCGCGAGCCGCTCGCGCCACTCGTGGCGAGGGGGTACGGCGAAGGGCACCCGAGCCGCCGCGAGGGTCTTCTTCGCCCGGGTGATGCGTGCCTGGACGGTGGCGGTCGGCACGAGGAAGGCGCGGGCGATCTCGTCGCTCGTCAGACCGCTGACCACGCGCAGGGTGAGGGCGACACTGGCCTCGCGGCTGAGCACCGGGTGGCAGGCGGTGAAGACGAGGGCCAGCACGTCGTCGTCGATCTGGTCGGGGTCCCACAGGAGGTCGTCGGTCTCGCCCTGCGCCGGCCCCGCCCCCGACGAGACGCCGCCCTCGCCCAGGTCACGGGCGAGGGCGGCGTACCGCTCGTCGAGCGCGGAGCGCCGCCGGAAGCCGTCGACCGCGCGCCGGCGGCCGACGGTCAGCAGCCAGCCGGCCGGGTTCTGCGGAACGCCGTCACGCGGCCAGGTCACCAGCGCCTCGGCGAGCGCCTCCTGCGCCAGGTCCTCGGCCAGCGAGAAGTCGCCGGTGTAGCGGCCGAGCGCACCGACGATGCGGGCCGACTCGATGCGCCACACCGCCTCGACGGCCTGGCGGCCACTGCTCCTCGGCCGATCGTGGGGAGTCGGGCTCACAGCTGGCCGGTCGCCTCCCGCCACGCGCGCTCCTTCTGGATCCACACGTTGTCCTGGGGCAGCTCGTCGATGCTGGTGACGCGGCGGATCTCAGCCTTCAGGCCCGGCCCGGCCATCGGCGCCCGCTTGGCCCACTCGACGGCCTCCTCCTGCGAGGCGACGTCGACGATCCAGAACCCGCCGAAGAGCTCCTTGGTCTCGCCATAGGGTCCGTCGGTCACGATCGGCGGCTGGGCCGAGTAGTCGACGACGACGCCCTGCGCGGCGTCGTCGAGGCCCTCGGCCGCGATGAGCACGCCGGCCGAGATCATCTCGTCGTTGAAGCGGCCCATCGCCTCGAGCACCTGGTCGACGTCGATGTTGACGAACTGCTCGAGGCCCTCGTCATTGGCCCGCATGATCAGCATGTACTTCACGGTCGTTCTCCTCGTGTCGTGGCGGGTCACCTCGGACCCTCTCATCATCAGGTCGAACGACGCCGGGCCGGATCGACGCGGGTCGGAGACCATTTCACGCCTTCTTGCTGTAGAGCAGGTGGACGACGCCGGTCGACAGCGTCTGGCTGTGCGTCAGCTCGAGCTCGTGCGCGGGGGAGCCACCCTCGACCCCTCCCGTCGTGAACAGGGTCTGGCCGTGCCCGACCGTGCAGGGGTGCAGCAGCAGCCGCAGCTCGTCGAGCAGTCCGTTGGCCAGCAGCCAGCGCACCGTGATCGCGCTCCCGGTCATGAAGATCGTTCCGTCGACGGCGTCCTTCAAGGCCTGCACGGCCTCGACGGTGCCCGGCACGACGGTGGTGTTCTGCCAGGTGGGGTCGTGCAGCGACGACGAGATGACGAACTTCGGGATCGTGTTGAAGTAGGTCCCGAACTCGCTGGTGTCGTTCGGCCAGTACGCCGCCGCGCCGTCGTACCCGGCCCGGCCCATGAGGAAGGCCTTGTTGACGGCCAGCCCGGCCCCGATGATCTCGCCCATCTCGTCGTTGAAGTAGCTCATGTGCCAGGTCTCCGGCGCCTCCACGACGCCGTCGAGGGAGATGAAGAAGCTGGCGCTGATGGTGCCCATGATCGTGGTCCTCTCGGTGCTGTTCGGTGGAGTGTTCGCCCCTAGGTCGAACGGCACCGCCCGAGATCGACATGGTGAGGAAGCGCGTCAGCGCCTTCTGCCGATGGTTGAGGAGGGACGAAGTCCCGTCTCGACAACAAGGCACCCACGTGCGCCGGTGTGGTGTCGAGACGGTCGCTGCGCGACCTCCTCAAACCATGGCGGCGGTCTTGCAGCGCACCTGGACAAGACCGACCTCAACGACTGCCTGTCAGGCGCGGTCGGCTGACCGAGGCCTCAGCTCGTGGGAGGCGGGACCGGGCTGGGCAGGAAGCGGCCGGCGTTGATGTGCGGCCGGCTTCCGTCGAGGTCGTCGACGTCGTAGACCTCGGCCATCTCGCCGACGTCGACCACCTGGCCGGTCCAGCGGAGTGCGTCGGGATCGGCGGCGAGGGCTGCGACCACCCGGCCGGCGAAGTGTGGGGTCTCGGTCTGACCGGCGAGCTCGTCCTCGCTGTGGTGGACCACCATCAGCTCGGTGCGCATCCAGCCGGGGGCGACGGCGATGACCGGGATGCCCTTCCCGCGCAGGTGGTAGCCGAGCGCGTAGACCAGTCGGTTCTTGGCGGCCTTGCTCGACTCGTACGGAAGCCACACGGGCGGCTCGGGCGTGTGCCAGGTCGTGGTCAGGATGAGCCCTCGCTCGGTCGGACCCATCGCGAGCCGGAGAACGGTCAGCGACGTGACGTAGTCGGAGTAGGCGCCGGCCAGCAGCATCGCGCGGAACTGCTCGAAGGGCTCGTCCCAGACCTCGTCGCCCTCGGGCTCCTCGTGGTGGTCGTGGCCGCCCCAGGCGTTGTTGACCAGGATGTCGAGCCGCCCGTGACGCTCGAGAATGCCGGCGACCAGCGCCTCGACCTGCGCGGGCTCGGTGTGGTCGCACCGCTGCCACTCGGCGGATCCGTCGGCGTCGCGAATCGTGGCGACCGTGGTCTCCAAGGTCAGGTGCGGCACCTCGGTCTGGGTGGCGTCGCCCTCGACGCTGCGGCCCGTGCAGACGACATGGGCGCCAGCAGCGGCGAGCTCGATCGCGCAGGCGCGGCCGAGACCGCGCGAGGCACCCGAGACGAGAGCGATGCGACCCGCGAGCGGGAGGTCCTGGTCCGGGACGGTCATGGTGGACAGCCTGCCGGGTCGAGCCCGCAGACGCTTGACCGTCGTTGCGGGGTCGCCCGCTCAGGTGGCCGTGTCGGCCGCGCGGGGGACCTCGGCGTGCGGGCGGCTCTGCCACAGGGCCCAGTCGGCGCTGACCTCGCCCGCGGCACGCAACAGGTGGGGGAGGTGGTCGTCGAGCAGTCTGTCGACGCTGGTCTCGGCAGCGTGCACGGTGACGTTCATGGCAGCTCGGACGCGTCCGGCGCCGTCGCGCACCGGAACCGCGATCGAGCGGACGCCGGGCGCGAGCTCCTCGTCGGCCAGGGCCCAACCGCGGGCGCGCACCTGGGCGAGCTCCTCGCGCAGCTGCTCCAGGCTCCGGCCGATGTACGGCGGCAGGCCGGCCTGGCTCGGCCGGGCCAGCGTCGCCGCGACCTGGTCGGGCGGCAAGGCGGCGAGGAGCACCTTGCCCTGGGAGGTCTGCGCGGCCGGGAAGCGGGTGCCGATCTCGACCCGCAGCGCGATGATCTTCGGCACCGAGACGCGGGCGACGTAGACGATGTCGGAGCCGTCGAGCTGGGCCATCGACGAGGACTCACCGGTGCGCGCCACGAGCTCCTCGAGATGGGGCCGGGCCACCTCCCAGAGCCCCTGCGCGCCGACGTACGCCATCCCGAGCGCGAGCACCCGCGGGGTCAGCGCGTAGGCGCCGCCCTCGGCGCGCACGTAGCCGAGCTCCTCCAGGGTCAGCAACAGCCGCCGCGCGGTCGGCCGCGCGAGGTCGGCGGCCGACGCGACCTCGGCGAGGGACATCGGACCCGCCCCGAGTGCGCGCAGCACGTCGAGCCCGCGGGCGAGCGCCTCGACGAAGTCCGGGCCGTGCCCTCGACCGGCCACCCGCTCACTCGCCGAACATCGTCCCGCGGGCCTCGCGGGTGGCGTCGGACTTGTAGTCGGTGTACTGGTAGGGGTTGTCGAGCACGTCGTCGGTGGGCAGGTCTGGGTTCATGCCGGCTGCCCAGGCCTCCTCGCCCATCGTCGCCTTGAGGTGGTCCACGGTGTTCTCGACGGCGGTGCGGATCGCGGGCAGGTCGGCACCGACCAGCCGTCCGTCGTGCTTCACCACGTGGCCGTCGACGACGACGGTGTGCACGTCGCCGCGCTGCGCCTGGAAGGCGACGTGCCCGTAGGGGTTCAGCAACGGGAAGGACACCGGTGAGTGGTCGTTCCTGATCAGGACGACGTCGGCCTTCTTGCCGGCGACGAGCTGGCCGAGGTCGTCGCGGCCCAGGGCTCGCGCGCCGCCGCGGGTGGCCCAGTCGACGACGTGCTCGGCACGTAGGTGTGAGTGGGTCACGGTGTCGCCGGCCACGTGCGCCTCGAGGTGCTCGCGCGAGCGGTCGGCGCCGAGCGTGGTGCGCATCGCGGTGAACAGATCGCCGCTCCACCACACGCTGGTGTCCATCGACAGCGAGACCGGGATGTCGTGGCGGCGAACCTGCCAGGTGGGCGGGTAGCCCTGGCCTGCGCTCTGCTCCGACTCGGTCGACACCGAGATGGAGCCGCCGGAGGCCGCGATGCGCTGATAGCTGTCGCTGGTGAGCGAGGCCGCGTGCACGAAGATGTCGCCGGGCCGGATCAGGCCGGCCTCGTGTGCGAGCCGGATGCCGTCATCGTTCGTCGCCCCCCACACGCCCGCGTGGGTGGTGACCGGCAGGCCGAGCTCGCGGGCGAACTCGTAGGCCGCCTGCTCCGGGAACGACGGGTCACCGGTGACGTCGAAGGCGATCTGCAGGCCGAGCAGGTCGCTGCCCGTACGCCGCTCGAAGAAGCTGCGCACCGCCGGATCCGCCGTCCACTCCCAGGGCGCGGCCTGGATGTTGCCGTACGCCAGCACGAACCTGCCCGGCACGGACTCCAGCGCGTCGACCGCGGCGTCGGCGTGGTCGGTGGTCTGCAGGCCGTGCGACCAGTCGACAGTGGTGGTGACGCCGGCCTCCAGGGACTCCCACCCGGCCAGCACGTTGCCGGCGTGGATGTCCTCGGGCCGGAAGTGCTTGCCGTGCTCGAGGTAGTACCAGACGAAGTACTGCGTCAGGGTCCAGTCGGCGCCGTAGGCCCGCATCGCGGTCTGCCACATGTGCCGGTGGGTGTCGATCATGCCGGGCATCACGATGCCGCCCGACGCGTCGACCTCGAGGACGTCGCCCGGCGCGGACAGGCCCGTGCCGACCTCGGCGATGGTGTCGTCGACGACCAGGACATCGGCGCCCTCGAGCACGGTGTGGTCGTCGTCCATCGTCAGCACGGTGCCGTTCCGGAAGAGCACGGGACGGCGGTCGACCGGATTAGTCATGGGGGCGCGACTCCTTCTCTCGGACGAATGTCCGTCTGGCGGTCAACCCGAGCCGATCTCTGCACCCTGTCCCGGTAGGTTGCGTGTGTCAAGGGTCATAGGATCGTCCGGACGACTGTCCGCACGCTGGCCGGAGAGGGAGCCATGAGTGACAACCCCGGCCCGCTCGCCGGCCTCGTCATCGCCGACTTCTCCCGGATCCTGGCCGGTCCCTACGCCACCATGTTGCTGGCCGACCTCGGCGCCGACGTCGTCAAGGTCGAGGGCCCGGCGGGGGACGACACCCGCACCTGGGTTCCGCCGCTGCGCGACGGGGTGGCGACCTACTACCTCGGCGTGAACCGCAACAAGCGATCGATCGCCCTCGACTTCAAGGACCCCGACGACCTCGCCGTCGCCCGGGCCCTGGCCGCGCGCGCCGACATCGTGATCGAGAACTTCCGGCCCGGCGGGTTGGCCCGCTTCGGGCTCGACTACGACACCGTGTCGTCGGGCAACCCCGGCGTCGTCTACGCCTCGATCAGCGGGTTCGGCAGCCAGGAGCAAGGGGCGGCCCTGCCCGGCTACGACCTGATCGTCCAGGCCATCTCGGGCCTGATGAGCCTGACCGGCAGCCCGGACGGGCCGGCGTACCGCTCCGGCATCTCGGTCTTCGACGTGATGGCGGGGCTGCACGCGACCATCGGCGTCCTGGCCGCGCTGCAGGTGCGCCGCGAGTCCGGGCTCGGCCAGCACGTCGAGGTCAACCTGATGTCGTCGGCGCTGTCGGGCATGGTCAACCAGTCCAGCGCGTACGTCGCCGGTGGCACCGTGCCGACACGGATGGGCAACGGCCACCCCAGCCTCTATCCCTACGAGCCGTTGCCGTGCGCCGACCGCGACCTGATCCTGACGGCGGGCAACAACGCGCAGTTCCGCAAGCTGGTCGACGTGCTGGGCGTGCCAGCACTCGCCGACGACCCCCGCTTCGCGCGCAACGAGGACCGCACGGCCAACCGCGACGCGCTGCGCCCCCTGCTGGCTGAGCGGCTGCAGACCCGCACGGCCATGGAGTGGTTCGCCGACATCATCGCGGCCGGCGTCCCGTGCGGCCCCATCAACTCGATCGACGACGGCGTCGCGTTCGCCGAGGAGGTCGGGCTCGACCCGGTCGTCGTGGTCGGCACCGGCGCCGACGCCGTGCCGTCGGTGCGCAACCCGATCCGTTTCTCGCGTACGCCGGTGCGCTACGACCTTCCGCCACCCCGGCTGGACCAGCACGGCGACGAGATCCGGCGCTGGTTGGAGGAGGAGCGATGACACCACCACCGACGCAGTTCCCGACGTCGTTGGGCACGTCGACGGCCGACGAGATCCGACTGCTGGGGCAGAGCCTCACCGCGGACCTGATGGGGAAGGTCGGCTTCGGCGAGCTGGCCTTCTGGCTGGTCGCGATGCGGCGGCCGACCGCTCAGGAGACGCGGGTCTTCGAGTCGGTGCTGGTAGCTCTCGCGGACCACGGGTTCACGCCCACGGCGATCGCCGCGCGCCTGACGTACCTCTCCGCGCCCGACTCGATGCAGGGCGCGCTGGCCGCCGGCCTGCTCGGCGGTGGCTCGCGGTTCCTCGGCGTGACCGAGGACTGCGCGCAGTATCTCCACGAGGTCCTCGCGGGCGTCGACGGCGAGCTGCCCGGCGACGATGCGGGCTGGGACGCGCTCGCGCTCGCGGCCGTCCGACGCACCCGTGAGCGCAGCGCCTTCGTGCCCGGCCTCGGCCACCCGGTGCACAAGGTCGAGGACCCGCGCACGCCGCGCCTGCTCGCGATCGCCGAGGAGGAGGGGCTGCGCGGACCGCACCTGCGCCTCTTCGAGGCGATCGGTCGCGTCCACCCCGAGGTGCTCGGCCGCACGCTGCCGCTGAACGGCGCCGGCGTCTGCGGCGCCGCGCTCGCCGATCTCGGACTGCCCGTCGAGCTCCTGCGCGGCTTCGCGCTGCTCGCCCGCGCCGCAGGCCTGCTCGGCCAGATCGCCGAGGAGCGGCGACGCCCGATCGGCATGGACGCCTATCTCGCCGTCGACCGCAACGCCGTCTACGTCGACCCGTCGGAGGCAGAGTCATGAGAGCAGCCGTCGTCACCGCACACGGCCAGGCCCCGTCGTACGCCGAGCACCCCGACCCGGTGGCCACCGGCGAGGTCGTCGTCGTCCGGATGACGGCGGCGCCGGTCGTCCCGCTCGACCAGCTGTGCGCGTCTGGCACGTCGTACTTCGGAGCACCTGCGCTGCCCTACGTCCCCGGCGTGCAGGGCGTCGGCATCGTGGAGTCGGGTCCCGGTCCGGCGCCGGGCACCCGGGTCTGGGTCAGCTCCCAGGCCGGGATGGCCCCGGTCGACGGCACGCTGGCCGAGCTGTGTGCCGTACCGGCTCGCGACGTGGTCGTCCTGGATGCCGATGTGGCCGATGTCGTCGTCGCCGCTCTCGGCCTGTCGGGTGTGGCGGCGTGGTCGTCTTTGGTGCGGGCTCGGCTCGAGGCCGGTGAGCGGGTGCTGGTGCTGGGTGCCGGAGGCGCCGTCGGTCAGGCCGCGATCGGGGTGGCCAAGGCGCGCGGCGCCGCCCGGGTGGTCGGTGTGTGCCGAGCGGGATCCGTCGAGCGCGCTCGCCGAGCCGGTGCGGACGAGGTCGTCGCGCTGCCCGACGAGCCCGACCCCGCGGCCCTCGCGGCCGCCCTCGTCGAGGCCCTCGACGCTCAGGCCCACGTCGTGGTCGACCCGGTGTTCGGCTGGGTGGCCGACGCGGCGACGCGAGCGTTGGCGCCGTTCGGCCGACTGGTCAACATCGGCGGCTCCGCCGGAGATGGCGCGACTCTCTCGTCGGCGGTCCTGCGCGGCAAGACCCTCGACGTCCTCGGGTACACCAACAACGCACTCACGCCCGAGCACCGGGCCGAGGCGCTCACCGGCGTCGTCGCGCTGGCCGCCGAGGGGCGGGTGACCGTCGAGCACCGGGTCCGCCCGCTCGCCGAGGTCGCCGCGGCGTGGGGCGACGTGGCCGCCGGCAGCGTGCGGCAGGTGCTGACACCCTGACCGGTCGGGCAGAGTGGTGGTGATGACGCAGACCGGGATCGCCGCGCGCGACTGGACGGCGCCGCCCGCCGACGTGCTGCTGGCGGACGGCTCGATCGCGGTCATCAGGTCACTGCGGCCAGACGACCGCGACGGGCTGCTCGCGCTCCACGAGTCGGTGTCCGAGGACACGCTGCGCCTGAGGTTCTTCTCGCCCAACAGGGAGGCCGGTCGCAGGTACGTCGCGCACCTCTTCGACCCGGCGAACGCCTCGTCAGCCGCGCTGGTGGTCGTCGCCCAGGGGCACATCACCGGCCTCGCCACCGCGGAGCAGATCAGTGCCGACTCGGCCGAGGTGGCGTTCCTGGTGGCCGACGGCGAGCGTGGTCGCGGCCTGGGCAGCCTCCTGCTCGAGCACCTCGCCGCGCTCGGTCGGCAGTACGGCGTACGCCGCTTCGAGGCCGACGTGCTCACGGACAACTACGCGATGCTGCGCGTCTTCAGGCGGGCCGGCTTCGCAGCGAGCAGGCGGACCAACGCGGGCGAGATCTCGTTCGTCCTGCACACCGATGCCTCCCAGGACGTCGTCGACGCCGCCGACCGGCGCGAGTGGCGCGCCGAGGCGCTGTCGCTGCGACCGTTGCTCTACCCGCGCAGTGTCGCGGTGGTCGGCGTACGCCGGGCGGCCGGTGGCTTCGGGCGCGGCGTGCTCGAGGCGATCCGCTCGTCGGCGTACTCCGGTCGCCTGCATGTCGTCCACCCCGAGGCCACCGAGATCGACGGGCTGCCGACGGTGCCGAGCCTCGCGGCGGTGGGAGAGCCCGTCGACCTCGTCGTCATCGCGGTCCCTGCGGAGTCGGTGGCCGCGGTGCTGCGCGAGGCGGCGGCCGCCGGCGCGGGCGCCGTGTGCGTGGTGTCGTCCGGATTCGCGGGCAGCTCGGCCGGTGCCGACGAGCTGCTCACCATCGCGCGGGCCAACAGCGTGCGCATGGTTGGTCCCAACTCGCAGGGTGTGCTGGGGAACGCCGAGGACGTCGCCCTCAACGCGACCTTCCTGCACGAGCTGCCGGAGCCAGGAGGTCTCGGTCTGGTCTCGCAGTCCGGCGGCATGGGCTTCGCGCTGCTGGACCTGGCGCGTGATGTCGGGCTCGGCGTGCACGCCTTCGTCTCGCTGGGCGACAAGGTCGACGTGTCGAGCAACGACCTGCTCGGGGCGTGGATGGAGGACGACCGCGTGAGCGCCGCGGCGCTCTACCTCGAGTCGTTCGGCAACGCGCTGAAGTTCGCCCGGACCGCGCGGCGGTTCGCCGAACGCAAGCCGTTGCTGGCTCTCGTCGGTGGGCGCTCGAGGGCCCGGTTGGACCGCGCCCATGACGGAGCCCAAGGACCGGGCGTCGGCGTCGACGCGCTGCTGACCCAGGCAGGGGTCATCGCGTGCCCCAGCGGGGTGACGCTCTGCGAGACCGCCCTGCTGCTCACCCAACAGCCGCTCCCCGCAGGGCTGCGCATCGGCATCGTCAGCAACACCGGCGGTCTCGGCACCGTGGCGATGGACCTGGCTGACTCCCAGGGCCTCGACGTCGTCGCCTTCTCCGCAGGTCTGCGGGCCGCGATCCCCAAGGCCGTCGACGCGCGGAACCCCGTCGACCTCGGTGCCGACGTGACGCCCGATCGGCTCGAGCAGTCGGTGAGCACGTTGCTCGCCTCCGACGAGGTCGACGTCGCTCTGGTCCTGCTCGTGTCGACGAGGCTCAGCGACCGCGACGCCGTGTTCGCCGCCCTGGGCCGGGCCCGTGCGATGGCCCCGGAGAAGCCAGTGGTGCTGGTGGCACCCGGGGCGCTGGCCGCCGTCGCGCGCGGCATCCCCGGCGTCACCGTCTACCGGACCATCGAGGGGGCGACGTCCTCGCTCGGCCGCGCGATGCGGTACGCCGAGTGGCGCCGGGTCGCCGACGACCGACCCGTCATCGAGCTCGGCACCCGTGGCGAGCACGCCCGGATGTGGGCCGCCGCCCGGCTCGCCTCCGGCGGTGGAGAACCGGAGTGGCTGCCCGCCGACGCGATGACCGAGCTGCTCGCGCCGTACGGGATCGCTCTGGCGGGCACCGTCTGCCCGATGGAGCACGCGCCGCGGGTCGCCGCCGAGCTGGGCTTCCCGGTGGTGGTGAAGCTTGCCGAGACCACCGAGCTGCACAAGGCCGACCGCGGACTGGTGCGCGTCGACCTGCGCCGTGCCGAGGACGTCGTAGGTGCCGTTGCCGGCCTGCGTGACACCCTCGGCGGGGACGCCGACGTTCTCGTCCAGCCACTGCTCATGGGTCATCGGGTAGCCGTCGGTCTCGTGCACGACCCGCATCTCGGGCCGCTGGTGCGCGTCGCGGCCGGAGAGGGCACCACTCTCGGCTCCTGGGACGACGAGGTGCTGCTCCTGCCGCCGGTCCTCCCCGCCGATGCCGCCCGGGCCGTCCGCGCCCTGAAGCTCTGGCCTGCACTCGTCGGCAGCGGCGGCGCGCGTGCGGTCGACACCGAGCCGCTCGAGGCGCTCGTCGTCTCGGTCGGGCAGCTCGCGCTCGACGTACCGCACCTCGACAAGCTCGTCGTCGACCCCGTCTTCCTCGACGCCGACGGCGTGCACTTCGTCGACGTCAAGGCTCACCTCGCCGTGCCGCCCGCCCTCGACGCCGGAATCCCGCGTCGTCTGCGGCCCTGACGTTGAGTCGCGCCTCGCGTTCGTTGAGTCGCGCTCCGTGTTCGTCGAGTCGCGCCGCCGGTGGGCAGTCGCGAACGCGCGGCGCGGTTCAACGGCAGGGAGGCGCGACTCAACGAACCTAGGGCGCGACTCAACGAGGGGTGCCGCGCACGACCGCCAGCGCCTGCCGCGCGATCTCGCCCTCCTCGTTGGTCGGGACGACCAGGACGGCGACGTCGGTGCCGGCGCGCGAGACGACCGTGGGGGACCGAACCGACTGCTCGTTGAGCGCGGGGTCGAGATCGATGCCGAGCCGTTCCAGGCCCGACAGGACCGCCGAGCGCAGCTCGGAGCTGTGCTGGCCGACGCCGCCGGTGAAGACGATGCCGTGCAGGTCGCCGAGGACGGCGTAGTAGGCGCCGACGTACTTGCGGATCCGGTAGGCGTAGACGTCGAACGCCAGCCCCGCCGCCTCGTCGCCGCTCGCGCGCCGCTTCATCACCTCGCGGAAGTCGTTGTCGCCGGCGAGGCCCTTGAGGCCCGACGAGCGGTTCAGCGCCTCGTCGACCTGGTCGATCGACCAGCCGAGGTGCCGGTGCAGGTGCGCGTGCAGCGCCGGGTCGACGTCGCCCGAGCGGGTGCCCATCACCAGCCCTTCCAAGGGCGTCAGGCCCATCGAGGTGTCGACGGACAGCCCGCCGCGAACGGCGGTGGCCGACGCGCCGTTGCCCAGGTGCAGCACCACGAGGTTGGTGTCGTCGACCGCACGTCCGAGGAGTGTGGCGGCGGCGCGCGCGACGTACGCGTGCGAGGTGCCGTGGAAGCCGTAGCGACGGATCCGGTGCTCCTCGCGCCACTCGCGCGGCACCGCGTAGGTGTACGCCGCCGGCGGCATCGTCTGGTGGAAGGCGGTGTCGAACACCGCGACCTGGGGAACGTCGGGGAACAGCAGCCGTGCGACGCGCAGTCCCTCGAGGTTGGCGGGGTTGTGGAGCGGGGCGAGCGGCACCAGGTCCTCGACGGCGGCGAGCACCTCGTCGTCGACCAGGGCAGGGGCGGAGAAGAGCGGCCCGCCGTGCACGACCCGGTGCCCGACGGCGGCGAGCGCCGAGCGGTCGATCGTGGGCCCGTGCGTCCTGAAGGCGTCGGCCGTGGCGGCGAGCGCCTCCTCGAACGTCGCGAACGGCCGCTCGTCGTGATGCTCGGTCCCGTCGACCTCGTGGGTCAGCAAGCCGTTCTCCTCGCCGATCCTCTCGATCGCGCCGACCGCTGCGGCGGTCCCGCTGTCGCCGTCGACGAGGCTGTACTTCAACGACGAGGAGCCGGCGTTGATCACCAGCACGAGCGAGGCGGACATCAGGGAGCCCTCATCATGAGAGCGGAGCCTGCGCCTGGATCGCGGTGATCGCCACGGTGTTGACGATGTCACGCACCAGCGCCCCGCGCGACAGGTCGTTGACCGGCTTGCGCAGCCCTTGCAGGACCGGGCCGACGGCCAGTGCGCCGGCCGATCGCTGCACCGCCTTGTAGGTGTTGTTGCCCGTGTTGAGGTCGGGGAAGACGAAGACGGTGGCCCGGCCGGCGACCGCCGAGTCGGGCAGCTTGGTGCGGGCGACGGCGGCGTCGATCGCGGCGTCGTACTGGATCGGTCCCTCCACGAGCAGCTCGGGCGCGCGCTCGCGCACGAGCGCGGTCGCCTCCGTGACCTTCTCCACGTCGGTCCCGGAGCCGGAGGAACCGGTGGAGTACGACAGCATCGCGACCCGCGGCTCGACGCCGAACGCCGCCGCCGTGCGCGCCGAGGCGATGGCGATGTCGGCGAGCTGGGGGGCGGTGGGGTCGGGGTTGATCGCGCAGTCGCCGTAGACCAGCACCTGGTTGCGCAGGCACATGAAGAACACCGACGACACGACGGACACTCCTGGCGCCGTCCGGACGACCTCCAGCGCCGGCCGGATCGTGTGGGCGGTGGTGTTGACCGCGCCCGAGACCATGCCGTCGGCGAGGCCGAGCTCGACCATCATCGTGCCGAAGTACGACGCGTCGACGACGATGTCGCGCGCGGTCTCGAGGTCGATTCCCTTGTGGGCCCGGCGTTCGGCGTACTCGCGCGCGAAGCGCTCGCGAAGCTCCGGGTCGTGCGGGCTGAGGACGGTCGCCGCCGAGATGTCGACGCCCAGCGTCGCGGCCCGTTGCTGGATCAGCATCGGGTCTCCGAGCAGGGTGAGGTCGACGACGTTGCGCCGCAACAGGGTGTCGGCCGCGCGGAGGATCCGCTCCTCCTCGCCCTCGGGCAGCACGATGTGACGACGGTCGGAGATCGCGGTGTCGATCAGCTGGTGCTCGAACATGAGCGGCGTCACCGCCTGGGTCTTCGCGACCTCGAGCCGGTCGAGAAGAGCGTCGCCGTCGACGTGCTCGGCGAAGAGCGCGAGCGCGGTCGCGATCTTGCGGGGCGAGTCCTTGTCGAGGCGACCGCGCTGGTTGGTCAGAGCCGTCGAGGTGGCGTGCGTGTCGAGGGCGGTGGTGATGATCGGCAGCGTCACCCCGAGGCCGTCGAGCAGGCGCTGCACAGGCTCGGGCAGCGGCAGGCCGCCGTTGAGCACGATGCCCGACATCTGCGGGAAGCTCGCCGACACGTGCGCCGTCAGCACGCCGAGCACGATCTCGGGCCGATCACCCGGCGTGACGACCAGCGCGCCCTCGAAGAGGTGGTCGAGCACGTGCGGCAGCGTCATCGCCGCGACGACCAGGCCGGGCACCTCGCGCGCCAGCAGGGACTCGTCGCCCCTGGCCAGCGTCCCGTCGCAGGCGGCCATGAGTGCGGCGACCGACGGCGCCGCGAGGAGCGGCTGCTCGGGGATGGCGTACGCCGGAACCCCGTGGCGCGACAACGCGTGGGCGCACATCTCGGGACCTGCGGTCACGCGGTTGGCGATGATCGCGAACAGGGTGCCGTGGTGGGCGGCGAGCTCGGCGGTGGCGAGGTCGGCGGCGGTGCGCAGCTGCGCGAGGCCCCGGTCGTTGCCGTTGAGCACGAGCAGGATCGGCGAGCCGAGGTTGGCCGCGACGCGCGCGTTGAACGCGAACTCGGCGGGCGCGCCGACGTCGGTGTAGTCGCTGCCCACGACCACGACGGCGTCGCACTGCTCGGCGACCCGGTGGTAGCGGTCGACGATCCGGTCCATCGCCCCCTCGGGGTCGGTGTGGACGTCGTCGTAGGTCACGCCGGCGCACTCGTCGTAGGTCAGCTGCACGGCCTCGTGGGAGACCAGCAGGTCGAGCACGTAGTCGCGCTCGCCGTCGGGATCGGACCGGACGACCGGCCGGAAGACGCCGACCCGCTCGACGCGTCTGGACAGGACGTCCAGCAGGCCCAGGGCCACCGCGGACTTGCCCGTGAATCCCTCGACGGTCGCGACGTAGACGCTGCGGCCCATGGGTCGACCCTAGTCAGAAGCCGCGCCCACGTCGCGGATCGCCACTAGATCCAGCGGTGGAACCACATCCGGTCGAGCCACTCGCTGCGGGTGATCAGCTGGTCGGTCCAGAGCGGCCAGAACCACGCGAAGGTCAGCATCGCCAGGACGACGAAAGAGCCGGCGACGATCACCCCGAAGGTACGCCGCGGCGTCGGACCGCGGTCGCGACCGATGATCTGCCCCAGGGCGAGTGTGAGGGCGAGCACCAGGAACGGCAGCGTGGCGATGGCGTAGAAGATGAAGATCGGCCGGTCGTCGTACAGCAGCCAGGGCAGCCACGTCGAAGCGACCCCGATGACGGCGACGCCGTAGCGCCAGTCGCGGGCGCCGACCCACATCACCAGCCCCCACAGCAGCGCGAGGCTGCCGGCCCACCAGATGACCGGGTTGCCGAGCAGCAGGACCTGGCGCATGCAGTTGCTGTCCGGCGGTGCGTCGCAGCCCTGCGTGCCGACCTTGATGTCGTTCTGGGCGTCGACGCCGACCGGCCGGTTCATCAGCAGCCAGCCCGAGGGCTTGGACTCGTAGGGATGGTCGGAGTCGTTCAGGAACTTCGTGTGGAAGACGTAGACGTCCTGGTGGTAGTACCAGAGCGACCGCAGCGACTGGACGACCTCGCCGAGGCCGTCGGCGTCGGGCTCGGCGGCGGTCGGCCACTGCTGGCCGCCGTCGTACGTCGTGTACTGGGTCTCGGAGCGGTGCTCCTCGTACTCCCCGGCGTGCACCAGCCAGCCGGTCCAGGTGACGACGTAGACGACGAGGCCCACGCCGACCAGGGACACGAAGGCCGGGACACCGTCGGTGAGCGCCGAGCGGAGCACCGGCCACCGCACCCCGAAGGACCTCCGGGCGCCGGCGCTCCAGGCCCACACCAGGATCCCGAACGCCGCGAGGGGATAGAGCGCGACCCACTTCGTGCCCACGGCGAGCCCGAAGCAGACGCCTCCGGCGACCAGCCAGGGCCGGAAGAGGAGTGGCCGCACCGGGCCCCAGGGCTGGGCAGCGGTGACGTGCCCCGTGGCGTCGAGGTCGGCGGTCGCGGCCAGCCGGCGCCGCAGCCAGTCGCGGTCGGCGACCAGGCAGTGCACGGCGCAGAGCAGGAAGAACGCCAGGAAGATGTCGAGCAACGCCAGCCGCGACAGCACCAGGTGGAGGCCGTCGAGGCTGAGCAGCAACCCGCCGACGCAGCCGAGCAGGGTGGAGCCGGTGACCCGCCGGGCGAAGCGGCACATCACCAGGATCATCAGCGAGCCGACCACCGCCGCGGAGACCCGCCAGCCGAACGGGTCCATCCCGAAGGCCTTCTCGCCCAGGGCGATCAGCCACTTGCCGACGTCGGGGTGCACCGCGATCGACGGGGTGTCCTGCCACAGACCGGTGGTCTGCCCGGAGAGGACCAGCTTGTCGGCGTCCTCCACGTGGTCGCGCGCGTAGCCGTTGTTGAGCAGCGACCACGCATCCTTGGCGTAGTAGGTCTCGTCGAAGCTGAAGACCTTCGGCTCGCCGAGGTGCCACAGCCTGAGGAAGAGGCCGAGCAGGGCGATGCCGATCGCCGCGCTCCAGCCGACGAACGGGTCCTCGAGGTCGAGGCTCCGGCGGGCTCGCGTCGTCGCGTCCGGGACCACCTCACCCGACGCCGTCCGGGAGAGACTCACCCAGCGGGTCCGCCTCGTGGGCGGAGTCTCGAGGGTGGCGCTCACGACGGGAACTCTACGGTCGGCCCGGTGGATGATCGTGGATGATCGGGCTCATGGCGGACGACGCGGGCGTGCTGGTCCTGGCGGCGACGCCGATCGGGCGGGCCGCCGACGCTCCGCCGCGGCTTGCCGACGAGCTCTCGGCTGCCAACGTCGTGGCCGCCGAGGACACCCGCCGGCTACGCCGGCTGTGCTCCGACCTGTCCGTCACGCTGAGCGGCCGGGTGGTGTCGTACTTCGAGGGCAACGAGGCAGCCCGTACGCCGGCCCTGGTGGACGCGCTGCTCGCGGGGGAGCGCGTCGTGCTGGTGACCGACGCGGGGATGCCGAGCGTGTCCGACCCGGGCTACCGCCTCGTGGCCGCGGCCGTCGAGGCCGGCGTCCGCGTCACCGCCGTGCCCGGACCGTCCGCGGTCCTGACGGCGCTCGCGGTGTCGGGCCTGCCGGTCGACCGGTTCGCCTTCGAGGGCTTCCTACCGCGCAAGGCGGGGGAGCGGTCCCGACGGCTGGCGTCGGTGGCCGACGACGAGCGCACGCTGGTCTTCTTCGAGGCGCCGCACCGCACGCCGGCCGCGTTGCAGGCGATGGCGGAGGCGTTCGGTGCCGACCGACCCGCGGCGGTCTGCCGCGAGCTGACGAAGACCCACGAGGAGGTTGCGCGCGGATCACTGGCCCACCTGGTCGCCTGGGCCGCCGACGGGGTCCGCGGCGAGGTGACCATCGTGGTGGCCGGCGCCCGGCGTACGGCGGCCTCCACCGAGCCCGACGCCCTCCTCGCTGCTGTCGCCGAGGCCGAGGCCGGCGGGCTCTCGCGCAAGGACGCCGTCGCCGCCGTCGCTCGCGCTGCCGGACTCCCGAAGCGCGACGTCTACAACCTGGTGCACGGGTCGCCCGGGCCGTAGAAGCACGCGTGGGTGCTCGGCTCTTCGGTGCATAGGATCTGGCGGGTGGAGGGTCCTACGAGGTTGCGGTCTGCGCGTGACGAGTCTTCTGGCGCGCGGCGCGTCCAGGAGCGGCCACCGAGCCCGGATCCGTTGCCGCACCCGGTCGTCGACAACCACTGCCACCTCGACATCGCCGACGGCGACTGGCTGGCCACCGAGGCGGCCCTGGCCCGCGCCGCCGAGGTCGGGGTCCCGCGGATCGTGCAGATCGGGTGCGACCTGCCGGGGGCGCGGTGGGCGGTCGAGGCGGCGGCGACGTACGACGCCCTGGTCGCCGGCGTCGCGCTGCACCCCAACGAGGCGCCTCGCCAGGCCGACGCCGGCACCCTCGACGAGGCGCTCGTCGAGATCGAGGCACTGGCGCAGGCGCACGAGAAGGTGCGCGCGGTCGGGGAGACGGGCCTGGACCACTTCCGCACCGGGCCGGAGGGCCGTGAGGCGCAGGAGCACAGCTTCCGGGCTCACATCGCGATGGCCAAGCGCCTCGACAAGACCCTCGTCATCCACGACCGCGACGCCCACGACGACGTGCTCCGCGTCATCGACGACGAGGGCGCGCCCGCGCGCTGGGTGATGCACTGCTTCTCCGGCGACGAGCAGCTCGCACGCGAGTGCGTCGAGCGCGGCGCGTTCCTGTCGTACGCCGGCACGGTGACCTTCAAGAACGCCGCCCCCCTGCGCAACGCGCTCGCCGTGACGCCGCTCGACCGGGTGCTGGTCGAGACCGACGCGCCCTTCCTGACCCCGGCGCCCTACCGCGGGCGGCCCAACGCGTCGTACCTCGTCCCGCACACCGTGCGCGCCATGTCGGAGGTGCTTCGCGAGGACCTGGGAAGTCTCTGCCGGGCCATCGACGCCAACACCGAGCGGGCCTTCGGGGGCGCCTGGTAGTCGAACGGATGTTCGCCCGTCTTTGGTCGTTCGAGTTTGCACCACCCCCGATCACCGTTATCGTCTTGTGACTGTTGGCCGGAATCGGGACAGATCTCCCACCGGCGCACGGGTTGAGCGGCGCGTATGAGGCGTCTTTGCGAGTCGGCCCGGCACACACCTCCCTGAACCACCGGTGTGTGGGTGCGCCACCCGAGAACCGGAGAGCACGACGTTCGGAGCAGTGTGCACAACCGTCTCGACACCCTCATCCGCAGCAAGACCCTCCTCGCCGCCCTCGTGGCCGCGGTGGTCCTGGCTGTCGCCGGCAGCACCTACGGGTACGCCGCCCTCTCCTCCTCGGTGACCCTGTCGGTCGACGGGCAGGAGAAGGACGTGACAGCCCTCGGCGACACCGTTGGTGAGGTGCTCGAGTCCGAGGGCATCGACGTCGGCGAGCACGACGAGGTCGCCCCTGGGCTCGACGAGCAGGTGACCGACGGCAGCCGGATCGCGGTGGCCTACGGCCGTCCCCTCGAGCTGAGCGTCGACGGTGAGACGCAGACCCACTGGGTCACCTCCACCACGGTCGACGCGGCGCTCTCCGAGCTCGGCCTGGTCTTCGGCAACGCGGCCATGTCGGTCAGCCGTGGCTCGGACATCTCCCGCGGCGGGCTCTCCCTCGAGGTCGTCACCCCGAAGACGGTCAAGATCAAGGTCGGCCCGAAGAGCTTCGCGCGGGCGCGGGTCGCCGCACTCACCGTGGGCGACGTCCTCGACGAGCTCGGCGTGAGCGTCGACGACGACGACGCCGTGAAGCCGCGGCTCCACACCGAGATCTCCGACGGCGACAAGGTGGTCGTCACCCGCATCCGCGTCGTCACCCGCAAGGTCGCCGGCGAGGTCGTCGACTTCAAGACCGTCGAGCGCGAGGACTCCTCGGCGTTCGAGGGCGAGGACACCGTGGTCAAGGCCGGGCGCGACGGCCTTCGCGACGTGACCTACGAGCTGACCTACCGCAACGGCCAGCTGACCGCTCGTGAGGTCGTGCGGCAGAAGGTGCTCCGCGCGCCCGTGGCCCAGGTGGTCGAGGTCGGCACCCGCGAGGTCGCCACCACCAACTTCGCCGGCGGCAACACCGTCTGGGACGCCCTCGCGCAGTGCGAGTCCGGCGGCAACTGGGCGATCAACACCGGCAACGGCTACTACGGCGGGCTGCAGTTCTCACTCGGCACGTGGCGTGCCTACGGCGGCGTCGGGCTGCCCAGCCAGGCCAGTCGTGAGACCCAGATCGCCATCGCCACCAAGCTCCGCGACGCCTCTGGCGGCTACGGCGCCTGGCCGGCCTGCTCCGCCAAGCTCGGCCTGCCTCGCTGACCTGGCCCGCCGCCTCGTGGTCGGTTCGTCCCTTGATGAACCCGCACCCCAGCCACCGCATAGCCTTGCCAGCATGAGCGCACCCGTCGGACCGAGGCTGCTCGGCCCGGCGGAGATCAGGTCGCTGGCGGCGGCGCTGGACCTGCGCCCCACCAAGCAGCGCGGGCAGAACTTCGTGATCGACCCCAACACCGTCCGGCGGATCGTGCGTGAGTCCGGTGTCGGCCCCGCCGACGTCGTCGTCGAGGTCGGCCCCGGTCTCGGCTCGCTGACGCTGGGACTGCTGGAGGCGGTCGACCGCGTGGTGGCCGTCGAGGTCGACGAGCGGCTCGCGGCGCTGCTGCCCGAGACCGTGGCGACGTACGCCCCCGACCACGTCGGTCGCCTCGAGGTCGTCGCGGCCGACGCCCTGCGCATCACCGCGCTGCCCGGCGCCGCTCCGACGGCGCTGGTGGCCAACCTGCCGTACAACGTCTCCGTTCCGGTCCTGCTGCACCTGCTGGGGCTGCTGCCGTCGCTCGAACGGGGACTGGTGATGGTGCAGTCCGAGGTGGCCGACCGGCTGGCCGCCGGCCCGGGCAGCAGGGTCTACGGCATCCCGTCGGTCAAGGCGGCCTGGTTCGCCGACGTACGTCGAGCCGGTGCCATCGGCCGGCACGTCTTCTGGCCGGCGCCCAACGTCGACTCGGGCCTGGTCGCCTGGACCCGCCGCGACCCGCCGGCCACGACGGCCACCCGCGAGCAGGTCTTCGCCGTCGTCGACGCGGCCTTCGCCCAGCGCCGCAAGACCCTGCGGGCGACGTTGCGATCCATGGCCGGGTCGACGCAGGCGTCACAGGCGGCCCTCGTGGCCGCGGGCGTGGACCCGGAGGCACGCGGCGAGGTGCTCGACATCGACGCCTTCGTCCGGATCGCGGAGGCGTTGGACGCGGTGGCCCCCGGATGACCCACGACGCCGGCGTCACCGTCCGGGTCCCCGCGAAGGTCAACCTCCACCTCGGGGTCGGCGCGCCACGACCCGACGGGTTCCACCCGCTCGACACCGTCTACCAGGCCGTCGGGCTCTACGACGACGTCACGGCCCGGCCGGCCGATGGCTGGTCGGTCGAGGTACGGCCTGCCGGTCACCTCGCGGCCGCTGCACTGCCGGCCGCCGGCGACAACATCGTCGACCGCGCGGCGCGGCTGCTGGCCGACCTGCACGGTGTCGACGTGCGCGGCGAGGTCGTGGTCGACAAGGACATCCCGGTCGCCGGCGGCATGGCCGGCGGCTCCGCCGACGCGGCCGGCGCCCTGGTCGCCCTCGACCGGCTCTGGCGCGCCGACACCTCCGACGACGACCTGCTGCGCCTGGCGGCCGAGCTCGGCAGCGACGTGCCGTTCGCACTCGTCGGGGGCAGCGCCCACGGCACCGGCCGCGGCGAGGTGGTGCATCGCGTGGACGACGAGGGGTCCTGGTGGTGGGTGGTCGTTCCCGCGCGGGAAGGGCTGTCGACCCCGGCGGTCTACCGACGCTTCGACGAGCTCAACCCCGACGCTCCGGCTGCGCCCGCAGGTCCGCTCGCGGTGCTGAACGCCCTGCACGACGGTGACGTCGTCGCGCTCGGCCGGGCGCTCCACAACGACCTGCAGAACGCCGCTCTCGACCTCCGCCCGGAGCTGGGAGACCTGATCGCCGCGGGCGAGGACGCCGGCGCCCTGAGGGGGCTGGTCTCCGGCTCCGGCCCGACGGTCGTCTTCCTGGTCGGGTCGGCCGACGAGGCGCGGGCGGTCGCGGCCGACCTCGCGGCGTCGTACGCCGTCGTGCTGGTCGCCCCGGGGCCGGTCGCCGGCGCTCATCTCGTGCGGAGGGCCTGACCGGTGGCGAACCTCGTCAACCTCGAACGGGTCTCGAAGTCCTACGGTGTCCGGCCGCTGCTCAGCGAGGTCTCCCTCGGCGTCGGCGAGGGCGAGCGGATCGGGATCGTCGGACGCAACGGCGACGGCAAGACCACGCTGCTGGAGGTGCTCACCGGCGCGCTCGAGCCCGACGGTGGGCGGGTGTCGCAGGGGCGCGGGCTGCACCTCGGCTACCTCCACCAGCAGGACCAGCTCCAGGACACCCACTCGGTCCGGGAGGCCGTGCTCGGCGGTCGCGCCGACCACGAGTGGGCGGCCGACCCGCGCACGCGGGAGGTCGTCGAGGAGCTCCTGGCCGGCATCTCCCTGGATCGCGCGGTGCTCGGTCTGTCCGGTGGCGAGCGCCGCCGCTGCTCGCTCGCCGCCCTGCTGCTGGACGACCACGACCTGCTCGTGCTCGACGAGCCGACCAACCACCTGGACGTCGAGGCCGTGGCCTGGCTCGCCGCACACCTGGCGGCGCGACCCTCCGCACTGGTCGTCGTCACCCACGACCGGTGGTTCCTCGACGCGGTCTGCCAGAGGACGTGGGAGGTGCACGACGGCGTCGTGGACGCCTACGAGGGCGGCTACGCCGCCTTCGTGCTGGCCAAGGCCGAGCGCCAGCGACAGGCCGCGGCCTCGGAGGTACGCCGGCAGAACCTCGTGCGCAAGGAGCTGGCCTGGCTCCGGCGCGGTCCCCCCGCGCGCACGTCGAAGCCGAAGTTCCGCATCGACGCCGCCAACTCGCTCATCGACGACGTGCCCCCGCCGCGGGACCGGCTCGCCCTGGAGCGGTTCGCCACCCAGCGGCTCGGCAAGGATGTCGTCGACCTCGTCGACGTCGACCTCGTTCGGGGTGAGCGGTCCCTGCTCTCGCGCGCCACGTGGCGTCTGGGGCCCGGCGACCGGGTCGGCCTGGTCGGCGTCAACGGAGCCGGCAAGACCTCGGTGCTCGCCCTCCTCGCCGGCGAGCTCGCGCCCACGGCGGGCAAGGTCAAGCACGGTCGTACCCTGGCACTCCAGCACCTCACCCAGGCCGTCGACTCCGGCCCGGAAGGGGCTGCGCTCGACCCGGAGTCGCGGGTGCTCGCCACCGTCGAGTCCGTGCGCAGGGTCACCCGGACCCTTGACGGCGAGGTGTCCGCGTCGGCGCTGCTCGAGCGGTTCGGCTTCACCGGCGACCGGCTCACGGCCCGTCTCGGCGACCTGTCCGGTGGCGAGCGACGCCGGTTCCAGCTGCTCATGCTGCTGCTCACCGAGCCCAACGTGCTGCTCCTCGACGAGCCGACGAACGACCTGGACATCGAGACGCTCAACGTCCTGGAGGACTTCCTCGACGACTGGCCGGGCACGCTCGTGGTCGTCTCGCACGACCGCTACTTCCTCGAACGTGTCTGCGACACGACCTGGGCGCTGCTCGGCGACGGGCAGGTCTCGCTGTTGCCGCGCGGGGTCGACGAGTACCTCGAGCGCCGTGCCGCCAGCCTCGCCGCGGACCGCGCCGCGGCGGAGGCCGCTGCCTCGTCGTCCGCGGCCTCGCCGCAGGCATCGACGGACGCGAAGGCCACCCGCGGCAGCGCCGCCGAGCGCGAGGCCCGCAAGACCCTGGCCCGCCTCGACCGCCAGCTCGCCCGGGTCGCCGAGCGCGAGGCGGAGATCAGCGCGGCGATGGCACTGGCCTCGGACGACTACGAGCGCCTCGCCGAGCTCGCCGCCGAGCATGCTCTCGTCGCCGCCGAGCGCGAGGTGCTCGAGACCGAGTGGCTCGAGGCCGCGGAGATCCTCGAATAGCCGAGCGGACGCAACTTCACCGCCGAGCGGACGCAACTTCACCGCCGAGCGGACGCAAGTTTGTCAAAGTTGCGCCTGCTCGGCGGTGAAGTTGCGCCTGCTCGGCGGTGAAGTTGCGCCTGCTCGGCTGGCGGGTCAGGCGAAGGGGGCGAGCAGCGGCCGGAGCAGGTCAGCGAGCCGGGCGCGGTCCTTGGGCGGCAGACCGGCGAGCAGCTCACGCTCGGCGTCGAGGAGGGCGGCGAAGGCGCTGTCGACGGTGCGTTTGCCGTCCGCTGTGAGCCGGACCAGCACGCCGCGGCGGTCGGCCGGGTCGGCGAGCCGCTCGACGTACCCCCGCGCGGTGAGCCGGTCGACGCGGTTGGTCATCGTCCCGCTGGTCACGAGCGTGGCGCGCAGCAACCGCCCGGGCGAGAGCTCGTACGGCTCGCCGGCCCTGCGCAGCGCTGAGAGCACGTCGAACTCCCACGACTCGATGGCGTGCGCGGCGAAGGCCGCCTTCCTGGCCAGGTCGAGGTGGCGGGCGAGCCGGCCGATACGGCTGAAGATCTCGACCGGCCCGAGCTCGAGGTCGGGCCGTTCGCGCGCCCACGCCTCGACCAGCTCGTCGACCTCGTCCCGCATGGGCGGCATTCTAACGCCCATCAAGAATCTTGACATCGAGAGGGTGAGGTGGCCACCATGTCATGTATCTTGATGTCAAGACAGTCGGAGGCGAGCGATGGCGCACTCGTGGGATCCCGAGCACTACCTGTCGTACGCCGACGAGCGCGGCCGCCCCTTCGTCGAGCTGATCGCTCGCATCGGCGCCACCGAGCCGCGAACCGTCGTCGACCTCGGCTGCGGCCCCGGCAACCTCACCGCGCTGCTGGCTCGGCGCTGGCCGGGGGCCGACGTTCGCGGAGTCGACTCCAGCACCGAGATGGTCGAGGCGGCCGTCCGTGACCACGGCGACGCCGCGAGCTTCGCCGTGGGTGACCTGCGGGCCTGGACCGCACCGGAAGGCGGCGTCGACGTGCTCGTCTCCAACGCCACGCTGCAGTGGCTGCCCGACCACCTGGCGCTGCTGCCGTCGCTCCTGGCCCAGGTCGCGCCGGGCGGCTGGCTCGCCTTCCAGGTGCCCGGCAACTTCCACGAGCGCAGCCACACGATCCGCGCCGAGCTCGCCGCGGAGTCGCCGTACGTCGAGCACTCGCCGGACCCCGGCATCCACGGCAGCGAGGAGCCGGCGGCCTACCTGGAGGCGCTGGCCGCCGCGGGGTGTGCGGTCGACGTCTGGGAGACGACGTACCTGCATGTCCTGCAGGGCGATGACCCCGTGTTCACCTGGGTCTCCGGCACTGGTGCCCGGCCCACGATCCAGTCGCTGCCGGAGGGCGGCGTGCGCGAGCTGTTCGTCGAGGAGCTCAAGCGCCGTCTGCGGGCGGCGTACCCGCCACAGCCGTACGGCGTCGTGCTGCCCTTCCGCCGCATCTTCGCCGTCGCGCAGGTGCCGGCATGAGGCTCCATCACGTGCAGGTCGCGATGCCGCGCGGCGCCGAAGCCGAGGCGCGGCGCTTCTACGCCGACGGGCTCGGGATGACCGAGGTCGACAAGCCGACCGACCTGGCCGCCCGGGGCGGCGCGTGGTTCCGCGCCTTCGGCGCCGGCGACAGCGTCGTCGCCGAGATCCACGTCGGGGTCGAGGACCCCTTCGTGCCGGCGCGCAAGGCCCACCCGGCGCTCGTGGTCGACGACGAGGCCGCACTCGACGCCCTCGCCGTACGGCTCGCAGATCTCGGCTTCGACGTCGACCGCCGTGAGCGGACGACGTTCCCGGGGCACCTGCGCTTCCACACGTACGACGGTCACGGCAACCGGGTGGAGGTCCTCGCCCCGCTCACGTCGGCGGCGAGACGATCCACCTCTGGGTGACCGACCGACCCACTCGATCCGCTGTCGGGTGATCAGCTGTCGGGCGATCAGGTGCCGGGCGATCAGGTGCCGGGCGATCAGGTGCCGGGCGTGATCCCGCCCTGGTCGCCGTGGGCGACCATCGAGACCTCGAGCGGCTTCTTCTCGCCCACGAACCGCCGCTGCGCGAGCGTGGCGAGGTAGGTGAGGGCCAGGTTGGCCAGGATGTAGAACGCCGCGATCGCGATCGCCACCTGCAGCTGGTTGCGGAACTCCCCGTAGATCGGCTTGCCCACCGACGTCAGGCCCGGCGCGAGGATGTAGTAGCCGAGGCTGGTGTCCTTCAGGGCCACGACGCACTGGCTGATGATCGCGGGGATCATGATCTTCACCGCCTGCGGCAGGAGCACCGTCGTCATCACCTGGGTCTTGCGCATGCCGATGGCGTACGCCGCCTCGGACTGGCCCTTCGGCACCGCCAGCACGCCGGCGCGGAAGACCTCGGCGAGCACGGAGCCGTTGTAGAGGACGAGGCCGATGACCACGGACCAGTACGACCCGATCCCGTCGCCGATCCCGAAGCTGAAGAAGATGAAGATGATGAGCAGCAGCAGCGGGACTGCGCGGAAGAACTCCACGAACAGCCAGCACGGGCGCCGGACCCAGGCGCGGTCGGACAGCTTGCCCACGCCGAGCACGACGCCGAGGGCCAGGGCGAAGACCACCGCGACGGCGGCCATCTTGAGGGTGTTGAGCAGACCGTCGACGAGCAGCACCCGCATGTACGACGGGGTGAGCAGCGGCTCCCACTTCTCGTAGGCGAGCTGGCCCTCGGTCCACATCCGCCACAGCAGCGCGGCGACACCGACGACCACGAGCACCCACGCGGCCGCGCCGTAGAACCGGTGCCGGGCCCGCGTGCGCGGCCCCGGCACGTCGAAGAGGATCGAGGTCATCGGGCTACTCGCCAACGCCGCTCGAGGCTGTAGGCGCCGGCCGACATGACCTCGACGATGATGATGTAGCCCAGCGCGAACGTGAGGAAGATCAGGGTGCGGTCGTCGGCGTTGTTGTTCGTGAAGTAGCGCATCCGCGCCGTGGCCTCCATCAACCCGAAGGCCGCGCCGACCGAGGTGTTCTTCGCGAGGGCGATCAGCACGCTCGCCAGCGGGGGCACCGTCGCCCGGAACGACTGCGGGAGGACGACCTCACGCATCGTGCCGCCGAACGTGAGGCCGATCGCCCGGGCCGCCTCGGCCTGCCCGAGCCCCACCGAGTTGATGCCGGAGCGCACGGCCTCGCAGACGAAGGCCGAGGTGTAGATCGTCAGCGCGATGACGCCCTTGACCACGAACGGCGTCCCGACGAACAGGTCGAGCGTCGGCGCCGCGATGAACACGAAGATGAACACCACCAGCAGCGGGGTGTTCCGGACCACCGAGACGTAGAGGGTGCCGAGGCGGTTGAGGACCTTGACCGGCCCTACCCGCATCGCAGCGAGCAGGGTGCCGAGCACCAGCGAGGCCAGGCCCGAGAGCACCAGCAGCTGGATGGTGAGCCAGAACGCCCGGAGAACGAGGTCGAAGTTCGCGATGACGTCGTCCACTCGGGGGAGCTCCTCTCCGGGCGTTCTGGCTACGGGCAGACGGTCAGGCCGCCGGGCACTCGTCCATCGCCGGCGGCTCCGGGGTGTCGACGCCGGACTGGCCGAGCGTCGCCTCGAAGGCCTCGTCGAAGGCGCCGTCCTCCTGTGCCGCGGTGAGCGTGTCGACGATCCACTGGCACATCTCGGGGTGGTCGAGGGAGTACCCGACGCCGTACCGCTCCTCCGAGAACGGATCTACGACGACCTTGAGCTCGTCGGGGTTCTCCGCGGCGTACCCCAGCAGGATCGCACCGTCGGTCGTCATCGCGTCCACGGCCCCGCTGAGCACCTGGTCGACGCATTCGGAGTACGTGTCGAAGCCACGCGGCGTCGCGCCCTCGGCCTCGATGTTCTCCAGCGACGTCGAGCCGGTGACCGAGCACACCTCGGTGCCCTTGACGTCATCGAGGCTGTCGATGTCGCTGTCGGCGGCGACGAGGAGCTGCTGGCCGGTCACGTAGTAGGGCCCGGCCTGGCCCACGACCTCACGTCGCTCGTCGGTGATGGAGTACGACGCCAGCACCAGGTCGACCTCGCCGTCGATGATGAACGGCTCGCGGTTGTCGGAGATGGTCTCCTTCCACTCGATGTCCTCCGCTGCGATGCCGAGATCGGCGGCCAGGATCTTGGCCATCTCGGGGTCGATGCCGGTGGGCATGTCGTCGGTCGCGCCCTTGAAGCCGATGCCGGGCTGGTCGAACTTGACGCCGATCACGATCGAGCCGCTCTCGGCGAGCTCCTTCATGCGGGTGCCGTCGTCGAACTCGTCGGCAGCGCCCTCCTCGACCTCCACCTCGACGCCGCCCTCGTCGTCGTCGCCCGCGTCACCGCAGGCGGCCAGGCCGCCCAGGGCGAGCCCGAGGCCCGCGATGAGCGTGGCCGTTCGGTGGAACCTTGTGTTGAGTCGCATCTGATCTCCTTCTTTCCGAGTGAATGGGCCTGGGTGCTGCGGAACTCGTGGGGGTCTGGACCGTCAGTGCTTGAGGATCTTGCTCAGGAAGTCCTTGGCCCGGTCGCTGCGCGGGTTGGTGAAGAACTCCTCGGGGGTGTTCTCCTCGACGATCGCGCCGTCGGACATGAAGAGCACCCGGTCCGCGGCCGTGCGTGCGAAGCCCATCTCGTGCGTGACCACGACCATCGTCATGCCGCCCTGCGCGAGGTCGACCATGACGTCGAGGACCTCCTTGATCATCTCGGGGTCCAGGGCGGAGGTCGGCTCGTCGAAGAGCATCACCTTCGGATCCATGGCCAGCGCCCGGGCGATCGCGACCCGCTGCTGCTGGCCCCCCGACAGCTGGGCGGGGTACTTCGCCGCCTGGTGCCCGACCCCGACCCGGTCGAGCAGCTCCTTCGCGCGCTTGTCGGCGGTCGCCTTGTCCTGCTTGCGCACCTTGATCGGCCCGAGGGTGACGTTCTCGAGAATGGTCTTGTGGGCGAAGAGGTTGAAGCTCTGGAACACCATGCCGACCTCGGCGCGCAGGTTGGCCAGCGCCTTGCCCTCCTCGGGCAGCGCCTTGCCGTCCAGACTGATCTGACCCTTGTCGATGGTCTCGAGCCGGTTGATGGCGCGGCACAGCGTCGACTTGCCCGATCCGGACGGGCCGATCACCACGACGACCTCGCCGCGGCGGATGGTCAGGTCGATGTCCTGGAGCACGTGCAGCTCGCCGAACCACTTGTCGACGTGGTCCAGCACGACCAGCGCGTCGCCGTGGGACGAGGCGTTGCTGGGGACCCGCTCCGAGACCGCCATTGCCAGAACCTATCCGCATAGGCGACCCCGGTGCCATGCCGGTGTCTCTCGATGGGTGTTGGACGACCGCTCGTCGTACCCTTGTCGACTGTCATGAGCCCACCGATTCCCGGACGCACCTACGAGGTCGTCACCTACGGGTGCCAGATGAACGTGCACGACTCCGAGCGCCTCAGCGGGCTGTTGGAGGAGGCGGGCTATCTCCCCTTCACGCAGAGCCCCGACGGTGAGCAGGCCGGCCACCCAGATGTCGTCGTGTTCAACACCTGCGCGGTCCGCGAGAACGCCGACAACCGGCTCTACGGCAACCTCGGCCACCTCGCGCCGGTGAAGGCGAAGCGGCCCGGCATGCAGATCGCCGTCGGCGGCTGCCTGGCGCAGAAGGACCGCGACACCATCACGACGAAGGCGCCGTGGGTCGACGTCGTCTTCGGCACCCACAACATCGGGTCGCTGCCGGTGCTCCTCGAGCGGGCGCGCGTGCAGGAGGAGGCCCAGGTCGAGATCCTCGAGTCGCTCGAGGTCTTCCCGTCGACGCTGCCCACGCGGCGGGAGTCGGCGTACGCCGCGTGGGTGTCGGTCTCGGTCGGGTGCAACAACACCTGCACCTTCTGCATCGTCCCGTCGCTGCGCGGCAAGGAGAAGGACCGCCGGCCCGGTGAGATCCTCGCCGAGATCGAGGCGTTGGTCGCCGAGGGCGTCAGCGAGGTGACGCTGCTGGGGCAGAACGTGAACGCGTACGGCGTGGAGTTCGGCGACCGGCAGGCGTTCTCCAAGCTGCTGCGGGCCTGCGGCGCGGTCGAGGGGCTGGAGCGGGTCCGCTTCACCTCACCGCACCCGGCGGAGTTCACCGACGACGTCATCCAGGCGATGGCCGAGACTCCCAACGTGATGCCGCAGCTGCACATGCCGCTGCAGTCCGGCTCCGACCGGATCCTGCGCGCCATGCGCAGGTCCTACCGGCAGGAGCGCTATCTCGGGATCATCGACCGGGTCCGCGCGGCGATGCCCGACGCGGCGATCACGACCGACATCATCGTCGGCTTCCCCGGTGAGACCGAGCAGGACTTCCTCGACACCCTCGAGGTCGTCCGGAGGGCGCGCTTCTCGGGTGCGTTCACGTTCGTCTACTCGCCGCGGCCGGGGACGCCCGCTGCGACCATGGCCGAGCAGGTGCCGGCCGAGGTCATCAAGCACCGCTACGAACGGTTGGTCGAGCTCGTCAACGACATCGCGTGGGACGAGAACAAGCGCCTGGTGGGCCGCCGCGTCGAGCTGCTGGTCTCGCAGGGCGAGGGCCGCAAGGACGCCGCCACGCATCGGCTGTCGGGACGCGGACCCGACAACAGACTGGTGCACTTCGTGCCGGGGAGCGACGAGGTTCCCCGGCCGGGCGACCTCGTCACCGTCGAGGTCACCCGGGCGGCACCGCACCACCTGATCGCCGACGGACCGGTGCTGTCGGTGCGGCGGACCCGCTCCGGCGACGCGTGGGAAGCCCGTAGCGCCTCCGCTGCCGCTGGGCCGACGGTCGGGTTGGGCATGCCCGCCGTCGGCGTGCCCGCGCCGCTCCCCGAGGTGGCACCCGCCTGTGGCTGACCCCTGGCTCACCGAGCAGCTCGACCTCGACGCCTACCTCGAGCGCCTCGGCGTCGTCGCCAGGCCGCCGAGCATCGAAGCACTGGCCGAGCTTCAAGGGGCGCACGTGCGAGCCTTCACCTTCGACAACATCGACGTGCTGCTCGAGGACCACGCCGGTGTCGGGCTCCCGGCGGTGCAGGCGAAGTTCGTGGGCCAGGGCCGTGGCGGCTACTGCTTCGAGCACACCACGCTGTTCGCGGCGGCGGCTCAGCGGCTCGGGTACGACGCCGTACGCCAGCTCGGCCGCGTCGGCGATCCGCTGACGGCCCCACGCACGCACGCCGTCACGATCGTGACCCTCGACGGGCAACGGTGGCTGGCCGACGCAGGGTTCGGGATGAGCCCGCTGCGGCCGATCCCGCTGCGTGACGGCGCCGAGGACGACGCGGGCGGTTGGCCGCACCGCGTCGTGCGCGTCGAGGACGGCCCGGGCGGCCCCACCTGGGAGCTGCACCGGCTCCGCGACGGCGGCTGGGAGCTCATGCACGCGACCGACGAGCTGCCCGTGCGGCCCGTCGACCTGGTGATGGGCCACCACATGACCAGCACCTTCCCGACGTCGCACTTCCGGAGCACCCTGATGGTGACCCGTCACGTGGCCGACCGGCACGTCACCGTCACCCACGAGCACGTGACGACCAGGCGCCCCGGCCTCCCGACCGAGCTGCGGCCGCTGCGGGACGGCGAGCTGGCCGACCTGCTCGCCGAGCTCGGCGTACCGCTGGAGCCCGAGCGGCTCGGCCGGCTGCTCGCGGTCGCGGCGCGGCTCCCGCGCAGCGCGTAGGAGATCATGGAGCCCATGACACAGCACCGACTGATCGAGCTCAGCCACCCGATCCGCGCGGGCATGGTCACGCTTCCGGGGCTGCCGGGTCCGGAGATCTCGTTGCACCTGTCCCGCGAGGCGTCCACGAAGAGCTACGCCGAGGGGACGACGTTCGAGATCGGGCGGATCTCGATGGTGGCCAACACCGGGACCTACCTCGACGCGCCACTCCACCGCTTCGCCGACGGCCACGACCTGTCCCAGCTGCCGCTGGAGACGCTCGCGGACCTCGAGACCGTGGTGGTCCGGGTCGCCGGGTCCGCTGTGCGCGCGATCGACGTGGAGACCCTGGTGTCTCATGAGCTGAGTCCCGATGACGTCAGGGGAAGGGCGGTGCTGCTGCATACGGGCGACGCCGCCCGCTTCGGGACGCCGGAGTACGTCGTCGACCCGGCGTACCTCACCAGGGCGGGCGCCGACTGGCTGGTGGCGCAGGGCGCCGCGCTGGTCGGGATCGACGCGGCGAACATCGACGACATGACCGACGGGCAGCGGCCGGCCCACACCCAGCTGCTGGCGGCCGGGATCCCGATCGTCGAGCACCTGCGCGGCCTGGAGCAGCTGCCCCCGCGCGGGGCCCGCTTCACCGCCGTACCTCCGCTGGTCGAGGGCTTCGGGACGTTCCCGGTCCGCGCCTTCGCCGCTGTTCCCAGCTAGGAGCCTGAGCGCGGGTCGAGGCGGGGGTAGGCCGCCTTCGGCGCGATGCCCTCGGCGTTCTCCTCGACCTGACCGGGCGCCTGCTCCGGCGGGACGTCCCCGCCGAGGTCCACCGGCGAGGTGTCGCGGGTGCCGTCGGTGCCGTGCTGGCCCGGCCCGGTCGGACCGGTGCGCTCACTGCTGACCCCCATGCCGCCTGCCGCGGCGTCGGGGCCGCTGGCGTTCGGCTGGGACTCGCGGAGCTCGGACACGTCGTGTTCGCGGGTCATGTGGTGGCGGTACCCGGTGTCGGACACTCCTAGACAGGCGTGTCCTTGCCGAGTGCGTCGGACTTGCCGCCCGACTCCTCGGTCTCGTCCTCCGCGTCAGCGTCGTCCGCCTCGTCGGACTGGCTGATCTTGTCGGGAACCTCGTCGTCGGTTGCGGGGTTCGACCGCGTGGGCAGGTCTGGGGTCAGCGGCTCGTCCGGGATCTCGCCGTACTTCTCCTCGTCGTCCAACGCGTCGGCGCCGCCGGGGAAGCGCTCGGGCGGTTCGACGGTCGGTTCGGGCAGCGCGCCGAGGTACTCAGGCATGGAATCCCTCCCTGCGGGTCGCTTCGGGCGACCCGACGAATCCAAAGGTCGTGTACGAAGGCACGTACCCCGACCGCAACCTAAGTAGTACCTCGCGCTCGTGCGGGACGACCGGCCCGGGAAGCGCGTCGAGGTCGTCGAGCCGGCACCACCGCAGCTCGGCGCACTTGGCCGGCTCGACGACGCGGGGCTCGCCCGACCACGAGCGCGCGGTGAAGAAGAAGTCGATCCGCTCGTCGATCGGGTCGGCGTGCTGGGTCCGCTGCATGGACGTGACGAACTCCAGTGCCAGGTCGCGGACGTCGAGCTCCTCGGCCGCTTCGCGCTGCGCGGCGTCGTACGCCGTCTCGCCCCGCTCGACGTGGCCGGCCGCCGCGGCCGCCCAGTGCCCGTCCATGTAGCCGGTGTTCTGCCGCAGCTGCAGCAGCACCTCGGTGTCGCCGGCAGGCCCTGGAACGCCGCGCAGCAGGAAGACGTAGGAAGCCGGGACCACCACGAACCGGCCGTGGGGCTCCGGCGGGCCGCTCACGGACGAGGCGCCTCCGGGCCGAGGTCGTCGTCGTTCTTGCCGTCGAGCCTGTCGAGGGCCGCGCGGGCCTTGGAGGTGGCGCCCTGGATCTTGTCCTGGTGCTTGCCCTTGGTCTTCTTGTCGACCGCGTCGGCGGCCTTGTCGATGCCGTCGGCGATCTTGCCGCCGTGCTTGTCCACGGCGTCGGTCAACGCGGCCTTGGCCTTGTCGAGAAAGCTCATGGCGGTCCTCCCCGGGATTCGGTCGGCCAGGTCCGACCGCTGACCGTCAGACTAGTCCCGTGGCCACGGACGACGCAGGACCCGTCCCGCCGATCGTCGCCGTGGTCGGGGCGACCGCGTCGGGCAAGACCGGGTTGGCCCTCGACCTGGCCGAACGCCTCGACGGCGAGGTGGTCAACACCGACGCGATGGCGCTCTACCGCGGCATGGACATCGGCACTGCCAAGCCGACACCGGCCGAGCGGGCGCGGGTCGCGCACCACCTGCTCGACACCCTCTCCGTGCGCGATCCCGCGACGGTCGCGCAGTTCCAGGGCTGGGCGCGGGCTGCCATCTCGGAGGTGCGCGGGCGGGGCCGGGTGCCCGTGCTCGCGGGGGGCTCGGCTCTCTACACGCGGGCGGTCGTGGACCGCTTCGAGTTCCCGGGCACCGACGACGGCGTCCGGGCCAGGCTGGAGGGCGAGCTCGCCGCGCTGGGAACGCCGCGGCTGTATGCGCGCCTCGAGGCCGTCGACCCCGAGGCGGCCGCCCGGATCGAGCGCGACAACGGCCGCCGCATCGTGCGCGCGCTGGAGGTCGTCGAGATCACCGGCAGGCCGTTCTCGGCGTCCTTGCCCGCGCAGGAGTACGTCGACCCCGCCACCGTCCAGATCGGCGTCGACATCGAGCGGCCCGCGTTGCACGTGCGGATCGAGGAGCGGGTGGCCGCCATGTTCGAGGCCGGCTTCGTCGCCGAGGTACGAGCCCTGCTGACCGAGGGCCTGGCCGAGGGGCGCACGGCGGCGCGGGCGATCGGCTACCCCGAGGTGGCGGCGTACCTGCGCGGAGATCTCACCCTGGACCAGGCGGTCGAGCGGACGGTGACCGCCACGCGGCGCTTCGCCCGGCGCCAGGAGGCATGGTTCCGCAAGGACCCGCGGATCGTCTGGGTGCGCTGGGACGACCCGGCGCGCGTCGACCGGGCTGTCGAGGCGGTGCGCAAGATCGGTCGGGCGCACTGAGCCCCCGGCGCAGCACACTGGTGGCATGACGGAGGGGCCGCACGCTCGGGACCGGCTGCGCGAGCTGCTCGACGCGGTGCTCGACGAGGACAACCGGACGCTCGGCGACATGGCCGGCGACGCGTACGCGTCGCCGTACCACTTCAACCGACTGCTGTCCCGCGACGCCGGCGAACCGCCCGTGGCGATGCGACGCCGGGTGATGCTCGAGCGCGCCGCCTGGCAGCTCAAGCGGGGATCGACGGTGACCGACGCGGCGTTCGGGGCCGGGTACGAGTCGGTGGAGGGCTTCGCCCGAGCGTTCGCACGCGCCTTCGGGCATCCGCCGAGCGAGACGGTCGCGACCGACCGCGGCCACTGGCTGTCCGCGCCCAACGGGATCCACTTCCACCCGCCGTTCTCGCTGTGGGTGCACACCACGGAGGAGCCGATGAACCCCCTGACCGAGCAGCTGGTCCAGCACGACGTGGACGACACCCGAGCGCTCCTGGACCGCGCCAAGCAGCTGTCCGACACCGACTACACCACCGCCTGGTTCCCCGGGGCGAGCGTGCTGCGGTGGGACGGTGCCGACGACTCGATCCAGGCGGTGCTGGAGCACCTGGTCTGGACCAAGGAGGTCTGGGTCGCCGCGATCGAGGGCCACGACATCCCGCCGCGGGAAGGTACGTCGCCCGCCGAGCTGATCGCCCGGCACGAGAGCGCGTCGGTGGCCTGGCTCGGGGTCGTGCGTGACATCGACCGGCGCGGCGCGTGGGAGGACCGGATCATCGACGCGCTCTGTGAGCCGCCCGAGAGCTTCGTGCTCGCCAGCGTGGTCGCGCACGTGCTGACCTTCTCGGCCCACCGTCGCCAGCTGGTGCGGCAGATGCTGAGGATGGCCGGCCACGAGGTCGACCACGGCGACCCGATCGAGTGGCTCCGCGCCCAGCAGGGCGTGGCGTGATGACTCGCTCGGTCTTCTACACCGCCACGACCCTCGACGGGTTCATCGCCGACGAGAACGACTCGCTCGACTGGCTCTTCAAGCAGGAGCAGGACGAGGCCGGGCCGCTCAACTACGCCGACTTCATCAAGGGTGTCGGGGCGATCGCGATGGGCTCCACGACGTACCTCTGGGTGCGGGACCGGCTCGGCACCGGCATCGAGGGGCTCGGCGACACGTGGCCCTACACCCAGCCCAGCTGGGTCTTCACGCACCGCGACCTGCCCGGCATCGAGGGCGCGGACATCCGGTTCGTCTCCGGCCCGGTCGACTCCGTCTGGGCCGATCTGTCGGCTGCCGCGGGCGAGGGCGACGTATGGGTGGTCGGCGGGGGAGACCTGGCTGCGCAGTTCGCCGAGGCCGGCCATCTCGATGAGATCATCGCCTGCATCGCTCCGGTCACCCTCGGCGCCGGCCGGCCGATCTTCCCTCGCCGCTTCGACCTGCGCCTCGCCGAGGTGGACCAGAACAAGGCCTTCATCGCCGCCCGCTACGAGGTCGTCGGCCCCCTCGCCCCCTGACCCGCGGCTGATCTGGATAGTTCGCCGCAAGTTGCACCAATTGGAAGCGCTCTCCTGGTGCAACTTGCGGCGAACTACCCAGGCCGGGCATGGGACGATGGGGCCCGTGACGACGACCGAGCCGCTGCCCACGACCACCGGCTGGCCCGCGATCAGCACGGTCGAGGAGCTCGAGGCGCTGCTCGGTACGCCGGGCGAGCGCGCGGCCACCAAGGGACGTACGGCGCTGCTCGACGTCGACCGGCAGTGGCTGGCCGCCACGCCGTTCTGCGTGATGGCGACCGCGGCTGCCGACGGCACCTGCGACGCCAGCCCGAAGGGCGACCCGGCGGGACAGCTCGTGCACGTCGTCGACGACAGGACGATCGCGCTGGCCGAGCGGCCGGGCAACAAGCGGGCCGACGGCTACCGCAACATCCTGTCCAATCCCCACGTCGGCCTGAACTTCTTCATCCCCGGGCGGGGCGACACGCTGCGGGTCAACGGCCGGGCGCGCCTGGTGACCGACGCCCCGTTCTTCGAGGACCTGGTCGTCAAGGGTCACCGCCCGATCCTGGCGGTCGTCGTCGAGATCGAGGACATCTTCTTCCACTGCGCGAAGGCGTTCCTGCGCTCGGGCCTCTGGAAGCCCGAGACCTGGGACCCCGACGCGCACGTGCCGCGCCGGTCGGTGATCGCGAGCCGGGTCGAGCCCAACGGGATGACGGTCGAGCAGCTCGACGACTACTACGGCCCGTCGTACGAGAAGGGGTTGTATGGCTGAGTCCTCCTACCCCTTCCTCAAGGGCCACGGCACCGAGAACGACTTCGTGCTGCTGCCCGACCACGACGGCACGGTCCACGGCGACCTGGGCGGGGAGCGGGTACGCCGCCTCTGCGACCGTCGCGCGGGGATCGGCGGCGACGGCGTCCTCCGGGTGATCCGCACCCAGCACCTCGATCCGGCCCTCGCCGCACAGGCCGAGTGGTTCATGGACTACCGCAACGCCGACGGCGGTGCGTCGGAGATGTGCGGCAACGGCATCCGCGTCTTCGCCCTCCACCTGGCCCGTGCAGGGCTGGCCGACCCCGGCGCTCCCGTGCCGATCGCGACGCGCGACGGCGTCAAGACCGTGACCATCGAGGGCGACACGATCACCGTCGACCTCGGCTCACCTCAGGTCCTGGGCGAGACGAAGGTGGGCGTCGACGACCTCACCTGGACCGCGACCCACGTCGACATGGGCAACCCGCACGCGGTCGCGTTCGTCGACGACCTCGCCGACGCCGGGCGCCTCCTCGACCCGCCGTCGTACGACGCGGCGACCTATCCGGCCGGGGTCAACGTGGAGTTCGTGGCCCGGCGGGGCGGGGGCCACGTCGCCATGCGGGTGCACGAGCGGGGTGTCGGCGAGACGCGGTCGTGCGGCACGGGCGCGGGCGCCGTCTGCGTCGCGACCGCGGTTGCCGACGGCCGAGAGCCGGGCACGGACGCGACGTACGACGTCGACGTCCCCGGGGGCCGGCTGCGGGTCACGTGGACGGCCGACGACCGGGTGCTGCTGGCCGGCCCGGCCGTCATCGTCGCGACCGGGACCACCTCGCTCTGACCGCATCGCCGGGTCCTAGGCTCGGCCGCATGGATCTCCAGGGAGTCTCTGCCCTCGTCACCGGCGCCGCCTCGGGCATCGGCGCCGCCGCCGCCCGACAGCTCGGCGCGGCCGGCGCGAGAGTCGTCGTCGCGGATCTCCAGGCCGACAAGGGCGGTGCGCTGGCCGACGAGATCGGCGGGATCTTCGTCGAGGTCGACGTCACCCGCACCGAGCAGATCCAGGCGGCTGTCGAGGCAGCCGTCGAGCTGGGACCCCTGCGGGCGGTCGTCTGCTCGGCCGGCATCGGCCCTGCGGCCCGCACGATCGGGCGCGACGGGGAGTTCGCATCGGCCCACGACCTGGCGCTCTACAGGCGCGTCATCGAGATCAACCTGATCGGCACCTTCGACACGATCCGACTCGCGGCCACGGCGATGAGCCGCAACGAGACCGACGCCGACGGCGAGCGCGGCGCGATCGTGGCGCTGGCGAGCGTGGCAGCGTTCGACGGCCAGATCGGCCAGGCGGCGTACGCCTCCTCCAAGGGCGGCATCGTCGGCCTCACCCTCCCGGTCGCCCGCGACCTCTCGGCCAGCGGCATCCGCCTCACCACGGTCGCTCCCGGCCTGATCGACACCCCGATCTACGGCGAGGGCGAGCAGGCCGAGGAGTTCAAGGCCAAGCTCGGCGAGTCGGTGCTCTTCCCGAAGCGGCTCGGCCAGCCCGACGAGCTCGCGCGCATGGTCGTGGAGTGCCTGACCAACCCCTACATGAACGGGTCGGTCGTCCGCGTCGACGGCGGCATCAGGATGCCCCCGAAGTAGTCGCTGTCGAAGTCCCCGGCGGGCCGGGGACTTCGGCGCTTCTCGGCCAACATGTTGCCCGAGAAGCGCGCAACTCCCCGGCCCGCCGGGGACTTCGACGGGCGCAGCGAAGTAGCCCTCAGACCCGCACGCGCTCCGAACGCGGGTCGTACATCGGCCGCAGCGACACCTCGGCGTCGTACGTCGTGCCGGCGACGTCGACCTGCCACGTGCCCGCCGACAGCCAGTCGGCGGTGACCGGCTCTGGCGCCGACACGAAGGCCAGACCGACGGCCGAGCCGAGCGTCCAGCCGTACGACGCCGCGCGCACGTAGCCGACGACGTCGCCGTCCCGCAGCACCGGCTCGGCGTGGTAGAGCAACGGCGCCGGATCGAGCAGTCGGATCTGCACGAGCCGCTTCGACGGCGTCCCCGCCTGCTTGAGGGCCAGGACGGCCGTGCGCCCGACGAAGTCGGGCTTGTCCCAGCCGATCGCGAACCCGAGACCCACCGACACGGGGTCGTCGGTGTTGTCGATGTCGTGGCCGAAGTCGCGGTAGCCCTTCTCCATCCGCAGCGAGGCGAGCGACTTCAGGCCGACCGGGCGGATGCCGTGCGGCTCCCCGAAGGCCATCAGCGCGTCGTAGACCTCGAGGGCGCGACCCGCGGGCACGTAGAGCTCGTAGCCCAGCTCGCCGACGTAGGTGATCCGCGCGCAGACGACCTCGACTCCGCCGACCTCGCCACACTCGATATGCAGGGCTCGCGCGGTGCGGAACGGGTAGACCTCGGTCGACAGGTCGGTCGTGGTCAGCCCGGACAGCACGTCGCGCGACCGCGGCCCCTGGAGGTTGAGCTGGGCGAGGTCGCGCGTCACGTCCGTGATGGTCACGTCGGCCTCGAGGCGTTCCGCCGCCTTCCGCAGCCAGTCCAGGGCGTGCCCGTGGGCGGTGTCGGACACCACGACGAGGAAGCGGCTCGCGCCGAGCTTGGTGACCGTCAGGTCGGCCTCGATGAGCCCCCCCTCGTTGAGCCACTGCGTGTAGGTGATGACGCCGGTGTCGCCGTCGACCGCCCCGGCAGAGACGTGGTCGAGCAGTGCGCCCGCGTCGGGTCCGTTGACCGACAGCTTCGCCATGAACGACATGTCCATCAGCCCGACACCCTCGCGCACGGCCTGGTGCTCCTGGCTCCACGCCTCGAACCAGGGCGCGTGCCCCCACGTCGGCTCCGCGTGGGGTACGACGCCGTAGCCGGCGAACCAGTCGGCGCCCTCCCACCCGGACACCTCGCGGAGATAGCCGCCCTGCTCGGCCAGCCGCTGGTGGACCGGCGAGAGGATCGCCTCGCGCGCGGTGCGCAGCTGCTTGCCGGGCGTGTGCGCGGCGTAGACGGTGCCGAGGATCTCGGTCGTCCGAGTGGCGCGGTACGTCGGCGCGAGCTGGTCGGGCCGGAACCGTGCCACGTCGAATCCGGTCACGTCGACGTCCGGCCTGCCGGCCACGATCCACTCGGCGAGCACCCGGCCGAGGCCTCCGGCGGACAGCACGCCCACGGAGTTCATCCCGGCCGCGACGAAGTAGCCGCTGATGCCGGGTGCCTCGCCGACGGCCGGAGCGAGGTCGGGGGTGAAGGACTCGGGGCCGCAGAAGAAGGTACGGATGCCGACCTCGTGGGTGATCGGCACCCGGTCCATCGCGGTCTCGAGGAACGGCGCCATCCGGTCCCAGTCGGGGGGCAGGGTGAGGAACGAGGAGTCCCGCGGGATCCCCTCGACCCGCCACGCGGCCGCGTCGGGCTCGAAGAGGCCGACCATCATGCCGCCGCCCTCCTCGCGGAAGTAGCCGAAGGAGGAGGGGTCCTCGAAGATCGGCGTGTCCTGGCCCAGCCCCTCGATGGTGTCGGTGATCAGGTAGTAGTGCTCGGCCGCCTGGTTGGGGATCACCAGGCCGTTGCGCTCGCCGAGCTCGCGCGCCCACATGCCGGTGCAGTTGACGACGTACTCGCACTCGACGGTCTGCTCGCCGACCCGAACGCCGATGACCCGGCCGGCGTGCCGCCCTTCAGCCACGAGGATCTCGTCCACGCGGGCGTTCTCGACCACCCTGACGCCGAGGTTCTTGGCGCCGCGGGCGAGCGACTGGGTGAGGTCCACCGGGTTCACCCGGCCGTCGCCGGTGATGTGGAAGCCGGCCAGCAGGTCGTCGGTGCGCGCCCAGGGGAAGAGCTCCGCCATGTCAGCGGGACCGATCTCCTCGACGTCGAGGCCGAACTGGCGCTGGAACGCCGCGACGCGGCGGTACTCCTCGAGGCGGTCGTGGTCGGCGGCCGCCTCGATCATCCCGACGGGGCGGAAGCCGGTGGCGACGCCGGTCTCCGCTTCGAGGCGGGCGTAGAGATCGCGGCTGTAGAGCCGGATGCCGGTGCTGGTCTCCGAGGTGGAGCCGAAGCAGGTCATCAGGCCCGCCGCGTGCCACGTCGTCCCCGAGGTGAGCTTGTCGCGTTCGAGCACGACGACGTCGGTCCAGCCGGCGTGGGCCAGGTGGTAGGCCACCGAGCAGCCGATCACCCCGCCCCCGATGACGACGACGCGGGCGCGCTCAGGAAGCTCGATCACGCCGACAACCTAGTCGTCACCGGGTTTCACGCGACGTCGGCGGGGCAGAAGGTCTTCGTGTCCACGTACGACGAGATCCTCGGAACCGCCGCCAGGATCGCCGACGCCGCGATCGAGTGGGAGATGCGCGACCTGGGCTGGTGGAAGGCCGACGAGGGCTGGATCTACGACGACATGATGTCGACGTACGTCCTCGACTTCACGGGGATGTATGTCCGGATCGTCGGGGAGGACGGGCCCGCCCACGATCGGGCGGCCTTCGCCCCCACCGCCGACACGGACTTCCGGGCGATCTGGCGTGGGTGGTACGAACGGGTCTTCGACCTGTTCCGTCCCTGGCAGGGGCTGCCGGACCCGGCCGACTTCCAGCCCTCGATCGACGCGCTGGCCAATGCCATCTCCGTCCTGAACGTGACCACCTCGGTGAGCGGCGACAGCGTGGGCGAGGAGGTCGAGCTCGAGACCGCCAACGAGGACCTCGACTCCGCGCTCACCTCGCTGTGCGGCGAGATCATCGCCATGTCCGGGGCGATGGACACCTTCGCCATCGCCTACAGCAACAGGGTGCCCGGCGTCATCCGCGCGCACCTGGCGATCCTGGCGCTGCTCGGCTGCACGCTGACCGCAGAGCAGAAGCTGTTCGAGGAGCTGCGCAAGGACATCGCGAAGGTCGCCGACGACGTGCTCGAGGTGATGGAGGACCAGAGCTCCGGCGGAGCGGCGACCGCCCTCGGCATCATCGGTGCCGTGCTCGCCGGCGCCAGCCTGTTCGTCACCGGCGGCGCGAGCGCGGTGCTGATCGCCAACGCGGGCACCGTCGTGGGGATCCTCGGCACGTTCGTGCCGGAGGACAAGGCCGCCAGTCCGGCCCAGGAGACCTTCGGCGGCGGCGACCCGATGGAGGTCTTCGAGAACGCACTGAAGTTCCTCGACGACGTCAAGCAGGCCGTCGGCGACGAGGAGGAGGTCGTGCGCAGCAGCGTGCGTGGCGCCCGCGCGTTGGTGTCGGGCGCCGAGGCCGACGAGTTCGACCTCAGCCAGCGGCCGGCGCTGCTCGACATCCCCGACGCCGAGATCATCGACGTCAACCCCGACACCCTGGCGTTCCTCGGCGGGGTGATCGTGCCGTACGTCTCGGAGAGCCTTCTCGTGGCGCGTCAGCAGGCAGCGGGTGCTCCGGGCCCGGACGCGTGGGAGCGCAACGCGGGCGTCGGTCTCGGGCCGACGGGTCCGTACGCCGCGTGGGAGAACCTCTACGACGCCTTCGTCGACGTCTCGGTCGGGACGAAGCGCACGCTCGACGACGTCGGGCAGAAGCTGGTCGACGTGGCCAGGAACTACGTCGCCGTCGACGAGATCGTCGCGCAGCGACAGCAGGAGCTCGAGGGGCACCTCGACGTCCCTGCGTTCGACTGAGCCCGTCGAGGGGAAAGAGTTCGCCGTCGCTGGGTGCGGCCGCCTACCCTGGGAAGTCGTATGACGAACGCACGCGACTTCAACCTGCAGGCAGAGCTCGACGAGACGACGGGCTGGGACCTCGACGACGACCTCGACACCGACGGTGACGAGGGCGGCCGTGTCTTCCAGAGCGGCTACGCCGACGAGCCCGACCCGGAGCTCACGACGGGTGAACAGGACCTCGCCGAGCGCTACCTGCTGCGGCGGGTCGCCGGCCTGTCCACCGAGCTCGAAGACATCTCCGAGGTCGAGTACCGCCAGCTCCGGCTGGAGAAGGTCGTCCTCGTCGGCGTCTGGACCGAGGGCTCGGTCGCGGACGCCGAGAACTCCATGGCCGAGCTGGCGCTGCTGGCCGAGACGGCCGGCTCCGAGGTGCTCGACGCGATCTACCAGCGCCGCAGCAAGCCCGACCCGGCGACCTTCATCGGTCGCGGCAAGGTCGACGGGCTGCGCGAGATCGTCGCCGCCAGCGGGGCCGACACGGTGATCTGCGACGGCGAGCTCGCCCCGAGCCAGCTGCGCAACCTGGAGGACCGGCTCAAGGTCAAGGTCGTCGACCGCACCGCGTTGATCCTCGACATCTTCGCCCAGCACGCGAAGTCGAAGGAGGGCCAGGCGCAGGTCGAGCTGGCCCAGCTGAGCTACATGAAGCAGCGCCTGCGCGGCTGGGGTGGCAACCTCTCCCGCCAGGCGGGTGGCCGCGTCGGCGCCGACGGTGGCGGCATCGGTGGCCGTGGTCCCGGTGAGACCAAGATCGAGACCGACCGGCGGCGCATCAACACCAAGATCGCCAAGCTCCGCCGCGAGCTGAGCGCGATGAGGGGCACTCGCGAGACCAAGCGCCAGGAGCGCCGTCGCCACCAGGTGCCCAGCGTCGCGATCGCCGGCTACACCAACGCCGGCAAGTCGTCGCTGCTCAACAAGCTCACGGGCGCAGGAGCCCTCGTCGAGGACGCGCTCTTCGCCACCCTCGACCCGACCACGCGGCGTACGCAGACCGTCGACGGCCGTGTCTTCACGATGACGGACACGGTCGGCTTCGTCCGGCACCTGCCGCACCAGATCGTCGAGGCCTTCCGTTCGACCCTCGAGGAGGTCGCCGATGCCGACCTGGTGCTGCACGTCGTGGACGGGTCGCACCCCGACCCCGAGGGTCAGATCACCGCTGTCCGTGAGGTCTTCGCCGAGATCGGCGCCGACAAGGTGCCCGAGCTGATCGTGATCAACAAGGCCGACGTCGCCGACCCGATGGTCATCGCGCGCCTGCGCCAGCGTGAGCCGCACTCGGTCGTCGTGTCGGCGCGCACCGGCGAGGGCATCGCCGAGGCGCTGCGGATCGTCGAGGGCGAGCTGCCGCGGCCAGGCGTCGAGTTCACCGCGCTGCTGCCCTACGAGCGCGGCGACCTCATCGACCGGCTGCACCGCGAGGGCGAGATCGACTCGCAGGACCACACGGCCGACGGCACCGTCGTCCGCGGGCGGGCGCACGAGGACCTCGCCGGCGAGCTCGCGCGCTACGCGGCCCCACCTGTCAGTCGCTGAGCCCGGTCAGCGCGCGGCGTCCTCCCTGATCGCGTCCAGCTCCTTGGGCTGCGTCAGCCGCCAGTGGTGGCCGAACGGGTCGCGGAACGACGCGTCGACGCCGTAGAACCGCTCCTCGGGCTTCTCGGTGAACTCCACGCCCTTGGCGCTCAGCTCCCGGTACGTCGCCCAACAGTCGTCGGTGCGCAGCGCGCCGATCCCGATGGCTCCACGGGCGATCAGGTCCCGCAGCACGGCGGCCGTGTCCGCGTCGACGCCAGGCGGGCCGGGGACCACGAGCATCATCGGCGTCTCGGGCGCGGTGGGCGGATGCACCGTCAGCCAGCGGAAGCCGTCGAGCTCCTGGTCGATGCCGACCTCGAACCCGAGGGTGTCGACGTAGAAGCCCTTGGCCTCGTCGAGGTCGGGCACCTGGAGGCAGACCAGCGCGAACCCGGTGATCACGGGGCTGTCTCCTGGACGAAGTCGCGCACGGCGGCGGCGAGCACATCGGCGTCGACGTTGTGCGTCTGTCCGGCGAGCACGCCGGCGCGACCGCCCGGGATGGCGGCGGCCGCCGCCGCTGCGCCGGCCGCGAAGAACGGCGGGCTGTCGCCGCCGGTCAGGACCAGCGCCGGGCAGCGGATGTCGGCGTACTGCGTCGGCGGCGACGCGTCGCCCATCACGGCGGCGTCGTAGGCGAGGGTGTGCGCCAGCCCTTCGCCGACCGGCCACCACGGAGACTGCCGGGCGCCCGCGACCATCTCCTCCGGCACCCCGGCGATCGACATGAACAACGTGAGCGCGTCGCCACGGCGGTCCTCCGCGAGCAGGGCGTTGAGGCGCTCCTGGTAGTCGCGTGACCCCTGCTGGCCGGCCGGGTCGACCTGGAACGGCGGCTCCCACATCACCAGCTGCCGCACGGGCAGACCCGCAGTCGCGGCCAGGGCGGCGAGTGCGCCGCCGGACGACAGGCCCACCAGCGCGGCACCCCCGCCGGCCGCGTCGAGCAGCACGGCGAGATCCTCCAGCTCGCGCTCGACGGCGTACGTCGTCGGCGAGGTCGCGTCGGAGCTGTCGCCGCGCCCACGCCGGTCGTGGTTGAGCACGGTGAAGTCCCGCGCGAGGGCGTCGGCGATCGGCTGGTCCTGCCCACGGTCGCACGAGGCGCCGGCGACGAGGATGAGGGGCGGGCCCGACCCGAGCTGGTCGAAGGCGATCGTGGTCCCGTCGGCCGAGGTGACTGTCTGCATGGCGCCGACGCTACGGACTCCGCGGGGCCGGGTGCTTCTCCAAAACCGCTGTCCTGGGACCGCTCGCAGACTTCCTCGTCCAGTCCCGAGTCAGGCGACCGGGCGGGTGTGCCGCTTGACCAGGCAGCCGGGGAGCCTGGCCAGGTCGGCGAGCTCGGGCGCGGCCCGGGCGCGGTACGCCGTCGGGCTCTCGCCGACCAGCCGGGTGAAGGTGGCGCTGAAGGACCCCAGGCTGGTGAAGCCCACCGCCAGGCACACCTCCGTCACAGGCAGCTCACCGTCACGCAGCAGTGCCTTGGCCCGCTCGATCCGACGGGTGAGCAGGTAGCGGTGCGGGGTCTCACCGAACGCCGCCTTGAACGACCGGCTGAAGTGCGACTCGGACACGTGCGCCGACCGGGCGAGGGCGGGGACGTCGAGCGGGGCGGCGTACGCCCGGTCCACCAGGTCGCGCACGCGCAGCAGGTGCCGCGTGAGCGGGACGGCCGACGAGCTGGTCACCCCACGACGATAGCCAGGACGTGCTGCGCCGAACGACCCCGTGGCCCGGTCCCGACGTCCTAGCCTGGGTGCCGTGGCGAGCTGGTTCCTGGACGACGACGAGCGCAGGTTGCTCGCTGCCGTCGGTGTCGACGGCGCTTCGCTCGACTCGCTGGCGGCGCGCACGGGGCAGGCGCCCGAGGCGGTCGAGCCGGCGTACCAGCATCTGGTCGCTGAAGGCCTGGTCACCGAGCAGGACGGCACTGCGCGACTGACCGAGCGGGGGCAGAGGCTGCTCGACGCCGTGCCGGAGTACGGCGCCGCGGGCACCGAGCCGACACCGGAAGCGGTCCGGGCCGCCTTCGAAGGCGCTGAGGACCTGCTGCGCGGGGTGAGCTCGGCGGTGTACGCCCAGATGCGCGACCGCGCCGCGGAGCAGGAGGCCGCGCGCGACGGAATCCTCGCTTCCGACGCCGAGCGCGACGCGGCGACCCGGACCCTGTCGGACGCCTACGCCGCGGGGCGTGTCGACTCCGCCGAGCTCGAGGAGCGCACCAGCCGGGTGCTGGCTGCGCGCACCCACGGCGAGCTCGACGACCTGCTCGCCGGGCTCGGCGGCTACCAGGCGGCGCGGGAGAGCCGCCCGATCCGCAAGGCCGTCTTCGGGGTCGTGGCGTTCGTCAGCTCGCCGTTCGTGCTGGTCGGCACGCTGCTCGCGCTCTTTGGCAGCGACGTGGGCGACCACGTCGGTGGACTGGTCATGCTCGTGCTGTTCCTGCCGGGGCTCTGGGCCCTGTGGCGCTGGGCCTGGCCCCGAGCCTGAACCCGAGACTGAACCATCTCTGACCCAGGTCAGACGCCGATCTGCCCCCAGGGACCCCAGATCGCGAACGTCATGCCCCGCGAGGCCTGGATGTTCACGAACAGCGTCTGGCCCGTGTGGCTGAACGTCGAGCCGGCGAACTCGTCGCCCGAGCGGTCGACACCCGTCGAGCTGGTCAGCCGGTTCAGCGCGATGTCCCACAGGTCGCCCTCGGGGGAGAGGCCCCGGATGAAGTTGTCCTGGGTGTTGTCCTCGCAGACCACCAGGGTGCCGCGGTTGGAGGTGGTGATGTTGTCCGGGAAGTCGAGCGTGGCGCGGTCGGGCGACTGGTAGACCACGCGCAGCTTCTCGCGCTTCGGGTCGTAGGCCCAGACCTGGCCGGAGCCGTTGCCGAAGCCGGCGACCGAGTCGGGACCGTTGCCGGGCTCGGCCGCACCGCCGCCCTGCGTGCTGGTGAAGAAGATCTCGCCCTTGCTGTAGACCTGTCCCTCCAGCCGCGAGAAGAACGCCGCCCCTTGATCCCAGCCCTGCCTGCCGACGGCCGTCAGGGCGGTGTCGTTCAAGGTGGGCGCGGGCTGGCCGGGGGTGTAGGCGTACTCCTCGTAGGGGACCGCGATCTCGACCCAGTCGACGTCGTACTCCGTGCCGGCGACCTGGTTGCCCTCCAGGTGGGCGTTCGGGACGCCCTTGACCCGCAGCATGTGCAGCCAGCCGCCGTCGCGGAGCTCACCGACGTGCTGAGGGTCCGCGGGCGGGGTGTAGCGGTAGAAGCCGGACGCGAACGCGAAGTTGTCCTCGGTGAGGTAGAGGTGGCCGCCCTTCGGGTCGAACGACACGGCCTCGTGGGCGAACCGGCCCGCGTTCTTGATCGGCTGCCGCGTCGACTGGCCCTCGGCTGCGATGCGGCCCGCCGGCACCTCGAACACGAAGCCGTGGGGTTTGGTCAGCGGCACGTTGGAAGCGCCGGTGAAGTCCGCTCCGACGTCCGGCCCGTTCACCGTCTCCTCGCAGGTCACCCACGAGCCCCACGGCATGATCCCGCCCGAGCAGTTCATCATCGTGCCGTTGAGGCTGGTGAAGGCGTTGATCACCTGGCCGTCCGGCGTGCAGTGGACGGTCGTCGTGCCACCTCCGGCCCTGGTGTCGTACGGCGTTCCCGGGCCGAACGCGGCGGGCACCGGGTTGTTGACCTCGTGGTTGCGAACCAGGATCACGGTGCCGTCGGGCCCCTTGAAGGCGCCCATGCCATCGTGGCGACCCGGCAGGACGGTGCCGTCGTTCAGGGTGACGGTCGCCTCGGTGTCGTGGAACGAGCGGTAGGAGAAGCCCTGCGGCAGGTGCAGCCGCACCTTGCCGTCGCGCGCGTCGGGGATCGCCATCAGCGCACCCGCGTTGGGTGGCCTGCGGGCCGAGGCCGGGGCGGCGAGCAGGCCGGCGAACGGCCCGGCGGCGGCCACGGCGGCGCTGGTCTTGAGGATGGTGCGACGGTCGACCGACTGCTGGGTCATGGGGGCTTCCTCTCCTTGGTAGGGGGGAGCGGACGGGTACGTACAACTATGGGATCTCGTGACGTTAGACCTGATCGCGGCGACCCACCACCCCCCAAGGCGGGTCGACAAGAGCACGAGTGACGGGTGAGGGTGGAGGGGCAGACCACCGACTCGGGAGGACCCATGCGAACACGACTCTCGGCAAGCTCACCCACCGTCATGGTGGCGGTGGCGCTCCTCGCCGCCCTGCTTGCCCCATCAGACGCCGTCGCCTCCAAGGCACCACCCACGGGCACGAACGCCGGCCAGGAGGCGTTGGCGAAGGCGCCGAAGAAAGCGACGAGCGAGGGGTACGGCGGCGCGGTCAGCAGCGTCGACCCCAACGCCACCAAGATCGGGCTGAAGGTTCTCAAGCAGGGCGGCAACGCCGTGGACGCCGCGATCGCCACCGCGGCCGCCCTCGGGCTCACCGAGCCGTTCTCTGCCGGCATCGGTGGCGGCGGCTACTTCGTCGTCTACAACAAGAAGTCGGGGAAGGTGCAGACGCTCGACGGCCGGGAGACCGCGCCGAAGGCGATGCCGACCGACGCGTTCATCGACCCGCAGACCGGCAAGCCCTACAACTTCACCCCTGAGCTGGTGACCAGCGGCGTGGGCGTCGGCGTACCCGGCACCCCGGCGACGTGGCAGCGGGCCCTGGAGAAGTGGGGGACGTGGTCGCTCGGCGACACCCTGCAGCCCTCGATCGACCTGGCGCGCAAGGGTTTCAAGGTCGACAAGACCTTCCGCCAGCAGACCCTCGACAACGAGGTGCGCTTCAAGGCGTTCACGTCGACGAAGAAGCTGTACTTCAAGGGCGGAGACGCGCCGTCGGTCGGCTCGCTGTTCAAGAACAAGGATCTCGCCGACACCTACGACCTGCTCGGTCACAAGGGCGTCAAGCCCCTCTACGAGGGCAGCCTCGCCGGGGAGATCGTCGACGCCGTGCGCAAGCCGCCGACGACCGCGTCCACCGACCTCCCGGTCCCGCCGGGGTACATGAAGAAGGGCGACCTCCGCGACTACCGGGTGCTCGAGCAGAAGCCCACGAAGGTCGGCTACCGCGGCTACGACGTCTACGGCATGGCGCCGTCGTCGAGCGGTGGCTCGACCGTCGGCGAGGCCCTGAACATCCTGGAGCGCTACGACCTCGGCGCTCTGCCGGCCCTTTCCGCGATGCACCTCTACCTCGAGGCGTCGGCGCTCGCGTACGCCGACCGCGCCGCCTACGTCGGCGACCCGGCCTACGTCGACGTGCCCACGAAGACCCTGCTCGACGACACCTTCGCGGCCGAGCGGGCCTGCGCCATCAACCCGGCCGCCGCCGCGAAGAAGCCGGTCTTGGCCGGCTCGGTGACGACGTACGACGGCGCCTGCCCCACGTCCGTCGGTGCCCCCGCGCACGCCGAGGACACCGAGAACGTCTCGACGACCAACCTCACCGTGGCCGACCGGTGGGGCAACGTCGTCGAGTACACGCTCACCATCGAGCAGACCGGCGGCTCGGGCATCGTGGTGCCCGGCCGGGGCTTCCTGCTCAACAACGAGCTGACGGACTTCTCGGCGACCTACGCCGCGGCCGACCCGAACCGGATCCAGCCCGGCAAGCGCCCGCGCTCGTCGATGGCGCCCACGATCGTGCTCAAGAACGGCAAGCCGTGGCTTGCCCTCGGGACACCCGGCGGCTCCACGATCATCACCACGGTGCTGCAGATGCTGGTGAACCGGATCGACCTCGGCATGACGATCGAGGAGGCGATGGCGGCCCCGCGTGCCACCCAGCGCAACGGCCCGGACACCTTGGCGGAGCAGGCGTTCATCGACGCGTACGGCGTCGACCTCACCGCCCTCGGGCACAAGCTGGTGCCGGCCGGCGACGGCCTGACCTCCGACCCGTTCATCGGCGCGGCCACGGCGATCGAGCTGGGCAAGAAGGGCTTCATGACTGCCGTCGCCGAGCCCGATCGCCGTGGCGGTGGCGCCACCGGCGTGGTGAGCACGACCAAGCCCCGTTGAGTCGCGCCCAAGGTCGGTTGAGTCGCGGACTCTGTGCGCGACTCGACCGACCTACGCCGCGACTCAACGAAATCAGCGCGCGGCGGCGACGCTCTCGTCGGTGCCGGCGAGCTTCTGGGCCAGCCAGATCGGGATGATCGACAACATGATGAGGGCGGCGGCGACGACGTTGACGACCGGGGCCTGGTTGGGGCGGAAGAGGTTCTGGTAGATCCAGATCGGCAGGGTCTGGATGCCCGAGCCGGCGGTGAAGGTCGTGACGATGATCTCGTCGAAGCTCAGGGCGAAGGCCAGCAGGGCGCCCGCCAGCAGGGCGGAGCGCAGCATCGGCATCGTGACCAGCCGGAAGGTCACGAAGGTGCCGGCGCCGAGGTCCATCGACGCCTCCTCCAGGTTGCCGCCGAGACGCCGTAGCCGGGCCACGGCGTTGTTGAACACGACGACGACGCAGAACGTCGCGTGCGAGACGACGAGGGTGAAGAAGCCGAGCCGGATGCCGAACATCGTCAGGAACGCGTTGGCCAGCGCGATGCCCGTGACGACGCCGGGCAGGGCGATCGGCAGGACGATCAGCAGCGAGACCGCGTCACGTCCGAAGAACTGGAAGCGCTGCAGCGCCAGGGCTGCCATCGTGCCGAGGACGAGCGCGATGAGGGTCGCGATGGCGGCCACCTCGAGAGAGACGATGATCGCCGAGCGCGCGCCGGCCGACGACGCCGCCAGCGACCACCACTTCGTGGTCAGGCCAGGCGGCGGCCAGGCGAACGTGCGCGAGGTGTTGAACGAGTTGAGCAGGACCAGAGCCAGCGGCGCGTAGATGAACACGAGCACGAAGGCGCTGAGGACGCCGAGCAGCGTGCGGGTCAGGCGCGAGAAGCTCATAGGTTCTCCAGGGCTCCCGTCCGCCGCACGGCCGCCAGGTAGACCAGCATGATGACGACCGGGATCGTCGAGACCGCCGCGGCGAACGGCATGTTGTTGCCGGTCAGGAAGTTGTCGTAGACGACGTTGCCGAGCATCTGGTTGGCGCCCCCCACGATCTTCACCGCGATGTAGTCGCCGAGGGTGAGGGAGAACGCGAAGATCGAACCGGCCACCGCCGCCGGGAAGAGCACCGGCAGCACGATCCGGCGCATCGTCGTGGCGGTGGAGGCGCCGAGGTCGGCCGACGCCTCGAGAAGCGAGTTGGGCAGCCGCTCGAGTCCGGCGTACATCGGCAGGATCATGTACGGCAGCCAGAGGTAGGACAGCGTGATCACCGTGGCGGCCAGTCCGTAGCCGGGCGAGTCGAGCCCGAACGGCGCCGCGATCCAGGCGACCGGACCGCTCTCGGAGAGCATGCCGCGCCAGGCGTAGGCCTTGACGAGGTACGACGCCCACAGCGGCGTGAGCACCGCGATCACCAGGATCCGCTGGAGCCGAGGCGAGGCGACCTTCGCCATGTACAGCGCTATCGGGAAGGCGATCACGGTATCGATGAGGGTCACCGCGACCGCCGTGAGCACCGTGCGGATCGTGATCGTCCGGTAGACCTCGGTCGTGAAGAGGTCCCGGTAGTTGTCCAGGGTCCACTCACGTTGGATGACGCCGGTGAAGCCGTCGACGGTCCACAGCGAGGTGATGAACAGCGCCGCGAGCGCGCCGAGGTACGCCACCCCCAGCCACAGCATCGGAGGCCCCAGCAGGAGCCCCAGCCGCAGCCGGGGGTGGCGGTGGAGAGTGCTCGCGGTCAGGATCTAGCCCTTGATCTCGGTCCAGGCCGTGGTCCAGTCCTGGTACGTCGAGCACTCGACGTCGGTGCGCCCGTCGAGGCACTCCGCGATCGGCGTCGTCCAGTACCAGATGCCCTCGGCGTAGGCCTCGTCGCCGGCGTGGTAGGTGTCGCAGAACCCCTCGCTGGTCAGGTCGCAGGCCTTGGAGTTGGCCGGCGCCTCGCCGAACCACTCGGCCACGGCGGCGTTCGCCTCCGGGCTGACGATGTGGTTCAGCCACGCGTAGGCGCAGTTGGGCGCCTCGGTCTTCGACCCGATCATCCAGGTGTCCGACCAGCCGGTGGACCCGCTCTCGGGCAGGATCGCCTCGACCGGCACGTCCTCGGACTGGGCGACGTTGACGATCACCTGCCAGGTCGTGCCGATCACGGAGTCACCGGTGCTGAAGGCCTGGATCTCCTTGAGGTAGTCCGACCAGTACTCCCCGACGTGCTCGCGCTGCGCCTTGAGCAGGTCGACGGCAGCGGCCAGCTGCTCCTCGTCGAGGGCGTAGGGGTTCTCGATGCCGAGGTCGGGCTGGGTGTTCATCAGGTACAGCGCCGCGTCGGCGATGTAGATCGGCGAGTCGTACGACGTCACCTTGCCGGAGTAGTCGGCCGCACCGTCGAAGACCGGGCTCCAGTCGGTCGGGGCGGGGCTGACCTCCTCGGTGTTGTACATGAGCAGGTTGGCGCCGTAGCCGTGCGGCGTGCCGTAGTTCACGTCGTCCACGGTGTTCCACAGGCGGTCCTTGAGGAACGGCCAGACGTCCGCGTAGTTGGGGATCAGGTCCATGTTGACCGGCACGACGTCGCCACCGGCGATCAGTCGCAGCGTCGCGTCGCCGGAGGCCGACACCACGTCGTACTCGCCGGTCTTCATCAGGGTGACGGCCTCGTCGGAGGTGCCGAAGTACTTGACGCTGACGTCGCAGCCGGTCTCCTCCTCGAACGGGGTGACCCAGTCGACGCTCTTGTCGGTCGACCCGTCCTCGGCGTACCCGGGCCAGGCGAGGACACTGAGCGAGCCCTCGTTGTCGCCGAGCTCCTCGGCCATCGGCAGGTCGGGTGGGACGAAGCCACCCTGCTCCTCGGCAGCCTGGGCGCCGTCGTCGCCACTGCCGCCGTCATCGCCACCGCTGTCCTCGGTGCCGCAGCCCGCGGCGACCAGGGCGAGCACGACGGCCGCGACGCCTAGACGCGCCGATGTGGTGATCCTCATGGAGTGCCTCCTTCTCCTGCGGGGGCCCTGTCTGTCAGGGCGTCCGCATCGTTCCCGAGGTCGATGACGTGCTCGTCGGCCCAGGTGAGCTCGACGCGTTCACCACGGCGGCCGAGTGCCTGGTCGGCGGTGCCGTGGAGGTTCTGGCGCAACACGGTGAGGGTGCTGCCCCCGTCGAGCTCGACGAGGTAGTGGTTGACCGAGCCGAGGTAGACGATCGTCTGCACGACGCCCGATGCCTTGGCCGGCCCGGTGACGTCCTCCCCGAAGTGGATCTTCTCGGGTCGGATGCTGAAGGTGCCGTCGCGGCCGATCACGGCTTTCGCGTCGGCGCCCGTGAGCAGGTTGGACGTGCCGACGAAGCCAGCGACGAACGAGGACGACGGCGACTCGTAGAGGGCGGTCGGCGTCGCGACCTGATCGACGCGACCGTCGTTGAAGACCGCGATGCGGTCGCTCATCGTGAGCGCCTCCTCCTGATCGTGGGTCACGAAGCAGAACGTGATGCCGACCTCGCGCTGGATCTGCTTGAGCTCGATCTGCATCTCGCGGCGCAGCTTGAGGTCGAGTGCCCCGAGGGGCTCGTCGAGCAGCAGCACCTTCGGCCGGTTCACGAGTGCTCGGGCGAGCGCGACCCGCTGCCGCTGGCCTCCGGAGAGCTGGGTCGGCCGACGGTCGCCGTACCCGGTCAGGCGGACGGTGTCGAGCGCCGCCATCGCCCGGTCGCGGCGTTCGACGCGAGGCACCTTCTTGACCCGCAGCCCGTACTCCACGTTGGTGAGCACGTCCATGTGCGGGAAGAGCGCGTAGTCCTGGAAGACGGTGTTGACGTCACGGTTGAACGGCGCCTGCCGGGTGACGTCGTCGGTGCCGAGGAAGACGCGGCCCTCGGACGGCTCCTCGAAGCCGGCGATCATCCGCAGCACCGTGGTCTTGCCCGAGCCGGACGGGCCGAGCATCGAGAAGAACTCGCCGTCGCGGATCTCCAGGTCGAGCCCGTCGACCGCGGTCACGCTCCCGAACCGCTTGCTGACGCCGACCAGCCGCACGGCCGTGCGGGCCGCGTCTGGAGCGTGCTCACCGGTCATCCGCGCCTCGGTCCTCGTCGACGGCTGACGACACCCGTCGTTCAGGCAACGTAGGGGAGCGGGAATCGTCGCGACAAGCACATTCGAGTCACGTTTTCCGCATGTCGAGTCGCTCAACGACCGCGTTTTGGGCGGGTCACAGCCGCTGAGGGAGGATGCACCGCATGTCGCGTGGCGTGTGGTTCCGTCTCCTGCTGGTGCTGGGACTCCTCGGTGGCTGTGCCGCCCTCGCCCTGACCCAGGAGCCCCGGTTGGGTCTCGACCTGCGCGGCGGCACCCAGATCACGCTGCAGGCGAGCTCGACCGATCGGGTCGAGGCCAACGCGGAGTCGACCGACCGTGCGATCGAGGTGCTCCGCGGACGGGTCGACGCACTGGGCATCTCCGAGCCGACGCTGACCCGCGCCGGCGAAGACCGCATCATCGTCGAGCTGCCCGACGTGCAGGACCCGCGCGAGGCGGTCGAGACGATCGGACGTACGGCGCAGCTGACCATGCACCCGGTCGTCGGGACGGTCGCCGCGGCCGACGCCGAGCCCACGGCGGACGGCAACGTGGTGCTGCCCGACGTGGACCAGGGTGGCTTCCTCGAGCTCGGGCCGGTGGCCCTCGAGGGCGAGGACATCACCAGCGCCGAGTCGTCGCAGACCCCCAACCGCGTCGACCGGGTCGTCGTCGTGGAGTTCGACGGCAACGGGTCCCGTGAGTTCGGCGAGCTCTCGGCCACCGCTGCCTGTGCCGAGGGCGACCAGCGCCGCATCGCGATCGTCCTGGACGACGAGATCATCTCCTCACCCGAGGTGCAGGTGCCGTGCGGCGGCCGGATCACCGGCTCCACCGAGATCTCGGGCAACTTCAGCGTCCAGCAGGCCGCCGACCTGGCCATCCTCATCGAGGGCGGCGCCCTGCCCGTCCCGGTCGAGGTCATCGAGCAGCGCACGGTCGGGCCCACCCTGGGTGCCGCCGCGATCAAGGCGTCCTGGCAGGCCGCCCTGGTCGGGCTGGCACTGACCGCGCTGTTCATCGCGATCGTCTACCGGCTGGTCGGCTTCCTCGCGACCCTCGCGCTGTCGTCGTACGCCCTGCTCGCCTACGCGATCCTCGTCGGCCTCGGCTCGACCCTGACCCTGCCCGGGCTGGCCGGCTTCGTGCTCGCCATCGGTCTGGCCATCGACGCCAACGTGCTGGTCTTCGAGCGAGCGCGCGAGGAGTACGCCGCCCACCCCTCGGCCGGCATGCGCCGCGCGCTGATGACCGGCTTCAACAAGGCGTGGACCGCGATCATCGACTCCAACGTCACCACCCTGCTCGCCGCCGGGCTGTTGTTCTTCCTGGGCTCGGGCCCGATCAAGGGCTTCGGCGTGACGCTGTCGATCGGGGTCATCGCGTCGATGATCTCGGCGCTGGTCATCGCGCGGGTGCTGACCGAGCTGGCCGTCTCGACGAAGTTCGTCGAGCGCCGGCCGGCCATCACCGGGCTCGCGACCGTCGGGCGGGTGCGCACCTACCTCGAGCGGCGCAACCCCGACCTGATGAAGCGTCGCAAGCTGTGGCTCGCGCTCTCTGGCGTCGCCCTGGTCGCCGCGCTTGTCGGCATCGTCGGCAACGGGCTCAACCTCGGAGTGGAGTTCACCGGTGGCCGGGTGCTGGAGTACTCCACCACCCAGACCCTCACTGCCGACCAGGCCCGCGAGGTCGTGGCCGACGCCGGCTACCCCGAGGCGACCGTCCAGGAGAGCGACGACGACAAGATCTCGGTGCGGGTCGGGCAGATCAGTGACGACGAGGCGGTCGCGATCGAGGAGGCGATCGCCGACGCCGGTGGTGGAGCGACCAAGGAACGTGACGAGAAGATCGGCGCGTCCTTGGGCGAGGAGCTGCGCAACAAGGCGCTGATCGCCTTCGCCATCGCGTTCCTGGCCCAGCTGCTCTACCTGGCGGTGCGCTTCAAGTGGACCTTCGGGCTCGCTGCCGTGCTCGCCATGTTCCACGACGTCGTCATCGTCACCGGCGTCTTCGCCTGGCTCGACAAGCCGATCGACGGGGTCTTCCTCGCCGCAGCGATGACGATCATCGGGTTGTCGGTCAACGACACCGTGGTGGTCTTCGACCGCATCCGGGAGCGGTGGTACGGCTCGCAGCGCGAGCCCTTCGCCGAGCTGGCCAACAAGGCGGCCGTGGAGACGATGCCGCGCACCGTCAACACCGGCCTGGGGGCGATGTTCATCCTGGCCGCGCTCGCGGTCCTGGGCGGCGACTCGCTGCGCGACTTCTCGATCGCGCTGCTCCTCGGCCTGGTCATCGGCACCTACTCCTCGGTCTTCACCGCGACGCCGATCCTGACCTACCTGCAGCAGATCTCCCCGCTGGCGCGCTCGGCGGGCGTCAAGCGCGAGAAGCTCGCGCCCGACGACTCCGGTGCCGTGATCTGAGAGGGCTCATCTCTCCCGGATCGCGAGAGATGGCACGGCGTGGAAAGCCGAAGGGCCTGGTGGGTCGAAGAGAACTGGGTACCGGGGAGAACCCGCTCGACGCCCACCAGGCCTCGACTTCGGACGTAAACCTACGCGGAGGATTCCGGCGGCAATAAGGGACTCAGGTCCCCGAATTCCGAACGGATCTACAGGTGCCTGGTCGCTTCGCGACGGGACAGTCCGGACAGCCGGTCGCCGTACGTCTCGACCCGGCTGCGCACCCAGTCGGGGTCGGTGCGGGCGTAGTCGCGCAGCGCCCAGCCGATCGCCTTGCGCAGCCAGAACGACCGGTCGTCGAGGTTGGCCTCGATCGCGTGCGTCAGCAGGTCGAGGTCGGTGCTCTCGCGGCGACCGAGCTGCGCGATGACCGCCGTACGCCGCAGCCACAGGTCCTCGTCGGTGGCCCAGCCGCGGACGACGGGCGTCGCCCCCTCGCGGTGGCGGGCCAGCACGTCACCCACGAGGTGGGCGGCCGTCTCGTCGACGACGTCCCACCAGGCGCCGGTCACGACCAGGTGCCGCCAGGTCGCGAGCGAGGCGACGTCACGCCAGGGGCTGGCCACCCGGTGCCGGGCGAGCCGTATCGCGACGTACCGCTCCTCGCGGTGGGTCGCCTCGTCCCACAACGCCAGCAGCGTCGCCTCGTGCCCGCGCCGGGAGGCGGGGGAGTACGCCGCCAGGTGCGCTCGCAGCAGCGCTCGGAGGTCGGGCGCCGCGAGTCCGTAGTAGGGCAGGGCGGACTTCATGTAGGCCTGCTGGGCGGCAGCGCGAGCCGGATCTCCGGTGCTGCGCATTTCGTCGCGCAACCGGGTGATGAGCGCCCGATCGGGTTCTTCGGAGCCGTCAGCGCGATGGATCGGCACGCAGGGAGCCTAGTGGGCCACCTGTCTGGACCAGTTCGTAAAGGATCGCGCGATCTGGCGTCTCGCTGCTTCGGATGCGCGGAACGTGGCGCATGATGATCACTCAGACGGATCCGGGGGGAGCCGTCTGGCTCATCAACCGGGGGGATCATGAGCAACCACTTGATGTCGCGCATCGCCGAGAGGCTCCGTGCGCACGCAGACGCGTCCGTCGGGGGGCGGGCGTCCGCGGTCGACGAGGTCGGAGAGGTCGGCGAGCCCATGTTCGCCTCATCGCTCGAGCTCGTGACCGCATCGGCTGAGCCTGCGAGCGAGGCCACCACCACGCCCGGGGCCAACGATTCTGTTGCCCGGTACGGCGCGACGCGACTGGACTCTCAGTCCTTTTGTGCTCGCGTCACGGCGCCTCGCGCCTCGGGCGTGGTGCTCCCGACGGGGTTCACCTTCCGGATGACCATCACCCGCTCGCCCGAAGCGGCTCCCGCCGACGTCGCGGTGTCGGACTGGATGGATCTGGTCGTCATCGACCGGTTCTCCACGGAGGGTCGGCTGCCGGCCCTGCCGGGCGACTTCGCCCACATCGGCGCCGGCGTCACCTGGACCTACGACGTCCGCCTCACCACCCCGCTGACGCCCGGCCGTGGGCGCACGATGCGCTTCGCCGAGTCGCCGACCGGCCGGGGCTGGACCGTCACCTTCGCCGAGCTCGGTGACCACGGGGAGCCGCTGGACGCCGGCGAGGTGCACACCTTCTAGGGAGATCAGGGGGAGACCCCACCAGACGTCCGGACGCCGAACCCCATGTCGGCTGACCGGACAGCCGACGGGCGCCGAGTGCTTCGGGGGGAGCAGTCGGCGCCCGTGGCTACACTCCCGCGGGTGCCCGACACCGAGCCCGCCGCCGAGCCTGACCAGCCACCGGCATCGACGCCGCTCCGCGACGTCCTGGCCACGGCGGTGGCGGCCCTCGGCGGTCAGGAGCGCACCGGCCAGGTGGCCATGGCCGAGGCGGTCGGCGCGTCGTTCGCGGGTGGGGAGCACCTCCTCGTCCAGGCCGGCACCGGCACCGGCAAGTCGTTGGCCTATCTCGTCCCCGCGCTCCTCCACGACTCCCGGGTGGTCGTCGCCACCGCGACGCTGGCGCTCCAGCACCAGCTCGTCGAGCGCGACATCCCACGTCTGGTGGAGGCGGTCGGCTCGCTGTCCGGCGTCGACACGTCGTACGCCGTCTTGAAGGGCCGCTCCAACTACGCGTGCCTGCACCGCATCCGTGAGGGCGTGCCCGACGACCAGGGGGTGCTGGTCGAGATGCCGACCGGCTCGCAGGGGGCCGAGGTGCTCAAGCTCCGCGCCTGGGCAGAGCAGCAGGCCGAGGACGGGGGCAGCGGCGAGCGCGACAACGCCCCGCGGCACATCGACCGCACGTGGCGCCAGATCAGCGTCAACCATCGCGAGTGCCTGGGCGCGACGAAGTGCCCGTTCGCGCAGGAGTGCTTCGCCGAGCGGGCCAAGGAGAAGGCGTTCCGCTCCCACCTGATCATCACCAACCACTCGCTGCTGGCCATCGACGCGGTCGAGGGCGTCCCGATGATCCCCGACTACGACGCCGTCGTGATCGACGAGGCGCACGAGGTCGTGGCGCGGGTGACCCAGGCGGCGACCGACGAGCTGGCGGTCGCCGACGTCGAGCGGGCCGCCCGCCGCTCGCAGCGGCACGTCGACGAGCAGGCCGACCGGCTGGCCGAGGCCGCCGATGCTCTGGAGGACGCCGTCGCGGCCGCGTCGCCGGGTCGTTTCGACGCGATGCCCGAGCAGCTGGCCGAGGCGCTCGCCCTGGTGCGCGATGCCGCCCGCGCGTGCGTCTCGGCGTACCCCAAGGAGTCCGGCTCGAGCGAGCCCGACGCGGGCCTCACCCAGGCCAAGGGCCTGGCCCAGGAGGTCTTCGTGACCGCCGAGCGGATGGCCGCGGCGCACGACTCCGACGTCCTCTGGCTCAGCGAGGCGGGCGAGCGAGTCCCCGCCAGGCTGCACGTCGCGCCGCTCCAGGTGTGGAGCCAGATGCGCGACAAGCTGCTCACCGACAAGACGGCCGTGATGACCTCGGCGACCCTGATGCTCGGCGGTGACTTCTCGGCGCTCGCCACCTCCGTCGGGCTCAAGCCCGCGGAGCGGGTGACCGGCGCCGGGCCGGGTCCGGCCGGCGACGACACCCTGCCGTGGCGCGGCATCGACGTCGGCTCACCCTTCGACTACGGCAAGCAGGCGATCCTCTACGTCGCGCGCCACCTCCCCCAGCCGGGCCGCGACGGGCTGGCCGAGCCCACGCTCGCCGAGATCGTCGAGCTGGTCGACGCGGCCCAGGGCCGGACGCTCGGGCTGTTCTCCTCGCGCCGGGCGGCCGAGCGGGCGGCCGAGGAGGTCCGCGAGCGGCTGCCGCACCTGACGACGCTGGCGCAGGGAGAGGCCCAGCTGCCCGAGCTGGCCAAGCAGTTCGTGGGCGACCCGCACACGTGCCTGTTCGGCACCCTGTCGTTGTGGCAGGGGCTCGACGTCCCGGGCGACACCTGCCAGCTGGTGATCATCGACCGGATCCCCTTCCCGCGCCCCGACGATCCGCTGATGTCGGCTCGGCAGCGCGCCGTCGACCAGGCCGGCGGCAACGGCTTCATGCAGGTCGCCGCCACCCACGCGGCGCTGCTCCTCGCCCAGGGCGCCGGACGCCTGATCCGCACGACCGAGGACCGCGGCGTGGTGGCGGTGCTCGACCCTCGGCTGGTGACGGCGCGCTACGGCACCTTCCTCAAGGCGAGCCTGCCGCCGATGTGGACGACGACAGACCCGGTGCTGGTGCGAAAGGCACTGGGACGGCTGTCGGCCTGACCGCCACGAATGCCGCGGCGACGACCACCCAACCACCGACCGCGTCGAGCACCCAGTGGTTGCCGGTGCCGACGATGACCAGCGCGGTGATGACCGCGTGCGTCCAGCCGAGCACCGGAAGTGCGAGCAGGCGCCCCGGACGCCGGCGGACCTCACGGTGCAGCACCCACGCGACCCACAACGCCCAGCCGGCGTGCATCGACGGGAACGCCGCGAGCTGGTTGGTGTAGCCGCCGAGCCCGCGCGGAGCCGAGGCCTCACCGCCCCACCACCCGTGGGCGGACGACAGCTGGAGCACGTCGATGTAGCCGTCCATCAGCCGCGGCGGCGCCATCGGCACCAGGACGTAGAGCACGAGCGCGACGGCGGTGGCCAGCACCAGGGCACGACGGGCAGGGAGGTAGGCCGCCGGCCCGCGGCGCCAGAGCCAGAGCAGGACGACCACGGTGACGACGTAGTGGGCGGTCGCGTAGTAGAAGCTGCCGGCCACGGCGAGCCAGTCGTGGTCGACGAACAGTCCGTTGAGCCACGTCTCGAGGTCCAGACCCAACGACCGCTCGACGTCGAGGAGGTCGCGGGCGCGGCCGACCGCCGGCCCGGGTGCCTCGTCGGCGACCAGCCGGGTCAGGCTGTAGCCGACGTACACCGCGATCACGAGCGCCAGCTCGGCCAGCCCGGCCCGCACTCGCGTCAGTCGAGCGCGGGGCCTCTCCGGGCTGCGCGCTGCTTGAGGTGCGAGAAGCGGGCTGGTCGTCACCTCTCCAGACTCCCCCGGGCCATTGCTCCAGGCTAGACGGAGATCCCCGGAGACCAACCCTGAATATTGTGTGGGGACTGTGTGGGGGTGACCCCTGAGGGACATCCCCTCACATGCGGCGTAGCACCGCCGTGACGACGCCGAGGATGGTGGCGTCGGTGCCGTCGATCGGGTCGTAGGCGTCGTTGTGCGGCAGCAGCCAGACCTTGCCGTCCCTGCGCTGCAGCGTCTTGACCGTGGCCTCGCCCTCGATCAGCGCGGCCACGATGGTGCCGTTGTCGGCGGTCTGCTCCTGGCGGATCACGACGTAGTCGCCACTGCAGATCGCGGCGTCGATCATCGAGTCGCCGGAGACCTCCAGGAGGAACAGCTGGCCTTCGCCGACCAGCTGCTTGGGGAGCGGGAACACCTCGGTCACCTGCTCCTCGGCGAGGATCGGGCCACCGGCCGCGATCCGGCCCAGCAGCGGCACGTAGGACGCCGGCGGCGCGGAGTCGCCGATGTCGGTCTCGTCGTAGGACGACTCGTCGGTGCCGGAGATCGACCGGCGAGCGGCCATCACCTCGGGCAGGAAGACCTCCAGCGCGCGCGGCCGATTGGGATCGCGACGCAGGAACCCCTTCTCCTCGAGGGTCTTGAGCTGATGGGCGACGCTGGAGGAGCTGGTCAGGCCGACGGCGCTGCCGATCTCGCGCATGCTGGGCGGGTAGCCGCGCAGCTCGATGGAGTCCTTGATGGTCGCCAGCACCTTCTGCTGGCGCGGGGTGAGCCCGGTCGCGTCCGGCGGACCGTCCGGAAACTCCGTGACCTTCCCGGGGGTCACCTTCCCGGGGGCCGCTTTGCCGGGTGTACGCGCCATGATGGGCTGCCTTCCGTCGAGCTGGGGCGTGAGTGACCAGTGCGAAGACTGGTGTCCGTCACCGTAGCCCTCTCGACACCCATTTCTCAAACATACGTTCGAACGGCGTGTCCCGATGTCAGGCGAGCAGTTCCCTGAGCTTGGCGGCGAAGGCGTCGGGGTCGCCCTGCTGGCCGTACTCGCCACCGAGGAAGCCCGCGTGATTGCTCGGGAACACGACCGGCTCGATGCCGACTGCGGCAGCCACGCTGCGACCTCCGCGGGCGGCGAGCTCCTCACCGGACTCCGCGCCGACGGCGATGACCAGCCGGTCGCCCAGTGCTCGTAACGCGTCGAGGTCGGGCTCGTACTCGTTGCACGAGGGCAGGTTGCGCATCAGAGGATCGGTGCGGCTGCCGTCGTCCTCGCCGGTCATGCCGAAGGCGGCCGGGTCGGGAGCGGGGGCGTCGAGCCGTTCCTGGGTGATCTCGCCCTGCATCATCACCGTGGTGATGAACATGGCCATGGCGGCGGGGGAGCCCTTGGTCTCGTACGTCGCCTTCATGGCGTGGCAGAGCGCGATGGCGTTGTCGCGGTCGGGCAGGTAGACGAAGGTCGGCGGCTCGTGCGCGACCACCGTGCGCACGTCCTCGGGGTGAGCGGTCGCCAGCGCCAGGACGTTGACCGCGCCGCCGCTGCTCGCGAAGACGTCGACGGAGCCGACGCCGAGGTCGGCGATGACCCTGTGCAGGTCCTTCGCGTGCTCCTCGGGCGGGATCGGTGCGGTGTCGACGGGGTTGCGCGCGGCGCCCCGTGGGTCGTAGGTGACGACGACCCGGTCGGTGAAGTGGCCCCTCAGGGTCGTGAAGCCCACGGCGTCCATCGGCGAGGCGAGCATGAACAGCGGCGGGCGGTCGGGGGTGACCTCGGCGAGGTCGCCGTGCACGTCGTAGGTCACCGTCTCGGTTCCGGTGCCGACGGTGGTGGTGGTCTGCTGGCTCGCCATGGTGGTCATCGTGCCCCTCGGGTCGGGTGTCGTGCTGCTATGACCGGACCGGCCCCGCGGACTCATCGGCGAGCCGCTGGGCGAGGGCGGCGAGCACGAGCTCGAGACCCCAGGTCATCTCGGCGCCGAAGGTGTAGCCCGGCCTGAACACGTGCACGCGGGCCATCTCGGCGAGGTGGGGGAGGGTGTCGACCGGCAGCGAGGCGAGCATGGCCTCGGCGAGCGGAGCGATGTCGTCACCCGGCTCGAAGGGCAGCGCCACCTCTTGCAGCACGTGGCCGTAGACGTGCGCGTCCAGCAGGGCGAACGCGTGCGCGGTGAGCTCCACGGAGAAGCCGGCCGCCCGCAGGCAGCCGATGACGGCGTCATGGTGGCGCAGTGTCGCCTCGCCCGGGTTGACCCGCGAGTCCATCAGGCCGATGGCCCACGGGTGGCGCAGCAGGCTCTCGCGAGCGGTGACGGCGCGGCGGCGCATCTCGGCCGCCCAGTCGTGACCGGCACGGGGGAGGTGGAACGCGGTGAAGACGCGGTCGACCATCGCGTCGAGCAGCGCCTCCTTGTTCGCGACGTGGTGGTAGAGCGACATCGCCTCGACGCCCAGCTCACGCGCCAGCGAGCGCATCGACAGCTTGGCCAGCCCGTCGCGGTCGGCGAGGTCGACGGCGGTGGTCACGATGTCGTCCCGGCTGAGGGGGCCGTTCCTGAGCGGCACTCTGCGTCCTCCTGGTTTCTCCTCTTGCGCTTCTTACGCTGTAAGGCTACCGTCCCTCCTATCAGACTTACAACGTAAGGTCAGCGCAGAGGAGTGAGCGTCATGCGGGCAGTTGTCCAGCAGGGGTACGGCGGCACGGAGACCTGGACGGTCCGCGAGGTGCCCGCGCCGGTGCCCGGTCGAGGAGAGGTGGTGGTCGAGGTCCGAGCCGCCGCCATCGACCGCGGTACCTGGCACCTGATGACCGGCGAGCCGTTGCTGATGCGGCCGTTCCTGGGCTTCCGCGGACTCCGGCAGCCGGTGCCCGGCCGCGACCTGGCCGGCGTGGTCGCGGGCGTCGGTCCCGGCGTCACGGGCTTCGCGGTCGGCGACGAGGTCTACGGGTCCGCCCCTTCCGGCTCGCTGGCCGAACGCGCGCTCGTCTCGGTCAAGCGCCTGGCGCAGCGGCCGCTCGCGCTGAGCATCGAGGAGTCCGCGGCCGTGCCGATCTCCGGCTGGACTGCGCTCCAGGCGGTGCGGGCGGGTGGCGTGACCGCAGGGCAGCGGGTGATGGTGATCGGGGCGTCAGGCGGCGTCGGGACCTACGCCGTCCAGCTCGCTGCGGCGGCCGGCGCCGAGGTCACCGGGGTGTGCAGCACCTCGAAGGTCGACCTCCTGCGCGACCTGGGCGTGAAACGGATCGTCGACTACACGCAGCAGGACCCGAGCGACCTGGCCGGTGAACGGTTCGACGTCGTGCTCGACATCGGCGGCAACCGCCCGCTGCGCGACGTACGCCGGCTGCTCACCCCGACCGGGACGCTGGTCCTGGTGGGGGGTGATGAGGGCGGCCGCGTCCTCGGCGGCATGGGCCGGCCGCTGGCCGCGGCCGTGCAGTCGGTGTTCTCCCGCCAGAAGCTCCGCGGCCTCGTCTCGAGCGAGAACGCGGGGGACCTCGAGGAGCTCACCCGCCTCGCCGACCGAGGCGCCTTCCGGCCCGTCGTCGACCGGGTCTTCCCGCTCGCCGACGCCGCCAAGGCGATGGATCACCTCGCCGCCGGCCACGCTCGGGGCAAGGTCGTGGTCGTGCCCTGAGGACTGCCAGCACGGCTGACACGGCTGACCCGGCCGTCACGGGTAGATCCGGGCTTGCAGGGTGTTGTCGTTGCCACGCAACAGGACGATCCGCTGGCCGGTGGTGAGGGATGCCACGGCGGGCGTCGACCCGGGTGGGGACGGGACCGGTCCGGCGTCAACGGTGGGCGCCCACCCGGTCCGGTAGTCATAGCTCCGGCGGGACAGGCCGTTGGCGGCGTTGCGGTAGTAGATGTCGAGCATCCCGACGCCGGCCGAGGAGATCGTCGGCGCGGAGGTGAGTCCGAGGTCGGTGAAGAACGTGAACCAGCCGGCCCACCCGCCGTCCCAGCGCATCTGTTGCAGCTGGGTGCCCGCGGGAGTCGCGTTGCCGGCGAGGATGTCGATCCGGTTGGAGCCCCACGAGACCGCCGCCGGGGCGGCGACGAGGCTGCCCGGGAACGTCTCGAAGGGCGCGAACCCGATGGCGTCGTCGGACCAGGTGTGGAGCAGCTCCCTATCGGCGCCGCGGGCGAAGACGTCGAGGCGTCGGGGTCCCCAGGAGGCGACGGTCGGAGAGGAGGTGATCCTGGTCTCGGTGCGGATCTCGTCCCATTCGGGTGACCACGCGCGGCCGTCGTAGCTCCTGTGGATCAGGCCGTCGAAGGCGCTGCGGGCGAAGACGTCGATGCGGTTGAACGCGTAGGAGACCGCGGCGACGGTGGAGCCGGGGTAGACGGCTCCGCCGAGGTCCTCCTCGGGGCCGAGGACGCCTGAGGTGAGGGTGCGATGCATCACGTGAGACTGCTCATTGAGGTAGAAGACGTCCTGGACGGCATCGACGAGACCGGTGGCCGGACGTGCGGAGATGGTGGGTGCCGACGCCAACCCGCCCCCCAGGGGCACCCATCCGGTGGTGCTGGGGCTCAGGTAGGTGACCCGGACGACGCCGTCGGCCAGCGGTTCGCCGAGAAAGGTGGTGCTGGTCCCCGGCCCGAAGCCGCTGCCGCCACCGCCTCCGGCGCCACCCGAGATGCCGGCGCCGCCACCACCGCCGCCGGTGTAGCCGCCGCCACCTCCGCCGCCCCAACCACCGAGGCCGTCACAGCGCTCGGGGGTGCCGAACACATGCGGGTAGCCTCCGTCACCCCCGACCCCGAGGCTGCCCCTGCGACCAGGGCCCGCGAGGGAGGTCTCGCCACGGCACCAGAGGTTCTGCTGGCCTGGCGACGGCAGGCCTCCGGAGCCTGGATTGAGCGTCCCGCCGCCGCCGCCACCTGAGGTGTAGCCCTTGTCCCCGCCGTTGTCGCCGCGTCCGCCGGGACCCGCGCCGCCGCCGGTGGAGCCGCCTCCATCGCCACCCCAGCCGGGACGCCATCCCCCCCAGTAGAACGCCGGGGCCCCCTGTCCGCCGCCTCCTCCCCCGACGAGGATGCGCATCCCCAGCCCGTAGGGGGCGATCCGTACGTCGGACGCACCGCCGCCGCCGGCACCGTGGGGCTCTGCGCCGCCACCGTTGCCGCCGCCGTTCCATCCTCCGGCTCCTCCGTCGCCCCCGTAGTCGTCGCCATGCCCGCCGACGTAGATCTGCATCGTCGAGCCGGGAACCACCCTGACGGTGGCCTCGACCCCTCCTCCCCGACTGGCGTCGCCCGGGGAGGGCGGCACGTCGATCACGCCGCCGGATGCGCCGACGACCTGGAAGGTCGCCGAGCGCACGCCGGCCGGAACGACCCACTGCTGCGGAGCGCCGGTGAAGGGGAACGTGCAGGTGGTGCTCAGCCCGCTCGTCACACAGATCCCGTCGCCAGCGGCGGCCGCCTCCGGGGCGGCCGGGCCGACAGCACCGAGCACGGTCGAGGCCAGGCCGGCGAGTGCGACTGCAGCCGTCGCCGTGCGGCGCCGGCGCGGACGCCGGGGAGGCGCGAGCACGTCTCGACCCGGGTCGCTGGACTTCGCGCGAGGGGACATGACCGACCAACTTCCGTCAAAGCGCCGAGCCGCACGGTGGGATGCGCTCGCATGGTCCTGACATCGAAGGCCGCGCGGCAATGGGCACCACGCCTCGTCCCGGGCGCTGCAGCTGTGCTTCCTGGCCGGCGAGCTGTGCGACGCGAGGGCCCACGAACATTTGTTCGAAGCGACACTTGACCCGTTCGAACACCTGCTCTACCGTCGTACACATGTTCGATCGAACGTCTGATCGAGCGATCACCAGAGGCACTGTCGGTGGTCGCGGTTAGACAGGGATCGAGCAAGGAGCCGACGGGCGATGAGAGTCATCGCCACTTCCCCAGGAGGTCCCGATGAGCACCATCGTTCTGCACCCGTCCGATCTGGCGGCCAGCCGCCCCCGTCCCGCCGTGCGCCGTGCGGGCACGCAGGGTCAGGTCCGGCTCACCAGGCGGGGCCGCGTCGTGCTCTTCCTCGTCGCGCTGTTCACGGTGCTGGCCGTGGGCGTCTTCTGGGGGGCAGGCTCTGTCGCCACCCAGGAGCGCGGCACCTCCCCGGCCACCGAGGTCGTCATGGTGGCGCCGGGGGAGACCCTGTGGGACATCGCGAGCCGCCTCACGCCGGCGGGCGATGACGTCCGCGACACGATGTTCGACATCAGGCGCCTCAACGCGCTCACCAGCTCCGCGCTCGACGCGGGCCAGCGGATCCGGGTGCCCGCCGAGTAGCACCCCCACCGATCTGCCGCCGGCCGATTCGACCCCGGTCCGGCGGCCACAACTGAATATGCCAAGGGGAAGACGAGGGGCGGTCCGCACATCAGGCGGCCCGCCCCTCGCGCTTGTGGTCTGTCAGGAGAATCCGGACTTTCCTGACAGACCTCGCAACCTGGCACCATGCGTGCATGGCGTCGGCCGGCTACTCGGGCACCCCGCTGCCCCGCAAGCTCGGAATCAAGGACAGCCACGTCGTCCTCCTCGACCGGCTCCCGGCCGGCCTCGTCCTCGGCGATCTCCAGGGCGCACACGTGGTGCGTCGGCTGCGTCCCGGCCTCGACGTCACGCTCACGTTCCACACGGCGTACGCGAGTCTCGCGGGCCGCCTGCCGGATCTGTTCGACAAGACGGTGACCAACGGCATGGTCTGGGTCTGCTGGCCGAAGAAGTCCGCCCACAAGGCGCTGGCCGCCGACGGCGTCCTGGTCGACCTCGACGAGAACGTCGTTCGCGACCTCGGCCTCGAGCTCGGCTGGGTCGACGTCAAGGTGGCGGCCGTCGACGACACCTGGTCGGCCCTGAAGCTCGTCCGCCGCCTCGCCGACCGCTGACGGCGCCCTACTCGTAGCCGCGAACCGTCCGGTCCACCACCAGTGCCAGCCGTCGGTCGCCGACGGCCACCGGCGGGAACCGGCCTGCGCCGAGGGGCAGCCGCCACTGCTCCGCGGCGTCCGGTGGTGTGACGAACACGAGGTCGCGGCCACTCTGCAGGTACGCACCCCCCTGGACCAGCTGGATCACCGGCCCCAGCGCCTCTCCCCGAGGCTGCAGCGTCGAGTCGTAGAAGCGACCGGACATGCCGTCGACGCCGTAGTGCTCGTCGCCCACCACGACGGGATAGCCGTAGAAGAACGAGCCGTCGGCGTCGAGAGAGCCCACCTCGCCGTCGAGCCCGAGCACCGTCACCTCCGCAGGGGCGTCGATCTCGGCGTCGTCGGGAGAGGAGCCGCGCGCGTAGGCGAAGACCAGGTCCGGCATGAACAGGCCCGCGGTCACGTCGTCCTCGCCCAGCTCGACGGTCCACAGGACCTTGCCGTCACCACTGTCGTACGCCGTGGCGATCCCCTCGCCGCCGAGCACGACGAAGCCCTCGGCCGGGACGACCGTCGCGAACGAGGTCGATGTGGTCTCCGGCTCGGCGGCGGCCCAGAGCCGCTCACCGCCGTGCGACCACTTGGTCAGCCGACGGTTCTCGACGGCGTACACGCCCGTCGAGTCCACCGCCGCGGTGGTGCTCGCCTCGGCCGACCAGAGCTCGCGGCCGGACGCGAGGTCGAGCTCACGGATCCGGTCCTCGTCGTGGAGCAGCACCCACTCGCCGGCGGCCCGTACGAAGCGACCGTCGCTCTCCCAGAGCTCCGCGCCGTCCGCCATCGAGCGCACGGAGAGCCCCGAGAGCGCGGCCTCGACGAACACGTCGTCGCGGCCGGCGGCCTCGGTGACGAAGGCGTCCGGGCCGACCTCGGAGGTCCACAGCTCCTCACCCTCGGCGTCGAGCGCCGTCAGGGTGTCGAAGTCGTGCTCGACCAGCGTGGCCTCGCCGACGGCGTACACGGCCTGGACCTCCCCGCCGGCCAGCCACGACCAGGCCACGGTGGGTGTGTCCGACACCGGCCGCGGGACCGCGAGGAGCAGGTCCTGGTCGGCGGCCCGGCCCTGCCACAGGTTCCACCCGAGAACGCCGGCCATCGCCACCACGAGCGTCACGCCGGCCCCGATCAGGGCGGTACGCCGGGGCACCTGCGGGCGCGGACTCGGGTCGAAGCCCAGCGACTCCACCGACTCGCCCACCGACTCGCCCCCTGACGCCTGGGGGCGCGGCGACCAGGGCTCGCTCACCGGAGTCGGCTACCGCGAAGCCCGTCGCCCACCGGGGGTGCGCGGGGGAGAGGGTGGGACGTCCTCGTCGCCGGGCCGCGCGGTGATCCCGACCGCGCGCAGCAGCCGCGCCACGAGCACCAGCCCGAGGAAGAGGCAGAGCACGGCCCCGAGCGAGGACACCGCGAGGAACCACCAGGCCCGGCTCTCGCCACCCCGGGCGGAGGTGCCGAAGTCGATGGCCAGATAGACGAGGTAGCCCCACGCCACGATCGCGACGGTCGTCGCGAGCGCCAGCAGCAACACGTTCGGCTGGAGCGTGGGCGACTGGCGGGGGCCCTTCCGCGATCCCGCATGCCGGCCGTCAGTCACCGGGTCATTGTGACCGATGGGGCCTGGGCCGCACCCCCGAACGACACACCCTGACCGTGCCGGATGTGACGCAGCTGGTGGGAACGGGTCCTCCACAGGTACGCCGCCGCCGACCGACCCGGGTCGGGCCCGTTCAGGGGCGTGCGACACGCGGCGTCTGGACCACCGAAACCGTCGCTGACCTGGGACTTCTCGAAACCTCGCCCCGAATCGGCAGAGGGTTCTCCAGAAGCCTTGCCACAGGACTTCTCACGAACTACGGTAGGCACTACATGTAGTAGTTACACGGATGTAGTTCTCCACATCTGGTGCACACTCGGAGGCTTTGAGTGCACAGCCGGGCGGGGAGTTACCCACAGCCGAGTGGCTTCTTCTGCACAGCCCCACCTTCCCCACCACTGTCTCAGGCGGCGCCGACAGGGCGCTTGTGAGGCGCGCCAGACCACGCGAGAGGAGGCCCCGATGCACTGCCCCTACTGCCGGCACACCGACACCCGGGTCCTCGACTCGCGGGTGGCCGATGACGGCGGCTCGATCCGCCGCCGGCGTACCTGCCTGGTCGACTCCGGCGGCTGCGGCAAGCGGTTCACCACTGTCGAGCTGATGCAGCTGACCGTGCTCAAGCGCTCCGGGGCCAGCGAGCCGTTCACGCGCGAGAAGGCGATGGCGGGGGTCCGCAAGGCCTGCAAGGGCCGCCCGGTGACCGAGGACCAGCTGGCCTGCCTGGGCCAGGAGGTCGAGGACCAGCTGCGCGTCGAGGGCTGGGCCGAGGTGCCCGCCCACGAGATCGGGATGGCGATCCTCGGGCCGCTGCGCCTCCTCGACGAGGTGGCCTACCTGCGCTTCGCCAGCGTCTACCGGGCCTTCGAGTCCGCCGACGACTTCGAGGCCGAGATCGCGGTCCTGCGCGCCGAGCGCGCCGCCGCCGAGGTCCACCCTCGCGCACCACAACCAGTCCCCACGGGCTGACCCAGACTGCCCGGCGTGCGTAGTGGGGAAGCTGCGCGCGCCGGGCGTACCACCCAGCCGACCAGGTCGGCAGCAGCACCGCCCCCACTGAAGAAGTACGCTCGAGAAACGGAGATCTCATGACCGAGACGGTTCGCCCCGAAGCAGGTTCGGCCGCTGCCACGTCCAAGGGCGCGGCGGGCAAGGGCCTGACGCTGGAGCGCGTGTTCAGCACCGGGGTGCACCCCTACGACGAGATCACCTGGGAGCGTCGCGACGTCGTCCAGACCAACTGGAAGACCGGCGACACCGTGTTCGAGCAGCGGGGCGTGGAGTTCCCCGACTTCTGGTCCGTCAACGCCTCCACCATCGTGACGACCAAGTACTTCCGCGGCGCCGTCGGCACCGACGTCCGCGAATGGAGCCTCAAGCAGCTGATCGACCGCGTGGTGTCGACGTACACGAAGGCCGGACTCGAGCACGGCTACTTCGCGACCGCCGCCGACGCCGAGATCTTCGACCACGAGCTCACCTGGCTGCTGGCGCACCAGTACTTCTCGTTCAACAGCCCCGTCTGGTTCAACGTCGGCACCCAGTCGCCGCAGCAGGTCTCCGCCTGCTTCATCCTCTCCGTCGACGACTCGATGGACTCGATCCTGAACTGGTACAAGGAGGAGGGCTTCATCTTCAAGGGCGGCTCGGGCGCCGGCCTGAACCTCTCCCGGATCCGCTCCTCCAAGGAGCTGCTGTCCTCCGGCGGCACCGCCTCCGGCCCGGTCTCCTTCATGCGCGGCGCCGACGCGTCCGCGGGCACCATCAAGTCCGGCGGCGCGACGCGCCGCGCGGCGAAGATGGTCGTGCTCGACGTCGACCACCCCGACATCGAGGAGTTCGTGATGACCAAGGCGCGCGAGGAGGACAAGATCCGCGCGCTGCGCGACGCCGGGTTCGACATGGACCTCGGCGGCGTCGACATCACCTCGGTCCAGTACCAGAACGCCAACAACTCCGTCCGCGTCACCGACGAGTTCATGCGCGCCGTCGAGGACGGCACGTCCTTCGGGCTCCGGGGCCGTCAGACCGGCGAGGTCATCGAGACCGTCGACGCCCGCGAGCTGTGGCGCAAGATCTCCGAGGCCGCCTGGGCATGCGCCGACCCGGGCCTGCAGTACGACGACACGATCAACGACTGGCACACCAACCCCGAGACCGGCCGCATCACCGCGTCCAACCCGTGCTCGGAGTACATGTCGCTCGACAACTCCTCGTGCAACCTCGCGTCGCTGAACCTGCTGAAGTTCCTCAAGGACGACGACACCTTCGACGCCGCGCTGTTCGCCCAGGCCGTCGAGGTGATCATCACCGCGATGGACATCTCCATCTGCTTCGCCGACTTCCCGACCGAGGCGATCGGCGACACGACCCGCGACTACCGCCAGCTCGGCATCGGCTACGCCAACCTCGGCGCGCTGCTGATGGCGATGGGTCTCGGCTACGACTCCGACGGCGGCCGCGCGATGGCCGCCGCCATCACCTCGCTGATGACCGGCACGTCGTACAAGCGCTCGGCCGAGCTCGCCGCGATCGTCGGCCCCTACGCCGGCTACGCCCGCAACGCGGAGGCGCACCAGCGGGTGATGCGCAAGCACCAGGCCGCCAACGACACCGTCCGCACGATGGGCTCGGTCGACGGTGCGGTGCACAAGCTGGCGACGAAGGCGTGGGCCGACGTGGTCACGCTGGGTGCGAGCAACGGCTTCCGCAACGCGCAGGCCTCCGTGCTCGCGCCGACCGGCACCATCGGCTTCATGATGGACTGCGACACCACCGGCATCGAGCCGGACTTCTCGCTGGTGAAGTTCAAGAAGCTCGTCGGCGGCGGCTCGATGCAGATCGTCAACCAGACGATCCCGCGGGCGCTGAAGAAGCTCGGCTACGACGAGGAGAAGATCGAGGCGATCGTCGCCTTCATCGCCGAGCACGGCCACGTGATCGACGCGCCCGGCCTGAAGACCGAGCACTACGACGTCTTCGACTGCGCGATGGGCGCGCGGGCCCTGAAGCCGATGGGCCACGTCCGGATGATGGCCGCCGCCCAGCCGTTCCTCTCCGGCGCGATCTCCAAGACCGTCAACCTGCCCGAGGACGCGACGGTCGAGGAGATCGAGGACATCTACCTGCAGTCGTGGAAGCTCGGCCTGAAGGCGACGGCCGTCTACCGCGACAACTGCAAGGTGGGTCAGCCGCTGGCCGACGCGAAGGCCAAGGGTGCCGACAAGGCGGTCGAGGCCGGCGCCGGTGCAGCCGCCGCCGAGGCCGCCAAGGTGATCGAGAAGATCGTCTACGCCCCGGCTCGCAAGCGGCTGCCGAAGTCCCGGGTCTCGCGCACCACGTCCTTCACGGTCGGTGGCGCCGAGGGCTACATGACCTCCGGTGCCCACGACGACGGCGAGCTCGGCGAGATCTTCCTCAAGCTCGGCAAGCAGGGCTCGACCCTGGCCGGCGTGATGGACGCCTTCTCGATCGCGGTCTCGGTCGGCCTGCAGTACGGCGTCCCGCTGGAGACCTACGTCTCGAAGTTCACCAACCTGCGCTTCGAGCCCGCCGGCCTCACCGACGACCCCGACGTCCGGATGGCGCAGTCGATCATGGACTACATCTTCCGCCGCCTGGCCCTGGACTACCTGTCCTTCGACGACCGCTCGATGCTCGGCATCTACTCCGCCGAGGAGCGCCAGCGTCACCTCGAGACCGGCTCCTACGAGCCCGTCGAGGTCAGCGAGGCAGAGTCGCTCAAGGCCGACCCGGTCGTCGACATCGACGACATGTCGCCGGTTGACGAGCCCGCACCGGTGGTTGAGGAGGGCCGCCAGGCCCGTCTCGAAACCTCCGGAACCGTGAAGGAGGCCCACACCTCCGCCGAGCTCCTGGAGAAGATCACCGGCACCGCTGTCGACTCCCCGCTCTGCTTCACCTGCGGCACCAAGATGCGCCCCGCCGGCTCCTGCTACGTCTGCGAAGGCTGCGGCAGCACCTCCGGCTGCAGCTGATCTGCACGAGCTCCAAGAGGGCCGGTCACCAGTGGTGGCCGGCCCTCGGCCCGTCTGGAAACCCTGCGGGGGTGCGGATTCCGTGGACGCCGCGACTTGTCGTCACCGGGTGACTGAAGGTCGCGGTCCTGGCCGGGGTCAGCCGATCGGTCACGCTTTGCGAGTTCCTCTGACAGGCCAGCCTTGGCGGGTGACGATCGCGGCGCTACGCCGTTCGCATCGGAGGACCCATGGCCACCACCCCCTCATTGCCCGCCGGTTGGTATCCCGACCAACAGGACGTCCGGCTGCTTCGCTACTGGGACGGCCGGCAGTGGACCGAGCACACGTATCCGGCTCCGCCGACGCAGCCCGGGTCACCACCACCGCTACCACAACCGAGGCCCTCGTGGGGCGCGCGGGCCACGCCGCCGTGGTCGCCCGAGCAGCGCGTGCCGTGGTGGCAGACCTGGTGGGCGATCGTGCCGGCTCTCCTCTTCTGCTTTCCGGTCGGCCTCGTCTTCCTGTGGTTGCGCCAGGGGGTGTCGCTTCAGGTCAAGTCCGTCGTCTCCGCCATCGTCGTGGTGATGGCGATCGCAGTCGTGGTGTCCGACGGCTCCGACGGCGATCCCGCCGTCGCGAACGAGGACGCGCCCCGCGCCGATTCGGCGGAGCCGTCGCCGTCGGAGTCGGAGTCGGATGATGGGGGCGAGGACGACGTCGAGCCGCCTGAAGCGAAGGTGGAGCTGGCCAAGGTGCCTGGGGTCGTCGACACCCGCCTGCCCCGAGCGCACACCCTGTTCACGAAGGCCGGTCTGAGCGTGCGCGTCACCGAGCGGCCGTCCTGGGCGCCGGCCGGTGTGGTGCTCAGTCAGAGCGTCAAGGCGGGCGCCAAGGTCGCGCCCGGCGAGACCGTGCGCGTCGTCGTGGCCGCACCGATGCCACGCGTGCCTGGAGTCGTCGGTCGAACCGCGACGGCCGCGACGAACGCCCTCCGAGCTGCGGGCTTCAAGGTGGTGACCACCACTGAAGCCGTCACCGTCGGCTCCGGTGGCCTTGTTCTGCGTCAGGCACCGGCCGGAACCGTCCAGGCCGAGCCGGGGGCCCTGGTCACGCTGGTGGTCAGCAACAGGGTGCAGCCGATCGCGCCGCCCGCACCCGCCAACTGCACGCCTGGATACTCGCCCTGCCTCCCGCCGGCGCCGGACTACGACTGCGCCGGGGGCTCGGGGGACGGGCCGAAGTACTCGGGACCCGTCCGCGTCACCGGATCCGACCCGTACGACCTCGATGCAGACGGTGACGGTCTCGCCTGCGGTGGGGACTAACCGGCCGGGCACTGCGGGATTGCGCTGGTTGAGCGGGCGACGACTCAACGTGAACGACGTCTGGATCGCGGCGACCGCCCTGACCAACGGTCTGCCCGTCGTCACGCAGGACGATGACTTCGACGCCCTGGCCGATTTGCGCCTGCTCGACGTCGTAAGGGTGTGATTCCCTCCCCACCCGAAGGTAGGCAAAGTCAGGATTCTTCTGACGGGAGGCGCAGAGGTGCTTACCGTCAATAGCACATCGACGAATGGGGACGTCATGGCGGGGGAATCTGCACGCGAGCAAGCTGAACGACAGTGGGGCGGGACGGCGACGCCGTCCGGAGCGCTGTGGGACACGAGCGCCGACAGCGAGGCGTCGATCGGGCGCGCGTTGGAGGAGCTCAGGGCGAGTCCCGGGTGGACGGTGCTGCACGACGTACCGTGGCCCGGGCAACCACAGGATGCGTTCGACCACGTGGTGATCGGGCCGAGCGGTGTCTTCGTGATCGACGCGAAGAACTGGACCGGCGAGATCACCGTCGAGGGCGAGGAGCTCCGGGCCAACGGCTGGAGCCGCGTGGACGCGGTACGACACGCGGCCACGGCCGCCCAGGCCCTGGCCGACTCGCTTCCTGAGGGGCTGGCGCCGCGCCTGGTCCAGCCGGTGCTCTGCTTCACGCGCGACGAGTGGGTCTCCGAGCGCATCGGCGACGTGCTGATCTGCTCGAGCCAGAACGTCGTCGCCCAGCTCAAGACGCGGCGCCACGTCCTCGACCACGCCACCGTCGAGCGGCTCGCCGCCGACCTCGCCCTCGCCGTCGAGCAGGCCCTCGCCGTCGAGGAGGCCCTCGCCGTCGAGGAGGCCCTCGGCACAGATCCGGCCGAGCCCGTGGACGAGGTCGAGGTCGAGGTCGAGCCCGACCCGGTCGAGCCTGAACCCGAGCCCGAGCCCACCGAGCCGGTGGACGTGCCCGCGGCGAGTCGGCCGGGTACGGGTCGGCACGGCCGCGCGAGACGAAGGTTCGGGCGCCGGTCGCGCGTCACGCAGGTGATCGGCGGACTCGGCCTGCTCGCTGTGGTGGCGTTCCGGCCCGACACGCTGCAGCCGGTGGGCAGCTTCGTGTCCGACCTGCTGGTGCAGGAGGCGGACGCCGACAACGGCGACTCGTCCACAGAGCCGACCGCCAAGGCGAAGCAGGGCAAGGACGGCAAGCCGACCACCCAGGCGACCACCCAGGCGAACAGCAAGGCGAGCACCCAGGCGAACAGCAAGGCGAGCACCAAGGCGAACAGCAAGGCCAAGACCAAGGCAGACGAAGACCAGACCGGCAAGCAGAAGAGCCAGCGCGGCTGAACTTGACCGGCTGACGGCGTCAGGAAGTCGCTGGCAGCCCGTCTCACCACCAGATGTCGCGAACGACCAGCGCGAGGAGCGCGCGCGGCGTACCGTGATACGTACCAAAGTAGGGGGGCTACACATGGTAGGAGAGTCGGCCCATGCCACAGCCGATCCGCAGTCGGAGACCGCGGGTCGGCTGATCGAGTCGTCTGCGCGGTGGACGCCGGGTGGCCGCCGCGAGACCATCACCGCCTCCGAGCTGCACGCGGTCGAGCAGATCGGCTACACCGTCCTCCACGACGTGAAGTGGCCGGGCAAGCGCTTCGGGAAGATCGACCACGTCGTCATCGGTGGCGGCCAGGTCTGGGTCATCTCCGCGAAGAAGTGGGTCGGTTCGGTGACCGTGACCGGCGGTGTCCTGAAGGAGAACGGTCGCTCGCGACAGAAGTACGTCGCCGAGGTCGCCGAGCAGACGCAGGCCATCGCCTCGCTCTCGCCGATGCTCCCGCGCGCGACGTTCCACCCGATCCTGTGCGTCGAGAAGGACGAGTGGGTCAACGAGCGCTTCGGCGACGTGTGGATCTGCTCGAGCATCAACCTCGTCGCGGTGGTCGAGACGCCGCCCGAGAAGGGGCCCGACTACCTGCACAACGACCTGGTCCGCCAGCTCGAGGAGGCCCTGCGCGACCAGGCCTCCCCGCCGCCGCTCGTCCAGCTGCACCCCGAGGCTCCGCCGGAGGTCAAGGCACCCAAGGTGTCGTGGCGAGCGCGCCGCGCGTACCTGAAGAACCACAAGACCACGGCTCCCAGCGGAAGCGGCACGAGCACCGGCAAGTCTCGCAAGGGCCTGGCGGTCCTCGCAGCCGCAGGCCTCGCGGTCGCCTCGGTGCTCTTCTTCAAGCCGAGCTTGATCATGGACCCGGCCGGCGACGTCACCGACTCGATCACCGGCGTGTTCTTCCCTGACGACAGCAACCCGGCGCCGCCCGCCGACGACAAGCCGAAGAAGAACGGCAAGAAGAACAAGAACAAGCAGCAGCAGGAGCAGCAGCTGGAGCAGCAGCCCACCGGCTGAGTCGGGCCGTCAGTCGTCCCAGGGCGGGCTGTCATCCATCTTCTTGTAGTACTTCGCCAGGTGGCTCTTCACTCGGTCGACGTCCCTGGCCGGGATGTCGACGCCGCCGCGCGCGCCCTGCATGACCCCGGCCGCCGCCATGACGCCACGCGGCACGGCCTTCAGGCGGCCGTCGACGACGTCGGCGATCAGCAGCTTGTACGCCGTGAAGTTGTCCTTGTTGTCGGCGTCGTACCAGGTATGGGCGTCGCGGTACTTCGCGTTGGGCTCGTCCTCGGCGTCGGCCCAGGCGCGCACCCGCTTCTCGGCGGCGTCGCCGTCCCACGCGCGGTCGCGGTCGGCGAGCGGAAGGTCTTGGAAGGTTGTGACAGCCATGAGAGGTCCGTACCCGGATGCAATCGATTCGAGAACCCTTGTGGAGAAGGGGTTCTGAGTCGATCGCGATGTCGGTGGTCCCGTCTAGCCTTGTCACCGATGAGCCACCCGACCAACGCACCCCGGCACCCGTTGCTGGCGTGCGCGGACACCATCGAGAAGGCCCTGGCCTCGGTCCTCGACTGTGACCCGGTCTACCTCAGCTCCGGCGACAAGGCCGAGCTCCTGCTCCAGCTCACCCGGCTCATCTCGCAGCAGGAGGCGCTCAAGCTCCGTGCGGTCGCCGCCGCCGGCGACGTCGCCGCCGACCACGGCTGCCGCACCGTCGCGGACTGGCTCGCCCCCCGCGCCGGCACCGACCGCCGCGCGGCGTACGCCCAGGAGAAGCTCGCCCATGCCCTCGACACCACCTGGCGCCACGTCGCCGCCGCGGTGGCCGACGGGCGGATGCACCTCGACCGTGCTCGGGTCGTCGTCAAAGCCCTCGACGCCATCCCCGCCGACGCTGGCATCGAGGTCAAGCACCTCGCCGAGCAGCGGCTCGTCGAGCACGCCGAACACTTCGGACCCACCGACCTCGCCCGGCTCGGTCGCCGGGTCCTCGACGTGATCGCACCCGAGGTCGGCGACGAGCAAGAGCGCCGCGCGTTGGAGCGGGCCGAGCGGAAGGCCGAGGCTGTGACCCGGCTCGACTTCAAGCGCCGCGGCGACGGCTACACGGACATTCCGATCACCGTCCCCGACGCGACCGCGACCCGGCTCAAGACGTACCTCGAAGCCTTGACGTCCCCGCGCCACCAGCAGAGGCAGGGCGACGGCCTCGACCCGGCCACCGGCTTACGGATCCCGGCCGACCGGCAACGCGGCCTGGCGTTCTGCGCCCTGCTCGAACACCTCGATCCGACGCGCCTGCCCGACCATGGCGGCCTGGCCACCACCGTGATGGTCACCATGCCGCTGGAGACACTGACCACCGGTCTCGGCACCGCCCAGCTCGGCACCGGCGAGACCATCACCGCCGGCGAAGCTCGCCGCCTCGCCTGCACCGCCGGGATCGTTCCCGCCGTCCTCGGGTCGACGTCCGAGGTCCTCGACCTGGGCCGCACTGCTCGGTTGTTCTCGCCCGCCCAACGCAAGGCCCTCGCGCTGGCCCACCCGCGCTGTCGGGCCGCGGACTGCACCGTTCCAGCGCCCTGGACCGAAGCCCACCACTCCACACCCTGGAGCCACGGGGGAAGGACCGACCTCGACGAGGGCATCCTGCTCTGCTACTGGCATCACAAACGCGCCCACGACACCCGCTTCCAGACGCAACGAATGCCCAATGGCGACCTCAGGTACCACCGCCGCACCTGAGGAGAGGTCGACTGGAGAGTCTCACTCGCTGCTGCGCGGCCGCTCGCACTTCGCGCGGATCTCCTTGTTCTGCACAGCACTGGCGTGCCTCGGCGAACCGTCCGCCGTAGCGGTAGTGCTCGCCCGAGGCGATGAGTGCGGATGCGCGCAACGGGAAACCGACCGGGACCTCGTGGGCCAACGCGAACAGTCGCTCGGCCTTGTCCGGGTGGCGCGCGAACTCGATCTCGTCGATCCGGCCTTCGGACTCCTCGACCTCCACGCGCGCGACCCTCGTCGGTGTTGTGGTGGGGAGGCGGTCGCTGCGCGACCTCGGCATCCAGCGGTGGGGGCGGTCGTTATCCACTAGCCTCCGCTCGTGGCGTGGAACAACAAGCGTGCGCGGGACGGCGACCGCGACGCGGCCATCGAGGTGGTCGAGGCTGCATGGGCGGACGGGCAGATCGTCGAGGCCGACCGCGACAGGCGGGTCGAGGAGCTCCTGCGCGCGCAGACCATGTCGGAGATCCACACCTACACCCAGGACCTGCAGCCGCCTGCACCGGACCCGAGCGGGGTGCCGAGGCCGGCGTACGGCACCGCCACGACGGTCGCCACCGTCAAGCCCGACGTCGCCGAACCGGTCAAGACCAACGCGGGCAGCAAGCTCGCCTGCGGCCTGATGCTGCTCATCCCGCTCGGCCTCATCGGCGCCGTCATCGGCATCATCGCTGCCGTCGTCTCGTCGGTGAACGCCAACGACACGCTCGAGCCCGGCGAGGACCCCGGGATCGGTCAGGTCAACACGATGAGCGAGGAGGGGTACGCCGAGCTGATCGCTGACCTGGTGGACGAGACCGGCTCGTCGGTGGTGTTCGAGGCGGTGCTCTATCCGGGCTACGCCGTGATGCAGGTGCCGGTCGACGAGACGACCAACCGCTACGAGTACCGCTACTGGGACGGCAGTCTCGACGAGGCGAGCAGCAAGAGCACCACCGACTACGCGCGCTTCGACCTGCGCGACGTCGACCCCGACGTGATCGTCGGACTCGTCGACGAGGCGCGGTCACGGGTCGAGGACCCGACGTCGTGGTACGCCATCGTGCGCCAGCCCGACGACGACGTCGACAACGGCACCTGGATCTCGGCCTACGCCACCAACGAGTTCGGCGAGTCCGCCTACCTCGGCGGCGACCAGGCCGGCACCATCACGTGGGAGCCGAGCCCCTGAGATCGTGCTGAGATCGTGCCGAGATCGTGCCGAGATCGTGCCGAGATCGGTGCTGAGCCGGCGTTGGCCTCAGAGGGACAGGAACAGCGCTGACGCGACGCCGAGCACCAGGATGACACCGGTGCCGATCGCGGCGACGACCCGCCAGGTGCTGCGAGGCGGCTCGAGGAACGGGTTGTCCCACGTCGTGGTGCGCGGGGGCGTCTGCTGACTGGTCACTGGGGCGATCTCCGGGGGGATGGATGCTGACGGATCCGGCGGGAGCTTCCGCCGTGTTGCGAACGGTAGGCGACGTGCGCACCCGCCGTCCGGCGTCTGGCCGATCCCTGACCGATCGGCTCGATTCCGGTGAAACCGCGTCATAGGCCGGCGCCGTCGGTCGTCTCAGTGGGTCGGCAGGCCCGCCGATTCGGCTCTCCCCGAAACGACCGCCGTCGTCGCCGTACCGTTATCAGACGGTGACCGTGGCGAGGTCCCAGCGTTGCCGATCGACGGTTTGATGACCTCCACAGGAGGTCACACGATGAGGGCTGGAAACATCGTGACCACGTCGGGCGACGTGTCGACGCCTCCTGGTGGCGCGCCCTGCCCCTGCGGCGACAGCTCGGTCATCGACCTCGAGCTGGTGCCGGCCGACGTGGCGGCCATCCAGTTCCGTCCCGACCCGGTGTGGGAGACCGTCGCCAGCCTCGGCGTGCTGGCCCATCCCACCAAGCACCCGCTTCATCGTGACCTGCTCAACCGGGTCCACGAGCCCGACTGGGACCACGACCTGCTCGTCGCGATGATGGCGTCGGACCGGTGGTACCCGACCACCCTCGCCCCGGTGCCGCTGCGCAGCCCTGCCGACCCGATCCGGTCGCTGGAGGCCGTCGCCGACACCGACGAGGACATCGCCGGCACGGACCTGGAGACGTTGCGGCGTACGTTCCCCGACCAGCCGCGCTGGCGCAGGTACAGCGTGCCGCGGCTCCTCGAGGACACCGCGACCGCTCTGGTCGGCTACTTCGACGCGGTGCTGGCGCCGTTGTGGGAGCGGGTCGACGACATCACCCAGTCCGACATCGCCTACCGATCCAGCTCGCTCGCCTCCGACGGAGTCGGCGTGACCCTCGGCGGGCTCCACGAGCGACTGACGTACGACGCGGGGCGACTGCGGCTCCAGATGCCCGGCCACCACGAGCACCGCCAGATGGGCGGCGCGGGCATTCGGCTGGTGCCCTCGGTCTTCCGCTGGCCGTGCCTGGTGGCCGAGCTCGACTCGGCACCGCCGGTGGTCAGCTATGCCGCGCGCGGAGCCGGGCGGTTGTGGGAGTCGGGCCCTCCGGTGGAGGCCACGGGCCTCGACCCGGTGCTCGGACGGTCCCGGGTGGCGATCCTCGCCCACCTCGACGCACCCAGCACCACCACGCGCCTCGCCCGGCTGCTGCGGCTGAGCAACGGAACCGTCAGCGAGCACCTCACCGCGATGCAGCGCGCCGGGCTGCTGCAGTCGTCGCGGCGCGGTCGCGAGGTGCTCTACGAGCGCACCTCGCTCGGCCACGCCCTGATCATGCCGCAGCGCTAACCCCGCCGAGCGGACGCAAGTTCACCTTCCCCCGCAGCGCAAACCCCGCCGAGCGGACGCAAGTTCACCTTCCCCCGCTGCGCTCCTCCGGTGAACTTGCCGCAGCGCAAACCCCGCCGAGCGGACGCAAGTTCACCTTCCCCCGCTGCGCTCCTCCGGTGAACTTGCGTCCGCTCGGCGGGAGGTAGGGGCCACCCGCCCTGACGAGAGGCTGGGCTCGTCGGGGCGGGTGGCCGGTGCCAAGGATCACTCGGTGACGTAGAGATCCTTGAAGTTCGGTGCTCCCATCGCCCCGTCGCCCGAAGGGTTGCCGATGGACTCACCGAAGACATACAGATCGTTGAGGAAGGCCGTCGGGATGACCGGCAGGTACTCGGTGCCGATCATCTCGTCGAGCTCGCCCCAGGCTGCGGGCTGATCCTCCAGGGGGAGGGTCTGGATCCGGTCGATCTCCGCGTCGACGGCCGGCTCGGAGAACCGCGCGAAGTTGTACTCCGCGTCCGTGTAGAAGATCGGCAGGAACATCGTCAGGCCGGACGGCCAGTCGGAGCACCAGTTCACGTGGCGCATGTTGAGCTCCTTGTTGGTCCGGTTGTCCGGATCGGCGTAGAGGTCGAACGGCGAGTCCTGGATCGGGATGCCGCGAACCTTGAAGCCGCCCTCCTCGTACCCCTTCTTGACCTGGTTGAAGCCGTTGATCGCGAGCGAGTCCGGCTCGTAGTAGGAGATCGGTGAGCTCGTACTCGCCGGGCTCGTAGCCGGCCTCGGCCAGCAGCTCCTTGGACTTCTCCGGGTTGAAGGTGAACTGCTCGCCGTCGGCGAAGTAGTCGGGCTTGCCGGCCATGCCGGGCGGCATGATCGAGTTGGCCGGGACGCGCGTGACGCCGGGCACCTCACCGATCGCGAGCCAGTTGCTCTCGTAGGGGTAGGCGCACGCGATCGCCTTGCGCACGTTGATGTCGGTGATCTGCTCGTAGTCCGGCGCCAGGGCGGTGATGCACTGCGTGGACTGCTGGTACGAGCCGGTCGCCCAGCTCCTCGTTGGCGCGGGTGTAGTTGTCCGAGCCGAGGCTGTCGGAGATCGACGTGCGCGACTTGGTGTTGCCGCTCAGCATGATCTCGTCGACCTGCGCCTGGTCCTGGTTGTAGAGCAGCTCCCACCGGTCGACGTACTGGTGCCGGGCCGGGTCGGACTCCGGGACCCACTGGTCGTTCTTGACCAGCACCAGCTCCTCGTTGGGCGTGAACGACTCGATCTTGTAGGGACCGGTCGACAGCGGGTGCCGCCCGTAGTCCGGCGGGTCGGCCGTGTCGCCGAGAGGCGCGGGACCGACTGCCATGAAGGATCCCCAGTAGTCCATGTCGGGGAACGGCTTCGCCATCTTGATCGTGATCGTGTTGGCCTCGTCGTCGAACGTGACGCCGTCGTAGGCCTTGCCCTCGTCGGTGTAGGGGCCCTGGTAGTCCTCGCCACCGAGGAAGTACGGCGTCGAGTACGCCGTCCCGGGGCCGGGCAGCGTCGAGGCGTCGAGGGTCCGGGTGATCCCGAACGCCACCTCCTCGGCCGTGACCGGGTCGCCGGTCTCCCACGTCGCGTCGTCGCGGAGCTGGAACGTCCACTCCGTGTAGTCCTCGTTGGACTGCCCGAGGTCGACGGCGAGGTCGGGCACGAGCACCATCTCGCCGGTCTCGGGGTCGGGCGCGAACTGGGTCAGGGAGCGGTTGGTCAGCGCCTGCTGGATCGAGTTGCCGGTCACCGACCAGCCCTCGGCCGGGTCGAGGGAGTCGGGGCCGGGATCACCGGGGAAGTAGACCGTGACGGTCCCGCCCGTCGTGGCTCCCTCGATCTCGGGCGCGGGGCCCTGACGGTCGGGGTCCTTGACGACGCCGAACGCGGACTCCTCGAAGTCGCGCTCCTGTCCGCCGCCACCGCCCTCGTCCCCGCCGCCACCGCAGGCTGCGAGGCCGAGCAGCGCCGCGGCCGTCGTCGCTCCGAGCAGCACGTTGGACCTGCTGCGTCCCGTCGTTCCAGTCCTCGTCATGCCAGTCCCTTCATCGGGTCGTGATCGCCGTCGATGACAGGTGGCACCACCGTCGTGCGCCTCGCCGGTGGCACCACCCGATGCCCAACCTCGCCCCGGGTGGCATGGCCCACAATCCATTCGGCGGCGGCCGAAAGAGCGGCCACGCGCGGCGTCACCGCAGGTCAGGGGCCCTGTGGGAGTGATCCGTACGGGGCCGTCGAGACCGGGCCGTTACCGAAGCGCCGCGGTCCCGTGACCGAACGCCCGTGCCCGGACGGGCGCTGTCAGACCAGGCCGTGCTCGAAGGCGTACGCCGCCGCGGCCGTGCGCGAGCCGACATCGACCTTGGCGAAGATGTTGCTCAGGTGCCGGGCCACCGTCTTCTCGCTGAGCACCAGGTCGGCCGCGATCTGCGGGTTGCTCCGGCCGGTCGCGACGAGCCGCAGCACCTCGACCTCGCGGGCGGTGAGGCCGTCGGGGAAGGCGTCGCCCGGGCTCAGCAGGCGGTCGAGCTCGCGTGCGGCCGGCGCGGCGCCGAGCTCGTGGAAGGTCCGCTGGGCGGCGGCCAGCTCGCGGGTCGCCGACTCCTCGTCGCCCAGGTCGCGCAGGCAGCGGCCGATCAGGACCTTGGCCCGCGCGACGTCGTACGGCGCCGGGAGGCCGGACCAGCCCGCCACGGCCGTGCGCAGGTAGGGCAGCGCGCCGGACGGGTCGCCCTCGGCCAGCTCGACGGCACCGGCGGCGTACGCCGCGGCGGCGCGCAGCGGCTCGGAGCCGAAGTCGCGGGCGATCCCCTCCAGCTCGCGGGCAGCCTCCCTGCGAGTCGGCCGCCTCGCCCGCGGCCAGCAGGATCTCGGCCGCGGCGGGCAGCAGCTTGGACCGGCCGACGGGGTCGGGCTTCTCCGAGAGCAGCCGGCGCATCGCGGCCACGGCGGCCACGCCCCGCCCCCGGGCGAGCCAGAGGAGGGCGAGGCCGGGCTGCGGCTCGTAGCCGTGGTCGGCCGCGTGCTCATAGCTCGCGTCGGCCGCGTCGAGCTCGCCGAGGATGCGCAGCACGTCGCCGCGCTCGGCGTAGGCCAGCCCGGCCGCTGCCGTCGTGGTCGCGGCCAGGTAGCGCGCGATGGCGGCGTCGTACTCGTCGACCGCTTCGCGGAAGGCGCCGTGCAGCCGGAAGATCTGGCCGCGGTGCACCGCGCACTGGCCGGTGAAGGCGACCAGCGCCGGCTGCGCCTCGGCCCAGCGGCTCAGGGCGCTCGTCCACGCCGCCGCCCTGCCGAGGTCGGAGACGTCCTGGCAGCCCTCGATCATCACGCAGTAGACGTGACCCGCGAAGACCGGCGACACCTCACCCGCGGCGACCGCGGCCAGCGCCTCGTCGAAGAGCGCCAGCCCTTCTGTCACCCGCCCGGAGTAGAGGCCCAGGCGCCCAACCGCGGCGAGCCCGATCGCGGTCAGGTCGGGGTCGCCGAAGCGACGGGCGACGGCCAGCACCTCGTCGGCGTACGCCAGGGCCGCGGGATAGTCGTCCTCGACCAGGCGGCGGAACATCAGCAGGTGCGCGACGTAGCCCGCCTCGAGGGTGTCCGGCCCGATCTCCTCCAGCAGCCGCTGCGCCCGCCCGGCCCACCCCGAGGCGAGGGCGTGCTCGCCGACCTCGGTGAAGACCATGCCCAGATGGAAGGCGCAGCGACAGGCCTCCGCGCGGTCGCCCGCAGCGACATCCGCGTGGAAGGCCCGCTGCAGGGACTCGACGCACTCGGCGTGCCGGCCGCACAGCTGGGCGGCCATGCGCGAGCTTGATCAGGTCGGCCGGCTCCTCGGGCGGGACATCGGTCCACACGGCGTACGCCGTCGCCCAGTCACCGCGCTCGAAGGTCTCACGCGCGCGGACCAGCTCGTCGACGACGCCCATGCGGACCTCCTCAGGCGAGCATAGAACTGCGCAGCGGTCGCGCCCCCACTCGCATCCGCTGGTCGAGGTGCTCGGCGACGAACGCCGCGTCGCGGCCGACGCCGGCGAACACCATCGAGCTGAAGGCGTACTGGAAGGACAGGCCGCAGAAGTAGAGGCCCGGCGCGTCCTCGACGACACCGCGGTACTCGCGGGGCCAGCCGTCCTCGCCGATCACGGGCAGGTGGATCCAGTCGAACTGCTGGCGGAAGCCGGTGGCCCACACGACGGTGGCGACGTCGAGCGCCTCGTCGCCGACGACCGGCCGGCCGTCGCGGACGCCGGTGGCCCGGTCGGTGTTGCGCTCGACGCCCCGCTCGGCGAGGTGACGCCGCTTGACGCGGATCATCGGCCCGCCGTGCTTGCGGATGTGGGGCATCTCCTTGCGGCCCAACGGCGTACGCCGCGTGATGACGTGCCGCCAGGCGAACACGATCGACCGGGAAGACCCGGTGCCCGATCCAGGAGTCGAAGTCGACCGGGATCTCGCCGCAGTCGCGGCCGCACAGCGTGGTCGGGTGCGTCTGTGCGACGTCGTAGGCGATGTCGGTGCCGGAGTGCGACGCGCCCACGACGAGCACACGGCCCTCGGGGAGCTGCCCGGGGCGGCGGTACTCGCTCGAGTGCAGCTGCACGATCCGCGGGTCGAGCTCCGCGGCGAAGTCGGGGATCGCGGGCGCCCGCCCGAAGGTCCCGGTCGCGACGACGACGTTGTCGCAGGTCCAGGTGCCGAGGTTGGTGCGCAGCACGTAGCCACCGGCAGCCGCGGCCTCGAGCGACTCGACGCGCACGCCCAGCCGGACGGGGAGGTGGTGGTGCGCGGCGTACTGCTCGATGTACGTCGCCACCTCCTCCTTGCCGGGGAAGGACCACCGGTCGCCGGGGAACGGCATGCCGGGCAGCCCGTCGTAGCCGGCGGGGGAGTAGAGCCGCAGGGTGTCCCACTGCTGGCGCCACTGGTCGCCGAGGCGGGCGGCGCCGTCGAGGATGACGAAGGAGCGGCCGAGCCGCTGGAGGTGGTAGCCGGTCGAGAGGCCGGCCTGGCCGGCACCGATGACGACGGTCTCGACGTGGCCAGGGCCTGGTGTGCTGGGTGTGGTGGTCATGCAGCGACGCTAGGAGCGCGGAAGGCCCTGCCGCGTCGGGCGATCCACCCATCTGCGCGTCGACGCGGATGGGTAGGTCGGCCTACTCGTCGCCGCGCAGGGTGAACGACCGCAGCCGGTCGCCCGCGAACCAGACCGTCGCGAGGGTGATGAGCGCGGACGCGATCAGGGCGTAGACGAGGCCGGTGTCCGGCACCGGCACGCGCGGGCTGATCTCGCCGGCGACCTCGCGACCCCACGAGCCGATGGCCAGCCAGCGGATGCCGTTGAGCACGTTGCCGAGCACGCTCTCCCACACGCAGCGCGAACAGCAGCCCGATCACCACGGCGTGCCGGGTCAGCGCCGCCAGGCCCAGGAAGAGGGCGGTGTACGTCGTCCCGGCGACGACGCCGCCGATGCCCCAGGCGAGTGCCTGACGGGCGTCGCCCGCGTCGATGACCAGGCCGCTGACCACGAGAGGCAGCACGCCGAGGCCCATCGTGGCGGCCCAGGCGACGACGTACTTGCTGCGCGCGACGGTGTGCCGGCTGATCGGCTTGGCCAGCAGGTAGACCACCGAGCCGTCGTCGATCTCGGGCCCGAGGACGGCGGCCGCTGCGAGCAGGGCGACGATCGGCAGGGCGAGGGTGAAGCCGAGCGACAGGATCGCCTCGTAGCCCGCGCCGGCCTCGGTCAGCGCCCGCACCACGGCGGACAGCGCAACAAGCAGGACGGGGATGACCAGCAGCACGACGCCGCGTCGGCGGCCGAAGAGCGCCTGCGCGGAGAGCCGCATGATCGTGGGGTTCATCGGCTGCTCAGCCTCCTACCAGGTAGGCGAAGACGCTCTCGAGCGACTCGTCGGTCGGGGTGAGCTCGAGGATGCGCACGCCGTGCTCACGGCTCAGGACGGGGAGTCGGTGGGCGAAGTCGCCGAAGTCGGAGACCGACACGTCGACACCGCCCTGGCCCCGCAGCGACACGGCGACCACGGAGGCCTCGGCGATCAGCGAGCTGGCCAGGGTCCGGTCGTCGTCGCTGACGACGACGTACTGCACGGGGCGGTCGGTCATCAGGCGGCGGATCTGCCCGAAGTCACCGGAGGCGGCGTGCCGTCCGGAGACCACCACCTCGATCTGGCGGGCGACCTGCTCGACCTCCTCGAGGATGTGGGAGCTGAACAGGACGGTGCGTCCCTCGGCGCCCATCTGGCGCAGCAGGTTCATCAGGTGCAGGCGCTGGCGTGGGTCGACGCCGTTGAACGGCTCGTCGAGCAGCAGCACACCCGGGTCGTGCACCAGCGCCGAGGCGAGCTTGACCCGCTGGCGCATGCCCTTGGAGTAGGTGCCGATCCGGCGCTCTGCCGGCTCGACCATGTCGACGACCTCGAGGGCGCGGTCGGTGGCCGCCCCCGGGTCGCCCAGCCCCTGGAGCTCGGCGTTGGCGCGGACGAACTGCCGACCGGTCAGGTAGCCGAAGCTCACCTCGCGCTCGGGCACCAGCCCGATCGTGCGGTAGGCCTCGGTGTTGCGCCAGATCTGCTGCCCGTCGAGCGTGACGCTGCCCGCAGACGGCGAGAGGAAGCCGGACATCAGCGCGATCAGGGTGGTCTTGCCTGCGCCGTTGGGCCCGAGCAGCCCGGTGATCCCGGGACCGACGGTCATCGAGATGCCGTTGACGGCGACGACGTTGCCGTACCAGCGCGACGTGGTGTCGAGGACGATCGTGCTCATCGGCGCCTCACCTCCCGGCCAGCTTGCGGTAGCGCCACAGCAGCCCACCCAGACAGGCGGCGGCCAGGCCGAGGAACACGGCGAGGTACGCCGCCTCCATGCCCGTGCTCGTCAGCGGGCTGAGCGGCTCGTTGGCGTCGCCCCAGGCGAAGGCGAGTCCCCGGTAGAGGGAGTACGGCGAGAACAGCCCGGCGACCTGGCCGACCGTGTCGTCGGACGCGAACTCGTAGGCGATGCCCTGCAGGGCGGTGACGATGCCGTTGCCGATCAGCAGCACGGCGATGGTCGCCACGATCGCGAAGCCGCGTCGGGTCGACCAGCTGGCGAGGAGGCCGGCGATGCCGGTCAGGGTGAGGGCGAGCACGAGGCCGAGGAAGACCGCGATCGACGCCTCCTTGGTCTGCTCGCCGAAGTCGAGCTCGCCGAGCAGGGCCCCGACGTACATGATCACGAGCGGCAGCCAGACGAAGACCAAGGAGGCGAGCAGCAGGGAGGTCCATCGGGAGAGCGCGTAGGTGCTCGCCCTGAGTGGTCGTGCGAGGTAGAGGGTGATGCTGCCGTGTCGCAGGTCGCGCGAGAACAGCACCGGCGCCTGGGACGCCACGAAGATGCTGAGGAGCACCTGCGTGGAGGAGGCGTACTGCGCGTAGCCGATCGGGAGCCGGTCGGCGCCGAAAAGGGTGAGGGCCCCGACCAGGATGACCGCCGGGAAGAGGTTCATGCCGAGGAGGATGAACGGCAGCACCTTCGACTTCGCGGAGCGGCCGATGCCGAAGGCGTTCCTGAACCCGGTGAAGATCAGTGCGCGCGCGATCGAGGCCTCGCCGAGCCGCGGACCGGTGTAGGGGCGATAGCCGAGGTCGTGGATGACGCTGCGACCTCGAGGGGTCATCGAGGCGGGGTCGACACGCCCGTCTGGTGCCCGGTCACTCATCGGCGAACACGTCCTCGATGCGGCGGTGGTCGACCTGGACGCGCACCAGGCCCAACCCGAGGTCGGCCGCAGTGTCGCGGATCAGGTCGTGGACGTCGTCGTGGCCGTCGCCGGCGGTGACGGTGAGCATGCCGCCCTTCGGCGCTGCCGTGACGCCGGCGCCGACGAGGGCGGCGACCATCTTCTCCGTCCCGTCGTCGCCGAGGACCTCGACGAGGAGGTTGCCGGTGGCGTCCATGAACTCGTCCGTGCGCGAGGCCCGGAGGAGTCGGCCGCCATCGAGGACGATGACGTGGTCGCTGACCCGTTCGAGCTCGCCGAGCAGGTGGCTGGTGACGACCACCGAGATGCCGAAGTCGCGCCCGATGCGCTGCACCAGCCCGAGCATCTCGTCACGGGCTGCTGGGTCGAGGCCGTTCGTGGGCTCGTCGAGGAAGACCAGGCGGGGGTCGTGGACGAGCGCCTGGGCGAGCTTGGCCTTCTGCTTCATGCCGGTGGAGTAGCCGCCCATGGGCCGGTAGCGCTCCTCGGCGAGGCCCACGTGACGAAGCACCTCGGCCGCCCGCTCACGTGCCGCCACGCGCGGCAGCCCCGACATCATGGCGAGGTGGACGACGTAGTCGCTCGCGCTGACGTCGGGTGGCAGGCAGTCGTGCTCCGGCAGGTAGCCCACCGCCGCCCGGATCGCCTCGCCGTCGGTGGCGATGTCGTGGCCGAGCACCTGCGCGCTGCCGCCGGTGGGAGGTACCAGGCCGAGCAGGATCTTGATCAGCGTGGACTTGCCCGCGCCGTTCGCGCCCACCAGGCCGGTGATCCCGTCGCCGACGTCGACCGTCAGCGTGTCGAGGGCGAGGACGGCACCGTAGTCCTTGGTCAGCCCTTCGGTGCGTACGGCGGAGTTCACGTCGGTCAGGCTATCCGCGCGACCCGCTCGGTTGCTGCAGGGGATGTGAAGGTTCAGGGAAGGATCGGGGATCGACCCTGAGACATGGGCGGACCGCTCACACGAGCGAGCCGGGGTCCTCGGGGACGTCGACGGACTGTTCGCGCAGAAGCTCGATCGGGACGATCTCGAGGGCGCGGGCGTTGGTGGCGGCGAGGATGACGGGTGCGGCTGCGCCGGCGTCGTACGACTGCAGCCAGCGCGCGGCGACGACGCACCAGCGGTCGCCGGCGGTGAGGCCGGAGAAGTGCCACTCAGGTCGTGGGGTGGACAGGTCGTTGCCGACCGAACGCTGGTGGGTGAGGAACTCCTCGGTCATGACGGCGCAGATCGCGTGCAGGCCGACGTCCTCGGGCCCGCACGCGCAGTCGCCGTCGCGGTAGAAGCCGGTGAGGGGATCCGTGCCACAGGGCTCGAGCGGTCCGCCGAGGACGTTGCGCTCCGTCATGAGAGCAGCGTGCCACGCGCGACACGCGGGCGGTAAGGCACAACAGCGCGGGCCCTGCCTGCAACAACGTCGTGACCGTGTGCCTGGGCGACCTCGCGGTGGAGATCCTGCGGCCGTGCGCCCTTCTCCGGCAACCCGGAGGCGACCCAGGTCCCGTGTGGATGCGGTTGTCGGTTCGTAGGGTCTTCGGATGACGTTGCCGCCGATCGCGCGCACAGTGACCCGCCTCCTGGCCCTCGCCGTCGTGGCCGCGGCGACCGGCGCGACCCACGCGCCGGCGAGCGCGGCGCCGGTCCGCACGACGTTCGCCCAGCCGAGCCCTGTCTACGTCGGCGACCGCAATGCTGGTGCGAGCTCGGCCGCCGCCGTGGTGATCCCCGCCGACGGAGAAGGCGAGTCGCTCGAGTCGACGGCGACCTTCGACCGTCCGGGCGTCGTGCTCGACGTCAACGTCGCCATCACCGGTCTCACCCACGCCTCGCCCTACGATCTGCAGCTGTTGCTGGTCGGCCCCGGCGGGGAGCAGGCGCTGTTGATGTCGGACCCGCCGCCTTCGAGCGAGGGTGTCGACAACATCAGCTTCGCCTTCGACGACGATGGTGTGATCTTCAACGAGCACTTTCCGTTGGTCGAGGGGGAGAGATACCAACCCGAACCCGACTTGGGTGCCGAGCTGCCCCATCCTGCGCCGCTCCCCGCGTTCCCGGGCGATCTCAGCGTCTTCGACGGCACCGACGCGGCAGGCGAGTGGCTCCTCTACGTCCACGACTCGCGAGGGGTCGGTGGCCAGATCACCGGCTGGGGGCTCGAGCTCCAGCTCGCAACGACGCCGTACCCCTCGACCCTGTCGGTCTCCGGCGTGGCCGGCCCGATCACCGACCTCGACGTCTCGCTCCTCGACATCGCCAGCATGTTCGCTCCGGATATGGACGTGCTGCTGGTCGGCCCGCAGGGCCAGCGGGCGACGCTGATGTCCGACGTGGGCAGCGGGGACGACATCTCCGGGGTGGATCTCGAGTTCGACGACAGCGCTACCAAGGCTCTTCCCGACGACACGGCGCTGGCGTCGGGACGGTTCCAGCCGACCGATGGCAGGGGAAGCCCTGCCGACAGCTATCCGGGCCTCACGCCGACCCCGGTGGGCGAGGCCCGCCTGGGGGTGTTCAACGGCACGGATCCCAACGGGGTCTGGTCGCTCTACGCGGTCGACGATCTAGGGGGCGACTTCAGTGAGATCCTGGGCGGCTGGTCGCTGGACATCGCGGTGGACGACGGGGTGGTGCCCAGCCCCCCCGTCGCCATCGTGCCGCCGCCCGCCGTCAGCCAGGACACCACCTCGCCAACGGCCAAGAAGCTCACGCCGCGCAGGAACGCCGTGCGCGTCAGTGCCACGGCCAAGGTCACGGTCGTGGCGAGCGAGAAGCTCGCGCCGTCGTCGGTGACCAGGCGGACCGTTCTGCTCGCGAAGGGCAAGACGAGGGTCAAGGCCAAGGTCGCTCTCGAACGGGGAAAGACCATCGTGCTCACGCCGAGGAAGCGGCTGGCCGCGGGCACCTACGAGGTCACGGTCTCCCCGAAGGTCACCGACCTGGCCGGCAACGCCTTCGACGGGAAGGCGAAGACGGGGGTCCAGACACTGAGGTGGCGCTTCACGGTCTGACGTGTCGGGCCGAGGACGTTGCGCCACGCCGAGAGGGCAGCGCGCCAGCGCGACACGCAGGCGGTAAGGCAAAGAATTGCGGGTTCGCCTGCGACCGCGCTCGCGGACGACCTACCGTCGACATCTACGCCGCCGACCACCATGGGGGGTGAAACGCGCGTATGACCTTGGCGCCCTCTGTGGGGAGCGAAGCGCGGATCACCGCGCAGTCTTCCCACGACCACCAGGCGAAGCAGGCGCGTGAGCTTGCTGCGCGGTACGTCGACGCTGTCGGCGTCCGTGCGACGCTCGCCGACCGCTTGTCCGCCCTCGAGCTGTTCGGCTGGCAGGTCCTGACCGATCGTCGCTGGGTCCACTCGGGCCGTTCGCGGATCGACGCCGTGCTGGTCGGACCGGGTGGTGTCGTCGTGCTCGACGCGCACGACTGGGCGGCGGTGACCCAGCGCGAGGGCACGGTGTTCGACGGAGACGACTGCAAGGAGGCCGACGCCTCGGCGGTCCGCGCGATCACCGACAAGGTGCACGACGCCCTCACCGACTTCGGCGTGACCCGCCAGGCGCTCTGGTCCGTGGTGGTGCTGGCGGGGCGCCATCACGAGGCGACGAGCCAGCAGGTGCATCTCGTGGGCGAGCACAACCTCGCGGCCTGGGTGGCATCGCGACCGGCTCGCCTGGAGGACTCGGAGATCCAGGCCCTGACCGCGGTCCTTGGTCGCGAGTTCCCCCGTGCAGACCCGGCCAACGACACGGCGAACCCGCTGGCGGGCCGCTGGCCGGCGTCCGCCGCGCCTCTCGACGCCCAGAAGCTCACGACGGCTCTCTTCCGCACCGCCACCGCGCGGCCGGTGGAGCGGTGGATGACGTTCCTCGACGAGGCGCAGCTCGCCCTGATCACGACGAGCTGGGACGGGCCGGCGCGACTCACGGGCCCTGCGGGCACGGGCAAGACCGTCGTGGGGCTGCACCGCGCGGCGTACCTCGCGGAGCGCAACTCCGAGCCGGTCCTGTACGTCGCCGCGACCGCCGCGATGCCCGGGATCGCCGCGACGCTGGTCGACCGGCTCACACCCCAGGCGCGCGACAACGTCGTGTCGGTGAGCCTGCGCGACCTCGCGGTGGCGATCCTTCAGCAGGGCTCCGTGCACGTGAACCTCGACGACCGACAGTCCGCGATCGCCTTCGTCTCGGCGTGGATGGCGTCGGGTCGCGGTGGCGCGCTGAGCCAGCTCGACGAGCGCCCCGGCTACTGGCAGGAGGAGATCGACCACGTCGTGAAGGCGCGGGGGATCACCGAGCTCGACGACTACCTGGCCCTCGAGCGCGACCCACGCAGGATTCCGCTGGACGACGCCCAGCGGACGGCCGTGTGGCGCGTGCTGGTCGAGTACAAGCGCCGGCTGACCAAGTCGAAGGTCCACGACCTCAACGATGTGCTGATCCTCGCGCGCGACCTGGTGCGGAGCGGTGTCGTCCGCCCGAGCTACAGCGCGGTGGTCGTCGACAACGTCGAGGACCTGCCACTCGTCGCCCTGGAGCTCGTGCACCTGCTCGCCGGTGACGGCCCGGACCGCCTCTTCCTGATCGACGACGGGCAGCAGGCGTCGTACGCCGGCGCCGACACGCTCGCCGCCGCGGGGATCACGCTCTCGGCACCCGCCTCGCAGCTGACCGACGATCACCGAAGCAGCGGCGACGTGCTGCGCCTGGCCACTCGGATGATCGGCACCGACACCCACCTCGATGTCGAGGGTCTGCAGTCGGCGCACGTGTCGGCGACCCCGGTCCGTCGTCGGGGCGCCGTGCCCACGGTGGTCGACGCCACCGACCTCGACGAGCTGGAGCGCGCGCTGGTCGTCCGGCTGACCGAGATCACCGACAGCGAGACCTGTCAGGGCGAGGTCGCCGTGCTGGTCGCGACGGCGACGGACGTCGACCACCTGCGCACGGTGCTCATGCGGGCAGCGCTGCCCGTCGTCGACATCGCCGGGGTGGCGCTCGCAGGAGACCGGATCGTGCTCGGCACCTACGCCGAGGCCAAGGGCCTCTCGTTCGACCACGTCCTGATGCCCGGCCTGCGCGCGACGCCGCAGCGGCTGACCGGCGAGCACGACGCTGCGTTCCTCGAGCGCAGTGAGCGGCTGCGGCGGCTGCAGTACGTCGGCATCACGCGCGCCCGGCACGGGTTGTGGCTGGGCTACCTGCGCGACGCCGACGATGTCGACGCCATCGACCGGGACGACACAGACCTCACAGACTGACGCGCGCCGTGCGTCAACAGCACCCCGTCGCCCTGGCTGGAGGGCGGCGGGGTGCGCCCTTTTCGGCCGGCCGCTGTGGCGACCTCGCCGACAACGCCTTCGACGGCAACGTGAGCCCAGGCATGCAGACGCAGCGGTGGCGCTTCACGGTCTGACGGACCGCGGAGGCACCGTCAGGAGGCCGTGATGGCGAGGCTGGCGGCCTCGATCGCCTCGGGGGACAGCACGTGCTCGATGGCCATGGCGGCCGCGCCGAGGACGCCGGCCTCCCCACCGGCCCGCGAGGGGACGATGCTGAGGTGCTCGGTCGCCAGGGGCAGGGAGCGCTGGTAGACGACCTCGCGGATGCCGGCCAGCAGGTGCTCGCCGGCAGCGGCGAGCTGGCCGCCGATGACGACGACCGAGGGGTTGATCAGGTTGACCATCATGGCGACGACGTCGCCGATGTCGCGACCTGCCTCGCGCACGACCGCGATGGCGTCGCCGTCGCCGGCCCGGACGAGGTCGACCACGTCCTGGCCGTGGCGGGCGTCGATGCCGCGAGCGCGCAGTGCAGTGGCCAGCGCCGGACCTGCGGCGACCGCCTCGAGGCAGCCGAGGTTGCCGCAGCGGCACTGGACGTTGCCGGCCCGGGCGACCCGCACGTGGCCGAGGTCGCCCGCGGTGCCCTGGGCGCCACGCTGCAGCTGACCGCCGGAGACGATGCCGGCGCCGATGCCGGTGGCGACCTTGATCAGCACGAGGTCGTCGACCTCGGCGAGATGGGTACGTCGCTCGCCCAGCGCCATGATGTTCACGTCGTTGTCGATGAGGACCGGGACGGCGTAGTAGCGCTGGATGTGCGCGGGCACGTCGTAGCGGTCCCACCCCGGCATGATCGGCGGGTTGATCGGCCGGCCGGTCGAGTGCTCGACCGGGCCGGGCAGCCCGATGCCGATCGCGGCGAGCTCGGCGGCCTTGCGGCGCTTCTTGCGCAGCAGCGAGCGCACCGACTCCACGACCCAGCCGAGCACCACCGCCGGGCCCTCGGCGACGTCGAGCTGGGCGCTGACCTCGCCGAGCAGCTCACCCGAGAGGTCGGCGAGAACGGCACGCGCGTGGGTCGCGCCGATGTCGACGCCGACGACCACCCGGGCCGCCGGGTTCAGGGCGAAGAGCGCGGGTGGCCGGCCGCCGGTCGACGGCGCGCCGCCGAACGGGGCGACCAGGCCGAGCCGCATGAGGACGTCGATGCGGGCGGCGATCGTCGACCTGGCGAGACCGGTGGCCTCGGCGAGCTCGGCACGCGTCCACGGGCGGCCGTCACGCAGCAGCTCGAAGATGTCGCCCGTTCGCACGGGATGGAGTGAACCATCGACGGCTTTCCACGTCTAGTGAGCGACTTTTGAGTGGCACTCGACAAAAGTGTCGAGCGCGTGTCACAGTGACGCCGTGCAGCGAAGTGACGGTGGCCACACGCCTTCCGGGCCGGTGCTGCGCGCCATCGGGCTCACGAAGCGTTTCTTCGGCAACACGGTGCTCGCCGACGCGGACCTGACCCTGCATGCCGGCCAGGTGCACGGACTGGTCGGTGAGAACGGCGCGGGCAAGTCGACGCTGATGAAGATCCTGGCGGGCGTCTACCACCCCGACGAGGGCCACGTCGAGATCGACGGCGAGGAGCGTCGCTTCACGCACCCGGTGCAGGCCCAGCACGCCGGCGTCTCGACGGTCTTCCAGGAGTTCAACCTCCTTCCCGAGCGCACCATCGCCGAGAACATCTACCTCGGCCGCGAGCCACGTCGCTACGGCTTCGTCGACACCGGGCGGATGCGCCGCGACACCGAGGAGCTGCTCACCGGGCTCGGCGTGGGCCACCTCAAGCCGGGCCGCGTCGTGCGCGCCCTGTCGGTCGCCGAGCAGCAGATCGTGGAGATCGCCAAGGCGGTCAGCCACGACGCGCGGATCATCTCCATGGACGAGCCGACCGCTGCCCTCGCCGACCACGAGGTCGAGCTGCTCTACGCGATCATCAAGCGGCTCACCGAGCGCGGGGTCGCGATCCTCTACGTCTCGCACCGGCTGAAGGAGATCTTCGACCTCTGCGACACGATCACGATCCTCAAGGACGGCCGCCTGGTCACCAGCCAGCCGGCCGGCGAGCTCAGCGAGGCCGCGCTCGTGCGGCTGATGGTCGGCCGACCGATCTCGACGTACTTCCCCGACGCGCTTCCCGAGACGACCGTGGGCGAGCCCCGCCTCGAGCTCCGCGGCGCGGGCAACGGGTATGTCGACGGCATCGACCTGACCCTGCGCGCCGGCGAGCTGGTCGGCGTCGCGGGGCTGCAGGGATCCGGCCGCACCGAGCTGCTGGAGGCCGTCTTCGGGGTCAACCCGCTGACGCGCGGCACGATGCTCGTCGACGGCGACGAGGTGCGCGTGCGCAACCCGCGCTCGGCGGTCCGCAGCCACCTGGCGATGGTCACCGAGGACCGCAAGGCCACCGGACTCGCCCTGAACCAGACGATCCTCGACAACGCACTCGCCGTGGTGCGCGCGGTCTTCCCGGGTCGCACGAGCGCCGCACGCCGCGAGGTCCCCGGCGTCCTCTCCTCGCTCGCGGTCTCCGCTCAGGCGATGGACCAGGAGGTGCAGTTCCTCTCCGGCGGCAACCAGCAGAAGGTCGTGCTCGCGCGGTGGCTGGCCGCCGGGCCGCGGGTCGTCCTCATGGACGAGCCCACCCGTGGCATCGACGTCGGCGCGAAGCACGCGATCTACGAGCTGATGCGCGCGCTGGCCGCGCAGGGCGTCGCCGTGCTGATGGTGTCGAGCGAGCTGCCCGAGGTGATCGGCATGTCCGACCGCATCCTGGTGATGAGGGACGGCCGCATCGCGGGCGAGCTCCCCGCCGGGTCGACCGAGGAGCAGGTGCTCCGGATGGCCACCGGCGTCGACGAGTCCGAGGAGCTGGCCGGATGAGCACTCGACCAGCAGCCCGGCTCACCTCGACCGGCATCGTCTACGCGCTCTTCCTCCTCTCCTTGGTGGTCGCCGCGATCCTCACGGCGACGCAGGGCCGCAACTTCTTCAGCTCGGCCAACATCAACGCACTGCTCACGGCCACGAGCGTGCTCGGCTTCATCGCGATCGGGCAGACGCTGGTGATCCTGGTCGGCAGCCTCGACCTGTCGGTGCCCTACGTCGTCTCCCTCACCAGCCTGGTCGCCGGCGGGATCATGGCCGGCCAGAGCGAGAACGTCGTTCCCGGTGTCCTGGCCGCGCTCGGTGTCGCGGCCGTGATCGGGCTCGCCAACGGGCTGATCGTCAGCTTCCTGCACGTCCACGGCTTCATCGCGACCCTCGGCGTCGGCCTGGTGATCAGCGGCTACCTCGCCTCGAACTACAAGGGCAGCCACGGATCCGCTCCGCGTGACTTCCGGCTGATCGGCGCGACCCAGATCGGCCCGGTGCCGCTCTCGACGGTGATCATGCTGGCCGCGGCCGCCGTCGCGATCGTGCTGCTGCGGCGTACCCGCGTCGGCCACAGCCTCTACGCCGTCGGCGGCAACGCCGAGGTCGCGCGGCTCTCCGGCATCCGCACGTCCGTGCCGGTCGTCGTCGCGCACGTGCTGTGCTCGGTGCTGGCCGGCTTCGCGGGGCTCCTGCTCCTGGCGAGGCTCAGCGTCGGCAGCCCGACGATCGGCGCCCAGGGCGGCTACGACCTGATGTCGATCGCGGCCGTCGTCCTCGGCGGCACGGTGCTCGCGGGCGGCAAGGGCAACATCCTCGGAACCCTTGCCGGCGTCGGCATCTTCGCGGTCATGGACAGCGTGATGGACGTGCTGTCGGTCAACTCCTTCCTCCAGGACGTGATCCGCGGCCTGGTGATCGTCGGGGCCGTCGCCGTCTACTCCCGTCGCGACCTCGACAAGCGGCCGGCCCGGTTCGAGCGGCCCGGCGCCCTCGAGGCCGCCCTGCAGGAGGCGAGATGAGTACCCCATTCGAATGCTCGCTTCGCTCCGCTTCGACCAGGGACCCCAAGAGATGACCGACCTGACGGCTCCGTTGAGCTCACGACGTCCGCCGCTGCCCGAGCACACCACCGGCCTCGGGGGCCGGATCGCGGCCGGCGCCGCTACGCCCGGCGGCGCGATCTTCGTCCTGGTGATCGTGCTGACGGTGGCCACGATCATCGCCAATCCCAACTTCGGCGACCCCGGCGCGCTGATCCGCTTCGCAGGCCGCACCGCGGCGATCGCGATCGCCGCCATGGGGCAGTACTACGTGATCGTCTCCGGCGAGTTCGACCTCTCGATGGGTGCCGTCGTCACCGCGCAGGTGGTGATGGCCGGCAACCTGATCGGCCAGGACGAGGGCCGCATCCTCCCGGTGATGCTCCTGATGGCGGCGGTCGGCGTGCTCATCGGCGTCATCAACGGCCTGGTCACCACGTTGCTCAAGGTGCCGAGCTTCATCGTCACCCTCGGCATGATGCTGGCCCTGTCGGGCCTGGTCCGCTACCTCACCGGCGGCGCCGCCACCGGCAACCCGGTGGACTCGTTCCGCCAGATCGGCCGTGGCGGCATCGAGAACGTGCCGGTGGTCGAGGTGATCCCCTACCCGCTGATCATCCTGGTCGTGCTGGCCGCCGGGTCGGTGTGGCTGATGCGCCGCCCGTTCGGTCGCACCCTGATCGCCGCCGGCGACAACCCCGCGGCGACCCACCTCAGCGGCGTACCCCTGTGGTGGCTCAAGACCCGGGCCTTCGTGCTGTCGTCCCTGTCGGCCACCGTCGCCGGCGTCATCCTGGTCGGGTACGCCGGGGTGCACCCCTCGGTCGGCCAGGGCTACGAGTTCACCGCGATCACCGCCGTCGTCCTCGGCGGCGTGCTGCTCGGCGGCGGGCGGGGCTGGGTGCTCTCGGCCGCGGCCGGCGCCTTCGCACTCGAGCTCCTCTTCGTCCTGCTCACCTCCCTCGGCGTCCCCTCGACGTGGCGGGACACCGTGCAGGGCCTGATCATCATCGTCGCCGTCGCTGCCGCCGCTCGTGCGTGGCAGATCGGACGGCGTCCCGGCCGCTCGGCAGTCCGGGAGAGCACCACCAGCACACCCACCCAAGAAGGGCCCGTCCCGGGCACGACCACAGGAGACAAGTAATGCGCAGTCGCATCATGAAGGGAGCCATCGGTGCAGCCGCAGCACTGCTCGTGCTGACGGCCTGTAGCACCGACGACTCCCTCGACGACCCGGACGCCGCCGAGGACACCTCCTCGGCCGAGGAGCCCGCAGAGGAGGCGACGGGCGACAGCGAGGAGTGGTTCGTCCAGGCCGACTTCGACGAGCAGAACGAGCAGCGCGACGCCACCTTCGAGGGTGACGAGTCCGAGCCGTACCTGCAGTACATCGACGGCGAGATGACCGACACCTCGGAGTACAAGTCCGACGGCGCCAAGAAGGCCTGCTTCGCCAACGCCTCGATCTCGAACCCGTGGCGCCAGACCGGCTGGATCACCATGAACCAGCAGCTCGAGGTCATGGTCGACGAGGGCGTCATCTCCGAGATGGAGACCCGCGACGCGGAGGACGACGACAACACCCAGCTCGCCGACATCGACTACTTCATCAACCAGGGCAACTGCGACGTCTTCATCATCTCGCCGAACTCCACGGCCGCGATGACTCCCGCGGTCGAGCGCGCCTGCGAGACCGGAAAGCCGGTCATCATCTTCGACCGTGGCGTCGAGACCGACTGCCCGACGACGTTCATCCACCCGATCGGTGGCTACGCCTGGGGCATCGACACCGCCAACTTCCTGGTGGAGAACCTCGAGGAGGGCGACAAGGTCGTCGCGCTGCGCATCCTGCCCGGCGTCGACGTGCTGGAGACCCGCTGGGCCGCCGCGCAGAAGATCTTCGACGAGAACGGCATCGAGGCGACCGACTACTTCACCGGCGCCGACCCGACCGAGATCAAGAAGATCATCAGCGACGAGCTCGTGCAGGGCGACGTCGCGGGTGTCTGGATGGACGCCGGTGACGGTGCCGTCGCCGCCATCGAGGCGTTCGAGGACGCCGGCGTCGACTACCCGGTGATGACCGGCGAGGACGAGATGAGCTTCCTGCGCAAGTGGGAGGAGACCGGCCTGACCGGCCTGGCCCCCGTCTACTCGAACTTCCAGTGGCGGACCCCGCTCCTGGCGGTGCAGAAGATCTTCGCGGGCGAAGAGGTCCCGAAGGAGTGGGTGCTGCCGCAGGTCCCGATCACCGAGGACGAGCGCGCGGAGTACCTCGAGGCCAACGACGGGATGCCCGACGGTCACTACGCCAAGTTCGGTGGCGAGAACCTGCCCGGCTACCCGCAGGTCTGGCAAGACCGCGTGATCCCCTGACGGACCGGTCACCAACCATGACGAGCCCTGCCGGGCCCATCGTTCGTGAGATCGGGGTCAACACCTGGGTGTGGACCTCACCTCTCACCGACGACCACGTGACCGACCTGCTGCGCCATGTTGCCGACCTCGGCTTCGACGCGGTGGAGCTCCCCCTGGAGCAGGCGGGTGACCTCACGGCACCCGTCGTCGGGAAGGCGTTGGCCGACACCGGCCTGACGCCGTACGTGGTCGGGGCGATGGCGCCCGGCCGGGATCTCGTCCCTGTGTTGCATGGTGATCCGGAGACAGTCGAGAGGACGCGCACCTATCTCCGCGCGTGCGTCGACCTCGCCGCGGGGCTCGGGGCGAGGTCGGTGTGCGGACCGTTCTACGCGGCCACCGGTCGCGTGTGGCGGATGACGGCGGAGGAACGCTCGTCGGCGTACGCCAGCCTCCGCGAGGGACTGACGCCCCTCGTGGAGTACGCCGGCGAGCGGGGCGTCGCCCTCGGGATCGAGCCCCTCAACAGGTACGAGACCTCACTCGTCAACACCGTCGACCAGGCGCTCACCGCGCTCGACGGCCTGCTCGGCCTGCATGATGACGGCGGGGGTCTCGGGCTCGCGCTCGACACCTACCACCTCAACATCGAGGAGCGCTCCACGGCTGCCGCGATCCGACTGGCCGGCGAGCACCTGCTGCACCTGCAGGTGTGCGGCAGCGATCGTGGCGCACCCGGCGGCGACCAGACCGACTGGCCGGCGCTGCTCGCGGCGCTCGACGAGGTCGGCTACGCGGGCCCGCTCAACATCGAGAGCTTCACCGCCGACAACGCCGCGATCGCGACCGCGGCGTCGATCTGGCGACCGCTTGCCCCTACCCAGGACGACCTCGCCCGCGACGGCTTGGCGTTCCTGAGGTCCCTGACGCACCAGCCCTGAAGGGGGAACCCACAGTGAGCGACGCAGTGCCCGACGAACGGGGCGCGCCCTTGGGCGTGGCGGTGGTCGGCTACGCCTTCATGGGCAAGGCGCACTCGAACGCCTGGCGCAACGTCGGTGCCTTCTACCCGGGGGTCCCGCCGGTCCGCCAGCAGGTGCTGGTGGGGCGTGACCCCGCGCAGGTCAAGGCCGCGGCCGACCAGTTCGGCTGGGCCGAGTCGAGCACCGACTGGCGCGCGGTCCTGGAGCGTGGCGACATCGACATCGTCGATCTGTGCATCCCCGGGCACCTGCACTGCGAGCTGGCCATCGCCGCTCTCGAGGCCGGCAAGCACGTGCTGGCGGAGAAGCCGTTGGCCAACACCCTCGAGGAGGCCGAGCGGATGACCGCGGCGGCCGCGGCCGCGCGCGACCGCGGCGTCTTCGCGATGGTCGGGTTCAACTACCGCCGCGTGCCGGCGCTGGCCCTGGCTCGCCGGCTGGTCGCCGAGGGCCGCATCGGCACCGTGCGCCAGGTGCGCGCGGCGTACCTCCAGGACTGGCTCGCCGACCAGGCTGCGCCGATGACGTGGCGGTTGCGCCGCGAGACAGCGGGCTCGGGTGCGCTGGGCGACCTGGCCTCGCATGCCGTCGACCAGGTGCGCTACCTGCTCGGTCAGGAGGTCACCGACGTCGCGGGCCGCCTGCACACGTTCGTGCCCTCGCGGACCGGCGACTCCGGGCCGGAGGACGTCACCGTCGACGACGCCGTGTGGGCCACGCTGGGCACCGACGGCGGCGCCGTCGTGAGCCTCGAGGTCAGCCGGATGGCCACGGGCCGCAAGAACGGCCTGAGCATCGAGGTCTACGGCAGCGACGGGGCGATCCGCTTCGACCTCGAGGCGCTCAACGAGCTGCAGGTCGCGTTGGACGGGGCTGACGGGTTCACGAGGATGCTCGTCACCGAGGCGTCACAGCCCTACCTCGACGCGTGGTGGCCGCCGGGCCACATCGTCGGCTGGGACAGCACGTTCACCAACCAGGCGGCGGACTTCCTCGGGGCGATCGCGGCCGGCGTGCAGCCCGAGCCCTCGTTCGACGACGGGCTCGCCGTGCAGCGGGTGCTGGCGGCGATCGAGGAGAGTGCGGCATCGTCGGGGTCGCGGATCACCCTGCGGGAGGACTGAGACCATGCCGGCTGGCGCGACGCCGTACACCCTCTTCACCGGCCAGTGGGTCGACCTGCCCCTCGAGGAGGTCGCCGGGCTGGCGGCCGGCTGGGGCTACGACGGCCTGGAGATCGCCGTGTCGGGAGAGCACCTCGACGCCTGGCGCTGGGACGACGACGACTACATCGCCGAGCGACGAGCCATCCTCGACCGGCACGGTCTGGGGCTCTGGGCGATCTCCAACCACCTGACGGGGCAGGCGGTCTGCGACGACCCGATCGACTTCCGGCACGAGGCCATCGTGCGACCGCGGGTGTGGGGCGACGGCGACCCCGAGAGGGTCCGGCAGCGGGCGGCCGAGGAGATGAAGCTGACGGCGCGCCTCGCGAAGCGACTCGGCGTCACGACGGTCGTGGGCTTCACGGGGTCCTCGATCTGGCAGTACGTCGCGATGTTCCCGCCGGTGGGTGCCGACCGGATCGAGGCGGGCTACCAGGACTTCGCCGACCGGTGGAACCCCATCCTCGACGTCTTCGACGAGTGCGGCGTGCGCTTCGCGCACGAGGTGCACCCCTCCGAGATCGCCTACGACTACTGGTCGACCGTGCGCGCGCTCGAGGCCGTCGGCAATCGAGCGGCGTTCGGTCTCAACTGGGACCCCAGCCACATGATGTGGCAGGACATCGACCCGGTCTCCTTCATCACCGACTTCGCAGACCGGATCTACCACGTCGACTGCAAGGACACCCGGATGCGTCTGGGCGGCGGACGCAACGGCGTGATGTCGTCGCACCTGCCCTGGGGCGACCCCCGCCGGGGCTGGGACTTCGTCTCGGCCGGCCGGGGCGACGTCCCGTGGGAGGACTGCTTCCGTGCCCTGCGATCGATCGGGTACGCCGGCCCCATCTCGGTCGAGTGGGAGGACGCCGGCATGGACCGGCTCCGCGGCGCACCCGAGGCGCTGGAGTTCCTGCGCGACCTGGACTTCCAGCCCCCGGCCCAGTCCTTCGACGCGGCGTTCAGCAAGCAGTCAACTGCTGGCTGAGGACGTCGCGCCAGCGACCGCCTCGAAACCTCGTCCCCGCCGAGGCTGAACCTGCGGCCCGGTGATCCATGACGACGAGGGCAGGAGTCCCCGCGTAAGCGGGGACTCCTGCACTTCCCAACCGTTGCGCCGGCCTGGAAGCGCAGGTTTCGGGTGGGAAGTCCCCGCTCAGAAGCGGAACGTCGTCTGGCCGTGCGGGTCCTTGGCGAAGGCGATCACCTTCGTCGGGGCCACGCGGTAGACCAGCACCAGTCCCTCGTGCTCGGCGAGGTTCTCGCCCGAGTGGAAGCCGTCGTCGCTCGCCTGCCAGCGCCAGGCGTCGCCGTACTTCTCGACGTACGCCGCCGCGACGCGTTCCAGCGCGGCCTGCCCGCGCACCCGCGCGGCCGTGCCTTCGACGACCACGTCGGTGCCCGACTCCCAGGTGTTGGCCCCGGTCGTGACGGCCACGGAGGCGGCATGGTCGAGGTTGCGGGACTTCTGCTCGTCGGTGCCGGTCGTGAAGTGGAACCCTCCGTCGTGCCACAGACCGACGAGCGGTGTCACGTGCGGGCGGCCGTCGGCGCGCACGGTGGCCAGCCAGTAGAGCTCGGCGGCGCACAGGAGCGACTCGACGCCCTCCCAGTCAGCCGCGCCTGCGGCAGGGTCGGAGAAGCGGTCGTCCAGGTGTCCCGACGTCATGCAGAGGCAGACCAGGTCCGCGCGCGATCCTCATCGCGGCGTCGAGTGGAACTCCTAGGGCCCTCGCGTCTGTAGACGAGTGGGAGGTGGCACCGTGGACGACACAGCAGCGCCCGCCATCATGGAGACCATGACCCGCGGGGTCGGCGAGACGGACGACCGAGGCTTCGAGGAGCTCTTCCTCGCGCAGTTCCGGGGCGTCGCGCGCACCGTCCGCTACATCGTGACCGATGCGCGCGTGGCCGAGGAGATCACCCAGGACGCCTTCGTCCAGCTCTACCGCAGCTGGGGCAAGGTCGCCCGCTACGACCGTCCGGACCTGTGGGTACGCCGCGTGGCGATCCGCCAGGCGCAGCGCGAGCGCCACCGCGCGTGGCAGCGGCCGGCACTGGAGCTGCGAGCCTCCGGTCCCGACGTGTCACCTGCACCGGCCGAGCCCCACGACGACGTCCTCGCGGCGGTTCGTGCCCTGCCGGCCCAGCAGCGGGCGGTCGTCGTCCTGTTCTACTTCGAGGACCGGCCGATGCCCGAGATCGCCGGCCTGGTCGGCTGCTCGGTGTCGACCGGCTGGAGCCATCTGCACAACGCGCGCAAGCGCCTGGCCGCCGTGCTGGGCGAGGAGGTGACCGACGATGTCCGCTGACACCCTGGACCAGCGCCTGCGGGAGGCCTTCCACTCCGACGACGACTGGATCCCCGACGTCTCGCTCGCCGAGGTGCGCTCCGAGGCTCGACGTACCACTGCTCGACGGCGTACGGCGCTCGCCGCCGCTGCCGCCGTCGTGCTCGTGGGCGGAGCGGCGGTCGCGGTGACCCGGGGCGGCGCGGATGATGGCGCCGATCCGGTCGCCCCGTCGCCCACGCCGTCGTCCACGCCGTCGGCCTCGGAGGCACCCCTGGCGGTCGTAGGCAGCTGGGTGTCAGTGCCGCTGACGGAGCCGCGAATCCGGGGTGTGCTCGCCGATGCCGGGCTGGATGCGTACGCCGACGAGGTCGTGACCGAGATCCGTCCCGGGCGCAGGGCTCGCCTGCTGCTGCGGATCGAGAACGGCTTCCTCGACCTGCAGATCAAGCGCGGCAACGAGGAGTTCACCGGCCTCGAGTACGCCGACCGGGCGACCTATCTCGCTGGCGCCGGCTCGCTCCGGCTCACGCCCCGCGAGGCGGAAGGTGAGTCGCGCCTCGGCTGGGAGGTCACGAGCGCCCGCGAGCTCACCCTGACCTTCCGGTCGACCACCGAGGCCGACGTCAGGGGGGTGCCCGCCGAGGCTCACCTGCGCGCGCTCTACACCGCCGTGCCGTTCACCCCGAGCACCTGACCGACCTTGTGGGTCGTGTGCCTGACACCGCGCCCTGGCGCGTTCTCAGGCACACGACTCAGCTCGTCAGACCAGCGAGCGGTAGATCTCCATCGTGCGGTCGGCGATGGCGCCCCAGCTGAAGGCATCGATCGCGCGCTGGCGGCCGGCCTTGCCCATCGCCTGCGCGCGAGCCGGGTCGGCGAGCACGTCGGTGAGAGCGGCGGCGAAGTCGGCGACGTACTGCTCCGGATGCAGGGGGGTGCCGGTGCCGTCGGTGGCCTGGTCGATCGGCACGAGACGGCCGGTCGTGCCGTCGACGACGACCTCGGGGATGCCGCCGGTCGCGGTGGCGACGACGGCGGTCTCACACGCCATGGCCTCGAGGTTGACGATGCCGAGCGGCTCGTAGATCGACGGGCAGGCGAACACCGTGGCGGCGGTCAGCAGCGCGACCACGTCGGGACGCGGCAGCATCTCGCGGATCCAGAGGACCCCGGTGCGGGTGCGCGCGAGCTCCTCGACGAGTCCGACCACCTCGGCCTCGATCTCCGGGGTGTCGGGAGCGCCGGCGCACAACACGATCTGGACCTCGGGAGGCAGCTCGCCGCAGGCACGCAGGAAGAGCGGCAGGCCCTTCTGCCGGGTGATCCGGCCGACGAAGACCACCGAGAGCCGGTCGGGGTCGACGCCGAGCTCACGCACCCGGTCGAGATCGTGCCGCGGCGCCCAGTCGTCGGTGTCGATGCCGTTGTGGACGACATGGACCCTGGCGGCGTCGATGTCGGCGTACGACGCCAGCACGTCGTCGCGCATCGCCGAGGACACCGCGATGACGGCGTCGGCGCTGAGATAGGCGGTCCGCTCGACCCACGAGGAGACGGCATAGCCCCCACCGAGCTGCTCGGCCTTCCACGGCCGCAGCGGCTCCAGGGAGTGGGCGCTGATCACGTGCGGGACGCCGTGCAGCAGGGAGGCGACGTGGCCGGCGAAGTTGGCGTACCAGGTGTGCGAGTGCACGAGGTCGGCCCCTTCGCAGCCGGCCGCGATCGCGAGGTCGACCCCCAGGGTGCGCAACGCGGCGTTGGCCCCGGCCAGCTCGGCGAGGTCGGCGTACGACGTCGTGCCGGCCTCGTCGCGTGGCGCGCCGAACGCCTGGACGCGAGCCTCGACGTCGCCACGCGCGCGCAGGGCCCGCACCAGCTCGGCCACGTGCACGCCGGCGCCGCCGTAGACCTCGGGTGGGTACTCCTTGCTCAGGATGTCCACGCGCATGACAGGGACGCTACCGCGCCCCGGAGCACCCTCGACAAGCTCGACCACCGGGTGCGAGCCTGACGGGCATGACTGACCGTGCGCGCAAGAAGGTCCTGGCCATCGTGCTCGCCGGCGGGGAGGGGAAGCGGCTGATGCCGCTGACTGCCGACCGCGCGAAGCCGGCCGTCCCGTTCGCGGGGATCTACCGGCTCATCGACTTCGCGCTGTCGAACGTCGTCAACTCGGGCTACCTCCAGGTGGTCGTGCTGACGCAGTACAAGTCCCACAGCCTCGACCGGCACGTCACCCAGACCTGGCGGATGTCCACGCTGCTCGGCAACTACGTCACGCCGGTGCCGGCCCAGCAGCGGGTCGGCAAGCACTGGTACCTCGGCAGCGCCGACGCCATCTACCAGTCGCTCAACCTGCTCAAGGACGAGAGGCCCGACATCGTCGTCGTCGTGGGCGCCGACCACGTCTACCGGATGGACTTCTCGCAGATGGTTGCGCAGCACATCGACAGCGGGGCCGCCTGCACGGTGGCCGCGATCCGGCAGCACATCACGCTCGCCGACCAGTTCGGTGTCATCGACGTGGTGCCCGACGACCCCACGCGGATCCGCGAGTTCCTCGAGAAGCCGACGGACCCGGTCGGCCTGCCGGACAACCCCGAGGAGGTGCTCGCCTCGATGGGCAACTACGTCTTCGACGCCGACGCGCTGATCGAGTCGGTCACGAGCGACTCGACGCTGGAGGGCTCCAAGCACGACATGGGCGGCGACATCGTGCCGTCGTTCGTCGGCAAGTCCGACGCGGGCGTCTACGACTTCAAGAAGAACACCGTGCCCGGGTCGACCGACCGCGACCGCGACTACTGGCGTGACGTCGGGACCATGCAGTCCTACTTCGCCGCGCACATGGACGTGATCTCGCCGCTGCCGATCTTCAACCTGTACAACTTCGCCTGGCCGATCTACACGACGTACGGCCCACAGCCGCCGGCCAAGCTGGTGCGAGCCGAGGGCGGCACGCTGCCGCACGCCGAGGACGCCGTCCTCTCGCCCGGGGTGGTGATCACCGGCGGCCGGGTCTATCGGTCGGTGGTCTCGCCCGCGGTCCGGATCGAGCAGAACGCCGAGGTCTCCGACTCGGTGCTCATGCACGACGTGAAGGTCGGCGCCGGGGCGATCGTGCGCAACGCGATCCTCGACAAGAACGTCGTCATCCCGCCCGGCGCCCGCGTCGGTGTCGACCCCGAGGAGGACCGCGCCCGCGGCTTCATGGTCGAGGACGGGCTGACCGTGCTGGGCAAGGACCAGACCTTTCCCGCCTGACGCCGAGCGGGCGCAACTTCACCGCTCGGCGGTGAAGTTGCGCCCGCTCGGCGGTGAAGTTGCGCCCGCTCGGCGGTGAAGTTGCGCCCGCTCGGCGGTGAAGTTGCGCCCGCTCGGCGGTGAAGTTGCGCCCGCTCGGCGGTGAAGTTGCGCCCGCTCGGCGTCAGGAGACGGGCGGGGTGTAGCTGACCTGGAGGCCGTCGGGCACGGGGCGCTGGACGCCGGGGAGGCCGTTGGCCGCACCGTCGCTCGGTGAGTTGAGGACGCCGAGCGCACCGTCCGGGCGCAGGCCGACCATGGTCGAGGATCCTCCTCCGTCGAGGTTGAGCGCGTCCTCGGCGCCGAGCTCGATCATCAGGTTGGCGAGCTCGACCATCGTGTAGCCACGGCTGAACGACTGGCGGCCGTCGATGACCAGCATCAGGACCGAGTTGGTGTCGCGGTCGATGCCGATCGCCGTACGCGGGTGCATCTCGCGGTCGTCGACGACCGTGCGGATCCGCTCGTCGACGAGCTGCTTGTTGCCGGTGAGGGCGACGGGCGGGCGGCCGGCGAGCTTGTACTTCACCTTCACCTTGCTACCGACCTTGAGCTTGGCAAGCCGCTTGGCCATCTTGTCGCGGCCGATCAGGACGACGCCGCGGATCTTCGCCTTGCTGCTCAGCTTGCCGCGGTTGCGGACCACGCGGCCCTTCTCGACCACGACCTCGCGCACGTCCTTCTTCTGGCCGTCGACCACGCGGCTGCCGGCGGTGCGCCCCCACTCGGGCGTGTAGACGCCGACCCGCTTCGGGAAGACCGTGGGGGAGTTGACGTACTCGACCTTGAGCTCGGCGTGCCCCTTGACCGACGCCTTCACCTCGAGGTCGCCGATCTGCGGTGCGCCGGCCTTGTCGACGTAGAACGCCTCGTTCCAGCCGCTCGTGCGGCCGTGCAGCAGGCCGCGGTCGCGGTCGGCGCCGATGCCCAGGGGCGCGCCGGTGTCACTGATGTCGAAGAAGTCGCCGTTGATCCCGCCGATCGCCGCGTCCGCGACGACCATGTCGAGCACGTCGTCGCGGTCGGGCACCTCCTCGGCGCCGAGGTAGTCGAGAGAGAGGCCCGGCGTGCCCAGCTGGGCGGTCATCAGGTAGGCGCGGGCCGTGCCCCGCGCGTCGGCGCGGTCCCACTGGGTGAAGGTGAGCCCCGGGGCCATCGGGTACGTCACGTAGCCGCTGTCCACGGGAGCCGAGACCCGGCCGAGGATCGGCGGGGCGATCGTGCCGCGGACGCCGTCGGACGAGTGCTTGGTGCGGTTGACCGGGCCGTGGTCCCGAGCCTCAGGGGACGGGCGCGAGGGCTCGGCCGACGACGGCGCGGCGGACACGACGGCACCCGCGACGACCGTCGCCAGAACCGTGGCCAGCGTCGTCGTCAGGGCAGCCAACAGCCTGGGGGAAGTCCGGGAGCGCACGGGCACCAGGGTAAGTCGGCGCCCCCAACGCTTCCGGACCTCGGGGCGCGTGGGCGCGTCGTACGTCGTCGGCACATCTCGTACGACGCACGTCGAGCGCGCTTGGTTCGCCCGTGGGCCGGAGAGGTCAGGCGCGCGGCGAGCGCACGCCGAGGATGCGCGCGAAGACGTCTGCGAGGGCGGCGCCGTCGAGCTCCCCGTTGCCGCTCAGCTCGACGACGAGCCCGACCAGGTTCCACCCCTCGACGCTGAGCCGAGCCTGGCCACGATCCGTCTCGACGTAGATCCAGTAGTCGATGCAGGGCGCAGAGCTCCACCCGGACCCGTAGGACTCCACGATCCCGCTGTCGGGATACCTCGCGGCGAACCGCTCCGGGTCTGCCTCCCACAGGAACGCGCTGGGACCCCGCTGGTTCTGCGTGAAGCCCACGTCGGCGGCCTCGAAGACCGGGTCGCAGGCGGCACACACGTCGGCGGCCCACCCCTCGCCGACCGTCACCTGCGCCATGAAGGCGAGCCTAGGCGGCAGGATGGGCGGATGGAGCCCCTCACGACGTGGAACACCTTCGTCGAGGGCGACAACCTAGCCCTTCTCGCCACGCTCGACGCGGGCTCCGTCGACCTGGTCTACATCGACCCGCCGTACAACACCGGGAGCAGCTTCACGTACGCCGACGCGTTCCCCAGCCACGCCGCGTGGGTGGCCATGATGCGGCCGCGCCTGGTCGCCGCGCGCGCCGCGCTCGCGGCGACGGGGGCCATCTTCGTGAGCATCGACGACCACGAGGTCGCGCACCTTCGGTTGCTGATGGACGACGTCTTCGGCGAGGCCAACCTGCTGGCCACCGTGGTGGTCAACCTGAACGCCAAGGGACGTCAGCTCGGCAGGGGCTTCGCGACGAGCCATGAATACCTGCTGGTCTACGCCCGCGACGCCAAGGACTGCGTGCTCGACGCCACGTCCGCCTCCACGGTCGACCCGGCAGACTTCCCTCTCACCACCGACGACGGCCGGCAGTTCCGCCACCTGCCGCTTCGCAACACCAACAAGAAGTTCAACCCAGCGACCGCGGGCACGCTGCACTTCCCGGTCTACGGCGACCCGTCGACCGGCGCCGTCCGCACCACGCCGTTCGCCGGGGCCGAGGAGATCTGGCCGGTGTTCGGCGACGGCCGGCCGGCGGTGTGGCGCTGGTCCCGGCCACTCATCGACGAGCGGCCGGACGACCTCGTCTGCCGCGCCATCGCCGGCCGGACCGGACCTCGTGTCGACGTCTTCCAGCGCGACTGGCTGCATCCCGCCGATCGTGTCGGTGGCCGCCGCAAGAAGCTGCGCACCATCTGGCTCGCCCAGGAGATCGGCTCCACCGACACCGCGGTCGCCGAGCTGAAGGACATCGTCGGGCACGTCTTCGAGTCGCCGAAGCCGACCGGGCTGCTGCTCCGGATTCTCGAGACGATGCCCGACGACGTCGTCGTCCTCGACTTCTTCGCGGGCAGCGGGACCACCGGGCACGCGGTGGCGCTGGCCAACGCCGCCGACGGGGGCAGCCGGCGCTGCCTGTCGGTGAACTCGGCGGAGCCCACCCGCCCCGGGTCGAACGCCGCACTGGCAGGCCTGGCGACCGTCGCCGACATCACCCGCGCCCGGTTGCGCGCCGTCGCCGAGACCGTCGGCGGCGGCCTCGACGAGCGCTAGGGCGTGCCGGTCAGGACCGAATCGGTCAGGAATGGAGAAGCACCTGCGCGGGCAGGGTTCTAGCGTCGGGGACATGAACATCACCGCTACCGCCACCATCTCGACCGTCGTCCTCGAGAGCCCCGACCCCGTCGCGGCCGAGGCCTTCCACATCGCGGCCTTCGGCCTGGGCGACGTCGTTCGCGCCCGCGCGTCCGAGGCGCCGACGTCCGGCTTCCGCGGCTTCACGATGTCGCTCGTCGTCTCCCAGCCGAGCACCGTCGACAGCCTCGTCTCGTCGGCGCTCGAGGCCGGCGCGACGACCCTGAAGGCACCCAAGAAGAGCTTCTGGGGCTACGGCTCCGTCCTGCAGGCACCGGACGGCACGATCTGGAAGATCGCCACGTCGTCGAAGAAGGACACCGGCCCGGCGACCCGCGAGGTCGACGCCGTCGTGCTCCTGCTCGGCGTCGACGACGTGAAGGCGACCAAGCAGTTCTACGTCGACCGCGGGCTGGTCGTCGCCAAGAGCTTCGGCGGCAAGTACGTCGAGTTCGAAGCCGCCGGAGCGCCCGTCAAGCTGGCTCTCTACAGCCGCAGGTACGCCGCTAAGGACGCGGGCGTCTCCCCGGAGGGCAGCGGCTCCCACCGGCTCGCCATCACGAGCGACGCCGGCTCGTTCGTCGACCCGGACGGGTTCGTGTGGGAGTCTCGCGCCTCCTAGGGTGGCTCCATGAGCGCCATCGTCGTCGTCGCAGCAGGTCCGGGAGTCAGCGGTTCGGTGGCGAAGCGCTTCGCGCGCGACGGCTACGACGTGGGCCTGATCGGCATCGACGCCGACGTGCTCCGCACGCTCGAGGGCGAGATCCGCGAGGTCGGCGTCGAGGCGGCCTGGGAGGTCGCCGACCTGACCGACGTGGCCGCGCACGCCGCGGCGGTCACGGCGCTGGGCGAGCGGCTCGGCGGCATCGACGTCCTGCACTTCAACCCCAGCGCGTTCCGGGCCAAGAACCCGATGGAGCTCACGGTCGACGAGCTGCTGCAGGACGTCGCGCTCGGGGTCGGGGGTCTGCTCACCGCCGTCCAGGCGGCGCGGCCGTTCATGAGGGCCGGTGGCCGGGTCACCGCCACCGGCAGCATGGCCGCCGACCGGCCGTCGGCGAGTGCGGCCTCACTCGGAGTCCAGAAGGCCGGTCTGCAGAACCTCGTGCGCAGCCTCGACACGACCCTGAAGCCGGACGGCATCCGCGCCGTGTCGCTCACGGTGCGCGGCACCCTGGGCAAGGAGGGGCCGTTCACACCCGACCGCGTGGCCGAGGCCATCCACGCCGCGGCCACCCGTCCCGACGATGACGACTGGACGCCCGAAGTGCCCTACACCGGCACCGCCATCGAAGACGAGGGCTGACGTGACCGAACGCGTGGCCCTGGTGACGGGCGGGTCCAGCGGCATCGGCGAGGACACCGCCCGCGGCCTCGTCGACGCCGGCTTCACGACGTACGCCGTCGCGCGTCGCACCGACCGGCTGGCCGCCCTCCGACCCGATGGCGTCCACACCTTCGCCATGGACGTCACGGACGACGCGTCGATGGTCGCCGGGATCGACCGGATCGTCGGCGAGCACGGGCGGCTCGACGTCCTGGTGAACAACGCCGGCTACGGCTCCTACGGCGCGGTCGAGGACGTGCCGATCGAGGAGGCCCGCCGCCAGTTCGAGGTCAACGTCTTCGGCCTGGCGCGGCTGGTCCAGCTCGTCACGCCGCACATGCGCGAGCAGGGAAGCGGCCGGATCATCAACATCTCCTCGATCGGCGGCAAGTTCTACGAGCCGCTCGGGGCGTGGTACCACGCCACGAAGTTCGCGGTCGAGGGCTTCTCCGACTCGCTGCGGCTCGAGCTGGCGCCGTTCGGCATCGACGTGGTGATCATCGAGCCCGGCCCGATCCGCACCGAGTGGAACACCATCTCCCGCGACAGCCTGGTCGACAGCAGCCGCGGCGGTGCCTACGAGGAGCGGGCCGAGCGGGTCCACGACCTGCTGGAGCGCGCCGATGAGGGACCCCTGTCGTCGGGTCCCGGGACCGTCGCGCGCAAGATCGTCCACGCCGCCACGACCAGGCGCCCGCGCGCCCGCTACCCCGTCGGCCGCGGCGCCGGCTCGGTCGTCCTCGCCCGACGGCTGCTTCCCGACGTGGTCATGGATGCGGCCATCGGCCGGGCCTACCGGTAGTCCCTCGGACGTGCCTCACCGGGTGGTCAGCGGCGTCTCCTCCGTGAGCCGCGTGAGCTTCTCCGGGTTGCGGATGGCGAAGATGCGGGTGATGAGGCCATCCTCGATCACGAAGCTCATCGCGGTGTCGAGGGTGCCTCCGATGTCCATGCGCAGGGCAGGCGCGCCGTTGACCCACGTCGGGACGACGACGGCGTCTGCGGGAGTGAGCTTGGGGAACCTGGCGAGCAGCCGGGCGACAGGGAACTGCCCTTCGATGGGGTAGAGCGAGGCCTGGGCCAGCCCGCCGCCGTCGCTGACCACCACGACGTCAGGTGCGAGCACGTCCATCAGGCCCTGCAGGTCTCCGCCGGTCAGGGCGTCCAGAAACCGCTGGACCACCTGCTGCTGCTCGGTGCGCCCGACCTGCATGCGCGGGCGCCGGGCCGCGACGTGCTCACGGGCCCGGTGCGCGACCTGGCGAACCGCCGCCGGCGACTTGTCCACGGCCGCGGCGATCTCGTCGTAGGGCACGTCGAAGACCTCGCGCAGCACGAACACCGCGCGCTCGGTGGGCCCCAGGGTCTCGAGCACGGTCAGCAGGGCGAACGAGACGCTCTCCGCGAGCTCGACGTCCTCGGCCACGTCGTGCGTGACGAGCAGGGGCTCGGGAAGCCACTCACCGACGTACGTCTCGCGGCGGCGCGCCTGGGTGCGCAGCCGGTTGAGGGCCTGCCGGGTGACGATGCGCACCAGGTAGGCGCGCGGGTCGTTGACCTCCGACCGGTCGACGCCGACCCATCGCAGCCAGGTCTCCTGCACCACGTCCTCGGCATCGGCGGCCGAGCCGAGCATCTCGTAGGCCACGGTGAACAGCAGGCTGCGATGGGCCAGGAAGGGGTCGTCGGTCATCACCGCGAGGCTACGACGCGGGGTCGGCTGCTGGGGGTCGCCAGCGGCTTGAGGTCGCAGGCTGCCGCGAAGCCCTGCGACTCGATGCCGAGCGCGACGTTCATGCGGGTCGAGAAGTTCGAGAACCCGATGAACGCCGTGAGCTCGACCAGGCCGGCCGGGCCGAGCGCCTCGAGCAGGGTGGCCGACAGCTCGTCGGTGACGGTCGGTGGCGTCTGGCACATCGCCTCGGCGTACTCGAGGACGTCGCGCTCCAAGGGGGAGAACACCTCCGACTCGCGCCAGCGGGGGATCTCACGGGCCTTGTCGAGGTCGAGCCCGTTGTTGTGTGCCTCGAAGTAGCCGTAGTCGAGGCACCACGTGCAGCCGATCAGCGACGCGACCGCCATGTGGGAGTAGGACTTCAGGTCCTCGTCGCAGGCGTCCCACTTCTTCGCCTTTCGTCCGAGGGCCATCGCCGACTTGAGCACGGGTTGGTTGTGCCACATCACGCCGAGGGGCTCGGGCACCTCGCCGACCATCTTCTTGACCACACGTTTCATGAGCGCCCCGCTCAGGCCGGTGATCTCGGCGCTGGGGACGCGTGTGCTGCTGGACATGTCTCCTCCTGTCGTGCCCCGTCTCGCCCGTTGTCGGGTGGGGCTTCACCATGGAGACACCGGCCCGTCGGTCGTTGTGACAACCCGGAGGTGACAGGTGTGAGGTGCCCTCAGACCCCGGCGACCTTCTCCAAGGCCCTCAGCTCGTCGTCGAGGTAGTCCAGCAGCCGCTGCAGGTGCGGGACGGTCCGTCGGCAGCCGGTGAGACCGAAGCACATCTTGCCGTCGTAGGAGGTGCACGTGATGTTGAGCGCCATCCCGTTGATCGGGATCGACAGGGGATAGGTGCCGAGCAGCTGGGCGCCGTTCAGGTAGTGCGTCGTGCGCGGGCCGGGCACGTTGCTGATGACGACGTTGTACGGCGGCCGCACGACGCCCGACATCTTCAGCATCGGCGAGAGGATCGCCGGGGCCTGGCCGAGCGCGCTCATCGCCAGGATCTGCGCGGGTGTCATCGACGAGAGCGCCTGCTTGCCGTCGCGCATCGAGGCGTGGATGGTCTTGAGCCTGGCCTCGGGGTCGTGCAGCTCGGTGGCGAGCTTGACCATCACCGAGCCGACGGCGTTGCCGCCCTCGGTGGAGCCGACGTGCGACTGCTTGGCGTTGAGACCCACCGGCACCATCGCGACCAGGCCGGTGTCGGGAAGGGCGTCGTGCTCGAGCAGATAGGTGCGCAGCGCGCCGCTGCACATGGACAGCACGACGTCGTTCATCGTCGTGCCGGTCGCCTTGGAGATCGCCCGCAGCCGCTCCAGCGGCCAGTCGTCGGCGGCGAACCGGCGAGCGCCGGTGATCGGCTGGTTGAAGATCGTCCGCGGAGCGTAGAGCGACAGCGAGGAGGTCTCGTCGCGGATCCCTCGGCGCAGCGTGCGGACCAGGGCGCCGGGCATGCCCGCCGCCTCGGCCGTGATGCCGAGGGCCGCGCGAAGGGCGTGTGCGGGCACGTCGGTGGCGCTGCGCCGCCCAGTGTCCGTGCGGTCCTTCTCGGCCTTGGCGCTCGGCCGGAGCGCCCACGGGGCCGCCATCCCCCGCTGATCGGGGTCGGTGCTCATCACGCTGGCCAGCAGCCGCATGGCGGAGACACCGTCGACCAGCGCGTGGTGGGTCTTGGTGTACATCGCCACGCGCCCGTCGCGCAGTCCTTCGATCAGGTACGCCTCCCACAGTGGCCGCTCCCACGCGAGGCGCGTGCCGTGCAGTCGAGACACCAGGTCGAGGAGCTCGCGGACGCGTCCGGGCTTGGGCAGCGCGCTGTGCCGGACGTGGTGGTCCACGTCGAAGAGCCGGTCGGTCTCCCACACCAGCTGCCCCGCCGTGCGCGCCGACCGGTGCGGATGCTTCAGGAACAGCGGCGCGATCTCGTCGGGTGTGTCGTACTGCCGCATCGCCTCGTACATCTCGCGCACGTAGCTGCGCCCAGCCCCCTCGGGCTTCTTGAACAGCTGCAGCCCGCCGACGTGCATGGGCATCGTGCGGTTCTCGGCCAGCAGGAATGCCGTTGCCGTCGGATCGATGGGCGTGACCACAGTCGCATCCTCGCCGTCCGCCAAGATGGTGTCCATGGACCTGCCGCCGCTCGACGAGCTGCGGGAGCGCTTCGTCCGGTCGTTGCGGCAGCGCGTCGACCGGCTGAGCGGCAAGCGCTGGCAGATCGCGCAGTGCGCCCTGGCGGCCGGGGCCGCGTGGCTGATCGCAGCGGACCTGCTCGGCCATCCGGCCCCGCTCTTCGCGCCGATCGCGGCGGTGGTGAGCCTCGGTACGTCGTACGGCCAGCGCCTGCGCCGGGTCGTCGAGGTGACCATCGGCGTCGCGGTCGGGGTGTTCGTCGCCGACCTGCTGGTGCTGGCGATCGGCAACGGTGCCTGGCAGCTCGTCGTGATCGTCACGCTGGCCATGTCGGCGGCGTTCCTGCTGGACGGCGGTCAGCTGCTGGTCACCCAGGCAGCGGTGCAGTCCATCTTCGTGTGCGTGCTGCTGCCGGACCCGGACGCGGCGTTCACCCGCTGGAGCGACGCGATGATCGGCGGTGCGGTCGCGCTGGTGGCGGCGACCGTCGTCCCCGCGGCGCCGCTGCGACGTCCACGCGAGCAGGCCGCCGTCGTGGTCCGCAAGATCTCGGAGCTGCTGCGCGCCGCCGCCGACGTGATGGTCTCGGGCGAGGCCGGGCCCGCGCTCGAGCTGCTCGAGGACGCCCGCGCCACCGACCATCTCGTGCGCGAGCTGCAGGACGCCGCCGCCGAAGGGCTCGCCGTGGTGGCGTCGTCGCCGTTCCGCGTGCGGCACAAGCCCGGCCTGCGGCGGATGGCCGACCTCGTCGACCCGCTCGACCGGGCGCTGCGGAGCACGCGGGTGCTGGTGCGCCACGTCGCCGTGGCGGCGTACCGGCATCGCCCCGTCCCGTCGTCGTACGCCGTCCTCGCCCGCGAGCTCGCCGCGGCGACCGACCTCGTGGCCGAGGAGCTCCAGGCCAACCGGATGGCCGTCGACGCGCGCGGGCCGATGCTCGCCGTCGGCAGCGCGACCTCGATGGTCGAGCGCACCGACGTGCTCTCCGCCGAGGTGGTGCTGGCCCAGCTCCGCTCGATCGTGGCGGACCTGCTGATGGTCACCGGGATGGACTCGCTCGAGGCGACCGACGCACTCCCGCCGCCACCCTGAGGTCTGGGTTTCGGGACGGGGTCTGGGTTTCGGGACGGCACTGGCGCGCCCGTCGACCGGCGGCTTCCCTGCATCCTCGTTTCGGTTGTACGCACGTGCGTACAACGCAGAAACCCCTCCCAGTTCTGCACGAACGATCGTTCTGATCTCGACACCCCTCCCGCCGCGAGCCGGGCACGGCGAGCAACCCTGCGCCCCCCGCTCCCTCTTGCTGCCTTCGTTGGCCACCACCCACGACCCGTCAGCGACGCCGCAGAAATGTCCTCACCCCTGGCTAGCCTGACCGCGTGGACGCGACCGAGGTTGAGCAGCGGTGGGTGCTGCACGTCGACCTCGACATGTTCCTGGCGGCGGTCGAGATCCTGCGCAACCCCGAGCTGGCCGGAAAGCCGGTGGTCGTGGGCGGGCGCGGGATCGTCAACGAGCGCGCGGTCGTGTCGACGGCGTCGTACGAAGCCAGGGAGCTCGGCATCCGGTCGGGGATGCCGCTGCGCACGGCGTACAAGAAGTGCCCGGACGCCGTCTTCCTGCCGGTGGACTTCCCGGTCTACGACGCGGCGTCGGCGCACGTGATGGCGACGCTGCGCGCGCTCGAGTGGGGCGGGGTGCCTGTCGTGCTCGAGGTGCTGGGCTGGGACGAGGCGTTCCTCGGGGCGGGGGAGGGCCACGGTCCACTCGGCGACCCGCGGGAGTTCGCCGACGCGGCGCGCGCGGCCGTGCTCGCCGCGACGCGGCTGCACTGCTCGGTCGGGATCGGCAACAACAAGCTGCAGGCCAAGATCGCCACCGACTTCGGCAAGCCGCGCGGCACCTACCTGATCACCGACGCGACGTGGTTCGAGGAGATGGGCGAGCGGCCCACGCGGGCGTTGTGGGGGGTGGGGGCCAAGATCGCGGGCCGGCTCGAGGCGCACGGCATCACGACCGTGCGGGGGCTCGCCGTGAGCGACATCAACGCACTGGTGGGGGAGTTCGGCCCGACGATGGGGCCGTGGTTCCACCGGCTGGGCCGCGGGGTCGACTCCTCGCCGGTGGATGCGACGCCGTGGGTCGCGCGCGCCCACGGCCGGGAGGAGACCTACCAGCGCGACCTGGAGTGGGTCGAGGTGCCCGACGCCGTACGCGCGCTCACCCAGCAGGCACTCGCCGACATCGACAAGGAGGGCCGGCCCGCGCAGAGGGTGTTCCTCAAGGTCCGCTACCGCAACTTCTTCACCCTCACGCGCTCGCGCAAGCTGCCCGAGCCGAGCAACGACCTGACGGTGCTCGGCGACGCCGCCGTCGCCCTGCTCGACAGGGTGGAGCAGGACAAGCCCGTCCGGCTGCTCGGGGTCCGGCTCGAGATGGTCGAGCCACCCGGTGGTTACTGAGGGCGGCTACTGACCGAAGGTCGCCCGGATGGGAGCATGCCAACCGTGGCGAGCGGGGTGGAAGGGCGCGATCAGCGCGAGATCAACCTCGTGCTCGACTTCTGCCTCAAGGTCGGCGAGATGCTGCTGTCGTCGGGCTCGGGGGCGGCCGACGTCAGCGTGACGATGCGTGCGCTGGCCCATCACTTCGGGCTGGGACAGCAGGAGGTCGACGTGACCTTCACGTCGCTGTCGATGAGCTTCCAGCCGGACCCGGAGTCGCCCATGATCGTGGCGATCCGGCAGGTCAAGCTGCGCGAGATCGACTACGAGGACCTCACCCAGACCGACCACCTGGTCCGCCACGTGCTCAATGACGACCTCACCCTGACCGAGGCCCGCCGCTGGCTCGCCCGGATCGTCTCGTCCGGGCACCACACCCCGCGCTGGGCCGTCACGCTCGGCTGGGGGGTGATGTGCGGTGGTGTCGCCGTCCAGCTGGGCGGCAGCGTGACCGTGATGGCGATCGCCGCGCTCGCGGCGATGAGCATCGACCGCCTGCAGCTGGTGATGGCCAAGCGCCGGCTGCCGTTCTTCTACCAACAGGTGGCCGGCGGGCTGCTGGCGATGCTGCTCACCGTCGCGGTGAAGGCGACCGGGATCCCGATGGACACCTCGCTCGTCGTCACCGCCAACATCGTGATGCTGCTGGCCGGCATCGGCTTCATGGGTGCTTTCCAGGACGCGATGACCGGGTTCTACATCACGGCCAACGCCCGCTTGCTCGAAGCCGTGCTCGCCACCGCCGGCATCATCGCCGGCGTCAGCGCGGGCCTGAGCATCGGCAGCCTCCTCGGCGTCGACGTGGGCGTGCTGGTGCCCGGTCGCACGAGCGCGACCGAGGTGCTGCTGGGCGCGGTCGGCGCGGCGGTGGGTGGCTGCGCGTTCGCGTTCGCGTCGTACGCGCCCCGCCGGTCGCTGCTGCCCATCGCCGGCATCGCGGGCGTTGCGTACGCCATCTACCTGGCGATCCTCCTCAACGAGTTCGACCGCCCGTGGGCCGCCGGCATCGCCGCGTTCTTCGTCGGCCTCGTGTCGTACGGCGTCGCGGGCCGCATCGGCGTACCACCGCTCATCGTCGTCATCTGCGGGGTGATCCCGATGCTGCCGGGCATCTCGATCTACCGCGGCCTCTCGCTGCTGGCCGAGGGCGGGTCCGGCACCACTCCGGGCCTGCTGGCCCTGTTCACGGCGATCTCGGTCGCGCTCGCACTGTCCGCCGGCGTGCTCCTCGGGGAGTACGTCGCCCAGCCGGTCAAGCGCAACGCCCGCCGGCTCGAGCACCGGCTGGCGGGGCCGCGCCTCATCGGCCCGTCGCGCATCCGCGGGCGTCGGCGGACGCGTGGCGGCGGCGCTGCGTAGCCCCACCCGAGTCGTCGGTCGTGTGCTCACCCGGCTGTCCTGGCAACCACCACAGCACACGACCGCGTGACGGGTGCAGTGGACCGTGCGATGGAGGGCCACCAGGAGGGAGTCGTGCCTGACGATCAGCGGCGATCCCGCCAGACCACGTCAGGCCACGTCAGACTGCGACGGGCACGGTGCGCAGGGCGTTCGGCCCGAGGAGGCCCTCCTGGCGCGCGACGATCACGGCCGCGCCGATCGTCGCGGCGACGGCCAGGGTGTTCAGGGTGGGCAGCGAGATGCTCTTGACGAGCACGAAGGTGTCCAGCGACTGGGAGCGCAGCAGCCACAACGTGAACGCGGCCTTCGCGAGGGCCAGCGCACCCCACATGAGGGTGAGGCCGCCGAAGAGCCGTCGCACCGGAGGACGCAGCGCGAGCTCGCGGTCCATCGGGTAGAAGTCGCCGGCCAGGCGGGAGACCATCGGCCGGGCGGTGACCATCGACAGCAGGAACAGCAGCGCGATGAGGCTGTCGCTGATGATCGGCTGGAGGAAGTAGAGATACGTGCTGTCGGTCGCGACCGCGATCAACGTGCGCCCCGTCATCACCGCCGCCGTCAGGATCAACAGGCCGGAGGTACGCCGCCGGGTCACGCGCGCGCCAGGCGATGGCGCCGTACGACCAGCCGAGAGCGACGAACATCGCCGTCCACACGTTGGTGAGCCGGAAGGTGACGTAGAAGACGCACGCCGGTGCCACGCACGCGACGAGCAGGCTCACGGCGACCCGCCGGATCACGGCACCCAGCTGTGGGCGCTGAGGGGGCTGTGGCCGCTGAGCGACGGGGATCGGCAGGGGACGGACCTGCATGAGACTCACGTGCACGAGAACCTGACCGCCGACCGCGACCGGCTCACCTGGAGAACGCGTCGCCCCGGAAGCGACGACTGACGGCCGTCGCGTGCTCCGCGGCACTTCGAATGTACGCCTCGGATGCCGAGAGTGGGTCATTTCCGCTCGACCAGGCGCGAAGGCGGGCTCGTATGCTCCGACTGTGGATGCCGCCACTGCCGACGCCCTCGTCGAGATCGCCGTGGAGGCGCAGGCGCGCACGCGACGACAGGATCTCGGCGCTCACGCCGAGGTCGAGGCCCGCTATCCCGAGATGCTCGACGCCCTCGACTGGTACCTCGACGCGGGCCGGCCCGACGCGGCGTACCGGTTGGCGACGCCGCTGGTGTCGTTCTGGATGTCGACCAACCGAGTCGACGACGGTGACGCGTGGTTCGAGCGCGCGTTGGCGAGGACACCCAGCGATGACCCGTCGCGTGCGGGCGCTCTCCACGAGCACGGCTACCTGGTCTTCTTCGCCGGCCGCTACGACCTCGCGGGGCAGCGCTTCACGGAGTCCCTCGCGATGGCGGAGGAGCGTGCGGACCCGTCGGTCCAGGCACTCGCCCTGGCGGGGCTCGCGCGCATCGCGCTGGGCTCTGACGTCGACGACGCGCTGCCACTGCTGCGGCAGGCGATCGAGGTGACCGAGGGTCTTCCCGACAGCGACCGTGGGCGGTCGAGCGCGCTGCACGTCCTCGGGGTAGCGCTCCAGATGTCCGGTGACCTCGAGGGCGCGCGAGAGGTGATGGCGGCGCGGCTGGAGATGGGGCGCTCGAGCGGTGACCAGTTCGTGGTCTGGGTCGAGTCGGCGAACCTGAGCATGGTCGAGCGCCGTCTCGGCAACCTGGATCGGGCCGAGGAGCTAGCCCTGCAGGCCCTGGCGATCGACGCCGTCCGCGGCGCCGAGATGTCGATCGCGTGGACCGTCAACAGCGTCGCCGCCGTGGCTGCGGCCAAGGCCGACCTGGAACGCGCGGCCGTCCTGGTCGGCATGGCCGACGCGATGCTCGACCGCTCCGGTGGGGAGTGGCCTCCCGACGAGCGAGAGCAGTACGACGAGACGCTCGCGACCCTGACCGTCGGTCTCCCTCCGGACGCTCTCGCCGCTGCCCGCGCGCGTGGCGGCGCGATGTCGGTCGAGACCGGCGTCGACTTCGCACTCGGCGCGCCCGATCGAGGAGGTTTGCCATGACGATCCCTGCACCAGACGATCCGGTCGCGGTCTTCCACCGGCTGCACGAGTCCGGATGCTTCGTGATGCCCAACCCGTGGGACGTGGGGAGCGCCCGGGCCCTGGAGCAGCTGGGCTTCCCCGCGCTGGCCACGACGAGCGCGGGTTTCGCCTGGTCGCTGGGTCTCACGGACACCGGGACCACGCTCGACCAGGCGCTTGAGCACCTGAGCGCCATCGCGGGCGCCGTCTCCGTGCCGGTGAACGCCGACTTCCAGGACGGCCACGCCGTCGATCCTGCCGGCGTCGCAGCGAACGTGAGGCGTGCCGCCGAGACGGGGATCGCGGGCCTCTCGATCGAGGACTCCTCGCGCGACGCGGCCGATCCGCTCCTCGAGTTCGAGCTGGCCGTCGAGCGGGTGGCTGCCGCGCGTCAGGCGATCGACGAGAGCGGAACGGGCATCGTCCTCACCGGGCGTTCCGAGGGGTTCGTGGTCGGGCTCCCCGACATCGACGAGACCCTCAGGAGGCTTCGTGCGTACGCCGATGCTGGTGCCGACTGCCTCTACGCGCCCCGGATCAGCGACCTGGCGCACGTCGCGGCCATCGTCGAGGCGGTCGCGCCGAAGCCGGTGAACCTCCTGATCAACGCGCCGTTCACCACGGTCGCGGAGGCGGCCTCGCTCGGCGTACGCCGGATCAGCGTCGGCGGCACGCTCGCGCGCGTGGCCTGGGGCGGGTTCCTGCAGGCGGCGAGGGAGATCGCCGACGACGGGACGTTCACGCAGTTCGACGACCTGCCCGACGTCGACGGGCTCCTCGGCCGTTGAGCCGCTAGACGGGGGATCTGGGTCCCCTCCGCTGGCGACTGATCCTTCCTAGACTTCCGAGGTCCGCAGTGTGCTCGCGGCCGACGTGGAAGGAACACGATGAGTCGAGGTCTTGCGTCCCTGCTGGTCCTGGGGATGGCCGCGGTGTCGCTGGCGTTGGTGCCTCCGGCGTCCGCCGCCGCGACCTGGCTCCCCGAGGTGACCGCGTCGGACGGCGTCAACTGGGTGTCCCAGGTAGATCTGGCCGTGGACCCTGCCGGAAACGCCACGGCGGTGTGGGGCGCGGGTGTGGATGGTGGTGACGAGGTTCAGGCGGCGACCCGACCGGTCGGCGCCGCCGACTTCGGACCCGCGCAAACAGTTGCGCCGGCGTCCCATGACGTGGCGGACGTGGTGGCGCACCCGGACGGTGCGGTGACCGTCGTCGCAGTCGCACCAACAGACGAGGTGGTCACTTCGACGCGGGCCGTCGGCACCGGCGCGTTTCCCGGCCTCGAGCCGATCCCGGGCGGCCCTGCAAAGTACGATCAAGACGTCGTCGTGGCCGTCGACGCCCGAGGCGACGTCACCGTCGGGTGGACGGTCGAGACCATGACAGGCCCGACGATCAGGGCGTCGACCCGGGACTCGGCGACAGGAGCCTGGTCACTGCCGGAGCCTGTCGCACCGAGCGATCCCGACCAGCTGCGGATGGTGATGACTCCCGGGGGGAAGGTCACGTTCGCGTGGACGGAGTACGACAGCGTGCGCAACGGGTACGACGTCGTGGCCGCCACCCGCGCGCCGGGCGCTCCGTTCAGTCACGCGGTTGTCGACGACTCCGGTAGCACCATCGAGAATCTGAGTCTCGCGACCAACGCAGGCGGCGTCACGGCGATCGCATGGCGCGAGCCCGACGTCCCGGGCAACAAGGTTCGGCTGGCGATTCGGCCGTCGGATTCCGCGACGTTCCCGGATGCCGTCCCGGTGCCCGACTCGAGCGGCAACGGCAGCACGCTGGCGCTCGAGGTTGACAGCGTCGGGCAGGCGACCACCGCGTGGGGAGATTCAACGGACCAGCGGATCGTCGTGGTGACGCACACCGCGGACGGAACCTTCGCGCCGCCGGTCAGCGCCGGCGGCACCGACCAAGATCTCCCAGTGTTCCATCTTGTGTCCGAGCTTGACCGGAAAGATGGGCTCACGCTGGCGTGGCTGTCCGAGACCTCTACGCAGGGCGGCGTCTTCGCCAGCTCGCGCCCGGCCGGCGGCACCTTCGAAGCCGTCGACATCGAGGACTCCGGGCGCCTCGTCACAAGAGACGTCGAGGTCGCGGCCGATGCCACGGGCGACGTCACGGCTGTCTACGACATCGAGACCCATACCGCGGGATCCGACTATGTTGCGGCCCGTGTCCTGGACGTGAACGGTCCGTCGCTCTCGGTGTCGGCCTCCGCCAGCGGGGCAACGGCATCGCTGAGCGCCGAGGCGAGCGACGTGTGGTCGACGCCGAGCATCGCCTGGGACTTCGGCGACGGTACGTCGGGCGCGGCCGGCACGTCGACGTCCCACACCTACGCCGCGACCGGCAGCTACCGGGTGCGGGCCACCGCCTCCGACGCGTCGGGCAACACCACCACGGTGACCACGACGGTGAGCGTGACCCTCTCCCCGGCGGTCGACCGCCAGGCGCCCACTCTCTCCGGCGCGAAGGTGAAGCCGAAGGTCCTGCCGGTCAAGAAGGCTGCCAAGCTTGTCGTGACAAGCTCGGAGAGCGCGACCCTGAAGGCGGTGGTCGAGCGGAGGCGCGCCAACGGGAAGTGGCGACCAGTGGCGAAGAAGGCATGGTCGGTCCAGACGGGGCCGAACCGCGAGAGGCTCTACGGCAAGAGCGCCCAGAAGGGCCTTGCGCCGGGCCGCTACCGGATCCACCTCGCCGCCACCGACAGGGCTGGCAACGTCTCAGCGGCCACGACGGCGCGGTTCCGGGTCGACACCTGAGCCGCACCTCACGGCCCAGACGATGCAGGGACCTGCGGCCCTGACTGCTACCGTCCAGGCCATCCCACCATGTCGGTGTGGACCCTTAGGGAAGACGCCTTGTCGCTCGTGAGCCATCGGCTCGCGCCTGGTCCGTCGCCTCCTCTGAGCTCTTCCGAGGAGTCGTGCATGTCGCTGTCGTCATCCCTGTCCGCCACCACTGCCGTCGCGCCCGCCACGGGCACCGCCGTCGTCTACTGCGAGGGCCAGTTCGGCGAGCAGGACGGCAAGACCGCCAACGGGCTGGTCCGGCACTCGGAGAAGTACGACGTCCTCAGCGTCATCGACAGCACCCGCGCCGGCGTCGACGCCGGGGAGTTCCTGGACCGGCGACACAGCGGCATCCCGGTCCTCGGCAGCCTCGCCGAGGCGTTGGCGCACGCAGGTCACGTGCCGGACTTCCTGATCTGCGGCGTGGCGCCGGCCGACGGGCTGCTGTCGGCCGACCAGCGAGCGGTCCTCCTCGACGGCATCGCCCGCGGGATGCACGTGATCAACGGTCTGCACGAGTTCCTCAACGACGACGCCGAGTTCGTGGCCGCCGCGCTGCTGGCGCAGGTCAGCATCAGCGACGTGCGCCGGCCCAAGGACAAGAAGGACCTCAAGCTGTTCTCGGGGCGCATCTTCGACGTCCCCTGTCTGCGGATCGCGGTGCTCGGCACCGACGGCGCGGTCGGCAAGCGCACGACGGCGACGCTGCTCGTCCAGGCGCTCAACGTGCGTGGCGTCAAGGCGGTCCTGGTCGGCACCGGCCAGACCACGATCATCCAGGGCGGCAAGTACGGCGTCGCCCTGGACGCCCTCGTGCCGCAGTTCTGCTCCGGCGAGGTCGAGGACCAGGTGGTCGCGGCCTACGAGGGCGAGGACCCGGACGTGATCGTCGTGGAGGGCCAGGGCGCGCTGAGCCATCCGGCGTACCTCACCTCGGCCCACATCCTGCGCGGCAGCCGCCCTGCCGGCGTGATCGTCCAGCATGCGCCGGCCCGCCGGGTGCTCGGCGACTTCCCGATGGTCGCGATGCCGACGGTGGCCAGCGAGGTCGCCCTGATCGAGGCCTTCGCGGACACCAGGGTCATCGGCGTCGCGGTCAACCACGAGGGACTGGACGACGCCGGGATCGCGGGCGCGATCGACGCGATCGAGCTGGAGCTCGGCGTGCCGGCGACCGACCCGCTGACCAGGCCTCTGGGCCAGCTCGTCGACATGGTGCTCGACGCCTTCCCGGCGCTCGTCGGCGACCGGTTGCCGTTGGCACGATGACCGCCCCGCGCCTCGAGGTCGACCTCGAGGCAATCGAGGCCAACACGCGGGTGCTGGTCGACCGTCTCGGCGCCCGCGGGATCCGGGTCGCCGCGGTCACCAAGGCGGTGCTCGGCTCTCCGTCGGTCGCGGCGGCGATGCTGCGCGGCGGTGCCGCCGGGCTCGCCGACTCGCGGGTCGAGAACCTCGCCGGGTTGACCGCGGCCGGGATCGTCTCGCCGAGGACCCTCATCCGGTCGCCGATGGTCAGCCAGGTCGACGCGGTCGTCCGCTGCGCGACCACCAGCCTCAACAGCGAGACGGCGGTGCTCGAAGCCCTGTCGGCCGCGGCAGGACGGGCCGGCACCACCCACTCCGTGGTGCTGATGGTGGAGCTCGGCGACCTGCGCGAGGGCGTGCTCGCCGAGGCGCTCGGCGGGCTGGCGCTGGCGGTGCTCTCGCTGCCGCATCTGGACCTCGCGGGGATCGGCACCAACCTGGCCTGTCAGTCCGGCGTCGCGCCCGACCAGGTCAACATGGAGGAGCTCTCCCGCATCGTCACGGACGTCGAGACAGCGACCGGGGCCGCGCTCTCGGTGGTGTCCGGCGGCAACTCCGCCAGCCTCGGCTGGGCTCTGCGGGCCGACGACGTGGGGCGGGTCAACGAGCTGAGACTAGGGGAGGCCATCCTGCTCGGTGTCGATCCGCTCACGCGGATGTCGCTGGCCGGACTGCGCACGGACGCGTTCACCGTCGTGGGCGAGGTCATCGAGGTGCAGTCGAAACCCTCGCAACCGTGGGGGAGACGCGCCCAGTCTGCGTTCGGGGCACCGCCTGCTGTGCGGGGGCGTGGCCTGACCCGACAGGGGATCGTCGCGCTGGGACGTCAGGACGTCGACCCGCAGGGGCTGACGGCGCCGGACGGGATCACGGTGCTGGGGACGAGCAGCGACCACCTGGTCCTCGACCTCGGCGACCATCCCGCCCGGGTGGGTGACGAGCTCGGCTTCGGGGTCGACTACAGCTGCCTGCTGTCCGCCGCGACCTCGCCCTTCGTCACGGTTGTCGAGACCGTGCAGCCTGTCGTCAGCGGACCCGCCCCCGAGGCGAGGACGCCGCAGCCCGCCTAGGCACCCGGGTCAGGCGGCCAAGGCTGCGTACCGGCCCTGGTCCGCGACGAGCGAGCCATGCGTGCCGAGCTCGGCGACCCGGCCGTGGTCGAGGACGACGATCTGGTCGGCGTCCCTCACCGTCGAGAGCCGGTGCGCCACGGTGATCGTGGTGCGGCCCTCGGCGAGAGTGTCGAACGCCTGTTGCACGGCTCGCTCGGTCTCGGTGTCCAGAGCGCTGGTCGCCTCGTCCAGCACCAGGATCCGTGGGTTGCGCAAGAGCGTGCGGGCGATGGCGAGGCGCTGCTTCTCCCCTCCGGAGAAGCGGTGGCCGCGCGACCCGATCGAGGTGGTCGACACCCTCGAGGCCAAGGGCCTGGTCGAACGCTCCCCCGACCCCGGCGACCGGCGCCTGACGGGCACGTACGAGGAGGCAGGGGAGCGAGCGGCGCCGTCCTACGGGGGCAGCGGGACCCCGTAGGACGGCGGTGCCGATCGGCGCGCGTCGGCACTCAGCTGCCGCATCGCCGCCCGGTGCGGCGCACAACGGGCTGTGGCCAGAGCGTAATCCGCGCCGAGTCCGGGCGGATCACCCAGAAGTAGACAGTTGCCCTTGACGGACGGTCGAGCTCAGCCGGTCGAGCTCAGCCGGTCGAGCTCAGCCGAGGTCGACGTGGGCCATGACGCACGATCCTCATCCGTCCCCCCGAACGAGGAGGCTCGTGATGGTCAGGGGCCCGCATGGCGGACACTGCGTCGATCGCCCATTCAGGTGAAAGGAGTGGAGTCGACCAAAGTCGCAGGTCAGGCGCGCCGAGCCACCAGGGTGGAGTCGGGGATCTCGAACGTCGTGCCGTCGCGCGTCACCGTTCGGGGACGCTGCTCGACCACGAGGATCTCGAAGTCCGCAGGCAGCGCGGGCAGCAGCTCCTCGGCGCGGAACATCGCCTTGCGCTTGCTCTCGGACCCGTGCGCGAAGCCCTCCGACGGTGCATGGCCCACGACCAGGAGGTGCCCGCCGGGCGCGACCGCGTCGCACAGCCGCCGGGTGACCTCGACCATCAGGCCGCCCGGCGGATGCAGGAAGTGGCTGGTGACCAGGTCGTACGTCCGACCGTCGGCCGAGAAGTCGCGGGCGTCGACCCGCATCCAGTCGGTGCGGTCGGCCACCCCCGCCTGGTCCGCGTGCCTGGCGGCGCGGGCCAGGCCGGCGGTGGAGAAGTCGGCCCCCGTGACGTGCCAGCCGTGGAGGGCCAGCCAGATGACGTCACCGCCCTCACCGCAGCCGACGTCGAGCGCGGTGCCGGGCGTCAGTCCGGAGACCTCCGCGACCAGCTGGGGGTTGGGGTTCCCGCTCCAGACCTTTCCCTCACCGGCGTACCGCTCCTCCCAGCCGGCCGGCTCGAACAGGTCGGCCTCGGAGTCGTCGTCAGGGCTGTGCCCGTGCTCGTGCCCGTGCTCGTGTCCGTGCTGGTGAGCGTGGTCGGGTTCAGGATCGTTCATGCTTGCCAGGATGCGGTGCGCACGAGCAGTTGGCAAACGTGGTTGCTATATCAGCAATGATCGTCGTCGACGATCGAGCCCGCCCACGGATACGGGAGGGGCGAAGAGGACAATTCCGCTGACGGCGCGACCAGGAGCGAGGAGCATGTGGGCGTGAGCGTGGGCGGCCACCACCGGGTGCAGTCCGTTGACCGGGCGGCTGCGCTGCTGCGCGCCATCGCCGCGGCCGACGGGGGCGAGGCCACCGCCGCCGAGCTGGCCAAGTCCACCCACCTCAACCGCGCCACGGCCTGGCGGATCCTGCAGACCCTCGAGCTGCAGGGCCTCGCTGCACACGATCCGCGGACCCGCAAGTACTCCATCGGCATGGCGGTGGTCGACCTGGCCCGCGCCGTCGTGCCCGACACCCTGCTCGCCCGGGCCCAGCGGGTGGTGCGCGAGCTGAGCCTGCAGACCCGCGAGACCGTTGCGCTGGCGTTGCTCGACGAGACGGAGCTGAGGTACGTCCTCGAGGTGCAGCCCCCGGACTCCACCGAGGCCAGCTGGCTCGGTGAGGGTCCCGGCCCGCTGCACGCCACCTCGAGCGGCAAGGTGGTGCTGGCGTACTCCGACTCGATCACCGCGGCCGACATCTCGCTCGACCGCCTGACCGACACGACGATCACGTCCGTCGACGCGCTCAACGACGAGCTCGACCTGGTGCGGTCGCGTGGCTTCGCGCTCTGCCGCGGTGAGCACACCTCGGACATCTGGGGCGTGTCGGTGCCGCTGATCGACCGCGACCAGCGGCTCATCGGCACGCTGAGCTTCTGGGGTCCGGCGACCCGCGGCGAGCCCGAGCGGTTCGACGCGCTGGGGTCCCTGGCCCGGGATGCCGCGCGCGGCCTGCTCGCGGGCTGACACTCGCTGCTGCCGGCTCCGGGCTAGGGGGAGGCCGGTTCTGAACGATCGTTCGTTCAGATTCCGGAGAGGGCTCATCTGCGTTGTACGCACGTGCGTACAACCCAGAAGTGAGGTGCGATGGGCAGCGGCCGCGCGCGGACTGACCAGCGTCGAGCGGTTGCGCACCAGGAGTCACGACTCCAGACGATTGATCCGGGCTAGAGGCCGTCCTTCAGCTCGGCCACCACGGCGTCGACGACCGCGACCAGGTCGCCGTCGTGCTGTGCTGCGACGGCGCGCTGGCGCTGGTACGACGCGCCGCCGGCCGGGATCTCCGCGACCGCGGAGAGCTGGTCGGGGCAGCCCAGCCGGTCGGCCGTCGGGGCCAGGTGCTCCAGCAGGCCGGCGAGGTCGTCGGTGACCAGACGTTCGCTGTTGTCCGCGTCGGTGATCACGATCGCCTCGAGGCCGTAGCGGGCGGCCCGCCACTTGTTCTCCTGCACGTGCCACACGGGCAGTGTCGGCAGCCTCTCGCCCTGGGAGAGGCGGGTGTCGAGGTCGACCACGAGGCAGTGGACCAGCGCCGCGAGCGCGCCGATCTCGGCGACGGTCGACACCCCGTCACAGACCCGGTGCTCCAGGGTGCCGAGGTGCGGCGCGGGGCGGATGTCCCAGCGGACGTCGGGCATGCCCTCGATCACGCCGGTCGTGACCTGGTCGCCGTAGAAGTGCTCGAACTCCTCCCACGTGCCGAACTGGAAGGGCAGGCCCGCGGTCGGCAGCTGCTGGAACATCAGCGCCCGGTTGGAGGCGTAGCCGGTGTCGACGCCGGCCCAGACCGGGGAGGACGCGGAGAGCGCCTGGAGGTGGGGATAGGTCGTCAGCAACGCCGACAGCACCGGCATCACCCGCTCCTTGACGGGCATGCCCACGTGGACGTGCACACCCCAGATCAGCATCTGCCGCCCCCACCACTGCGTCCGGGTGATCAGCTCCTCGTAGCGGTGACCGGCGGTGAGCTGCTGCGCCGACCAGTCGGCGAACGGGTGCGTGCCGGCGCCGAACAGGTCGAGCCCGAGCCGGTCACCCGCGTCGACGACGACCCGCAGCTCCTCGGTCAGCTCGTCGACGGCCTCGCCGACGGTGCGACACACCCCGGTGACGAGCTCGACGGTGTTGCGCAGCAGCTCCTGGTGGAGCTGCTCAGGACGCTTGAGGTGGGGCGCGGCCTCCTCGAACAGCTCGGCCTGCGCGTTGACCAGGTCGCGCGTCTCGCGGTCGACCAGGGCGAACTCCCACTCGATCCCCAGCGTCGGCTCTGCCGAGGCGTGGAAGTCCACCCGCATGCCGTCAGCCTAGGGACCGCGGACTTGGGCGAGCCACACCCGAGGGGCTACGCCGTCGAAGGGTGGGACGCGCAGCTCGGCCATCCGGCGTACGTCGTCGCAGGCCGCCCGGGCCGCGGCGACGACGTCGGGCGGGTAGCCGTAGGTCATCTGGTGCTCGGCGAACTCGTCCTCGTCGTCGACCATCACCACACCGGTGGTGCCGCGCACCACGTCGAGGTCGAGGTCGGTGCAGCGGACCGCACTGCCGTCGAGCACGGCCGGCGTGGCCATGTCGACGTACACCTCGACAGGAGCGTCGCCGAGGTTGGCCCAGGCCTGCCGCGGCGGGCCGTCGCCGTCGTGGAAGGTCGCCACCCACCACGCCTCGCCGCGGGGGAGGAGCGTCACCTGGGTGTTGGTGCCGGTGAAGGCCATGCTCGGCCGCTGGAAGTGGGTGCCGGGCGCGATGCCGAGCCAGTCGCCGTGCTCGTCGACGCCGAGGTACGTCGCCTCGAACTCCCAGTGCGGCCGGTCGCCCCATTTGGTCGTGACGAAGTCCAGACGGGTGCCGGGCTGCAGGTTCATCGATCCTCGATCGCGCGGGCGGCCCGGCTGTGCACCCGCGCGATGACGTCCTGGTAGCGCGAGCCCGTGAGGCGGGCGAACTGGTGCAGCGCGTGGGCGTCCATCCCCACGAGCACGCGCGGTTTGCCGCGGAGCACGCCGCGCCAGATGATCCGCGCGGCCTTCTCGGGCGGCATCGTGGCGAGCTTCTCGTCGAAGAGGCGCGCTGCAGCGTCGTGGTCGACCTTCGCGGAGGTGCGCGCACTCCGGGCGATCGCGGTCTTGATCCCGCCGGGGTGAACGACGGTGACCCCGACCGGGTGGCCGGCGATCAGCAGCTCCTCGCGCAGCGCCTCCGAGAGCCCGCGGACGGCGAACTTGGTGGCGTTGTAAGCGCTCTGGCCGGGCATCGAGAGCAGGCCGTAGAGCGACGACAGCGTGACGACGTGGCCGTCGCCCGACGCGATCAGGTGGGGCAGGAACTCCTTCGTGCCGTGGACGACGCCCCACAGGTTGACGCTGACGATCCAGTCCAGGTCGGCGTACTCGAGGTCCTCCAGGTTGCCGTGCAGGGCGACCCCGGCGTTGTTGACCAGCACGTTGACCCGGCCGAAGTGCTCCGCGACGGACGCGGCGTAGGCGAACATCGCGGACCGGTCGGCGACGTCGAGCCGGTCGGTGCGCACCTCCCGCCCGTCCGCGCAGAGACGCGCCGTCTCGTCCAACCCGACCTCGTCGACGTCAGAGATCGCGAGCGCCGCACCGCGGCCGGCGGCGTCGACGGCGAGGGCCCGGCCGATGCCGGACGCCGCTCCCGTGACCACGACGACCTTCCCGTCCAGACTGCGCACGCATTCACCCTTTCATGCCCTTTCGGGTGGTTGTCGGTTGTCACCACGACAACTAACGTGTCGGGGGATGGTCTACACCAGCGAGTACCCGATCTTCTCCGTCACCGTCGACATCGCGATCTTCACCGTGGCCGAGGACGAGCTGCGCGTCCTGCTCGTCAAGCGCGGCGCGGCGCCGCATCGCGGACGGCTCGCGCTCCCCGGCGGTTTCGTCGGCGAGAAGGAGGCCGTGCTGGCCGCGGCCAAGCGCGAGCTCCGCGAGGAGACCGGTGTGCGTGACGTCGTGCTCGACCAGCTGCGGACGTACGGCGCCCCGGACCGCGACCCGCGCGGACGGGTGGTCAGCGTGGCCCACGTCGCCGTGCTGCCCGCGCCGGTGCAGCCCAAGGCCGGCACCGATGCCGCCGAGGCCGACTGGCACGCGGTGGAGCCCCTGCTGAGCAACCGGAGGCTGGCCTTCGACCACCGCTCGATCCTCCGCGACGCGGTCGAGAGGGTGCGCGCCAAGCTGGAGTACACGACGCTGGCCGCCGCGTTCGTGGGCGAGGAGTTCACCCTCACCGAGCTGCGACGCGTCTACGAGGTCGTCTGGGGCGCCGAGTTCGACGCCGGCAACTTCCAGCGCAAGATGCGCAGCACCGAGGACTTCGTCGTCGAGACCGGCCGCACCCGCCCCTCGCCCGTGGGTCGGGGTCGACCTGCTGCCACGTTCCGGACCAAGCGCCCCGGCATCCACCCGCTCTCGACGCCGATCACGCGGGCCGGCCCGGTGTCCTGAGTTGCTTGCGCAAGCGAGCAGCGCCAAGACCACCGGTCTCGTCGGCGCCACGCCCGCGACGCCCGACGGCAGACTGCGTCTGGACCGTCGCCGACGCCATCGGCTGACGGGACCGTCGCGGCGGGTCAGGCAGGCAGGTGGACGGTGACGGTCGTGTCGCCCGGCCTACTGGTCAGGGATACCGAGCCGCCGTGGGCCTGCGCGATGGCGTCGACCAGCGCGAGGCCCAGGCCGGCGCCGCCGGACGCGCGCGCCCGGCTGGTGTCGGCGCGGGCGAACCGCTCGAAGGCGGCCGGGACGAGGTCCGGCGGGAAGCCCGGTCCGTCGTCGTGCACCGTGAGCAGGCCCGGCCGGGCGGAGACGGTGACCGTCGTCCCGGCCGGCGTGTGCTTGCGGGCGTTGGCGAGCAGGTTCGTCACGAGCTGGTGCAGGCGCTGCTCGTCGCCGGTCACCTCGAGGGCCGCGTCGGGCAGGTCCAGACGCCATCGGTGGTCGGGGGCCACCACGCGGGCGTCGGAGACGGCCTCGAGCAGCAGGTGGGTCAGGTCGACGGGCTCGTGCTCGATCGGACGGCCGGAGTCGAGTCGCGCCAGCAGCAGCAGGTCCTCCACCAGCGACGTCATCCGTCCCGACTCCGACTCGACCTTGTCGAGCGCGGCGAGCACGGCGGCGGCGTCCTCGGGACGGCGGCGGGCGAGCTCGGCGTACCCCTTGATGGTCGTCAGCGGCGTGCGCAGCTCGTGCGAGGCGTCGGCCACGAACTGACGCACCTGCAGCTCGCTGCGTTGCCGCGCGGCCAACGATCGCTCCACGTGGTCGAGCAACGTGTTGAGCGACGCCCCCACCTGACCCACCTCGGTGGACTCGTCGACGAGGTGGTCGGGCACCCGCTCGGTCAGCTCGATCTCGCCCGACGACAGCGGCAGCTCGGCGACCCGTTCGGCGGTCGCGGCGACCTCGCGGAGGGGTCGCAGCTGCCGGCGTACGACGACGAGCCCGACCGCGCCGGCGGCGGTGACCCCCACCAGCGTGAGCAGCAGCTCCCAGCCGAGCAGCGACGCGATCGTCGCGTTGACCTCACGAGCCGGCAGACCGACCACGACCACGCCGTCCTCGGGCGCGCCACCGTCGACCGACACCGGGTTGGGCTTCGACACGACCCGGTACTCGCCGCGGCCGCGGAGCCGCACGTCGTGCGGGCGTCCATCGGCGGGCACCTCGGAGAGCTCGACCAGATCGTCCTCGTCCAGGCTGACCTGTTGCAGCCGCCCAGGTCCGTCCCCGACCACTCTGCCGCTGCCCGGCCCGGAGTCCGCGATGACCGCCTGGAGGCTGCCCTCGCCTGCGAAGCGGCCGACACCCGGGGCCAGCGGGCCTGGTCCTGACCCCTCACGGTCGGCCGCCGCGAGCACCTGCTCGTCCAGGCGTCCGTCGAGGTAGCGGTGCATCGCGATCGTCGTCGCTGCCGCGATGAGCAGGCACACGACGGCGACCAACGTGACGGCGGTGAGGACGAGGCGCGAGGTGAGCGAGGCGAAGCGCCTTCGCCTCTTCGGCGCGGCAGGCAGGACGGCCACGTCAGCCGGCCGGCTTGAGCACGTACCCGGCGCCGCGCATGGTGTGGATCATCGGCTCGCGGCCGGCGTCGATCTTCTTGCGCAGGTAGGAGATGTAGAGCTCGACGACGTTGGCCTGGCCCCCGAAGTCGTAGTTCCAGACCCGGTCGAGGATCTGTGCCTTGCTCAGCACGCGGCGTGGGTTGCGCATCAGGTAGCGCAGCAGCTCGAACTCCGTGGCCGTCAACGCGATCTCGGCACCGGCGCGGGTCACCTCGCGGCTGTCCTCGTCGAGCTCCAGGTCACCGACCACCAGCACCGAGGACGTCGCCCGCTGGACCACCGTCGACCGCCGCATCAGCGCGCGCAGCCGCGCCACGACCTCCTCCAGCGAGAACGGCTTCGTGACGTAGTCGTCCCCTCCCGCGGTGAGCCCGGCGACGCGGTCCTCGACCGAGTCGCGAGCCGTGAGGAACAGCACCGGGATGTCGGCCTGGCTGGTGCGCATCCGACGGAGCACCTCGAGCCCGTCGAAGTCGGGCAGCATCATGTCGAGGACGACGGCGTCGGGCCGGAACTCCTTGGCCGCCGACACCGCCTTGGTCCCGGTGTGCGCGGCGCGCACGTCCCAGCCCTCGTAGCGCAGGGCCATCGAGATCAGCTCGGCGATGTTGGTCTCGTCGTCGACGACGAGCACGCGGACGGGCGACCCGTCGGGCCGGAGGAGCTCCATGCGATCACTGTGGCGGTGCTACCTGTGAGAAGTCTGTGAGAAGTCTGTGTCGAGCGTGTCGTCCGCGCAGCCCGGCGGACATCGGTTTCTTCGATGCACAGCGGTCCGGGCAGAATGGGCTCGTCATGGTCGGCCCGCTGCGCATCACCTACCCGGCGGACCTTCCGGTCAGCCAGCGGCGAGACGACATCGCGGCCGCGATCCGCGACCACCAGGTCGTCATCGTCGCCGGCGAGACGGGCTCCGGGAAGACCACGCAGCTCCCGAAGATCTGCCTCGAGCTCGGCCGCGGGGAGAAGGGGCTGATCGGCCACACCCAACCGCGCCGGATCGCGGCCCGTTCGGTCGCCGAGCGGATCGCGTCCGAGCTCGGCACCGAGCTCGGCGACCTGGTCGGATACCAGGTCCGCTTCACCGACAGGACCTCGCGCGCCGGCCGGGTCAAGCTGATGACCGACGGCATCCTGCTCGCCGAGCTCCAGCGCGACCGCCAGCTGCGCAGGTACGACACGATCATCATCGACGAGGCCCACGAGCGCAGTCTGAACATCGACTTCCTGCTCGGCTACCTCAGGCGCCTGCTGCCGAAACGGCCCGACCTGAAGCTGATCATCACCTCCGCGACCATCGACCCGGAGCGGTTCGCACAGCACTTCGCCGACCGGCGCGGCCGGCCCGCGCCGATCATCGAGGTCTCCGGGAGGACCTACCCGGTCGACATCCGCTATCGCCCGCTCGTGGAGGTCCCGGAGAACGACGACGAGGGCGAGGCCGTCGTCCGCGACCAGACCGAGGCGATCGTCGCGGCCACCAGGGAGCTGATGGCCGAGGGGGCCGGCGACATCCTGGTGTTCCTGCCGGGCGAACGCGAGATCCGCGACACCGCCGACGCACTGGACGAGCTCGGGACGGCGTACGGGCGGGGCGGCGGCGGCATCGACGTCGTCCCCCTCTACTCCAGGCTCTCCGCAGCAGAGCAGCACAAGGTCTTCCAGCCGCACGGCGGTCGTCGGATCGTGCTCGCGACCAACGTGGCCGAGACGTCGCTGACCGTGCCGGGGATCCGCTACGTCGTCGACACCGGAGTCGCCCGCATCTCTCGCTACTCCGTGCGCACGAAGGTGCAGCGACTCCCCATCGAGGCGATCAGCCAGGCATCCGCGAACCAGCGGTCGGGCCGATGCGGTCGCGTGGCGGCGGGCATCGCGATCCGCCTCTACTCCGAGGAGGACTTCGAGGCGCGTCCTGAGTTCACCGACCCCGAGATCCTGCGCACCAACCTCGCGAGCGTGATCTTGCAGATGGCCTCGCTCGGGCTCGGCGACCTCGCGCGGTTCCCGTTCGTCGAACCGCCCGACAAGCGCAACGTGCAGGCCGGGCACCAGCTGCTGGACGAGCTCGGCGCCCTCAGCGGCGACCGGCTGACCAAGGTGGGGCGGCGACTGGCGCGCCTGCCGATCGACCCACGGTTGGGCCGGATGGTGCTCGAGGCCGAACGGCTCGGCTGCGTTCGCGAGGTGATCGTGATCGCCGCCGCCCTGTCGCTGCAGGATCCCCGCGAACGCCCGGCCGAGCAGCAGGCGCAGGCCGACCAGCAGCACGCGCGCTTCAAGTCCGAGACCTCGGACTTCCTGACGTGGCTGGCTCTCTGGCGCTACCTGCGCCAGCAACAGCAGGACCTGTCCAGCAGTGCGTTCCGGCGGATGTGCAAGCGGGAGTACCTCAACTACCTGCGCGTCCGTGAGTGGCAGGACTTCGAGAGCCAGCTGCGCCAGGTGTGCAAGGAGATGGGCGTGCAGACAGGTCGCCCGGCGGACCAGCCCGACGGCGACGGCATCCACCAGGCACTGCTGTCGGGGCTGCTCTCGCACGTCGGCGTGCTCGAGGAGCGGGAGAAGTCCAGGCCGGGCGAACGACGCCCGATGCGCGAGTACCTCGGCGCCCGGGGCGCCCGCTTCGCGATCTTCCCGGGCAGCGGACTGGCGCGGAAGAACCCGGCGTACCTCATGGCCGGCGAGCTCGTGGAGACCTCGCGGCTGTGGGCCCGGCAGAACGCCGCGATCAAGCCGGAGTGGGCCGAGCAGCTCGGCGCGCACCTGGTCAAGCGCACGTACTCCGAGCCGCACTGGTCCAAGAAGCGGGCGGCGGTGTTGGCCTACGAACGCGTGACGCTGTACGGCGTCCCGCTCGTCGCCGACCGCCTCGTGCAGTACGGCACGATCGACCGCGCCGCGGCCCGCGAGCTGTTCATCCGGCACGCCCTGGTGCAGGGGGAGTGGGCCGAGCTGACGTCGGGCCGGCACCGGTTCTACGCCGAGAACCAGGCGCTGCTCGCCGAGGCCGAGGAGCTCGAGCACCGCGCCCGCCGCCGCGACATCGTCGTCGACGAGCACACCCTCTTCGACTTCTACGACGCGCGTGTCGGCGAGGACGTCGTCAGCGGTGCGCACTTCGCGACGTGGTGGAAGCGCGAGAGGCAGGCACAGCCGAAGCTCCTGACGTTCGACCCCGAGATGCTGACGCACGACGCCGCCGAGGAGGTGAGGGAGGGCGACTTCCCGAGCTACTGGCGCAGCGACTCCGACAACGACGAGGCAGGCTCGTCCGGGCTTCGCTTCGACATCCGCTACCACTTCGAGCCCGGCGCCGACGACGACGGCATCACCATCGACGTGCCCGTCGCGACCCTGAACCGGGTCGAGGCCGACGACTTCTCGTGGAACGTGCCCGGCCTGCGCGAAGAGCTCGTCACCAGTCTGATCCGCAGCCTGCCCAAGAGCCTGCGGGTCGGCCTCGTTCCGGCGCCGAACACCGCGCGCGACTTCCTGGCCGTCGTACCTCCCGGCGAGGAGCCGCTGCTCGACGCCCTGGAGCGGCACGTGCGGTCGACCAAAGGGCGTCGTGGTGCCGCGCGAGGCGTGGGACTGGACCAAGGTGCCCGAGCACCTGCGGCCGACCTTCCGGGTCGTCGACGACGCCGGGCACGAGCAGGCCAAGGGCAAGGACCTCGAGGCCCTGAAGGCGCCGCTGCGGCCGCGCTTCGACGCCGCGATCGCCGCCGTCGCGGCCGACAGCGGGCGCTCGGCCACCGGGCAGACGACGTGGACCTTCGGCACGGTCGAGCGGTCGTTCACGCAGACCAGGGCCGGCCACGAGGTGCGCGGCTTTCCCGCCCTCGTCGACGAGGGCACCACCCTCGCCCCGGGCGGAACGGTAGGTCTGGGCGTCTTCGGCAGCGAGGACGAGGCAGAGGCCCGCCACCGCGCTGGCGTCGCACGGCTGGTCACCCTGGCGCTCCCGACGCCCGGTCTCGACGCCCTCGACCAGCGCCAGCGGCTGTCCTTGGCCGGGACGCCCTACCCCAGCGTCGCCGTCCTGCTCGCCGACGTCGCCCGGGCCGCGGTGCTCGACGTCGTCGACGAACGGGCGCCGGTGCGCTCGGAGGAGGAGTACGCCGCCCTGCTGACGGCCGTCCGTGCCGGTCACGACGAGCGGGTGGCCGTCGGCCTGCACGACCTGCTGCGGGCGCTCGACGCCTGGCGGGCCGCTGACAAGGCACTGTCGGGGCGGGCCGAGATGGCGACGCTGCCGGCGCTGACCGACATGAAGGCGCAGGTGGGGCGCCTCGTCCACGACGGCTTCGTCGGGGAGGCCGGCCTGCTGCGGCTGCGCCACCTGGTCCGCTACCTCGCGGCGGTCGAGCAGCGTCGAGAGCGGCTCACCGACGTCGCCCGCGACCGGCAGCTGATGGATCTGGTGGTCCCGCTGCAGGAGGCCTACCTGCACCAGGTCGCCGCGCTGCCGGACGGACGGCCGCCCGGCGCCGCGCTGCGCGAGGTGCGGTGGATGCTGGAGGAGTATCCGGGTCTCGCTGTTCGCCCAGCAGCTCGGCACCGCGCAGCCGGTCAGCGACCAGCGGATCCGGAAGGCCTTCGCCGCCGTCTCCAACGCTGGTTGAGCGCGGATGAGCCACGGACGGCCACTCCTGGCTCCTATGGTGGTCGTGTGACGTCCGACCGGCACCACAAGCCCGCCACCCCTGGCGCGGGCTACTTCGAGGCGATCGAGGGCGGCGCCGACCCGATGCTGGTGCGGGAGGCGGCCGACCGCGCGGCAACGCTGCTCGTGCGCGGCGCGCACGACAGCGACGATGCCGGGATCGCCGACCGCGTCCTCCACCTCGCCGAGACCGAGGGCCTCGAGACCCTGGCCGAGCTCTGGTCGGGGTCGGCCGCGGACTCGCTGGCCGGGTCGCTGTGGCGGCTCTACCTCCTGCGCTCCTGGGTGTACGCCGACCCGGTCGGCGCCGCGCGGGAGTACGACGCCGGCCAGGCCCACGCCCAGGTCGCTCGCGTCGTCGCGGGCGTGGCCGACCCGCCCGGCCCCGACGAGCTCCGCGCCATGGTCGACGAGGTGCTGCGCGGCATCGCCGAGCGCGAGTACGCCGACGTGCTGTTGCGCGCCGCGGCGTTCGCCCGCGTGGTCGCGGCCGGCCGCGCGTCGCTGCCCCACCCTCCCGAGGGGCCCAGCACGGCCGAGACCGCCCGGATGCTGACCCTCGCCGAGCAGCTCGAGCACGCCGCCCACCTGGAGCTGCGCGCCGCCTTGGCCTGACTGGCTGCGCCGCAGGTTTCGAGCTTCGGGCCTGGCGGCCCTCCTCAACCAGCGGTGCGCCGACACCACCGACGAAGCCGTGAAAGTCGATGGAATACCCGGACAGGTCGTAGGCTTGTACGAGCAGTGCGCCGGGCCGCGGCAGCCCCGGGTCCCAACTTCAGCCGCTACGAGCGGCCTTGCGCCGTGAGGCGCTCCCGGTCCGGCGTACTGTCCCTCCCATGAGCGTCTGGCGACGGCTGTTCGACAGCCTGACTTCGACTCCGCAGCCCACGCCGTTCAACCCCTCCGGCGACCCGGCCGACCGCTCGCCCACTCCGGCAGGGGCCCCGGGCGTGATCTATGCCCCGGAGGTCGACGGCGAGCCGGACCCGGGCGAGGTCGTGTGGGCCTGGGTGGCCTACGAGGACGACCCGAACCAGGGCAAGGACCGGCCGGTGCTGCTCATCGCGCAGGACGGAGACGAGTGGCTCGGGCTGATGCTCTCCAGCCAGGACCACGACGTCGACGCCGAGGACGAGGCGCGCTACGGGCGCTACTGGATGGACGTCGGCACGGGCGGTTGGGACCGCGAGGGCCGGCCGAGCGAGGTGCGGCTGGACCGACTGCTCCGGCTCCAGCCCGAGGACATTCGCCGCGAGGGAGCGGCACTGGTGGAGTCGCGCTTCCACGACGTCGTCGCCGCGGCCCGCGAGCACCACGCGCTGGACTGATCGCCCGCCGGGCCCGTCGGAGCGCCCCGCTATCGTGAAGGCTCGCCGGGTAGCCAAGGTCAGGCAAGGAGGTCATGTGAGCGCGCGCACAGGTGCCTGGTCCGCGCGCAGCACCGCCGTCAGCGTGACCCTCCTGCTGCTCGCCGCCCTCGTAGCCGGCTGCACGGACGGCGGCGGTCCGGCCGAGCCGACGCCCTCGCCGGACGCCAGCTCGACCGAGGCCACCGAGCCGGCGGAGCTGACGTTCGGTGTCTTCGGCTCCGAGGACGAGGTCGCCGGCTACGACGACATGGTCCGCGAGTTCAACTCGCTGAACGACGCGGCCCAGGTCAGCGTCGTCGCCTGGCCCAACCGCGACGCGGCGGTCAACGCGCTCGAGTCCGACGACGAGCTGCCCGACGTCTTCCTGATCTCCCGGCGTGACCTCGCGGGCTTCCAGGAGGATGGCGAGGTGCAGCCGGTCGACGAGCTGCTCGACGCCCGCGGTGTCGACTTCGGCGACGGCTACTCGCGAGACGCCCTGCGCGCCTTCAGCCTCGACAACAGGCTGCAATGCATGCCCTACGGCATCTCGCCGATGGTCATCTACTACAACACCGAGCTCATCGACTTCGACCGGATGCGCGCTCGTGGCCTCCAGGCACCAGGGTCGGACGACGCGGAGGAGCCGCCGCGCGCGTGGACGTTCGAGCAGTTCAACGCCGCGGCCGAGTTCGCGACCCGACCACGCCGACAGAGCAAGGGTGTCTCGATCGACGCGACCCTGTCGGGGTTCGCGCCGTTCATCGTCTCCGGCGACGGTCAGATCTTCGACGACGACACCGACCCGACGACGCTGACGTTCTCGGAGGAGAGCACGCGGTCCGCACTGGAGACGACGCTCGGGGTGCTCCGCAACGCCCAGATCACCCTCAGCCCCGACGAGCTCCTGCAGCGCCCGCCGGTGGAGTGGTTCGAGCGCGGGAAGCTGGGGATGATGGCCGGCTTCCGCGACCTGGTCCCGCGCTTCCGTCAGGTGCAGGGGCTGGAGTTCGACGTGATGCCGATTCCGGTCATCGAGGGGTCCGGCACCGTCGGCGACATCACCGGCCTGTGCCTGTCGGCGTCCACCCCGCACGTCCCGGAGGCCGCCGACTTCCTCGCCCACACCGTCACCGAGGAGTCCGTCACGGCGGTCGCCCGGGCCGGCTACCTGGTGCCGGCCAACGTGGCCGTCGCCACCTCCGAGGAGTTCCTCCAGCCCGGCCGGCTGCCCGACAACGCCAGGGTCTTCAACACCGCGGTCCGCGACATCTACATCCCGCCGCTGCTGACCAGCTGGGACGAGCTCGAGGACGCCGTCGCCCCCTACCTTCAGGAGCTCGTCACCGCCGACATCCTCCCGCCCGAGGCGATCGAGGAGATCACCACCTCCATCGACGAGGAGTCGCGACTGATCCTCTCGCCGGAGGAGGTCAGTCCGAGTCCGTCGGGATAGCCGGGGTCGGAGCTGTGTCGGCCGCGATGATGGCGGCGACGATGGTGGGGCCGGTGAGCTCGATCTGCCACTGGCGGGCGCCGAGGGCGCGCAGCTGTCGGCCCACCTCGACGGCGAGCTCCTGTGGCTGACGGGCGGCGGGCGGCGTCCACAGCACCCGGCGCAGGTAGTCGGGGGTCAGCAGGTTCTCCACCGGCACCTGGTGCTTCTCCGACAGGACGGCGATGCCGGTGCGGGCGTGGGCGAGGCGGCGGGCGGCGACGGGGTCGCGCTCGGCCCAGGCGCGTGGCTGCGGCGGGCCGTCGCTGCGCGCCGGACGCCCGGGCAGCTCGGACTCGGGGGCGTCGCGGATGGCGTCCAGGGCGGCGATCCAGTCGCGGGCGTGGCGCGCGGCACCGCGGCCGTGGAACCCCTGGACGGCGAGCAGCCCGGCGCGGTCGGACGGCATGGCGGCCGCGGCGGCGATGATCGCGGAGTCGGGGATGATCCGACCAGGCGCGATGTCGCGTTCGCGGGCGATCCGGTCGCGGGCCTCCCACAAGGCGCGGACGGCGCCCTGGGCCCTGCGCCCGCGGAGCTTGTGCGCCCCGGAGGTACGCCGCCAGGCCTCCTCGCGAACGGTCGGCTCGAACGACAGGAGCGCCTCGAACTCCTGGCGCGCCCACTCGGACTTTCCGGCGGCGGCGAGCTCGTCGACCATCGCCTCGCGCAGCTCGAGCAGGACCTCGACATCGAGGGCGGCGTACTCCAGCCACGACTCCGGCAGCGGGCGGGTCGACCAGTCGGCAGCGGAGTGCTCCTTGCGCATCCGCTGACCGACGACCTCCTCGACGAGCGTGGCCAGGCCGACGCGCGGCTTCCCGAGCAGCCGGCCGGCGAGCTCGGTGTCGAAGAGCGCCGCGGGCCGCAGGCCGACCTCGGCGAGACAGGGCAGGTCCTGGGTGGCGGCATGCAGGATCCACTCGGTGCCCTCGAGAGCGCGGGCGAGGGGTTCGAGGGACTCGAAGGCGATCGGGTCGACCAGGGCGGTGCCGGCGCCCTCGCGGCGCAGCTGCACGAGGTAGGCCCGGTTGGAGTACTTGTAGCCCGACGCCCGCTCGGCGTCGATGGCGACCGGCCCGGAACCCGCTGCCAGCAGGTCGCAGAAGGCGCGCAGCGCGGGCTCCGTCTCGACGACCAGCGGTAGTCCGTCGCGCAGCGTCAGCAGCGGTGCCTGCTCCTCGACCGGCTCCTCGACCTGCTCGGGGACGGCCTCGGGACGGCCTCGGGAACGGCCTCGGGACGGCTCGTCGCACCGGCGCGGCCTGCGCCCGTGAGGTCTGCGCCGGTGCGGTCACCCGGGATCTCCGACATCGTCCTCAGCGGCCGGAACCACGTTGACCGCGTCGGCTCGGCATCGCCGCGACCCCCTCAGGAACAGGCTGGAGGCCGGCCGACATGCACAGCAGGTCGCCCCAGGCGCGCACGTGCGGGCTCGCGTCGGGCGCGTCGTCGTCGAAGTCGGGGGTCCACGACGCGCGGACCTCGATCTGGGCGCTCCCGCCGTCGTCGGCCATCCCGCCGAAGCTCTCGGTCGCGACGCGGGTCACCGTGCCGGAGGGAGAGCGGTACGCCGCCCCGTGCTCCTGGAGCGCCTCGACCAGCCACGACCACCCGACCCCCGCGAGCAACGGGTCGGTGATCATCTCCGGGTCGAGGTCGGAGCGCACGTAGGCCACGCAGCGGAAGGTGCCGTCCCAGGCGTCGTTGCCGGCCGGGTCGTGCAGCAGGATGATCCGGCCGGTGCCGACGTCCTCACCGTCCACGGTCAGGTCGGCCGAGAGGGCGAACGCATAGGGCGCGATCCGCTGGGGCGCCGGCATCTCCTCGCAGAAGATCTCGGCGCGCAGCCGCGCCTCGCGCATGCTGGCGACGGCGGCCCGGAACTCGGGCGGGCTTGCGTCCGCACCCGTCCCCGGGTGCGCCTCCTGGCGGACGACCATGCCCTCCACAGTAGGTCTAGCCCGGTTCTGCCGATGTGCGGACACGCCGCCTGACCTGGGAGGATCCCCGGCGTGGATCAGACCCCCTTGCGCCAGGGCTCGCCCGCGGACAGCCTGTTCGTCCGCGCGGCGCGCGGTGAGGCGGTGTCGCGTCCGCCGGTCTGGTACATGCGGCAGGCGGGCCGCTCGCTGCCGGAGTACCTCCGCGTGCGCGAGGGCGTCGCCATGCTCGACGCCTGCTCCGACCCCGACCTGGTCGTCGAGATCACGCTCCAGCCGGTGCGCAGGTACGGCGTCGACGCGGCCATCCTCTTCTCCGACATCGTGCTGCCGCTGAAGGCCGTCGGTGTCGACCTGGACATCAAGCCCGGCGTGGGGCCGGTCATCGCCGAGCCCGTTCGCACGCTGGCCGACGTCGCGGCGATCCCCGACCTCGAGCCCGGTCACGTCGACTTCGTCACCCAGGCCGTCCGGGGCCTGGTGGGTGAGCTCGGCAGCACGCCGCTGATCGGCTTCGCCGGCGCGCCGTTCACGGTGGCGTCGTACCTCGTCGAGGGTGGCCCGTCCAAGGAGCACGCGAAGACCAAGGCGATGATGTTCGGCGCGCCCGAGGTGTGGGACGCGCTGATGCGCAAGATCGCCGGCATCTCCGCGACCTACCTCGAGGTCCAGGTGGCCGCGGGTGCCTCGGCCGTGCAGCTGTTCGACTCGTGGGCGGGGGCACTGACGCCCGCCGACTACGAGGACCGCGTGATGCCGCACTCCGCCCGCGTGCTCGAGCACGCCGGCCGGCTCGGGGTGCCACGCATCCACTTCGGCGTCGGCACCGCCAACCTGCTGTCCCTGATGGGCCGGGCCGGGGCCGACGTCGTCGGCGTCGACTGGCGTACGCCGCTGGCGACCGCCATCGGCCACGTGGGCGACCGGGCCGTGCAGGGCAACCTCGACCCGACCCTGGTCTTCGCGCCCACCGACGTGATGACCGCACGTGCGGCCGAGATCATCGAGGCAGGTCGAGCGGCCCGGGGGCACATCTTCAACCTGGGGCACGGCGTGATCCCCAGCACCGACCCCGACCAGCTCAGCCGACTCACGGAGTTCGTGCAGGGCTACGAGCCCGCCTGACCTCGACGGGTCGCCTTCTTCGCCGGCGCGCGCTTGGCGGTCTTCCTGGGCTGCTGGCGGCTGGGCTGTTGGCTGATGCGCACCCAGATCGGGCCGCTGACGGTGTCGCTGTCGCGCACGTCGACGTAGTCCTGCGCCTTGACCAGGTCGCTGAGCCGGCGGTGGCCGTAGGTGCGGGGGTCGAACGCCGCGTTGGCGCGGCCGAGGTACTGCCCGACCGCACCGAGGCCGGCCCAGCCGTCGTCGCCGGCCGTGTTGCCGATCGCCGTGGCGAGCAGCCGGCGCAGGTCGGGGACGCCTGCGTCGCCGTCGTCGGGGTCGCCGTCGTCGGTGTCGTCGGCGTCCGGCTCGGCGTCCGGGGCCGTGGACCCCGAGATGTTCTCGAGGTAGATGAACTGGGTGCAGGCCTGCTGGAAGGCGCTCGGGTGTCTTCTTGCCCCCGATGCCGTAGACCGGGCGACCCGACTCCTGCAGCCGGGTCGCGAGCCGCGTGAAGTCGCTGTCGCTGGAGACCAGGACGAAGCCGCCCACGTGGCCGGCGTAGAGCAGGTCCATCGCGTCGATGATCAGGCTCGAGTCGGTGGCGTTCTTGCCGGTCGTGTACGCGAACTGCTGCATCGGCTGGATGGCCCGCCGGTTCAGCTGCTTCTTCCAGCCGCCGAGCCGGGCCTGGTCCAGTCGCCGTATGCGCGTCGCACGGTGGGTCGCCCGTACTTGGCGGCCTCGTCCATGACGGCGCCGGCGTGCTTGGGGGAGGTGTTGTCGGCGTCGATCAGCACGGCGAGGGGGGCAGTGAGCTCGTCCACGCCTTCATCCTTGCGCACCCGCCGTCGGCGAAGCGGGGGCGGCCGGGCGACGGCGGGCGAACCGGCGGGTCAGCAGCCAGGTCGGCCACGCCGAGGATCGCGAGCACGACGAGCCACGGCAGCAGCGCGCCCACGATGGTGGCCAGCACGGTCGCGAAGGCCGCGAGCGCCGTCCAGCCGCCGTCGAGCCCGGCCAGGAAGCCGGACTCGTCGGTGTCGGGCTTCGCGGGCTTCTCGCGCTCGGCCTTCTGCTCGACGTAGACGGTGATCGTGGCGTACGTCGTCTGGTCGCTCAGGTAGGCCTGCTTGGACTTCAACGCCTCGAGCTCGGCCTGCCGCCGGGTCAGCTCGGACTCGATGCTGACGACGTCGCGGATCGACTCGGCCCGCTCCAGCAGCAGCTCGACGCGCCGCAGGCTCTGCTCCTGCGCGCGGATCCGCGCCCGGGTGTCGATCACGTCGAACGACACGTCCTCCGACGACTTGTTCGACGACGCCAGCTCGGCGACCTTCTCGAGCTCGCCTACGGTCTCGGCGAAGTCCGAGGCCGGGATCCGCAGCACCAGGCGGGACAGCTGCACCTGGCCCGACGTCGTCGGTCGAGGTCTCCTCGTCGCTGACCTGGCCGCGGTGGATGTCGACGATCCGCATCACGTCGGTGCGGGTCCTGGTCGCGTCGTCGCTGCGCACCGAGACCACCGCGGTCGAGATGACCGACCGCTCCGCGGCCAGGACCGGCGCCGCGACGGATCCGTCGGAGGTGACCTGGCCGTCGCCACCACCGGACTCGTCCGCAGGGGCTTCCGCCTCGCCCACCGCGTCGTCTCCGGTTCCGGAGAGCTCGCGGGCGGAGCCGGCGGCAGGTTCGTCGGCGGAGGAGCCGGCCCCGGAGTCGTCGCTGTCCCCGCTGCCCGAGCAGCCGGCGAAGGTCAGGAGCGCGGCCACGGCGAGGGCGGCTGCGGTGGATGTACGACGGCGAGGTGGTGGTCATGGGTGCTGGGACGGGAGCGGGCGGCCGACGGGTTCCGTCGGTGACCGGATCGTTACCGTTCGGGCATGGGCAGAGTCGTGGTCGTCGGAGGCGGGATCGCCGGGCTCACGGCGGCGTACCTGCTCGGCTCCGACCACGACGTCGTCCTCCTCGAGGCGAGCCCGGGCCTCGGCGGCAAGCTCCGCGGCGCCGAGGTCGCGGGGGTGCGGGTCGACGTCGGGGCCGAGGCGATGCTGGCCCGGCGTCCCGAGGCGGTCGACCTGGCGCGCGAGCTGGGGCTGCCCGTCGTACATCCGGCGACGACCGCCTCGCGGGTCTGGTCACGCGGTGCGCTGCGTCCCCTGCCGCGCTCGATCCTCGGTGTGCCGACCGACCTCGACGACCTGGCCGCATCCGGGGTGCTGTCGGAGGCCGGGCTCGCCCGCGTGCGCGAGGAGGTCACGATCCCGGCGACCCCGCTCGACCGTGACGTGTCGGTCGGCGCGCTGGTCGCGGCCCGGCTCGGCGACGAGGTCGTCGACCGGCTGGTGGAGCCGCTGCTCGGCGGCGTGTACGCCGGCCGGTCGTGGGCGCTCTCCGCCCGTGCCGCCGCCCCGCAGATCGCGGCCCTGGCCGCCCGCGGCTCCTTGCTGGAGCAGGCCGCCGCGCTGCCGCAGGTCGACGGGCCGGTGTTCGCCGGGATCGACGGCGGGGTGCACCGGCTCGTCGACGCCCTCGCCGCGTCCGGCCGGTTCGAGTGGCGGACGGGCGCCACCGTGCGTGCGCTGGACCGGGACGGCACCGGCTTCCGGCTGACCGTCGGCGAGACCCGCGCGCCGCAGCACGTGGCCGCCGACGCCGTCGTCCTCGCCACGCCACCGGCCCCGGCTGCCCGGTTGCTCACCGCGCTGGTGCCGGCCGCGGCGATCGAGCTGGGTGACATCGCGACGGCGTCGACGGCGATCGTCACCCTGGCGTTCCGCGCCGTCGACGTCCCGATGGGGGCCGACGCGTCCGGCTTCCTCGTGCCGCCGGTCGAGGCCCTGGAGAACGGCTATGCGGTCAAGGCATCGACGTACTCCTTCGCGAAGTGGGACTGGGTCCGCGCCGCCGGCGACGGCGACCTGCTGCTCCTGCGCACCTCGCTGGGCAGGGCGGGGGAGGAGGCGACGCTGCAGGTCGGCGACGACGTGCTCGTCGCCCGGTCGCTGGCCGACCTCGCCGACCTCGCCGGGCTCCGGGCGCGCCCGGTCGAGGCCCACGTGCAGCGGTGGGGAGGCGCGCTCCCGCAGTACGCCGTCGGTCACCTCGACCGGATCGCCCGGGTCCGGGCCGCCGTTGCGGGGGTGCCCGGACTCGTGGTCTGCGGGGCGGCGTACGACGGCGTGGGCATCCCCGCCGTCATCGCCTCGGCCCGCGCGGCGGTGGCGCAGCTCCGCGCGGCACAATGAACGCATGAGCGACAGCGCCCCGACGAGCCCGCCCACGGGGGCCGCCACCAAGGCAGCCCACCTCAAGGAGATCAACGACTCGATCCGCTACACGATGTGGTCGGTCTTCTCGCTGCGCGACCTGCTCGGCGACCTCGGCGACCACCGCCGCGACACCGAGGCGCGCGAGGTCGAGAGCCTCTTCGAGAAGCTCGCCGCCGACGACGTGGTGGTCCGCGGGATCTACGACGTCTCGGGCTTCCGCGCCGACGCCGACCTCATGGTCTGGTGGCACGCGGCGACGGCCGAGCAGCTCCAGGACGCCTACCACCGCTTCCGTCGCACGGTCTTCGGCCGGCGCCTCGCCCCGGTCTGGAGCCAGCTGGCGCTGCACCGGCCCGCGGAGTTCAACAAGAGCCACGTGCCGGCGTTCCTCTCCGACGAGGAGGGTCCGCGCGCCTACGTCTGCGTCTACCCGTTCGTCCGCTCCTACGACTGGTACCTCATCGACGAGTCCGAGCGCCGCGCGATGCTCGCCGAGCACGGCCAGATGGCCCGTGGCTATCCGGACGTGCGGGCCAACACGGTCTCCAGCTTCGCCCTCGGCGACTACGAGTGGATGCTCGCCTTCGAGGCCGACGAGCTGCACCGCATCGTCGACCTGATGCGCCACCTGCGGGCGTCGACCGCACGGCGCCACGTGCGCGAGGAAGTGCCGTTCTACACCGGTCCTCGCACGACGGCGGCCGAGCTGATCCAGCGGCTGCCGTGAGGGGGAACCGCAGCCTGCGACGTCACGTCTCAACCCCATGAAGCGCATCCGTGTCGCCGTGGTGACGGCCGCCCTCGGGGTCGCCCTGCTCACGGCCTGCAGCGGCTCCGACTCCGGCACCGTCTCCGATCCCGGCCGGGTCGGGTCCGGTGACGCCGGATCGGGCGGAGGATCCGGCGCCTCCGCGGGGGAGATGCCCACGCAGCGTGCCGCCGCCCGACGGCGAGGTCGTGGGGGTCGGCACCGTGATGGACCTCGGCCAGGGTGACGACCCGCAGCTGTGCCTGGGTGCGATCGCGGAGTCCTACCCGCCGCAGTGCAGCGGCATCCCGATCACCAACTGGGACTGGGCTCCGGTCAAGGACACCTCCGAGGCCTCCGGTACGACGCGCTGGGGCAGCTATGCCGTCACCGGCACCTATGACGGCGAGACGTTCACGGTCACGCAGGAGCCGGTCAGCTCGGCGCTCTACGACCCCGCCGCGCCCACGGACGACCCGTTCACCACTCCCTGTCCCGAGCCCGACGGGGGGTGGGCCGTGGTCGACCCGGACAAGGTCGCCTTCGAGGACCAGGACGCGGTCTACAGCGCGGCGGCCCTGCTGCCGACGTACGCCGGCTCGTTCCTCGACATGGGTGCTGACCCCGGCAAGCCCGCCGACGACGCCAGCGGCACCATCGTCAACGTGCTGGTGACCGACGACCCCGAGGGCGCCGAGGCGGCGCTGCGCAAGGTCTGGGGCGGCCCGCTGTGCGTGAGCGTCAGCGAGCACACCGAGGCCGAGCTCGTCGAGATCCAGGACGGCCTCCAGGACCTGCCAGGCCTGCTCAGCAGCGGCCCGCAGCTCGACAAGCTCATGGTCGACGTCGTCTGGGACGACGGGACACTGCAGGCCTGGGCCGACGCGGCGTACGGCGAGGGGCTCGTGGTCATCCGCTCGGTGCTGCGTGAAACCAGTTGAGTCGCGCCTCCCGTTCGTTGACTGGCGCCTTCAGTGACCAGCAGCGAGCAGCGAGACGCGATTCAACGAACGGGAGGCGCGACTCAACGACTCCCTCAACCCTGCTCGACGGCCGCGCCCTCGGAGGCGGGCTCGAGGGTCAGGCTGATCGAGTTGATGCAGTAGCGGTCGCCCGTCGGGGTGCCGTAGCCGTCGGGGAAGACATGCCCGAGGTGGGACCCGCAGTTGGCGCAACGGACCTCGACCCGCTTCATGCCGAGGGCGTTGTCCTCGATGTACTCGAGGGTGTCGGTGATCGGCTGGTAGAACGACGGCCACCCGCAGCCGGAGTGGAACTTCGTGTCGGACTCGAAGAGCTTGGCGTCGCACGCCTTGCAGCGGTAGACGCCGATCGTCTCGGTGTCGGTGAACTTGCCGGTGAAGGCGCGCTCGGTGCCGGCCTTGCGCAGCACGGCGTACTCCTCGGGCGAGAGCTTCTCGCGCCACTCGTCGTCGGTCTTCTTCACCTCGTAGGCCATGTGGTCCACGTTAATCGCCACCGCAAGACCAGCCCATGGCTCGATGTGACTACTTGATGACGGCCCCGTGACTACCGTGCCCACACGCGCTGCGGGCCGAGGTCCGCGTAGCCCGCCTCGAGCAGGGGCGGCAGGTCGTCGCCCCACGCGTAGTCGGTGACAGCCCGGCCCGGATGCAGCACCGCGAGGCAGGCGAGCAGGTCGGCGTGGTCGAGCGAGGTGATCGCGTCTCCCGCCGACCAGACGTTGGAGAGGCCGGCAACGGCCCCGGCGTCGTGGACCACCGCGCCGGCCACGGGCACGCCGTCTGCGAGCCTGGTCAGGACCCGGAAGCTCTGGTGGTCCAGCACGGCCGGGACCAGCACGTCGGCGTAGTCGTGGGCGCTGCACCACGCGGCCAGCAGGTCGGGCTCGCGCACCAGCGACCAACCCTCGGGCCAGACCGCGTCGGCGAAGCCCTCGTGCAGCACCCACGTCGCGTCGATGATCAGGTCGTAGCCGTCGGGAGCGAGGTCGAGGGTGCCGAACGAGTCGGCGACCGAGCCGCGCTCGTGCCGCTCCATCGCCGCGAGCACCGCGTCGCGCCCCACGCCGGGGGTCAGTGTCTTGACCACGGAGTGGTACGCCGGCGGCGCGGCGAGAGCCACCCACAGGTGGTCGTCCGACCAGACCGGCACGCCGTGGAGGGCGCACACGTCGTCGTACCAGCGGCGGCTGGTCTCCACAGCGGCGGTCAGCCGGGGGTCCATCCAGATACCTTGGCACCATGCCGAAGCCAGCCGCAGCCGAGGTGGCCGCCGGAGACCGCGCCGTGCGCGTCTCGAGCCCGGACCGGGTGATCTACGAGGCGACCGAACAGACGCCCGAGGTGACCAAGCTGATGGTCGCCGAGTACTTCGCGTCCGTCGGCGACGGCCTGATGCGGGCGCTCCGCGACCGGCCGACCGCGCTCGAGCGGTGGCCCGCCGGCGTACGCCCCGACATCAAGCTGGCCACCGGCCGACCCGGCGAGAAGGCGGACGCGTTCTACCAGAAGCGGGTGCCGAAGGGGGCGCCCGACTATCTGGAGTCGGTCGAGGTGACCTTCCCCTCGGGACGCACGGCCGACGAGATCTGCCCGACCGAGATCGCAGTGCCGGTCTGGTGCGCGCACATGGGCACGCTGACCTTCCACCCGTGGCCGGTGCGCCGCACCGACGTCGACCGCCCCGACGAGCTGCGCATCGACCTCGACCCGCAGCCGGGCACCACCTTCACCGACGCCGTGCGCGTCGCCGGCGTGGCGCGCGAGCTGCTCGAGGAGCTCGGACTCGTCGGCTTCCCGAAGACGTCGGGCAACCGCGGCGTCCACATCTACGTGCGCATCAAGCCGGACTGGGAGTTCACCGACGTCCGCCACGCCGCCATCGGCTTCGGCCGCGAGCTGGAGAAACGAGACGACGGCGTCACCACCAAGTGGTGGAAGGAAGAGCGCGGCGAGCGCATCTTCGTCGACTTCAACCAGAACTGCCGCGACCGCACCATCGCCTCGGCGTACTCGCTGCGCCCGATCCCCGGCGCACCGGTCTCCACGCCGATGACGTGGAAGGAGCTCGCGACGCTGACCAGCCCCGCGGAGTTCAACCTCTTCACCGTTCCCGACCGCCTCGCAGACGGTGACCCGTGGGCCACCATCGACGACGTGGAGTGCTCGATCGAGCCCCTGCTACGGCTCTACGACGAGTCCGGGCTCGGTGAGATGCCGTTCCCGCCCGACTACCCCAAGATGCCCGGCGAGCCGCCGCGGGTGCAGCCGAGTCGAAAGAACCCTCTGAACTGGGACGATTAGTGGGCGGCACGGATCGGATCCCCACCCGCCTCATCGAGGAACCTCTGGTCCATCGCGGCGCGGGCAGGCGCGGTGCGTGCGGATCGGTCTTCGGTGTGCGCCCAGCTCTCGTGGGCGGCTATCTGACTTCGGAGGCGGCGTTCGCTCTCGCTTGCGCAAGGCGCATTTTGCGAGACTGGCTCTGAAGTCTGCCCAAGCGCGTCGCCAAGCGCGCGACCTGACCCGGGTCGCAGAGTCGGCCGAGACTGAGCTGCTTGAGGCGGGTGGTCTCGATGGGGCTGCCTGACAACGACAGAGGGCGCCCCCGCCAAGAAGCGCCCTCGAACGTCGTACTCACCGACACCCACATGGTACTGCCGACGGTTGCTTGTGCGGCTGTGTCACCGGCGAGCCCTGCGGTTACGACCGCCCGGCGCCAACAGGTGAACACTGCCCGTGCGCTGGCCTCGGGATGGACGAGCTGCGCACCGCAAGGGCGCTCCGCGAGCACGTCACCGGCCACCCACACGGCGGCGAGTGGTGGCTGGCCTCATGACGTGGCGAATCACGTTTGACCGCGGAACCGCGTTTGTGGAGGGGCCGCGAACCGAGTCCCGTCGCCACATCGCAGCGTGTGGAGATCACTCGCCGTCCTGGGTACAGAGGCGCACCGCCTGGGCTACGTCGCCGGCCGTCGCAAGTGCCGTCCTGGATCAGCTCGAGGCGCGCAACGTCTCAGCGGTCGTGGAGCACGCCGACCAGGGCTCACTCGACCTCAGCCAGACGGTGCCCGCCAACGTGCTGCCAGATCGTCCGGCAGGTCTCTGGTGACCACAGAGCGGCCATGGGCACGGCACTACCACGAGACCTGGCAAGAGCGCGCCGGTGACGATCGCCTTCCATACTGGCTGCGAGTCGCCGCCCTGGCATACGGCAACCACACCGACAACGGCCACGCCCGTTACCACCGGGGCGAGGTCGCCATGATCCTGGGCAAACTCGACGCCGACACCGGGGGAGCTAGTCCCGCACGGGAACGTTGGCCGCGCCATCGAAGCCGCCGTCGAGTACGGATGGCTTGCCCCCGAGTCCTTCTGGGGCTGCCTCGTGGTGCCGGCGCACGCCATAAAGAAGGGCGAACACGGACGCAACCCCCGCTGCCCCATCCACGCGAAGAGGCGCCGGGAAGGTCGCGAAACGCTCACTGAGCGACGGCTTCGAGCTCTCCCGGCTACACCCAGTGAGCGTTTCGGCGCGCGAACCGCTCACTCAGTGACGGCTTCGGAGCGTGAACCTCTCTCTTCTCTTCTCACCACCACAGCAACCCCAGGCGACCGCGATGTACAGGAGTCTGCATGACCAGCCGCGAGCCGGCGATCCGCACCAGCGCAGACGTCGTGGCCCTCATCTGCGCCACCGAGAACTGCGAACGCTGGCAGACCGCGCAGGCCAGACACCTCGAAAACCTCCTCGCAGCCAGCCCCTGGCGCTGCGCCGACCACAACGAGAGGACCGCACCCTGATGCTCGCCTCAGACCCCGACGCCAGACCACGTCGACCGACAAGAAACCCTGCCCGAAGTGCGACGCATCCGCCGTCGGCTGCCGATCCGTCGAGTGGCTTTCGGGCCGCCTCTGCTGCTCGAGCTGCCACGGGAGCCGCGACGAGGCGACGGGATGAAGCGCACCGCCTCAGGTGGCTGGCACTGCCACCTCCACGACAAGGAGGCGACCGGGTGAACCGGGGGGCACTCGCCGCCGCGAGAGGGAGCCGGTCCCTTTTTTCGCCATGAGGGGGTAAGGCCATAGCGCCCCGGCCCACCCGCGGCCCGCGGCGACACACCTCGCCGCCCTCTATTCAGCCTCAGATCCGCTAGGAGGAACCAATGAAAAAGAAAAACACCGACCCGCCTGCCCGACCCGATTGGGATATGACGGTGACTCACGCAGCCGAACACGGAACGCGGCGCGACTTGCTAATGGCGCTGCGGCGCGTGCTCGCCGATGCGCTCGAGGACGACCGGACCCAGCCGCGGGACCTGTCCCCGATCACGATGCGGCTGCGGGAGATCTCGGCCGAGCTTGAGGATCTCGAAGTTCGGGAGTCCCACGAGGCGCCCGACGAGCCGTTCGGTGGGTTTGGCGTGCCGTTCAACGCGGATGACCTGTGACGAGCGAGGGCGAGGGCATGGCTGACGACCGGCTGAACCTCCAGGAGTGGCACAAGGCGTTCAGCGCTGACCTCGACGCCGCTGTCGACGAGCTTCACGCTGCACGGCAGGACCGGCTGGAGGTGCTGTGCGCCTGTGAGTCGTTCGTCCTATATCGGGCGTCCAAGGGTGACGTGCTGGCCTCCGCGCTCGCCGACGTGGTGGCCGAAAGCCGACGACGAAACGAGGCCGCCGTCCTTGAGGGGCAACTGGCTCTACCCGCATTCGAGCCGCCGAATAGGGTATGATTGTCGCAACAACAAGAAATACGGACTCCGGTTTTGCCGGAGTGGCACCTCTGAAGGTCGAGGCCAGCATCGCTGGTAAGGCCGAGCAGACCAGGCGCCGCCGAAGCCGAGGCCACAAGGCAAGGCGAGCGGATCCATCCGAGCACGAATCGGAAGGACGCACGCCCATGTGGCATTCACAGAACACCAAGGAAGCGGCACTTCGCGCCGCAGAACGACTCGTCAAGTCCGCGGAGGCCGCTGGCCGACCGCTGACTCCTGACGAGCGATCCCTAGCCAAGCAACTGCTGGAGACCGCCCAGGACGCCAAGGACTCTGCGGCCATCGTCGACCAGATCGACGCCATGCGTGGCGGCGGCTGGGACGGCAAGACCTCTCGCTCGTTCGGGTTCGGCGACGCGCTCGTTGCGGCGATCCCACCCGGCGGAGTTTTCGGCAAGTCGATCTTCCAGGTCGACGTGGCCCCGACGTGGGCTTTGAAGGCCCCGACGATCCCAGCTATCGGTGACCTTGCCCGCAACGAGCCGACCATCGTGCCGATGGGTTACGACCGCCGCTGGCTGTACCCCAACCTGGTTCGCCAGGATCTGGGCAACGCCCTGTCGATCCAGGACTTCACGCAGACGGCGCGCACTGTCGTCGGCACCGTCGAACGGTCAGCGGTGGCCGCGACCGACAAGGCCACGCTGAACACGACGACCACGCTCGCCAACGAGGCAGTCAAGCAGGAAGCGATCGTGCTGGATGCCATTCCGGTGGCGCTGCTCGAGTCGGTCAACGGCCTGAGGGAATGGTTCCAGGCCGAGGGTGAGTTCCAGATTCAGAAGGCGATCGATACGCACGTGTTCGCTCAGATCGTCGCCGCAGCCCCGCCGTTCGGCAACACCGGTACAGGTTTGGTTGCCCAGGTGAGGAACGCGGTAGCTGCCATGCGAGCGGAGGGTGCGAACCCTGATGTGCTTGTGCTAAACGCTACTGACGCCGCAGCGCTCGACCTGACGGCCGATGCCGGTGGTTACATCTTCCCGACGCGCGACACTGGCGTCTCTTCGCCGCTGTGGGATCTGAAGGTTGTTGAGCGCACGTCGGCGGCCGGCAAGAGGCGCCCTACGTCCTGGATTCGAAGATGCTGGGCGTGCTGTATCTCGGCCCGTCCCGAGTGGATCTCGACCCCTACGCCGGTGTGGGTGGCGCCAACTTTAAGCGCAACTTGGTCGATCTTCGGGTCGAGCAGACCGTGCTGTACCACGTCAGGAACGCGAAGGGCGCTCGCAGGATCGCGGCGAGCTGATGGCGAAGGTCAAGGTTCGGGTGTCGTCAGAACACGACGCTTCCGGGCCAGGACGGCGCTGTGTACCGGGCGGGCGACGAGCTCGACGTCAACGACGACGACACCTTGGCCCAGTGGCTCTCTGCTGGGTGGGTCGTCAAGGTTCCGCGCAAACCGGCCCGCAAGGGTACGAGCGCCTGAGACTCCGCAGCGGCCTGCCTGGTTGGTTTCGGCAGGCGGGCCGCTGCGGTCCAATGAAAGGCACCACAGCCATGCCTAGCTTGATGCGCCGCCTTGTGCTGCCTGCGAAGTTGCAACGCACTCACATAGCCGATGAGCGCACGGGCGGCTGGTCCAGCCGGTCTAGTCGGGCACCCCTCCGTCTGCGCTGCTCACCTGTAGCCTCCGTGGTCAACTAGTCGGGGCTGGTCCGGCACTATCGGGAGGACCAGTCAGCCCGGGCCCTACAGAAGGGAACCGGTATGCGTGACAACAATGAGGACGGGGACACTAGCGTCGGTCAGCCCGCGGGGCGTCAGCGGCGGCGGGTGCTCTCGTTGTTGTCCGCGCTGGGTCTCGTCGCTGGTGGCTTGGTCGTGTCCGCGACGGTGGCATCTGCGGCGGCTTCGGGCCCGGTCACGTTGTCCCCTCAGACGGCGGAGATCGCTCCGGGGAGTTACGTCGATGTGACGGTGGCCAACACTTCGACGAAGAAGTCCACTAGTGCCCTGTCCTCGTCTGTGTCGGTCAGTTCCCCGGACTTCCAAGTGACCAACGGCTGCCTCGGCATCGCCCTGGGCAAGGGCAAGTCCTGCACCGTGCGCATCGCCTACACCGCCACCACCGCACCTAGCGCAGACCAGACCGCCACACTGACGGTGGTCAGCAAGAAGCCCGGCGTGGTCGACAGCGAAACCGGCACCTACACGGTGAAGGCACCCACCGGTTGCGCCAAGAACACCGCCACCGGCAGCGTCGCCTCCAACGACCTACAGGCGGTCATCAGCGGCGCAGCAGCCGGGGACACCATCCAGATCACCGGCACCTGCGCAGGCAACTTCGGCATCGACAAGAACCTCACCTTGGCCGGTGTCGCCGGCACCTCGGCAACGCTCGACGGGAACCAGGCCGGGCGGGTGCTGTCCATCGCATCCGGCGCCGTGACTGTGACGGACTTGACCATCACCAACGGGCTGGTGAGCGGCGCCGGCTTCGGGGGGGGCATATTCAACCAGGGGACGCTGACCCTTGACCACGCCACAGTGACGGGCAACTCCATCCTTACCACCGGTGGTGAAGGCGGCGGCGTTGGGAACGTCGGCACGCTCACAGTGTCCAACTCGACAATCAGCAACAACACGGCGCAAAAGGGTGGCGGTATCGCGCTGGGATGTGGCGCCGGGGGAACCACGGTCATCGCCACGACGATCAGCAACAACACTTCACGCAGCTCGGGTGGAGGCCTCGATGGTTGCCGCCCTGTGACTTTGAAGGACACAACCATCACGGGCAACACCTCGGGTCAGGCAGGCGGCGGGGTTAACACGATCAGCAGCCTGCTGTTGAAGGGCACCACGTCAGTCACCGGTAATACCGCACCGGCTGGCTTTAGCGGAGGGGTGAATGCTTTTGGTGTTGTGAGCGCGTGTGACGATACCGGGACCGATACCTGGACCGGCACGCTCAGCCCCAACTCCCCCGACGTGGCGACAACGGTCACCTACATCAACTGCCCGTGAACAGACGGTGGGGCGACGTACTCCCATGTCGCCCCACCGAGTGCAGGTGCCTAAGGCGGGCGCTACCAGGTGTCGTCGGTCCATAGCCTGGCTGACGACACCTCGCACGCTTGACGCGATGGCGGCATGCGTTCGGCTCATGCCGCGATCCGCGCGTGTGTTCAGGTGTCACGCCGGTTATCGCCCATGCGGCGACCTTGACCCGCAGGCCTTGCAGGAACAGGATTCTGACCGGCAGCACGCGCAGGAAACGCGCCCGCCCCTGTTTCGTCCATCGGTCGGGGCGGGCGCGTTTCGCCACGCTGCGGGATGGGGCCCGAGAGATCGCGGTGCGACCTATTGGCGTAGGCAGCAGCCATCCTAAGTAGGGTCCGCGCCAAGTGGGTGCAAACCCGCACATCACGAGGGCGACGCCCCGTCACCCGAACGAACGGGTAGCGAGGCGCCGCTTTCGACCGGCCGGTCGCCGTCCACGCTACGACCGCTCAGCGGACGTGAGTTCAACCCAACGGGCTGGTTTACGGTGCGTTCCACCGGCAGAAACTCGGAAACCCGCCGGCAACTCCTATCCCATCAGTACTTTCGACGGAGGTGCCGCCCCGCTGGAGCCCCCCGATAGCCGCGGGGCGGCACTCTGCTCGAGAACTCGACGCCCCTGACCCCGATGCCCGTCCGATCGGCGAGGGGCCGCGTCATAGCTGGGCGCAGGCGCCGTCTCACTGACACGAAGTAGGGGGAATGAGCAACGCCCTCGTCGGGGGGAAGACGTCGCGACATCCTACGAACGTGAGAACCGCCCCGGCGTGGGCTGCCGGGGCGGTTCGTTCGTTTGGTCAGACCGGCGCCCCGCAAGGGGACCGTGGGGGGCGCCTTAGCTCGCGTCCGGCTGCATGGGGGTCGCCGTATGGCCCGAGCCTGTTCGAGTGTGCGCGCATCGACGGGGAAATTGCCAACCCCAAAGGCGCACGGTCTTCGCAGGAGACGGCGCCCCCGGCTACCGATACCCGAGGGCGCCGCACCGGTGGACTGGATTCCGGGTGATCCGAAGTAACCTGTCGTCTCCCACATGCCCACCGGCTCCCTTGACTATCGCGGGCCTGCTCAGGAGCCGATACACCGAGGGTGCGGCATCGTCGAAGCCGGGACGGGTGTCACGGGCCCTTGGGGTGCCCGGTCCAGACCTGTCTTTAAGGCGATATCCATTTAGGCCGTCGGGACCTACCTTGGAGAGGCGCTCACGCTGCTACGGGGGAGAGAAGCGAGGACGTTCTTCACCGAACCGTCCCGCGCTGCTGCTGGTGCATAGCGGGGCGGTTCGGCAGTCCTGGGCGACGCTCGCGATGGTTTCAAGCGCGCCGGCTACGCCGCCCAGACCTTGACGAGTCGACGCGCCCGGAAGAAGATCTGCCAGGCACGCGGCATCCGGCTCGGGTTGGGCGCCCCGGCCCGGACCCCGGTTTGACGCAGGCCCAGACGCAGCGTTCACGGACGCTGGGACGAGTCTCCGAGTCGCCGGGGTCCGCCCACGTATTGCCCTAGAAACAGCACTGTCCCGTCACCCGGAGTCGGGTAGCGAGACAGTCGGCTTGCGTACCGTCGCGCTTTCGCGCCCGCGTTCTCCGAGCGATACCCAACCACTTTGAAGTCAAGCCCTTGGGCAGCGGAACCTCAAAGGTCAGGCTGCCTGCGCCGTGCTGACGCCAAGTTCTGGGTGGCCGTGGGAACCACAGGATCCGAGCCTGCCTTTTGCCGACTAGCGGCTTCGTAAATAGCAGCCGAACGGGCCAGTGACATTTCCGGGACCGTGGGCCTAGGCTCCGACGCGACCTGCAAACGCTGCTCGGAACCCCCGGCCGGGTGCACGACCCCTGGGAGTCCTACATGATGCGTCGCCTCCTTGCGGCCGTTCTCTGCGTCCTCGCCGCTTCGCTGTCCCTGGGCATGTCCAGTGCCTCCGCCGAGACCACCTACCGGGCGCACTGGACCCTGGACGAGATCAACAGCCCGACGGCGTTCGACTCCTCGGACAACGGCAACCACGGGACAAACTTCAACGTCGTCGGAGACGGAAGCGCCTACACCTTCGACGGGCAGGACGCACGGGTCATCGTCCCCAGCTCCGCGAGCCTGAATCCTGGCACCGCCACCTTCTCGTGGGGGGTCACCATCAGCACTACCTCGGTGCCTCAGCCGTTGGGCGAGACCTACGACGTGCTCCGCAAGGGCCTGGCGAGCGCCAAGGGTGGCAACTACAAGATCGAGATCAAGAACGTCAAGGGCAAGGCACTGGCTCGCTGCGTCTCGAAGTCCATCCGCAGCGACGGGACCAAGGTGACCGCGGCCATCCAGGGCACCACGCACCTCGCCGACGGGCAGCAGCACCTCGTCTCCTGCGCCAAGACCTCGACCGGCATCACCTTGTACGTGGACTCCCTGGCGCCGCGCACGAAGACCTTCACGGGCGGCCTGGGATCGGTGTCGAACGACGCTGCGCTGGCGCTGGGGGCCAAGGCCGAGCAGACCGTGAACACGGGCTTCGACTGGTTCGAGGGCAAGATCTACGACGCCTGGGTGTCCTAGGTTCGCCCTGTCTGTGACGACCCGGGACACCGGCCCCGCAGGGGCCGAACGCATTCCTCAGCGGCTGGTCCAGACGGCCCATTCACGCCGCGGGTGCCGTGTTGGTCCTCGTCGGCCGGCTGGTTTGTGGGAGTGGCGGTCCCAGTCTGTGAGGGTCTGTTCGGGGGTCAAGGTGGTCATGCTTCGTTCCTTCCGAGGCGAAGTCTCGCCCGATAACCTGACCCACAACGCTCACTCAGATCAGGCGACCCAGGCTCAGATGCACAGCGCTCATCGGTTCGGCACCCCCAAGATGCCGGGCGAGCCGCCGCGGGTGCAGCCGTCGAAGAAGGTCGAGGCGCACTGGGACGAGCAGGGCAACCGGATCCCGGACTGAGGAGGACCGAGGATGCGCAAGGTCGTTCTCTACATGCTGCTCTCGCTCGACGGCGTGGCCGAGGAGCCCGGCGACTGGATGACCGACGTCGACCAGCCGGTCTTCGACAACCTCGGGCGCGTGATCGAGCCGCAGACCACGATCCTGCTCGGGCGCGGCACCTATGACTACTGGGTGGGCTTCTGGCCCGGAGACGGCCCCGAGCCCTTCCACTCGTTCATCAACGACACCGAGAAGCACGTCTTCACCTCGCGGCCGCTCGACGCCGAGTGGGCCAACACCGTGGTCGTCGACGGCTCTGCCGAGGACCACGTACGCCGCCTCCGCGAAGGCGACGGCGGCGACATCGGCATCCACGGCAGCATCCGCCTGGCCCGGTCGCTGGGCGCGGCCGGTCTCGTCGACGAGTACTGCCTCGTCGTGTCCAGCAACGTCGCAGGCCGCGGCGAGCGGCTCTTCGCCGACGGCACTCCCGCGCGCACGCTCGAGCTCGTCGACGTCGAAGGCTCCCCGGGCGGGAGCCTCTTCGTCACCTACCGCCCTCGCTAGCCTCGGGTGATGACCGAGGACAACCGCGTCGCCCGCAACCCCGGCGAGCCGGACAAGCACGCACCCGCGGGGGCACAGCGGTGGATCGGCTACCTCGACTGGGTGCGGGCCGAGATCGCGGGTGCGGTGCTGGCACTCGACGCGGACGCGCAGCGGCGTACGGCGGTGCCGTCGGGGTGGACGCCGATCGAGCTGTTGAGCCACGTGCTGCACATGGAGCAGCGGTGGTTCGTCTGGGGATTCCTCGGCGAGCCCGTCGACCAGCCCTGGGGCGACTGGACCGTCGAGGAGCCCTGGGACGACGACGCCGAGGGACGCTGGCACGTCGCGGCCGACGTCACCGCCGAGGATCTCGCCCACCGACTGGACGCCGTGGCTGCGCGCACGCGGAAGGTCCTGATGACCCATCCGCTCGACGCCCCGGCCTCTCCCGGCGGCCGGTTCGCCGACGACCCGCCGACGCTGGAGTGGATCTGCTTCCACGTGCTGGCGGAGTACGCCCGCCACGCCGGTCATCTCGACATCGTGGTCGAGCTCGGAGCCCCGCCGAACCTCTAGGCTCGCGCCATGTCGGACCAGCCGCCGCCGAGCGACCCTGCACCCGGCTCCGACCCGGCCGGCCCGACCTCGTCGCCGCCAGGGCAACCGCCACCGCCGCCGCCGTACGGCCAGGCGGGCGCCTCGTGGCCCAACAGCCAACCGGCGCAGCCGCCTCCGCCGGCGTACGACCCGGCCAACCCCGGAGTCCCCCCGACCGCGGCAGGCCCGCCGTACGGGAGTGGCCAGCCGCCGCCGGGACCGCCCGGCAGCCATCCGTACGGCGGACCGGGCGGCTACGGCGGTCCCTACATCCCGCCGATCCCGAAGCAGACCAGCACCGGCAAGATCGTGGCGATCGTGGTCGGCGTCATCGTGCTGCTGGTGTGCGGGGGCTGCTTCGCCTTCGGCACGGTCATCTACTCGACCGGTCGTGACATCGCCCGCGAGATCGAGAGCTACGAGCCGCCCGCCGACATCGACCAGGTCGTGTCGGTGGCGCCGGGCGAGACCTTCCTGGTGGGGGACTACTCGATCTCGCCGGGTTGGTCGGTCGCGACGCAGGGTCCGGTCATGACCATGGAGGGGATGACCGCCACCAAGGTCGGTGCGCCCCGGCTCGACACCGTGGCGTTCGACATGACGTTCTACCGCGGCGACAAGGTGCTGGGCCAGGCGACCTGCTCGGGCTCCGTGCCCGAAGGCGCCACCGAGGGCGAGGTCGTGTGCATGATCACCGACCGCAAGGTGCGCCGGGCCGACCGGGTCGAGATCCAGTCGCTGATCTGACCTTCGATCAGGCGAGCTCGGAGTCGCAGGCCCTGGGTTGTGGTGGGTGGTGCGTCAGAACCTGGGGTGGGGGCTGCTGGGTTGTGGTGGGTGGTGCGTCAGAACCCGGGGCGGGGGCTGCTGGGTTGTGGTGGGTGGTGCGTCAGAACCCGGGGCTGCGGGGTGGTGCTCGACCTGGGGTCTGTCGGTGGGTGGTGCGTCAGAACAGGCGCTTGGATCTGTGCCGGCACACCCCCGGTAGCCTCGTGCCCGTGGCGGAGCAGTCCAAGTGGGTCGTGATCACCGGGTCCGGCCGGAGCGGGACCAGCAGCGTCGGCGGGACCCTCAAGCGACTCGGTCTGCACATCCCCCAGCCGGAGGTCGAGGCGGACGAGAAGAACCCCCGCGGCTACTACGAGCCCGCGTGGCTGGCCGCGCTGCTCAAGGACTTCATGGACCCCATCCCGGTCCGCACCATCGACTCGCGCCCGAACGCGCCGCAGGTCGCGATGGACGCGCTGGCCGGCACCGACATCGAGGATCAGCTGCGCGAGTGGCTGCGCGACCTGCTGCGCTATCCCCAGGTGGCGCTGAAGGACACCCGCGCCTACTGGGTCTACGAGATGTTCGTCCGCCTCGCCGACGAGCTCGGCGCCGAGCTCACCTCCCTCACGATGCTCCGGCATCCCACCGAGGTGGTGCGCTCGCGCGACACTGCCTACCTGTCCGGCCAGAGCGAGACGTTCCGCCGCGAGCGGGAGACGACCAACGTCGCGGCGTGGATGAACTCCGTCTTCGAGACCGAGCGGGTCACCCGGCACCACGCGCGGGCCTGGGTCCGCTACCCCGACCTGCGCAGCGACTGGCGCGAGGCCATGAGCCGGGCCGGCGACCAGATCGGGCTGACCTACAACGCCGACCTGTCCTCTGGCGAGCACCACCCCGTCGACGACTTCATCGATGCCGGGCTGTTCCGCTCACGGGTCACCTGGGACGACATCGAGGTCGCGCCCGTCCTGCGCGACCTCGCCGACCAGGTCTGGGAGTCCGTCAACGTCCTGGTCGAGCGCCCCCACGACGACGCCGCGGTCGCAGAGCTCGAGCGGCTGCGCAAGGAGTACGTCGACCTCTACGCCTTCGCCTCGGCGATGTCGCAGGACGAGCGCACCGCGCAGCTGGTCGCCGTACGACGCGAGATGCGCGGCAAGCTGGACCAGAAGCAGGCCCGCATCGACGAGCTCAGGACCAAGCTGGAGCAGTCGCGAACGCAGGACCCCGCCCCGTCGATGGTGGGCGATGCTCGCCCAACCTGGCAGCCGGCCTTCCAGCGGCTCGTCGGCCGGCTGCGGCGGCGTTAGTCCCTACCTCTCCCACGGGGCGGAGATCGGCAGGTAGCGCTCGAAGAAGGCCGCCACCAGACGGTCGACGCGGGCCATCTCCATCGCGTAGTCGTGGTGGTCGCCCAGGCAGACGGCGTCCTGCCGGCGTTGGAGCACGTTCTCGAGCACCAGGCCGACATTGGTGGTCGCCAGGTCGACGAAGCTGCTCTCGATGCTCGCCTCGAACGCCGTGCCGGTCATCAGCCCGTAGTGCGGTGCCAGCGACGACACCATCGACACATCGGTCTCGGAGCGGAACGGCGCGTGCGCGGTGGCCCCGACCTCGGTCGCGAACCGGTCGGCGACCTCGGCGAGCACCGAGACCCGTTGCGGGTAGGGCGCGTGCACGAGGTGGTGGGTGAGTGCGACGCCGAAGGCCTCCTCGAGGAGCCAGCGGTTGCGCAGGGCCGCGGTGATGTAGGCCGGCTGGCCGTTCGGGTCGCCGAGCCCGACGAGGTGCGGGGAGGTGAAGACCGCGAACCGGCCCGCGGCGTCGAAGAACCTCTCGGGGCCGACCGGTCGCCCGAGCAGCATGTCGTCGTTGAAGTAGACGAAGTGCTCGGCCAGGCCGGGGATGCGGTGCAGGGCGCTCTCGATGGCGTGCGAGTTGAACGTCGGCAGAGCCTCGGCCGGCAGGATGTCGCGGTGGTCGACCACCTGGATCTGCGGGTGGGACGCGTCGAGCCACGGCGGCACCTGTGCGTCGGTGACGACGTGGATGGTGCGGACCCACGGGGCGAACAGGTGCAGGCTGCGCAGCGAGTAGCGCAGCTCGTCGCGGCTCTCGAAACGGGCGCGGCCGCTCGACGCGCGTGACGTCGCCGTCCCGGACCTTGCGGCCCAGGTCGCGAGGCGTTGCTGCTGCCGGTCGTACCAGTCGGGGTCGCCGCCGTCGACCCACGTGTAGACGACGTCCACCGGCACGGTCGTCTCCGCCAGGGTCGGCAGCGTCATCAACGGCAGCGTCGGCACGTCCAGGCCCTCGACCCGACGCGTGGCCGTGGCGGCGCCGCGCGGCGTCCGGGCGACGTAGGGGTTGGCGAGCGGCGCGAGCAGGTCGCCACCGACGCCCTCGTCCCAGAACTGCACCTCGACCGAGCACCCCTGGCTCAGCAGCGTGGGGCCGGTGCTCGAGGTCGGCCACGGCTCGAGCACGACGCGCGGGGTCATGCCGCTCACCAGGGCCCCGGCCAGGTCCGCCACCCGGCCGCGGCGTTCGGGCCAGCCGTGGTCGCCGGGGTCGCGGAGGCTGAGGTACGCCGGCGTGCTGGCCGCCGCGAGCCCGCGGAGGAAGTCGGCGCGGGCCGACACGGGGAGCGCCACCACGGCCGGAGCCCCGGCGACTCCCGGCACCACGAACCACTCGTCGGTGACGTCGTCGGCGGTGCTGGTCGCCAGGGCCAGCAGCTGCCGCCGCGCGTGTGCGGGAGTGGCCCGGCCGAGCTCGTCCGGGCCGACCTCGTCGTGAGCCGAGGGACGGCAGGTCGCTCGCCGGGACTGCGGGGGAGGCCTGCCGCGCGGCCAGGCGTCGTACGCCGCGGGGCCGGGTCGCCAGGGCCTCGGTGAAGACCTGCTCCCACTGCTCGGCGAGAACGTCGGCGTCCCACTCTCGCGCCGTTGCCAGGGCACCCTGCCCGAGGCGTTCGCGCAGGTCGGCATCCGTGGCGACCCGCAGCAGTGCGGCGGCCAGGCCCTCCTCGGAGCCGGGCAGGACGAGCAGGCCGTTGACGCCGTGCTCGACGATCTCGCGCGGCCCCGACGGGCAGTCGTAGCTCACCGCCGGGACGCCCGCGGCCATCGCCTCCTGGAGCACGAGCGGATAGCCCTCGGCCTTCGAGCACAACGCCACGACCGAGGCCTTGGCCCACTCACCGGCGATGTCGCGGGTCGACCCGGGGAGCTCGACCCGGCCGTAGAGTCCGGCCTTGCGGCTCAGCGCCTGCAGCTGCCCGCGTTGGGGACCGTCTCCGAAGATCCGCAGTCGCCAGTCGGGGACGAGCGGGGCGATCCGGCCGAACGCGCGGACCAGCTGGCCGAACTGCTTCTCGCCCACCAGCCGACCGGCCGTGACGATGACGGGGTTGTCGAGCCGCGAGCGCGGGACGTAGCCCTGCGGGAGCGGGTTGGGCAGCACGACCAGGCGCGGCGCGGAGGAGCCGAGCTGGCCGGCGAGCCAGGTGGCGGTGCTCTCGGTGAGCAGGGCCACCACGTCGGCGCGCGGGCCGAAGGTGAGCAGCGGCTCCAGCCCCGAGACGCGGTCGGAGGAGGACCGGTGCTCCTGGTGCACCAGCACGACGCGATCGTCGACCAGCTGCTCGGCGACGGCCAGCAGGCCTGGGGTGACCGTGACCAGCACCTCGGGCGTGAGGTCGGGCAGCCGCGCCTCGAGGGCGAGGTCGCAGGCCGCGGTGAACTGGGCATCCCAGCGGGCGGGCACGAGCAGCGACGGTCGCGCGTGCAGGTCGGGGTCGTCGAGGTGGCTCTCGCGTACGTCGACGAGGAACTCGGTGCGCACCCGCGGGTCGATGTCGTAGTGCGGCCGGGCCGCGCTGCGGGTGACGCTGACCATCTCCACGTCGTGCCCGCGCGCGGCCAGCGCGTTGGCCTGGCTGATCGCCGAGCGCGACGTACCGCCCGGCCCGGCGAGGTTGAAGACCAGGAATGCCAATCTCATGGGGATGGCCTCATCCGGATGGGCCTCATCCGGTGTCGCCGTCGTCGGCGCGAAGCCGGTTGACGCGGATCCGGCTCTCGTGCTGGTACTGCAACCGCACCATCGAGCGCACCCCGTCGGCGTCCTCGGACCACAGGAACGGCAGGACGGTCGAGTGACCGGGGCGCGCACTGTCGTTGCCGGGCCGCACGATCGGCACCTGCTCACCGTCGGCGTCGGCCACGGCCAGGAACCAGTGCGGCCCGACATCGGCCGGCACGTCCGTCGCCGCCAACGTCGCGGCCAGCGTCGTGACGTCGCCGCGGTCGTCGGTCGCCAGGGGCACCTCGCCGACGCGCCGGTCGTCGCCGTCCACCACGAGGAGGCGCCAGGCGGTCGCCGTGCCGCCGGGCGCGGTGACGGTCAGCGTGACCCCTTCGTCGTCCTGGTCGACCGCGACCACCTCGGCGACCGGGCCGCGTCGGTCGCGGCGGACCACGACGGCGCCGCCCTCGCGTCGGCGTACGTCGAGCTGCCAACGACCGTCGCGGGTCGGCGGGGTGCGCATCGGCTCGGGGTCGGGCAGCGCCTCGGCGCGCACCGGGGCTCCGGACGGGAGCGTGATCACCGCGAAGGTGTCGTGGTCGGTGTCGTCGGCGAGCGGGGGGAGCGCGGAGGGGAGATGCCAGCGGTACGACGCCGCGCCCGGATCGGGTGGGGCGTCGTTGTCGGGCGTCAGCACCTCGCCGGTCGCCTCGTGCCGCAGGCCGACCCGCTCGCTGGTGCCCCTGACCGCCAGCCACATGCTGTCGCCGTCGAGGATCCGCGCGTAGACGGCAACCGGACCGCTCGCCACAGCCTCCGCGGGGGCTTGCAGGTCATCCGCTGGAGCCGCTGGAGCCTCGCGTCGCCGCAGCCTCACAGGCCGGAGATGCCCTCGCCGCCCCCGGCCTGCTCGTCGAACGTCTCGTGCTCGAGCAGGTGGAGGACGGGGACGCCGATCTTGCGCCTGGCCTTGGAGGTCCAGTCGACGTGGAAGAACTCAGCGACCACGTGCGACCGGGTGAGGATGATCGCCTCGCGCCCGTCGACCTCGGTGACGACCCGCGCCAGCGCGTCGATCGGCTGGGACTCGACCACCCGGCCGGTGGCGGTGGCGCCCGCCTCGCGGAGCGCGGCGAGCGTGGCCTCGAGGTCCTCGCGCGAGCGCTCCTCGCAGTCCTCGCGCACGGCCTCGATGTCGACGTCACGCATGGTCATCGCCGGCGACGCCAGCACCTCGCCGGCGGCGAGCGACCCCATCGAGGCCTCGATGCGTGCGGCGGCATCCTCCAGAGGGAGCAGCACGGTGTAGACGACCGGCTCGTCGAGGCCCTCGTGCAGCGAGCGCACCTGCCGGGCGTCGGCGGCAGTCAACGCCTGCTCCACCAGGAGCACGACATGGTAGGTCTCGTCGGCCTCGGTCACATCTTGATCCTAGTGCCAGTCCTCGCGTGCGTCTGCGGCCTGGGCGAGGGCCAGTCTGCGCCGAGGGTCAGTACGCGCCGCGGTGTCGCAGGACCGCAGCGGCCGTGCGGGCCACGATGCGGACGTCGAGGCCGAGCGACCAGTTGTCGACGTAGGTCAGGTCCAGCCGGACCGACTCGTCCCAGGAGAGGTCGGAGCGGCCGGAGACCTGCCAGAGCCCGGTGAGCCCGGGCTTGACCACGAGCCGGCGGCGGGGGTCGTCGTCGTAGGCCTCGACCTCGGCGGGCAGCGCCGGCCGAGGACCAACCAGCGACATCTCGCCCCGCGCGATGTTGACCAGCTGGGGGAGCTCGTCCAGCGAGAACTTCCGAAGCCAGCGACCCACTCGCGTCACCCTCGGGTCGACGCGCAGCTTGAACAGGACGCCGTCGGTGTCGTCCGGGACCAGGGCCGCTTTGCGGGCCTCGGCGTCGCGCAGCATCGTGCGCAGCTTGAGCATCGAGAAGGGCTGCCCGTCGCGCCCGACCCGGACCTGCCGGAAGAAGGCCGGCCCGGGAGAGTCCAGCCGGATCAGGACTGCGAGGGCGAGGAAGAGCGGAGCCAGCACGACCAGTGCTGCCGTCGCGAGCGTGCGTTCGGCGACGCTCTTGAGCAGCACGGCGGCGCCGCGACGCCGGGCTGGTTGCACGCGGACCGCGTTGAGCCCTGCCAGCCGCACCAGCGACGTGCGCCCACCGGCGACGTCGAGCAGCCCGCAGCCGACGTAGAGCGTGGTGCCGAGCTTCTCCAGCTGCCAGCCGATCCGCTGGAGGCCGCGCTCGTCCAGCTCGTCGGAGGGGAGCACCAGGACGGCCTCGGCGCCGGTCGTCGCCACGGCGTGCTCCAGGGACTCGAGGTCGGCGACCTGGCAGAGGCCCACCAGGTCGAGACCGGGATCGCGCGCCAGCTCGTCGCCGACGCGGTGCAGCTGAGCGGGACTCCCGATGGCGAGCACCCGGGTGCTCGCCAACGCCGGCGCCAGCCGGTCGAGCGCGCTGGTCGTGGCCAGCCGTGCCGCCGAGCCGGTCAGGGTCAGGGCGACGGTGGTCAGCAGCAGCAGGCCCGAAGGAGTCCCGACCAGCCCGAGGGCGGACACCGACCAGGCGACGAGCCCGAAGCGAATCCCGGCCCGCGTGACGGTGACGCCGGTCTCGGCGCGCAGCAATGCGCACCAGAGCACTGCGGCGAGGACCGCCGCGGCCAGCCCTTGGGCCCCGGCCGCGACCTGGATGACGGCGAGGACCGCGAGCGCAGCTGCTGCGTCTGTTGTCAGCAACCACACGCTCCGGGCCCTGCGCGAGCCGAGGGCGGCCGGGCGGAGGTCCTGGACCGGCGCGAGAACGGGCTCGAAGGGAGCCGCGTCGACGCGAGCAGTGATGGTCACCATCGGCCGGCCCCCCTTCCGTCCACCGAACTGGACGCAAACCTAGGGAAGGCGAGAGCGCGCGGCATGCCGCAAATCGGGCAAAGGCTGCCCCGATCTGCACCGGATCCAGCTCAGCTCAGAGGCGCGGACCGCGCCAACCGACGTTGTGCGCGAGGCCGACGGCCGCGAGCTGCGAGGAGACCTCGAGCTTGGCCAGGATCGACTTGACCTGGGTGCGCACGGTCGCCTCGGACACCACGCTCGTGGTGGCGATCTCGCGGACGGTCCGGCCCTGCATCAGGTGGCCGAGCACCTGACGCTCCCGCGCGGTGAGCCGCTCGAAGCGCGCCTCGGTCTCGCGGGTCGACGAGCGCTCGACGTACCACGCGGACAGGAGCTCCTCGCGCTCCTCACGGGTCATCACCGCCAGCCCCTGGTTGATCCGGCGGACGGCCGCCAGGATCTCGTTGAGCGGCCGCGACTTCGAGAGCACCTTGCGGGCGCCGAACCGGATCGCCTCGCCCCATCGGCTGCGGTCGGTGGACGCCGTCACCACGATCACGTTGCAGCCGGCTCGAGCCAGTGGGGAGATCAGGCGTGATCCGTCGCCGAATCCGCCGAGGTCGAGGTCGAGGAGGACGACGCGCGGCCGAAGCCGCAGCGCGGCCGCCAGGACGGCGGCCGGTGCGCGCTCGTCCTCCGGCACCGGGACGCGGCGCACGTCGTAGCCCTCGACGGACAGGGCGAGCTCGAGCGCCTCGGCGAAGAGGACGTGGTCCTCCAGGATCAGGACCCGCAAGCTAGCGCGTGCCGTTGCCAATGACTGCGTCATCATTCTCCCCCGAAAGAAGTCGGTCGTCGTCGCCCGCAAGCAGGCCGAGCACGAACGTGGTGCCGGTGAGCTCAGTGCCACCGAGCATCAGGTATCCGCCCTGACGCTCGGCGAGGCCGCGCGCGATGTTCAAGCCGATGCCCTGACCTTGTGACATCGCACCCTTGCGACCCCAGTCGAAGAGTCGCCCGCCGACCAGGCTGTCGCAGACTCCTGATCCCTCGTCGACGACCGAGACCTCCACGACACCGTCGAGGGAGCTGACGCTGACCTCGGCGACGCCGGCGCCGTGCTTGGCGGCGTTGTCGAGCAGCACGTCGACGACCTCGGCCACGTCGTCGGGGTCTCCGGTGACCCGGGCACCGGAGGGCGTCCAGACGACGGCGTGGCCGCGGGCCTGGTGGCTGAGCACCTGCTGGTGCAGGACCGTGTCGAGGTCGAACTCGAGAGCCACGCCCCGCTGCCCGCCCAGCATCCGCTCGAGCCGCGCCATCTCCTCCAGGAGCATGCGTTCGAGCGACGTGCGCTTCTGGTCGGGGATCGTCATCGACGGGGCGCTGATCAGTCGGCTGGCCGACGCGATGCCGGCGAAGGTGGAGCCGATCTCGTGCATGCGGGCCCGCTCCGTGTCGTGCTGTTCCTCCGCGAGCGCGGCCCGTCCACTGGCGGCGCCGAGAGCCTCGGTCGCCTCCTCGATGCCCGAGCGCAGCAACGCCATGGCTGCGCAGAACAGCAGCACGGCGCCACCGAGGGTGCCGACGAGCCTGACGACGACGCTTCCGGTCGCACCGGGCTCGACGGCCAGGGCGATGTCGCCCACGCCGAGGAGCGCGACCCCGAGGGCCAGACGCAGAGCGCACCAGGACGGCATGGTCGTCTGGGCGACCAGGTAGCGAGCCAGGGCGACGTTGATGGCGAGGCAGCCGAGGCCGAGTGCGGCCAGCACCTGGCCAGGGAGCACGACCTCGTCGAGCCGGGTGATCGCTGTCGCGAAGACCAGGCCGAGGCTCACGCCGACGACCAGCCCCAGCGCCATCGGGTCCAGGACCGGCTCACCGGCGGCGGCCATGCTCACGAGCACGAACAGGCCGAGCGTGACGGTCAGCTCGACGAGCACGAGCCAGGTCGTGGCCTCGGTCAGGAGCTCGGGCCGTGCTGTGACCGCACCTCCCACCGCGAGACCGTTGACCCCCACGGCGGCCAGGCCCATGCACAGCCAGGCCGAGATCTCATTGTCGGTGAGCCGCCAGTGCACGTAGGCGAAGGCAGCGCTGGCCAGCACCAGCGGATAGCCGACCAGGCCGGCCATACCGGCGGTGGCCGCCCAGGACGGTGGCGCGGGCCCGATGGTGGCAGCGGTGGCCAGCGCGAGCGTGGCCAGCATCGCCACGACAGTCGTGCAGCGCCATCCCCAGATCTTCTCCGGCATACGCAAGTCCGGCATTGCGACCCCCCCAAGTCGAATGCAGGAAGGTGGTCCGAGAGACGATGCCCTCCCCCGGAAGACTGCGCCATCACCTTCGTTCAGCAGTGAACAACTGACAGTGAAGGCGAGGTCGTACGCGGGGTCAAGTGATCTACACCAGCTTGGGGAAAAGACTGGTCTGAAGTATCAGGCAGCCCACCAGCCGCTCGACAAAGGGAGTGTCCGCGATGCCCGTTCCGGGGGATGGGTAGAGCACCGTCGTGCGGACGACGCCCGAACCGGGGTAGAGCGCCGGGCGGCTGGTGAACCTTGGGGCCGGGGTGACCCGACTCCCACGATGACGCGTGGGCGAGCCCATGGGCATCCCTAAATTCAGGGCACCTGGCCCCAGGACTTGCCTTCCGGAAGCCTCGCGGCGACAGGATCCCTCGTCATGAGGACGCAGTGCCCCGAGCGCGTGCTCGTGACGTCCGACCAGGACCTCGTGTCGGAGGCGATCGCGGCGGCGCTCGCCGATCGGGGCTACCTGGTGACCCGCTGGCCCTGGTCCCAGGCTGCCCGGAGGACGACGGACGCCGAGGTGGGGCTGTTGCTCAGTGACCTGGAGCGCCCGCCGCGGACCCGCCGCGCACTGGCCGTGCTCCACGCGACGCCGCTGCCGTGGCTGGTGCTCACGGCGGCCGACCACGGGCCGGTCTGGGGTGGTCTGCTCCAGGAGGGCGCCCGGCTGGTCGGACCGAGCTCGACCACCCTCGACGAGCTCGAGCCGATGCTCACGCGGGTCGCCCGTGGCCGGGGGACGCCCGCGACCGAACGGCGCCGGCTGATCGCCGACTGGCACCGGCTCGAGGCCGAGCAGGCCGACCTCGCGGAGCGCATCGCGACGATGACCCCACGGGAGCGGGAGGTGCTCGGCCACCTCTACGCCGGCACACCGGTACGCAGCATCGCCCGTCGTCTCCACCTGTCGGAGGCCACCGTCCGCAGTCAGGTGCAACGGGTTCTCCGCAAGCTCGGGGTCCGCAGCCAGCTCGCCGCGGTGGCGGCGCTCAGCGCCGCGAGCCAGCCGGCCGATGAGGTGATCGCCAGCCTGACGGACCACAGGCCCGTCCGGTCCCCAAAGTCGGGTAAGGGCGCGGGCCTGGCCCTGGTCGAGGCGGCAGAGCACCCTGGAATGGACCCGTCACGTCGTACGGGGGAGCTGGGATGAGCAGGAGAACGGCCGGGGATTCGTCCGGAAGACCATTGAGGGCTGCCGTGGTGGGGGCGGGCTACTGGGGGCCGAACCTGGTTCGCAACTTCACCGCCGCACCGGACTGGGAGCTCGCCGCGGTCTGCGACCTCGACGTCGATCGGGCCCGGCAGCTGGTGGGCGGGCGTCCCGACGTGCTGGTCACCGGGTCGCTGGACGAGGTCCTGTCGCGAGACGACGTCGACGCGGTGGCGATCGCCACCCCCGCACGCACCCATCACCCGATCGCGATGGCCGCCCTGCGAGCCGGCAAGCACGTGCTCGTCGAGAAGCCGCTGGCCGACAGTGTGCCGGCCGCCCGCGAGATGGTCGCGACGGCCGAGGCCCAGGGCCTGGTGCTGATGACCGATCACACCTACTGCTACACCCCGGCCGTCCAGCGGATCCGTGAGCTCGTCGCGGACGGCTCGCTCGGCGAGATCCTGTTCGTCGACTCCGTCCGGATCAATCTCGGGCTGATCCAGCCGGACGTCGACGTCTTCTGGGACCTCGCCCCGCACGACCTGTCGATCCTCGACTACGTCCTGCCCGGCGGCCTGGCTCCCGTCGGGGTGGCCGCCCAGGGCGCCGACCCGGTCGGCGCGGGCAAGGCGTGCGTGGGCTACCTGACGCTGCCGCTTCCGGGCGGTGCCATGGCGCACGTGCACGTCAACTGGCTCAGCCCGACCAAGATCCGGCAGCTCGTGATCGGCGGGAGCCAGCGCACGCTGGTCTGGGACGACCTGAACCCGCAGCAGCGACTGAGCGTCTACGACCGCGGCGTCGACCTCGTCCAGCAGGCCGTGGACAGCGCGGACCCGCGCAGTGCCACCGTGTCCTACCGGCTCGGCGACACCTGGGCGCCGGCTCTCCCCGAGCGGGAGGCCCTGGGCGCGATGGTCGCCGAGCTCGCCGCCAGCATCCGTGAGGACCGTGCACCCCAGACCGACGGCCACGCGGGCCTGCGGGTCCTGTCCGTGCTGGAGGCGGCCGCTGCCAGTCTCCGGGCCCGGGGGGCGCTCGCGGACATCGCCGTCGAGCAGCCCCGGCTGGAGCTGGTCCGATGAGGGCGCTCACGGGAGCCCGGGTGCTGGTGACCGGCGGGGCTGGGACGATCGGCTCGACCGTCGTCGACCAGTGCCTGGAGGCGGGCGCCGACCGGGTGGTCGTGCTCGACAACCTGGTCCGGGGTCGGAGAGCCAACCTCGACGACGCCGGCGCCACCGGCCGGCTCGAGGTCGTCGTCGGCGACATCCGGGACCGCGACCTGGTGCACGACCTGTGCCGGGGGCAGGACTTCGTCTTCCACCAGGCAGCCATCAGGATCACCCAGTGCGCCGAGGAGCCACGCCTCGCGCTCGAGGTGCTGGTGGACGGCACCTTCAACGTCGTCGAGGCGGCCGCGGCAGCCAGGGTGGACAAGCTCGTGGCCGCCTCGTCGGCCAGCGTCTACGGCCTCGCCGAGTCCTTCCCGACCGACGAGCGTCACCACCACCACAACAACGACACGTTCTACGGCGCGGCGAAGTCCTTCAACGAGGGGATGCTGCGCAGCTTCCGAGCCATGAGCGGTCTCGACTTCGTCGCGCTGCGCTACTTCAACGTGTACGGACCGCGCATGGACGTGCACGGCCTCTACACCGAGGTGCTCGTGCGCTGGATGGAGCGGATCGCCGACGGACTGCCGCCGCTGATCTTCGGCGACGGCCTGCAGACCATGGACTTCGTGCACGCGCGCGACGTCGCCCGGGCCAACGTGCTGGCGGCCGTCAGCGACGTCCCCGAGGGCGTCTACAACGTGGCCGGGGGGCAGGAGACCAGCCTGCTCGGCCTGGCCGAGGCCCTGCTGAGGGCCATGGACTCCGACCTGGCCGTCGAGCACGGCCCCGCACGCGCCGTCAACGGCGTGGAGCGCCGCGTGGCCGACGTCACCGCCGCCCGCGACGACCTCGGCTTCGTGGCGCAGATCGGCCTGGACGACGGGCTCCGCGAGCTCGTCGACTGGTGGCGACCGCTGCGTGAGGAGATCGGCGAGGGTCGGCCCGCGGCCTCCTGATCGGCTCAGCGCAGGCGCTTGAGGGTGCGCACCGCGGCCGAGCGCGCCCGGTGCGTCGTGGCCGCGCGGGAGAGCACCTCGCGGCGGATGGTCTCGGCGTCGTCGCCGCTGCGGGCGCTGAAGCGGGGCTGCAGCCACGCGCCGTCGCGCGACCAGCAGCGGTCGCTGGTGTGCACGCCGGCGTACCCCGCGCGGCGCGCGAGGCCGAGCACACGGCGGTCGTAGCGACCCAGCGGCAGGGCCGCCTCGTCGACGGGAACGCCCACCACCTCGGCCAGCCGCTCGCGCGCCTCGACGAGCTCACGGTGCATCGTGGCGTCGTCCTGGTGCCGCCAGGGCACGTGGTCCATGCCGTGCGAGCCGATGCGCATGCCGGCCTCGGCGAGGGCCCGGACGTCGTCGCGGCCGAGGCTGCCCGGCTGGTCGAGGCGCCCGGCGAGCACGAAGAAGGTCGCCTGCAGGCCGCGCTCGACCAGCGCGGGCAGGGCCACGAGGACGTCGGAGGCGTTGCCGTCGTCGAAGCTGAGCTGCACCCGCGGGTCGCCCGCGACCGTGTCGAGGATCTCGTGGAACGCGCGGTCGCCGATCCAGTACGCGTCCTCGCCCGGCTCGAGCTCGCGAGCGGGAGTGCCGATCCCGTGGAAGCACAGGTTGACGCGGGTGCTCACGCGACCGCCTCGCGCGACGACTCGTCGCGCCCCCACGTCGTCGAGCCGGCGGTACGCCGGGCCCGGCGCTCGGCCACCAGGGTGACGGCGGCGTACACGACGCCGGCGGGCGCCAGCCAGGGACGCGGCACCACGACGTCGCGCAGCCACGACCAGCGGTCGGACGGCCGGACCGCCGCCCCCGAGCCGAGGTCGGCGTGCCGGAGCGCGGCATTGCCGCGCCGGACCCGGGTCAACCGGTCGAGCAGGTCGCGGACGCGCAGCGGAGTCTCCACCGACGACGTCAGGCCGGGCAGCCGGACCCGCTCGTCGTTCGTGAACAGCGAGTCGAGGAAGAGGTCGTCGGCGATCTGCTCGGGGAAGGTGCCGAACCGGTCGCGGCCCTCGCGGGACAGCGCCACGAGGCCGCGGCCGAAGAGGCCGAGCTCGAAGGCCGGCAGGTGGCGCTGCACGGCGTAGTAGGCGCGGACCACGAGGGGCCGTCCGGCCAGCTCGAGGTGGCGCGACGGCACGGCGACCAGCGGCGCCCCAGGACCGGCCAGCGCGTCGCACAGCTCCTGCACCGTCTCCGGGGTGACCACGATGTCGGCGTCGAGGTAGATGCGCGGGTACGTCGACACAGCCGCGTCGCCAAGGTCCAGCGCGGCGACCTTGCTGGGCCGCGGCGTCTCCAGGACCGTGACGCCCCCGCGCGCCCTGGCCACCTCGGCCGTGCGGTCGGTGCAGCCGTTGGCCACGACCACCACCTCCAGACCGTGGGGCGGTGCGTCGGGCGGGAGCAGGCTGTCGAGGCAACGGCCGACCACGGCGGCCTCGTTGTGGGCGGCGATGACCACGCTGGGCATGGGGGGAGCCTGTCACCGCGACCCGCACCCGATTGCTGCTCCGGGGCGCCCTCCCCAGCATTGGGTAGCCCTCGCGACGAGCGGAGGGACCCGGCTGTCGGCTCCCTAGCGTGGCTGGCATGGATCTGGTCGGCAGGGCCCATCTCGCCCCGATCCTCCGGGAGGACCTGCCGGAGGTCGGGACGTTCCTGCACACCCACCTGAGCCCCCGGCTGAGCCCGGCTGCCTGGGCTTGGTCGATCGTGCCGACGTGGTCGGCCGAGACTCCCAACCACGGCTACCTGCTGCGCGACCAGGGCCTCATCGTCGGGGTGCAGCTGGCCTTCTACTCGCGGCGCGAGGTCGATGAGGTCGAGGAGGACTTCTGCAACCTCGGCGCCTGGTGCGTCCTCGAGCCCTACCGCAGCCAGGGGGTGCGGATGCTGTTCGCGCTGCTGTCGCAGAAGCAGTACACCTTCACCGACCTGTCTCCGAGCGGCAACGTCATCGAGCTCAACCGGCGGCTCCGCTTCGAGGACATCGACACCACGTCCGCGATGGTGCCGAACGTGCCCGTCGTCCGGCTGCGCGCGCCGCGCGTCATCGCCGACCCGGACTGCGTACGAGACCTGTTGGACGATGCGGAGCGCCGGATCTTCGACGACCACCGGCGTGCGTCGGCGACGATCCACCTGGTGCTGCACCGCGGGGACGACGTCTGCTACGTCGTCCTGCGCCGCGACCGGCGGAAGGGTCTGCCGCTCTTCGCATCCGTACTGCACACCAGCGACACCGCGCTGCTCCGTCGCTGGCTCGCCGACCTCGGCTCCCACCTGCTGCTCCATCACCACGTCCCGTTCACCCTGGTCGAGCTGCGGCACGTCGGGGGGACGGCGCCCGTGGGTGCCGTGCTGCGCACCTCGCGCCCGAAGATGTTCAAGAGCGGCAACCGCCATCCTGTGCCGAGCCGGGCGATCGACAACCTGTACAGCGAGCTCACCCTGGTGGCCTGGTGAGCGCGATGGTCCACGGTCGGCTGGTGCGCACCCGGGTCCACCACCTGCTCGACCAGTCGGCCCTCGACCACCCGACTCGCCCGGCGCTGACGTTCGGCGACACGACGGTCGACCACGCGACCCTGGCGAGCGGCGTGCGGGCCCTGGCGGCGGGGCTTCGGCGCCTCGGGCTCGCCGACGGCGACCGCGTGGGGATCTGGCTCGACAAGCGCATCGAGACCGTCGAGAGCATGCTGGCCGTCTCGGCGGCCGACGGCGTCTTCGTCCCGGTCAACCCCGTGCTCAAGCCGGCCCAGGTACGCCACGTCCTCGGCGACTGCGACGTGCGGCTCCTGGTCACGACGGCCTCTCGCTGGGGACAGCTGGTGTCGGAGGTCGACTCGCTGCCGGCTCTCGAGCACCTGGTCGTGGTCGGCGAGCCGGTCGCCGGGGACGGCGCCGGCAGCGGAGCCGCCGCCGGCGTCCGAGTGTCGCGGTACGCCGACCTGGCGGCGGGCCCGGCCCCGGAAGGACCGATGCGGCCGGCCGGAGTCGACGCGGACCTGGCGGCGATCCTCTACACCTCGGGCAGCACCGGCAGCCCCAAGGGCGTCGTGCTCAGCCACCGCAACCTGATCGTGGGCGCCGAGAGCGTCAGCAGCTATCTCGGCAACACCGCAGACGACGTGATCCTCGCCGCCCTGCCGCTCAGCTTCGACGCGGGCCTGAGCCAGGTGACCACGGCGCTGTCCGTCGGCGCCCACGTCGTGCTCGTCAACTACCTGGCCGCCGCTGACGTGGTGCGCCTGTGCGCGAGGCACGGGGTCACGGGGCTGACGGCCGTGCCGCCGCTCTGGCTGCAGCTGGTCGCGGCGACCTGGCCCGAGGAGGCCCGGCGCCTGCGCTACTTCGCCAACACCGGTGGGCGGATGCCCGAGACGACGCTGCGGCGGCTCCGCGAGCTCTTCCCGCAGGCTCGGCCGTTCCTGATGTACGGCCTCACCGAGGCGTTCCGGTCCACCTACCTCGATCCCGACGAGGTCGACCGACGCCCGGACTCCATCGGCCGGGCCATCCCGAACGCCGAGATCCTGGTCGTGCGTGCTGACGGCACCCTCGCCGGTCCCGGCGAGGAGGGCGAGCTCGTGCACCGGGGACCCCTGGTGGCGCAGGGCTACTGGAACGACCCGGAGCGCACCGCCCACCGGTTCCGCCCGCTCCCGGGCGACCAGCCGGCCTGGCGCGCCCCGGAGCTCGCGGTGTGGTCGGGAGACACCGTGGTCGCCGACTCCGACGGCTTCCTCTACTTCGTGGGTCGGTCCGACGACATGATCAAGACGTCCGGCTACCGGGTCAGCCCGACCGAGGTGGAGGAGGTCGCCTACGCGAGCGGGCTCATCCGCGACGCGGTCGCGCTCGGCGTCGAGGACGACCGCCTCGGGCAACGGGTGGTCCTCGTCGTCACGGCGCCACCCGACCGGCCGGTCGACCCCGCCGCTGTGCGGGCGGAGCTCGCCCGCCGACTGCCCAGGTTCATGGTGCCCGCGGAGGTTCGGGTGCTCGACGAGCTGCCGCGCTCGGCCAACGGAAAGTTCGACCGGGTACTGCTGCGCAAGGAGGTGACGTGATGGGAGCAGAGCGTCTCGTGGACGCGTTCGGGACTGCCGGCGGCGAGCTGCTGGTCGGTGACGTGCCGTTGTCGCGGCTGACCGCGCGCGTCGGCTCCACGCCGTACTTCGCCTACGACCGCGACCAGGTCACCCGGAGGGTGGCCGAGCTGCGGGAGGCGATCGGGGCGACCGTCGACGTCGGGTACGCCGTCAAGGCCAACCCGATGCCGGCCCTGGTCCAGCATCTCGCCGACCACGTGGACCACCTCGACGTGGCCTCGGTCGGCGAGATGGCCATCGCGCTCGATGCCGGCATGCCGCCGGAGATGGTGAGCTTCGCCGGTCCAGGCAAGACGAGCGCCGAGCTGTCGTGCGCCGTCGCGTCCGGCGTGCTGGTGGAGCTCGAGTCGGCCGGCGAGGCGCGCCGGATCGCGTCTGCCGGTGAGGAGCTCGGGCTGCGGCCGCGCGTCGCCGTGCGGGTGAACCCCGACTTCGCCGTCAAGGGGTCGGGCATGCGCATGGGCGGCGGGCCACAGCAGTTCGGGGTCGACGTCGAGCAGACGCCGGCGATGCTCGAGCTGGTGGCCGACCTCGACCTGCGGCTCGAGGGCTTCCACGTCTTCGCCGGCTCCCAGAACCTGCAGGCCGACGTGCTGGTCGAGGCGCAGCGGCGCACGGCGGAGCTCGTGCTCGCCCTGGCCGACAAGTGCGCCGACCCGCCGAGGTACGTCAACCTGGGCGGCGGCTTCGGCATCCCGTACTCCGACCGCGACGAGCCGCTGGACGTCGACCGGGTCGGCAGCTCCCTGAGGACGCTGGTCGACGACGTGGTGCTGAAGGCGCTGCCGTCGGCGCGGGTCGTTCTCGAGCTCGGTCGCTTCCTGGTGGGCGAGGCCGGTGTCTACGTCACGCGCGTGGTCGATCGCAAGGTGTCGCGCGGGACGACCTACCTCGTCGTCGACGGCGGGATGCACCACCAGCTCGCGGCGTCGGGAAACCTCGGCCAGGTGATCCGGCGCAACTACCCGATCGCCATCGGCAACCGGCTTGCCGACGCGCCGACGCTCACTGCCGACATCGTCGGCTCCCTGTGCACGCCGCTCGACGTGCTGGGCACGTCGGTTCGGCTTCCCGATGCCGGCCCGGGCGACCTGGTGGTCGTGTTCCAGGCCGGCGCCTACGGCCTCACCGCCAGCCCCACCCGTTTCCTGGGGCACCCTGCCCCGGCCGAGGTCCTGGTGTGACCACGATCCCGACGAGGAGAGAAGAACGATGACGACGGATGTCTCACAGGTGTCGCCGGCCCCCGAGGACGTGGTGGACGGTGTGATCGCGGTCCTGGTGCGCACGCTGGGTCTCGAGGACCACGCCGCGACGATCGGTCCCGACACCGTGCTCCTCGGCGAGCTGCCCGAGCTCGACTCGCTCGCGATCGTCGAGCTGGTCGTGACGCTCGAGGAGCACTTCGGCATCCTCGTCGAGGACGAGGACGTCACCGGCGAGGCGTTCGCGACCGTCGCCAGCCTCTCCTCGCTCGTGGCGCAGCGCCTCGGCTCCTAGTGCCTCCTCAGCACCAGCGACAGCGGCCCTCCCTGAAATCGGGGAAAGGGTCGCTGTCGGGGTTGTGGGGGTCCGTCGGTTCGGGAGGCTGGCCGCATGCAGCCGCAGCCGCACGTACTGGTCATCGTCCAGAACCTGCCGGTGCCGTTGGATCGGCGGGTCTGGCTGGAGTGCCAGGCCCTCCGACGGGCCGGGTACGACGTCAGTGTCATCTGCCCGAAGGGTCCCGGAGACCCGGCGCGCGAGACGATCGACGGGATCCGCATCCACAAGTACCGTCCGGCCCCGCAGGCCTCCGGCGTGCTCGGGTACGCCGTCGAGTTCGGCTACTCCTGGCTGCGTACGGCGGTGCTGTCGCGACGGGTCTGGCGAGGCGCGCCCTTCCAGGTGCTGCAGGCCTGCAACCCACCCGACACCTACTGGCTGCTCGCCCGGGCCTGGAAGCGTCGCGACGTCCTGTTCGTGTTCGACCAGCACGACCTCAACCCCGAGCTCTTCCTCTCCCGGTTCGGAGAGCCGCAAGGCCGCGGCGGGCGGCTGCAGCTGGCCACGTTGCGTTGGCTGGAGCGGATGACCTACGGCACCGCTGACCACGTCATCTCGACCAACGGGTCCTACCGCCGCATCGCGATGGAACGCGGCGGGCTGGACCCCGACGACGTGACGGTCGTCCGCAGCGGCCCCGACACCGAGGCGATGCGTCCGGTGCACCGGCCCGACGGGGCTGCATCGCGCAAGCGCCACAACCTCGCCTACCTCGGCATCATGGGCCCGCAGGACTGCGTGGAGACCATCCTCGAGGTGATGCACGAGCTCGTCCACGTGCGCGGTCGCGACGACGTGGAGGCGACGCTGATGGGCTTCGGCGACTGTCTCGAGGACCTGCGCCGCCAGAGCACCGCGATGGGTCTGGACGACGTCGTCACCTTCACCGGGCGCGCCGACCGCTCGATGATCGCCGAGCACCTCAGCGCCGCCGACGTCGGTCTCTGTCCCGACCGGAAGACGCCGCTCAACGACGTCTCCACCATGAACAAGACGATGGAATACATGGCCTACGCCGTGCCGTCGGTCGCCTTCGACCTCGCCGAGACCAGGGTGTCGGGGGGCGACACCTGCCTCTACGTCGAGTCCGGTGACGTCGAGGCGTTCGCCGATGCCGTCGAGCGGCTGCTCGACGATCCCGAGCTGCGCGCCGAGATGGCCGAGCGAGCCCGGGCCCGGGTGGCCGGCGAGCTCGACTGGCGGCCACAGTCGGCGGCGTACGTCGGTGTCTTCGACCGGCTGCTCCGGCGGACGCAGGCGCCGCTGGCCCTCGCCTCCGACGACGGGATGGGCCACTTCTACGTCGACCTCGAACGCGAGGGCGAGCTGCGTCGCTTCGTGCTGGCGCGAGGTCCGGTGGCCGAGCAGCAGCCGCGCAGCAGGCACTGGGAGCCTGAGGTGGGGGTGCGGATCTCGGTCGTCGGCTGCGGCTACCTCGGCGCCGTCCACGCCGCCGGGCTGGCGGCGATGGGCCACAGGGTCGTCGGCATCGACACCGACCCCGAACGGGCCGAGCGGCTCGCGGGCGGGCGGGCGCCGTTCTTCGAGCCCCACTTCGAGCAGCTGCTGGCTGACACGCTGGCCTCGGGCCGGCTCTGCTTCACGACCGACCCGGCCGCCGCAGCCGGGGCGCGCGTGCACTTCGTCTGTGTCGGCACTCCCCAAGGTCAGGGCGACACGGCCGATCTCACCTACGTCGAGGCGGCGGTCGACGCCCTGCTGCCGCACCTGCGACCCGGCGACGTCGTCGTCGGCAAGTCGACCGTGCCCGTCGGCACCGCCGAGCGGCTCGCCGCGCGCGTGAGCGCGCACGAGCCCGGCGCGGTCCTGGTGTGGAACCCCGAGTTCCTCCGCGAGGGGTGCGCCGTGGAGGACACCCTGCAGCCCGACCGGATCGTGCTCGGCGTCCCGGCCGGGCGCGCGGGTGAGGCCGCGCGCGACCTGCTGCGCCGGGTCTACGCCGCCCCGCTCGCCGCCGGCGCGCCCCTGGTGGTCACCGACTACGCCACCGCCCAGCTGGTCAAGGTCGCCGCCAACGCGTTCCTGGCCACCAAGATCTCCTTCATCAACGCCATGGCCGAGATGTGCGAGGCGAGCGGTGGCGACGTCACGTCCCTGGCCGGAGCGCTGGGGCACGACGTCCGGATCGGCCGGCAGTTCCTGCGCGCCGGGCTCGGCTTCGGCGGTGGCTGCCTGCCCAAGGACATCCGCGCCTTCGCCGCGCGCGCCGACGAGCTGGGTGTCGACGAGCTCGCCTTCCTCCGCGAGGTCGACGCGATCAACCTGCGGCGGCGCTCGCGGATGGTGGCGCTGGCTCGTGAGGAGCTCGGGGGCGACCTGCGCGGCAAGCGTCTGGCCCTGCTCGGCGCGGCCTTCAAGCCGCACAGCGACGACGTCCGCGACTCTCCTGCCCTCGACATCGCCGTGCGCCTCGCCGGCGAGGCGGCCGAGGTCGTCGTCACCGACCCCCAGGCGGTCGAGAACGCCCGGCGTCGCGCACCGGACCTCAAGTACGCCCACTCCGCCGAGGAGGCCGCCACCGACGCCGACCTCGTGCTGCTCCTCACCGAGTGGCCGGAGTACGTCGCCCTCGACCCCGTCGAGCTGGGCCGCATCGTGCACGACCGCCGGGTGCTGGACGGGCGGCTCGCCCTCGACCCTGTCGTCTGGCGGGCCGCGGGCTGGCGCTACCGCGGCCTCGGGCGCGCGGCGGGGGAGCAGTGATGACGCACGTGGACAGTCCACCGCGGATCCTGCCGTCGGCCGACGTCGACGACCGCGCGCAGATCGGCGCCGGCACCCAGGTGTGGCACCTCGCCCAGGTGCGCGAGGACGCCCGCATCGGCGTCGAGTGCACCATCGGTCGAGGTGCCTACGTCGGCCCGGGCGTCGTGCTCGGCGACCGGTGCAAGGTGCAGAACCACGCACTCGTCTACGAGCCGGCGGTCGTGGCCGATGGCGTCTTCATCGGCCCGGGCGTGGTGTTCACCAACGACACGTTCCCCCGCGCGGTCAACCTCGACGGGTCGCTGCAGACCCACGACGACTGGAGCGCCGTCGCCGTCACCGTCGACACCGGCGCCTCGATCGGCGCCCGCGCCGTCTGCGTGGCCCCGGTGCGCATCGGCCGCTGGGCGATGGTCGCGGCCGGGTCCGTGGTGACCCGCGACGTCCCCGACTTCGCCCTGGTCGCCGGCGTGCCCGCCCGGCGCGTGCGTTGGGTCGGCCACGCCGGCGTACCCCTCCTCGACGAGGGCGCCGGCCGGTTCCGCTGCCCGCGCACGGGTCGCTCCTACCAGGAGACGGACGGCCTGCTGGCCGAAGCCTGAGCCCGGACCAACCTCAGCGAACGGCCCCTCTCAACGAACGACAGCGGGCGACCAGGCCTGCTCGATGAGCAGCCGCGGCTCGGCGTCGGCGTCGGTGTCGAGCGCCCACACGTCGGTGACGCCGGCCTGGTCGCTGCGCGGCATCCCGTAGAGCACGGTGTCGTCGTCGAGCCACTCCAGCTGGTCGTCGACGTTGTGCGTCTCGCCGGCGAGCACGGTGCGCTCCCCGGTCGCCAGGTCGAGCACGGCAGGTGTCCAGCCGGGCCGGCCCTCCGGCTCGCCGGCCTGCTTGAACGCGATGCGGCTGCCGTCCGGCGACAACGAGGGGCATTCGACGTCGCGGGCCACGGTGGTGAGGGTCCGCTCGACGAGGTCGCCGCGGGCGAGGTACGTCGTGCCCCGGGTGGCGACCGTGGCGTAGAAGGAGCGGTCGTCGACGAAGGTGACCCCCCAGATGTTGCGGTCGGCAGGCGCGACCTCGCGGCCGTCGACCTCGAGCCGGAACTTCTCGAGGTTGCCGAAGCTCTCGCCGTCGACGTCACGCACGACGGTCGCCGTCGAGAAGCCGGTGGACATGTAGGAGTGGCCGCTGACGAAGACCGTCGTCGCCACGAGCGAGCCGTCGTCGGAGAGCCGGGTCCGGCTGGGCAGGCCGGGCAGCGGCGTCGAGGCCACCTGCTGCCAGGTCGGGTCCAGGGTCAGCGCAGCGAACGTGGTCAGGACGCCGCGCTCGGTGACGAGGCAGGAGGCGCCTGCCGCGGTGGCGTCCACCCGCTCACAGGTGGTGCCGGTGAACCGGCGAGCGCCGGACGGGTCGTCGAGCGGCACCAGCGCGACGGTGCCGTACTCCCCGTCGACCCCGGTGTGCCGGAAGGCGATGAACGACGACGTCGGGAACGGCTCGGTGGCGGTGACGACGGGGACGCTGGGTGGTGTGTCCTGCTCGCCGCGGACGCGGCGGAGGTCCGAGACGGCGTACGCCGCGCTCGCTCCCACCGCGAGGACCACGACCACGACGAGCGCCACGATCCGGCTGCGCTGCGTCATCGAACGCCTCCGGTGACGCGGGTGTCGAGCGGGCGCAGGGCGAGGACGCCGAGCGGGACGACGCCGACCAGCACGACGCCGAGCATCAGCAGCGCCGGCGTGGGGCCGACCAGGAACCAGAGCACCCCGAAGCCGACCGAGGCCAGCATTCGCGCGACGGCGACGACGGTCTGGGCGGCCGCGATGGCGGTGGCCCTCGCCTCGGGCACGAGTCGGCCGGCCACGGCGGACAGGACGCCGTCGGTGGCGGCGTAGAACGCTCCGAGCAGCAGCAGGCTCACGACGGTGGTCGCGGCGCCCGCGAGCGGCACCGCGGCGCACGCGTACGCCGCCGCCAGAGCGAGGTGGCCGAGCACCAGCACCTTCGCGCGACCGACCCGGTCGGCCAGCCGTCCGAACGGCAGGGCCAGCAGCAGGTAGGCGATGTTGGTCCCGACGAACAGCATCGGGAACCAGTACGTCGCGAAGCCGCTCGTCTCGAGCAGCGCGAGGTAGATGAACCCGTCGCCGATGGTGAGCAGGGCCAGTCCGCCGGCCACCACGAGCAGCCTGCGCAGCCGTGGCGTGGAGACGTCGGCCCACCGCACCCGCGGCGGCGGCTCGCCGGTCGAGCGGCCCCTCGCACCGGCGGACGACGGGACGAAGAGGGTCAGCAGCGCGAAGCCCACGACGGCGAAACCCAGGGACACCACCAGGACGGTGGAGTAGCCCGACGGGATCAGCCACAGGATCAGGGCGGCCAGCAGGGGGCCGATGGCAGCCCCGATCGTGTCGAGCGTCCGGTGCACGCCGAACGCCCGGGCGACGTGGTCGGGGTCGGCCTCGGCGGAGATCATCGCGTCGCGCGGCGCCGTCCGGATGCCCTTGCCGACGCGGTCGACGGCCAGCACGGTGGTGATGGAGACGGCCCCGCCGACGAAGAGCAGGACGAAGCGGGCGACGGCTGAGAGGCCGTAGCCGGCCGTCGCGACCCACTTCGGGCGGTCGGTGACGTCGGCGAGCCACCCGCTCGCCAGTCGGCTGAGCGCGCTGACGCCCTGGTAGACGCCGTCCGCGACGCCGTACGCCACGGTCGAGAGGCCCACGACGAACGAGAGGTAGAGGGGCAGGATCGACGCCACCGACTCCGACGACACGTCGGTCAGCAGGCTGACGACGCCCAGCAGCACGACGACGCGCGTGACGGGCCGCGGCCGGGCCGCGTCCTGCGGCTGGACCGCCGCCTCACGGCCCGGGCGGTCGCTCAACGACAGGTACATGACCCTCCCCCGGGAGTCGTGGCGAAGGGGCTAGGACGCACTTCCCCCTGGTGCGTCAAAGCCCCTTCAGTTCGTCCATCTCACCGAGCCGGGGGTCGGGAGCGCGGGGCGGCGGGCGGCCATCCCCAGAATTGGGGACGGGGCCTAGCGGTGGTCTGGACCCCGTCCGCCGGCCGGGGAGATCAGCCGCCGAAGATGTCGCCGAGGTCGTAGGACACGACCTCCTCGAGCTGGTCGTAGCCGCACGACTCGGGGTCGCGGTCGGGCCGCCAGCGCTTGAACTGTGCGGTGTGCCGGAAGCGCCGCCCCTCCATGTGGTCGTAGCCCACCTCGACCACGCGCTCGGGCCGCAGCGGGGTGAACGACAGGTCCTTGCCCTGGCTCCAGCGGCTCTGGGTGCCCGGCACCCGGTCGGGGTTGGCGGTGAGGAACTCCTGCCAACGGCCCCACGGGTGGTCCTCGATCGGAACCACGAGCTCCTGCATCTCCTGCCACAGCTCCGCCCGGCGCGCGGCGGTGAAGCTGGCGCTGACGCCGATGTGCTGCAGCTCGCCGTCGGCGTACAGACCCAGGAGCAGGCTGCCGAGCAGCGGCGCCTCCGGCGTCGAGGTCTTGTGGTCGCGGTAGCCGGCGACGACCACGTCGGCCGTGCGCTCGTGCTTGATCTTGAGCATCGTGCGGGCGTTGGGCTGGTACGTCGCGCCGACGGGCTTGGCGATCACGCCGTCGAGCCCCGCGCCCTCGAACGCCCGGAACCACTCCTCGGCGACGGCCGGGTCGGTCGTGGTGCGGGTCAGGTGGCAGGGCCCGCTGCCACCCTCGGGGCCGCCCTTGAGATGGGCCAGCGCGTCCTCGAGCGCCGAGCGCCGCTCGCTGAAGGGCGTGTCGAGGTACGACGCGTCTCCGAGCGCGAGCAGGTCGAACGCCACGAACCCCGCCGGGGTCTTCTCGGCGAGCATGGTGATCCGGCTCTCGGCCGGGTGGATCCGCTCCTGCAGCGTCTCGAACTCCAGCTTCTCGCCGCCACCGTCGGTCGGGAGCGCGACGAACAGCTCGCCGTCGAGCACGCACCGCTCCGGCAGCTGCTCCCGGGCCGCCGCGGCCACCTCCGGGAAGTAGCGGGTCAGCGGCTTGGTGTTGCGGCTGGCCAGCTCGACCTCGTCGCCGTCCTTGAACACCAGGCAGCGGAACCCGTCCCACTTCGGCTCGAACGACAGCCCCCCGTACTTCGCCGGGTCCGGGATCCCCTTCACCGCCTTCGCCAGCATCGGCAGGACGGGCGGCATCACAGGCAGGTCCATACCGGCGAGGCTAGTCGGGCTGGTTGTGGTCACCTTCAGACAAACCCGCTTTCCGGCAGGTTTGCGTCCGGCTCATGGGCCGTGGTCACCTCGCCGAGCTCGGCGCTACGTCGCTTCCCCGCTTCGCTCCTCCACCGACGTACCGCCGACTCGGCTCTGTCTGGGGTTGCTCGCCGCTTCCGGCTCTCGTCTCTGCTGGCTCTAGTCTGCTGTCTGTTCTTTCCCCGGTTGGTCTGCCGGCAGGGCCCGCCTGACTTTGAATCAGGACTAGCGACGTAGGTTCGACTCCTACCCGGGGAGCCACTCAGCTCCAGCCGAAGGGACCGTTCATGCCTGCGCCGAACAACCTGACCGTGATCGTCCTGGCTGCCGGGGGCGGCACCCGGATGAAGTCCAAGACGATGAAGGTGCTGCACCGGGTCGGCGGGCGCAGCATGGTCGGCCACGTGCTGACCGCAGTGGCGGTGCTCGAGCCGCAGCAGGTCGTGGCGGTGGTCGGCCATCAGCGCGACCAGGTGGGGCCGCACATCCAGGAGCTCGTGCCCGACGTGGTCCTGGCGGTCCAGGAGGTGCTCGACGGTACGGCGGGCGCGGTCCGGGTCGCCGTCGAGGCGAGCCGCCCCACCGGGACGGTGCTCGTGGTCACCGCCGACACCCCGCTCCTGGAGGGGGCCAGCCTCAAGGCGTTCGCCGCCGAGCACGAAGCGGCCGAGCGCGCGGTGAGCATCCTGTCGGGGATGGTGGCCGACCCGTTCGGCTACGGCCGGGTGGTGCGCGACGCCGACGGCGACGTCGAGGCGATCGTGGAGGAGAAGGACGCGACGCCGGCCCAGCGCGACATCCGCGAGATCAACAGCGGGATCCTCGCCTTCGACGCGGAGTTCCTGCTCGAGGCGCTGCCCCGGATCGGCAACGAGAACTCCAAGGGCGAGTTCTACCTGACGGACGCCGTCGGGCTTGCCCGGGATGCGGGCCTGACCGTCGGCGCGCACCCGATCGACGACGTGATGCAGACCGAGGGCGCCAACGACCGCGCCCAGCTCGCCGCGCTCGGTCGCGAGCTCAACCGCCGCACCGTCACGCGGTGGATGCGCGACGGTGTGACGGTGATGGACCCCGCGACCACCTGGATCGACGCGGACGTCGTGCTCACCGCCGACGTGACGATCCTGCCCGGCACCCAGCTGCTCGGTGCGACCGTCGTGGCCGAGGACGCCGTGATCGGCCCCGACACGACGCTCAAGGACTGCGAGATCGGCGCGGGAGCCCGCGTCGTCCGCACGCACGGCGAGCTCGCCGTCGTCGGCCCCGGGGCGACCGTGGGGCCGTTCTCGTACCTGCGACCCGGGACCCAGCTCGGCGCTCGCGGCAAGATCGGCACGTTCGTCGAGACGAAGAACAGCGTGATCGGCGACGACGCGAAGGTGCCCCACCTGTCCTACGTCGGCGACGCCGAGATCGGCGAGGGCACCAACATCGGCGCGGGCACGATCTTCGCCAACTACGACGGCGTCGCCAAGAACCGCACCGTGGTCGGCAAGGGCGCCAAGACCGGCTCCAACAACACCTTCGTGGCGCCGGTCCGGATCGGCGACGGCGCCATGACCGGCGGCGGCACGGTGGTCCGCAAGGACGTGCCCGACGGGGCCCTCGCGGTGTCGGCGGCGACGCAGCGCAACCTCGAGGGTCACGCCGAGCGGCGAGCCGCCAAGCACGCCCGCGACCAGGCGGCAGCGGCCCCCGAAACTGCCCCGGACGACCCCGGGCTTGGGGCGACCGACCCGGGTGCGCGAGAATCCTGACCTGTGGGCGCCAAGAGCAAGAGGACCACCAAGAAGCACCTCATGGTCTTCAGCGGTCGGGCGCACCCCGAGCTCGCCGACGAGGTCGCCGCGGGGCTCGAGATCGGGCTGGTCCCGACGACGGCGTACCAGTTCGCGAACTCCGAGATCTACGTCCGCTACGAGGAGTCCGTCCGCGGCTGCGACGCCTTCGTGATCCAGAGCCACACCGCTCCGATCAACGAGTGGATCGTCGAGCACCTGATCATGGTCGACGCCCTCAAGCGGGCCAGCGCCAAGCGGATCACCGTGGTGATGCCGTTCTACGGCTACGCCCGGCAGGACAAGAAGCACCGCGGTCGCGAGCCGATCTCGGCCCGGCTGATGGCCGACCTCTTCAAGACCGCGGGCGCCGACCGGCTGATCGTCGTCGACCTGCACGCCGACCAGATCCAGGGCTTCTTCGACGGCCCGGTCGACCACCTGATGGCACTGCCGATCCTGGCGACCCATGTGCGTGACAAGTACGGCGACCAGGAGCTCGCCGTCGTCTCGCCGGATGCCGGCCGGATCAAGGTGGCCGAGCGCTGGTCGGCCCGTCTCGGTGGCGCGCCGCTGGCGTTCATCCACAAGACCCGGAGCACCGACCGACCCAACGAGGCCGTCGCCAACCGCGTCGTGGGCCTCGTCGAGGGCAAGCTCTGCGTGCTCGTCGACGACATGATCGACACCGGCGGCACGATCGTCGCGGCCGCAGAGGCGCTCATGAACGACGGCGCCAAAGGCGTCATCATCGCCGCGACCCACCCGATCCTCAGCGGCCCCGCGGTCGACCGGCTCAAGAACAGCCCGGCGATCGAGGTCGTGGTCACCAACACCCTGCCGCTGACCGACGAGCAGCGCTTCGACAAGCTCACGTGCCTCTCGATCGCGCCGCTGCTCTCGCAGGCGATCCGCGAGGTGTTCGAGGACGGTTCCGTCACCAAGATGTTCGACGGCCACGCCTGAGCGCTACCGCTGCCGGACGGCCCGCAGGTCGTCGAGCGCGTCCTCCCAGTCACGCCGCAGGATCGCGGGGACGTCGCCGGCGAGCGCGGTCTCGAGGCCGCCGACCTGCTCGTCGGTGAGCGGCAGCCAGGGGAACGCGTTGCCGAGTCGCGCGCAGAACGACGGCCCGCGGGCCGCGCCGAGACGAGGGGCCTCGGCCCAGTAGCGGGCGACGTACGGCGCGACCAGCTCGGTCTGCTCGACGTCCCAGAGCCCCCCGGCCACCGCCTCGAACATTCGGTTGGAGATGTGCGGGTCCTCGGTCATCCGGGCCCAGGCGGCGGCCTTGGCGGCGGCGTCCGGGATGGCCGCGAGGGCGCGGCCGGCGCCGAGGTCACCGACGACCGTGCCGTCGGCGACGCGCTCGCTCTCGATCGCGTCGGCGTCGAGCGCGCCGAGGGAGGCCAGGCGGTGCAGGGCGATCCACCGCAGGGTCGGGTCGGCCGATCGGGCCGCCCAGTCGCGCAGGCGATCGCGGTCGCTGTCGGCGGCCGCGAGGCTGCGCGTCCACACGACGGCAAGGTCGGGCGCGGGCGCGGTGTCGAGAGCGGCGCTGCAGGCGGCGGCTAGTGCAGCAACCGCCTCGCTGGCACGGTCGGCCGAGGCCGCGAGGGGGAGCACGATCCCGACCCAGCGCAACACCCCTGAGACGATCGCGGGGTGGCGCTCGACGGGCAGGTGGTGCTCGACGAGCGCGAGCAGGGCGTCGAAGGCGAGGTCCCCGACGCGCGCCCGGTCGGTCGCGATCGACCAGAGCAGTGCTCGGGCCAGGTCGTCGGGCACCCGCGACAACCCGGCCTCGACGGCCGCCCACGACTGGTCGTCGAGACGCACGCGCGCGAAGGTCTCCCCGCCGGCGTTCGGTACGACGACTGCGGCGCCCGGCAGCCGGACGGGAGCGTCGGCCAGGTCGACGAGCTCGGAGCCGACCTCGCGCCAGTCGGCGTCGTAGGACGTGACCCGGAGCCGGTGCGGACGGCTGCCCTGCCTGGTGAGCACGACGTCGTCGCCGTCGCGGGTGGCGGTGATCGTGTCGAAGCCGGTGGTGCGCAGCCAGGCCTCTACCCAGGACCGCACGTCGCGGTCGGTCGCCTCGTCGAGCGCGGCCACGAAGTCGGCGAGGGTGGTGTTGCCCCACGCGTGGCGCGAGAGGTAGGCGTTGACCCCGGCGTAGAAGGCGTCCTCGCCGATCCAGGTGACCAGCTGGCGAAGGCACGAGCCGCCCTTGGCGTAGGACAGCGCGTCGAAGTTGCCGGTGGCGGCGTCGAGGTCGGGGACCTCCTCCGCCGTCGGCGCGACGGGATGGGACGAGCGGCGAGCATCGGCGGCGTACGCGACCGGCTTGCGAGCGATCGTGAAGTCGACGAAGGGAGCCCGGACGCCCGCGGCCTCCGAGACCCGGAACCCCAGGTAGTCGGCGAAGGACTCCTGCAGCCAGGTGTCCTCCCACCAGGTCATCGTGACCAGGTCGCCGAACCACATGTGCGACATCTCGTGGGCGATCACCATCGCCCGCGACCGACGCTCCGGCTGGGTGGGCTCACCGAGGGGGAGGAACTCGTCGCGGTATGTGACGCACCCGGGCGACTCCAAGGCGCCCCAGTTCTGGCCGGGCGCCATCACCTGGTCGTAGGAGTCGAAGGGGAACGGCACGTCGAAGACCCGCGCGTAGTGGTCGAAGCAGTCGACCGTCAGCTGGCGCAGCTCGGCAGCATCGCGCTCGAGCTGCGCCCGCAGCGAGGCCCGGGCGTGCCAGCCGAACGGCACCCCGGCGTGCTCCCAGGTGACCGACGCCCACGGGCCGCCGCAGACCACGAACATCGCCACGGGGAGCGGCGGGGTGGTCGCGAACGTCCAACGGCCGCCCCCGCTGCTGCTCACCCGGCTGTTGGAGACGACCGTCCAGTGCTCCGGGGCGCTGACCTGCACTGCCACCGAGGCCTTGAGGTCGTTCTGGTCGAAGCAGGGGAACACGTTGTGGGCGACGTCCATCCCGAGGTACGCCGACGCGTAGACCTCGCCGTCGGCGGGGTCGCGGAAGTGGTGCATGCCCTCGCCGTCGTTGACGTAGGGCACCCGGGCCTCGACGACGACGGTCTGCCGCGCGCGCAGGTCGACGAGGCGGATCCGCTGGCCGTCGTACTCCGGGGCGACGCCGTCGACGAGCAGGTCGGACGCGTTGGTGAGCTCGAGGAACGTCTCGGCGCCGGGCTCCGCACACGAGAAGGTCACCTCGGCACGCACGCCGAAGGTCTCCTGCTCGGCGGCGCCGGTCAGGTCGAGCTCGAGGGCGTAGGACACGTCCGAGATCAGGGCGGCGCGCGCTCGCGCCTCGACGAGGGTCAACGACACCCGTCCGACCCTACGACAGCAGGTCAGGCGGCTCGGGTGTCGGTGATGTCGCGGGTGCCGTTGTGGTTGCGGAGGTAGGTGTGGCCGTGGGGGTCGGTCCAGAGCCAGGTGCCGATGTCGAGGGTGCGGTAGGTCCAGGGGGTCTTGGTTTTGAGGCGGTGGTGTCGGCGGCAGAGGGGGGCGAGGTTGTCGTCTGATGGTTGGTCCGGCTTTGTTGTGGGGGATGACGTGGTCGGCGTCGCAGGCCCTGGCTGGTCGGGTGCACCAGGGGAAGACGCAGGTGGGGTGTTGCAGGGTCATCCGGGTGCGGAGCCGGTCACCGACCTCGTAGCGGTCGAGGGTGACGGGGTGGGTGAGGTCGATCACCTGCGTGACCTTGATGTGCTGGCGCGGGTTGTCCGCACCAGGCGGCGACCTGTTGGGCCAGGACCGCGCGGCCGGCGCCGCCGGTGGGGGTCTCGAGGCGGGCGATCTCGTTGCCGCCGCCGGGGTGGGTCGGGTTGAGGGTGTCGTGGGTGGTGTGCACGACCAGGTGGATCCCGCGGCGCGCGCGTGGGGAAGTCGGGGCTGTCCGGGGTGGTGCCGGTCAGCAGGGCGGCGGCCTGGGCGGGGTCGGCCAGCACGCCGAGGGCGCGGGCCCGGCGGGCCTGGAACGGCTCCCCGGCGTGGCTGGGCTGCGAACCGGTGCGCGACCTCGGACAGGGTGGTGTCGAGGTCGTGCAGGTCTTTCCAGTCCGCGCGCAGGGTCATCTCGGCGATCCCGGTGTCGTTGATCGAGGCCTCGTGCAGCCGGGCGTAGGTGGCGTCCAAGGCTTCTAGCTGGGCCAGCTCGCGTTCCTCGGCGTGCAGGCGGAGCATGGCCTCGTCGAGGAGCCGGTCCAACGTCACCACCCCGACCCGTTCGGCGACGGCGGCGACGTGGACGTCGAGGGAGGCCGACACGTCGGCGGGGCGGGTGTGGACGGCCTGGGCGATCCGCCGGGCCCGCCACACCGGCACCTCCAACGCCACCACCCGGGCCCACACCTTCGGGAGCCGGTGCCGCAGGGTCAGCGCGTCGCGGATCAGGCCCTCCCCGGCCTGGGTGGACATCCCGACCGCGGCGGCGAACGCGGCACCCGCGGCCCAGTCCATCGCCGGGATCAGCGGGTCGTGGTCGGGGTCGCTCGGCTCGGGTCGGCGGTGTGTCGGTGCCCAGGCTGTGGTCCGCGGGGCTGTCGGTGTGGGTGTCGGGTCGAGGTCGGGTGTCGGGTCGGGGTCGGGGTGGGCATCGGCCCAGGCGGCGGCGAGCTGGATCAGGTCGGCGTCGGCGGCGGTGCGGATCGCGTGCACTCCCGGGTCCGCGCGAGCAGCGCGGTCGGGGTGGGGTGCAGCGTCCGGGTCCATGCCCTGATTGTATTCGAACATAGGTTCGATCGCAACTCTGTTTCCCCAGGTCAGCGACCTGTCTTCGGTGGTGTCGAGACGGGACTTCGTCCCTCCTCAACCAACGGAGACGGCACCCGGCGACGGCGGAGGACCCCCGAGCCACCTCGCCCTCTTGCTGCCTGTCGGTCGAGACCACCGACGACCCGTCATTGGCGGCCAGTCAGCCCGAGAAGTGGTGTCGACACGGGCCGGCGGCCCTGCTGGTTGGGGGTCGGCCACCGGTGCGAACGGCTGAGGTCGACTACCGGCGGGTTGTCGATTCGCGACAGGGCGAGCGACCGCTCTAGACTGCTGCGGTTGCCTCGGCGAGGGAGCCTCAGACTCCGTGATCGACTGGGCCGGTTCCCCTGAGCCGCGCCGTCGTCCGGTGCGGCTCTCGTCGTTCCGGGGCCCTCAGAACACCACTGATACCCATGGAACGAAGGAGACCCGGCATGGCCGCCGAGAAGATCACCGCCGAGAAGCGCACCGAGTTCGGCAAGGGGGCCGCCCGCCGCATCCGTCGCGAGGACAAGATCCCGGCCGTGGTCTACGGCCACGGCAACGACCCGATCCACCTGACCCTGCCGGGCCACGACACGATGATGGCCCTCAAGCACGGCGGCTCGAACGCCGTCCTCGACCTGCAGTTCGACGGCGGCAACCAGCTCGCGCTGGCTCGTGAGGTGCAGGTCGACCCGATCCGCCGGGTGCTCGAGCACATCGACTTCGTCGCGGTCCGCCTCGGCGAGAAGGTCACCGTCGACATCCCCGTCCACCTCAACGGCGAGGCGGCCCCGGACACGCTGGTCGTCACCGAGAACTCCACGGTCCAGGTCGAGGCCGAGGCGACGCACATCCCCGAGTACATCGAGATCGACATCCAGGGCGCCGCGATCGGCACCCAGATCCACGCGTCCGACCTGGTCCTGCCCGAGGGCACCACGCTGCTGGTCGACCCTGACACGCTGATCGTCAACATCACCCAGATGCAGTCGCAGGAGGAGGTCGAGGCGGAGCTCGCCGAGACCGAGGCCGAGCTCGGCATCGAGCGCGACGAGTCCGACGAGGAGAAGGCCGAGGCCGCCGAGGCCGCCGAGGCCGCCGACGGCGACGCGAGCGGCGACGCGCCGGCCGAGGGCTCCGACCAGGAGTGACGTCCGTGCTCCGGCGGCTCAGGGGGTGGCTCAACGGGTCGCCCCCGGCCGCCGGCACGTGGCCGGACCTGGATGCAGAGGACGACATGAGCACGAGCGAGGTCTGGCTGGTCGTCGGCCTGGGCAACCCCGGGCCGTCGTACGCCGGGCACCGCCACAACGTGGGCTACCTGGTGGCCGACGAGCTCGTGACTCGTCAGGGCGGCTCCTGGCGCTCGCACAAGACCGGTCGCGCCGACGTGGTCGAGGGCCGGGTCGGCCCCCTCGGCGTCGAGGCGCCCCGCGCGGTCCTGGCCCGGCCACGCTCCTACATGAACGAGATCGGCGGACCGATCAAGGCGCTGATGACGTTCTACAAGATCGAGCCCGACCACCTCGTCGTCATCCACGACGAGCTCGACCTGCCCTTCGGCAAGATGCGCGTCAAAGTCGGGGGCGGCGACAACGGGCACAACGGCCTGCGCTCGGTGCGCTCGGCGCTGGGCACGGGCGACTTCCACCGGGTGCGCATCGGCATCGGCCGGCCGCCCGGCCGGCAGGAGGTCAGCGACTTCGTGCTGTCGAACTACTCCACGACCGAGCGCAAGGACGTCCCCTTCCAGGTCTACGACGCCGCCGACGCGGTCGAGTCCTTGGTCACCGTCGGGCTCGCGCGGACCCAGCAGGAGTACAACGGCTGAGCGCCCGTACCCAAAGCAGGGGAGAGGCCCGGCCCGACCCCGGATGAGCCGCTTCGTCGCTGGGATCGTGCGGTCATGTCCGTGGTCAGCCGCGCTCGTCGCCGCACCCTCGTCGTCCTCGGCGTCGTGCTGGTCGGCATGCTCGCGGCGTCCGCCGTGGCCCACCACCACCTCTTCGGCCAGCTGACCCGCATCGAGGGAGCGTTCACCGGTCTGCAGCAGCGTCCGGCGCCCGCCGACGACGGGTCCGTGACCGTGCTCGTCATCGGCGCCGACCAGCGTCCTGCGACCGGCGCGTCCGGCCCGGGCTGGCTGCCGGGGGCCGGGGCGACGGCGGTCCTGGTCGTGCACCTGTCCGCCGACCGGGTCTCGGCCCGGGTGGCGTCACTGCCGCTGGACGGTGACATCGCCTCGGCCGTCGACGAGGGCCCAGCCACCGCTGTCGGAGCGGTCGAGGACCTCACCGGGGTCCGCGTCGACCACCTCGCGGTGTTCGACTGGTCGCTGCTGGCCCGGCTTCCCGGAGCGAGTCGCCAGGTGGCGGGGCCGGTCGGCGACGCGACCGCGCGTGCGGCGGCGGACCAGGCCTACCTGCGCGAGGTCACCGAGGACAGCCTGCACACCGAGCTGCGCAAGCAGCCGCGGGTGCTCTATCACCTCGCGACGCTGACCGCCGGGGCGCTGGCGGTCGACGACGACTGGTCGTCGTTCGGCCTCGCGCGGTTCGTCGTCTCGCTCCGCAACCTCCGCTCCGGCGACATCTCCTTCGTCGTGGCCGGTGGCCGCGAGCAGGTCAGGAGCGCCGCATGACCCACGAACTCCTCGCTCGGGAGCACGACCACTCAGCGCACCGCGCCTCCCGGACAGGACAACCGATGCCGAAAGCCCTACCCCGCTCCCGCCGTACGCGGTGGCTCGCCTCGCTGGCCCTCGTCGCTGCATCGCTGCTGGTCCCGGCCGTCGCCGCACCGGCCCAGGCGGCCATCGACCCGTGCGGCCCGGCGGGGAACAAGATCTCCTGCGAGAACAGCCTGCCCGGCAGTCCGCGCTCGGAGTGGGACGACTACTACGGGGCCGGGTCCGAGACGCTGCAGGGCTTCTCGACCGAGATCTCGGTCAACGTCGGCCAGCGCGTCGACTTCAAGATCGACACCAACGCCAACGCCTACACGATCGACATCTACCGCACGGGCTACTACAACGGCGACGGTGCGCGGAAGGTCGCCAGCGTCACGCCGTCCGTGGCGCTGCCCCAGAACCAGCCCAACTGCATCAGCGACGTCACCACGCAGCTCTACGACTGCGGCAACTGGGCTGTCTCCGCGTCGTGGAACGTCCCGGCCACGGCCGTCTCCGGCGTCTACATCGCGCGCCTGCACCGCGCGGACCTCGACGAGTCCAGCCACATCACCTTCATCGTCCGCGACGACGCCAGCCACAGCGAGGTCGTCTTCCAGACCGCCGACACCACCTGGCAGGCCTACAACACCTACGGCGGCTCCAACTTCTACTGGGGCGGCGCCAACGGCCGCGCGTACAAGCTCTCCTACAACCGGCCGATGCTCACCCGCGGCGGCACCGGCGGCCGCGACTTCTACTTCGCCAACGAGTACCCCGCCGTGCGGTTCCTGGAGAAGAACGGCTACGACGTCACCTACATCTCCGGCGTCGACACCCACCGCCGGGGCAACCTGCTGCTCAACCACGAGACCTACCTCTCCGTCGGGCACGACGAGTACTGGAGCGGTCCGCAGCGCGCCAACGTGGAGGCGGCCCGCGACGCCGGGGTCAACCTGATGTTCCTCAGCGGCAACGAGATGTACTGGCGGACCCGCTACGAGCCCTCGGCCGACCCGAGCGCCACGCCGTTCCGCACCCTCGTCAGCTACAAGGAGACCTGGAACAACGCGAAGATCGACCCGTCTCAGGAGTGGACGGGCACCTGGCGAGATCCTCGCTACGCCTCGCCCGCCAACGGTGGCGGCCGCCCGGAGAACGCCGTGACGGGCACCGCCTACATGGTCAACGACGACGACCTCGCGGTCACCGTGTCGTCGGAGGAGGGCAAGCTACGCCTCTGGCGCAACACCAGCCTGACCTCCATCCCGGCGGGGGAGAAGCGGGCCCTGGCGCCGCACACCATCGGCTACGAGTCCAACGAGGACCTCGACAACGGCCACCGCCCGGCCGGCCTGGTCCGGCTGTCCACGACGACCGGCCCGACGCCGCAGTACCTCCAGGACTTCGGCAACACCGTGCTCCCGGGCACCACGACGCACCACCTCACGATGTACAAGGCGCCGAGCGGCGCGCGCGTGTTCAGCGCCGGCTCGGTCCAGTGGACCTGGGGCCTCGACGAGGTGCACGACAGCCAGTACGCCGACGAGCCTGCCGACGCGCGCATGCAACAGGCGCAGGTCAACCTGCTCGCCGACATGGGCGCGCAGCCGACCACGCTGCAGGCCAACCTGGTCGCAGCGACGGCGTCGACCGACGCGGCCGGGCCCACGGCGACGATCACGTCGCCGGCGGCCGGCTCCGAGCAGCCCAACGGCTCACAGGTGACCGTCAGTGGCACTGCCTCCGACACCGGCGGCGGGCGCGTAGCGGGCGTGGAGGTCTCCACCGACGGCGGCACGTCGTGGCACCCCGCCACCGGCACCACGTCGTGGAGCTACACCTACGTCCAGCACGGCCAGGGGACGGTCCCGGTCAAGGTCCGGGCCACCGACGACAGCGCCAACATCGGCGCCGTCACCTCGCGCGACCTCGACGTGCGCTGCTCCTGCTCGGTCTTCGGCGCCACCGTGCCGCCGGTCGCGGCGTCCGACGACGGCTCGGCGGCCGAGCTGGGGCTGCGCTTCACGCCGACCGTCGACGGGTTCGCGTCCGGCGTCCGCTTCTACAAGGGCGCCGGCAACGGCGGCACCCACGTCGGCTCGCTCTGGAGCACCAGTGGTCAGCAGCTGGCCACGGTGACGTTCGCCAACGAGAGCGCAACCGGTTGGCAGACCGCGAGCTTCTCGCAGGCGGTCGCGCTGACGGCCGGCACGACGTACGTCGTGTCCTACACGGCCCCGCAGGGGCGCTACGCCGTGCAGAGCGAGGCGTTCACCGCCGCGGGGGTTCAGGCGCCGCCGCTGACCGTGGCCGGTGGCTGGGGAGCGACGCCGGCCGGCGTCTTCGCCAACCCGGGTCAGTACCCCGCCAACAGCCACAAGAACACCAACTACTTCGTGGACGTCATGTTCACGACCGTCGACGAGTCGCCGCTGGGCGTCACCAACCGGTCGCCGTTGCCGGGCGCCTCGAGCGTGCCGCCCGAGACCAACGTGGAGGGCCGCTTCACCAAGGCAACCGTGGCCGGGTCGCAGTCGATCTCCGTGAAGACGGCGGGCCAACCGGTCGCCGGGGCCACGTCGTACGACGCCGGGACGCGCACGATCACGTTCGACCCGACCGCCGCGCTGGCAGCTGACACGGTCTACGACGTCGAGGTGAAGGGCATCGACAACCTCGGCAATCCTGTCTCGTCGGGCGGCACGTGGTCGTTCCGCAGCGCCAAGGCGCCGACCACGCCGGGCGTCTGCCCGTGCTCGCTCTTCGAGGACACCACGACGCCCACGGTGCTCAAGGCCGACGACAACGACGCCGTCACCCTGGGCGTGCGCTTCGCGCCGACGGTCGACGGCAAGATCACGGCGGTCCGCTTCTACAAGGGTCCCGACAACACCGGCACCCACACGGGCATGCTCTGGTCGGCCAACGGCACGTCGCTCGCGACCGGCACCTTCACCGGTGAGTCGACGACGGGCTGGCAGACGCTGACGTTCACCACGCCGGTCGAGGTCAGCAAGCTCGCCGAGTACGTCGCGTCGTACCGCACCACGGTCGGCAAGTACTCCTACACCTCCGGGCAGTTCGGCTCGACCGACCTCTCGCGCGGCCCGCTGCGGGTGGCGTCGGACTCGGGCGCCTACGCCTACGGCACCGGCTTCCCCAGCGCGACGGTGAGCACCAACTACCTGGTCGATGTGGTGTTCGAGCGCAACGCACCAGCACTGTCGGTGACGCAGCGCCGGCCGGCCGTCGACGCGACGAACGTCAGCCGCACCACGACGATCGACCTGTGGACCTCCGCGGCGCTGGCGCCCGGCGCCACGATGCAGGTGGTGCGCAACGGTCAGCCGGTGGCGGGCGCGGCGAGTCTCGGCGGCGGCGACCAGCGGGTGAGCTTCGTGCCGGCCGAGCCGCTGGCGGCAGACTCCTTGTTCTCCGTGACGGTGAGCGGGTTGGTCTCCCAGGAGGGCGCTTCGCTGGCGAACCAGACGTGGGCCTTCCGGACGGACCCGACCCCCGATGCCGCGCTGGCGGACACGGTCCACGGCAACATCACGCCGGCATCCGAGGGCGCTGACGAGGGCGACGCGATCGAAGTGGGCACGGTCTTCACACCGACCGTCGACGGCACGGTGTCGGCGATCCGGTTCTTCAAGGGCGTGCTGAACACGGGCACGCACGTCGGCACGCTGTGGACCGCGGCCGGTGTGCCGCTCGGCTCCGTCACGTTCCAGAACGAGACGCCGTCGGGCTGGCAGCGCGCCTCGCTGCCCGAGCCGGTGCCGGTCACCGCCGGCACGGCGTACGTCGTGTCCTACTACGCGCCCAACGGCCGGTACGCCGCGACACCGGGCTTCTTCAACGAGGCGCGGACCTCGGGCGACCTCACCACGGCGCCTGGTGCCGCGCGGTTCCGCTACGGGACCGGCGGCGGGTTCCCGACCGGCTCCTTCGGGTCGCCGAGCTACTTCGTCGACGTCGAGCTGGGGGGTGCGACACCGCTCGGCATCGCCGCACGAACGCCGGCACCGGGCACCACCGGGGTCGACGCCGGGACGGCCGTGTCGAACGGTCGCTACCGCTACACCACGGGAGGGTTCCCGAACTCCGTGACGACCGGAACCAACTACTTCGTCGACCCGGTCGTCCAGTACCTGGGGCCGTAGCCGTCGAAGCACCAAGCACCACATGCACCACACAGAAGGCCATCAGAAGACCGGGGGGAACACCGATGGACGAGCGTCGACCATGAGCCGGCTGCACGTGATGAAGCCGTGGCTCGGCGAGGAGGAGCAGCACGCCCTCGCCGAGGTGATCGCGTCGGGCTGGGTCGCGCAGGGCCCGAAGGTCGCCGAGTTCGAGCGCGCCTTCGCGGAGTCCGTGCAGGCGGCGCACGCCGTGGCGGTGTCGTCGTGCACGACCGGCCTGCACCTGGCGCTGGTGGTGGCCGGAGTCGGGCCTGGCGACGACGTCGTCGTCCCGTCGTTCTCGTTCATCGCCACCGCCAACGCGGCGATCTACGTCGGGGCACGGCCGGTCTTCGCCGACGTCGACCCGGTGACCGGCAACCTCACCGCCGCCACCGTCACCCGCGCGATCACCGAGCGCACCAAGGCCGTCGTCGCGGTCGACCAGGGCGGGGTGCCCGTCGACCTCGACGCGCTACGTGAGGTCTGCGACCGGCGCGGGATCGTGGTGGTCGAGGACGCTGCGTGCGCGGCCGGCTCCACCTACCGGGGCCGACCGGTCGGCGCCGGCGCCGAGATCGCCGCCTGGTCCTTCCACCCGCGCAAGATCCTGACGACCGGCGAGGGCGGCATGGTCACCACGTCCCGCGCCGACTGGGCGGCCCGCGCTCGCACGCTGCGCGAGCACGCGATGGACGTGTCGGCGTCCGCGCGGCACTCACAGGTGCTGGCCCCGGCCGAGTGCTACACCGAGGTCGGCTTCAACTTCCGGATGACCGACCTGCAGGCCGCCGTCGGGCTGGTGCAGCTGGGTCGCCTGCCGGAGGTCGTGGCCCGGCGTCGGGCTCTCGCCAACGGCTACACCAAGGCGGTCGCCGACATCGCTGGCCTTCGGGCCGTGACCGACCCGGCCTGGGGGACCACCAACTACCAGAGCTACTGGGTGGAGGTGCTGCCGGACTACCCGACCGATCGCGACGGGCTGCTCGAGCGGCTCGCACACGCCGACATCTCCGCGCGGCGAGGCATCATGGCCGCTCACCGGCAGCCGGCGTACGCCCATCGCGACACCGGCGACAGCCCGCTCACCGCGACCGCCGCGCTGACGGACCACACCCTGATCCTGCCGCTCTTCCACGAGATGTCCGACTCCGACCAGCAACGCGTGGTCGACGTGCTCAGGGACCCGGACTGATGAGGGGGCTGCTGCTGGTCGCGGCCGGCGGGCTCACCCGCGAGGTCCTCCAGGTGCTGCGGTTGACGGGCGAGCACGCGCGCTCGCTCGTGCTCGACGACGACCCCGACCGCTGGGGACAGACCCTCGACGGGCGCCGGGTCGTCGGCGGGCTCGACCTGGTCACCGAGTACGACGACCACGGCCTGCTCGTCTGCGCCGGCAAGGGGGCCACCCGCCGGCTGCTGACCGAGCGGCTGGCCGCCCTCGGCGTGGACGAGGCGCGCTACGCGACGGTCGTGCACCCGCGGGTGCACGTGCCGGCCGGCTGCTCGATCGGGCGCGGCAGCATCCTGCTCGAGGGCGTCGTGATGACGGCCGACGTGCAGCTCGGCGAGCACGTGGTGGCGATGCCGCACGTCACGCTGACCCACGACGACGTCGTCGACGACTACGCCACCCTCTGTGCGGGGGTCACGCTCGGCGGGGGTGTCCACGTGGGCGCGGCGGCGTACCTCGGCATGCGCGCCAGCGTCCGCGAGGACGTCCGCGTGGGGGCGGGAAGTCTGCTCGGCATGGGTTCGGTCCTCCTGAAGGACCTTCCGGCGGGCGGTCGTTGGGCCGGTGTTCCCGCCGCCCCGCTGCGGGCCCGGGTGGTGGGGGGCTGAGATGCGCTTCCACCGGCCTCGGCCGCTTCCCGCGCGCCCGCGGCGTCCCCGGGTGTCGGTGGTGGTGCCCTGCTACCGCTACGGGCACTTCCTGCCCGAAGCGGTCGCCAGCGCCCTCGACCAGGAAGGTGTCGACGTCGACGTCCTGATCGTCGACGACGCCTCGCCCGACGACAGCGTGAAGGTCGCGCAGACCCTGGCCGACCGGGACCCGCGGGTGCGGGTCCTGGTGCACGAGCAGAACGCCGGACACATCCGGACCTACAACGACGGGCTCGCCCAGGTCGACGGCGACTACGTCGTGCTGCTGTCCGCCGACGACCGCCTGCCGCGCAACTCCCTCACCCGGGCGGTGAGCCTGATGGAGCACCACCCCTCGGTCGGGCTCGTCTACGGCTTCCCGCAGAGCTTCACCCACGAGCCGCCGTCGCAGTCCGGTCGCGTCCGCAGCTGGTCGGTGTGGCCGGGCCATGACTGGCTGGCGCACCTCAGCCGGCGCGGCGGCAACGTGATCATGAGCCCCGAGGTGGTGCTGCGTCGCGAGGCGTGGGCCGAGCTCGGCGGCTACGACCCGCGCCTGCCCCACTCGGCCGACCTCGCCGCCTGGCTGCACACGTCGCTGCGGTGGGACGTCGGCCGGGTGAACGGTCCGGCGCAGGCCTTCTACCGCGTGCACGGCGCCAACATGCACCTCACCGAGTACGCCGGCATGGAGACCGACCTCCGGCAGCGACTGCTGACCTTCGACCTGCTCTTCGCCGAGGGCGACCCGCTGCCGGCCGACGCCCGGGTCCTGCAGGACGCCGCGCACCGGGCCGTGGCCCGCACCGCAGTCGGGCTCGCAAGGGCATCCGACTGCCGCCCGGGTGACGCCGACGCGCTGCTCCGCCTGGCCGCGAGTGCGTGGCCGCCCATCCGGGCGGTGGGGGACCGGCACCGCCGCCCCCGGGCGGCCAGGCTGCCGCACGGCCTGGTCGCCGCGGGGCGTCGGACCGTCAGCAAGGTCTGCACGAGCCTCGCCTGGCGGCGCTGGCAGAGGTACGGGCTGTGAGCGCCGACCTGGGCCGGCGGGTGCGCACCGGCTTCGTCTGGAGCGCGATCAGCAGCGGGGTGATGCGCCTGGGGTCGCTGGTGGTCGGCATCGTGCTCGCGAGGATCCTGAGCCCCGAGGACTTCGGCGTCTTCGCGATCGCCCTGATGGTGCAGACGATCCTGATCAACCTGGCCGAGCTCGGACTGGCCGCCGACCTGGTGCGGCACGGCGACCTGCGCGGCCGAGGGCCGACGATCACCACGATCGCGCTGGTCGCCTCCGGCTCGCTGACGCTGGCCATGTGGTGGGGCGCGGAGCCGCTGGCGACCTTGATGGGGGCGCCGGAGGCGGCGCCCGTGATCCAGCTGATGGCACTGACCCTCCCGCTGGCCGGGCTCACCGTCGTGCCGTACGCCCACCTGCAGCGCGAGTTCATGCAGTCCCGCCTCTTCGCGATCGACGCCGTCAACTTCAGCCTCGGCACCACGGTGACCCTCGTGCTGGCCCTCGACGGGCACGGGCCGCTCTCGCTGGCCATCGGCCGAGTCGTCGGGCAGGTCGCCTCGACGGTGCTGCAGTTCTGGGTGACCAGGCAGCCGCTCAGGGTCGGCTGGCGCCGTGACGTGGCCGTCAGCGGGATCCGCTTCGGGCTGCCGCTGGCGTGCGCCGGGCTGCTGTCCTGGACGCTGCTCAACATCGACACCATGGTCGTCGGGTACGTCGCCGGGGCGACGGCGCTGGGCTTCTACGTGCTGGCCTTCAACGTCTCGTCCTGGCCGTCGTCGGTCGTGGGGACCGCGGTCAAGGCGGTCGCGTTCCCGGCGTTCGCGCAGCGGGGCCGGGAGGCGGGCGGGCGCGATGCGCAGGGCCTCGTGTCCGCGACCGCGTTCGTCTGGGCTGGTGCGCTGCCGGTCGCCGTCGCGCTCGCCGTGCTGGCCGAGCCGGTGGTGCGCCTGCTCTACGGCACTCGCTGGGCACCAGCCGCGGCCGCCCTCGTGGGGCTGGCGGTCTTCGGCGCGCTACGGGTCGTCTTCGACCTCTGGGTCGCCTACCTGACCGCGTGCGGCGCTGCCGGGGCGCTGGTGTGGACCCAGGTGGCGTGGATCGTCGCGCTGACCCCCGCGATGTTCCTGGGCCTGCGGTGGGGCGGGATCGAGGGAGCGGCCTGGGCGCACGCCGCCGTGGCGGTGGTCTTCATGCTGCCCGTCTACCTCATCACCCTGCGCCGCTACGACGTCTCGGTGCCCGCTGTGCTGCGCAAGCTGCTGCCCGCGCTGCTCGCCGTGGTTCCCGCCGCCTTCCTGGGTCGGCTCGCGGTCGCCGCCACCGATGGCGCGTTCGTCCAGCTGCTGGCGGGCGGGCTCGCCCTCGTCGTGCCGTACGCCGCTCTGATCTGGCCCTGGCTGCGTCGCCAACGGCCGCCAGGCCCCGACTCGGCTCGACCAGCGGAAGCCACCGTTACCGATCACGTGCCCAACACCGACCTCACCACCTCAGGAGCACCATGAGCACCGACACAGTCCCGTTCGTCGATCTTGCCCTCGCCAACGGGCGGGTCGCCGACGAGGTGGCGGCCGGGTTCGCCGAGGTCATCGCCTCGGGCGCCTTCGTCCTCGGCCCGGCCGTCGACGCGTTCGAGAGCGCCTACGCCGACTACTGCGGGACCACCGAGGCGGTCGGCGTGGGCAACGGCACCGACGCCGTCGAGCTGGCCCTGCGCGCGGCCGGCATCGGGCCGGGTGACGAGGTGGTGATGCCGGCCAACACCTTCGTGGCCACGGCGGAGGCCGTGGCCCGGGCCGGCGCCGAGATCGTCCTGGCCGACGTCACCGACGACGACCTCCTGCTTGATCCTGCCTCGGTGGCCGAGCGGCTGACCGTGCGGACGCGCGCCGTGGTGGGCGTGCACCTCTACGGCCAGATGGCGCCACTCGAGCAGGTGCGCGAGCTCGTCGGTGAGCAGGTTCTCCTGGTCGAGGACGCCGCCCAGTCGCAGGGGGCGCGGCGCCTGGGCCGCCGGTCGGGCTCGGTCGGCGACATCGCCGCCACCAGCTTCTACCCGGGGAAGAACCTCGGCGCCTACGGCGATGCCGGCGCCGTGACCACGTCCTCACCGGAGCTGGCCGGCCGGCTCCGCGCGCTGCGCAACCACGGCGGCGTGCGGCGCTACGAGCACGAGGTGCTCGGGGTGAACAGCCGCCTCGACTCCCTCCAGGCGGTGGTGCTCAGCGCCAAGCTCGCCCAGCTCGACGCCTGGAACGACGAGCGGCGGGCCGCCGCCGACCGCTACGCCGACCTCCTGGGCGACGTGGCCGGCCTGCGGCTGCCGACCACCGCCGAGGGCAACGAGCACGTCTGGCACCTCTTCGTCGTGCGCTGCGAGCGCCGCGACGAGGTGCTGGCCGGCCTGACGGCGGCCGGCATCGGGACCGGGGTGCACTACCCGGCGCCGATCCACGCGCTGGCGCCGTTCCGTGAGCTGGGCGACCTCGGCGCCTTCCCGGTCGCCGAGAGGGCGGCGGACGAGATCGTGTCGCTACCGATGTTCCCGGGGATCACCCACGATCAGCAGGCCAGGGTGGCCCGCGCAGTGAGAGGTGTGCTGGATGGAGCTGGACAGGACCGGACGCGCGGCGCGCGTGAGAGAGCTGGCCAGGAGAGCGCGGCGTGAGGGCGCTCGGGCCACCGCGGCCCGACTCGCCCTGCGGGCGCACGACCGGCTGAAGACCGAGGGTCTCGGCTTCCTCCTGCCCGAGGACGTCGCGGACTCCTCAGCCCTCGACCTGCCACCGGGGCGGAGCCTGCGACCGGGTGAGAAGGCGACAGTCGGCTGGATCTGCTCGCCGCCACACCCGGGCTCGGGCGGCCACACGACCCTGTTCCGGATGGTCGAGGCCCTCGAGCGCCGCGGGCACCGCTGCGTGATCTTCCTCTACGACGCCCACCGCGGCGACGTCGAGCGCCAGGCCGCCGTCGTACGCCAGGGCTGGCCGGAGCTCCGCGCGGAGATCCGCGACGCGACCGCCGGGATCTCCGGCGTCGACGCCTGCGTCGCCAGCGCCTGGGAGTCGGCGCACGTCCTCGCCCGCCGGGGAGTCGGCCCGATGCACCGGTTCTACTTCATCCAGGACTTCGAGCCGTTCTTCTACCCGCGCGGCTCCCACTACGCCCTGGCGACCGACAGCTACCGGTTCGGGTTCCGGATGATCTCGCTCGGCGGGTCGGTGGCCGAGCTGCTGCGCACCGAGGTGGGGGTGGGGTCCGAGGTGGTGCCGTTCGGCTGCGACACCGAGGTCTACCGGCTGCTCGACCCGCCCCGGGAGCGCAGTGGGGTGGTGTTCTTCGTGCGCCCCAACGTGCCGCGGCGCGGCTACGTGCTGGGCTCGCTCGCGCTGGCGGCCTTCCACGAGCTGCACCCCGAGCAGGAGATCCACCTCTACGGCGACCGGCCGCCGCCCATGCCGTTCCCGGCCACCTCGCACGGCCGGCTGACCCCTGCCGAGCTCAACGAGCTCTACAACCGCACCCTCGGCGGGCTCGCCCTGTCCTTCACCAACGTCACCCTCGTGGCCGAGGAGATGCTCGCCTCCGGCAACGTGCCCGTCGCCAACCGCAGCCCCTACTCGAGCGGCGGTTTGGACAACGAGCACGTCGTCTGGGCGGACCCGACACCGCAGGCGGTTGCCCGGGCCCTGGCCGATGTCGTCGAGCACGCCGAGGTGGAGGCGCGGGCCCGCAAGGTCAGCGAGAGCGTCGTGGGCGGCTGGGCGGGCAGCCAGGAGCAGGTCGCCGACCTGCTCGAGGCCGCCCTGTGGGGACGGGCCTAGCTCACGAGCCTCCCTGGGTGTTGCACGGCTGGTCGCGCAGCGCGGCCGGCTCGGCGTACCCGCCGTCGGTCCGGCTCACGGGGCCGACGATCTTGGCCTCCCACGCGGTGATCGCAGAGCACCGCACGTCGATGGGACCGTAGGACCAGCCGCGGTCCTCGATCCTCAGGTGACGGACGGTGCCCGGCATGCCGAGCCGGAACGAGTAGTTGCCGTTCGGTCCGGCGATCAGCAGCCGGTCGACCGTGGCCGAGGTGTTGCCCTGCCCGGAGGGGTAGAAGAACGGCGCGGTCCCGCCGCAGCCCGTGGCGTCCATGTCGATCGTGACGTTGAGGATGTTGACGTGGGGGCCGTCGTAGCCCTGCACCCCGTCGCCGTGCCAGTCGCCGCAGCCGACCGGGGGACGCACGCTGATGAACGTGTCCTCGATGGTCACGTCGCCGCACCCGGAGCTGTCGCCGCCGACGCGGAAGCCGTCGGAGACGTTGCGCAGCTCCAGGCGGCGCGCGGTGTAGCCACCCGTGGAGACCCGCCAGTGGTCGGCGTTGTCGGCGTTCTGCCCGGGCGGGGGCTCCAGCGTGGTGTCCTCGATGAGCAGTCCGTTGTTGCAGGTGTTGCCGGCGCGGTTGTCGATGTAGCCGCCGCGGAGCTTGAGCCGCCGCAGGGTGACGTTCGGGGCGTTCACGATGACGTCGGCGCCGTCGAGCTGAACGTCCTGCACGACCGCTCCCGGCGTGTTGATGACGAGGTCCGTCGTGCGCGTGGTCGCCGGCACCCAGCCTGCCGGGACGCCCGTGGTGTCCAGGTTCGGGAAGGCCTCTCCTGGTGAGCCTGTCGGAGAGGTGGGAGGCGGGGTCGACGTCGGAGTCGAGGTCGGTGCCGAGGTCGGCGCCGATGACGTGGGGGTCGTCGGTGCCGGCGAGGTCGGCGTGGACGTCGGGGGCGACGTCGGCGCGGAGCTGCTCGTGGCCGAGGACGTCGGTGCCGACGGCCGGGCGGTCACCGTGACGGTCGCGGTCACGGTGACGGTCGCGGTCGCCGTGACCGTCTTCGTCGCGGCTGGGCGCGCTGCTCGATTCTTCTTCTTCGGGCTGCCATCGGAGCCGGAGCCGGCCATCGCCAGCTGGAACGGAACCACCAGGCAGAGGGCGACGATCGCCGTCAGGACGACGGCGGTGAGGGAATGTTTGCGTCCGGAAGTCATCCCGGATCACCTACTTCGGGATTGAGGCAGGCCGTCGACGCGTGGGGGCTCGGGTTGGGGGCACGATTCGACGACCCGTGGGCGGGGGGTTGGGGTCGTGATTTTGCGCCGGGGGCGCGCGGGCTCTCCCGGCCGGCCAGGGCGCCTGCCTCACCTGAGCAGGCGTTCTTCGTCATCCCCCGTCGAGCTGAACGAGCCAGTGGTCACGTCAGCCGCCACCGTTGCTGTTGCAGCGCTGCGTACGTCGGTCGACGGGTTGGTTGCCGTCCATCGTGACGATCTGCGCCTCCCAGCTGGAGAGGGCGGAGCAGTTGACGTCGATCGCGCCGTAGTACCAGGAGTCCTTCACGATCTTGAGGCCGCTGACCGTCCCGGGCGTCCCGAGCCGGAAGGCGTAGCCGCCGCCGACCACGAGGAGCCGGTCGATGTCGGCGCGGGTGTTGCCCTGGCTGTGCGGGTAGAAGAACGGCGCCGTGCCGCCGCAGCCACCGGTCTCGACGAGGATCAGGGTGACGTTGCGGACCGTGAGCGCCGGACCGTCGTAGCCCTGGATGCCGTCGCCGTGCCAGTCGTTGCACACGTCGGGAGGCACCACGCGCACGAACGTGTTGACGATCTTGACCGGTCCGCAGCCCATCGAGTCTCCGCCGACCCGGAAGCCTTCGGGCACGTTGTTGATCTCGACGTCGCGGGCGGTGTAGCCGCCGATCCCGATGACCGGCTCGTCGGTGTCCTCGGTGGTGTCGCCGGAGCGGGTGATCGTGGACTTCTTGATCACCAGCCCGTTGAAGCACTGGTCTTCGGGCACGTTGTTGATGCGCCCACCGAGCACCTCGACCCGCTCGACCAGCACGTCGGGAGCGTCGATGACGAGGTCACCGTAGATGCGCAGGTCGCGAACGACCGCACCCGCCTTGGTGACGACGTGGTCGCCGTTGACCGTGCGTTTGGGCTGCCAGCCCTTCGGCGTGCCGGAGTTGCCGGCGGACGGGAACTTCTTCTGCGCCTTGGCGGCCTTCTGGTGGGTGGCGTCGCTCGACGCGGCGGCGGAAGGGTCGGGACCCGCGTCGGCAGGCGACGCGAGGGTCAGGGCGGGCAGGAGGACGGCGAGCGCGAGGGTCGCGGTCCGGAGGAGGGCAGGGCGACGCAGAGCCGTGGGCTCGGGGGACATCAATCGTCTCTCTCTCATGGCAGGGGGCAGACGAAGGTCCCAGTGTCATCAGGCCGTCAAGCGCTCGGCATCCCCAGAATCGATGCATACCCGGGTTCGTCCGCCCGTCACGTGAGCAGAGAGTGCGGCCCCGGGGCGCGTTCGTGCAGCCGAGCGGGGCTGAGCAGGGCCGCCACGGCCGCCCTGCTGTTGGCCCGGCCGAGCGCCGCCCGGCTGCCCTCGCGCAGCAGCGTGGCCGCCCAGAAGGCGATGCTGGCGCCCAGCCCGTTTCGTCGCCGGAACAACCGCACCCGGTTGACCATGAGCAGGGCCCACAGCTGTGGCGAGGCACCGGACCCGCCCTCGAGGTGGATCGCATGCGCCGTCGGCAGGTAGCGGGTCCGATAGCCGGCGTCGCGCGCCCGCAGAGCGAAGTCGGTCTCCTCCGAGTAGAGGAAGAACGACTCGTCCCAGGGCCCGCACGCGGCCCAGCACTCCGCGGTGACGAGCTGGGTGGAGCCCTCGGCCCAGTCCGTGGTGGTCTCGTCGGCGTAGGCCCTCGGGTCGGTGACGACCTCGCCCAGCGCGGTCACGCGACCGGCCAGGCGACAACCGAGCACGGCGTCGCCCAGTGCGCGGAGCACCGTGGGCTCGCGCCGCTGCGACTCGATGAGCTCCCCGTGCGCGTCCACGAGGTGCGGTACGACGATCCCGACCCCCTGGTCGCGGGCTGCCCGGGCGAGCGCGAGCCCACAGCCCGGCTGCAACCGGACGTCGGGGTTCATCAACAGGTAGCCCAGGGCCTCGCCGTACGCCTCGCGCGCCGCCGCCACGCCCGCGTTGAGACCGGCGGCGTACCCGCCGTTGCGGCCGGTGGCGACGACGAGGGCATCGGGCGCGTGCTCGTGCAGCCACGCGACGGTGCCGTCCTTCGAGTCGTTGTCCGCGACGACCAGGCGCCAGCGGAGCTCGCCGAGTCCGCGCGGCAGGGACGCGACCAGGTCGGGCAGCAGGTCCCGGCTGTTGTAGGTCACGACCACGACGGCGACGTCAAGCACGCGCCACCGCCTGGGCAGCGTCGGCCGGTGCCGGGGTCGACAGCAGCCGGCGCAGCGCGCCCGCCAGTCCGATCATCAGGAACAGGGTGCCGGCCGACTGCGGGAAGGAGAAGGTGTCGAAGAACGCCAGCCCCATCGCCCCCGCGAGGACGCCGGCACGCAGACCACGGGCGATCTCGCGGTCGAAGTCGTCGGTGGCCAGGCGGACCGCCCGACCAGCGGCGACGACAGTGACCACCACGAGGGCCAGCAACGCCACGAGACCCAGCACGCCGGTCTCGATGAGGAGCAGGAGGTACTGGTTGTCGAGGATCCAGTAGTCGGGGAGGAAGGTGCCGTAGCCGCGGCCGAGCACCGGGCTGCGCTCCACGAACTGGAACGCCACGTCGTAGCTCGCGGTGCGCGAGGACACGCTGGTGTCACTCGAGAGGCCCGTGAACAGCCGGGTCAGCGTGCCGAGGAGCCCCGGGACCATCACGTAGGCGGAGGTGAAGAGCGCGAGCAGGGCCGCGCCCGCGGTGATCCGGGCGCGGGTGGACCAGGTCGCGGCGAGGGCGAGCAGCGCGGTGCCACCGCAGAGGATGGCCGAGCGGGAGAGCGACAGGAAGATCGCGAATCCGATCGCGCCGAGCAGGACCTGGTAGAGCCAGCGCCGGCGCGGCGCGTGCATCGCGTAGACGACGGCCAGCGGCAGGCACATGGTGAGCACGACGCCGTACTCGATCGGGTGCGTCGAGGTGCCGCTCGGACGGGCCAGCCCGCTGCGCTCGGCCAGGGTCCACTCCGCGTTGCCGGGCGTGAGCCCGGGGATCGTGATGCGGTCGACGAACGGCTCCTTGGTGACGTACTGCAGCACCCCCAGCACGGAGACCAGGCCGACCGCCAGGACGAGACGGCGGACGACGGTGCGGTGCCGGTCGAGCGAGGTGATCCCGTCGTTGGCGACCAGCGCGACGCCGGCCAGCCCGATGATCTCGATCAGCCCGCTGTCAGCGGGAGTGAGCTCGGCGACCGGCAGGGGCGACGCCATGGCATGCACGTAGGCCCCCAGCACGACGAGGAGCAGGAGGAGGAGCGCATTGCGGACCGAGTGGATGCCGGCGTCGTGGGTCTCCGTGCGCTGCAGGTGGTACCACGTCCACCAGAGGAACGTCGCGAGCGCGAGCATCGAGGCCGGTGACCCCGCCGTGCCGAGGGCTGCGGCGCGCAACGCCGCGGGCACGCCCATCAGCACCACGATGTAGACGGTCAGGATCGCCGTCGCGTCGACGCTGTGTCTCCCGATCCGCGGGGCGAGGTCAGGGGTGGCCATCGGATCGGCTCAGCCCACGGAGGAGAGGTTGCCCCGGGACCGCGGGCGGGCCTTCTGCTTCCGCGGCTTCTTGACGGCATTGGCGGGCTGGGGCACCGGAGGTGAGCGCCGGCCTGGGACCGGACCGGTCCCGTTGGTGCCAGGCCCCTTCCCAGGGGCGCCCTTGCGGGCGGGGCTCGCCGGCACCGTCGCCTGCGCGGCCCGGCTCTCGTCGGAGGGCGGGCCGTCCTCCGGCTCGTCGTCGGGCGGTCCGCCGTCGACGGGGTGCCCGGGCGGCGCCGGCGGCGCTGCCGCGTCGGCCTCCGGTCGCTTCGAGGCACCGGCCCGGGCGGCAGCCGACAGCAGCAGACCGTCGACCAGGCCGACCAGCAGCAGGCACAGCGCCAGCATCCCTGCACCCGCGACGATGCCGGCTCGGATCTGGCTCTTGTGGATCACCTGGGGCCGGTCGTCGGCGGTGAGCGTCGAGGAGGTGATGAAGTCCTCGCTGTCGATGCCGAGGTCGGTCTGCAGGGTGTCGAGCGCGTTGGGCACCCGGTCCAGGAGCGTGTTCAGTGCCGCGACCGACTCCGCGGCGCTGCCGCTGCTCACGTCGATGACCATGAGCGGTCCGCTGGTCGAGATGTCCGACTCCATCGTGTAGTCGGCGCCGGGATGGAGGGAGGCGAGCTCGTCGCGCTCGCCGCGTGACGTCAGCGACCGGATCAGGATGTCGCGCGCCGGGTTCAACCCGCCGAGATAGAGGTACGGGTTGCCCTGGGTGACCGACTGGTCCCCCGACGTCGTCGACGAGGTCGGTGGGAACAGCAGCACCGTGCCCTCCACCTCGTACGTCGGGCCGACGTCGGAGACGACATAGGCGCTCGCTCCGATGGCGAGGCCAAGACTCAGCACGACGAGGTACCAACGCCTCAGGAGCGCGGCACCGAAGGCGTTCAGCTGCATATGCGGATCACTTCCCCCGGGGTCCTGGCCACCCCCGTGGGCTCAGGATCGTTGCGAGTCTGACACGGGCAACGGGTCATCCGTTTCCCACAGATTGGGGAATCGAGCAGATGGTTTCGGGTGCGACGATCGGCAGCCGGGGGAGGTGGGCCGTGACGTCACGTGAGCTCATGGGCGTCGTGCTGCGCCGGTGGTACCTGGTGCTGGCCGGCGCCGCGCTGTCGTTCGCCCTGCTCTACGTGGCGGTCTCCCAACCGACCCTGCACTGGACGCAGTTCGAGGTCCTCGTGCTACCGCCGGTCGAGAGCGTCAACCCGAACAACCTGCAGGAGGCGCCTTACGGCATCACGCCGATGGCCGGACTCCTGGTCGCCGAGATCAACGACGGCAACCACCCGCTGCAGATGGCCTCCTCGGGCACGACGCTCTACGGCGAGGGCCTGCGCTCGGGCTGGGAGGTCGAGATGCGCAACGTCGGCAGCCAGTGGCAGCCCGTCTACGACGCCCCTGTCATCGACGTCCAGGTGGTCGACCCCGACCCCGACGAGGTCTCCCGCCGGTCCGCCCAGCTGGTTGCCGAGCTCGCCACGCTCCTCCGGGAGCGGCAGGACGCGCTCGGTGTCCGCACCCAGTCCAAGATGACGCTGCGGGCGTCGCCGTCCGACCCGGTGGTCTACGAGGTCGGCGGCAGCCGCTCGCGCGCCGCGCTGTCGGCAGCGCTCCTGGGCGGGTTGCTCACCGTGCTGGCGGTGGCGTGGGTGGACCGGCTCCTGATCCGGCGCCGCAGGTCGAAGGTCTCGGCTGAGCTCGAGCAGCGGCGACAGACCGACCGGCAGCGACAGCTCGACCGGCAGCGACTGGCGGGGGTCTGACGATGGCCGGGACGTCGCGTGTCGACCACGTCGTGCTGACCCGCTTCAACCTGCCCAACGGCGGGGTGGAGGGGCTGATCCGGGCGCGCGAGGGCTGGCTTCGCGACCGCGTTGCCCTCTTCGAGCGCTACACCGTGCCGTCGATGCTGGCCCAGACCCGCCGGCCGCACTGGATCGTCTACGTCGACCCCGAGTCGCCGGCGTGGCTGCTCGAGCGGACCTCGACCTGGCGTGAGAGCGGCGTCCTGACCCCGGTGTTCCGACCGTCGGTGAGCCGTGAGGAGCTCGAGGCCGACCTGCGCGCCGTGGTCGGCACGCCGGGAGAGGTGCTCCTGACCACCAACCTCGACAACGACGACGGCCTCGCCGTCGACTTCTGCGAGCGCGTGGTCGCGGCAGGGGGCCCACCTCCACGGGCAGCGGTCTACGTGACGCGCGGCCTGGTCGTGAGTCCGGACGGCGTCTTCCTCAGGCGCGACCGGCGCAACGCGTTCTGCTCCGTGCGCGAGACCTGGGACGGCCCGGTCACGGCGTGGTCGGAGTACCACAACGAGCTGGCGCGGGTGATGCCCACCGTCGAGGTCGGCGGCGGCCCGGGGTGGCTGCAGGTCGTGCACGGCGCCAACGTGAGCAACCGGGTCCGGGGCCGGTTGGTCTCGCCGGCTCCGTGGCGGACGCGGTTCCCCGGGTTGGAGGACGCCACGGAGCCGGCTCGCAGCGAGCTGCTGCGCGATCGCCTCCTGCTGGGTCCGGCGCGCCTGGCCCGCGACTCGGCGCGTGCTGGGCTGCGCACCGCCGGGCTGCGGGTGCTTGGCAAGGAGCGGTACGGCGCGGCGAAGGGCGGGCTGCGCACGGTCCTGTCCGGGCTGCGCGGGAGGAGGCGTGAGAAAGTGGCGGCGTGACCGACTTCGACCCGGGTGTCCCGCCGGAGAACGCCGACGACCACGTCCTCGCCGCCTGGCTGGCCGAGACCGCCGGGAGGCGGCTCCTCGAGGTCCGCGAAGAGGGCCTGACAGGTCGCGAGCTCAAGGACGCCGGCGACCGCGCCGCCCACGAGCTGCTGATGGCGCTCCTGGCCGAGCATCGGCCGGACGACGCCGTCCTCTCGGAAGAGGGGAAGGACGACAAGCGGCGCCTCGACGCCGAGCGGGTCTGGATCGTCGACCCGCTCGACGGCACCCGCGAGTTCTCCGAGCCGCCGCGCGACGACTGGGCGGTGCACGTGGCGCTGTGGTCGCGCGGCGACCTGACGGCGGGGGCGGTCTCCCAGCCGGCGCTGGGGGAGACCTTCAGCACCGCAGACCCGCCGTACGTGCCGCCGAGCAGCAGCCTCCGGCCGCGCATCGCGGTGTCCCGCACGCGCCCGCCGGCGTTCGTCGCCGCGCTCGCCGAGGAGCTGGACGCCGAGCTGGTGCCGATGGGCAGCGCCGGGGTCAAGGCGATCTCGGTGGTCCGCGACATCAGCGACGCCTACGTGCACGCGGGCGGCCAGTACGAGTGGGACAACGCAGCGCCGGTCGCCGTCGCGCGGGCTGCCGGTCTCTACTGCTCGCGCGTGGACGGCTCGACGCTGCGCTACAACCAGGACGACGTCTCGTTGCCCGACCTGATCGTGTGCCGGGTCGAGCTCGCCGACCGGATCGTCGCCTTCGTGAACGAGCACGGCACCGGTACGGGCTGACCGGTCTGGGCTGACCGGTCTGGGCTGACCGGTCTGGGCTGTCCGGACCCCGCGGCGTAGCCCGTTCGGACTACGCCCTCGAGATTCTCGGGGGAATCCGAGCGCAACGTTCGCCATATGACAGCGGAACCCCCCGGACCTCCCCATGATGAGGATCGAGGAGGTCATCAGTCATGTGGGACACCGTGGTCGAGAACGAGTCGCCCCTGTCGCACGACGCGCCGTGCGTGCGATGTGGTCATGCGATGCACACGTTCCTGCCCTGTTCCGACACCTGTGACTGCGTACCTCCGCTTGGCCTCGGCCGGCCGGGTTTGCTGGCCCGAACCGGCTAGGTTGCTGGACCCGAGGCCCAAGACGGAAGGTCATGGCCGGAAAGTGGTTTGCGGTGCGGGGGGACGCGAACCAGGCTTCCGGCCATGACCTCCTTCGTCTCCCACACCACCGTCGACTGTGCCAACGCCTACGCGCTCAGTGAGTGGTGGAAGGCCCAGCTGGGCTACGTCGACGTCGCCGACGACCCCAACGAGCCGGGCCACGAGGAGTGCATGATCCTCGACCCCGAGACCGGCCACCACCTCCTCTTCATCGAGGTCCCGGATGCCGCGGCCGCCAAGGAGCGGGCAGGGAAGAACCGCCTGCACTTCGACCTCCGGCCGCGTGACCGCAGCCGCGACGAGGAGGTCGAGCGGATGCTCGACGACGGGGCCACGCTGCACGCCGACCATCGTGGGAAGTACGGGCCCGGCACCGGCTGGGTGACCCTGGCCGACCCCGAGGGCAACGAGTTCTGCGTCCTGCGCTCCCAATCCGAGATCGACCAGTCCGAGATCGACCAGTCCGAGATCGACCAGTCCGAGGTCGCGCAGTCCGAGGTCAAGCAGTCCGACGTCGACGCCTAGGGCTGTCGGCGGGTCCTTGTAGCCTGGCAACACCACCCCCTGCCACCCCGACCCCTGGTCGGCCCGGCAGGGGGCTCTCGTGCTGTGCCCGCCTTCGCAGGAGGAGTGATCGCTCATGCCGCTCGACGGCCTCGCCGACCGGGTCCTCTCCGAGCCCGTCCTGGCTGACGCTCTGGCGCAGGTCAAGGGCGACGCCGCCGTCGACCGGGCTCTCGACCTCACCGGCCCCGCCGGGTTGCGTCCGTTCGTGGTGCGCGGGCTGGTCGAGGCGGGCCGGTCGGTGCTCGCGGTCACCGCCACGGGCCGCGAGGCGGAGGACCTCGTCGCCGCGCTCGGGCACCTCGTCGACCCCGCAGACGTCGCCTACTACCCGAGCTGGGAGACGCTGCCGCACGAGCGGCTCAGCCCGCGCAGCGACACCGTCGGGCGGCGACTGGCCGTGCTGCGACGGCTGCGCCATCCCGGCACCGACGCGAGCAACGGCCCCCTCAAGGTCGTGGTGGCGCCGGTTCGCTCGATCCTGCAGCCGCAGGTCCAGGGCCTCGGCGACCTCGAGCCCGTCGAGCTGACCGTCGGCGACACCATGCCGCTCGAGGAGCTCGTGAGCCGGCTCGCCGATGCGGCGTACTCCCGGGTCGACCTGGTCGAGAAGCGCGGCGAGTTCGCCGTGCGCGGTGGCATCCTCGACGTCTTCCCGCCCACCGAGGAGCACCCGTTGCGCGTCGAGCTCTGGGGCGACGACGTCGAGGAGATCCGCACGTTCGCGGTCGCCGACCAGCGCACCCTCGAGCCGGTGGAGCGGCTGTGGGCACCTCCGTGTCGCGAGCTCCTCCTGACCGACGAGGTCCGCGAGCGGGCGGCCGCGCTGGGCCGGGCCCACCCGCAGCTGCTGGAGCTCACCGACCGGCTGGCCGCCGGCATCGCGGTCGAGGGCATGGAGTCGCTCGCTCCGGCGCTCGTCGACGAGATGGAGCTGCTGGTCGACCTGATGCCCGACGACACCCACGTGCTGGTCCTCGATCCGGAGCGGGCCCGATCGCGGGCGCACGACCTGGTCGCGACGAGCGAGGAGTTCCTGGGCGCCTCGTGGGCGGCCGCCGCGGGTGGCGGCAAGGCTCCGGTCGACCTGGGAGCTGCGTCGTACCGCTCGCTGGCAGACGTGCGGCACCACAGCCTCGAGCGCGGGCTGGCGTGGTGGTCGGTCAGCCCGTTCGGCATCGCCGAGGCGGAGCAGGGGCCGCTGCGCGACGAGCTGGGCGAGATCGTCTCGGCCGGCATCGACGTCGAGGTGGGAGCCGTGCCCGTCCGGATCCTGCCGGCCCGTCCCGCGCCGGAGTACCGCGGCGACGTCGAGAAGGCGATCGACGACATCCGTGGCTGGCTCGGCGAGGGCTACCGGGTGGCCGTCGTCCATCCCGGCCACGGGCCCGCCCAGCGCATGGTCGAGGCGCTCGGCGAGCACGACCTCCCGGCCCGGCTGACCGAGCCCGACGATCTGGACGACCTCGACGAGCGCGTCGTCACCGTCACCAGCGCCGCGCTCCAGCACGGCTTCGTCGACGATGCCGTCCGACTGGCCCTGCTGACGGGCGACGACCTGTCGGGCCAGACGGCGTCCACCCGCGACATGCGGCAGATGCCGGCTCGCCGCAAGAAGCAGATCGACCCGCTCGAGCTCAAGGCCGGCGACTACGTCGTGCACGAGCAGCACGGGGTGGGTCGCTTCGTGGAGATGAGGCAGCGCGAGGTGGCCGGCCACACGCGGGAGTACCTCGTCCTCGAGTACGGCGCCTCGAAGCGTGGGGGCCCGCCCGACCGGCTCTTCGTGCCGGCCGACGCGCTCGACCAGGTGACCCGCTACGTCGGGGGCGAGCAGCCCAGTCTCGACCGGCTGGGCGGCTCGGACTGGAGCAAGCGCAAGAACCGCGCCCGGCGCGCGGTGCGCGAGATCGCCGCTGAGCTGATCAAGCTCTACGCCGCCCGCCAGGCCACCAAGGGCTTCGCCTTCGGCCCCGACACGCCCTGGCAGGGCGAGCTCGAGGACGCCTTCCCCTTCACCGAGACCGTCGACCAGCTGAGCACGGTCGAGGAGGTGAAGGCCGACATGCGGCGTACCGTCCCCATGGACCGGCTGGTCTGCGGCGACGTCGGCTACGGCAAGACCGAGATCGCGGTGCGGGCGGCGTTCAAGGCGGTGCAGGACGGCAAGCAGGTCGCCGTCCTGGTGCCGACGACGCTGCTCGTCCAGCAGCACCTCTCGACGTTCGCCGAGCGGATGAGCGGCTTCCCCGTCGTGGTCAAGGGCCTCAGCCGCTTCCAGACCGACGCCGAGGCTCGCGAGGTGATGGCCGGCCTGGCCGAGGGCAGCGTCGACATCGTCATCGGCACGCACCGGCTGCTCAACCCCGACGTCCGGGTCAAGAACCTCGGCCTGATCGTGGTCGACGAGGAGCAACGGTTCGGGGTCGAGCACAAGGAGCAGATGAAGCGGCTGCGCACCTCGGTCGACGTCTTGTCGATGTCGGCCACGCCGATCCCGCGCACGCTGGAGATGGCGATCACCGGCATCCGCGAGATGTCGACGATCACCACGCCACCCGAGGAACGGCACCCCGTGCTGACCTACGTCGGCGCGTACGAGGACCGGCAGGTGGTGGCCGCGGTCCGGCGCGAGCTGCTCCGCGAGGGCCAGGTGTTCTACATCCACAACCGGGTGCAGAGCATCGAGCGCGCGGCGGCGCGGCTCCGTGAGCTGGTGCCCGACGCCCGGGTCGCGGTGGCCCACGGCCAGATGGGGGAGCACCAGCTCGAGCGGGTGATGCTCGACTTCTGGGAGAAGCGCTTCGACGTGCTCGTGTGCACGACGATCGTGGAGTCCGGGCTCGACGTCTCCAACGCCAACACCATGGTGATCGAGCGAGCCGACATGCTGGGTCTCTCCCAGCTGCACCAGCTGCGCGGCCGGGTCGGGCGGTCGCGCGAGCGGGCCTACGCCTACTTCCTCTACCCCGGGGAGAAGCCGCTGACCGAGACCGCCCACGAGCGGCTGGCGACGCTCGCCCAGCACTCCGATCTCGGCGGCGGCATGGCGATCGCCATGAAGGACCTCGAGATCCGCGGCGCGGGCAACCTGCTCGGCGGCGAGCAGTCCGGCCACATCGCCGACGTCGGGTTCGACCTGTACGTCCGCCTGGTGGGGGAGGCCGTGCAGGAGTACCGCTCCGGCGGGGCGCCCGAGGACGAGCTCGGCGAGGTCCGCATCGAGCTGCCGGTCGACGCGCACCTGCCGCACGACTACATCGGGTCGGAGCGGCTGCGTCTGGAGATGTACAAGCGCCTCGCCGAGGTGCGGGCCGACGCAGACGTCGACCTGCTCGCCGTCGAGCTCCAGGATCGCTACGGCACGCCTCCGGCGGAGGTCACATCGCTCCTGCTGGTGGCCAGGTTCCGCGCTCGCGCCCGGCAGGCGAGGATCCGCGAGGTCACGATCGCCGGCAAGCACGTGCGGTTCGCCCCTGTCACGCTGGCCGAGTCCGCCGCCGTACGACTGCAGCGGCTGCACCCCGGGAGCGTGGTCAAGACCCAGGTCGGCACGATCCTCGTGCCGCGTCCGCAGACCGCGGTGATCGGGGGGCGCCCGATCGCTGGCGTGGCCCTGCTTGAATGGGCGCGCCAGGTGATCGACGCGGTGATCGACCCGCCGTCGTCGTCGACGCCCCACCCCGGCACAGCTCAGCCGCAGAAGGAGACTCCGTGACGCCCCGCATGACCCGCACCATCGCTCTCGTTTCCGCGTTCCTGAGCGTGGGTCTGCTGTCGGCGTGCAGCAGTGGCGGTCCCCAGCCGGGCACCGCCGCGCTGGTGGGCGACGCCACGATCCGGGTCAGCGAGGTCAACCGGCTGACCGACGGCTTCTGCGACGCGGCCCGGCGCGACTTCCAGAGCCAGGGCAACGTCTACCCCATGAACGTGCTGTCGAGCGTGGTCCTCCAGGCGCTGGCGATGAACAGCATCATCGACCAGCTCGCCGATGACTATGGCGTCGAGCCCAGCGAGGCCTACGCACAGCAGGCGACCGACCGTGAGCTGAGCTTCGGCACGCTCGACCCCGACCAGGCCGAGGCGGCGCTCCTGGTGCAGGGCAGCGCGCTCTACCGCGACGACATCCTGACCTCGATCGGCCGTCAGCAGCTCGAGGAGGAGGGCGTCGCCGAGCCGGGCGTCGACGACTCGCTCGCCCACGGCAACGACCTCCTCTCGCAGTGGCTGGTGGCGAACCCGCCCGTCATCGACCCGCAGTACCACCTCTCGATGGACACACCCCAGGCCAGCTCTGTCGACACCAGCACCTCCCGCGCCGTGACGACGACAGCCGTCGACGCCCTGCTGGCCGACCAGATCGCGATCCGGGCCCTGGAGGACGAGGAGTCCGAGCGCTTCACCACGTACATCCGCAGCCTGCCCGCCTCGCAGCGCTGCGGCTGACCCGTGGCCGCCAGCCCGACGGCCAACAGCCCCGCGGCCGACCTGCTCGAGGTGATGCGCCGGCTGCGCGCCGAGTGCGACTGGAAGGCCGCGCAGACGCATCGGTCGCTGGCGCGCTACCTGATCGAGGAGACCCACGAGACCCTCGAGGCGATCGACACGGGCGAGGCGACGGGTGACTGGGAGCACCTGCGTGAGGAGCTGGGCGACCTGCTGCTCCAGGTCTACTTCCACGCCGTGGTCGCCGAGGAGTCCGGTGCGTTCAGCTTCGACGACGTCGCCGCCGACATCGTCGCCAAGCTCCGCCGACGCAACCCGCACGTCTTCGGCACCGCCACGGCCAGCGGACCGGTCGCCGTCAACGAGCTGTGGGAGCAGATCAAGGCCGCCGAGAAGCACCGCGACTCCGTGACGGACGGGCTGCCGCCGGGGCTGCCCGCGCTGCTGTACGCCGACAAGGTCCTCTCCCGGCTCGAGAGGTCGGCACCCGCCTCGGTCGCCGTCGACACGACGTCCGCCGATGTGGGCGATCGGCTGCTCGCCATCGTCGCCGAGGCGCGGACCGGCGGCATCGATCCGGAGCAGGCGCTACGCGACGCCGTACGCCGCCTGCTCGGGTGAGGGCTCGTCGAGCCCTGTCAGGGGTGGCCGCCTCGGTCCACCGCCCTTGGTCCGGACCGCGATTGCTGCGAGGAGACGCGGACCGTCCGGTCTAGGCTGACGAACGCCCCGCCTGTCCCCGACCGAACTTCCCCTCCAGGAGCACACCCGTGGCCTCAATCGCAGCTGTCGGCGCCCGCGAGATCCTCGACTCCCGCGGCAACCCCACCGTCGAGGTCGAGGTCGCGCTCGACGACGGGTCCTTCTCGCGCGCGGCGGTCCCCAGCGGCGCGTCCACCGGGGCGTTCGAGGCCGTGGAGCTGCGCGACGGCGGCAAGCGATACCTCGGCAAGGGCGTCACCAAGGCCGTGAAGGGCGTCGTCGAGTCGATCGCCCCGGCGATCCTGGGCCTCGAGGCCGACGACCAGCGCCTCGTCGACCAGGTGATGCTCGACGTCGACGCGACGCCCAACAAGGCCAAGCTCGGCGCCAACGCCATCCTGGGGGTCTCGCTCGCGGTGGCCAAGGCCGCGGCCGACAGCGCCGACCTGCCGCTCTACCGCTACGTCGGCGGCCCCAACGCCCACCTGCTGCCGGTGCCGATGATGAACATCCTGAACGGCGGCTCGCACGCCGACTCCAACGTCGACGTCCAGGAGTTCATGATCGCGCCGATCGGGGCGACCACCTTCGCCGAGGCGCTGCGCCAGGGCGCCGAGGTCTACCACGCGCTGAAGTCGGTGCTGAAGAAGAAGGGCCTGGCCACCGGGCTCGGTGACGAGGGCGGCTTCGCCCCCGACCTCGCCTCCAACCGGGCCGCGCTCGACCTGATCGCCGAGGCAGTCAAGGCCGCCGGCCTCAAGCTGGGCAAGGACATCGCGCTGGCGATGGACGTCGCGGCGTCGGAGTTCCACGACCGGAAGAAGTACGCCTTCGAGGGACAGAAGAAGTCCTCCGACGAGATGATCGCCTACTACGCCGACCTGGTGGCGTCGTACCCGATCGTCTCCATCGAGGACCCCCTCGACGAGGACGACTGGGCCGGCTGGAAGGCGATGACCGACGAGCTCGGCGACAAGATCCAGATCGTCGGCGACGACCTCTTCGTCACCAACGTCGAGCGCCTCCAGCGCGGCATCACCGGCGGCCAGGCCAACGCGCTGCTGGTGAAGGTCAACCAGATCGGCTCGCTCAGCGAGACCCTCGACTCCGTCGACCTCGCGCACCGAAACGGCTTCCGCTGCATGATGAGCCACCGCTCGGGTGAGACCGAGGACACGATGATCGCCGACCTCGCCGTCGCCACCAACTGCGGCCAGATCAAGACGGGCGCGCCGGCACGCTCCGAGCGGGTCGCGAAGTACAACCAGCTCCTCCGGATCGAGGACGACCTCGGCGACGCCGCGCGCTACGCCGGCAGCGGGGCGTTCCCGCGGTACCAGGCCTGAACCGGACCGATGGCGGAGCGAGGCACGCGAGGCGGACCCGGCGGCAGCCGTCGCCCTCCGTCCACCTGGCCAGGGGGTGCGCGCACGCCCAGGAGCAGCGGGACCGCGCGTCCGGGTCCGGCGGACACGGGGAGCACGACGGCGGTCCGACCGGTCACCGCGACGCCGGCCGGCCCGGGTCAGCCGCCCGAGCGCCGCTCCCGGTTCACCGGCCGCGCGGCCGTGCTCGTCCTGGTGGTGGCCGTGCTGACGGTCTCCTACGGCTCGTCGCTGAAGGCCTACCTCCAGCAGCGTTCGCAGATCGCCGACCTGAAGGAGCAGATCGCCGCGCGTGAGCAGAGCATCGGCGCCCTGGAGCGCGAGAAGCGCCGCTGGGAGGACCCCGCCTTCGTGCAGGCCCAGGCCCGCGAGCGGTTCGGCTACCTGATGCCGGGCGAGACGTCGTACGTCGTGCTCGACGAGGACGGCCAGCCGCTGGAGAGCGAGGCGCGGCTCCACGACCCCGACGAGGTGGTCAAGATCGAGCCCACGGCCTGGTGGACCACGGCGTGGGCGTCCGTCGAGCTGGCCGGCGTTCCCCCCGTCGAGAGGGACGGTGCCGGCAAGCCACCGGCCTCCGAGATCGACGGCACCAAGGAGTGAGGCCGCGGGTGGGCTCGTCGTGATCGACCCGGTCGATGCCGACGTGGTCGGGCGCCAGCTGGGCCGCGAGCCGCGGGCCGTGCACGCGGTCGGGCATCGCTGCGGGTGCGGGCTGCCCGACGTGGTCACCACCGAGCCACGACTGCCGAACGGGACGCCGTTCCCGACGACGTTCTACCTGACCTGCCCGCGGGCGGCGTCGCGGATCGGCACCCTCGAGGGGTCGGGGCTGATGAAGGAGATGCAGGACCGGCTCTCCGACGACGCGGAGCTGGCGGCGGCATACCGCCTCGCGCACGAGCGCTATCTCGAGGCTCGCGCCGAGCTCGGCCGGGAGTCCGGGCTCGACGTACCGGAGATCGAGGGCATCTCCGCCGGCGGGATGCCCGACCGCGTCAAGTGCCTGCACGTCCTGGCAGGGCAGTCACTCGCCCAGGGGAGTGGCGTGAACCCGCTCGGCGACGAGGTGCTGGAGCTCCTCGGGGACTGGTGGGCCGAGGGACCCTGCGTGGACGGGCCACTCGTTGGTTGAGGAGGTCGCGCAGCGACCGTCTCGAAACCCGGTCGCGGCGATCGACTGCGGCACCAACACGATCAAGCTGCTGATCGGTGCCCTGCCCGACGTCGCCGTCCGCGAGATGCGGATGGTCCGGCTGGGCGAAGGCGTCGACCGCAGCGGTGGGCTGTCGCCTGCGGCGCTGGAGCGGACGTTCGCCGCCATCGACGAGTACGCCACCCTGATCCGCGCCCACGGCGCCACCCGCGTGCGCTTCTGCGCGACCTCGGCGACCCGCGACGCCCGCAACTCCGACGTCTTCGTCGCGGGTGTGCGTGCGCGACTGGGCATCGAGCCGGAGGTCGTGTCCGGCGAGGAGGAGGCAGCGCTGGCCTTCGACGGCGCGGTCCGCTCCCTGGCCGCACCTCCCGCGCCGCCCGTGCTGGTGGTCGACATCGGCGGTGGGTCGACCGAGCTGATCCTGGGCGAGCGCCGGCCCACCGAGGTCGTCTCGCTCGACGTGGGCTCGGTCCGGCTCACCGAGCGGCACCTGCACAGCATCCGCAGGGGCGACGCACCGACCGCCGACGAGGTCGACGCGTGCGTCGCCGATGTCGAGCGACACCTCGACGGGATCTCGGTCGACGTGACCTCGGCCGCGACCGTGCTGGGGGTGGCCGGCACCGTCACGACGATCGCCGGCGGCGTGCTGGACCTCGACACCGACCGCGGCCCGACAGAGCCGGCGGTGGTCGCGGTCGCCGACGTGCACGCGCTGGTCGCGCGACTGGTCGCGATGACGGTGGCCGAGCGGCGGGCGCTGCCGTGGATGCACCCGGGCCGGGCTGACGTGATCGTTGCCGGAGCGCTCATCCTCGACCGGGTCCTCAGCCGCTCTCGTGCCGTCGACCTGGTCGTCTCGCCGACTGACATTCTCGACGGCATCGCGTGGTCGCTCGCGCCTACGCTGGAGCCATGAGCATCCTGGACCGCGCGCGTCTTCTCGACGGTGGCATGGGCACCCTTCTGCAGGACCGGGGACTCGAGGGTGGCATGCCGGGAGAGCTCTGGAACGTCGAGAACCCCGACGCCGTACGGGCTGCGCACGAGGAGTACGCCGCCGCCGGTGCCACCGTGCTGACCACCAACACCTTCGGCGGCACCCGTCCGCGCCTCGACCTGCACGGGCTCGGCGACCGGGTGCACGAGCTCAACGCGGCTGCCGCGCGCCTGGCCCGCGAGGTCGCCGACGCCCACGGCCTGCTGGTGGCCGGCGACCTCGGGCCGACGGGAGAGCTTCTCGAGCCCCTCGGCACCCTGACCGAGGCGGACACGCAGGCGCTCTTCGCCGAGCAGGTCGCGGGTCTCGTCGAGGGTGGCATCGACCTCGTGCTCATCGAGACGCTGAGCGACCTCGGCGAGGCGCGTGCGGCTGTCGCCGCGGCGCAGGCTGTCGCACCCGGCGTCCCGGTCGTGGTCACGCTGAGCTTCGACACCAACCTGCGCACGATGATGGGCGTCGCCCCGGCGGTCGCCGTCACCGAGCTGGCCTCCCTCGGCGTGGCCGCGGTCGGGGCCAACTGCGGGCGAGGTCCCGAGGAGATGGAGCAGATCATGTCCTCGATGGCCGCCGCCCGCCCCGAGGGCGTGCTGCTCGTCGCCCAGTCCAACGCGGGGCTGCCGCACGTCGTGGGTGACCACTTCGAGTACGACCGGTCCCCGGCCGACATGGCCGCGCACGCCGTGGCGTTGCGTGAGCTCGGCGTCGACCTGATCGGAGCCTGCTGCGGCTCGACGCCGGCCCACATCGACGCGATGGCCGACGCGCTCGGGGTCCGCACCGGCGCGTGAGCGCCCCTGACCGCTCGTCGCGGCTGCCGCACCCGCTCACCGGGGAGCCGTTCCCGTCGCCGGTGCCGCCGGGCACGGGCTGGCCCGACGACCCTGCGGCGCCGGACACCCCGGTGGCCGCGACGGTCGCCGACGTCGTACGTCTCGCCGCGACCGACGACCTCGCCGCCCTCGACGCCCGGGTCTCGGTGTGCTCGGCCTGCCCACGACTGGTCGCCTGGCGTGAGGACGTCGCCCACGCCAAGCGGGCGTCGTTCGCCGGCGAGCCCTACTGGGGCCGGCCGATCGCGGGTTGGGGCGACCCGGCGCCAGGGGTGCTGATCGTCGGGCTCGCGCCCGCGGCCAACGGCGGCAACCGCACCGGCCGCGTCTTCACCGGTGACAGCTCGGGCGACTGGCTCTTCGCCAGCCTGCACCGGGTGGGTCTGGCCGCCCAGACCGCCAGCGCGCACGCCGGTGACGGGCAGGCGCTGCTCGGTGCGCGCATGGTCGCCACCGTCCGCTGCGCCCCACCGGACAACCGGCCCACGACCGTCGAGCGCGACACCTGCGCGCCGTGGATCAACCGCGAGGTCGCCCTGGTCGCGGGCTCCCTGCGGGTCGTCGTGGCGCTGGGCGGCTACGGCTGGGACGGCGCGCTCCGGGCCCTTGCCGGCGCCGGCTACGTCGTTCCCAGGCCCAAGCCGAGGTTCGCCCACGCCGCCGAGGTGGTGCTCGCCGGCCCCGCCGCCTCCGAGGTGACCCTCCTCGGCTGCTACCACCCGAGCCAGCAGAACACCTTCACCGGCCGCCTCACCACCGACATGCTCGACGCCGTTCTCGGCCGTGCTGCCGCGCTGGGTGCGGAGTGAGGTCGTGTGCTGAAGCGGCTGCTCCGGCAACCACTTCAGCACACGACTCCACGCCTGCCTAGGCTGAGCCCGCCCCCGTATCCCAATCGGCAGAGGAACTCGCCTTAAAAGCGACTCAGTGTGGGTTCGAGCCCCACCGGGGGCACGCTGACGTCGTCACGGCTCGACCGGCATCTCGTAGGTGACCCACATCGTGCGGGTCGCGAGCTGGTCGTACTTCGCCCGCGCGCGGTGGTTGTCGTCGGCGGTGATCCAGCGGACGACGGTCCAGCCCCGCTCGGCGGCGATCTCCCGCAGTCGCGCGAGGAGCGCCTCGACCGCGCCGGTGCCGCGGGCCTGCGGAGCGACGTACAGGTCGTCGAGGTAGCCGCCCACCGAGGCCGCGAGCGGCCGGGCGAACGGCCGGTAGTGGGCGAGGCCGACCAGCTCGCCGTCGAGCTGCGCGACCAGGCCCTGCACCTCGTGGCCAGGGTCGGTCAGCCACGACCAGGTGGTCTCGGCCATCTGGTCGGTCTGCTCGTAGAACTCGGCGTAGCCCGCATAGAGCACGCGCCAGCGCTCGAAGTCGGAGGCCATCAGGTCGCGCACGACCAACCCGTCAGTCACGGCTCGCAGTCAACCAAGCGGACCTACCCCCACTGCACAGTGGGGGACCTCGGGGGTTCAGCTGCCGTGTCGCGGCCGCCGGGGTCAGGCCCCGGCGACCGCCTTGACGCGAGGTGTCGCCGCCCGATGGTCGACGGCTACGGGCAGGACTCAGTCGAGGAAGGGCAGGATGAAGTCCTGCGCCGCCTGGGTGTCGACCCGGTAGGCGAAGTCGTTGCCCTTGCAGGTGTTGTTCAGCCCGAAGCTGTTCACCGCGACGATGATGTCGGTGTCCTGCAGAAGGATCGGGCCGCCGGAGTCACCGGAGCAGTTGCCGCCCCGCCCGTCGCCGGGGTTGTTCGTCGTCTGCAGGCCGACACCACCCACCAAGTTGCTGGTGAGGTTGATGAGGTCGCTCACGGCGTACATGCGCTTGGGCTGGTTGACGAGGTAGGGCTTGCGCTGCTGGAGGCCGTACCCGACCGTCGTGAAGTAGGTGTCACGGGTCCCGCGCCGCGTGGCGAGCTCGTCGAGGGTGTTCAGCTCGGCGATGGTGGCGTACCCACCGGGCACGGTCAGCGCAGTGTCCAGGGTGTAGATGCCGAGGTCGTGCGTGTCAGGGATGGTGAGGGAGCCGTTCCAGCCAGGCATGGCGTTCGGCTCGCCGGTGGCGTCGTACAGCGTGGAGGTCGCGAAGTCGACGCCCTCGAGGTTCTCCTCGAGGAAGATGCGGGCGTACGCCGCTCCGTCGGTGCAGTGGCCGGCGGTGAGCACGACGTCCTCGTCGATCAGGGAGCCGCTGCAGCGCCCGATGTAGGTGTCCTCGGCGTCGAACATCGCGACGAGCACCACGTAGGGATGGGCGCCGTTGTCGTCCTGCCCGTAGTTGATGGCGTGGGCGGGAACAGCGAGCGCGGTCAGCGCGCCGATGACGGCGATGACCAGCGTGAGTGGGCGAGCGAGCGGGTTGCGCACGACAAGGCCTCCTGATGGATGGGTGGGTGCCGTCACCGTAGGCGGCAGCAGAGCCCGGGTGTCAAGAGCTGCCGGCCGTCGCGAGTGTCGCGGGAACACCCACGCCTCGCCGGTCGTTGGATCTCATGAGGCGCGTCTAGGATGGCGGGCCTCACGGCGGTCCTCAGAGTGAGGATCACCTTTGGCCTCCAAGGAGAGACCATGCAGTCCAACAATCCGATCTTCAGCCGCTCGCCTGAGTTCAACGGCCAGGGCTCCACCGGGTCGGGTCAGAACGCCTACGGCAACCAGACGTACGCCGGGAGCGGCCAGCCCCACCAGGGCTACGGCACGCCGCCGCAGGGCGACCCCAGCACCTGGGGCACCGGCTCGCCGACGACGGGCGAGCGCTCCACGGCCCCCATGACGATCGACTCGGTCGTGCAGAAGACCGCGATCGCGCTCTTCGTCGTCATCGCCACGGCCGCCGCGACGTGGTTCTACATCGGCGACATCAACGGCGCCGACGTGAGCGACTCGACGCTGGCGCGCCTCAACATCATGCTGATCGTCGGCAGCGGGGCGGCGTTCGGCCTGTCGCTGGCCAACTCCTTCAGGCGGGTCATCAGCCCGGCCCTCGTGCTCGCGTTCTGCGCCGCCGAGGGCGTGGCGCTGGGTGCGCTCAGCAAGTTCTTCGACGCGCGCTTCGGTGACGGCATCGTCACCCAGGCCGTCATCGGCACCTTCGCCGCCTTCGCCGGCACGCTCGCGGCGTACAAGTTCTTCGACATCCAGGTCGGTCAGCGGTTCCGCACCTTCGTCATCGCCGCGATGTTCGGCATGGTGGCCCTCGGCCTGCTCGAGCTGGTGCTGAGCTTCTTCGGCAGCGCGATCGGCTTCTTCGGCTTCGGCAGCCTCGGCCTGCTGTTCGCCGTCGCCGGCCTCGTGCTGGGCGTCTTCATGCTCATCCTCGACTTCGACTTCGTCGAGCGCGGCGTCGCCGCCGGCCTTCCGGAGCGCGAGTCGTGGCGGGCCGCCTTCGGCCTGACCGTGAGCCTGGTCTGGATCTACACCAACCTGCTGCGGATCCTCGCGATCATGCGAGGCGAGTAGTCCGGAAACCTCGGTTTCGAGACGGCGCTAGCGCGCCTCCTCAACCAGCGGAAACGGCCCGCCCAGCATCAGCTGGGCGGGTCGCCTGTCTCGTCGGGCGCCTCGACGTCGGCGCGCGGGCGCCGGCGGCGGTGCCGCAGCTCGACCCAGCGGCCGCGCAGGCCGCGCTCGGCTCCGGCCACCTCGGTGCCGTCGAGCTCGGTGCCTGGCGTCTTCGCGGCCTCGACGGCCGCCTTCGACACCGGCAGGACGGTCTCGCCGCGGAAGGCCTGGGGCTCCAGCTCGTCGTCGGGCACCAGCCCGAGCGCGGCCAGCACCGAGGGCAGCAGCACATCGACCATCGAGCGGTAGCCGTCGGCCGAGGGGTGGAAGCGGTCCGGCCCGAAGAAGCGACTGGGGTCGGCGGCGAACTCCGGGCCCAGGATCGACCCCAGCGAGACCGAGCGTCCACCCGCCTCGACGACCGCGATCGACTGCGCGGCGGCGAGCCGACGCGACCACGAGCGCGCGACCTGGCGCAGCGGCGGCGGGATCGGCGTGATCGTGCCCAGGTCCGGGCAGGTGCCGACGACGACGGCCACGCCGTCGTCGACCAACCGCCGGATCGCCTCGCTGAGATGGCGCACCGACTGCGACGGCCGCACCGAGTGCGTCACGTCGTTCGCGCCGATCGAGATCACGGCCACGTCGGGCGTCACCGGCAGGGCCGAGACCTGGCCCGCGAGGTCGGAGGTCTGCGCGCCGACCTTCGCAACGCTGCGGAGGAACACCCGCCGGTTCGCCTGCTCGGCCACTCCGGAGGCGAGGACCGCCCCCGTCGTCTGCTGGACCGACCCGACGCCGTACCCGGCCGAGCTCGAGTCGCCCAGCAGCGCGACCTTGATGGCCGGCCCCGGTCGGCCGTGGCCGTACCAGCCGGTCGCCTCGGGCGGGTCCTTCTCGAGCCGGCCGATGCTCTGCCGGGCCAGCTTGGCCTCGGCTCGCAGCAGGCCGTAGAGCGAGCCGCCCAGCAGGGACAGTCCCGTCCCGCCGTACGCCGCCGCTGACGCCAGCTTGCGTGCTGCCCCGGCCTTGCCCACGTGCCCAGGGTACGGACCCGGGTCAGTAGATTGATTCGGTGGACTACGTCAACAGCCTGCTCGACCTCATCGGTGACACCCCCCTCCTGCGGCTGCGCAAGACCCTCGACGACCTCAACGGGTCGGAGAAGGGGCCGCTGGTGCTGGCGAAGGTCGAGTACCTCAACCCCGGTGGCTCGGTGAAGGACCGCATCGCCATCCGGATGATCGAGGCAGCCGAGGCGTCCGGGGAGCTGCAACCCGGTGGCACGATCGTCGAGCCGACCTCGGGCAACACCGGCGTCGGGCTGGCCATGGTCGCCCAGGAGAAGGGCTACCACTGCGTCTTCGTCTGCCCCGACAAGGTCAGCGAGGACAAGCGCAACGTCCTGAAGGCCTACGGCGCCGAGGTGGTCGTGTGCCCGACCGCCGTCGCACCGGAGCACCCCGACTCCTACTACAACGTCTCCGACCGGCTGGCGTCGCAGCCTGGTGCGTGGAAGCCCGACCAGTACTCCAACCCGCACAACCCGCGTTCGCACTACGAGACCACGGGTCCCGAGATCTGGCGGCAGACCGAGGGGAAGATCACGCACTTCGTCACCGGCATGGGCACCGGCGGCACCATCACCGGCGTCGGGCGCTACCTGAAGGAGCAGGCTGCTCTGTCGGGGGGGACGATCCAGGTGGTCGGCGCCGACCCGGTCGGCTCCGTGTACTCCGGAGGCACGGGTCGCCCGTACCTCGTGGAGGGCGTCGGCGAGGACTTCTGGCCCGAGACCTACGACCGCGACGTCGCCGACCGGGTGATCGAGGTCTCCGACGCGGACTCGTTCGCCTTCACCCGCCGACTGGCCCGCGAGGAGGCACTGCTGGTCGGCGGCTCGTCCGGGATGGCGGCGTACGCCGCCGTGAAGCTGGCCCACGAGCTTGCCGGCACCCCCGAGGGCGACGATGCGGTGATCGTGGTGCTGCTGCCCGACTCGGGGCGCGGCTACCTCACCAAGGTCTTCAACGACGAGTGGCTGGCGTCCTACGGCTTCGCCAGCGAGAGCGGGAGCCACGACGAGCGAACGGTCGGGGAGGTGCTGCGCGGCAAGGACGGCCGGCTTCCCGACCTCGTGCACACGCACCCGTCCGAGACGATCGCGGAGGCGGTGCACATCCTGCAGGAGTACTCCGTGTCACAGATGCCGGTCGTGCGCGCCGAGCCGCCGATCGTCGCGGCCGAGGTAGCCGGAGCCGTGTCCGAACGAGGCCTGCTCGACGCGCTCTTCACCGGTGCCGCACGGCTCACCGACAAGGTCGAGGACCACATGTCCGCCGCGTTGCCGGTGATCGGCTCGACCGAGCCGGCGCAGGCCGCGGTGGCACTCCTCGAGCACGCCGACGCCGTGCTCGTCCAGGAGGACGGCAAGCCGGTCGGCGTCCTGACCCGTCAGGACCTGCTGGCCTTCTTGACCCGATGATCGCGCTGCACCTTCGCCAGCAGCTGGGACAGCTCGTCGATCCCGTCGATGAGGCGGGTGCCCGGTCGCGCCCAGGAGGCGTTGGCGTCGACGGCGTGCACGGGTACGCCGCCGGGCAGCACGCCCGAGCCGACGAGCTCGTCGGCGAGTGACTGGGCGCCGGTGAGGTCGTAGCCACAGGGGGCGACCACGATCACGTCCGGCTCTGCCGCGTGCACCTCGTCCCAGGTGACCCGTCGCGACTTCTCACCGCGGTTGCCCAGGAGCGGCTCGCCGCCTGCCACCTCGATCATCTCCGGCACCCAGTGGCCGGGTGAGAACGGCGGGTCGGTCCACTCCAGCAACATCACCCGGGGGCGCGGACCGGTGCGGAACGCCGAGCGCATCGCCACCGCGACCATCCGCGCGCGCTGGTCCTTGACCAGCTCGGCAGCGGCGGGCTCGCGCCCGGTGGCGGCGCCGAGCAGCAGGATCGACTCCATCACGTCGTCCAACGTGTGCGGGTCGATGGTGAGCACCTGCGCGGTGCAGCCGAGATGAGCCAGTGCGTCATCGACGACCGACACGTCGACGGCGCAGACCGCGCACAGGTCCTGCGTCACGACGAGGTCGGCGTCGAGTCCCGCCAACGCGCCCTCGTCGAGGTGGTAGAGGTCCTCGCCGCGACGCATCGCCGCGGCCACGAAGTCGTCGATCTCCTTCGGCGCGAGGCCCTCGGGCATCGCCGAGGTCGACACGATCGTGCGCGTGCGGGCCTCGGCGGGGTAGTCACACTCGAAGGTCACGCCCACCACGTCGTCGCCGGCACCGATGGCGAAGAGGATCTCGGTGGTCGAGGGGAGCAGGGACACGATGCGCACGCTCGCAGCCTAGGGGTGCGGCCCGGCACCCTAAGGGTGCGACCCTAAGGTGGCCCGCATGGCCTCGGTGAGCTGCGGTGGTTCGGGGCATGGGTGATGTCACGCTCACCGCGGCCCTCCTCCTGGCCCTGGCGGCGCTCGCGGCCGGCTTCGTCGACGCGGTCGTCGGCGGCGGTGGCCTGATCCAGCTCCCGGCGCTGCTGCTGGGGCTTCCCGGCGCCAGCCCCGTGCAGATCCTGGCGACCAACAAGCTCGCGTCGTTCTGCGGGACGACGGTCGCGTCGGCGACGTACTACCGGCGCGTCCGTCCGGACCCGCGCACGTTCGTGCCCTTGATGGTGCTCGCCTTCGTGGGCGCGATGCTGGGGGCGACCGTGGCGTTCTTGATCCCCCGCTCCGCCTTCGACCCGATCGTGCTGGTCGTCCTCATCGTCGTGGGCGCCTACGTGCTGCTCAAGCCCGATCTCGGCGACACCACCGCGCTCCGGTTCGACGGGCACCGGCACACGGCCGCCGCGATGCTCACGGGCCTGGTGATCGGGTTCTACGACGGCGCGCTCGGCCCCGGCACCGGCTCGTTCTTCGTCTTCACCCTGGTCGGGCTGCTCGGCTACGACTTCCTCGAGGCCTCCGCCAAGGCCCGCCTGGCCAACTGGGCCACCAACCTGGGCGCTCTGTGCGTCTTCGTGCCGCACGGCGACGTGCTCTGGGGTCTGGGGCTGACGATGGGTGCCACCAACCTGGTCGGCGGCTACCTCGGAGCGCGGACAGCGGTAAGCCGGGGACGTCGCTTCGTCCGGGTGTTCTTCATCGTCGTCGTGTCCGCGTTCATCGTGCGGATCGGCGGCGAGCTGTTGGGTCTCTGGGGCTGATGCGGTGGGTCGTGTGCTGAAGTGGCTGCCAGGGCAACCACTTCAGCACACGACCCACCGGTGCCCCGCGGGGTCAGGCACCCCCGAGCGGGTTCAGCCCGCTCACCTGGTTGTCGAAGGCGACCAGCAGCAGGTCGGTCATCTCGAAGACGCCGCCGGGCCGGCCCATCGTCGGGGTGAAGCCCGGGTTGCGGACGATCGAGAAGCGGCTGCCCTCGATCGCCCGGTGGAAGGTCTCCGCCACCAGCCTGGCCCCGACGCCGGCCAGGAGGCCGCCGTTGAACTCGGCCTCGCGCAGGATGTAGAACCACAGCGGCGTGTTGGCGACCAGCGAGTCCTTCTGGCTGGCGGTCAGACCGGTCAGGACGGCGCCGCCGGACCCCTGCAGGATCTGGTTGCGGGTCAGCGTCGGCACGGGCGCGCCCTTGTTGGCCAGCTTCTGGGCCATCTGCTGGCCGCTGGCGAGCCGGACCATCTTGGCCCGCACCAGGTTGCGGAAGGCCAGGTTGCGGCGTACGTCGTCGAACGGGATCGTGTCCGGCCCGCCGAACGTGCTCGGTGGCAGGTTGGCAAGCGGGTCGGTGAGCAGGGTGTCGATGCGCTTGGCGACGTTGACGTTGTCGTTGGGCGGCGCGAGGTCGGGCCGCCCGGCGGCCGCGAAGTCGTACATCCTGCGCCAGTCGGCCAGCCAGTTGCTGGCCAGGATGAGGTCGCCGCCCAGCGTGCCGCCGAGTCCGGAGAAGTCGAACATGTACTCCAGCCCGCCGGCCTGGCCCGGGAAGCGCCGGTTCCAGTTGTAGCTGCTGCGGATCATGCTGTGGCCCAGCCGGAACGCCGCGATCGAGAACTCCACCGGCATCGTGGGTACGTCGGTGGGCGCGGCGTCCGGTTCGACGAGCACCCGCCCGTTGGTGAACACGTCGTCGAGGACGGCCGGGTCGACGATCCGCGGCAGGTAGTCGTGACGGACCAGCCACTGGTAGTGCAGCGTCACCTTCTTGCGGGCCTCGCGGAACCGCTGCTGGGCCGGCACCGACGCGGGCAGCGCGTCGACCACGGAGTTGTGGAAGCGGATCATCGACACGTGGGTCTGGGCCACGATGAGGTTCTCGTCGTTGCGGGGATCAGGGATGACGGCGGTGCGCTCGCCGTCCTTGCGCGGCAGGTCGTGACCGGTCTTCTTCGCGTCGTTGTTGACGCGGCGACTGTTGCCGACCTTGAGGTGCAGGCCGTCGGGCGCGTAGAACCGCGCCGAGCCAGGGTTGGCCGGTCCGACGCCGTACAGGCTGTCGAGATCGAGCCTCGGCGAGCGCCCCTGCACGAGCTCGGCGGGGGTCACGTCGTCGCCGAGCACGACGTCCTTCGTGCGGTCGAAGGTGAGGTCGTGGTCGACGAACTGGCCGAGGTAGGTGTAGCCCGCCGGCACGTCGCCGTTGCCGCCACCGCCCGAGATCATCGCCTTGGCGACCTTCTTGGTCAGCGCGGGGCCGATGGGTGTCCCCTTCGGTCCGACCCGCGAGAACCGGAAGGGCGGCGCCTCGCCGGCGGCCAGCGCCCGTGGAGCCGCGGCCGTCGCCTCCGCTGACTCCGTCACCGGGTCGGGCGCGTCCCCCGAACGCCCGCCGGCCTGCTGGCCGACGATGCCCTCTCCCTCGATGTGGAAGGTCTCCGAGCCGTGATGCATCCCCATGACCTCGACGGTAGGCCGATCTCGGGGCTTCGTCGCGACGGTCTGGACCAGGGTTGACTGACCAGCTGGCCACGGTGGCGGTCAGGCCGGGACGACCTGCCCGCGCGGTGGGGCTACCCGCCGAGCCGCCAGGTGGTCGGCGAGCCGGACCGCCTGGGCCCGGAGGTCGGGGATCGCGGTGACCTCCCACTCGAGGCCCTTGCGCGCCGCGCCGAGCACGTGGATGCCCTCGCGCACGACGCCGGCGGTGTCGCGGGGCCGCCCGGCGTCGTCGAGGTCGAGCCCGAGACCCAGTGCGTGCGCGGAGAGCAGCCCACGCGACAGGAGTCGGTCGACGAGCGGGTTCCAGCCGGGCGTGTGCACCGGGGCGGGCCCGGAGCAGTTGACGACGAGGTCGTACGTCGTCGGGTCGACGGAGTCCGCCGGCGCGAGCTCGAGAGCCCCGGCCGCTCGCATCCCATCGATGCAGGCGGCCATCTCGGGCGCCATCCGGTGGCGGTGGGTGTCCCAGCGTCGGGACAGGCCGGTCGCGAAGCGCTGCTGGTCCTGCGCAGACAAGCCCTGCCAGAGCTCGTTGGCGTAGCCGCGGACGGCGTCGACGACGTCGCGCCAGTCGCCACCGACCTCGGCGACCTCGGCGATGCGGCCGTCCACAGCGGCGACGAGCCCGTCGAGGTCGGTCGTTCCGGGGTGGAAGGCGTCGTGAGGGTGCAGGGTGCTGCGCCGGTGCCGCTGGGGCACCAGGAGGGTCCGCGAGACGGCGGTGAAGGTGAGCTGCGGGTGGTCGTCGTGCAGCGACGCCGCCACGTCGACCGTGGTCAGCCCGGTCCCGATGAGCAGGATCGCCTCGGCCTCGGCCGCGCGTTCGTCGAGCCCAGGGGCCCACGGGTCAGCGACGTAGCGCTCGCGCAGGATCTCCAGGTCGGGCCGCCGGCGCGGAGGCGGGTTGCCGAGGGCGAGCACGACGACGTCCGCCTCGATCCGACGACCGTCGTCGGTCACGACCGTGTGGCCGTGCTCGGCCGGCACGAGGTCGGTGACCACGCCCTGGGTCAGGGTCAGCGAACCCCCCGTGGGGACGTCGAGGTCGGTGAGGGTCTCGGCGAGGTAGGCGCCGTACAGCTTGCGGGGCAGGAACGACCGCGGGTCGGCCGGCACTCCGCGTCGGGCGCACCAGCGCAGCAGGTGGTCGGGGTCGCCGGGCACGGCGCTGAGCCGGCCGGCGAAGTTGTTGAGGGTGTGCAGCGCGTGTGTCGTGCGGTAGGCGAGGCCCGGGCCGATGCCGTCGTCCTTCTCGACGATGCGGAGGTCGACGGGCTCGGTCGCTGTGGTGAGCAGGTGGCGCGCCGCGATGACGGCCGCGGCCCCACCCCCGACGATGGTCACGCGCAATGAGTCCATGATGTCGGGAAAATTACTACACAATGACCCGCCGGACCGCATCGGCGCTCCGCGTGAGGGCAGCGCTTGATCCCCTGGAGGAACGGCCTCTCAGAGGAGGTAGACGAGCCCGGGCCCCTCGTCGCGGTAGGGCACGCCGACGGCGTCCAGCGCGGCGCGCCACGAGCCGGTCACCTCCGGGTCCGAGCCCTCGAACCCGTGGTCGGCGGTGAGCAGGAAGGTGACCTGGTCGGTCAGCTGCGACGCGTCGAGGTGGTCGAGGAAGGTCACCAGGCGGGCGTCGCTCTGGCGCAGGGCGTCGCGCGCCATCTCCGAGCGGGGCCCGCCGCCGTGGTGACCGCAGTCGGTGACCACCGACGCCCACCACGTCAGCAATGGTGGCGCCGAGCCCGTCGCGAACAGGTCGAGCATCTGGGTCAGCCCGAGGTCGTCGACGCGGACTCCCCAGCGGAAGTAGGCGTCGTCGAGGAACGCGGGGTTGCGCAGGTACGCCGACGTGGCAGCGTCGGGCAGCGAGTCGTCCAGTGCGTCGGCCCCGCTCTGTCCGGAGCTGCGGATCAGCGCCATCGTCGCGTAGTCGGCGCCGCGGTCGATCGCCTCGTCGATGCTGGCCGTCCGGATCGCGCCGTCGCCCGCGGGGGAGTGCTTGGCGACCATCTCGAAGATGGTGCGGGCCGCGGGGCGCAGCCAGTCGGCGCTGCGGTGCCAGGTCGACTGGTCGTTGGGGACCACTCGCTCGCCCGTCGCGCGGTCGTAGTAGACGTTGCCCATCACCCCGTGGCGGCCGGGTCCGGTGCCGGTCAGGATCGAGGTGTGGTTGGTCAGCGTGATCGACGGGAACTCCGCGACCGCGCCGCCTCTCAGGGCCAGGCCGTGCTCGATCAGCCGCGCCACGCCCGGCAGCTCGCCGGTCTGCGCGAGGTGCAGCAGATCGCCGCAGTGGGCGCCGTCCCACAGCATCCCGATCACGTGGCGGCGGGTGCCACCCGGCTCGAGGTGCTCGCGTAGCACCCGACCGTCCAGCGCTCGCCCGTCCGCGTCGACCAGGTCCATCGCCGGGACGCCGGCGAGGAAGGCGAGCGTGGGTCCGACGTCGACCAGGCGGGCGTGCGCATCGACGTACCCGCGCTGCGGGATGCCCGCGCCGCTGAGGATGAGCGGCGCTCGGGACTGGATCACGTCGAGACTGCCGTGCTCGCCCACGTGGCCGCCCTCGTCGGGGAAGAAGTGGCGCGGGGTGTGCACGATCGCCAGGTCCGGGCTGCGGTCCGGGTCGGCGAAGAACGACCGCAGCCGCTGCCACGCCAGGGGATAGGCGTTCTGCGTCGAGATGCGCGGAGAGGGGTTGGCCAGCTCGGCGTCGTACGGCAGGAAGGCGAGCGGGTCCTCGCTGCCGATCGGGTTGGTGCCGCTCACCAGCTCGGCGGGCCCGCCGTAGCGGAAGCGGACGGTGCCGAGGTGGTTGGCGCCGAAGGGCTCGTCATCCTCGACCCACACGACCAGGTCGACGATGGGGGCGAGCTCGGGCGCGCAGAGGGCCTCGACCATCCGCTGGCGGGCATCGGGATCTGCCATGGCCGCACGTTAGCGTTTCGACCGTGATGCGGGACCAGCCTTCGGTCTTCTGGGTCAGCGCCTTCCTGGACCTGCCAGGCCCTGCCTTCGAGGCCACGGTGCGCTTCTGGGAGGGCCTGACGGGGTTCGGCCGGTCCGCTCCACGCGGCGAGCACGGGGAGTTCGTGACGCTGGTGCCGCCCGCGTCGCTGGGCGGCGACGACTACCTGCGCGCTCAGCGGCTGGACTCCGGGCCGGCGCGCCTCCACCTCGACCTGCACGTGGCCGACCCGTCGCTCGCGGCATCTCGCGCCGTCGACCTGGGCGCCACCGAGCTGGCCCGCCCGGACGGCTACGTCGTCCTGCGGTCCCCTGGAGGCCTGGTCTTCTGCGTCGTCCCCCATCCCGGCTCCGCGGTTCCCGCCGCGGCTGCCTGGCCAGGAGTGCGGCGCAGCCGGGTCTACCAGGTCTGCATCGACATGCCGTCGGCGTCGTACGACGCGGAGTCGGCGTTCTGGTCGGCGCTCACCGGCCGCCCGGTCGACGTGCTGGCGCGGCGCCCGGAGTTCGCGTGGCTACGCGACGACTCGACGCTCGCGCTCGGCCTGCTGCTCCAGCGGCTCGAGGAGCCCGACGGAGTCGTCCGGGCGCACCTCGACGTGGGCACGCCAGATCGTGGTGCTGAGGTCGCGCGACATGTCGCCCTCGGTGCCCGGGTGCTGGCGACCCACGAGTTCTGGACCGTGCTCGCCGACCCGGCCGGCGTCACCTACTGCGTCACCGACCGCGATCCGGCCACGGGGGAGATCTAGCTCCGCCGTGGTCGGCCACTCCGCCGGCTTCGGCACCGAGCGGATCGACCGGGCACAGGTCGGGATGATCGCGGTGAGCCCGCACAGCACACCCGCCACCAGCACTGCCGTCGGGCCGCCGAGCAGAGCCAGGAGGCCGCCGGCGAGGATCGGGGCCAGCGGCAGCGATGCCATGGCCACGAACTGGGTCGCCGACTGGACCCGCCCGACGAGCTGGTCGGGGGTCACGCTGATCCGGTAGGAGCTCATGCCGGCGTTGCCCGCCGGGTTGACGAGCAGCACGCACCCGAGCGCCGCGGCGACGACGGCCGCATTGCCCCACAAGGCCATGGGTACGACCAGCGGGAGCGGGCTCCAGCTCACCGCGATCGTCAGCCAGCCGGTGGGCAGGCGCTCGATCAGCCACGGCGCGACGAGCGCGCCGACGATGCCCGCCGCGCCCGCCGCGGTCTCGACCAGGCCGATGTGCAACGGCTCGACACCGTCCTGCACCAGGCGCAGGACGGCCACGGTGAAGAGCGCGTTCATCGTCAGGTTGGTGAGGCAGGCCCAGGCGGTGAGGGTGCGGAACAGCGGATGCCGGGCGACGTACGTCACGCCCTCGCGCAGGTCGGCCAGGGCAGAGCGGCGCTCCATGTCGGGGGCGGGGGAGAGGTCGGTACGGAGTCGACCCAGCAGGACCCAGGAGACGGCGTAGCTGACCGTGTCGACCGCGAACGGCAGCCACCGCGCGACGGCGTACAACGCTCCGCCGATCGGGGCACCGACGAGGGCGGCGACGTGCTGGCGGGCCTGGTTCTGGCTCAGCGCGGTCGGCAGCTGCTCTCGGGTGACCACGGCGCGCACCGCGGAGAGCTCCGCGGGGGAGAACAGCCCGGCTGCGAGCCCGGCCACCAGGGCAACGGCCAGCAGGTGGGCGTAGGTCACCGTGCCGAGCAGGGCGGCCGCGGTGAGCGATGCGTAGGCCAGCGCGCCGGCGCCGCTGGAGACGCGCAGGAGCACCCGCCGGTCGACGCGGTCGGCGAGCACGCCCGCCGGGAGGAGGGCGCTCGAGAGGCCGACCAGCTCGGCGGTGCCGACCAGGCTGGCGAGCCAGATCGAGTCGGTGACGGCGTAGGCGATCAGCGGGAAGACGAACATGCTGATCCGCGTGCCCAGCTCGCTGACCGTCTGCCCGATCCAGAGCACGGCGAAGTCGTGGTTGTGGGCCAGTGCGCGGTACGAGGTCATATCCGCACCATATATTGCGCAATAAGTATTGCGCAATACTTCGTGCGGAATTTGGTACGCTGTGGCCATGTCCGAGCGACGCCGTCCCGACCAGCCGCGCGCCGTCCACGACCCCCAGGTGCTGCGGGCGATCGCGCACCCCGTTCGCAATCGCGTCCTGACCGAGCTGAGCGCCCAGGGCTCGATGCGGGCCGCGGACATCGCCCGCGAGCTGGACATCCCGGCGAACCAGGCGAGCTTCCACCTGCGGCAGCTGGCCAAGTACGGCCTGGTCGAGGAGGACCCCGCCGCCGCGCGGGACAGGAGGGACCGGGTCTGGAAGGCCGTTCACCCCGAGGGCCTCCAGGTCAACCTCAAGGAGCTCGAGGAGGCGCCTGGCGGCAGGGCTGCGTCGGCGGTGTTCCGACGCAACTCGGCCGCGTGGGGGCATGTCGTCATCGACACCGTGCTCTCGGACTACCGCCGGCCCGACACGCACAGCAGCCTGACCGAGACGGCGCTTCGGCTGACCAAGGCCGAGGCGCAGCAGCTGGCCGAGGAGCTGTCCGACGTGGTCGAGACGTGGACCGAGCGGACCCGCGGTCACGACGCGTCCCGGCGCACCTACCTCTACTACGCCGCGCTGCTGCCGCACCCGGAGACCAGCGCATCGGAGAGCGGCGCATCGGAGGCGGGCGCGTGAGCACGACGCATCCCCTCTGGCGGCCGTACGAGCTGGTCACTCCCGAGGAGCTCGCCCGAGCGAAGGTCGGCGACGCCACGCCCTGGCCGGTCCAGGTGGTGGCCCCGGACCCGGGCTGGCCGGCGGCGTACGAGCAGGTGCGCGCGGGCCTCGTGACGGCCCTCGGCGACCGGGCGTTGGCCGTCGCGCACGTCGGCTCCACCTCGGTCCGTGGCCTGTGGGCGAAGCCGATCATCGACATCGACCTCACCGTCGCCGACTCGGCCGACGAGCACGCCTGGCTGCCCGACCTCGAGGCAGCCGGCTTCGTGCTGCACTTCCGCGAGCCGGAGTGGGAGGAGCACCGCCTGCTGAAGCACCACGAGCCGAAGGCCAACGTGCACGTCTTCTCGCCCGGTGCGATCGAGCCGCTGCGGCACCTCGCCTTCACCAGCTGGCTGAGCGAGCACCCCGGCGACCTGGCGATGTACGCCGACCTCAAGCGACAGCTCGCCGCCCAGGGCCCGGGGGAGCCCGGTGACTACACCAACGCCAAGGCCGCCCTGGTCTACGACCTCTACGAGCGGATCTTCGCCGCCGACCCGGCGCATCTCCACGACCCGCAGCCCAGGATGATGCAGGACGGACCGGCGTCGTAGGTTGGCGGCCATGACTGACGCCCCGAGCGATCCCCGCATCGATCCACCCCTGCGCGTCGACGAGGTGGCCACGCTGCGAACCTTCCTCGACTACCACCGCGACACCTTCCGGATGAAGTGCGCCGGCCTCGACCAGGCGCAGCTGGCACAGCCGCTGGCGCCGTCGACGATGACGCTCGGCGGGATGATGAAGCACCTGGCGGTCGTCGAGAGCAACTGGTTCAACGACGTGTTCCTCGGCCTTCCCGAGGTCGAGCCCTGGGCGTCCGTGGACTGGGACGCCGACCGCGACTGGGAGTGGCACACAGCGGCCGACGACTCCCCGGAGGATCTCTATCGCCTGTTCGACGCCACCGTGGCCGAGAGCGACCGCATCGTCGACGAGGCGCTCGCCGGCCCGACGGGTCTGGACGCGCTGTCGGTCGTCGAGTCACGGCGTGGCGAGGGGCGGTTCAGCCTGCGCTGGATCGTGGTGCACCTGATCGAGGAGTACGCCCGGCACAACGGTCACGCCGACCTGATCCGCGAGTCGATCGACGGGGAGACCGGCGAGTGACGGCAGTCGACATCCGTCCCGCCACCGAGGCCGACTGGCCCGGCATCTGGCCGATCTTCCAGACCGTCGTGGTGACCCAGGAGACCTACGCCTACCCGCTCGACATCACCTCCGACGGCGCCCGGACGCTCTGGATGGAGCCGCCTCCCGGCCTCACCGTCGTCCTCGAGGACGACCGCGGCGTCATCCTCGGCACCGCCAAGATGGGGCCCAACCGCCCGGGCGCGGGCGCGCACATCGGCACCGCGTCGTTCATGGTGGCCCCGACGGCCCGGGGGCGTGGCGTGGGTCGTGCGCTGGCGGAGTTCATGGTCCAGTGGCACCGCGACAACGGCTACCGAGGCATTCAGTTCAACGCCGTCGTCGAGACCAACGAGGACGCCGTACACCTGTGGCAGTCGCTGGGCTTCGAGGTGGTCGGCACCGTCCCGGGCGCGTTCCTCTCTCCGACACACGGGTACGTCGGCCTGCACGTGATGTTCCTCGACCTGACCGACGTCGACGGCCGATGATCGCGCGCGAGTGGAGGGGGCGGGTTCGCGCCGAGCAGGCCGAGGAGTACGTCGCGTACATGTGGGCGACCGGCGTCGGGGAGTACCTCCGGACGCCAGGCAACCTGCATGCCTGGGTCCTCAGCCGCGACCTGGGCGACGGCACTGCAGAGGTCGTGGCGTTCTCCTTGTGGGTGTCGATCGAGGACGTGCGCCGCTTCGCCGGCCAGGACGAGAACGAGATGGTGCTCTACCCCGAGGATCGCGAGTTCCTCCTCGGCGAGCCCACCTTGCGTCACTACGAGGTGCACGGCGGCCCCGAGGTTGACGGCGAGCCGGCCGCGGGTGACCCAGCCGCGCGCGGGTGACCCACCGCAAGCGCGCGATACGTCGGTTGCACCGCCTGCAACGCAGCCACCGCAAGGTCGCCATGATCTGAATGCCCGCGTCACATCCGCGGCGCCACGCTCGCGGCGTTGTGATCGCACCCGCGTCACATCCGGGCGCCACGCTCGCGGCGTTGTGATCGCACCCGCGTCACATCCGGGCGCCACGCTCGCGGCGTTGTGATCGCACCCGCGTCACATCCCGGCGCCACGCTCGTGACGTTGTGATCGCACCCGCGTCACAACGTCGCGTCCTCGGCCTCGGGATCTGAACGCCCCCGCGTCACAACGTCGCGTCCTCGGCCTCGGGATCTGAACGCCCCCGCGTCACAACGTCGCAGAGTGTGGCCCGGGACCGGCACGCGCCCGCGTCACAACCGGGACCCGGCGACGACGCGCAACCATCGCGCACCTCGCTCGCCCCTCTTGCTGTCTATCGGCGCGCCACCGCGGCGGCTCGCAACGGACGGCCAGTAGCCACGGCGTCGACGGCGCGCAACGGGAGGCCGACTTCGAGCACGCTCGACGTTGTGGGCATGAGTAGCGTGAACTGTGTGACGCATCCGGGATCCCCGACGACCGCACCCACCATCGCCACCGTCCGCGAGCTGCGCGAGTCCGGGCACGAGCACCGGTCGCTGCGGGAGGAGATCCGCGCCAACCTGCTGGCCAAGCTGGCCGCGGATGAGGACCCCTGGCCCGGCCTGCACGGCTTCGACACGACCGTCGTACCCCAGCTCGAGCGCGCCCTGATCGCCGGGCACGACGTCGTCCTGCTCGGGGAGCGGGGGCAGGGAAAGACCCGGCTGCTGCGCACCCTGGTGGGGCTCCTCGACGAGTGGACGCCGGTGATCGACGGCAGCGAGCTCGGCGAGCACCCCTACGAGCCGATCACGCCGGGGTCGCGTCGGCGAGCCGATCAGCTCGGTGACGACCTGCCGGTGTCGTGGCGCCACCGCGACGAGCGCTACGCCGAGAAGCTGGCCACCCCGGACACCTCGGTCGCCGACCTGATCGGCGACGTCGACCCGATGAAGGTCGCGGAGGGCCGCACCCTCGGCGACCCCGACACCATCCACTTCGGGCTCATCCCGCGCAGTCACCGGGGCATCGTCGCCATCAACGAGCTGCCCGACCTCGCCGAGCGGATCCAGGTCGCGATGCTCAACGTGATGGAGGAGCGCGACATCCAGATCCGCGGCTACGTGCTGCGGCTCCCGCTCGACGTGCTCGTGATGGCCAGCGCCAACCCCGAGGACTACACCAACCGCGGCCGGATCATCACCCCGCTCAAGGACCGCTTCGGCGCGGAGATCCGCACCCACTACCCGCTCGAGGTCGAGGACGAGATCGCGGTCATCCGGCAGGAGGCCCACCTCGTCGCGGCCGTGCCCGACCACCTCGTCGAGATCCTGGCCCGCTTCACCCGTGCGTTGCGCGAGTCCAGCGCGGTCGACCAGCGCTCCGGCGTCAGTGCGCGGTTCGCCATCGCCGGCGCCGAGACCGTCGCCGCGGCGGCCCTCCACCGCGCCGTCAGCCAGGGTGAGGAGCACGCCGTCGCCCGGGTCATCGACCTCGAGACGGCCGTCGACGTGCTCGGCGGCAAGATCGAGTTCGAGTCCGGCGAAGAGGGCCGGGAGCGCGAGGTGCTGACCCACCTGCTGCGCACTGCGACCGCCGAGACCGTACGACGGCACTTCCGCGGCATCGACTTCGCGCTGCTGGTCGAGGCCCTCGACGGCGGTCGGCTCGTCACCACCGGCGAGCAGGTCACGGCCATCGACTTCCTGACGGGCCTGCCGGCGCTGCCGCCCGTCGAGGACGCCGAGTCCGACCTCTACGACCAGGTCTGCGACCGGCTGGGCGCCACCGACGACGGAAGCCGCGCGTCGGCGATCGAGCTCGCGCTCGAAGGGCTCTACCTCGCGCGCAAGATCAGCAAGGACAGCGACGGCGCGGAGACGGTCTACGGATGAGCGTCCCCCGATGAGGCAGCGGCACGGCTCCCGCTACGGGCGGTACCACGGCGGGCCCGACCCGCTCGCGCCGCCCGTCGACCTGGCCGAGGCTCTCGACGCCATCGGCCAGGACGTGATGGCGGGCTACAGCCCCGAGCACGCGATGCAGGAGTTCCTGCGCCGGGGCGGTCGCGACCAGAGCGGGCTCGACGACCTGGCCCGCCGGGTGGCGCAGAAGCGGCGCGAGCTGACCCAGCGGCACAACCTCGACGGAACGCTCCAGGAGGTCAAGGAGCTGCTCGACAAGGCGGTGCTCGAGGAGCGCAAGCAGCTGGCCCGCGACGTCACGATGGACGACGGCGACCGCGCCCTGCGCGAGATGCAGCTGGACAGCCTGCCGGCGTCGACGGCCGCGGCGGTCAATGAGCTGGCGTCGTACGACTGGCAGAGCAGGGAGGCGCGCGAGGCCTACGAGCAGATCAAGGACCTGCTCGGACGCGAGGTGCTCGACCAGCGCTTCGCGGGCATGAAGCAGGCGCTCGAGGGCGCCACCGACGAGGACCGCGCCGCGGTCAACGAGATGCTCGGCGACCTCAACGAGCTGCTCGAGAAGCACCGCCTGGGCGATGACACGCAGCAGGACTTCGACGACTTCATGGCCAAGCACGGCGACTTCTTCCCCGACGGGCCCCGCAACGTGGAAGAGCTGCTGGACTCGTTGGCCAAGCGGGCCGCGGCGGCCCAGCGGATGCTCAACTCGATGACCGCCGAGCAGCGGGCCGAGCTGATGGAGCTCTCGCAGCAGGCGTTCGGGTCGCCCGAGCTGATGGAGCAGCTGGGCCGCATGGACGACAACCTGCGCGCCCTGCGCCCCGGCGAGGACTGGGACGGCGGCGAGCGCTTCGAGGGTGGCGAGGGACTGGGCCTCGGTGACGGCACCGGCGCGCTGCAGGACATCGCCGACCTCGACGAGCTCGCCGAACAGCTGTCCCAGTCGTACGGCGGCGCCCGACTCGACGACGTCGACCTCGACAAGCTCGCCCGCCAGCTCGGCGACGAGTCGGCTGTCGATGCGCGGACACTGCAACAGCTGGAGCAGTCCCTGCGCGACAGCGGCTACCTGCGCCGAGGCACGGACGGCGACCTGCGGCTCTCGCCCAAGGCGATGCGCCAGCTCGGCACGTCCTTGCTTCGTGACGTGGCCGAGCGGATGAGCGGCCGGCAGGGCCAGCGCGACCTGCGGCAGGCCGGAGCCGCCGGAGAGCCGTCCGGATCCACCCGCGCCTGGGCGTTCGGCGACACCGAGCCGTGGGACGTCACCCGCACCGTCACCAACGCCGTGCTGCGTGAGGCTGGAGAGCAGGCGTCCGGAGGTGTCGAGACGGTTGCCAGCACGACCTCCTCAACCACCGGCAGGGGCCGACGAGTCCAGCTGCGTGTCGACGACGTCGAGGTGCAGGAGACCGAGGCACGCACCCAGGCCTGTGTGGCGCTGCTGGTCGACACCTCGTTCTCGATGGCGATGGACGGGCGTTGGGTCCCGATGAAGCGCACGGCCCTGGCGCTGCACACGTTGATCAGCACGCGGTTCCGCGGCGACGCGCTCCAGCTGATCGCCTTCGGGCGGCACGCCCAGGTGATGGACATCGACGAGCTCACCGGCCTCGACGCCCGGTGGGACAAGGGCACCAACCTCCATCACGGGCTGCTCCTGGCCAACCGCCACTTCCGCAAGCACCCGCACGCGCAACCCGTGCTGCTCGTGGTCACCGACGGCGAGCCGACCAGCCACCTCGAGCCGGACGGAGAGGTGGCGTTCAGCTATCCGCCGCACCCGCTGACCATCGCGCACGCCGTCCGCGAGCTCGACAACGCCGCCCGGCTGGGGGCGCAGGTGACGTTCTTCCGGCTGGGCGAGGACCCCGGGCTGGCCCGCTTCATCGAGTCGATGGCCAAGCGCGTCGACGGCCGGATGGTCTCGCCCGAGCTCGACGACCTCGGCGCGGCGGTGGTCGGGTCCTACCTCGGTGACAGGTCCCCGATGTCGTCGTTCAGGGAGCAGTTCGGCGGTTTCTACGGCGGCGACCGCGGCTGGTGGGTCGGCTAGGAGCTCACGAGGTGTGCTTCTAGCGCGCGGACTCTCGCTGCGCGTCGTCGAAGTCCGTGAGGTGCTGCGCCGCCATCGGTGCGGCACCGGCCGCCACGGCGGTGCGGTACCTCCCGATGTTGCCGCTCATCGCCGCGATCGACTCCTTGGCCCGGCCGCGGCCGTAGGTCATCGACTTGCCGGCGGCGAAGCCCATCTTCGCGCCCTCCTCGATGGCGTCCTGGTCGGCACCCAGGTAGAGGAACTGCCAGCCGTAGTCGCGGGTCTGCTGCTCGATGAGGTCCTTGATGCGCGGGTGGGTCCACTCGCGGGAGGCGTTCTCGTAGCCGTCGGTCATCACGCCCACGATGACGCTGCCGGGCCGCTGGTCCTCCGGCAGGGCAGCCAGTCGCTCACCGGCCTCCACGATCACGCGCCCGAGGGCGTCGAGGAGGGCGGTGCTGCCGCGCGGGGCCAGCACGAGCGGGGGTACGTCGGCGAGGTCGCGGTCGGCGTACACCTCCTCGTAGCGGTCGTCGAACTGGGCGAGGGTGACCCGGCAACGGCCGGACAGTCCGCGCTGCTCGGTGATGAACGCGTCGAAGCCACCCTCGGTGTCGGTGCGGATGGACTGCATCGAGCCGGAGCGGTCGAGCAGGAAATAGAGGTAGGTGAGCGTGGCGTCGGTCATCGGTGTCTCCCTGCAGGTGTGGCGGAGTGATCAGGCGTCGTCCCTCGGCGAGGGGCGGCGCGCGCGGAACCTCAGCGGTGCCGCGGGCTTGGGGGCGGCCTCGGGGGCCGCGGCGGGGGCCGGCTGGTGCCGGCCCTGCTCCAGGTCGTAGAGCGCTCGTTCGACGCCCTTGGCAGTGACCCGGCCGGTCTCGGCGGAGTAGGCGCCGAGGTCGCGGGTCCGGGCGAGCCTGGGTCCCACGGCGTTCTCGGAGAGCCCGGCGAGCGCACCGGCGGTGCGGATCGTCGCGCCCTCCTCGAGGATGACCGAGGCCATCGCGGCGTCGATCGCCGCCGACACGTGCTCGGCGGCCAGGCGCAGGTGCGGCAGGGCCGTCGAGGGAACCTCGGTGTCGACGTCGTCGAGGGCCGCCCTGGCCCGGTCGACCGACCTGGACAGGGGGCTGTCGTCCACAGTGCTCATGTTCGCCAGTATGCCGCACTAACTGCGGCAATTCAAGTAATGCGGAGCCGCAGTCGTTGCGCGCCAGGGGGGTCGTGGGTGCCCTGCGGGACATACTTTGACCATGCCCCCCTGGTCCGCCGCGCCGGCCTCGCCGCGCAACGTCCCCGCCCTGGTGGCGACGACGGCCGGCGGGGTGCTGGTGGTCGGGGGCTCGTTGGTGCTCCTGGGGTGGTGGGTCGAGTCGTCGACGCTGGTGCAGCTGTCTCCGGGGCTGCCGTCGATGCGCGCGAACGCCGCGCTCTTCATGGTCCTGCTCGGGGTCTCGATCGTGCTGGTCGTCCGTGGGTGGACCCGGACGGCGGTCCTGCTCGCTGCGCTCGCGAGCGTCCTGCCACTCCTCGACGTCGTCGACTGGGTGCTCGGCCGCGACATCGGCGTCGATCTGTTCCTGTTCCGCGACCAGCAGGCGCGGCTCGACGTGGGGAAGGCGGAGCCGGGGCGGCTCTCGCCCGGAGCGACGGTGGTCCTGCTGTGCCTCAGCGCAGCGGTGATCCTGCTGCGCCGGATGCCTCGAGCCTCGCACGCTGCGGCTGTCCTGGGCGGCGTCGCGGCGCTGCTCGGGGTCACCGCGACGGCGTACGGCTCGGGCTCCGTGCCGCAGCTGGAGGGTTCACCCGGCGTCGCGCTGCACGGGGCTCTCCTCGGGCTGGTGGCCTCCGTCGGCGTCCTGGCCCTGCAGCCTGACACCGGCCTCGTCGCCCAGCTTCGCGAGCCCGGTCGCATCGGGACCCTGGTCCGTCAGTTCACGGCGGTGGCGGTCGCCCTGCCGTTCGTCGTGGGTGCCCTCGGCATGCTGGGCATCCGCTCGGGCCGCTACGAGGCGGCGTTCGCCGTCGCCCTGGTCTCGACCGCGTGGACGGGGGTCCTCCTGCTGCTTGTCTGGTGGGGCGGTCGCAACGCCGTCCCGGTCGAGCGTCAGGGCGACCTGTCCCGCGACGACGCGCGCGAGAGCCGCGACCGGCTCGCCCTGCTCGCCGACGTGTCCAACGAGTTCGCCGCGACGCCCGACCTCGACGAGACCCTCGACCGGGTGACCCGGCGGATCGCGGCGACGTTCGACGCCGCCTGCACGGTCCGGCTGATCGACCCGACCGGCTCGTGGCTGGTGCCGGCGACGGCACATCACCCCGACCCGGGTCGGCAGGATGACCTGGACCGGATGCTGGACCGGCCGGTCCGGATCGACCAGGGCATCGCGGGTGAGATCCTGCGCACCGGCGCCGCTGGTGCGGTCGACAGGATGCCGCGCTCCGCCGCCGCAGTGGCCGCCGAACCCGAGCTCGTGTCGGCCCTGGACGCCTACGGTCAGCCCAGCGTCGTCGTGGCGGCACTGCGCGTCGGCGGACGGGCGATCGGCGTCGTCACGGTCCTGCGCGACGAGGATCGACCAGAGCTCGACCAGGACGACCTCGACCTCGTGATCGGGCTCGCCGACCGAGCCGCCCAGGCGATCCACAACGGCCAGCGGGTCGCCCGACAGCTGCGCCGCGATGCCGCGTTCGCGGGGTTCGCCGCCGAGGCACTGATCACCCACGACCAGACGCGCCTGCGCACGCTTGCGGTCGAGCATCTCGCCGAGGCGTTGGAGGCGCGACACGCGGTGCTCCTGGAGCCGGACGGGGACGAGCTGCTCCGCGTGTCGGCGACCACCAGCCTCGACGGCCGGCCCGGGCTCCCCGTCGGGTGCGCCGGTTGCCACTCCGGTGCCGCTCCGCGTGCTCAGGACAGGCGAGCCGTACGTCTGCGCCGACATGCGCAACGACGTGAGCGCGGACATGGCGGCGCTGGCCGGGGTCCTCGGCACCGACAGCGGGCTCGCGGTGGTCGTCCCTGGCCGGCAGCGTTCCCGAGGTGTCCTCACCGTGGTCGCGGTCGGCACCGATCGCTTCTCCGACGACGAGGTCGACCTCTCCCGCGCCTTCGCCGGGCTGGTCTCGGGGGCCCTGCACCGGATGGAGGCCGAGGACGAGCTGGCGGAGGTGGCCGAGGAGCGAGGCGCCCTGCTGGACCGGCTGGTCTCCGCGCAGGAGGACGAGCGCTCGCGGATCGCCGACGGCGTGCACCAGGACCAGGTCCAGGTCATCGCGGCCGCCGACCTGCGCCTCGGCGTGCTGGCCCGCCGAGCCGGCGAGCTCGACCCCGCGCTCGCCGAGGACGTCAGGTTCGCGCGGGACGCCGTGATAGGGGCTGCCGAACGGCTTCGGGCGCTGCTCTTCGAGCTCGAGGCGCCCGACCCCACTGCCGGGCTCGGGGACTCCCTGGCCGAGGCGGCGGCGTACCTGCTCGATCCCGTCGGCACCGATTGGAGCGTGGAGTCGGAGTCGAGCGAGACGCTCACGCCGAGCCATCACACGACCGCCTACCGGATCGCGAAGGAGGCGTTGGCGAACGCCGCGCGGCACGCCGGCGCTGATCGGGTCTCGGTGCGGATCACCGACCACGGCGGCGGCGTGCTCGTGCGGGTGGTCGACGACGGGGAAGGGATGAGCCGCGTGCCGGTTCGCAGCGCGCCGGGCCACCTGGGCATGAGCAGCATGCGCGACTGGGTCGAGGTCGCGGGCGGTCGCCTGGAGGTGACCAGCGCGCCCGGCGCGGGCACCACCGTGGAGTTCTGGCTGCCCTCGGACGCATGAACGCCGGCCGCGCGGAGCGTCCCCGTTTAGTACCTCTGCACTAGGCAGCTCCGCACGTGGAGCGGACGCCACGACCGCGCTGGGACGGGCAGGATGTCGTACGCCGGCTTGGTCACCCCCCGGACCCAGCAGGCCAAGCGCTGCTTCGCTGCACGAGTACGAGTCGAAGCGGTGTCACCGGCGTCATGGCTCAGGTTCCCGAGGCCTGCAGCCATGACTAGGGGACCGATCGGAGCGGACTCATCCCCTGGCTCTGATCGGTCCCCGCCCCGGGGGCATCAAGTGCACAGCCACCCGGAGGGGGCGAGCATGACCGGCGACGACCAGGGCGGGGCGATCCGCGTGCTGGTCGTCGACGATCACCAGCTCGTGCGGGAGAGCCTGCGCCGGGTCCTCGGCGCTGAGCCCGACCTCGAGATCGTCGGCGAGACCGGCACCTTGGCGGGTGCCGCCCAGCTCGTCGGCACCCTGCGGCCCGACGTGGTCCTCCTCGACCACACCCTGCCGGACGGCCGGGGGGCGCATGCTCTCGAGCAGGTCGTCGCCCAGCACCCGGGTGTGGCCGTCGTCCTCATCACCGCGACCCCGTCCCTGGGAGTGGCCCGCGCCGCCGTCGCGCACGGGGCTGCCGGTGTCGTGACCAAGACCCGCGGCGTGGAGCCGGTGCTCGTCGCCGTCCGGGCGGCCGCCCGCGGCGACCTCGCGGTCGCGCCCGACCTGCTGCGCCGGCTGCTCGGCGGAGCGTCGGCCGCGGCCCCGTCGGTCGGCCGTGCCGACGTCGACGTCGACCTGCTGAGCCTCCTGGCGCGAGGCTCGACGGTCGCCGACGCCGCCCGGGCGCGCGACCTGTCGATCGTCGAGGCGCACCGCCGCGTGGCTGCCGCCGCGGCCGAGCTCGGGGGGCGGTCGACCCTGGAGACCGTCGCACGGGCCGTCGCCGAGGGCCTGCTCGTCACTCCCTCGACCCCGGCCGCCTGACCTACGGCGCTGCGCGCGAACTGCAGAGGCCTCCCCTGCTGTGGGTGGTGTCCGGCCACTTCGGCGCGCACTAGGCTGCCACGTGTCGTCGACGGGGGCCGCCACATGGACAGCGAGAGCACCATCCGTGTCCTGGTGGTCGACGACCACCAGGTGCTGGCCGACAGCCTCGTGCGGGTGCTGGGCGCCGAGCCTGACATCGAGCCGGTCGGTGTCGCCCCCACCCTGGCCCGGGCGATGGCGATGGTGGCCGAGCACCGGCCCGACGTGGTCCTGCTCGACCACGCGCTCCCCGACGGAGAGGGCGCCGCGGCCGTGCGCCCACTGCTCGACGCGCATCCGGGCCTGTATGTCGTGATGCTGACCGCGAGCACGTCCGACCGGGTGCTCGGCGCGGCGATGGAGGCCGGCGCCGCCGGATTCATCTCCAAGTCCAGCGGCCTCGACGAGCTCGTGAGCGCCGTTCGTTCGGCCGCCCGCGGCGACGCCGTGGTGAGCCCTCAGCTGCTCGGCCGGCTGCTGAGCCGGATGCGACGCGAGGTGCAGGGTGTCGGGCACGACCTCACCGAGCGGGAGCGGGAGATCCTGGGTCTGCTCGCGAAGGGGCTCACCAACGTCGCCATCTCCGAGCAGCTGTTCCTCAGTGTCCACACCGTGCGCAACCACATCGCCAACCTGTCGGCGAAGCTGGGTGCCCACTCCAAGCTCGAGGCGCTGGCGATCGCCGTACGCGAGGGCCTGGTCGAGCCGCCCGGCTGATCAGGGCGGGGTGCCCGGGCTCAGCTCTCGCCTGCGAACCCGGGCAGCGACTCCTCGAGGATGGCCCTGAACGGCGCCTCGGCCTCGAGCTGGCTGAGCACGCCGATGCCGCCGAGCCAGGTGCGGTGGATGAGCAGGTACGACGGCGGCAGGTTGAGCTTGGTCGCGACGGTGAAGCTCGGCTCACGCGGGTTGTTGAGGCGCTCGAACTGGCCGCGCATCCACTCGCGCGAGAAGCGGAACGACGGGACCCTGGTCGGCTCGGCGAAGGGGGCGAGGTAGTCGAGGACCAGCTGCGGGTCGACCTTGATCCCGTCCTTGATGAAGCCCTCCCGCCGCAGGCCCTCCGCGAGCGCCTCGGGGTCGTCGTCGGCGGCGATCCTCAGCAGCGTGCCCATGGCGGGCGGGAGACCACGCTCGGGCAGCCGCGCGACGGCACCGAAGTCGAGCACCCCGAGCCGTCCCGGCCCGCCGTCCTCGGTGGGCAGCAGCCGGAAGTTGCCGGGATGGGGGTCGGCGTGAAGCATCCCCGTGCGGGCCGGTCCGGCGAAGAGGAAGCGCACCAGCAGCTCGCCGTAGTGGTCGCGCTCGCGCTGCGTCCCCTGCTGGATGAGGGAGGCCAGCGAGGAAGGGCTCTCGAGCCACTCGCTGACCAGCACGGTCTCGCCGACGGCGACGACGCGCGGCACGACGATGTCGGGATCGTCGCTGAAGGCCTCGGCGAACGCCGTCTGCGCCTCGGCCTCGAGCGCGTAGTCGAGCTCGTCGGCGGCCCGTCGCTGCAGCTCCTTGACCAGGGGAACGATGTCGATGCCCGGGAAGACCGGGGCCAGTCCCCGGGCGACCCGCGCGAGCTGTCGAAGGTCGCCGAGCAGGGCGTCGCCTGCGCCGGGATACTGCACCTTCACCGCGACCTCGCGCCCGTCGTGCCAACGGCCCTTGTGCACCTGACCGATCGACGCCGCTGCCGCCGGTCCGCCGTCGAGCCAGACCAGCCGGTCCCGCCAGTCGTCGCCGAGTCCGACGGCGATCTGGCCCCTCACGGTCTGCGTCGGCATCGGCGGTGCGGAGTCCTGCAGTGCGGTGAGGTGAGCGCGGTACGGCGCCGCCACCTCGTCCGGCAGCGCGGCCTCGAGCACCGACAGGGCCTGGCCGAACTTCATCGCCCCGCCCTTGAGCTCGCCCAGGGTTCGGAACAGCTGCTCGGCCGTCCGCTGCTGGACCTCGGTCATCACGACCTCGCCCGGCCGCCCGGCGAGCCGCTTGCCCAGACCCATCGCGCTCCGGCCGGCGTACCCCAGCGGCAACGCCGCCAGCCGCGCGGTCCGCGCGACGGTCTTGCGGGGCAGGTCGGTCACGCGCCCATTGTCACAGGCTGGGAAACCTGGTCGGGTCCGATCGCTCCAGGAAGGCCGAGCGGACGCAAGTTCACCTTCCCCCGCTGCGCTCCTCCGGTGAACTCGCGGCCGCTCGGCAAGCGACATCGCCGAGACCAGCCGGTCTGTGGCGCTACACCGTGGCCCTACCCGCCGGCCGCTGCGGCTTGAAGCGGCGTACCTCGTGGGGCCACCCGCAGGCCTCCGCGACCTTGCCCGCCCACAGCTTGGCAGCCTCGTCGTCGGCCACGTCGACCAAGGCGAACCCACCCAGGTACTCCTTGCTCTCGACGTAGGGGCCGTCGGTGACCATCACGCTGCCGCTGGTGGGGTCGGCGCTGAAGATCGGGCCGTCCTCCTCCTCAAGCCCCCCGGCGAAGACGTAGACGCCGGCGGCCTTCATCTCGTCCACCACTGCCCTCGCGAGTGGTCCTCGACCGCCGAACCACTCCTCGGTGTGGTCGCCCACCCACTGCTGGTTGAAGTAGATGAGGTACTCGGGCATGACCGCTCCTTCTGTCGTCGGCGGCCCCAGTGGCCACCCTCCACCTGTCCCACGAACGGCAACGGTCCGATTCGACAGTCAGCGCGGGACCGGAACACCGGTCTTCGCGTGACAGCGGTAACCGTGGGGGTTCTTGTGGAGGTACTGCTGGTGGTGGTCCTCGGCGTAGTAGTACGTCGTCGACGACAGCGGCGCGATCTCGGTGGTGATCTCGTCGAAGCCGCGCCGGGCGAGCTCCTCGCCGTAGACCTTCGTGATCTCGCGCGCGGTCTGCTCCTGCTCCGGGGAGGTGAAGTAGATGGCGGAGCGGTACTGCGTGCCGACGTCGTTGCCCTGGCGCATGCCCTGGGTCGGGTCGTGCACCTCGAAGAACGTGCGCACCAGCTCGTCGTAGCCCACCGCGGCGGGGTCGTAGACCACGCGGATCGCCTCGGTGTGACCGGTGCGGCCGGTGCAGACCTCCTCGTACGACGGGTGCGGGGTCGAGCCGCCGGCGTACCCCACCGACGTCGACCAGACACCGGGCACCTGCCAGAAGATCTCCTCGGCACCCCAGAAGCAGCCGAGCCCGAACACAGCGACCTCGTAGCCGTCCGGCACGGAGTCGGTCACGAGCGGCGCGTCGAGCACGAGGTGCCGTTCGGCGAGCCGGAACGGCTGCTCGGTCCTGCCCGGCAGCGCCTCGTCGGGGGCCACCACGTTCATCACCTTCGGACGCCAGAAGCTCATGGATGCAAGTGTCCCAGAGCGCTCAACCCGGCGCCTGGTACGACGGCCACGCCGTTCCGAGGCAGACGGGCGGCGCCTTGCCGGCTCAGCGGTCACCGTAGAGTCGGTGCGTGACTGAGCAGTCCCACACGCACCGCAGCAAGGCAGGCTTCGAGACCCGCGCCATCCACGCCGGCTACGAGCCGGACGCGATGACCGGGTCGGTGATCCCGCCGATCTACGCGACCTCGACCTACAAGCAGGACGGCGTGGGCGGGTTGCGGGGTGGCTACGAGTACAGCCGCTCCGCCAACCCGACCCGCACCGCCCTCGAGGGCAACATCGCCGCCCTCGAGGAGGGTGAGCGCGGGTTCGCGTTCGCGAGCGGGCTCGCGGCGGAGGACACGCTGATCCGGGCACTGTGCCGCCCCGGAGACCACGCGGTCATCCCCGACGACGCGTACGGCGGGACGCACCGCCTCTTCGACAAGGTCGAGCGGAGCTGGGGCCTGGACCACAGCTCCGCGCCCGTCTCCGACGTCGACGCCGTCCGAGCAGCCATCCGTCCGGGCAGCACCAGGCTGGTCTGGATCGAGACGCCCACCAACCCGTTGCTCAACATCGGCGATATCGAGGCCCTGGCGGCCGTCGCCCACGACGCCGGCGCGCTGCTGGTCGTCGACAACACCTTCGCCTCGCCGTACCTGCAGACGCCGCTGACGTTGGGAGCCGATGTCGTGGTGCACAGCACGACGAAGTACGCCGGCGGCCACTCCGACGTCGTCGGCGGTGCCCTGGTGGTGCGCGACCTCGACCTGGCCGAGCAGGTGGGCTACCACCAGAACGCCATGGGCGCGGTGGCCGGGCCGTTCGACGCGTGGCTCACGCTGCGCGGGCTGAAGACCCTCGGCATCCGCATGGACCGGCACTGCGACAACGCCGAGAAGGTCGTCGACTTCCTGACCGGTCATCCGGCCGTCGAGGAGGTCATCTATCCCGGCCTGCCCGAGCACCCCGGGCACGCGGTGGCGAGCCGGCAGATGAAGAGGTATGGCGGCATCGTGTCCTTCCGCACGACGGGCGGGGAGCAGCACGCGCTCGACGTCTGCGCCAAGGCCGAGGTCTTCACGCTGGGCGAGTCCCTCGGCGGGGTCGAGTCGCTCATCGAGCACCCGGGCCGGATGACCCACGCGAGCGTCGCGGGCACCGACCTCGAGGTGCCCGACGACCTGATCCGGCTCAGCGTCGGCATCGAGACCGCCGACGACCTGCTGGCGGACCTCGACCGTGCCCTCGGCTGACCCTGTCAGCCACGAGACGGCCGTCTGCGTCGACTTCGGCTCCACGTTCACCAAGGCCGCCCTGGTCGACCTGTCCGCGGGCCGCATCGTCGCGTCGGCCTCGCACCGCACGACGATCGACACCGACGTGCTCGACGGGTACGACGCCTGCCTGGCCGCCCTCGTGGAGCAGGACCCCCGCGCGGATGATGCTCAGGTGCTGGCCTGCTCCAGCGCCGGCGGCGGGTTGCGGATCGCGGTGGTCGGCAACGAGGAGCTGGTGACCGCCGAGGCGGGACGCCGGGTTGCCCTGTCGAGCGGGGGCAAGGTCGTCGACGTCATCGCCCACGCATCGAGTCGTGTGCCCGAGACCGCGCCCTACCGCGGTCTCAGGCACACGACCCGACCGGACGTGGTGCTGCTGACCGGCGGCACCGACGGGGGCAACGCGGACGCGTTGGTCGACGCCGCGGAGGCCCTGGCGGCGGCAGGCTGGCGCGGGCCGGTCGTGGTCGCGGGCAACGTCGACGCCCGCGTCGACGTCACCGCGGTCCTCGACGGAGCCCGCATCCCCCACGTGGTCACCGACAACGTCGTACCGCGGATCGGCGTGCTCGCGCCGGACGGAGCCAGGGTCGCGATCCGCGAGATGTTCCTCGCCCACGTCATCGGCGGCAAGCACCTGAGCAGCCGTGCGGACTTCCTGACCATGGTCAGAGGAGCAACTCCGGACGTGGTGCTCACCGGGGTCGAGGTGCTGGCGCGCGGACTCGGTGGCCGCCCGGGGGCGGGCGACGTCGTCGTGGTCGACGTCGGCGGCGCGACCACCGACGTCCACTCCGTGGTGGAGGTCGACCCGGACACGGCGCTGACCGAGGGCGGGCTCTCCCGCGAGGTCGTCGCGACGACCCCGGTGACGCGCACCGTCGAGGGCGACCTCGGGATGCGCTGGTCGGCGGTCAGCACGGTGTCCGAGGCCGGCCTGGCCGACCTCGCCGACGCGGCCGAGCGCCGCCGAGCCGACCCGGCGTACCTCCCCGAGACCGACGCCGAGGCCGACGTGGACGAGGCCATCGCCCGCGCGGCCGTCGGGACGGCACTGCGCCGACATGCCGGGCGCAGCCGCGTGGTGGTCAGTCCCGAGGGCCGCGTGGTCGAGCGCACCGGCAAGGACCTGCGCGAGGTCGACCTGCTCGTCGGGTCGGGCGGCGTGCTGCGCAACGGGCGCCCCGGCGTGGCCGGGCGGGTGCTGGCGGGCAGCACCGGACCCGACGTCGACGGTGGCTGGCAGCTGCCTCGGGCCCCGCGCGTCGTGGTCGACACCGAGTACGCCCTGGCTGCGATCGGGCTGCTGGCAGAGGACCACCCGGAGGCGGCGTACACCCTGAGCACGACCCTGTGGGGTGCATCGGCGGCGCGCCTGGACCACTAGCCTGTGCCCGTGCCACACGAGCCCGAGGAGCCCACCCCCACCGGGGGCAGCGAGGAGCACGAGTCGCGGCTCAGTCACCTCCGCGAGCGCCTCGCCGAGTCGCGTGCCGCGATGCGCCGCGACCGCGCCCCGGCGCCCGTGACCGTCGGCGCGGGGTCCTCCAACTTCAGCCGCGCGCAGGTGCCGTGGGGTCTCGACCTCGCCGCGGCCTGGTCGTGGCGGTTCCTGGTCATCGTGGCCGCCGGTCTGGTGGTGCTCAAGGCCCTCGCGATGTTCTCCGTCATCGTGCTGCCGGTCATCGTGGCCCTGCTGATCGCCGCGCTGTCGGCTCCGCTGGTCCGCGTGATGACCCGCATCGGCATCCCTCGCGGCCTCGCGGCCCTGGGCGTGGTCATCGGGGGGATCGCGATGGTCGTCCTGCTGCTGACCTTCGTCAGCGCGCAGGTCGCCAACGGCGCCTCGGATCTGGCCGACGAGGTCGTCAAGGGCCTGGGCGAGGTGGAGAACTGGCTGAAGACCGGTCCGCTCAACGCGAGCGACTCCCAGATCAACGACTACATCCAGAGCGCGCAGGACGCCATCACCGAGCGGTCGAAGGACGGGGCCGTCCTGTCGCAGCTCACCGAGGTCGGCACCGCCGTCGGTCACGTCGTGGCCGGCTTCTTCATCGTGCTCTTCTCGACCTACTTCTTCCTCTCCGACGGCGACCGGATCTGGGCCTGGATGGTGCGACTGTCCCCGCGCGCGGCCCGCGAGCGGGTCGACAGCTCGGGCCGCGTCGCCTGGGTGTCGCTGACCCAGTTCGTGCGGGCGACCGTGATCGTGGCGCTGGTCGACGCCATCGGCATCTCGATGGTCGCCGCGATCCTGGGTGTGCCGTTCGTCCTCGCCATCGGCGTACTGGTCTTCCTCGGGGCGTTCGTCCCGATGATCGGCGCGACGATCGCGGGCTCCGTCGCGATCCTCGTCGCGCTGGTCGACCAGGGTCCCGTCACCGCCTTGCTGATGCTCGGCGGGGTGATCCTGGTGCAGCAGATCGAGGGTCACATCCTCCAGCCGTTCCTGATGGGTCGCTGGGTCTCGGTGCACCCCCTCGCGGTGATCGTCGCGATCGGCTGCGGCGTGCTGGTGGCCGGCATCGCCGGCGCCCTGATCGCCGTGCCGCTGGCCGCGACCGCCAACGCGGTCGTGCAGCACCTCTCGACCTACACCGAGGTCGGCGACGATCCCGAGGAGGAGCTCGAGGAGGATCTCGAGGAGATGGGTGCCGACGACCCGGCCGAGCACCCCGACCTCCAGGAGGCAGAGGAGGAGACGACGACATGACCATCACCGTCGAGGACATCGAAGAGGCCGCCCGCCTTCTCGAGGGCGTCGCCATCTACACCCCGATGGACGGCGCCCGCTGGCTCTCGGAACGCTGTGGCGGCGAGGTCCGGCTCAAGTGCGAGAACCTCCAGCGCACCGGCTCGTTCAAGATGCGCGGCGCCTACACCCGCATCTCTCGGCTCTCTGCCGACGAGAAGGCGGCAGGCGTCGTCGCCGCGTCGGCCGGCAACCACGCCCAGGGCGTCGCGCTGTCGGCGAAGCTCCTCGGCGTCCGGGCGACGGTCTTCATGCCGGAGGGTGCGCCGATCCCCAAGGTCAACGCAACGATGGGGTACGGCGCCGACGTGGTCTTCCACGGGCAGTACCTCCACCACGCCATGGAGGCCGCGCACGCGTTCGCGGACGAGACCGGGGCGGTGCTGATCCACCCCTACGACCATGTCGACATCGTCACCGGCCAGGGCACTGCCGGGCTGGAGATCCTGGCGCAGTCGCCCGAGGTGCGGACCGTCCTCGTGCCGACAGGGGGCGGGGGCCTGCTCTCGGGCATCGCGATCGCCATCAAGGCGAAGAAGCCCGACGTCCGCATCGTCGGCGTCCAGGCGAAGAACGCCGCGGCGTACCCACCCTCGCTCCAGGCAGGACACCCCGTCCGTCTCGACAAGATGAACACGATGGCCGACGGCATCGCGGTCGGCGTCCCCGGAGACCTCAACTTCGCGACCATCCGCGACCTCGTCGACGACATCATCACGGTCTCCGAGGAGTCGATGGCACGCGCCTTGCTCGCCGTCGCCGAGCGGGCGAAGTACGTCGTCGAGCCCTCCGGCGCGGCAGCGGTCGCCGCGATGCTCGACGACCCCGACGCCTTCGAGACCCCGGCGGTCGCCGTGCTCTCGGGCGGAAACGTCGACCCGCTGCTGCTGGGCAAGGTGATCCAGCGCGGCATGGCGGCGGCGGGCCGCTTCCACTACCTGCGCGTGGTGATCTCCGACCTACCCGGCGGACTCGCCGGCCTGCTCACCGACATCAGCCAGGTGGGAGCCAGCGTCATCGAGGTCGCCCACGAGCGCATCTCGCCGCACCTCAACCTCAACGAGGTCGAGGTCAGCCTGCAGCTCGAGACCCGCGGGCCCACGCACGCGGCCCAGCTGACGACGATGCTCGCCGAGAAGGGCTACCGCGTCGACGCGTGACCCCGGAGGTCTCGAGACGGTCGCTGCGCGACCTCCTCGACCACCGGAGCTCGCTGGTTGAGGAGGCGCGCCAGCGCCGTCTCGAAACCTGCGAAACCCCTAGCCGGAGTAGACCTCGGCGTCGACGACCTTGACCTCGATCGTCTTGCCGTTGGGCGCCTCGTAGCTGACGACGTCGCCCTTCTTCGCACCGACGAGTGCGGAGCCCAGCGGGCTCTGCGGGGAGACGGCGAGGATGCTGCCGTCCTCGTTCTCCTTCGCGCCGAGGAGCAGCACCTCGACGTCGTCGTCGCCCACGAAGGAGTAGGAGACCTTCATGCCGGGCCCGATCGTGCCGTCGTTCTTGGCCTCACCGACGACGGCGCGGCGCAGCATGTCCTCGAGCTGACGGATGCGGTCCTCGACCTTGCCCTGCTCGTCCTTCGCGGCGTGGTAGCCGCCGTTCTCCTTGAGGTCACCCTCGTCGCGGGCAGCGCTGATCCGCTCGATGATCTCCTGGCGCACCGGGCCGCGCAGCTCCTCGAGCTCCTGCTGGAGCTTGGTGTGCGCCTCCTGGGTCAGCCAGATGGTGTCGTGCTGGATCTGCGTCATCGGAAAACTCCTGTATGCCGTGCCGTGTGATCAAGGGCCGGTACGTCGTACCGGCCCTTGCCTAGTCGTGCTGGGGTCCCGCGGTTGGTGCGTCCTCGAGTCGTACCCGCCGGGCGGCTCTGCCACCCGCGCCGGGACATCCTGCGGAACGGGTGCTGCGGAATTGGGTAAGGGGCGAGTCTACCGCCCGGGCGGGTGAAGCGCAGATCGTCGACGGTTCGCGGTCAGCGCGGGCGGGGCTGGCCCTCGGCCGTGCAGCCGACCAGGTCGGCCGACGTCGCCCGGCGCTCGGTGCGGATCAGCACCTCGTTGCGGCCGTCGGTGGGCGTGAACGTCACCTCACCCACGACCGAGTGGTCCTCGGCCAGCGCACGGACCACACACCGTGCGTCGACGCCCTCTCGCAGGGCGACGCCGACGTAGGCCTCCGTCGTGCCGTCGTCGACGACGACGAAGCCCTCGAACTCCGAGTCGACCGCCGGGGTGGCCTGCGCCCACACCGCCCAGGCCAGCCACCCGAGGAACGCCGCCACGACGACGCCGACGACGAGGAGCAGCAGGCGGCGGCGACCGGGACGCGCGACGCCGTAGCGGTCGGCCAGGTCGGGGGACGCGCTCACCCGACCATTGTGCCGTCCTAGGATCACCAGCATGTCCCCCGACCCCGCGGCCAAGCCGCGCGCCGGCCTGCGGCTCATGCACGTGCACGCACACCCCGACGACGAGTCGAGCAAGGGCGCGGCGTCGACGGCCATGTACGTCGCCGAGGGAGTCGACGTGCACGTGGCGACCTGCACGGGAGGCGAGCGCGGCTCGATCCTGAACCCCAAGATGGACCGGCCGGAGATCCTCGCGAACATCACCGAGGTGCGGCGTCAGGAGATGGAGCGCGCTCGCGACATCCTCGGCGTACGCCAGGACTGGCTCGGCTTCGTCGACTCCGGCTGGCCCGAGGGCGACCCGAAGCCGCCCCTGCCCGAGGGGTGCTTCGCACTGGTTCCGCTGGAGGAGGCAGCCGCGCCGCTCGTGCAGCTCATCCGGGACTTCAAGCCCCATGTCGTCACGACGTACGACGAGCGCGGCGGCTATCCGCACCCCGACCACGTGATGTGCCACAAGGTGTCGGTCGAGGCCTTCAACGCTGCGGGTGACCCGGAGCGCTATCCCGGGCTCGGCGAGCCCTGGCAGCCGCTGAAGCTCTATTACCACCACTCCTTCAACCGGCCGCGCATGCTGGCGATCCACGAGGCGATGCTGGCCCACGGGCTCGAGTCGCCCTGGGCCGAGCGCCTGGCCGAGTGGAAGCCCGAGCCCGAGTGGGACGCGCGGATCACCACGAAGGTCCCGTGCGCGGCGTACTTCGGCGTGCGCGACCAGGCCCTGCTGGCGCACGCCACCCAGATCGACCCGGACGGCTTCTGGTTCGCCGTGCCCCGTGAGATCCAGGAGCAGGTCGCCCCGACCGAGGACTTCGAGCTCGTCGTCAGCCACGTCGACAGCCCGACACCGGAGAACGACCTCTTCGCGGGCATCGACCTCGCCGATGTCGACGTGGTGGCTGCGCGGGGCGCCTGAGAGACTGGACCTATGCAGACAGCGGCGATCCAGACGGTGGCCCTGGTCCTGGCGTCCGGGACGAGCGACCCCGCGCCGGAGGCCGACGACGTCACGGCCGGCACCTGGGGCCTGGTCGTCTTCCTGCTGCTCGTCGCCGCCACCGTCGTGCTGATGCTCAGCTTCCTCAAGCAGATGCGGAAGACCGAGCAGGCCCGCCGCGATGGCGTCTTCGGCGACGTCCCGCCCGAGCCGACGACCGACGACTCAGATCAGGCCGAGGGCCGGGGCGTCGAGGGCCGCGGCGTCGACGGCCGCTGACGGGCTGAGCGCCCGTCGTCGGTAGGACGACACGCCGAGGGGGCCGGTACCCTCGTTCGGTGCTCCCCGCCCCCCGATCCGTCTTGCTGATGGCCGCGGCCGTCGTCGTGACGGTTCTCGCGGTGGTCGTCGGGGTCCTGGTGAAGCCCGGCGACGAGAGCGGGCGCGACCTGGCCACCGGCGCCCGGCTGGTGACGCTCGACCTGGCGCTCACGAGGGCCGGGACGATCTCGCGCAGCGCCGAGCGCGAGCTGGCGCGGGCCCGCACGACATACGCCCGAGACCAGAAGGCGCCGACCTTCAAGGTCCACGCGGCCAGCAAGCCGCTGGCCCTGAAGCCGGTGCCGCGGCCGGGTGACCCCTTCACGTTCCAGGTCGGCACGCTCAACGTGCTCGGCAGCCAGCACACCCGCGGCAGCCGTGGCTACGGCCCCGGCACGGTCCGCACCGGCCGGGCTGCGGGGGTGGTCCTCTCGCGCGGCATCGACCTGCTGGGTCTCCAGGAGGTGCAGGACGACCAGCTGAACGTGCTCTACAACCAGCTCGGCGGCTTCGGCATCTGGCCGGGACGAGGGCTGGGCAACAACGGCGTACGCCTGCAGATCGCCTACCGCACCGCCCTCTTCGAGCTCGTCGACACCGGCTACATCACGACGCGCTTCGACTTCCAGACGCGGCCGATCCCCTACGTGCTGCTGCGCGACCGGGTCACCGGCGGGGAGTTCTGGGTCGTCACGATCCACAACTCACCGCGCACCCAGGAGGCCGACCGCGACTCCGCGACCGCCGCCGAGATCGCGCTGTTCAACCGCCTGCGCGGCACTGGTCGCCCGGTGATCGTGACCGGCGACATGAACGAGAAGGAGGAGTGGTTCTGCAAGGTCGCCACCGGCGCCGGCATGGTCGCGGCCAACGGCGGCAGCGGCGCCGGCGGCTGCTCGCTGCCACCTGGCCCCCTCCGGATCGACTGGATCATGGGCGGCGGCGGCGTCGACTTCTCCGGCTACGTCCAGGACCCCTCGACGCTGGCCGGGATCACCGACCACTACTTCGTGCACTCGACGGTGACCGTCACGCCCACCGAGATGGTCGCCCCGAAGGGTTCCTAGGGCTTCCGCAGGCGCACCAGGCAGTCGTACGCCGTGCCATGGGTCTGGCCGCCGTGCTCGTCGGCCTGCGCGACCATCCGCGTGACGCGTCCGGCGTGCTCCGCCACGACGTCACGGCCGGCCAGGTCGCCCAGGACGTCGTCCGCGGTCATCAGCACCGACGGGTCCTGGGGACCGCCGGTGCCCTCGGCCAGGTTGGCCGTGTCGTGGGCGACGAGCAGGAACGTGCCGCCGGGCGCGAGCGAGTCGTACGCCGTCCGGACCGCCGCCCGGCGCGCGTCGGCGGTCACCTGGAGGTAGGCGATGACGGCCAGGTCGTAGGACGCCGACGGTTGCCACGTGGTCGCGTCGGCAACGACCCAGTCGATCTCGGCGTCGCCGGCCAGGCGGCGACCCTTGTCGAGCGCCACTCCCGAGAAGTCGACGGCGGTGACCGACCAGCCGCGCCGGGCCAGCCAGATCGCGTTGCGACCCTCGCCCGCGGCGAGGTCGAGGGCGCGGCCGGGCGGCAGGTCGGCGCACTCGCGGGCCACGAACTGGTTGGGCTCGACCGACCAGACCAGCTCGGCGGCGGCGTACCGCTCGTCCCAGGCCTTCGCGTCCATGGCGCCATCGTAGGGTCGACGCCATGCATCGCAGCCGGGTCGCCGTCGTGCTCATCGACCACCCCGAGGAGTCGTACGCCGACGCGGCAGGCTTCTGGGCCGCGGCCACGGCGTCGGAGCGGTCCGCACCCGACGGGCCGCCCGGCGACGACCCCTACGAGTCGCTGAACCGACTGCCGGGCGGGATGCTGCTCGAGCTGCAGCGGACCGGGTCCGGCACCCCGCCCAGGGTTCACCTGGACATCGAGACCGACGACGTCGACGCCGAGGTGGCGCGGCTCACCGGCCTCGGCGCCACGATCGCCGACCGGCCCGAGGGCTTCACGGTGCTCCACGACCCCGGCGGCCTGGTGTTCTGCGTGGTGCCCGTGCAGTCCGACCGGGCCTCCTTCGACGAGCACGCGACGATCTGGGACTAGCCACCAACCTCTCGCAACTCGACGTGCAGAAGTCCATGTGACCTGGGTTGCCCACGCTTGTGCTCACGGCCGCAGGGCAGTTCTGCACGTCGACCTACGAGGCCTGCCGTCGGGTCGTGTTGAGTTCGGGAGATCATGATCGGGTGAACCGGCTCGGAGCAGCGACCAGCCCGTATCTCCAGCAGCACGCCGACAACCCCGTCGACTGGTGGGAGTGGGGGCCCGACGCGTTCGCGGATGCGCGCGAGCGGGGTGTGCCGGTGCTGCTGAGTGTCGGGTACGCCGCCTGCCACTGGTGCCACGTGATGGCGCACGAGTCGTTCGAGGACGACGCGACCGCGGCGTACCTCAACGAGCACTTCGTCAGCATCAAGGTCGACCGCGAGGAGCGGCCCGACGTGGACGCCGTCTACATGGAGGCGACCACCGCGATGACCGGGCACGGCGGGTGGCCGATGACCGTCGTCCTCGACCACGAGGGTGGCCCGTTCTTCGCGGGCACCTACTTCCCGGACCGGCCACGGCACGGGCAGCCGTCGTTCCGCCAGGTGCTGGAGGCGATCCACGAGGCCTGGACCCAGCGTGGCGACGAGGTGGTGCGGGTGGCGACCCAGCTGCGCGAGCACCTCAACCGCGCCGCTCCCTCAGCACTCGGCGACCTCGATCGCGAGGTGATCGACGCCGCGGTCGCCGGGCTGGAGCGCGACTTCGACGAGGAGGCGGGCGGGTTCGGCACCTCGCCGAAGTTCCCGCCGTCGATGGTGCTGGAGTTCCTGTTGCGGGTCGGCGAGCGGCGGATGCTCGACGCCACGCTGGTGGCGATGGCCCGCGGCGGCATCTACGACCAGCTCGCCGGCGGCTTCGCGCGCTACTCCGTCGACAGCGGCTGGGTCGTGCCGCACTTCGAGAAGATGCTCTACGACAACGCGCAGCTGATGGCGCTCTACGCCCGGCGAGACGACCCGGTGCTGCGACGGGTCGCCGTCGAGACGGCCGACTTCGTCGTGCGCGAGCTCGGCACCGACGAGGGTGGCTTCGCCTCGGCGCTCGACGCCGACAGCGAAGGGGAGGAGGGGCGCTTCTACGTCTGGACGCCGGCGCAGCTCGTCGAGGTGCTCGGCGCCGAGGACGGAGGCTGGGCCGCTCGGCTGCTGTCGGTGACCAGGGCCGGCACCTTCGAGCACGGCACCTCGACGCTCCAGCTGCCCGTCGAGCCGGACGGGCCCGCGGAGGTCGAGCGTTGGACCGGCGTACGCCGCCGCCTGCTCGACGTCCGGGCCGCACGCGTCCGGCCGGCCAGGGACGACAAGGTCGTCGCCGCCTGGAACGGTCTCGCGATCACCGGACTCTGCGAGGTCGGCGTCCGCCTCGATCGGCCCGATCTCGTGAGCGCGGCGGTCCGCGCCGGCGATCTGCTGGCGCGGGTGCACCTCGTGGGCGGGCGGCTGCTCCGGGTCTCGCGAGACGGCACGGCGGGTGCGCACGCCGGCGTGCTGGAGGACCACGGGTGTGTGGCGAGCGGCTTCCTCTCCTTGGCCCAGGCGACCGCCGACGCGCGTTGGCTCGAGCTGGCCGGCGTGCTGCTCGATGCCGCGCTGACCCACTTCCGCGCTGACGACGGCGGCTTCCACGACACCGCCGACGATGCCGAGGCCCTGGTCGCGCGGCCGCGCGATCCCTCCGACAACGCCAGTCCGTCGGGGCTGTCGGCGACGGTGCACGCCCTGGTGACCTATGCCGCGCTGACGGGATCGGCCCGGCACCGCGAGGCGGCCGAGCAGGCGCTCTCGACGACCGCCGCCCTGGCCTCGCATGCGCCGAGGTTCTCCGGCTGGTCGCTGGCCGCGGCCGTCGCGATGCTCGACGGTCCGCGCGAGATCGCCGTGGTCGGACCTCCGGGCGAGGCGCGGGACGCGCTGGCCCGGGCGGCTCTGCGAGACCCCTCGGCCGTCGTCGTGGTGGCCGAGGAGTCCCCCGGTGAGCATGCCATCCCGCTGCTGACCGGACGGGTCGTCGTCGACGGCCGCCCGGCGGCGTACGTGTGTCGCCACCACGTGTGTGCCCGGCCGGTCACCCGGGCCGATGAGCTGACGCTCAGCTGAGCCTCAGCTGGGCCAGCCACCTGGACACGAAGGCGTCCTGCGGGAGGTCGCTGAGCAGGCTGAGGCCGGTGTGGAGGGCCAGGCCGACCATCGCGACCGCGGCGACGCCGATGACGACGCTGCGGAGACGGGTCGGGTCGCGGTCGACCGCCAGCCGTCCGGCGCGTTGCAGCCAGGCGGCGATCGACGCCGCGACCACGGTGCTGGTGACGCTGGCGAAGGCCGCGCCGGCGATGGTGCCGACGATGCCCAGCCGGGTGCTCAGGGCTGCGGCGGTGGCGGCGGCGACGGAGCCGCCGACGATCTGGGGGAGGGAGAGGTCGATCGTGCGGGCAGGGCGGGAGGGCGCGTTCTCTTCGGACATCACCGGGTCAGACGAGTGGCAGCACCGGTTGGTTGCCGGACGTGAGCAGGCTCACCTGTCCCCGCGGACCGTCAGCGCAGCGAGTACGTCGCCAGCGAGACGCCGACGTAGTGGCTGACGAACGCCAGGATCGTGAGCGAGTGGAAGACCTCGTGGAAGCCGAACCAGCGCGGCCACGGGTCGGGACGCTGGAAGCCGTAGACGACCCCGCCGAGGGTGTAGAGGAGCCCGCCGACCGCGACCAGGACCAGCGTGGCGACGCCGATGCCGATCCCCAGGTCGCCGGCCCCGTCGATGAAGCCCGGCAGGTAGAGCAGGGCGGCCCAGCCCATGCCGATGTAGATGGGGACGTAGAGCCAGCGCGGGGCGTCGACCCAGAACACCCGGAACAGGACACCGAGGATCGCCGCGGACCAGACCGCCACGAGCATCACCACCCGCTCCCGCCCGTCGAGCAGGATCAAGGTGAACGGCGTGTAGGAGCCTGCGATCAGCACGAAGATGTTGGCATGGTCGAAGCGCTGCCAGAAGCCGTGCAGGCGCGGCGACCAGCTGCCGCGGTGGTAGATCGCCGAGACCCCGAAGAGCAGCAGTGCGCTGGCCGCGAACACCGCTGAGGCGACCCGCGTCGGAGCCGTCGGTGACAGGGCGATCAGCACGATCCCGGCTGCGAGGGTGAGCGGGACGACGCCCAGGTGGATCCAGCCGCGCAGCCGAGGCTTGACCTCGGCGAGCACCTCGTCGACCCGGTCGTGCAGGTCGTCGATGCGCTCGCGGATGAGGTCGTTCACGCCAGTCACGGTACGGCACCGCCCCAGCCGCGTGGAGCCGAACCGGAGTGTTCCAGGGCTACCATCGGGGACGTGGCGAGGTGGAAGGAACAGGTCCGGCGACTGCTCTACCCGGTCTACGAAGGCAGGATGCTGCGCACCATGCCGGCGAACGTCCCCCAGCACGTCGGCATCATGCTCGACGGAAACCGCCGCTGGGCCAAGGCCGTCGGTCGCGACACGGCCCATGGCCACCGCGCCGGCGCCGCCAACATCGAGCCGCTCCTCGGCTGGTGCGACGACGTGGGCATCCGGGTCGTGACGCTCTGGCTGCTCTCGACCGACAACCTCGACGGCCGCGACCCGGGCGAGGTCGAGGCGCTGCTGGAGATCATCGTCGACGCCGTCGACTCGCTCGCCGACCAGCGCCGGTGGCGGCTGCACCCGGTCGGCGCGCTCGACATGCTGCCGGCGCCGATCGCCGAGCGGCTGAAGTCTGCCGCCGAGCGCACGAGCGACGTCGACGGCATGCTCGTGAACGTGGCGGTGCCCTACGGCGGCCGCCGCGAGATCGCCGACGCCGTACGGTCGCTGCTGCAGGAGCACGCCGCGATCGGCACGTCGCTGGAGGAGCTGGCCGAGATCCTCGACGTCGAGCACATCGCCGACCACCTCTACACCCGCGGGCAGCCCGACCCCGACCTCGTCATCCGCACCTCAGGCGAGCAGCGGCTCGGGGGGTTCCTGCTGTGGCAGAGCGCGAAGTCGGAGTTCTACTTCTGCGAGGCCTACTGGCCCGATTTCCGCCGCGTCGACTTCCTCCGCGCCATCCGGGCCTACACCCAGCGCGACCGTCGCCTCGGCGCCTAGCCTGAGCCGGGATCCGCAGCGTTCACCTGCCTGTCACCACTGGTTAGGGCGTGTCGGGCGTGACCGGTGAGATGCGCGGCGTAGCGTCCGACGTAGCGGAGAGCGGGGAAGCTCGCCGCCACCGGGAGGGCCGAACGTGAGTACTCACGTCCAGAACACGACGAGGCGTCGTCCGACGTCGCGCGTGGGAGGGGGCCGGCACCCCGGTCTTCCGGCAGCCTCGCGGTCCGCCTGCGAGTGATGAGCCGGAGCGTCGGGGTGCGCGCGCCGGTCGGTGAGGGGTAGCACGTGCCGACCGTGGCAGATCCCAAGAAGAGCCCCAGGCGCACGACGACGACCACGGCCGTTCCGGCCGACGGGCCGACGACGCGGACCTTCGTCCTCGACACCAGCGTGCTGCTGGCCGACCCGGGTGCGCTCAAACGCTTCGCGGAGCACGAGGTGGTGCTGCCCGTGGTGGTGATCACCGAGCTCGAGGGCAAGCGGCACCACCCGGAGCTGGGGTTCTTCGCGCGTACGGCGCTGCGACAGCTCGACGACCTGCGGATCACCCACGGACGGCTCGACGAGCCAGTGCCCGTGGGCGCCGACGGCGGCACCGTCCGGGTCGAGCTGAACCACACCGACGCCGACTCGCTGCCCTCCGGCTTCCGCCTCGGCGACAACGACACGCGGATCCTCGCCGTGGCCCGCAACCTCGCCAACGAGGGCTACCTGGTCACCCTGGTCTCCAAGGACCTCCCGCTGCGCATCAAGGCATCGGCCGTCGGGCTCGACGCCGAGGAGTACCGCGCCGAGTCGATCAGTGACTCCGACACCGGCTACACCGGGATGGCCGAGCTCGACGTCACCGCGGCCGACCTGGACGAGCTGTACGCCGACGGCACCCTCGACCTCGACGCGGCCCGCGACCTGCCCTGCCACAACGGTCTGGTGATGCTCTCCGACCGCGGCACCGCACTCGGCCGCGTCGGCCCGGACAAGCAGGTCCACCTGGTGCGCGGCGACCGCGAGGCCTTCGGCATCCACGGTCGCTCGGCCGAGCAGCGCATCGCGCTCGAGATCCTCCTCGACCCCGAGGTCGGCATCGTCTCGCTGGGCGGGCGCGCGGGCACCGGCAAGTCGGCGCTGGCGCTGTGCGCCGGGCTGGAAGCCGTCATGGAGCGCCGCCAGCACCAGAAGGTCGTCGTGTTCCGCCCCCTGTTCGCGGTCGGCGGCCAGGAGCTCGGCTACCTGCCCGGCTCGGAGTCGGAGAAGATGTCGCCCTGGGCCCAGGCCGTGTTCGACACCCTGGGCGCGGTCACCTCGCGCGAGGTGATCGACGAGGTTCTGGAGCGCGGGATGCTCGAGGTGCTGCCCCTGACGCACATCCGCGGCAGGTCGCTGCACGACGCCTTCGTGATCGTCGACGAGGCGCAGTCGCTGGAGCGCAACGTGCTGCTCACGGTGCTCTCCCGGATCGGCGCCAACTCCAAGGTGGTGCTCACCCACGACGTCGCGCAGCGCGACAACCTGCGGGTGGGCCGCCACGACGGGGTGGTCGCCGTGGTGGAGAGGCTCAAGGGGCACCCGCTCTTCGCCCACGTGACCCTCACCCGCTCGGAGCGCTCGCCCATCGCCGCGCTGGTGACGGAGATGCTCGAGAACGTCACGCTCTGAGCGGCTCCTTCGCCGTCTCGACACCCTCGGTGCGGGAGCGTCCTGAGAGGTCCCTGATCGGTCCAGACCATTCGTGTGACATGTGTGACGGTTGGGACGGGATTGGTTGGGAGTGGCCGCTGTGGCTGCACGTGGCGCAACAGCACGGCCGCATGCGACGAAAGTTTGCGGATCGCGGCGGGCATCGGACATGGTGTCCGAGACCTTTCCGTGACCTGGTGTCCGGTCCGCCCCTGTGATCGTGCCTCCGGCGTCCGGAAAAGCCGCCTGATGTCCCCTGTCGTCAACCGTGAGCCTTTCCCCTGTGTCGAAGCATTCCAAGCACTACCCCAAGCACCGAGCCGCGCCCCGGGCGCGGCGCGTGCCGCGCGTCGTGCGCGGCGCCGTGGTGATGGGCGGCCTCGCCGTCGCCACCACCGGCATGAGCGTCTCCGGAGGTGTGCTCAACGCCGGCGCCGTGAGTGACGGCGCCGCCGACCTGGTCGACGCGGTGAGCGCCGCAGCGGACACCAGCGAGCTCACCGCCGCCGACCTCGAGCGTCGCCAGGAGTCCCAAGTCTCCAGGTCCGAGCTCTCCAGGCCCGAGCTCTCCAGGTCCGAGCGCTCCCGGTCCGACCGGCGCGACGCCGGGGGCCCGAAGGCGGCCAAGGCCGCCGCGCTCGGCACCGACTCAGGGCTGGCGATGGCAGCGACCGAGAAGGTCTCCGAGAGCGATCCCCGCGAGATCGGCCGGGCCCTGATCGCCGAGCTCGGCTTCTCCGCCGAGCAGTTCACCTGCCTGGACTCCCTCTACGTCTCGGAGTCCGACTGGCGGGTCGACGCCGACAACCCGACGTCGTCGGCGTACGGCATCCCGCAGGCGCTCACCTCGCTGCACGACCTGCCCGCCGACTACATGACCTCGGCCGAGGCGCAGATCCGCTGGGGCCTCGAGTACATCCAGCGCTCCTACGGCACCCCCTGCAACGCGTGGAGCTTCAAGCAGGGCAACGGCTGGTACTGAGTCGCGCTGCTGGGTAGTTCGCCGCAAGTTGCACCACTTTGCGCGCGGAAATGGTGCAACTTGCGGCGAACTATCGCGATTTAGCGGGCGGTGAAGACGGTGACGTGGCCGGCGTACTCGCGCGGCCAGGTGGCGGAGGCGTCGTCGGGCGGCAGGGCCAGGCCCTCACCGGAGGACGCGAGGTAGCCCTGCGCGGTGGCGTGGTCGGGGAACACCGCGCGGGTACGCAGGTCCTGACGGCGTACGTCGTCGAAGTGGCGACCCAGCGCCGCCGCGCCGTTCTCGCTGCTGAAGTGGGTGCGGTGGGCCCCGCCGCCGCCGGCCCGGCGCAGGTCGGCGACGTGCTCGTCGCCGTTGGTGACCGCGACCAGCGCGCCACCGGGCCGGAGCACCCGGCGGATCTCGGCGAGCCCGCGGTCGAGGTCGGGCACGTGGTAGAGCATCCACATCGCGACGACCACGTCGTAGGAGTCGTCGGCGGGGAGCAGGTGCTGGACGTCCATCAGCTGCGCGGGTACGCCGCGCTCCCGGGTCAGCTCGACGAAGCGCGGCGACTGGTCGGTGGCCAGGAGCGCGACGTGCGGGAGTGCCTCGCGCAGCCGGGCGGCGAAGACGCCGGTCCCGCTGCCGACCTCGAGGACGTCGGGCATCGCACGGCCCGGTGGCAGCGCGGCCGCGACCTCGGCCAGCGCCACCTCCGCCGGGTCGCCGTGCTCGGGATCGGGATGCCACACCGAGCGGCGGGTCTCGAGGTTGTCCTCGGTGGCGTACTGCTCGCGCACGTGGGCGGGGTCGCTCATCTCGGTCACGGACGGGTCATCCGCTCCACGTCGAGGGCCTCGTCGAGCTGCTCCTCGGTGAGCTCGCCGCGCTCGACGTAGCCCAGCGCGATCACGGTCTCGCGGATCGTCGCGCCGTCGGCCAGCGCCTGCTTGGCGATCTTCGCGGCGGCCTCGTAGCCGATGTGCTTGTTGAGCGGCGTGACCACGGACGGCGACGACTCGGCGTAGCGGCGCATCCGGTCGACGTCGGCGGTCATTCCGTCGACACAGCGCTCGGCGAGCACGCGGGTCGAGGTCGACAGCAGCCGGATGGACTCGAGCAGGTTGCGGGCGAGCACCGGCATCATCACGTTGAGCTCGAAGCTGCCGGCGGCGCCGGCCGTGGTGACCGTGACGTCGTTGCCGATGACCTGGGCGCACACCATGAGCGTCGCCTCGGGCAGCACCGGGTTGACCTTGCCCGGCATGATGCTCGACCCGGGCTGCAGGTCGGGCAGGTGCAGCTCGGCGAGCCCGGTCGTGGGACCGCTGCCCATCCAGCGCAGGTCGTTGCAGATCTTGGTGAGGCCGACGGCGATCGTGCGCAGCACGCCGCTCAGCTCGACGAGGGAGTCGCGGGTGCCCTGCGCCTCGAAGTGGTCTCGGGCCTCCGTGAACTCCTGGCCGGTGACGTCGGCCAGTCTGGAGATGACGGCTGCCGCAAAGCCGGGCGGGGTGTTGATGCCGGTGCCGACGGCTGTGCCGCCCAGCGGCAGCTCCCGCACGCGGGGCAGCACGCCGCCGAGCCGTTCGGCGGCGTACGCCAGCGTGGCGGCGTACCCGCCGAGCTCCTGACCGAGCATCACCGGCGTGGCGTCCATCAGGTGGGTGCGCCCGGACTTGACCACGTCGGCGAACTCCTCGGCCTTGGCGCCCAGGCTGGCGCGGAGCACGTCGAGCGACGGCAGCAGGTCCTCCACGACTGCGAGGGTGGCGGCGACGTGGATCGCCGTGGGGAAGGTGTCGTTGGAGGACTGGCTGGCGTTGACGTGGTCGTTGGGATGCACCTCGACCCCGGCGCCTGCTGCCGAGGACCGGGCGGCCAGCGACGCGATCACCTCGTTGGCGTTCATGTTCGACGACGTGCCGGAGCCGGTCTGGAAGACGTCGACGGGGAAGTGCTCGTCATGTCGGCCGGCGGCGACCTCGTCGGCGGCGGCCGCGATGGCGACGGCCTGCTCCGGGCTGATCACCCCGAGCTCGCCGTTGACGGTGGCGGCCGCGGACTTGACCAGGCCCAGGGCGTGCACCAGGCGTGGCTCGAGGGGTGTCCCGCTGATCGGGAAGTTCTCGACCGCGCGCTGGGTCTGCGCCCGCCAGAGGGCATCGACGGGTACGCGGACCTCGCCCATGGAGTCGTGTTCGGTGCGGCTGGGCTGTGATGAGGGGGCGCTCACGCTTCGACGCTACCGCTCGACAAATTGGTAACGGATATGTTACCAATAGACATGGACGTCTTCGTTGCCCTGGCCGACCCGGTCCGGCGTGACCTCCTGGTCCGGCTGGCCACCGGCCCGGCGCGGGTCGCCGACCTCGCGGCGGATCACCCGATCAGCCGGCCGGCGATCAGCCGGCACCTGCGGGTGCTCTCCGACGCCGGCATGGTGTCGGGGGAGGACCGCGGTCGCGAGCGTCACTACACGCTGCGGCGCGAGGCGCTCGCTCCCGTCCACGGCTTGCTGCGGGCGCTCGCGGTGGACCAGCCGCGGGTCGGCCCCGACGCCCTCGACGCCCTCGACCTCGAGGTTCGCCGCACCGTCCGCGACCACCGCTCGACATCACCCGTGCACCACACGTCCTTGGAGGAGATCGGATGACCACGACTGCGACCGGTCACGCGGAGGTCCGCGACGGGACGACGTACCTCGTCCTCGAGCGCACGTTCGTCGCGCCCATCGAGTCCGTCTGGGCCGCTGTGACCGAGCCGGAGCGGCTGGCCCGGTGGATCGGCACGTGGACCGGCGACCCGGCCTCGGGCCAGGTCGACTTCCGGATGCTGTTCGAGGGCCAACCCGATGACCAGGGACCGCAGAGCGAGTGGATGCGGATCGACGCGTGCGACCCGCCGCGCCACCTCACCGTCACCTCGCAGATGCCCGGGGAGGACGATGCCTCCGCCACCTGGCAGATGGTGCTCGACCTCGCCGAGGACGACGGTGTCACCACCCTGACGTTCGGCCAGTCGCTGCCCGAGCCGGCGTGGGCCGAGAGCGTCGGGCCAGGGTGGGACTACTACCTGGACCGGTTGGTGGCCGCCGAAGAGCAGCGCGACCCCGCGACGGTGGTGTGGGACGACTACTACCCGGCCCTGAAAGATGCCTACGTCGAGGTGTTCGGCCGCGCGACGTAGAGCCAGTACGTCTCCTCGCGGCCCTGGAGGTCGACGGCGTACGTCAGTGGCTCCACCTCGTCGTAGACCGCCCGCAGCGTCGCCTCGAGGGACATCGCCTCGGCGGCCGACCAGATCGCGAGCGCGCCGCCCGGGCGCAGGATCCGGCGGGTCAGGCGCAGGAAGGGCTCCTCGTAGAGCGCCGCGTTGCCGTCGTGCACCAGATAGCCCGGCCCGTTGTCCACGTCGAGCAGCAGCAGGTCGTACGACGCCTCGCGCGCCTCCGCCAGGGCGAGCGAGACGTCGGCGACGACGACGTTGGCCCGCTCGTCGGCCAGCAGGGTCTGCCCGTGCGCGATCGTGCCGTCGCGCATCCAGCCGACCAGCGACTCCTCGATCTCCACCACCGAACAGCGCTCGACCCGCGGGTCGCTCAGCACCGCCTGGAGCGTGAAGCCCAGGCCAAGGCCGGCCACCAGGACCTCGCGCGGGTCGGCGACCAGCTCGAGGGCGGCCGCCGCGAGGGCGACCTCGCTCGTCGTCTCGGCGGAGTCCATGACGAAGACGCCGTTGGCGCGCAGCTCCAGCACGGACGGAGCACTGTCATCGCGGCGCTCGCGCAGCACCAGCTCGCCACGCTCTGACTCGGCGCGCGCGACCTCGACGTACTGCATGGACCGACCCTAGGTCTCATCGAGCTTCTGTCCATGCTTTGTCTCAGGTTTCGCCTAGACTGCGGACGTGTACACCGTGAAGCACGCGGCGGCGATGACCGGCATCTCGCCCGCGACGCTGCGGATGTGGGAGCGGCGCTACGAGGTCGTCGTCCCCGGCCGGAGCCCGTCGGGCTACCGCGTCTACGACGACGCCGCCGTGCGCCGGCTGTCGGCGATGCGGGCGCTGGTCGAAGCCGGCTGGTCGCCGAGGCTGGCCGCCGAGCGGGTGCGGTCCGGCACGACCGGGGGCGGTCCCGATGCGGGCCCCGGGAGCGAGGAGGACCGCGTGGACAGCGCAGCTCCCACGCTCGACGCGGCCGATGCCGAGGCCCTGGTCCGCGTTGCCGAGCAGTTCGACGGCAACCGGCTTGCGGCGATCCTCGACCGCGCCTTCGCGTCCGGCACCTTCGAGGAGGTGATCGACGGCTGGCTGATGCCGGCCCTGCTCGAGCTGGGCAACGCGTGGCACCGGGGCGCCGTCTCGGTGGCCGGCGAGCACTTCGTCAGCGCCGCCGTGCACCGACGCCTCGCCGGAGTCCTCGACGCATCGCCGACGCCCGAGGGCGCACCCCGGGTCGTCGTCGGGCTCGCCCGGGGCTCACGCCACGAGCTGGGCGTGCTCGCGTTCGCGGCGATGCTGAGGCGGGCCGGGCTCGATGTCGTCTACGTCGGCAGCGATCTGCCCCCCGAGAGCTGGGTCGTCGCTCGCGATGGCGAGCGCCCCGATGCCGTCGTCCTCGGCGTGCCGACCACCGACGACCTCGCCGCCGTCCGCGACACTCTGGCCGCCCTGCACGCCGCCTATCCCGACCTGCCTGCCTACCTCGGTGGGCGGCACCAGGACGCGGTCGGGGTCGCGTTCGCCCAGCCGCTCGGTCACGTGCTCGCGCCGGCCGCCCGCGACCTGGCGGACCGGCTCAGTCGAACAGCTCGCTGAGCCAGCTCTCCTTCTTCTTGCGGTAGGGCTGCTGGTAGCCCTGCTGCTCGCCCTGCTGATAGCGCTGGTCGGGCTGCTGGCGCGGCGGAGGTGGCGCCGCGACCGCCGGGCCGGGCTGGGTCAGCGAGCGCTCGAGGATCTTGTCGAGCTCACCTCGGTCGAGCCACACCCCGCGACAGGTGGGGCAGTAGTCGATCTCGATGCCGCTGCGCTCGCTCATCACGAGCACGGTCCCGTCGGTCGGGCACTGCATGGGTCCTCCTGCTGGTAGGTGTCCTGCTGGTGGGTGTAGAGACGGTCGCTGCGTGACCTCCTCAACCAGCAGAACGGGCGGCGTCCGGGGCAGGTTCCCCTGCGCTCTGTTGGGGTGGCCATCTGGCCACCCCAACAGAGCGGGCGGACTACCTCTCCGCCGAGCGCACCCGCAGGCCCGCCCCCTGAAGAGCGCTCAGCGGAACAGTGACGGCTCCGGAGGGATCGGTGAAGAAGTCGTTGCCCTTGTCGTCGACCACGATGAAGGCGGGAAAGTCCTCGACCTCGATCTTCCAGACCGCCTCCATGCCGAGCTCGGGATACTCCAGCACCTCGACCGACCTGATGCAGTCCTGGGCCAGCCGGGCGGCCGGGCCGCCGATCGAGCCGAGGTAGAAGCCGCCGTACGTCTCGCACGCCTGGGTGACGACCTTCGAGCGGTTTCCCTTCGCGAGCATGACCATCGACCCGCCGGCCGCCTGGAACTGCTCGACGTAGGAGTCCATCCGCCCCGCCGTGGTCGGCCCGAACGAGCCGGAGGCGTAGCCCTCGGGCGTCTTGGCCGGGCCGGCGTAGTAGACGGCGTGGTCGCGGAGGTACGCCGGCATCTCCTCGCCGGCGTCGAGCCGCTCCTTGATCTTGGCGTGCGCGATGTCGCGGGCGACCACGAGCGGACCGGTGAGGGAGAGCCGCGTCTTCACGGGGTGCTTCGACAGCTCGGCCAGGATGTCGCCCATCGGCTGGTTGAGGTCGATCTGCACGACCTCGCCGCCCGCGATCAGGTCGGCCTCGGCGGGCTCGGGCAGATAGCTCGCCGGGTCGGTCTCCAACTGCTCGAGGAAGACGCCGTCCGCGGTGATCTTGCCCAGCGCCTGGCGGTCCGCGGAGCACGAGACCGCCAGCGCCACCGGGCAGGACGCGCCGTGCCGGGGCAGCCGGACGACGCGGACGTCGTGGCAGAAGTACTTGCCTCCGAACTGCGCGCCGATGCCGAACGACTGCGTCAGCTCGAAGACCTGCTCCTCGAGCTCGAGGTCGCGGAACCCGTGCGCGCTCATCGACCCCTCGGTCGGCAGGTGGTCGAGATAGTGCGCCGAGGCCAGCTTGGCGGTCTTCAGCGCATACTCCGCCGAGGTGCCGCCGATGACGACGGCCAGGTGGTACGGCGGGCACGCGGCCGTGCCGAGCGAGCGGATCTTCTCGTCGAGGAAGGCCAGCATCCGCTGCGGGTTCAAGATCGCCTTCGTCTCCTGGTAGAGGAAGGACTTGTTGGCCGAGCCGCCGCCCTTGGCCATGAAGAGGAACTTGTACTCCGGCTTCCCCTTGGTCGGCGTCGAGTAGATCTCGACCTGGGCGGGCAGGTTGGTGCCGGTGTTCTTCTCCTCGTACGTCGTGAGCGGCGCGAGCTGGGAGTAGCGCAGGTTGAGCTTGGTGTAGGCGTCGTACACGCCCTGGGAGACGGCCTCGGCGTCGTCGGCGCCGGTCAGCACCCCCTCGGACTTCTTGCCCATCACGATCGCGGTGCCGGTGTCCTGGCACATCGGGAGCACGCCGCCGGCGGAGATGTTGACGTTCTTGAGCAGGTCGAGGGCCACGAAGCGGTCGTTGCCCGACGCCTCGGGGTCGTCGATGATGCGGCGCAGCTGGGCGAGGTGCGCAGGGCGCAGGTAGTGCGCGATGTCGTGCATGGCATCGGCGGTCAGCTGCCGGATCGCCTCGGGGGTGACCCGCAGGAACGTCTGCCCATCGGCCTCGAGGGTGGAGACGCCCTCGGTGGTGACCAGCCGGTACGGCGTGTCGTCCGGGCCGGTGGGCAGCAGGTCGGCGTAGGCGAAGTCGGCTGTCGTGCTCACGCTCTGGAGCGTATCGCCGGCTGGGCCAGCGTTGCCCCGCCGCCGCCCGGAAGCGGGACTATCCGTTGCAGGCGGTGGGGTGCCGCGTCGTAGGCTGGCCGCCATGGCAGCTCCCCTCGAGCCCCGCCCCTCGCACCTGCCGGGCGACCCTGCGCACCTGCGGGTCTCCGACGACGACCGGCACAAGGTGGCCGAGATCCTGCGCGAGGCCGCCGGAGAGGGCCGGATCGACCTCGACGAGCTCGACGAGCGGCTGGGGGCGACGTACGCCGCGAAGACCTATGCCGACCTGGTGCCCATCACCATGGACCTACCCATCGCGGGCCTGCCGGGTCCCGGCCTGCAGGGTCCGGCTCACGCTGCACCGATGCCACGACCGCAGCCCGCCGGGGTCGTGCCGGCCGCGCGCTACAACACCACCATCGCGGTGCTGGGGGGCTCGACCCGCAAGGGCCTGTGGGAGGTGGGGGAGTCGCACACCGCCTTCGCCTTCTGCGCCGGCATCGACATCGACCTGCGCGAGGCCCGGTTCACCAGCCGCGAGACGGTGATCTACGCCAACGCCATCTGGGCCGGCATCGACATCGTCGTCAACGAGCACACCAACGTCGTCGTCGAGGGCGTCGGCATCATGGGCGCCTTCGACCAGGGTCGCGACAAGGTCGCGCCGAACCTGACCGCCGACTCCCCGACCGTGCGGGTCAAGGGCGTCGCCCTGATGGCCGGGGTGTCCGTGGTCCGCAAGCCGATGCCCGGCGAGGGCCCCCGCGGCATCCTGCGGCGCCACCACTAGCGGGCCCCTCCACCCCGAACAGCCGACGGGGTGGCCTCACCACGCGGTCGTGGTGGGGCCACCCGTCGACGGGGGGATCCCGGTTTCAGCGGGTTAGTGGATGCGCTGCCACAGGGCGTTGTCGGTGCCGCGGTAGTAGACGGCCTTGTTGCCGGTGACGAACGAGTTCACTGCTGGGGCGGACCCATTGGGTGAGCTGAGCGATCCCCGGTCCTGCCAGCCGCTCCAGCCGCTCGCGGAGGCCCAGTGCAGGGAGGACAGGCCGTGGCTGGCGTTGCGGGCGTAGATGTCGAGCCGGCCGCTGGCGCTCGACGACACGGTCGGCTCGGAGTGGACGGCCCCGCCGAGGCCGTACCAACTACTCCAGCCGCCCCCTGCGCCGTCCCAGAACTTCTGGTAGAGCGTGTCGTCGCCGCCGGCGCCGGCGAAGATGTCGATGCGGTTGGGACCCCACGACACCGCAGCCGGGCCAGTGCTCAGGACGCCACCCAGTGACTCCCAGCCGAAGGAGCACCAGCCGCCACAGTTGCTGGAGTCCCAGGCCGTGTGCTGGAGGTCGTTGCTGGAGCCCCTGGCGAACACATCGAGGCGGTTCGAACCCCAGGAGGCGACGGTCGGTGAGGAGGAGAGGTGGCCGTCCGAGGACCGGGCTGCCCAGCCACTCCAGCTGGTGCCGTCGTAGGAGTTCTGCCACAGGGCGTCCTCGGTGCCGCGGGTGAAGATGTCGATGCGATCCGAGGTCCGGGACACGGCCGCGACCGATGATCCGGCCTTCATGATGCCGCCGAGGTTCTCCGAGGTGCCCAGGACTCCGTTGGTCAGGGTGTTGTGGATGACGTTGTTGCTGCCGTTCAGGTAGAAGACGTCCTGGATCGCGGTGCCGGGCCGCTTGGAGACCGTCGGCGCGGAGTTCAGGGTGCCGCCGAGGCTCGAGGTGCCGGAGGCACCGGTGATGGCGTACCCCCGCTTGACTCTCCCGCTGGGAAGCGCGGTGACTCCGGATGGCGACGCCGTCTCGGTCAAGGCGCAAGAACCGACGCCCCAGACCACGGTGGAGCCGTCCGACTTCAGGGCCAGGCTGTAGTCGTCGCCTGCTGCGATGGCGATGACCCCTGAGCTGGCGGCGGCGGGAATGGTGGTCTGGCCGGCGAGCGTTGTAGCCCCACCCGATCATCGAGCCGTCGGACTTGAGGGCGACCGCATGGTTGTCGCCGCCCGCGACCGCGACGACGCCCGAGGACGCCGACGCCGGCGGCGTCGCCTGCCCGTGGTAGTTGTCGCCCCAGGCGACGACGGAGCCGTTCTTCACGGCGAACATCGCGAAGTTGGTGGCGCCGACCGAGGTCACTCCCGAGCCGGGCGAGGTGACCGAAGCCGGCACCGAGCCGTCGAGGTCAGCCGGGTCGTAGCTGCCGAAGCCGGGGTCCCACGCCACCACGCTGCCGTCGTGCTTGACCCCGACGGCCATGTACCTGCTCAGCTCGAAGTCCCTGATCCCCGAGCCGGCCGCGAAGATCGTGGAGCCGGAGCCGTCGATGATCGCCCCGTCTGCCTTGAGGACCTCGAAGCCGCCGTCGCCGACGGCGACCTTCACGGCTCCGGTGCTCGCAGCGGACGGGACGGTGGCGCCGTCCCAGCCGACGACCGAGCCGTCGTACTTCAGGGCCAGCGTGCCAGAGACGTGTGAAGCAACCTGGACCACACCCGACTGAGCCGCGACCGGTGGGTTGCTGGTGCACAGACCCCAGCGGGTAATACCGCCGGGAGCCGTGACCACGCCCGCTGGTGAACCCTGGGCGGGGACCGGCAGGAAGGCGATGCGGGGCGGCGAGCAGGGCGGTCATCGCGCCGGTCACCAGCACGCGACGGCGACGTCTCGTCAGGAGCTGGCCGGCGGCCATGGATGGCCGGGTCGACGACGGGGTGGTTGAGGGGTGCTGGGGGTGTTGACATCTGCCGCTCCCGATGGTGTGGGGGTCGTCCTCCGCTGTGTGCGGATCGGAGTCCCGAGCTCGGGTCCAGTGAAGACCTGGCGCCGCCCTGGCAGACAGGGACCTAGATGCCCTCTTTGTGCACTGTGTCGGGATGCGGACAGTCACGTGGGCAGTTCTGACCTACACGCGGAGCTGGGCGCGAGGTACCGCCTCAGACCCGCCGCAGCCGCACCAGCGTCACGGTCTCGGGACGCCGGCGCGGCAGCCAGAACCCGCGGGTGCCGAGGTCGGCGCCGGTGCGGGGGAGCCCTGCGGTCGGGCCGTCGACGGAGAGATCGGCCGACTTGCTGACGCGGGTCAGGTCGACCGGGCCCTCCCAGGCCAGCGTGTACGACGACGTCGGGCCCAGTGCCGGGACCCGCACGCTGACCCCTCGGTTGTGCGTCGACTCGTCCAGCTGCACGTGGGCGACCAGCGCCTCGGACCCGTCGGCCGCGACCACGCCGTGCAGCAGCACGGCCGGGTCCGACGACTCCGGGCGCACCATCCGGCCGGAGTGCAGGAGGCCGCGCAGCTCGCGGTAGCGCGCCACCCAGCCACCCAGCGCGACGAGGTCGTCCTCGCCTGCCTCGGTCAGGTCCCACTCGATGCCGAACGACCCGAACAGTGCGGTGGCGCACCGGAAGTCGAGGCTCAGCGTCCGGCCGGTCGTGTGCGAGACGGGGGAGGAGACGTGGGCGCCGAGCAGCTCCGGCGCGACCAGCTGGCTGGTCCACCGTTGGATCTGCTGCCGGGCGACGGCGTCGGTCATGTCGGAGGTCCAGAACCGCTGCACCTTCTCGGCGACTCCGAGGTCGATCCGGCCGCCCCCCGAGGCGCACGACTCCCAGGCGACGTCGGGGTGCGCGCTCCGCAACGCGTCGAGCAGCCGGTAGTAGGCCAGCGTCTGGGCGCGCCCGACGGGTGCTCCACCGACGGCGCCGGAGCCGGCCTCGAGCAGGTCGCGGTTGTGGTCCCACTTCACGAAGTCGATCGGGTACGCCGACAGCACGGCGTCCATCCGTTCGAAGACGTGCTGCCAGGCCTCGGGCCGGGTCAGGTCGAGCACCTGCTGGCCGCGCTCCGGCAGCGGCACCCGGTCGCCGGTGGCGAGCACCCAGTCGGGGTGGGCCCGGTAGAGGTCGGAGTCGGGGTTGACCATCTCGGGCTCGAACCAGAGCCCGAACCTCATGCCGAGCCCGCGGACGTGCTCCACCAGCGGGCTGAGCCCGCCCTGGTCGGCGGGCCAGACGGTCTCGTCGACCCACCAGTCCCCGAGGCCGGCCGAGTCGTCGCGTCGGTGCCGGAACCACCCGTCGTCGAGCACGAAGAGCTCGACGCCCACCCGGGCGGCCCGTTCGGCGATGCCCTTGAGCCGGCCGAGGTCGTGGTCGAAGAAGACGGCCTCCCACACGTTCAGCACGACGGGCTGCTCGACCGGGTGGCTCGGCAGCGAACGCTGCCAGGTGTGCCACGCGGCCGCGAGGCCGTCGAGCCCGTCGTCGGCCGCGACGAAGAACACCCAGGGCGTCGTGTACGTCGCGCCCGGCTCGAGGGTCACCTCGCCGGGCTGGAGGTGCTCGCCGCCGCCGACGGTCGTCCCGGTGGCCGCCGATCGTTCGACGCGCAGCACGGTGTTGCCGCTCCAGCCGACGTGCACGGCGTACACCTCGCCGCGGGTCGTGGAGAAGCCCTCGGTGCCGAGCACCACCATGCTCGCGGCGTCGAGACCGGGCCGACCGCCGCGCCCCTCGCGCAACCACAGGCCGTCGGTCACCCGGTGCCGCTGCGGGCTGCGCTCGCGCTCGTGGCGGCCGGTGAAGTCCAGGACCTCGTCGAGGTGGTCACCCGCCGGTAGTACGACCTCCAGGCCGTCGACGACGTAGGTGCCGGGCGCCGTGTTGGTCAGGGAGTGCCGGGCCCGCAGCCCGCCGCCGACGAGCGACTCGAGCTCGGTCACCAGGCGAAGGCCCGCGGCCAACTCGTCGGCGGACAGGGTCAGGCGGTCGCCCTCGACCGTGACCTCGCCGGTGACGAAGCGGGTGGACCAGTCGGCGCCCGTGTAGGTCTCGCCATTGCTCAGCCGGTGCCCGCGCAGGTGCGGACGGGTGAAGAGGCCGTGCGCGTGCTCGCCGAGCAGCGGCATCCCGGGGCCGTTCTGCACCGACGGCACCGACTCGTCCCCGAGGCCGCGCGTGCCGAGGCCTGACCAGACCACGACGGGCAGGCGACCCTTCTCGATGGCCAGCTCGACGCTGGTCCGAGGCTGCTCGCCGGGGGGCGGGAAGAGCATGACGGAGCACTCCGGTCGGTCGATAGTGACGGCGGCCCGGACCTCGTCGAGATCCGGGCCGCCTCTGCTGTGAAGCGGGGCTCAGCCCTTGACGGCTCCCGCGGTGAGGCCCCGGACGAAGAACCGCTGCAGGCTCAAGAACACCACGATCGGGACGATCATCGTGACGAAGGCGCCGGCGGTCACCAGGTTCCAGCCCTGGCCGAGCTGCCCGGTGAGCTCGGTCGCGGCGACCGTCAACGGCTGGTTGTCACTGGGGCCGATGAAGACCAGGGCCACGAGGAGGTCGTTCCACACCCACAGGAACTGGAAGATCGCGAACGCGGCCAGGGCGGGCATCGACATCGGCAGCACCAGCTTGAAGAAGGTCTGGAAGTGGCTCGCGCCGTCGATCTTCGCCGACTCGATGACCGTCATCGGGAGAGTGGCCATGTAGTTGCGCAGGATGTAGATCGCCAGCGACATGCCGAACCCGATGTGGGCCAGCCAGACCGCGGCGAACGTTCCGTTCATGTCGAACTCGCGGTAGATCTTCAGCATGGGCACCAGGGCCACGTAGTTGGGCACCACGAGCAGGCTGACGATGGCGAGGAACAGGAAGTCCCGGCCCGGGAACTCCATGAACGTGAAGGCGTACGCCGCGAAGGCGGCGACCAGGAGAGGGATGAACGTCGCGGGCAGGGTGATGGCCAGGCTGTTGACGAAGGCGTTGCCCATGTCGACCCGGCCGAAGATCGCCTCGTCGTAGTTGGCCAGGGTCAAGTCGCCGAGCTCGGAAGGGTTCGTGAAGACCGTCCACCAGCCCGAGCTCTCCGCGTCGGTCACCGGGCGGAACGAGGTGATGAACGTGCCGAGCACGGGCACCATCCACGCGACACAGATCAGAGCCAGGACTACCTTGGTGGCCCAGCCGGCCCTCGCCGGGTTGGCGTCGACGTGGGTCGCCTTGCGGCGAGCTCGGGTGGGCGTGGCGGCGGCGGGGGTGGCCTTGGTGTCGGTCATGCGTTGGCCTCCTCAGCCTTGAAGTGGCGAACCTGGTAGATCATGATCGGGATCACCGCGATCATCAGCATCACCACGATCGCGGCCGCGGACCCGTTGTTGAAGAAGCGGTTCAGCTGGTTCCAGAACTCGTTGCCGACGACGTTGGTGTTGAAGCGCCCGTTCGTCATCGTGTAGACGATGTCGAAGATCTTCATGGTGCCGATCGTCACCGTGACGTAGACCGTGATGATCGTGCCCTTGATCTGAGGGACGACGACCTGGAAGAAGATCTGGCGCTCGGCGGCGCCGTCGATGCGGGCCGCCTCGAGGGTGTCGGTCGGCACGCCCTTGACCGCCGCGGACAGCAGGACCATGGAGAAGCCCACCTGCGACCAGAGCAGCACCATCATCAGCAGCAGGCTGTTGAGGTGGAACTCGCTCACCTCGAGCCAGGCAACCGGGTCGAAGCCGAACGCGCCGATGATCGCGTTCAGCAGGCCCACCTGCGGCCTCCCGGCCGGCCGGAACTCGTAGACGAAGTTCCACACGACAGAGGCACCCACCAGGCTGATCGCCATGGGCAGGAACACCATGGTCTTCACCGCGTTCTCGCCGCGCGGCCCGAGCCGGTCCGCGAGCGTGGCGACCGCGAGGCCCATGACGACGCACGCGACGGGCACGATGAGAATCCAGAGGAACGTGTTGTAGAGCGTGGCTCGGAAGTCCTCGGAGGTCAGCAGCTCCTGGTAGTTCTCGAACCCGACGAAATCCTCTCCTACCTGGTCGCGGAAGCTGTCGATGATCGTCTGGATGGCCGGGTAGATGAGATAGATGGTGATGGCGATGTACGCCGGCAGGATGTAGAGGTAGGGCTTCACCCGGTGCTCAGCGCGACCCGGCAGCAGCTCGGCGAACTTGTTGAGCAGCCAGTACACCGCGAACGCGACGCCGATGCCGATCAGGACCGTGACGAGCGCCACGAGGATCTTCGAGGCCATGAGGTCAACCTTCCAGTCGCTCCGTCCTGGAGCAAGGGCCAATGCAAGGGCCAATGAGGGAGCAGCAGGGGCGGCGAAGCCAGGAGATCGGTACGCCGCCCCTGCTGTCCCTCAGGTCATCGCGCTCACTCGGACGGCCAGCTCTCGTCGATGTTGGTGAGCGTCGTGTCGAGGTCCTGCTGGTCCCCGATCCACGCCGTCATCTCCTCCCAGAACGAGCCCGCGCCGACCTCACCCGGCATCTGGTCGGATCCGTCGAACAGGAAGGCGGTGGAGCTGTAGGCCACGTCCGCGTAGGACCTTGTGAGCTCGTCGGGGTAGAGGCTCGTGTCGAAGGTCTTGTGTGGCGAGATGAAGGAGCTGTTGGGAGCGGCCTCGCTGCCGAAGTCCTCCTCCGCCATCATGCCCATCACGGCCTGCGTCGCCTCGGAGTCGTCGAACATGACCGCGAGGTCACCGCCGCCCAGGACGGGGTTCTCCCCGCCCGCCTCGGCCGGCGGGAAGCCGAAGACTCCGACGTTGGCGTCGAGGTCGGCCACGATGTCCTCCGGGAAGAAGCCGGTGATGAACGAGCCCTGCTTGTACAGCCAGCAGCCGGGCTCCGCGTCGAACATCGGGTTGCCCGCCGTCTGGAAGGACGTGCTGGTGATGGCGTCACGGCCACCGAGCACGTTGCCCTCGGTGAACATGAGCTCCTCGAACTCCGCCGCGGCCTCACGGACGATGTCGGAGTCGAACTTCAGCTCGTTGGTCACCCATTGGTTGTAGCCGTCCGCGCCGCCGTAGCGCATCACGAGATCCTCGAACCAGTCGGTGGCCGGCCAGCCGGTGGCTGCCTCGGACTCGATGCCCATGCACCACGGGACGCCACCATCGGCCTTGATCTGCTCGGTGAGGGCGTTGAGGTCGTCGATGCTCTCCGGTGCCTCGTAGCCCGCCTCGTCCCACGCCTTCTTGTTGTAGAACACCAGGCTCTTGACGTTCATCGAGACGAGCAGACCGTAGAGCTCGTCCTCGACCATCCCGGCGTCGAGGGTCCCGGGGACCATCGACTCCTCCAGCGCGGCCATGTCCACGACGTCGTCGAGGGGCTCGCCACCGCCACGCGCGACGACGTCGCGCACGACGCCGGGCTGTGGGATCAGCGCGATGTCGGGGGTGTCGCCGGCCTGGAGCCTGGTCATGATCAGGGAGTTGATGTCATCGACCGACTCCCAGCGGATCGTGTAGCCCTCGGCCTCTGCCTTCTCGGACAGCACGGCTTCGAGCCCCTCCTGGACCGGCGGGTCCACCGAGCTCCAGATGAGAACCTCGTTGGCACTCTCGCCCTCATCGTCCCCACCGCCACACCCGGCGGCGGCGAAGGTCGTGGCAAGAGCCGTCACCGCCAGGACGACTGAGCGGCGGCGAGCTGTTGATCGCATGCTTTCTCCTTTGGGTGCGGGGCTGTCCCAGGCCTTTCGGCCGGTGATTCGGTGGCGTAGTGTGACGTGCACCACTGCTGAATCGAATCAGCCCGATCCTTGCCGCCGTCGAATGCCGTGTCAAGCAACAGTTCGGTCTCGCCGGGCAGGGGCCCGGTGGGCGGACGAGAGCGCACTGGATCGTTCCAATGTGCGAGGGACACGAGGACGGGGAAGATGGCCGTGCAGGCGACGTCATCGGGGCGACGCGTCACGCTGACCGACGTCGCGACGCGGGCCGGCGTCTCGACGACCACGGCGTCGTACATCCTCAACGGGCGCTCCGTTCAGATGCGGATATCGTCCGAGACCGAGCGCCGGGTGCGCGAGGCGGTCGCGGCGCTGGGCTACCGGCCGAACCGCAGCGCGCGGACCCTGCGCACCGCCAACACCGCGACGATCGGCCTCATCTCCGACTTCCTGGCCGGCGGCCACGTCTCGAGCCAGATGCTCCTCGGCGCGGGCACCGCGGCCCGCGAGGCCGACCACCTGCTGATGATCGGGGAGACCGACGGCGACGTGGAGGTCGAGGCGGCCTACATCGACGAGCTGCTCGACCGGCAGGTCGACGGGATCATCTACGCGACCCGCACCGCGTCGCTGGTCCGCGTGCCCGAGGCCCTCCGCCTGCGGCGCACCGTCCTGCTCAACTGTCGCGACGTGTACGCCGACCTGCCGTGCGTCATCGCCGACGAGGTGGGCGGCGGTGCGATCGCCGCACAGCTGCTCCTGGACCGCGGCATCGACAGCGACATCTTCGTCGTCGGCGAGGACCCCACCCGCGAGGCCTTCGCCGGCCCGGAGCGGATCGAGGGGATCCATCACGCCCTGAGCCGGGCCGGTCGGGCGCTCGCCGGCATCGTCAGCTGCGAGTGGGCAGTGCGCCCTGCCTTCGCCGCGGTCTCGCGATGGCTGGACGGCGGCGCCCGGCCGCGGGCCCTGATCTGCCTCAACGACCGCGTGGCCATGGGGACGTACCAAGCACTCGGGGAGGCGGGTCTCGCGATCCCCCGCGACGTCGCGGTCATCTCCTTCGACGGCTCCGAGCTCGCTTCCTGGCTGCGGCCCCCGGTCGTGTCGGTCGCCCTGCCCTTCCGCGAGCTCGGCGCGACCGCGGTCCGGCTGCTCGTCCAGCCCCCGGCGGGCCAGGCGTCCGTGGCGCGCCTGCCGATGTCGGTCCAGGACGGGGGCGCATCGCTGCCGTGATGTTCGCTGGTCGACACGGTGAGCACGCACCGCTAGCGTGACGCGCGTCACTTCACTACGGATCGTCCGGCACGTACCTGCCGGTGAAGGGAGCGCAGCCACATGGCAACAGTGACGTTCGACAAGGCACAGCGTTGGTATCCGGGGGCGGACAAGCCCGCCGTACCGGGCCTCGACCTGGAGATCCAGGACGGCGAGTTCATGGTCCTGGTCGGTCCGTCGGGGTGTGGCAAGTCCACGTCGCTGCGGATGCTCGCAGGGCTCGAGGAAGTCAACGACGGCAAGATCTTCATCGGGGAGCGCGACGTCACCAACGTGCCGCCGAAGGACCGCGACATCGCGATGGTGTTCCAGAACTACGCGCTCTACCCGCACATGACCGTGGCCGACAACATGGCCTTCGCGCTCAAGATGGCCAAGGTCCCCGCCGACGAGCGCAACAAGCGCGTCGCCGACGCCGCCAAGATCCTGGGTCTGGAGGAGTTCCTCGAGCGCAAGCCCAAGGCCCTCTCCGGTGGTCAGCGTCAGCGCGTCGCGATGGGTCGGGCGATCGTGCGCTCGCCGCAGGTGTTCTGCATGGACGAGCCGCTGTCGAACCTCGACGCGAAGATGCGCGTGCAGACCCGCACCGACATCGCCAAGCTGCAGGCCGACCTCGGCGTCACGACCGTCTACGTCACCCACGACCAGGTCGAGGCCATGACGATGGGCGACCGTGTCGCGGTGATGAAGCTCGGCGTCCTCCAGCAGGTCGACACCCCGCTCAAGCTCTACGACTCTCCCGTGAACCTGTTCGTCGCCGGCTTCATCGGGTCGCCGCAGATGAACCTCCTCAGCGCGACCGCCAAGGAGGGCAAGGCGCAGATCGGCAAGTTCCTCGTGCCGGTCGACCCGACGGCGTCCAAGCAGCTCGGGCCGCAGCACACCAACATCACGGTCGGTGTGCGGCCCGAGGCCTGGCGGCTGGTGTCGGAGAGCGAGGGTGGCCTGCCGGTGCAGGTGACCGTCGTCGAGGAGCTCGGGGCGGACGGCTTCGTCTACGGCACCTCCGACGTCGAGGGCACGCCCGGCAACGTCATCGTCCGGGTGACCGGCCGCGACAAGGTCCAGAAGGGTGACACGATCTACGTCACCACCGACCCGCAGCACGTGCACGTCTTCGACACCGAGACCGGGGAGCGTCTCTCCGACTAGCTCAGAACCGGATCCACCGACGTTCGACCGCAGGGTCGAGCTGCGGCCCCCGTCGTACCGGGCGGCGGCGACCAGCCTCGACGGCCATCCCCCTGGGTGACCGACGAGCCGCTGGCGCGGCGACGGGGGCCGCAGCCCGACGTGGCGGCGAACGGCCGCCCTAGCCGGCGCGGTCCGCCGTCCTCCGGATGCCGTCGGCGAAGGTCTCGAACAGCTCGACGGGGAGGTCGTGGCCCATGCCCTCGATCAGCAGCAGCTCGGCGCCCGGAACGGCCGCCGCCGTGGCGCGCCCTCCCGAGGCGTGCACCATCCGATCGGCCGTGCCGTGCACGACCAGGGCCGGGATGGTGAGCGAGCGCAGCCGCGGCCCGCGGTTGGGCTGGGTGAGCACGGCCATCATCTGCCGGAGAACGCCGCTCGCGCTCACCCCGCGGTCGTAGGTCGTCAGCGCCTTGTCGCGGATGTCCTCGGGCGTGGCCGGGAAGTCCGGCGACCCGATCAGCCCCCACACGAGGGTCGAGCGGGCGACGTACGCCTCGCGGGTCGGGCCGCTCGGCGAGACCAGCACCGGCAGGAGACGCGGGTGCTGCCACCCGACCGACCGCTTGCCCGTCGTCGACATGACGCTGGTCAGCGAGCGCACCCGGTCGGGGTCCTCGATCGCCATGGTCTGGGCGATCATCCCGCCCATCGACACGCCGACCACGTGGGCCGAGTCGAGCCCCAGGTGGTCGAGCAGGCCGACGGCGTCGCCGGCCAGATCGCTCATCGTGTACGGCGGCCGCACGCTGCGGCCGGCGAAGGCCCGCATCAGCGCCGCTCGGGTCACGCGCCCGTGCCCCCGCGTGGAGCGGCCGGTGTCGCGGTTGTCGTAGCGGATGACGTAGAAGCCGCGGTCGACCAGGTCCCGGCACAGCCGCTCGTCCCACCACGTCATGGGGCCGCCGAGCCCCATGATGAGCAGGAGAGGATCTCCGGCCGGGTCGCCGAAGGTCTGGTAGCACAGCTCGATGCCGTCGCCGATCGGGGCGAAGTACTCCTCGGAGCCGGTCGTGGGAGCCGGATCGGCGCTGCGGGTGGACACCTGCTCCCTCCCTTCCGTCGGCATACCCCTCCTGGGGCATTCTGCGGGCGATGTCCGCATGGACCGAGGTAGAACAGGTTACTGTCCGAAACGTGAGCACGCTCGCGCCCTTCCTCCACCCGGAGGGTTTCACCAGCCCGGGTCTGGCGGCGTTGCTCCGGGAGGCCAGCGTGGTCGGCGAGAGCGGCCGCTACGTCGCGCGATCGTGGTCGGACTTCCGGGTCCGGCGGACGCGGTCCCTGGTCGGCGCGGTGCCACGCGCCGAGCAGCCCGTGGTGCTGGTGCCCGGATTCATGGCCGGGGACGGGTCGCTGTCGCTCCTGTCAGGCCGGCTGCGCCGGGAGGGCTACCGGACCTACCGCTCGCACATCCACGCCAACGTGGGGTGCACGGTCGGCGCGTCGGCGCTGCTCGAGCGGCGCCTCGAGGCGGTCTCCCAGCGCAGGGGCAGTCGGGTGCTCGTGATCGGGCACAGCCTGGGCGGCATGCTCGCCCGCGGTCTCGCCGTACGCCGCCCCGACCTGGTCGCCGGCATCGTGACGCTCGGCAGCCCGATGCTCGCCCCGGCCGCCCACCACGCGTCGCTGACCCGCAGCCTCGAGCTGCTCATCCGGCTGGGCCGCGCCGGCATTCCGGGCCTGATGTCGGAGGACTGTGTCGGGGGCAGCTGCGCGCGCGCCAGCTTCGACGAGGCTCGCTCGCCTCTGCCCGACGGCGTCTCCTTCACCGCGGTCTACTCCAGGCGCGACGGCATCGTCGACTGGCGGGCCTGCATCGACCCGCTCGCCGTGCCGGTGGAGGTCACGGCGTCGCACACCGGACTCGCCTTCGACCCGCGGGTCGCGGACGTGGTGGTGGCGGCCCTGACCCGTTCCCGCGACGACTCAGTGCTCGAAGTCGACAGCGGCGTAACCGCGTAGCTTCGAGAGCCGGTGGTGGCTGGTGATCGACCGGATGGTGCCGCTGCGCGAGCGCATCACCAACGAGTGGGTGGTGGCCCCTCCCGCGCGGTAGCGCACTCCCTTCATCAGCTCGCCGTCGGTGATCCCGGTGGCGGCGAAGAAGCAGTCGTCGCCGGTGACGAGCTCGTCAGTGGTGAGGATGTGGTCGTCGTCGAGATGGTGACCGGCGTCCAGGGCCTTCTGCCGCTCGTCGTCGTCACGCGGCCACAGCCGGCCCTGGATCACGCCGCCCGTGCACTTCATCGCGCACGCGGCGATGATGCCCTCGGGCGTCCCGCCGACGCCGAGCAGCAGGTCGATGCCGGTGTCGGGCAGCGAGGCCATGATCGCCCCGGCGACGTCGCCGTCGACGATGAACTTGATGCGCGCACCGGTGGCGCGGATGTCGTCGACCAGACCCTGGTGGCGCGGCCGGTCGAGGAGCACCACCGTCACGTCCTCGGGGGCCGAGCCCTTGGCCTTGGCGACCTGGTGGATGTTCTCCGCGACCGGGAGCCGGATGTCGACGACCTCGGCGGCCTCGGGCCCGGCCACGAGCTTCTCCATGTAGAAGACCGCGGAAGGGTCGTACATGGTGCCGCGCGGCGCGACGGCGAGCACGGCGATCGCGTTGTTCATGCCCTTGGCGGTCAGGGTGGTGCCATCGATGGGGTCGACCGCGACGTCGCACGGCGTGCCGTGCCCGTCGCCGACCTCCTCGCCGTTGTACAGCATCGGCGCATCGTCCTTCTCGCCCTCGCCGATGACCACCGTGCCGCGCATGCTGACCCCCGAGATGGTGGCCCGCATCGCCTCGACCGCGACGTGGTCGGCACCGTTCTTGTCACCGCGGCCGACCCAGCGGCCAGCGGCCATCGCCGCGGCCTCGGTCACCCTGACCAGCTCCATGGCCAGGTTGCGGTCGGGCGGATCCTTGTGGACGGTCTCCGGCGGCAAGGGCTCCATGGCGCGCACTCTAGTGGGACGCGGCCGGGGGGGTCAGGCGAGGAGGGCCAGCACGGTCACCCCGGCCAGCAGCGACAGCGGGGTGACGACCACGGACACCGATGGAACTCCCGGCTCGTCGGCGCCATCCCCAGGCGCAGCAGACCGCGCCACCACAGCAGGTTCGCCAGCGACCCGGTCCAGGTCAGGCCCGGCATCGGAGGAGGGCGGCACCCACGCAGGCTACGGGCCAGCGCCGACGGCGCGGATGGAACACTGGAGTCGTGAGCCAGACCGCGCCGCACCCGACCGAGCCGGCCGAGCCGACCGGTCGAGCGGCGCGCTACGAGCGCTCGTTCGGCGGGCTGGTCGGCTCGATGATCGTGCTGGTGGTCGTGCTGGTCGCCTTCGTGGTCCTCAGGTCGCTGAACCGCGACGACCCGGAGGTGCATCCGGAGGCCGTCGACTACCTCGAGACCGTGCGGCTGGCCCAGGCGGCCGACCTCGACGTCGTCTACCCGCCATCGCTCCCGGAGGGGTGGCGCGCGACGCGGGTCGGCTCCGGCGACGTGTGGTCGATCTCGATGCTGACCGACGACGGTGACTTCGTCGGCGTCAAGCAGGTGCTGCGACCGGGCACCTCGCTCGACGACCTCGTGGAGGCCTCCGTCGACGAGGACGCCACGGAGGGGGAGGCGGTCGGAGTCGACAGTGTCCTGGCGCCCCGCTGGCGCACCTTCACCGACGCAGGAGGTGACACGGCGTACGCCGCCGAGGTGGCCGGCGAGTGGGTGCTGGTCTTCGGGTCGGCACCCGCTGATGAGGTGCTCGACATGGCCGCGTCGATCACCGACGCGCCCGTGTGACGTCCGCCCGACCGATCCTCACCCGTCGTCGGTGGCCGCGGCAGCGTCGAGCCGGGCGCGGGCACCGTCGAGCGCCTCCTGGCACAGCCTGGCGAGCGCCTCGCCGCGCTCCCACAGGGCCAGCGACTCCTCCAGGGTCGTGCCGCCGGCCTCGAGGGTGCGCACGACCTCGATCAGCTCCTCGCGTGCCTGCTCGTAGCTGGGCTTCTCGTCGGTCATGACTCTCCCTCGTGGGGCTGGGCGTCGGGGTCGGCGGGCTCAGGTCGGATCGGCGCCGGTTCGATGGTCTCGACGGTGGCGTGGACGCGGCCGTCGGCCACCCGGGCGCTGACGGTGACGCCAGCGGCGAGGCCGGCGACCGAGGTGATGGCGTGGCCGTCGGCGTCCTGGAGGACGGCGTAGCCCCGGCGCAGCGTGGCCAGCGGTGAGAGGGCGCGAACCCGGGCCACGCGATGCCCGAGATCGTCCTCGGCCCGGTCGAGCGAGTGACGGATCGAGCGGCGCGCCCCCTCGAGGAGCTGGGCGACCTCACCCTCGCGCGCCTCGATCAGCGAGATCGGTGCCGCCAGCGCCGGCCGGGACCGCAGGGAGTCCAGGCCCTGCTGCTCGCGCTGGAGCAGCTGCTCGACGAGGACGCGGACCCGGTCGAGGGCCCAGGTGACGCCGCGGAGCTCGTCGGCGACGTCGGGGACGACGAGCTTGGCGGCGTCGGTCGGGGTGGAGGCGCGGACGTCGGCGACGAGGTCGAGCAAGGGCTGGTCGGGCTCGTGGCCGATGGCGGACACGACCGGCGTCCGGAGCTTGAACACTGCCCTGACGAGGGCCTCGTCGGAGAACGGCAGGAGGTCCTCGACCGAACCGCCGCCGCGGGCCACCACGATCACGTCGACCCGCGGGTCGCGCTCGAGCCGGTCGAGTGCGCCCATCACCTCGCCGGCCGCCCGCGGGCCTTGCATGGCGGCGTACGCCACCTCGAACTCGACGCCCGGCCAGCGCCGCTTGGCGTTGTCGAGGACGTCGCGCTCTGCGGCGCTGTTGGGTGCGGTGACGAGGCCAACGCAGGTGGGCAGGAAGGGCAGCGAGCGCTTGCGCTCGGGGGCGAAGAGGCCCTCGGCGGCCAGCAGCTGACGCCGGCGCTCGAGGCGGGCGAGCAGCTCGCCGAGGCCGACCATCCGGATCTCGCGGGCGTAGAGGGAGAGGGTGCCGCGGTTGGGGTAGTAGGACGGCTTGGCATGCACCACGACCCCGGCTCCCTCGACCACGGGCGGGTCGAGGCTGTCGAAGAGACTGCGCGCGCAGGTGACCGGGACGGAGATGTCGGCGACCGTGTCGCGCAGCGTCATGAAGACCGTGCCCATCCCCGGGCGCCGGGTGACCTGCGCGATCTGGCCCTCGACCCAGACCGCGCCGAGCCTGTTGATCCACCCGTCGATCGCCGCAGCGATCTGGCGCACCGGTGCGGGTGCTGCGGGGGAGGTCTCCAGGGCCACGGCCGCGAGCCTAACGATGCGGACCGACACCGGCGCGGTCCGTAGACTCGACCCATGAGCATCGACCTGGGACAGCCGCGGGTGTTCTCCCCCGAGGAGGCGGAGCGCGCCGTACTCCTGGCGGCGCCGCGCGGCTACTGCGCGGGAGTCGACCGGGCGGTGATCACCGTCGAGAAGGCGCTGGACCTCTACGGCTCGCCCGTCTACGTGCGCAAGCAGATCGTGCACAACAAGCACGTCGTCTCCGACCTGGAGTCGCGCGGGGCCATCTTCGTCGAGGAGCTGCACGAGGTGCCCGAGGGCGCCACGGTCGTCTTCTCGGCCCACGGCGTGTCGCCGGAGGTGCACCGCCAGGCCGAGACGCGTGCCCTGAAGACCATCGACGCGACCTGTCCCCTGGTGACCAAGGTGCATCACGAGGCGAAGCGGTTCGCCGCGGACGACTACGACATCCTGCTGATCGGCCACGAGGGCCACGAGGAGGTCGAGGGCACCGCGGGGGAGGCACCCGAGCACATCCAGCTCGTCCAGTCGCCCGCCGACGTCGACACGATCGTGGTCCGCGACCCGGCCAAGGTCGCGTGGCTCTCGCAGACCACGCTGTCGGTCGACGAGACCCTCGAGACGGTCGCGGCGATCCGGCGGCGGTTCCCGCAGCTGCTCGACCCGCCCAGCGACGACATCTGCTACGCCACCCAGAACCGCCAGCTGGCCGTCAAGGAGATCGCGCAGCACGCCGACCTGGTGATCGTGGTCGGCAGCGGCAACTCGTCCAACTCGGTCCGGCTGGTCGAGGTCGCGCTCGAGGCGGGTGCCTCGGCGGCGTACCGCGTCGACGACGCCTCCGAGATCGACGACTCGTGGCTCGACGGCGTCGACACGGTCAGCGTCACCTCGGGGGCGAGTGTTCCCGAAGAGCTGGTGCAGGGTGTGCTCGCCTTCCTCGCCGAGCGGGGCTACCCCGACGCCAAGGCCGTGCACAGCGCCGAGGAGAGCCTGATCTTCGCGCTGCCCCCCGAGCTGCGTCGCGACCTGCGTGCCGCCGCCAAGTCCTGATCCCATGGCGCGCTACGTCGACCTGCATCCCGTCGATCCCCAGCCGCGGCTGGTCCAACAGGTCGTCGCCGCGCTCAACGACGACGCGCTGATCGCCTACCCGACCGACTCCGGCTACGCGCTGGGCTGCCGGCTCGGCAACCGCGACGGTCGCGACCGGATCCTGCGCATCCGCGACCTGGACGACCGGCACCACTTCACCCTGATGTGCGACTCGTTCGGGCAGCTGGGACAGTTCGTGAACATCGGCAACCACGCGTTCCGGGTGATCAAGGCGGCCACCCCGGGCCCGTACACGTTCATCCTCCCGGCCACGGGCGAGGTGCCCCGCCGGCTGCTGCATCCCAAGAAGCGCACCGTCGGCGTGCGCATCCCCGACCACCCGGTCGTGCACGCGCTGCTCTCGACGCTGGGGGAGCCTCTGCTGACCTCGACGCTGATCCTGCCCGGCGAGAGCGAGCCGAGGACCCAGGGCTGGGAGGTCAAGGAGGAGCTCGACCACGTCGTCGACGTCGTGATCGACTCCGGGGACGACGTCCTGCCTCAGCCCACCACTGTCATCGACTGGTCGGGCGAGGCCCCCGAGGTGCTGAGGTACGGCGCCGGCGACCCCACCCGCTTCGAGTCCTGACTCCGCCCCGGGCGGGCTCGTCGGGCTGGACGGGTCGGATCAGACCAGGTCGGTCATCGGCCGGTGGGCGCGGCGAGCTCGGTAGGCCAGCGAGCCGAGGGCGAGGGCGTAGGCCGCGACCAGCGCGGGCGCATGCACCGAGAGGCCCGAGACGACCGCCTGGACCACGCCGTCGGAGGGCCGGGCGACCAGGCCGGGGGCGGCGAACCCCGCCAGGGTGAAGACCCCGAGCATCAGCAGCGGCGGGAGGACGCCGACAGTGAAGAAGTCCCGCGGCCGGACCCGCCAGGCCACCACCGCGCAGGACAAGACGAAGCACAGGTCGAAGAAGAGCGACAGGGAGCCCGAGGTCACCAGGTCGGCGGCCATCGCGGTGAGCACGAGGGCGAAGCCCAGCGCGACGACCTGACCACCCGGCTCCCGTCCCGTCGGCCGGCCAGGAGCCTGGTCTGCGCCACGCATGGTGGTCACCCCGCTCACATCGCCACGGTAGGGCTGGTGTCGTCCTCGACGTCGGAGCCTCGCCGCTGCGTCATGCGCAACGGGACGGGCGCCGACCGCGCCGCGGACTCGACCTGGCGCGGGCTCGGCAGCTCCTCGTCCGGGACGGCGAGCTCGCCGAACCGGCGGGCGGTGACCAGCACCCGCGCCTCGAGCGAGCCCATCGCATGGTTGTAGCTGCCCACCGCCGTGTTGAGCGAGCGCCCCACCTGGTCGAGGTGGCCCGAGAGGGTGCCCAGACGCTCGTGGAGCTCTCGGCCCAGCCGCTGGATCTCACGCGCCTGCTCGGTGAGCGCCTCGTGCGACCACCCGTGGGCGACGGTGCGCAGCAGGGCGATCAGTGTGGTGGGGGTGGCCAGCACGACCTGCTGGGCAGCGGCGTACTCGAGCAGGTCGGCCTCGACCTCGAGGGCGGCTCCCAGGAAGGCCTCCGCTGGCACGAACATCACCACGAACTCCGGCGTGCTGGGCAAGGAGCGCCAGTAGCGCTTCGCGGACAGCTGGTCGACGTGGGAGCGGAGCTGGGCGACGTGGCGACGCAGGTGCCTCTCGCGGGCGTCGTCGTCGTCGGCGGCGCAGGCGTCGAGGAACGCGTCCAGCGGCACCTTGGCATCGACGACGATCTCGCGCCCACCCGCGAGGTGGACGACGAGGTCGGGCCGCCGGGCGCCGTCGTCGAGGCGGGCCTGCTCGGTGAAGTCGCAGTGGGCGACCATGCCCGCGAGCTCGACCGCCCGCTTGAGGTGCAGCTCACCCCAGCGGCCGCGCACCTGCGGCTTGCGCAGCGCCGACGAGAGCGACCGGGTCTCGACCCGGAGCAGGTCGGTGGTGTGCCGCATGTCGGCGACCTGCTGGGCGAGCTGCCCCTGCCAGGTGGCGCGGTTGTGCTCGAGGTCGCGCATCTGGTCGTGCAGCCGCTCGAGGCCCTCACGGACGACTGCCTGGTCACCGGTGCGCTGCTCGACCTCGAGCGCCGCGTCGGCGTCGTGCGTCGACCGCGACCGGGCCCAGAGCACGCCGAGCGCGATCCCGAGGAGCGTGCCGACGGCCAACGGAACCAGCGCGATGATCTCCATGGCGACCAGGATGTCCGCGACCACCGACAACGCCCGCGATGCGGGCCAGGCTCAGCCGGGCGCTGCCCGGGCCTGGAGGTAGCGCTGCTCGGGCACGCTCGTGGCCAGCCGCGCGGCCACGGCGTACGCCGCGCGCGACTCCTCGGTCCGCCCGAGCCGTTCGAGCAGGTGCCCCTGCACGGCGTGCACGCGATGCTGACGGCGCAGGGCGGGCTCGGCCAGGAGCGGCTCGACGAGGGCGAGGGCCGCCTCGGGGCCGGCGGTCTCGGCGATGGCAACGGCTCGGTTGAGCGTCACCACCGGGCTGGGCGCGAGCTCCGCGAGCATGGTGTAGAGCACCTCGATCTGCGCCCAGTCGGTGGCGGCCGCGTCGGCCGCCTCGGCATGGACGGCCGCGATGGCCGCCTGCAGCTGGTAGGGGCCGACCGGTCCGTCGGGTAGTGCTGCCTCCACGAGCGCGATGCCCTCCGCCATCAGCGCCGAGTCCCAGCGGGTCCGGTCCTGCTCGGCGAGGGGCACCAGAGCACCGCTGTCGTCGGTGCGCGCGTCGCTTCGGGCCCGGGTCAGGAGCATCAACGCCAGCAGCCCGGCGACCTCGCTCTCCCACGCCGTCTGTCGGGGCAGCAGCAGGTGCAGCCGCCGGGTCAGCCGGATCGCCTCGTCGGCCAGCGACACGTCGGTGAGCCCGGTGCCCGTGGTGGCGGTGTGCCCCTCGGTGAAGATCAGGTAGAGCACGTGCGCGACCGCGACGACCCGGGCGGGCAGCTCGGCGGCGGGTGGCACCGCGAACGGCGCCGCCACCTCCCGCAGCCGAGCCCGGGCCCGAGCCAGCCGTTGGGCCATGGTCGCCTCGGGCACCAGGAAGGCACGGGCGATCCGGTCGGTGCTGAGCCCGCCGACCGCGCGCAAGGTCAGCGCCACCTGCGACGGCCGGCTCAACGCGGGATGACAGCAGAGCAGCAGCAGCGCGAGCGAGTCGTCGTGGCCGGTGGGCGACGAGTCCGGCTCCTGCCGCGCCACGGTCTCCTCTCGGGTCGCCCGCGCGCTGTCGGAGCGCCACGCATCCACCAACCGTCGGGACGCGACCCGCACGAGCCAGGCCCGTGGGTTGTCGGGCACGCCGTCGGCTGGCCACTGCCGAGCGGCCGCGAGGAGGGCCTCCTGCACGGCGTCCTCGGCGGCCTCGAGGTCGCCGTACCTGCGCATCAGCGCGGCGAGGACGTGCGGCGTCTCCTCGCGCCACACGTCCTCGTACGCCGGCACGCGTGGCCCGGCCCGATCAGGCGTCGTCGCCGTCACCCCACATCGCGGGCCGCAGCTCGATGGTTCCCCCCGGCTGGGCGAACGCCGCGGCGATCTCCTCCGCCCGCTGCCGCGACTCGCAGTCGACCAGGAAGAAGCCGGCGAGCTGCTCCTTGGCCTCGGCGTAGGGCCCGTCGGTCGCGACGTGCCCGTCGGGCGTCCACGCGAAGAGCGTGCTGGACGTGGGGTCGGCCAGGGCCTCCGCGGTCACGAACTCGCCTGACGCCGTGATCTCCTGCATCAGCGCCTCGAACTCGCGGTCGGTCCGGTCGTGCCACTCCTGGCTCTGCTCGCGGCCCTCGGCGGTCAGCTGCTGGGTCGGGTGGCCCCACGGCTGGGGGTTGGAGTGGATCAGGATCACGTACTTCACGGTGGTTCCTCTCTCGTCTCGGCGTCGCTCGTCGACGTCTCACCCGGTACGTCGGAGCAGGTCGCCCCTTCTCGACATCCCAGCTCGACATCCTCGCCCACCTCGATGCGCGAGAATCACCGGCAATGTCCAGCGACGTCGTGCCCCGCCGCTCGGGAGCCGCGGCGCTGGCCGTCGGCTCGATCGTCAGTGGCGTCCTCGCCTACGTCTTCTTCGCCGTCGTCACCCGGACCCTCGGAGCCACGGAAGCGGCACCGGTGGCCGTGCTGTGGGCCTGGTGGGGCTTCGCGGCCGCGGGTGTGACGTTCCCGGTACAGCACTGGGTGGCGCGCTCGGTGGCGGCCGACGGCGCCGAGGGCCCGGTCGCCGCTGCCCTGCCGCGGGTCTGGGCGCTCGTCCTGGGGGTGACGATCGCGTCCGGTGTCGCGGCATGGCTGCTGCGCGACGCGCTGTTCGGCAGCACCGGCGCGACCTTTCCGGTGCTGGTCGCGCTGGTGACCGCCCTGTCCGGCCTGATGGGTCAGGTGCGCGGCCTTCTCGTGGCGCGGGACCGCGTCGCCGCCGTCGCCACGGTCCTCGTCGCCGAGAACGCCCTGCGCTGCCTCGCCGCCGCCGCCCTCGTCGCCGTCGACGCACGTGCTCCCGAGGCCTACGGCGGCGCCCTGCTCGTGGGGTACGCCGCGTGCCTGCTGTGGCCGTCGACGTGGCTCCCACGGGGGAGCAGCGTGGCCCGGCCCGCGGTGGGCTTCCTGACGGGCGCTGCCGGGGGTCAGCTGGTCGGTCAGGCGGTGCTCACGGGTGGCCCGGTGGTCCTGGCCCTGGCCGGCGGAGCACCGAGCGAGGTGACGGCGCTGTTCGCGGGGCTGGCGCTCTTCCGGGCGCCGTACACCCTCGCGGTCGGCCAGGTCTCGACCCTGACCGCACGCGTCACCGACCTCGTGGTCGCGGGCCGCGTCGACGCCGTCCGGCGGCTGCACGGTGTCGTCGTGGCCACGGCGCTCGTCGGGGCTCCCGTGGCGGCTGCCGTCGGCGCCCTCGCCGGGCCGCCCTTGCTGCGGCTGGTCTTCGGCAGCGACGCTGCGCTCGATCCGGGTCCCGCCGCCGTGGTCGCCGCCGGCACGACCTTCGCGATCGCCGGCCTCGTGCTCACCGTGCTGGTGATGGCCAAGGACCGGGCGCCTTGGATCGCCGCGGCCTGGGCGGTTGCCCTGCTGCCCGGCGTGGCGGCGTACATCGTCGTCGACGGCGGGCTCGAGAGCGTCGTCGCCGCCTTCCTGGCGGTCGAGGTCGTCGCCTGGGCAGGGCTGGCGCTCGCCTCCCGGCCGGCGGCTGCCGGAGTCCCCGCCTAAGCGGGGACTCCGGCACTTCCCGACCGTTGCAACGGTCAGCAAGTGCAGGAAACGGGTGCGAAGTCAGGGCTTGACGGCCGCGAGGAGCACCGACGAGCCGAACGGCAGATCGATCCGCGGGAGCACCCGCGCCTCGGCGGCGCACAGGCCGCGCAGCATCCGGTCAGCGACCGGCGACACGGTCGGCAGCCGCTGCCCCTGGGGGCGGCGGCGCAGCACGCGCTCGGCGGCGAAGAAGGGGAAGACCGCCGCGAAGGCGTACGTCGCGCGCTCGACCCGGAGCCCGGACCTCTCGACCGCCGCGACGATGCGCGGTCTCGTGTAGCGGCGGTGGTGGCCGGCACGCACGTCGTGCTGCGACCACGCCCACTGGTACGCCGGCACGGACACGAGAAGCCGTCCGCCCGGCGCCAGCAGGCGCGCCAGGTCAGCGACGGCGTCGACCTCGGACTCACAGTGCTCGACGACGTCGAAGGCCGCGACGACGTCGAAGGCCGCGTCGACGAACGGCAGCCGCGGCAGTGCGCCGACCACCCCGTCGCCAGCCGACAACCCCCGAACGTCGAGGTCCACGGAGACATGGTCGTGGGCGCCGCGCATCCACGCCGCGCTGGGTCCGTCGGCGCTGCCCACGTCGAGCACGCGCGCCGGCCGACCGAGGTAGGGGGACAGCGCGGCCTCCAGCAACCGCGCCCGCGCGGCGAACCACCAGTAGTCGGGCGCCTCGACCGACGACGACCCCGGCTGCGCCACACCGGGACCGGCAGCCGTCATCGCCGCCCGGCCACCGACGCCAGCAGCGTCTCCGCGACCCGGTCGCACTGGTCGGCGGTCAGCGAGTTGTGGAACGGCAGTCGCAGCAGTCGCGCGCTCACGTCGGAGCTCACGGGGCACTCGGTCTGTCGCGCCGCGAACCGCTCACCGCCGTCGGAGTCGTGCAGCGGAACGTAGTGGAAGGCGGTGTGGATGCCCTTGGCCTTCAGGTCGCCCATCACGGCGCGCCGCATCGAGGCCTCGGGCAGCAGGACGTGGAAGAGGTGGTAGGCCGGCTCGACGCCGTCCGGCACCACCGGGAGCTGCAGGCCGAGCTCGTCGGCGTACGGCGACAGCGCGGCGGCGTAGCGCTGGTGCACGCCCCGCCGGCTGGCCTGGATCGCCTCTCTGCGCTCGAGCTGGGCCATCAGGATCGCGGCCAGCGGGTCGGCCAGACCGAACGACGAGCCGTTGTCGCGCCAGGAGTACTTGTCGACCTGGCCGTGGAAGAACGCCTGCCGGTCGGTGCCCTTGTCGTAGTGGACCCAAGCCTGGTCGACGTCGGCGGAGTCACCGACGACCAGGGCACCGCCCTCGCCGCAGATGAAGTTCTTGGTCTCGTGGAAGCTCAACGTGGAGAACCGACCGAGCGTGCCGAGAGGCTCGCCTCGCCAGCGACCGAAGAGGCCGTGCGCGTTGTCCTCCACGATGGCGACGTCCGGCCGGTCCTTCAGCACCTCGCGGATGCCCTCGATGTCGCACGCGATGCCTGCGTAGTGGACCAGCACGACAGCCTTCACGGAGTCGTCGAGGAGGGCGGCCACCGATGCGGGGTCAGGGCCGAGCGTGCGCGGCTCGATGTCGCAGAAGAGGATGCGGGCTCCCTGCCGGACGAAGGCCAGCGCCGAGGAGGTGAATGTGAACGACGGCACGATCACCGTGTCCTCCGGGCCGAGGTCGAGCAGCATCGCGGAGAGCTCCAGTGCCGCCGTGCACGACGTGGTCAGGAGCACCTCGGCGGCGCCGGTCTCGGCCTGCAGGATCTCGACGGCCTTGCGGCTGAACTGCCCGTTCGAGGAGGTGCTGCCCCCCGACAGCGACTCCTGGAGGCAGGCAAGCTCGGCCCCGCTGTAGTCGGGGACGTTGAACCGGATCTCCCGCTCTCCCACGGCTGCTCCTGACACGTGTGCTGAAGCGCGCTGACGCGCGTTGGACTACCTCGACCACGGCACGGGGCGCCCGAGCTGGGACTCGAGCTCTCGGTCGCTCCCCGAGTAGTACCCACGGAGCCGAGCCGTAACCTCCGACCCTAGTAGGGGTGCCTCGACCCTGCTCTCGTTGACCTGCTCGCCCAGGGACGGTGGCCTGAAGTCTGGGTGAACTCCGAGCCAGCCGTAGATGTGCTGGATCGTCGTCGGATCGGCCATCAGGTCTTCCAGCAGCTGCACGCGCAGACGGTCGCCGAAGGCGTGTCGCCACGGCGCCAGCTGCTCGGCGTAGCGCCCGCGCTCCAGATAGGCGTACGGCGACACCGACGTCGTGGCGGGGTCCCACTCGCGCGGGCCGTCGAGGTTCTCGACGAGCGCCTGCTCGAGGGGCCGGGTCTCCAGGCCGTGCGCTGTGCTCAGCTGCCAGTTCGACACCGCCCGGGCGACCGGGTCGCGCAGCTGCACGAGGACCCGGACGTCGCCCAGCAGGGCTCGGATCCGGCCGATCGTCGCCGGCACCTCCAGATAGCTGGTGCTCTTCTCGCCGAGGAGCGCACCCGGCGGTGCGGTGGAGAACCAGGCTGCGTCGTAGGACCGGTGGCCGCGTGCGACGACCTCGTCGGCGAGGAAGGCCTTGGGCTCGCGAGGTCGGGGCTCCGGCGAGGCGGCGGCGGCCATGGCGATCTCGGGATGCTCGTCGAGCAGCGTGCGCAGGTACGTCGTCCCGCAACGCTGGGCTCCGACGACCACGAAGTGGCCGTGGTCGGTGTCGTCAGTCGCCACGGACCCGCTCGAGGACGTGGTAGGTGTCGGCCGAGCTGACGGCGTTGAGGGTGCGCACGACGTACTCGCCCAGCATCGAGAGCATGCCGATGGTGAAGCCGTTGAAGACGGCGAGCAGCACCACGAGCGTCGTCCAACCCTCGACCTGGGTGTCGTTGACGAGTCCGTTGACGAGGTAGACACCGCCGAGCAGGAAGCTCAGGATCGCCACGGCGAAGCCCAGGGCGGCCAGGGCGCGCAGCGGCCACGAGGAGTAGCTGAACATGATGGTCAGCACCAGCCGGAGGATCCGCCGGGCGCCGTAGTTGCTGCTGCCGGCGGCGCGGGCCGCGTGGCGCACGGTGACGTTGCCGCGGCGGCTCGAGTAGAGCAGCGCCTGACCGGTCACGTAGGGGTGGGCCGTCTGCGACGCGCAGACGCGGTCGACGACGTCGCGTCGCAGGATGCGGAAGTTGGAGACCACCAGGTCGGCTGGCTGGTTGAAGATCCGCCGGTTGACCAGGCCGATCAGGATGCTGCCGAGCCGGCGGTGCCAGGGCGCCTGCTTCTGCTCGAAACGGCCGAACACGACGTCGTACCCGCCCTCGAGCGCCGCGTCGATGAGCAGCGGCACCTGGTCGGCGGGGTTCTGGCCGTCGTCGTCCATCGTGACCACGAAGTCGCCCGTGGTCTCGCGGAGGCCGGCGAGGTTGGCGTGGTGCTGTCCGTAGTTCTTCAGCAGGTTCACCGCGACGGCGCCGGGGATCGTGCGCACCCTGTCGCTCACCACCGCCCAGCTGCCATCGCGGCTGCCGTCGTTGACGAGCACCAGCTCGAGGTCGAGGCCAGCGGCCGCGAAGACGCCGACGACGTCGTCGATCGTCTGGCCGACGACCTGCTCGCTGTTGTAGACGGGGATGACGACGGAGAAGCGGTGCCGTCGGGGGTCGGGCGCCGGCTCCGGGAGTGGGTCAGCGCTCATGAGCGCGATCGTGTCACAGCCTCAACCCAGGACGGCGGCGCGGACCTCGTCGAGGGCCTCGGCGCCGACGTCGTCGCGGACGTACCAGTACCAACCGGGACTCGTGCCGATCTCGGTGTAGTCGTCCAGCGCGGGCAGCAGCCAGTCGTAGCGCGCACCGCGCCCGACGACCACCACGGTCGGCGCTTCGGCACGGATCGTGTCGGCGTACCCTGCCAGGCCGCCCGGCCACCTGTCGTCGACGAACTCCTCGAGCCCGGCGCGGAACATCTGGTGCTGGTTCGGGTTGGTCCGGCCGGTGAGCACGAGCACCTGCGGTGCCTCGACGGACACCACGGTCGCGTCGTCGGGCAGGGCGGCCATCGCGTCGGCGACCTCGCGCTCCTGCTTGAGCAGGACACTGTCCTGCGAGTGGCGCGACCAGTCCTGCCCGAGGTAGACCGCGACCAGCACCCAAGCCGACGCAACCACCGCCGCAGCCCGCCAGTCGACGTACGCCGAGACCATCGAGACCAGCCCGGCCAGGCCGAGCGCGGCGAACGGCACGAGCATCAGGGCGTCCGCCCAGCCGTTGAAGACGCGATAGCTCCACACCATGCCGACGAGCGTGGCCACGGCGAACGCGGCCCTCGTCCGGCCGAGGCCGCTCTGGCGACGACTGCGCAGCGCCAGCTCGAGCGGCGCGAGCACCACCAGCAGCGCCAGCCCCGCGACCACGAAGCCGAGGCTCGTGTCGAACCCCACGACGATGCCCTCCCACTGGCGCTCGAGGTCGTCGTAGAGGCCGGGTTGGTAGGTGTAGTGCAGGTGGATCTGCACGAAGCCGTCGAGGAAGTCGTCGAAGGCGCCGACGGCCAGGAAGTACACCGACATCAGCCCGGTCGCCACCGCCCCGCCCAGCGCGATGCTGCCCAGAGCGCGCCACCGCGTGCCGCGCTCGCCCAGCGCGGCGGCGAGGGCCACGGCGACGAGGGCGGGGAAGAACACGGGCTGCCAGGTCAGGGTGGTCAGCGCGACGCAGACGCCCGCCCACCACCAGCGCCGGTGGACCGCGGCCAGCAACGCCAGCTCGAGGAGCAGCATCATCGTGGTCTTCTCGCGTGGACCCCCGGTGGCGTAGATGATCACGCCCGGGATGCACACGAGCAGGGCCGCGCCGGAGATGCCGGCGGAGCGGCTGCCGTCGTAGAGGTCGCGGGCCAGGAGGTACATCACCCACACGCAGGCCACCGACAGAGCCAGGAAGAGCAGGCGCATGCCGAACAGGTCGTCGACGCCGACGAGCCGGGCGAGGAACGCGCCGAGCCCCGGCACGAGATGGGCGAGCGGCCCGGAACGGTTCATCACGCCCTCGTACGGCGGCACCCCGTCGGCGACCTGCTGCCCGGCGTAGGCGTAGAGCGCGAGGTCGCGGGAGAGCTCGCCGTCGAAGCGGTGCAGGGCGAAGACGACGAGCGAGGCGGCGGCGACCAGCGGGCCGACGGGGTCGAGGCGGCGCACCGCCGAGTCAGCCGGCCGGGTCGATGTCGACGACCACGGGAGCGCGGTCGGAAGCGCCATGCCCCGCACGCTCGTCGCGATCGATGAACGCCTGGTGGACACGGGCACCTACCGACGGCGAACCCAGGATGAAGTCGATGCGCAGGCCGCGGTTCCGCTCGAACCGCTGCCGGTAGTAGTCCCAGTAGAGGTTCGGATCTGGTGCTCTCAGGGGCATGCCAAGAAGGGTAGGGGCATGCACGGCCTGCCCTCGACGCCGGGCGACTGCCCTGGGCGCCGCTCGGCACGGCGATCATGAGGCGTTGGGCGGACCGGCACGATCCGGCCGGGACCGTGACGCTGCTGTCTCGACATGGAGGGCTCGACGCGTCTGCTGGCCGCGGCTGGGCGACCAGTACGTCGACGCGCTGGACGCCCAGCGGCGCATCCTCCGCGAGACGTGGGCGGCCTTCGGCGGCACGGAGCTGGGCACCGAGGGCGACAGCTTCTACGTCGTCTTCCCGGTTGCCGAGCGAGGCGGTCGGCGCGGTCGAAGCCGGCCAACGGCGGCTGGCCGAGTTCGCGTGGCCGGCCGGAGAGCGCGTGCGCGTGCGGATGGGGCTGCACACCGGGGCGCCGATCCCGCACGACGGGGCGTACGTCGGCATGGACGTGCACCGGGCGGCCAGGATCGCGGCCGCCGCGCACGGCGGCCAGGTGACGATGTCGGCCGCGACGGCCGAGCTGGTCGCGGCGACCCTGCCTCCCGGGTTCGGCCCTGCGTGACCTGGGCACCCACCGGTTGAAGGACCTGCCCCGGCCCGAGCACATCTACAGCTCGACATCGAGGGGCTCGACCAGGACTTCCCACCGCTGCGCACCCTGGGTGCGTCGAGCACGCTCCCGCTGGCCGACGCGCCGCTCCTGGGTCGCGAGAGCGAGATCGACGCCTTGCGGGCACTGATCGAGGGTGTCGCGCGACTCGCACCCTGACCGGCCCCGGCGGTGCGGGCAAGACCATCTCGGCGTCGAGCTGGCCCGTTCGCTGGTGTCCGACTTCCCGGACGGCGCCTACTTCGTGCCCTGGCGTCGGTCACCGAGGCGACGGGGATGTGGGCCGTCTCCGTCGACCCTCGGGTCGCCGACGGACGACGACGCCGCGGAGGCGGTCGTCGGACTTCCTCGCCGACAGCCACGTCGTCCTCGTGCTGGACAACCTGGAGCAGCTCGGCGGGCCGCACCGTGGGCCCGCCTGCTCGGCTCGGCTGCCGGGGCACTGGATGAGCGATGTCGCGGAGACCACTGAACGTCGCGGGCGCGCAGGAGTTCGCTGTACCCCGCTGTCGTTACCGGCAGACCTCAGCGCTCGCTGCGCTCGACGAGTCGCCGGCCGTCCAGCTCTTCGTCCGGCACGCGCGCCGGGTCCGGCCCGGACTTCTCGCTGACGGCCGAGTCGGGCCCGGCCGTCGTGGAGATCTGTCGAGCGCTCGACGGACTGCCGCTGGCCATCGAGCTCACCGCCGCCCGGTCGAAGCTGCTCAGCCCGCAGGCGATCCTGCGCCAGGCTCGGAACCGCCCTCGACGTCACGGCCGCGGACGCGACCCGACCGCAACGGCACCGCAGTCTGCGCGCGACGATCGAGTGGTCGACCGAGTCCTCGACTACAGCGCACCAGGACTTCTTCGCCCGGATGGGCGTCTTCGCAGACGGAGCGACCTCGCCGCCGTCGAGGCGGTCTGCACCGCCGGTGAGCGCGGAGGGCGGACGCCGCTCGACCTCGCTCGACATCGTCGACGCGAGCCTGGCCCGGTCACCGACGACGCGGACGGAGAGCCTCGGGTCGGCGCTGCTCGAGACGGTACGAGCCTTTGCGGTGAGCGAGCTGGAGGCGACCGACCCCGAGGGCCTCACCCGCGACCGGCACGCTCACCACTACTCCAGGTGTCCGTGAGGAGCACGGACCGGCTGTCGACCGCCGGACTACGCCGCGGCCCGCCGAGCTCTGGAGACCGAGCACGCCACCATCTGCGCCGCGCTCGCCTGGTCACTGGACGCGGACCCGAGCGCTGGGAAGTCGGGCTGGAGATCGATCGCTGATCGGCCGGCACTGGAACCGGCGCCGCGAGGCTGCCGGACTGCGAGCACTGGCTGACCATGGCGGTCAAGCCTGGGAGCGCCGGACAGTCGGGATCTCGCCCACTGCATGGCGGTCCTCGCCAACTGCCTCCGATTCAGCGCCAAGGAACCGCGAGCGCCGTACTCGCCTCGCCATCGACAGCGTCGACATGCTGCGCCGGCTCGGCGGACCGCGCCGACCTCCCCTACCCGTTGCGCACGGTGGCGGCCGTCGAGCGCGAACGCGGGCAACGTCGCGGCAGCGCGCGTCGTGTTCGACGAGGTATCACGATCGTCAGCGACTCGAGGGACCCCGCCGCGCTCAGGATCGCGTTGACCGAGCTCGGCGGGTACGAGGCCAGCCGACGGAAACCTGGAGCGTTCGTTGGAGCTGGAGAGCGAGGCGGTCGCTGATCGCCCAGCGAGATGGGCACGTCGTGGCTATGTCGGACTCGCAGCAGAACCCGCGTGCATCCTGAGCATGTTGGGCCGCGCGGGCGAGGCAGATCTGATGATGCGGCAGGTCATCCCGGTTGCGCTCGCCTATCAGGATGACCAGAACGCGGCCATCCTCCAGGACTACGCGGCCATCCTCGCCGACCTGGGTCACGAGCGCCTGGCCCCGCACATGATGGGCTCGGGTGACGGCTGGCACGCCGCCAGGGACTGCCGGCCACCAACACCCAGGCTCAACGAGATCGCCGGCGCGATCGACGGCGCTCGCACCCGGCTGCCGCCTGGCTGAGTGGGATCACCACTATCGAGACGGCTACGAAGCCTGGGTCGAGGATGAGCTCGTGCATGCGCTGGCGCGCGATGACCGCGGCGTCTCCCAGCAGCCGATCGTTCACTCGACGACGTCAACGATCACCGGTGCGTGGTCGGACGGCCCCGGCTTGGACTCGTCGAGGCGCTCGGCACGATCGATGAAGGCTCCAGACACGCGCCCGGCTACCGACGGCGAGCCGAGCACGAAGTCGATCCGCAGACCGCGATTGCGTTGCGACCTCGACCGGTAGTAGTCCCAGTAGGTGTAGACCTCGGGGCCCGGCGCCAGCGGCCGGACCACGTCGACCCAGCCGTCGTCGAGGAAGGCCTGGAACGCCGCGCGCTCCGGCGGCGTCACGTGCGTCGACTTCGCGAACTGGGCCATGTCGAAGACGTCCTCGTCGCGTGGCGCGACGTTCCAGTCGCCCATGATGACCGCATCGCCGTCGAGCCACTGGTGCGCCTCGGCCCGCAGCGTCCTGAGCCACTCGAGCTTGTAGACGTAGTGCGGGTCGTCGGGCTTGCGGCCGTTGGGCACGTAGACCGACCACACCCTCAACCCTCCGCACACGGCCCCGATCGCCCGCGACTCGGCCGCGACGGGCTCGCCGTAGCCGGGCATCCCGTCGAAGCCGACCTCGATGTCCTCGATCCCGATGCGGCTGAGGATCGCCACGCCGTTCCACTGGTTGGAGCCGGCGACGGCCACGTCGTACCCCAACGCCTGAAGGCCCATCAGGGGCAGCTGGTCCTCGCGCGCCTTGGTCTCCTGCAGCGCGAGCACGTCGATGTCGTGGCGCTGCAGCAGGGCCTCGACGCGGTCGATGCGGGAGCGCAGAGAGTTGACGTTCCAGGTTGCGACGCGCACGCGCCGAGCCTAGGTCACGCCCCTCGGGGCTACCGTTCCCCCATGAGCTCCAAGACGCGCCCACCGTGGCTCGCACCCGAGATGGCGGCGTACGTCGCCGAGCGTGCCCCGAAGCCCGACCCGGTGCTGGCTGCCCTGGCCGAGCGGACCCGGGCGGAGACCGGCGGCGCGGCCGGCATGCAGGTCTCGGCGTTCCAAGGTGCTGTGCTCACCCTGCTGACCCGCCTGGCCGGGGCGCGGCGCGCGCTCGAGCTGGGCACGTTCACCGGCTACTCCTCGATCTGCATCGCGCGCGGGCTCGCCGAGGGAGGCTCCTTGCTCTGCTGCGACGTGAGCGAGGACTACACCGCCATCGCCCGCGAGGCATGGGCCGAGGCCGGCGTCGACGACCGGATCGAGCTGCGCATCGCGCCCGCCCTCGACACCCTCGCGTCGCTCGCGCAGGAGGTGGGGGAGCCGTTCGACCTGGTGTTCATCGACGCCGACAAGGGCAACTACCCGGCGTACGTCGACGCCGTGGCGCCGTTGATGCGGCCGGGAGGGCTCCTCCTCGTCGACAACACGCTCTGGTCGGGACGCGTGCTGGAGCCGGCGGGCGACGACGCGACCACCGCCGTGTTCCAGGCGTTCAACGACCGGTTGGCCGCCGACGAACGCTTCGAGAGCGTGATCCTGCCGATCAGCGACGGGATGACGATGGCCCTGCGCCGCTGAGCGGCGACGCGCGTCACGGCCGGTCCAGACGACCGTTGTCGCCTCGACAGGGGTGGCACCATCCGGTGAAGCGCTCGCTTGCTGCTCGCCACTGTCGCCGCCCTCGCTCTCACGACGATGGTCGCCGCGCCTGCGCACGCCGTGATCACCGTCAGCGGCAATGACGTCGACAGTGACGGCGCCGACGACAACATCACCGTCTCGTGCGTCGCAGGCAGCCTGAGCGCATCCGGGGTCGGTCCGGGTGACGTCTGTGCCACCTTGGAGTCGATCTTCGTGGATGCGGGGGCAGGCACCGACAACGTGAACCTGTCGGCCGTCACGGCAGCGGCGTTCCGGCCTTGGACACGGTGTTCGTCGACGTCGACGAGGAGGGCGCCGACGAGGTCGACCAGGTGACCGGCTCGCCCCTCTCCGACCAGATCACGGGCGGCCCGACCGACGTATTGATCGGCGCAGAGGGCAACGACCTGTTGATCGGCGGCGAGACGGTGAGTGGCGGACCCGGTGACGACACCGTCGTCGACTTCGTGGGCAGCGGCCCGGTGTCCGGTGGCGACGGTGACGACCGCTTCGTGCGAGTTCCTCGCCGAGGCGGGCACCGACGGCGGTCTAGGGACGGACAGCTGGGAGATCGACTTCGACAGGGCCCAGGTCTCGATCGGTCAGCCGGTCACCTTCACGTTCACTCCGAGCGGGATGCATCTGGCGGCAGCCAGCACAAGCGCGTCGATCGCGTTCTCGGGCATCGAGGAGCTCTACGCCACGTTCCTCAAGGACAGTGTGCAGACCGCGGACGCGACGACGTTCCCCGGCATCGTGGTGCTGCGTGGCGTCTCGGGCGTCGACATCCTCACGGGCGGTGCGTTCGACGACCGGCTTCATGGGGGGCACCGGCAACGACACGCTCACCGGCAACGGCGGCATCGACCAGCTGACGGCCGGCGACGGCGACGACGTCGTGAACGCCCGCGACGGCGTGGTCGACCGGGTCGACTGCGGCGGGGGCAACGACACGGTGATCGCGGACGTCGCCGACGTGGTCGTCGGCGTGCGAGTCGAGTGCAGCTCCCGCCACCGCCACCACCGGCTCCACCGGCAAGATCAAGGGTCCGGACTCCGTGACGCAGCCGGACAAGGCGAAGTACAAGTTCAAGTCGCCGACGGCGGGTGCGACGTTCCAGTGCAAGCTGGACAAGAAGAAGTGGAAGAGCTGCTCGTCCCGTACTCGTGAAGAAAGAAGCTCGACGTCGGCAAGCACAAGCTCCAGGTGCGCGCGGTGCTCGGCGGCGTGGTGGACGCGACGCCGTCGACGGCGAAGTTCAAGGTCAAGAAGGGCTGATCCCGAGCCCACCCTGGACACGGCGTACGACGCCGGGCCAGGGTGGTGCCATGCGACTCCATCTCGGGATCCTGACCACTGCCCTCGTCCTCCTTGCCGTTCCGGCCGTGACACCCACGGCGGCCGGCGTCGACTCCGACGGGGTGAGCCCCGCGATGAAACCCATGCCCTCGTGGAAGCACGTCGACGTCAACACCTCGCAGGGCTTCCGTGGCCTGGCCGCGGTCGACGCCAGCACCGCCTGGGTGGGCGGCAGCACAGGAGGCGTGTGGCGCACCGTCGACGCCGGCAAGACCTGGCAGAAGGTCGGCCCGGAGCTGAAGAAGCCGCTGCTGTTCCGTGACGTCGAGGCGGTCGACGCCGACACCGCGCAGATCCTCGCGATCGGTCCCGGCCGCAAGTCGCGCATCTACCGGACCACCGACGGCGGCGCGACGTGGGACCGCACCTTCACGAACAAGGACCAGGACGCGTTCTACGACTGCATGGCGATGTTCCCCGACGGCGCGCACGGGCTCGCGATGAGCGACCCGGTGCGCGGCAAGTTCCGCATCATCCGCACCGAGGACGGCGGCCTGACCTGGTCGGAGGTCTCGCGCAAGGGGATGCCGCCGGCGGTCGACGGCGAGTTCGGCTTCGCCGCCAGCGGCACCTGTCTGGTCACTGCGGGTGACTCCGACGCCTACTTCGCCTCCGGCGGTGGGGCCAGCCGGATCTTCTCGTCGAAGGACTTCGGCACCACCTGGGTGGCGGCCAAGAGTCGGATCCCCGCTGCCGAGGCAGGTGGGGTCTTCTCGCTGGCGTTCAAGGCGAAGCGAGAGGGCATCGCCGTGGGTGGCGACTTCACCGACCCCGACAACGGGCGCCGGATGTCGGCGTACGGCTCGCGCAAGGCCTGGAAGCCCGGCGGCGACCTCGGCGGCTACCGCTCCGGCGTCGCCTGGCTGCCGGGGGAGAAGCCGGTGGCCGTGGCGGTCGGTCCGACCGGCAGCGACATCACCCACGACGGCGGCCGCACCTGGACGACGTTCGACGCCGACTCCTTCGACGCCGTCATGTGCGCGACGGACGGCACCTGCTGGGCCTCGGGTGCCGACGGCGCGGTCGCGATCCTGCGACGCTGAGCGGACACCTGCGGTTCTCGGCGTACCTCTACGGGTCGTGAGACCGGTCGCCGGCTGACCTGGTCCGGGCGTCCCACCCCGCCCCCACCCGCTCCGGCGGGTGGGGGTACCGGCACGCCCGTTTAGCGACCGCTCGGTCACTATCGTTACCGTTTCGTTACCTTCAGCTCATGGCGCGCTTTTCGTCGCCCTGGCTTGACTGTGGGCTCGGCGGGCTTGCCGGCCCGCTACACGTCAACAGGAGGAACACGCATGAAGCGCATGCGCACTCTCGGGGCCGCCGTCCTCTCGGCGGCACTCCTCGCACTAGCCCTCGGAGCGCCGTCGTCGACGGCCGCCGATCGCGCCGGCGAACGGATCCCCACCTTCAAGGAGTTCAAGAAGTCCACGTTCCGCGACACCGACGGCCAGTTCATCGTCAACGGTGACGAGCCGGTGCGCGGCAAGCGAGCGTTGCGGACCTACTACCGGGCGATGGTCGGCAAGGACCAGGCGCTCATCGTCAACACCGTCGGCGGTGTCGACGACCGTTGGGATGCCACTCAGATGGTCACCCTGACCTACTGCGTGAGCACGAAGTTCGGCAAGGACTATGCCGCCGTGGTCAGCGCGATGAACGGCGGCGTCGACCTGTGGGAGGCCGCGTCGGCCGTCGACTTCACCTACGTGGCCGCTCAGGACGCCGCGTGCACCGTGCGCAACAGCTCCGTGGTGTTCTCCGTCGAGCCCACCAAGACCCAGCAGTACATCGCGCGGGCGTTCTTCCCGAGCACCCCGAAGCAGGGTCGCAACATCCTCGTGAACGCCAAGTCCCTGCAGAGCAGCGGCTCGTGGACGCCGACGAACATCCTCGGCCACGAGCTCGGGCACGTCCTCGGCTTCCGGCACGAGCACACGCGGCCTGAGGCAGGCACCTGTTTCGAGGACAACAACTGGCGGGCGCTGACGACCTACGACTCGGCGTCGATCATGCACTACCCGCAGTGCAACGGAACCTCGAGCAACCTCAGCATGACCAACACCGACCGGCAGGGCGTCGCCGCGCTCTACGGCCCCTGATCCAGACCTGACGACGGCCCCGCAGCGCCTGCTGCGGGGCCGTCGCGCGTCAGGAACGGCGTGAGCAGGCCGGGCGTCGCGGCGTCGGCGAGGGCGAGGGCGCGACCGAGGGGTACGTCGCGGACGAGCACCTTCTCGGCCCCGGCCGCGGTGGTGGCGACCAGAGAGGCGAGGCCCGCCCGGCGCTGGAACGGGCTCTGCTGGACCACCCAGCCGATGACGCCCTCGCGCTCGAGCGCCGTGCGGAGCCGGACCCACGTTCCGGAGCCCGCGACGAGATGGGCGTCGGTGAGGCCGTGACCGAGGTGGGCGTACTCCGCCTCGGCACTCAGTACCCCGAGCGTGGCCGAGGCGACGAAGACGGCGATGGGGAGCCAGATCGAGAGATCGAACAGTGTCGTCGCGGTCCCGGCGGCGGCCGTGAGGAACAAGGTGCCCCACTGCGCGCGGACGTGGCAGCGGCGCCGGGCGGCCGCGCCGTGGGGTGTCAGCTCCATCCGGAGGGCGAGGTCCTCGCCCAGCAGCGTGCTGCCGACCCCGGTCGCCACCTCGACCGGGCACGGCGGAAGCACCGTGGTCACCCCGCTGTCGCCGACCCCGGTCGCCAGCGTCGAGAGCTCGCCACCACCGACCAGGCGCAGGAGCACGGGCTCGCTGAGCTCGACACCCCGGATCCGGACCTCCTCCACGGTCGTCGAGCGGGTCGTGAAGAGGCCCGCGGTCAGGCGCAGGTTGCCACGCTCGCGGGCGAGCACGAAGCTCCACCACTGGACGACGTACCCGAGCACCGAGACGACCGTCCACGCGATCGCACCGGCGACCAGGGCGACCGACACGACCAGGGGGATCGCGAAGCCGAGCACCCAGTTCCAGCCCTCCTCGAGGCTCTCCTCGTCGAGGAACGGCAGGGAGTCCCCGAACTGGCTCAGGACGCCGATCGCGCCCGCGACGACGGCGAGCCGCGACAGGCTGAACGGCGCGAACCGCAGCCAGGACCAGTCGATGCGAGCCAGCACGGCCTCCGAGTCGTCCGCATCGGTGTCGGGCCCGACGGCGTACGACGCCTGGTCGGCCTCGCCATGGGCGGGGGCCGTCGCGCCGAGCGCGACCGACGGCTGCGCGAGCAGGACGCGGCGCAGGTCGTGTGCCTGCGGCGCCGCGAGCGAGTCGAGGGTGATCCGGGAGTCGTCGACGCCCGTGCCGATCTCTACCTTGGAGAGTCCGAGGGCGCGGTGCAGCAGGGACGACTCGAGGTCGACGCTGCGGATCCGGTCGAGCGGAGCCGTCAGCTGCTTCTTGTTGAGCAGCCCGGAGTGCAGCTGGAACTGCGAGTCGGAGATGCGGAAGCGGGTGGTGAGCCACGGGAGGCTGCCGAAGACGATGGAGCTGGTGATGGCGAGGGGGAGGATCCACAACGGCCAGTCGCCGCTGCTGCTCCGCACCCCGATGAAGCCGATGAGGACGGGCACCAGGAACTGCCGCAGCACCTTGAACGGGTCGATCACCAGCATCCGCACGTCGAGCCGTTGCCAGACCTCGACCGGAGCAGGGGTCGCCGAAGCGGGCGGGACCGGGGGAGGCGTCGAGCCGGGCAGGTCCGTGCTCACGTGGCGTCGCCCTCCGCGGCCGCCGTGATCCGGGTCAGCTCGGCGACGACGCCGCGGGCCACCTCCTGGTCGAGGCAGTCGATGCTGATGGGTCCTGCGGCGGATGCCGTGGTCACGGTGATCGAGCTGAGCCCGAACATGCGCATGATCGCGCCCTGATGGGAGTCGACGGTCTGCACGCGGTTCAGCGGCGCGATCCGCTGGTCGCGCGAGAGCCAGCCCGAGCGGGTGAACACGGCCTCCGGTGTCACCTCCCACCGGTGGATGCGAAACCGGAGTGACGGCATCACGACGGCGTACGCCGCCGACAGGCCGACCACGACGACGGCGATCAGCACCGCCCACCACGGGTGCGGGGCGAAGACGTACCAGATCACCGCCGCGACGACCCAGAAGGCCAGGTTCATGCCCGCGCCCAGCCGCCAGAACCCCACGGCGCGTGGGGAGACCTGATGTGCGGGTTCGCGCAGCGCTGCCTCGATCGTCACGATGCCGAGCCTACGGTCGACCTTCCGTAGACTCCCGGCCCGTGGCTCTCACCATCGGAATCGTCGGACTCCCCAACGCCGGGAAGTCGACGCTCTTCAACGCGCTGACGAAGAACGACGTGCTCGCGGCGAACTACCCGTTCGCCACGATCGAGCCCAACGTCGGCGTGGTCGGCGTCCCCGACACCCGGTTGCCCCAGCTGGCCGAGATCTACGGGTCGGCTCGCGTCCTGCCGGCGACCGTGGAGTTCGTCGACATCGCCGGGATCGTCCGCGGGGCGTCGGAGGGCGAAGGGCTGGGCAACAAGTTCCTGGCCCACATCCGGGAGTCGGCAGCGATCTGCCAGGTGACGCGGGTCTTCCGCGACGAGGACGTCACGCACGTCGACGGCGCCGTCGACCCGGAGTCGGACCTCTCGACGATCTCGACCGAGCTCGTCCTCGCCGATCTGCAGACCGTCGAGAAGGCGATCCCGCGACTGGAGAAGGAGGCCCGCGGCAAGAAGGAGCTGGGCCCCGTCCTCGACGCCGCCCGCCAAGCGCTGGCCGCCCTCGAGGCCGGGACGCCGATCATCAGCCTGATCCAGTCGGGCGCGATCGACCGCGGCCTGGTCCGCGAGCTCTCCCTGCTCACCGCGAAGCCGTATCTCTTCGTCTTCAACTGCGACGCCGACGAGCTCGCCGACGAGGCCCTCAAGGACACGATGCGCTCCCTCGTCGCGCCCGCCGAGGCGATCTTCCTCGACGCGAAGTTCGAGGCCGAGCTGGTCGAGCTCGACGACGATGACGAGGCCCGGGAGATGCTCGCCGAGATGGGCGTCGACGAGCCGGGGCTCGAGGTGCTCGCCCGCGTCGGCTTCGACACCCTCGGCCTGCAGACCTACCTGACCGCCGGCCCCAAGGAGACCCGCGCCTGGACGATCCGCAAGGGCGCCACCGCGCCCGAGGCCGCCGGCGTGATCCACACCGACTTCCAGAAGGGCTTCATCAAGGCCGAGATCGTCTCCTTCGACGACCTCGTCTCCCTCGGCTCCCTGCAGAAGGCTCGTGAGGCCGGCAAGGTGCGCATGGAGGGCAAGGACTACGTCATGCAGGACGGCGACGTCGTGGAGTTCCGGTTCAACGTCTGACGGAAAAACGCTTCCGCACGCCGCCCAGGTCTCCGGCCGGGTCGGTCGACCCGATGGTCGCCGGAGGAGACGTGGTGCTCGGCTCGACCCAGCGGTCGCGGATCCGCGCCGGCTGCTGGATGCTGGGGTCGTTCCTGGGGTCGGGGCCTACGGTTTCCTCGGGTTCTCCGTAGTTTCGGGCCGACCCCCGCGGCGCGCAGCCTTGAGCCATGAAGCTCTCTCTCTCGCGGCTGAGTGCCGCTGTCATCGCAGTCATCACCATGTCGGCCCCGGCGTACGCCGGTCCGTCCCCGTCCAGCATCCCCGCCGAGCTCGTGCCGCCCGCCGGCAACAAGGTCTTCCTGGTCGCCCACGCCAAGGGCTGGCAGATCTACCGCTGCGACCCGGGGAACGTCTGGACCCCCGTCGCCCCCAGCGCCGACCTCTACGCCCAGAACGGGAAGCTCATCGGCACGCACTACGCGGGACCGACCTGGCAGACCCTCGACGGCAGCTTCGTCACCGCCACCAAGGAGAAGGAGGTCAACGTCGACCCGACGGCCATCAACTGGCTCCTGCTGAAGAAGAAGACCTCCGTGGCGGGCGCCGACGGCGACAGGTTGGTGGAGACCACCTGGATCCAGCGCCTCAACACCGTCGGCGGCCGGGCTCCTGCCGCCTCCGAGTGTGACGTGGTCAGCGAGACTGTTCACATCCCCTACGAGACCGACTACTACTTCTGGAAGGCGTCGGCATGAGCAGCGCGACCACGTGCTGAGCTGTCGTGGTGGTGGCCCCGGTCAGCACCGGGGTGGGCATGGGGATGCCAACCCCGCCGGGGCCGCCACGATCGCCACCCCAAGGCACCGAGATCGACATCGTCACCGCGTAACGAGCCACCGGCGAACCTGGTGTGGCTTGGTCTTCACGACGGCGGCGAGGACGGTGGCGAACTGGGCGCGTGACCCCTGTTGACCATCGGGCTGAGCCCGACGACGGTGCGCAGGTCCTCACAGCGACTGGCGCGGACAGGCCGCAGCCAGTCGACCGCGATCGGTCAAGCCAGGATTGTCGCGGCTGTCGCCGCGCGGTCAAGCCGGCCCAGGTGCCCGTCGGCGCTCGTTCAAGGGCACGACCGCCGCGTGCTGTTTCGGCGGATCGAGGACCTTTCGGGTGTCGCCGAATCCACCCGGAACCGTTGCGCAGACGTGACCGGCGAGTGCTTTCAAGTCCGATGCAGGCTGGATAGCGTGAGGTTCGTGCTGCGCGTGCAGATGACGGCGGACGCTTGGACCGAGGTCCATGTCGGGCGCTCGGCACTGGTGGAGATCGGCGCCAGCGCTCGCCTCCTGCAGATGGAGGTACCACCGGTCAGGTGGCGTTCCTGGCGGGCAGAAACGCTGGCGCGACTCAGCGCCGAGGACCGGACGTCGATCGGTGTGATCTTCCCGGCGCCGCCGCTTCACCGGGGACCGCAGCTCTCCTTCGTCGACGCCGGGGAGCAGCGCGCGGACATCGAGAGATCCCTCGCATCGGTGCGGTCCCTCCCGGCGCACGACCTCCGCAACGACATCGTCGATGTCTGGTCCTCTGCGGGTCCCGTCCCATCAGCGGTGATGCGGCTGGTGTCCCGACGCGACCTGTCGCATCGGATCACGGACCTGCTCTGGCGCTACTGGGAGGCGGCCATCGGCCCGTACTGGAACAGGATGTCCGAGGTGATCGACGATGACGTGCGGGCCCGCGCCCGAACGCTCGCCGCTCACGGGGTCCGCCAGACAGTGAGCGAGCTGCACCCGACGGTGACCGCGTCCGAGGAGGCGGTGCTGGTCCACAAGGCATATATCCGCCAGACCTACCCCACCGGTCGGCTCACGTTGACCCCGTCGGTCTTCGCCTGGCCCGGGGTCGCGTTCGCACCTGACTCCGGCAACGGGCGGATCGGACTGATGTACGCCGCCCGGGGGTCGAGCGGGGTGTGGGACTCGCTCGGCGCCGGTGAGCCCTCCGGTGCCCTGGAGGCCCTGCTCGGGCCGACCCGGGCGTCGGTGCTGGCCGCGCTGGACGAGCCGAGGACCACCACGCACCTCGCCGCGCAGCTCACCCTCTCGCCGGCGACGGTGTCGATGCACCTGAAAACGCTTCGGCGAAGCTCGCTGGCCGTCGCCCGCCGCGACGGACGGTGTGTCTACTACCGGCGCACTGCTCTCGCCGAGAAGTTGCTCGCGGCGACTCGCGGAGCAGGCGGCGAGAGATCCCGCCGCCAGGCCTGAGCGACGCGCGGCCCAAGCGTCGGGGTCAGCCGTGTGGCTCACGCCTCGCTCGGTGATCGCTCCCGGTCTGGAGCAGCGCCCGCCCCAAGGGGGTCTGCCGGTACAGCACCCGCCTGCCCTCACGGTGCGCGCTGACCAGGCCCGCATCGCGGAGGATGGTGAGGTGCCGGCTCGTGGTGCCGGCGCTGCGTCCCATGACGCGGGCCAACGCCGTGGTCGTGAAGGGTTCAGCCACCAACCGCAGGACCGCGGCCCGGCCGTCGCCGAGCAGGCCGTCAACCGCGTCGTCGGCGTGGTCCGGCGGATCGAAGACCGTGCCGAGGCCGCGCGCGCCGAACTGGAGCGTGACCACTCCTGGTGCCGGCTGCGAGACCACGGGCCGTGGCCACACGAAGATCGACGGGAACAGTACGAGCTCGTCGACCGGTCCGGTGACCGTGGTCCCACAGTCGGTCATGTGCACGGTCGACCGGTGGACGCTGATGCTGGAGTGGACGTCGGACAGGGCGGAAAGGGCTCCGTGCCGTGCGGCGATGATGGCTCGTCGGCGTACCTCCGCGTCCAGCACCTCGAGCATCCGCGGCCAGAACGGCGCGATGGCGGCCTGCCAGTAGCGCTCGATCGAGGCGGCGAGCAGGCGCGGCGCTTGCGGGTCGTCGAGCAGCCGCACGGTCCCGGCCGCGGGCCGGCCACTCCATGCGTCCACCACATCGGCACGCAACTCGTCCCCGGACATGCTGGACAGCCGGACCAAGAGCCTCTCGATCGGCTCATGGTCGACGTCCGGAGCGGGGCTCAGGATCCGCGGAGTGCCGGGGCGGACACCCATCGACAGCATCGCGCGCAACGAGGCGACGTCCTGGGCGTCGAGGCCGTTGCCGCAGCTGCGGAGCCAATGCTGGGTCACGGGGGCAAGGCGTGGAGCCGCCAGCTGGCGCACGCTGGCCGCCACCTCGCCGACAGGCGAGAGTCCGAACCTGACTCCGCAGACTCCTCGAGCGCTCAGATCGAGCCTGACCACGACCCGATCCTAGGTCGGGCCGGGGTGCGGACGCGTCCGCAGCCACCACTCCGCCACCAGGACGTGGAGGCAGAAGCCGATCCAGAACGACACGGCGAAGCGGTCGGGGAACGTGAGAACCCCCAAGGCACTGAACACGCCGATCCAGACGCGGACGGTGCCCACGGCGAGCCCCACCGCGAACGCCCTGACCATCCAGCGGCGGTGAGAAACGACGTCGCCCCTGCGGATCGCCACCACAGCCAGCACGAGCGCGAGGACGAACCAGGAGCCGAAGAGCACGCTCGCGGCACTCTCGGCCCGGCCGCCGAACGCGTAGCGCGCGCCGAAGATGACGCCGGTCGCACCGCTCACCGCCGCGAGAGGCGCGAGCACGCGACCCAACCGGCGGTGCACCTGGTAGTGGCGGACCCGGAAGGGCCTCCAGAGCTGAAGGGAAGCGCCCAGCAGGTAGACGACACCCAGCCCGATGTGGGTCGCGGCCAAGAGGGGATGCAGGGCGTACTCCCTGTCGATCCCCTCGTCGGGAACGGTGCCCGCGGTGACGTGTGGAACGTCCACCATGACGCGTCTTGCGGCGAAGACGAGTACGACGACGATGAGGGCAGCCGTGACGGCGACCCAGCGCCGTGGGTGGCCGTGGGCATCGGCGGAGCGGGTGTGAACGTCGAGCTCGGTCATGGCGCGAGGACCGTAGGCCCCGCGCGCCGCGTTACCCACGATTCGACGGCCGAAGAATCCACGCGACCCGGCTGTGTCGAGGCGGATTCGACCGTGCTCGAAATCGCACCCTGCGCCGATCCCGGTCCTAGCGTCCCAGGCGTCCAGCCGTAGGAAGAGAGGAGCGCCCAGTGATCAGCAAGGTGGCCAAGGTCTACCTTCCCGTCGAGGACCAGAGCGACGCGCTTGCCTTCTGGACCGACCGGATGGGTTTCGAGACGGTGCAGGACGCTTCCTTCGGCGACGAGCGGTGGATCGAGGTGAAGCCACCGGGACAGGAGCTGCTGCTGGTGCTCACCCGTCGTGGCCCCGACGACGGCCCCCGTCGCGACGCACCGGAACGGCTGCCGCATTCGAACGTCATGTTCGACTGCGACGACATCGAGGCGACGTACGCCGAGCTGACGGCTCGCGGCGTGGTGTTCTCGCTGCCTCCCGAGCGCCAGCACTTCGGATGGTGGTCGCTCTTCGAGGACCCGGACGGCACCAGGTACGCGCTCGGCCAATGGGGCTGACGGCGACCGACGTCCGCCGCGCGCAGCTCTGGCTCGCGCCGCGGCGCCCACCCCGTGCACACCCAGGAGGAGACTTGACCGAAGAGTTCGCCGAGCACGCCACCTACCGGCCCCCTGCCCCCAGCCAGGCGCTCGCACGGCTGAGCCCGCTGGTGGGCGAGTGGGTAGCCGAGGACCTCAGCGTCGACGGACCAGGTGGACCGGCCGCACCAGTGACTCTGTCCGAGTCGTTCCGCTGGTTGGAGGGCGGGTTCTTCCTGGAGAGCCGCTACCGCGTCAGCTTCGGCGACGCCCCGACGTCGTACGGCGTCATGTACTGGGGCTTCGACGACGACAGCGGCACGTTCAAGACCATCTACTTCAACGACCAGGGCCCGTACCACGAGCGCTTCAGCCGCTACGAAGGCGTCATCGACGGCGACACGCTCACGTTCACGGGCCCCGCCCGGGTCAGGTACCCGCTGGCCGCCGACGGCACGATCCAGGTCGACGCCGACGGCAGCATCCGGGCGGAGTGGTGGCTCCGAGATGACACCCACAACGGTGAGTGGCGGCCGTGGCGACCGACCACCTACCGCAGGGCCACCTGAGCCGGCGCTCCGGACGCGTCAGGCGAGAGCCTTGGTCTTGAGAGCATCGAACTCTTCCTGGGTGATGGTCCCGGAGTCCAGCAGGGCCTTGGCCTTGGAGATCTCCTGAGCCGGGCCTTGCGAGGACCCTGCCACCTGCTGGATGTACTCCTTCTGCTGCGCCTGCATCTCCGCGGCGGCCGCGAGCTGACGCTCGGTCATGCTCTTGCCACGCGCGATCAGGTAGATCAGGGCGCCGAGCCACGGCACGAAGACCAGCAGGATGGCCCAACCCGCTTTGCCCCAGCCACTGAGCGAGCTGTCTCCGAACAGGTCCCACAGGCATCGGAACCACACCATGATGGCTGCTACCCAGATGAAGAACCAGAAGCTCCACAGGAGAACTTCCCAGAAATCGGTGGTGATCGCGTCCATTGGTGAGGGGTCCTCTCGAGTCCGGCTTTGTCGCCGCAGATGAGGTTCTCAGATACAACGCTCCGCGGACGTCAGGCTGGCGGCGTGTCGCGGTTCGCGCGACGGCGGAGGCTCTTGTCCCTACAGTGGTCCGAGCTGGGAGCAGCGGCCCCAGGGCCGCGCCACGAGAGGGCCAATGATGAGATCGAGGCACCTCCTGCGCGCTGGATTGGTGGTCCTGGCACTCGGTGTGGCAGCCGGCGTCACGCAGAGCGCGGCCGGCGCGGCCAGCCCGGCCGACGAGGCCGAGCAGGCGCTCGCCGAGCGGTTCGCACCGGTGGTCCGGTTGGTGAACCAGCCCGTCGAGTGCGGGCCCGGTGAGCCCTACCAACCCAGTGCTGTCGAGCTGGTCCTCGGTGACCCGAGCGTGGCACTGCGCGGGCCGTGGGCCGAAGGCGACGTGATCCGGGCGGGCCCGACCGCCGAGGATCTCAGCGATGGCCTCTTCGGCTACTACCTGGACTTTCCCGGCAACCCGCTCGAGGCGGGGTGCGACTACGAGAGGTGGAGCCGGGCCACTGCACCGGGTCTTGCGCCGACGACGTACGCGCATGTGACGACTGAAGCGGGCATCGGCGACCGGCTGGCCCTGCAGTACTGGTTCTTCTACCCCTTCAACGACTTCACCAACAAGCACGAGGGCGACTGGGAGATGGTCCAGCTCGTCTTCGCCGCCGAGGATGCCGCCCAGGCGCTCGACCAGACACCGATCGAGGTCGGCTACAGCCAGCACGAGGGCCTCGAGGTCGCCCGGTGGGACGACGCGAAGCTCGAGGTCGTCGACGGCAGTCATCCCGTCGTGCACGCTGCCGCGGGATCGCACGCCAACTACTTCGAGGACGCGCTGTACCTCGGCACGTCCGGCGAGCAGGGGTTCGGTTGCGACGACACCCGCGAACCGGCCGACAACGTCCTTCCCACCGTCGCCGTCGTCCCCGGCGACCCGGCGGCCGCGCTGGCGGAGTTTCCCTGGCTCGGCTTCCAGGGCCGATGGGGCCAGCGCGAGGAGTCGTTCTACAACGGGCCGACCGGCCCGAACACCAAGGACAGCTGGACCCGGCCGATCAGCTACCTGGAGGCCAAGGGCCGCGACACCAGCTACGCCGTCCCGGCCGGTGGCGTTCTCGGCACCTCCGCCACCGACTTCTTCTGCAGCGCCGTCTCCAGCGGCTCGGATGTCGTGCGCAGGCTCGCGGACAACCCCTTGCGCCTGTTCGTGACCGTGGCGCTGATCGCCGTGCTGGTGATCTGGCTCCTCCGCCGTACCGTCTGGACGCCCGTCACGCCGTTGCGCTTGGCCCGGCGCAGGGCCACCGGGCAGGTGATCCGCGCGGCCGCCCGCATGTACAGATCGCGGTGGCGCATGTTCATCGGGATCGGGTTCCTGACGATCCCCGCCTCGCTCGTCGTGGCCGGGCTGCAAGGCCTCATCCTGGAGGCGCCCGACGTCGCGGGCGTCTCTGAAGGCGGCGAGGGAGGCGGCCTCCGCATCGTTCTGGCCGCGTTGGTGACCTTCATCCTGCTGGGGACGAGCATCCTGCTGGTGCTGGCAGCCACCACGTACGCCCTCGGCGAGATCGACCGCGACGTGCCCGTCGGCGTACGCCGGGCCTATCGCCTCGCCCTCGCCCGATGGCGGCCGCTCCTGGGAGCCTTCGCGATCGCGTCCGTCGTCATCGGGCTCCTCAGCATTACTGTCGTGCTGACACCCTTCGCCGTCGTGCTGATCGTCGTCTTCGCCCTCTTCGTCCCGGTGATCGCGTTCGAAACGCCCTCGGCACTCGGGTCCCTTCGCCGCAGTGCGGCACTGGTGCGGCACCAGATCATCAAGACCGCCATCCTTCTCGGGACCTCGATCCTGCTGGCCGGCGCGGTCGGTCCGATCCTCGGCACGATCCTGATCCTCGTGACCGGGGCGCCGTTCCCGGTGGCCAACATCGTCTCGGGGGTCACCTACGCCGTCTTGATGCCGTACGTCGGGCTCACCATGGCCTACCTCTACTTCGACGCCCGGGTGCGGGCCCAGCTGGAGCGCGACGACGTGCATGCGTCCGAGGCGCTGCCCGCGGAGATCTGACCGCCGACCGTGCGGCCGGTCCGGGGCGTCAGCCGAGAATTCCGCCGCGACTGTCGTACACGCGCACACCGTCCGGGAGGCGGACGCCTTCGACGATCGCATCGTCCAACCAGGCCTCGATCGTGGTCGACAGCTCCACCGGGTGGCTGAAGTTCAACGCGTGCGCTGCCTGGTCGACGACCGCGACCGTCAGGTGCTCGGGAGCCTGCCGGGCGACGTCCCGGACCCGCGACGCCGGCGGCATGAGTGGGTCCCGGACCCCCAGGACGGCGAGCGTCGGGACGGGGGTGTGCAGCAAGCGCTCCAGCGACGGGTAGAGGGTCAGCTGGTGGAACAGCCGCAGACCGTTGATCGGCCCGAACCTCAGGTAGTCGGGCAGCGCGACGGGGAACATCCTCGGGCTCTCCCGAGCACCGTCCTTCGCCAGCTGGCCGAGCGCACGGATCAGGGGCTGGTTGTGCGCGCCGCCCGCCGGCGAGACCAGCACGAGGCGGTGCACGCGCTCAGGTGCCACGTGTGCCACCTCGAGGTTGACCGGGCAGCCCATGGAGTTCCCGACCAGGACGGCCTTGTCGATGCCCAGGGAGTCCAGGACCGCGATCAGAGCCTCGGCCAGCGCGGGAATGTCGAGGACCCGGTCGCGGCGCTCGCTGCGCCCGTACCCCGGCAGGTCGGGAACCACGTTGACCCACCGCGTGGCGAGTCGCCGCGCCGTGGGCATGAGGTACTCACCGGAGATCGCGAAGCCGTGCACGTGGACGATCGGTACGCCGTCCCCACCCTCGCTGCGCCGACAGTGGACGAGCCTGCCGTCGACCCGGAGGCTCTCCGTCACCCAGCCCACGTCGGTCGACACGGCCGGATCCTCTCACGCGCCCGCCCGAGTAGGAGCGTCTCCGCCAACCTCGGGGTCTACCCGGCCACCGCCCTCCCGCCGTCGCCGCCCAGTGGCACCGGCTTCGCGGCCTCCTCACCGCCGCCCGCGGCGACGACCCGCAGACCGCGGAGGCCGAGATGCGTGCCGGAGTCGACGGGCTCGCCGCCTTCGGCGCGACAGGCTTCCGGGCCCAGGCCGAGGAGGAGCTCGCC
>CAVRPU010000009.1:0-422754 GCA_963723195.1 uncultured Actinomycetota bacterium
GCGCCCTGGCGCCTGTCTCGAAACCTCCGGACCAACAACGGTCAGGTGTCGACGGTCGCGGCGTCGAGGGAGTAGCGCCGCAGCCAGCGCAGGCTCAGGAGCGTGAGCGCGGCCGGAAGCAGGGAGAAGCCGAGCACGATGGCGGTCTGCGCGGAGTCGGGCTGCACGACGTCGCCTGACGTCGAGCTGACGTAGCCGCCCAGCGCCAGCACCACGGCGAAGACCCCCGGCCCGAGCGCGAGCCCGAGCGTCTCACCGGCGGTCCAGACGCCCGTGTAGACCCCGGCGCGGTTGGATCCGGTACGCCGCGCGTCGACGGCCGCGGCGTCGGGCAGCATCGCCAGCGGGAACACCTGGCACCCGGCGTACCCGACTCCCACGAGCGCCGTGGCCGTGAAGGCCGCTGCCGCACCGGCGACACCGGACAGGACGGCCAGCGTCGCGCCGGTGACGAGCACGAGCGAGGACAGGAGGTAGCCCTGCTTCTTGCCGAGCCGCTCGCCGACCCGCGCCCACAGCGGTGTCAGCAGCAGCGCTGGCCCGACGAAGCAGACGAAGAGGATCGTCGAGGCGGCTGTGCTCTCGAGCACGTCGTTGGCGAGGTAGTCGACCCCGGCGAGCATGGCACCGGTCGCGAGCGCCTGGATGACGTACGTCGTCAGCAGCCAGCGGAAGTCCCGGGCCCCGGCGACGATGCGCAGCTGCTCCCGCAGCGAGCCCGGGCCGGGCTCGACCGTGCCCACGGGGGCGTGGCGGGTGCCGCGGTAGACGGCGACGACGCCGACCAGGATGACCAGCGCCATGACCGCACCCATCACGCGGTAGCCGTCGCGGCCGCCGACCTGGTTGCGGATCACCGGTGCCGTCGCGCCGGCCAGCATGATCGTGAAGGCCAGGATCGCGACCCGCCAGGTCATCAGCCGGGTGCGCTCGTCGTAGGAGCTCGTCATCTCCGCGGGCATGGCGACGTAGGGGACCTGGAAGAACGCGTAGGCCGTCGCCGCGGCGAGGAAGAACACCAGCACCCAGCCGGCCTGCGCGATCGTCGGACCGGTGTCCGGTCCGGCGAAGATCAGCGCGAACGCCAGGGCAAGCCCGATACCGGCTCTCAGCAGCCACGGCCGCCGCGGCCCGCGCGGGTCCTGCGTGCGGTCGGAGATGCGCCCGGCGATCGGGTTGAGCACGACGTCCCAGGCCTTGGGCAGGAAGACGATGACCCCCGCCCACAGCGCCGCGATACCGAGCGAGTCGGTGAGGTACGGCAGGAGCATCAGCCCCGGCACCGTGCCGAACGCCCCCGTCGCCACCGATCCCGAGCCGTACCCGATCCGGACCGACCTCGGCAGGCTCTCGTGCGGCACCTGCGCAATCTAGCCGCGGCCCTGCCGGAGTCCGGTGGTGTCGAAACCTTCGAAGCCGCTAACGCCCGAGGGAGCGTGACGACGCGGAGCCGTAGCGCCGCTGCGGGTTGGTGCCGATCTCCGGCTCCGCCGTCGACGTCGCCGCCTTCTTCGCCGCCTTCTTCGCAGGCGCCCGTTTGCGCGGGGCCGCCTTCTTCTTCGCCGTGGTCGCGGCAGCCGTCCAGCGATCCAGCCATGCGTCGATCACCGGCCAGGTGGCGGTGCGCGCGGCCCGGCCGGTCAGCAGCCCGAGGTGGCCCCCGGGCACGACCTCGAGCACCGTCTCCCGTGACCCGGTGAGCAGCGGGAGCAGCGCCTGCACCGACGGCATCGGCGCGATGCCGTCCGTCGCTCCGGCGAAGACCAGCACCGGCACCGTGATCGACGACAGCGAGATCGTCCGGGCGCCACCGTCGGTCGAGCCCAGCTCGATCGAGCCGTGCACGAGCGCGTTTCCGCGGACGAACCGGTGGTAGAGCTGGCCGAAGCTCCGCCCCGGATACGCGATCATCCGCGACGCGAACCGGTCGACCGCCTCGAGCTGGGCGAGGTACTCGGCGTCGTCGAGGTGCGCCAGGATCGCCAGCGGCCTGGTCACCATCTTCTGCACCGACGCCAGCTGGAAGGCCCAGCCGACCAGCGGCTTCGGCACCCCGCCGAGCGCCCGGTACGCGCGGGTCACCAGGCCCTGACCGAGGTCGAGGTCCAGCAGCGGGCGCAGCGGTGCCATGAGAGGCACCTGCTTGATGTCGACGGGCGTGCCGAGCACGGTCAGGGAGGCGATGGGCAGGGCGGCCTGGTCGGCAGCGGTCAGCAGCGCGAAGATCCCGCCGAGCGACCAGCCGACCAGGTGCACCGGCCGACCGCCGGCATGCTCGGACACGGCGCGTACGGCGGCCGGCAGCACCTCGTCGACCCAGTGCTCGAGCCCGAGACTGCGGTCCTTGAACGACACCGCGCCGTACTCCACGAGGTACGTCGGCCGTCCCTGCGTGACGAGGTGCTCGACCAGCGAGCAGCCGCGGCGCAGGTCGTAGCAGAGCGACGGCGCCGCCAGCGGCGTGACGAGCAGCACCGGGTCGCCGACCGGCGTCGCCTCGGGCACAGGGCGGTACTGGTAGACCTCGCGCAGGACGCCGTCGTCGACCAGGGTGCGGGGCATCGGCCGCAGGTCGGCGAGGCCGCCGTACAGCAGGGTGTGCGCCACGTTCGCGGCCGCGGCCACGACCTGGTCGGGCTTCGGGACCAGATCCATGCTCGGACCCTAACTCGCGCCTTGCTATACCACCCCTGAGGAGGCTCGACAGCCAGACCGCGCGGCACTAGGACTGGATCATGAAGTGGACCCGAGCGGCAGGAGCCGGCCTTGCCGTGCTCGGCGCGGTGACTGCACACGACCTCACCCAGAAGCGGCACGCCATCCTGCGCAACTTCCCCGTCGTGGGGCACCTGCGCTTCCAGCTCGAGCGGTTCGGGCCCGAGCTGCGGCAGTACATCGTCACGGGCAACGACGAGGAGCGGCCCTTCAGCCGTGACCAGCGTCGCTGGGTCTACGCGTCGTCGAAGCTCGAGAACAACTACTTCGGCTTCGGCAGCGACAACGACATGGAGCGCGGCGACGGCTACCCGGTGATCAAGCACCGCACGTTCGCCGGGCCGGGCGCGCCGACGGCGATGCACGTCGGCGAGGAGGTGCGCCTGCCGTCGGCCAAGGTGCTGGGCGGCCCCCGCGGCCGCACCCACGCCTTCCGGCCGAGCTCCGTCGTCAACATCTCGGGGATGAGCTTCGGAGCGCTGTCCAAGAACGCCATCGAGGCGCTCAACCGCGGTGCTGACGGGGCAGGCTGCCTGCAGAACACCGGCGAGGGCGGGATCTCCGCGTACCACCGCAGCGGCGGTGACCTGGTCTTCCAGATCGGTACGGCGTACTTCGGCTGTCGCGACAAGACCGGCGGCTTCGACCTCGGCCGGCTCAAGGACCTCGTGGCGTCGGCGCCGGTCAAGGCGATCGAGATCAAGCTGTCGCAGGGAGCCAAGCCCGGCCTCGGCGGGATGCTCCCCGGCGCCAAGGTCAGCGACGAGATCGCCGAGATCCGCGGTATCGAGCCGGGGGTCGACTGCATCTCGCCCAGCCGTCACACCGCCTTCTCCGACGTCGACTCGATGGTCGACTTCGTGGAGCTCCTCGCCACCGAGACCGGCCTGCCCGTCGGGATCAAGAGCGCCGTGGGCAACCTCGAGTTCTGGGACCACCTCGTGCAGCTGATGGCCGGCCGTCAGCGTGGCGTCGACTTCGTCAACATCGACGGCGGCGAGGGTGGCACCGGTGCCGCTCCGATGATCTTCGCCGATGCCGTGGCGTTCCCCTTCCGGGTCGGCTTCGCCGAGGTCTACCGGCGCTTCGCCCAGGCCGGCCTCACCGACGACGTGACATTCATGGGCGCCGGCAAGCTGGGCATCCCGGAGAACGCCGTCATCGCCTTCGCGCTCGGCGTCGACATGGTGTACGCCGCCCGCGAGGCGATGCTCTCGATCGGCTGCATCCAGGCGCAGAAGTGCCACACCGACCACTGCCCGGTGGGTGTCGCCACCCAGAACCCCCGCTACGTCCGCGGCCTCGACCCGACGTTGAAGAGCGTGCGCGCCCAGAACTACGTGAAGACGCTGCGCCGCGACCTGCTCAAGATCTCCGAGGCCGTCGGCGTCGTCCACCCCGGCCTCGTCGGGCCCGACGACGTCGACATCCTCGACGGGCTGCGCAGCTCGAGGTCGCTCCGCGAGGTCTATGGGTACGACGCCGGCTGGGGCGTGCCCGGCGAGACGCTCGCCAAGGAGATCACCGAGCTGATGCTCGCCGAGGTACAGCAGGTCGGCGCGACCGGCGCCCATTGACAACGACTCAACGGATTCAGCGGCGGGGTCCGACCTTCTCGGAGAGGTCGTCGAGGAACGACTTGGCCCAGTGGGCGACGTCGTTCTCGGTCACCTGCTTGCGCAGTGCGCGCATCCGCCGGGTGCGGTCCCTCGGCTCGGCGCGGCTTGCTGCGAGGAGGGCGTCCTTCATCCCGTTCAGGTCGTAGGGGTTGACCTGCCAGGCCTGGCGCAGCTCGTTGGCGGCGCCGGCGAACTCCGAGAGCACGAGGGCGCCGTCGTCGTCGTAGCGGCAGGCGACGTACTCCTTGGCGACCAGGTTCATCCCGTCGCGGTAGGGCGTCACGACCATCACGTCGGCCGCGCGGTAGAGCGCCGCCATCTCCTCCTTGGGGTAGGAGGAGTGCAGGTAGGAGACGGCCGGGCGGCCGATGCGGGCCAGGTCGCCGTTGAGGCGGCCGACCAGCCGGTCGATCTCGTCGCGGAGCACGCGGTACTGCTCGACCCGCTCGCGCGACGGGGTCGCCACCTGGACGAAGACGGCGTCGCCGACGTCGATGGTGCCTTCCTCGATGAGCTCGCCGTAGGCGCGCAGCCGCGCGTGGATGCCCTTGGTGTAGTCGAGCCGGTCGATGCCGAGGAAGACGGTGCGCGGGTCGCCGAGTGCGGCGCGGATCTCGGCGGCCCGCTTGGTGACCCCCTCGGAGCGGGCCAGCTCCTCGAAGCCCGCCGCGTCGATGGAGATCGGGTAGTTGCGCGCCCGCACGATGCGTCCGTCGGGCAGCTCGATGGTGTCGCGGTGCGTGCGGTGGCCGACCCGCTGGCGGACCAGCCGCACGAAGTTGGCGGCGCCGCCGGGCAGCTGGAAGCCGATCAGGTCGGCGCCGAGCAGGCCCTCGAGGATCTGGCGACGCCACGGCAGCTGCTGGAAGAGCTCGGTCGGCGGGAACGGGATGTGCAGGTAGAAGCCGATCCGCAGATCGGGCCGCAGCTCGCGCAGCATCTGCGGGACCAGCTGCAGCTGGTAGTCCTGCACCCACACCGTCGCGCCCTTCGAGGCGACCCCGGCCGCGGCCATCGCGAAGCGTTGGTTGACCGCGACGTAGGACTCCCACCACTCCCGGTGGAACTCCGGCTTGGCGACGAGGTCGTGGTACAGCGGCCACAGGGTGCCGTTGGAGAAGCCCTCGTAGAACTCCTCGATCTCCTCGGCGCTCAGCGCGACGGGCACCAGCCGCAGGCCGTCCTCGGTGAACGGCTCCAGGTCGGTCTCGTCGCCGCCCGGCCAGCCGATCCAGGCGCCGTCGTTTCGTCGCAGCACCGGCTCGAGGGCAGAGACCAGCCCGCCGGGCGAACGCCGCCACGAGGGGGTCCCGTCGGCGTCGTACACCCGGTCGACGGGCAGTCGGTTGGCCACGATCACGAGGTCCGCCGAGCCGTTCGTCGCCATCTGCCCACCCTAGGCCGCGCGCGGGGAGCGCTCTTCACCCGTAGGCCGGACTCTCCTTTCCCGCTCAGGCGTCGCCCGGGTAGACCAGCCCGATCTGGGCGCGGATCGCGTCGAGCTGCCGCATCAGGGTGAGCGACTGGGCGTGGGGCACCAGCGGGCTCTCGAGCAGCCCCTCGGCCAGGCACCGCTGCACCTCGGCGGCCTCGTTGCCGAGCCCGGACCCGATCAACGGGTCGGTGCCCTCGATGCGCTCGGGGTCGCCGCTGTCCGGGAGCCAGGTGCCGTACGACGGGTGGTGGAACGGCGCGGGCACCTCGAGCAGCCCCTCGGTCGTCGCGATCGTGGCCGAGCGGGGTGACGTCGAGGTCATCGAGGCGGTCATGGCCGCGACGGCACCGCCCGGGTAGCGCCCGGCGATCGCGACGTCGAGGTCGATCCCGGAGTCGGCGAGCACGGCCGTCGCCCTCAGCGACTCGGCCTCACCGAGCATCAGGTGGGCGAACGTGAGCGGGTAGATCCCCATGTCCAGCAGCGCCCCGCCGCCCAGCTCGGGAGCCACGAGGCGGTCGCCCGCCGGCCGGTCCACCACGAAGCCGAGGTCGGCGTGCATCTGCTTGGGCGTGCCGAACCGGCCCGCGGCCACCTGCTCGCGCAGGACGCGGACGACCGGGTTGCAGGCCATCCACATGCCCTCCATGAAGAAGACGCCTCGCGCGCGGGCCAGGTCCACGAGGGCCTGCGACTGGCCGGCGTTGAGGGTCAGCGGCTTCTCGCAGAGCACCGACTTGCCGGCCTCCAGCGCCGCCTGGGCATGCACCGGGTGCAGGGTGTGCGGCGACGCGACGTACACGACGTCGACGCTCGGGTCGGCCGCCAGCTCCTCGACCGAGCCGTGCGCACGCGTGCCGTCGTGCCCGTGCTCGCGGGCGAACGCCGCCGCAGTCTCGACCGAGCGAGACCCCACCGCTGCCAGCGTGGCGCCGGGCACGAGCGCGAGGTCGCGCGCGAAGCTGGTCGCGATCTTCCCGGTCGAGCAGATTCCCCAGCCGATCGTCATGCCGCGACCCTGGCACACGCCGCACCCGCCCGCGACTTGCCGACGACTCGCCACGGGGCGAATGACATCGCTGTGATTCGTCGCCTATGCTGAGGCGACGCCACCTTCTTGCCCGCCCTAGGAGCCTCTCAGATGGACGCCGCCAGCTCGCTCTCACCACAGGGTGACAAGCCGACCCTGAGCGACCGCGACCGCGAGATCCTGGAGTTCGAGCGCCAGTGGTGGAAGTACGCCGGCGCCAAGGAGACCGCGGTCCGCGAGAAGTTCGACATGTCCTCCACGCGCTACTACCAGGTCCTCAACGCGCTCATCGACAAGCCGGAGGCTCTCGAGGCCGACCCGCTGCTCGTCCGCCGGCTCCGGCGCCTGCGCGCGTCCCGTCAGCGGCAGCGCTCCGCGCGTCGCCTCGGCTTCGAGCTGTAGCGGGCGCGCCTCGTGCTGGTGCGCAACCGGGCCCGCAACGGGGCTCGCAACGGGGCTCACAACGAGCGGGGCGTCGCCTACCCCTCGCCGCTGGTGATGCTGAGCGTCGTGGCGGTGGCCATGGCCGGCATCGCGTTCGTGGCCACGAGGGACCAACCCGAGACCGAGCGGCAGATCACCCCGGCCGCGGCGCCCGAGTCGACACCCACCGCGTCACCGACGACCACGCCGACGCCCGAGAAGAAGCCGAAGCCGACCATCCAACGCGGCAAGATCTACGTCGAGGTCTACAACAACACCAGCATCTCCGGTCTCGCCGGTGAGGTCGCCGAGCGGGCCACCGACATCGGCTGGCAGGTCGTCGGCTCCGACAACTGGGTCGGCACGATCCCTGCCAACACCGTCTACTTCCCGCCGCGGCTCAAGGCGGCCGGTCGGCAGCTCGGCCTGGACCTCGGGATCCGCCGGGTCCAGCCAGCCGTCGGCGCGATGAAGCTCGACCGGTTGACCGTCGTGCTCACCGCTCCGCTGGGCTGACCCGCTTCACCCCTCGTTCACCCCGGTCTGCGAGGCTGGCGGGCGTGGAGCTCACCTCCGACGAGGCACAGGAGCGGTACGCCGCGCTCGCGGCGAACCTGTCCCGCACCGTGATCGGGCTCGACTTCGATGGCGTCCTGTCCCCGATCGTCGACGACCCGTCCGAGGCGCACATCCACCCCGATGCGCACGACGTGCTGCTGCCGCTGGCGGCCAAGGCGCTCGCCGTGGCCGTCATCACCGGCCGCCCGGCGCGCCAGGCTCTGGCCCTTGGTGGTCTCGACGACATCGGGGCCGAGTTCGCGGAGGCGGGCAGCGAGCTCTACCTGTTCGGCCAGTACGGCAACGAGCGCTGGTCGTCGACGAACAGGCGGATCGTGACCCCACGCCCGCCGGCGGGACTGTCCCGCTTCATGCGGGAGCTGCCCCAGCTGATGCGCTCGGCCGGGGCTGCCGAGGCGCACGTCGAGGAGAAGGGCCTGGCCGTGGCCGTGCACACCCGGCAGCTCGACGACCCGGCCGCTGCGCAGGAGCGGCTGATCGCCGTCCTGGAGAAGGCCGCCGCCGAGCACGATCTCGCCCTCGAGCCGGGCCGCGCGGTCGTCGAGGTCCGCGCGGGCGGGATGCACAAGGGCCTGGTGGTGGACTACCTCGTCGAGGACCTGGAGGCGGGTGGCTTCCTCTTCGCCGGCGACGACCTCGGCGACCTGGAGGCCTTCCACGCCGTCGCCGACCTGCGCGCGCGCGGCCTCGACACCCTCCTGGTCTGCTCCGCGTCCGACGAGCAGTCCGCGCTCGTGCCGCTGGCCGACGTGGTCGTCGAGGGCCCCGAGGGCGTCCTGGACCTGCTTCGCCGCCTCACCGCCGACGCCCCCTGACTCTCCCGCTCGGCGTATCCACATGTCGGACTTGGCGTACGCATCGTGAGACGGCGTGACCTACGCTGGTGAGCAGCTCATCGAGAGGGACTGAGGGAACGGCCCGTTGACGTCCCGGCAACCGCCGCGAGCCTCCTGTGCCGGTCGGCACGACGTACGTCGTGACAAGACCGGGGCAGTCGCGGAAACGGTGCTAATTCCGGCCCGTGGCGAGGTACGCCGCGGGGAAGATGAGAAGGAGGAATCCGTGAGCACCGTTCTGTCCGGTCCTGGCACGACCGCCCCGGCGTCTCCGACGCTTCGCGAGGGCGCCTTCGGCAACGCGACCGGCCTGTCCTGTCGCGAGTGCGGCCATCTCGTCGGCCTCGGTCCGCAGTACGCCTGCCCCGAGTGCTTCGGCCCGCTCGAGGTGGCCTACGACTTCCCGGCGGTGACCCGCGAGGAGATCGCGGCCGGCCCCCGCAACATCTGGCGCTACAAGGCGCTGCTGCCCGTGCCGGCCGACATCGAGGAGAGCCCCAACACCGAGCCCGGCTTCACGCGGCTGCTGCGGGCGAACAACCTCGGAGCCACGCTCGGCATCGACACGTTGTGGGTCAAGGACGACTCCACCAACCCGACCAACTCCTTCAAGGACCGGGTGGTGGCCTGCGCGCTGAGTGCAGCCCGCGAGCTGGGCGCCACGACGTTCGCGTGCCCCTCGACGGGCAACCTCGCCAACGCGGTCGCCGCGGCGGGTGCCCGCGCCGGCATCCGCACGGTCGTGTTCATCCCGAGCGACCTCGAGCGGCCCAAGCAGATCAACTCGGCCGTCTTCACCGAGCAGCTGGTCGCGGTGAACGGCACCTACGACGACGTCAACCGCCTCGCCTCCGAGATCGCCGGTGAGGAGGAGGGCTGGGCGTTCGTCAACGTCAACGTGCGACCGTTCTACGCCGAGGGCTCCAAGACACTGGGCTACGAGATCGCCGAGCAGCTCGGCTGGCGGCTGCCCGACCAGGTGGTCATCCCGGTGGCGTCGGGCTCGCAGCTGACCAAGGTCGACAAGGCCTTCCAGGAGCTGATCACGCTCGGCCTTGTCGAGGAGAGGCCGTACAAGATCTACGGCGCCCAGGCCACCGGCTGCTCGCCCGTCGCGGCGGCGTACAAGGCCGGCGTCGACGCGATCCGGCCGGTCAAGCCCGACACCATCGCCAAGTCGCTGGCCATCGGCAACCCCGCCGACGGCATCTACGTCCTCGACATCTGCCGCCGGACCGGCGGCGCGGTCGAGGACATCGGCGACGACGAGGTGCGCGACGGCATCGTGCTGCTGGCCCGCACGGAGGGCATCTTCACCGAGACTGCGGGCGGCACCACGGTCGGCGTGCTGAAGAAGCTCGTCGAGACCGGCCAGCTCGACACCAGTCTCGAGACCGTCGTCATCAACACCGGCATGGGCCTGAAGACCATCGACGCCGTCGCCGACCGCGTGGGCCCGGCTGCCACCATCGACCCGTCGTACGCTGCCTTCGTCGCGACCAACCTGTAAGTCCAACTGGGAGGAGCCCCACCGACATGAGCGTCTCCGTCCGCATCCCGACGATCCTGCGCACCTATACCGGCGGCGAGTCGGAGGTCAGCGCCGAGGGCGGCACGCTGGGTGAGGTGATCGAGAGCCTCGACGGCAGCTACACCGGCATCAAGGGGCGCATCCTCGACGAGGCCGGGCAGATCCGCCGCTTCGTCAACGTCTACGTCGGCAACGACGACGTGCGGTTCCTCGACAACCTCGACACCGCCACCCCCGACGGCACGCAGATCTCGGTCATCCCTGCCGTGGCCGGCGGTTGAGCCGGCGCGCGAGCACCACGACCACGCGCGCAACGGCAGCGGCGCCGGCGACCAGGTCGGCGACGAGGACTCCGACCTCGGTACGCCGCGCCGCGCGTTGCCGGCGCAGCAGCTCGTCGGCGTGCTGCGCCTCGAGCCACCCCTCGCTCTGCCAGCGCACCAGCTCGCCCGTCATCCAGTCCAGCGACGACGTGCGCTGAGCGGGGCGGAGCACCGGCATGAGCCGATCGTGCCGTGTCCAGCCGACAGCACCGCCGGCCGAGGGGAAGTCGTTATCGGGTTGAGCCACGACCGTGACCACGCCACGATGGGCCATGGCCTTTCCCGCACACCACGGTTGACCCAGCCGCCGCCCCGCTGAGCACGCCGCCGGTGCGCCGACCGGACGGCTGATCGCGTACGCCTTCCTGGGCGACCTGATCCCGATCTACCCGGTCTATGCGCTGCTCTTCGCCGACCACGGGCTCGGCGCCGCCGAGATCTCCTCGCTGTTCGTGGTCTGGTCCGCGACGACGTTCCTGCTCGAGGTGCCGTCGGGGGCGTGGGCCGACGTGGTCTCCCGGCGCGCCCTGCTCGCCGCGAGCGCGGTCGTCAACGGGGCGGGGTACGCCCTGTGGGTCGCCTGGCCGGGCTACGCCGGCTTCCTGCTGGGCTTCGTGCTGTGGGGGCTGTCCTCGGCCCTGGCGTCCGGGACGTTCGAGGCGTTCACCTACGACGAGCTGGCCGCGGCGGGCCAGGAGCGCCGCTACGCCCAGGTGATCGGATGGACCACCTCGGCCGGCCTGGTCGGGCTGATGGTCTCCAACCTGGCCGCTGCGCCGCTGATCCTGCTCGGCGGGATCGAGCTGACCGGTTGGGTCAGCCTCGGGGTCTGCTGCGTCAACGCCCTGGTCGCGTGGTCGCTGCCCACCGCGAGGCCGCACACCGACGCAGCCGAGCTCTCAGGGGACCCGGCGATCGACGGTCGCGGGCTCGTCGGCCGCTGGGTGGCGATGCTGAGAGCAGGCACGCAGGAGGCAACGACGCACCCCGTCGTCCGCCGCGCTGTGGTGTTGACGGCGTTGATGTACGGCTTCCTCGCCTTCGACGAGTACTTCGGCCTCGTCTTCGCCGACCTCGGTGCGACCACCGCTCTGGTCGCGCTGCTGACCGCGGTCACGGCCGCTGCGCAGGCGGTGGGCGGGGCTCTCGCCGGCCCGGCCGCCCGTCTGTCGGCGCGGAGCCTGGCCTGCCTCACCGCCGTCGCTGCCGTCCTGATCGGGGCGGGCGCCGCCCTCTCGCTCGCGCCGGCGGTCATCGGGATCTCGCTCGGCTACGGCGTGCTCCAGCTGGTGCTGGTCGTGACCGAGGCCCGGATGCAGGACAGCATCGCCGGGCCTGCTCGCGCGACCGTCACCTCCGTGGCCGGCCTCGGGTCGGAGGTGCTCGCGATGGCGCTGTACGCCGGTTTCGCCCTGGGCTCGGTGGCGTTCGGCTACGCCACGCTCGTCACGGTCTTCGCCCTCGCGCCCTTCCTCGTGGCCGGGCTCTTCCCGCGCTGGCTGCCGCCTGTGCCGGCCGAGGAGGCTGGCGGGGGAGTCGTGTGCTGAAGTGGCTGCCAGAGCAACCACCTGAGCACACGACCCCAACGGAAGCCCGGCGCCCGGGTAGGTCGCTCGCTGGGTCAGTGCGGGATGCGGGCGCGGCGCCGGATGAGGTGGGCGCGCTCGGCGTCGTTCGCACACGCCGCGATCGCCTCGTCGAAGGCGGCGCGGGCGTCGTCGTACCGCTCGGCGCGCAGCAGCAGCTCACCTCGTACGCCGGGCAGCCGGTGCCCGGGCAGGTCCACGCCGTCGAGCAGGGCCAGTCCGGCGAGCGGCCCGTCGGCCTCGGCGACGGCCACCGCCCGGTTGAGCCGGACGACGGGCGAGCCGGTGAGGGCGTCCAGCTCGGCGTACCGCTCAGCGATGCGCGGCCAGTCGGTCTCGTCGGCCGTGACCGTCAGGGCGTGCTCGGCGGCGATGAGCGCCTGGAGGAGGTACGGCGCCGCCGGGGCGTGCGCCAGGGGCGTGAGCAGGGCGATCGCCTCGTCGATCTCGGTCCTGACCCACAGCGACCGGTCCTGGTCCGGCAGCAGGACGAGCTCGCCGTCGCGGACCCGGGCATGCCGGCGCGAGTGCTGCAGCAGCATCAGGGCGAGCAGGGCGTCGAGCTCGTCGCGCCCGGGCGCCACCTCGCGGACCACCCGGACCAGCCGGATCGCCTCGGCGGCGAGGTCGGCGCGCATCACGTCGGCTCCCGTTCCCGGGGCGTAGCCCGCCGTGAACGCGAGGTAGGCGATCTGCGCGACGACGTCGAGGCGTTCGTCGAGGTCGGCCCCGACGGGGAGCGCGAAGGCCTCGCCCGCCACCCGCTTGCGAGCCCGCGTCAACCGGGCCGCCATCGTCGGGGGCGGCACCAGGAACAGGCGAGCGATGTCGGCCGTGGACAGACCCATCACCAGTCGCAGGGTGAGCGCCGCGGCGGACTCCGGAGCGAGCACCGGGTGCGCACACAGCAGCACGAGCCGCAACCGCTCGTCGTGCAGCACGGGACCCGATCGAGGGCCGGCATCGGCCATGACGCGCTGCGCCTCCTCCTGGATCTCGGCCTCGACGGCGAGGCGCGGCAGGGTGCGGGCGTGCACGGCCTCGGAGCGAAGTCGGTCCAGCGCCCGGCGCCGCGCCGTCGTGAGCAGCCATGCGGACGGGTTGTCGGGGACGCCGTCGCGTGGCCAGGTGCGGGCCGCGGCCTCGACGGCATCGGCGAGGGCGTCCTCGGCCAGGTCGAGGCGGCGGAACTGCGCGACCAGCAGCGCCACGAGCCGGCCCCACGCGTCGCGCAGGGTGACTTCGAGCGCGGGATCGGCCGCGTTCAGGTGGTCACCGGCCTCAGCCGTCGCCGCCGGACAGGCACTCCCGCACCTCGAGGGCGCCCTCGCCCTCGGCGAGGATGCCCACGGTGTCGAGGAGCCCGTCGAGGTCGTCGGTCTCGATGAGGTAGAAGCCGCTGAGCTGCTCGGCGGCCTCGGCGTAGGGGCCGTCGGTGATCGCCAGGCCGCCCGACGCGCTGCGGCGTACGACCTTGGCGGCGGTGGAGTCCGCGAGCTCGGCGCCGCCCGTCATCTTGTGCCCGCGCTCGGCGAGCGCGTCGCTGAACTCGCGGTGCTTGCCGTAGACCCGCTGCCGCTCGGACTCGTCGGCGGCGGCCCACTCCTTCTCGTTGTCAGGGATGAGGACGATGTACGTGGCCATGGCGGTGGATCCTCTCGGTCTGCAAGGAGTCTGTCATCGAGATGACGCGCGAGCATCCGCCGAATCGACAACGGACGGCGTCCGGCTAGTGTCCCGGCGTGACAGTGCTGCTGGCGACCTGCGAGGAGTGGCCCGAGGGCGAGCCCGGCGCCGCGGCGCTCGACGCGGCCCTCGCCGCTCGCGGCATCGATGCCCGGTGGGTCCGGTGGGACGACGACGGCGTCGACTGGGCGGCGGCCGACCTGGTGGCCGTGCGCTCGACCTGGGACTACATCCACCGGCCCGACGACCTGTTGGCCTGGGCCCGCCGCGTCGAGACGACCACGTTGCTGCTCAACGGCGCCGACGTGTTCGGCTGGAACGTCGACAAGGCCTACCTCACCGGCCTGGGTGACGTGCCGGTCGTGCCGACCGTGGCGCTCGAGGGGCGCCCGGGGCTGGCCGAGGCGGTTGCCGCGCTCGGCGGCCCGGCGGTGGTGAAGCCGCGGATCGGCGCGAGCGGACACGGAGTGGTCGTGGTCGACGGGCCGCACGACCCCCGGCTCGACGACGTGGGCGACGTGCCGGTCGTCGTACAGCCCCTGGTGGAGTCGATCCGCACCGAGGGCGAGCACTCGGTCTTCGTCCTCGACGGCCGGGCTCGCGGCAGGGTCCGCAAGATCCCTCCGGCGGGCGACATCCGGGCGCACGAGTTCCGCGGCGCGACGGTGACGGCGGCGACGTTGGACGACGACGTGGCGGACCTGGCCGAGGCCGCCGTCGTCGCCGCCACCAGGGTGCTCGGCCGGACGATCGACTACGCGCGGCTCGACCTGCTGCTCCTGGACGGCGCGTGGTGCGTCGGCGAGCTCGAGGCCCTCGAGCCGGGCCTCTACCTCGACGTGCTGCCCGCGATCGCCGAGCCCTTCGCCGACCTGGTCGTCGACCGACTGAAGGCGATCGGCCGGACCGGCCGAAGGTAGGGCTTCCTCCTATCCACTCGTAGCCCGCCCAAGCTCTCGCCCGCTGCCCCTCCAAGGACGCTGCTGACCGGCTCCGAGCTCGGCCCGATCTTCCGGACCGCCATCGCATCGGTCAGCGGATCGATCAAGCCGATCACGATGCCGTAGGACCTCGCCGCCGGCGGGCCAGGGTGGCCTCGCGGCGGGCGTCCGTCGCCGCCCGGCGGGCCCGCCAGGCCAGGCCGGGCTTGCCGTCGGTGTCGACGGCGGCGAGGAACAGCCCGCCGAGCATCGAGACGTTCTTGAAGAAGTGGATGCGCTGGGCGCGCTTGCGCGACGGGTCCGCCTCCTCCCAGAACCGGTGAGCGGCCGCCGTGGTCGGCACGAGGGTCACGGCCAGGACGGTCGCGGAGAGACGCGGTGAGCGGCCGGTGGCCAGCGCGAGCCCGGCCAGGACCTGCGCCGCGCCGTTGAGCCGGACGAGCGTCGTGGGGCTCTCGGGGACCGGCAGCTGCGGCGCGATCCTGCGCACGAGCGAGCTGATCCTGTCGGTGACCGGCTCGGCGGCTGCTGCCTGGTGCTTGGCGTCCTTGATCGCGGTGGCCCCGCCGACCACGAACATCGAGGCGAGCATCGGGCGGGCGAGGATCCGGGAGACGGTCATGTGTCCTTCCTACCCGATCCGAGGCGTTTGCACTCGAACCTGTCGAGTGCTAAACATGACGCTGGCACTCTCGTCATGAGAGTGACAAATCCCTGGACCGGGGAGCTGAGGTCCGCAACCGCCGTCGAGCAGGGTTCGACGGGGGCCGGGCCGTCCGTCGCGGGCAGCGAGCCGGTCCCCCAGGACTCAGATCCGGTAAAGGAATCGCGCAGCATGAGCAAGCTGATTGCTTTCAACGAGGAGGCCCGGCGCGGCCTCGAGCGTGGCATGAACACGCTCGCGGACGCCGTCAAGGTCACGCTCGGCCCCAAGGGCCGCAACGTCGTCCTCGAGAAGAAGTGGGGCGCCCCCACGATCACCAACGACGGTGTGAGCATCGCCAAGGAGATCGAGCTCGAGGACCCCTACGAGAAGATCGGTGCCGAGCTCGTCAAGGAGGTCGCCAAGAAGACCGACGACGTCGCCGGCGACGGCACCACCACCGCCACCGTGCTGGCCCAGGCGATGGTCCGCGAGGGCCTGCGCAACGTGGCTGCCGGTGCCAACCCGATGAGCCTGAAGCGGGGCATCGAGGCGGCCGTCGAGGCCGTGTCCGCCCAGCTGCTCACCATGGCCAAGGACGTCGAGACCAAGGAGCAGATCGCCTCGACGGCTTCTATCTCCGCGGCTGACGAGACCGTCGGCGAGATCATCGCCGAGGCGATGGACAAGGTCGGCAAGGAAGGCGTCATCACCGTCGAGGAGTCCAACACCTTCGGGCTCGACCTCGAGCTCACCGAGGGGATGCGCTTCGACAAGGGCTACATCTCGGCGTACTTCGTCACCGACCCCGAGCGCATGGAGACCGTCCTCGAGGACCCCTACATCCTCGTGGCGAACCAGAAGGTCTCCTCGGTCAAGGACCTGCTGCCGCTCCTGGAGAAGGTCATGCAGTCGGGCAAGCCGCTGCTGATCATCGCCGAGGACGTCGACGGCGAGGCCCTCTCGACCCTGGTGGTCAACAAGATCCGTGGCACCTTCAAGTCCGTCGCCGTCAAGGCTCCGGGCTTCGGCGACCGCCGCAAGGCCATGCTGCAGGACATCGCGATCCTGACCGGTGGCCAGGTCATCTCCGAGGAGGTCGGTCTCAAGCTCGAGTCGACCGGTGTCGAGCTGCTGGGCCAGGCCCGCAAGGTCGTCATCACCAAGGACGAGACCACCATCGTCGAGGGTGCGGGCGACACCGACCAGATCGCCGGTCGCGTCAACCAGATCCGCGCGGAGATCGAGAAGTCCGACTCCGACTACGACCGCGAGAAGCTCCAGGAGCGCCTCGCCAAGCTGGCCGGCGGCGTGGCCGTCATCAAGGTCGGCGCGGCCACCGAGGTCGAGCTCAAGGAGCGCAAGCACCGCATCGAGGACGCCGTTCGCAACGCGAAGGCGGCCGTCGAGGAGGGCATCGTCGCCGGTGGCGGCGTGGCGCTCGTCCAGGCCGGTGCCACCGCGTTCGAGAAGCTGGACCTGACCGGCGACGAGGCCACTGGCGCCAACATCGTGAAGGTCGCGATCGAGGCCCCGCTCAAGCAGATCGCCATCAACGCCGGCCTCGAGGGTGGCGTCGTGTCGGAGAAGGTGCGCGGCCTGAAGCCGGGCCACGGCCTCAACGCGGCCACCGGCGAGTACGTCGACATGATCGCCACCGGCATCATCGACCCCGCCAAGGTGACCCGCTCGGCCCTGCAGAACGCCGCGTCGATCGCCGCGCTGTTCCTCACCACCGAGGCCGTCATCGCCGACAAGCCGGAGAAGGCCGCCCCGATGGGCGACCCGTCCGGCGGCATGGGCGGCATGGACTTCTGACCGCCAGGTCAGAACGGCTCCACCGAACGGCTCTCGCCCTTGGGCGGGAGCCGTTCGGCATTTCTCCTTCATCTGCGCGTTTCCCGCGCGGTAGTCCCTGACGTGTGGGTTGCCAGTCGGCGCCGGCAGCAACCCAAACGTCAGGGACTATCCCGATCGGCGGTGTGGCACCGTGGGGTTATGTGGCGCCTCGGATCCCTCGTGCTCATCGGTGTGCTCGCCCTCGCTGGATGCGGGTCGAGCGGGCAGGAGGACGACCTCGGTGGGGCGGAGAGCGCGGCCGAGGCCTCCTCGTCGCCAGCGGCCGACGTGGTGCTGCTCGACGCCCCCGAGGACGCCGGCGCGGGGCGGTGCATGGCGCCGTCCGCCGCCGTGCTGGCCGAGGCCGACGTCGCCTTCGACGGGACCGTGCGCATCGTCGAGCACGGGCTGGTCGAGCTCGAGGTGTCGCAGTGGTATCGAGGTGGTGGCGGCGACCTCGCCCGCGTCCGTGCGCAGCCGGCGGCGATGCAGGACCTCATCGGGGCGGTCGCGTTCGAGGAGGGCGGCCGGTTCCTGGTCGCCGGACGGGGCAGCGACCTGATGGTGTGCGGCCTGAGCGCGCCGTACGACCAGGCCCTCGCCGACCTGTACGCCGAGGCGTTCGGTGGCTGAGCCGACCCCGGACCCCACCTCGGTGCAGGGGTTGCTGCTCGCGGCGGGTGAGGGGCGGCGGATGGGCCTGCCCAAGGCGCTGGTCCGCGACGACGACGGCACCTCCTGGCTGCGCCGGTCGCTGGCAGCACTGCGCGACGGTGGCTGCGCGGACGTGACCGTCGTGCTGGGCGCCGGCGCCGCCGAGGCCCGCGTTCTCCTCGATGCCGACGTCACGGTGGTCGTCGCCGGCGACTGGGCCGAGGGGATGGGTGCCTCGCTGCGCGCCGGGCTGAACGCGCTGCCCGACGCCGCCGCGGCCCTGGTCGTCCTGGTCGACCTGCCCGACGTCGGACCCGACGTCGTACGCCGGGTGCTGGCTGCGGCGACCGGTCCGCAGGTGCTCGCGCGGGCGGCGTACGCCGGTGAACCCGGCCACCCCGTCCTCCTGGGTCGCGACCACTGGGCCGAGATCGCGGCCACCGCCACCGGCGACCGCGGCGCCCGCGACTACCTCGCCGCCCACGACGTCACCCTCGTCGAGTGCGGCGACCTCGCCACCGGCGCCGACCGGGACACCCCCGGCTGAGAGATAGTTCGCCGCAAGTTGCACCATTTCGGACGTCAGATTGGTGCAACTCGCGGCGAACTATCCCGACGGGCGCAGGGACAGTGCCGAGTGCCCAGCCAACCAGCGACCAACACACTGCTCAGTAGCCTGGAGGGGTGGACACCACCGAGTCGGTGCGCGACGTCGCCGCGCGCCTGGAGAGCACCGGCTACCTCACCGACGAGGCGCTCGCGACGGTGGTCTTCCTCGCCCAGCGGATGGAGCGGCCCCTCCTGCTCGAGGGTGAGCCCGGCACCGGCAAGACGGCGCTGGCCGAGGCGATGGCGACCTCGCTCGACCTGCCGCTGATCCGCCTGCAGTGCTACGAGGGGATCGACGCGACGCAGGCGCTGTACGACTGGGACTTCCCCCGACAGATCCTGCACCTGCGCGCGCTCGAGGCCGCGGGAGCCGGCGGCGACGTGGAGGAGGCCGAGAAGAGCCTGTACGACGCCCGCTTCCTGCTGGCCAGGCCGGTGCTCGCCGCGCTCCGCGAGAGCCCGGCCGTGCTGCTGGTCGACGAGGTCGACCGGGCCGACGACGAGTTCGAGGCGTTCTTGCTGGAGGTCCTCTCGACCTACCAGGTGACGATCCCCGAGCTCGGCACCGTCAAGGCGGCCCGGCCGCCGTTCGTCGTGCTGACCTCCAACCGCACCCGCGAGCTGCACGACGCCCTCAAGCGTCGCTGCCTCTACCACTGGATCGACCACCCGGGACTCGACCGCGAGGTAGCGATCGTGCGCTCACGCGCGCCGGAGGTGTCGGCGACGCTGGCGGAGCAGGTCGTGCGCCTGGTGCAGCAGCTGCGCGATCGTGACGACCTGCTCAAGCAGCCCGGGGTCGCCGAGACCCTCGACTGGGCGCGGGCCCTGCACCACCTCGGGACCGTCGAGATCGACCTGGCCAAGGCCTCCGCGACGCTCGGCGCGCTGGTGAAGTACCGCGAGGACGCCGACCGGGTCAGGCAGGCTCTCGAACGGATGCTGACGACGTGACCGGGTCGACCGGCGCACCGCGTGGGGCGGACGAGATCCTGCTCGGCTTCACCCGCGCGCTGCGGGCGAGCGGCGTACCGGTGACCCTCGACCGCGCCCAGGCCTACCTCGAGGCGGCGTCGCTGGTCGGCGCCGACGACCGGCGCGCGACGTGCTGGGCGGGCCGGGCGACGCTGTGCGCCGGACCGGACGACCTCGCCCGCCACGACCAGGTCTTCGAGGCCTACTTCAACGAGCGCGACGGCCTGCCGCGGCCGCGCTCGGCCCCGGAGCCACCCCAGCTGGCGACGACCACGCTCGGCCTCGACGACGCGCGCGAGTCCGGCGCCAGCGAACCCGACGACCCCGTCGAGGAGGTGCGCGCGATGGCCAGCGCCACGGAGGTGCTGCGACACCGCGACGTCGCGTCGATGACCTCCGCGGAGAAGCACCGGCTCGCCGCCATGTTCGCGACGCTCACGCTGCGACCGCCGACCCGGCGTACGGCCCGCCACCAGCGTTGGCACCGCGGCGACCTGGACGCCTCGCGCACCATGCGCGCCAGCCTGCGGCGCATGGGCGAGCCCGCCGACATGGTGTGGCGCCGTCGGGGCCGACGTCCGCGCCGGGTGGTGCTGCTGGTCGACGTGTCCGGCTCGATGAGTGCGTACGCCGACGCGCTGCTGCGCCTCGCTCACCGCTTCACCGTCTCGGCGGGGTCGACCGGCGGGGGCCGGACCGCTGTCGAGACGTTCACCGTCGGCACCCGGCTGACCCACGTGACGCGGGCGATGCGGTTGCGCGACCCGGACCGGGCGATCGTCGCGGCCGGCGAGACCGTCCCGGACTGGTCGGGCGGGACCCGTCTCGGTGAGACGCTGCGGATCTTCCTCGACCGCTGGGGCCAACGGGGCATGGCGCGCGGGGCCGTCGTGGTCATCTTCAGCGACGGCTGGGAGCGCGGCGACCCGACGCTCCTCGCCGAGCAGATGCAGCGGCTCCACCGCATCGCCCACCGGGTGGTCTGGGTCAACCCGCACCGGGGCAAGGCCGGCTACGAGCCCGTGCAGCAAGGGGTGCTGGCCGCCCTGCCCTGGTGCCAGGACTTCGTCGCGGGACACTCGCTGGCGACGTTCCACGAGGTCGCGGAGGTGGTCGGGCGTGCGTGAGGTGCTTCCTGAGCTGATGGCGTGGTGGCGCGCCGGCGAGACGGTCGGCGTCGGCACCGTCGTCGCGACCTTCCAGTCCGCCCCGCGCCCGCCGGGCGCCTCGATGCTGGTCGGTCCCGAGGGCGAGGCGGTCGGGTCGGTGTCGGGCGGCTGCGTGGAGGGCGCCGTCTACGAGCTGGCCCAGTCGGTGGTCGAGTCGGGCACCCCGGTTCTCGAGCGCTACGGCGTCTCCGACGACGACGCCTTCGCGGTCGGGCTCACCTGCGGGGGGATCCTCGACGTCTACGTCGAGAAGGTCTCGCGTGAGAGCTTCCCCGAGCTCGGCGAGATCGCCGACGACATCGAGTCGGGCCGGCCCGTCGCGCTGGCCACGGTCGTCGAGCACCCCGACCCCGCTGTCGTGGGGCGGCGGGTCATCGTCCGCCCCGTCGAAGCCGAAGGCGGACTCACGCTCGGCAGCGCGCGGATGGACGACGCCGTGCGCGACGACGCCATCGGACTGCTCGCGGCAGGGCACAGCGCGACGCTGACCTACGGTCCCGACGGTGAGCGCCGGGGCGAGGGCATGAAGGTCTTCGTGTGGGCGTTCGCGCCCAAGCCGCGGATGCTCGTCTTCGGCGCCATCGACTTCGCCGCCGCGGTCGCCCGCGTCGGTGCCTTCCTCGGCTACCACGTCACCGTGTGCGATGCGCGACCGGTGTTCGCAACTGCCACCCGCTTCCCCGAGGCCGACGAGGTCGTCGTCGACTGGCCGCACCGCTACCTCCGGAAGCTCGTCGACGCCGGCGGCGTCGACCAGCGCACGGTCATCACGGTGCTGACCCACGACCCGAAGTTCGACGTACCCCTGCTCGAGGTGGCGCTGCGGCTGCCCGAGGTCGCCTACGTCGGCGCGATGGGCAGCCGACGCACCCACGACGACCGGATGGCCCGCCTCCGCGAGGCCGGGCTGACCGACGACGAGCTGGCCAGGCTGTCGAGCCCGATCGGCCTGGACCTCGGCGCGCGTACGCCGGAGGAGACCGCGGTGTCGATCGCGGCCGAGATCATCGCTGCCCGGTGGGGCGGGTCGGGGCACCGCCTGGCGGGCACGGACGGGCGCATCCACCACCTCGCCGACCGGTAATCGGTCGAACACGCCGGGCAAATCTCTTTACAGGCGCGCCGCGACCGAGCATTGTGCCCCCTGGCGCGGACGGCGGTCCGCGCCTTTCTCGAGACACCTAAAGGGGCAACTGATTTGAAGCGCAAGTCTGTACTGGCCATCGCGGCCGCACTCGCCGTGATGGCGGCGGGGGCCGCCACGGCACCCGCGACGGCCGTCGCCGCACCCGAGTCCACGACTCTGGTCAAGAAGCTGCTGAGTCCGCTCAGCCTGGCCGTCTCCGACGACGGCACCCTCTACTACAGCCAGAACTTCGCGGGCCAGCTGCTCAGCAAGGCTCCGGGCAAGAAGCCGGTCACCGTCTTCGCGTCGACCAAGGGTGAAGAGGTCGGCGCGGTCTCCGAGCACCACGGCTCGGTGCGGTTCGCCACCACGGGCAAGAAGAAGACCTTGTGGGGCATCGGCAACTCAGGCAAGCCGGTGAAGATGGCCGACCTCGGGGCGTACGAGGAGACCAAGAACCCCGACAAGGCGGCGACCTACGGCTTCACGAGCATCCCGGCCACCTGCGCCTCACAGCTGCCCGCTGACGGGCCGCCGGCTCAGTACACGGGCATCGTCGACTCGCACCCCTACGGCTCGGCGATCGACGGCTCGACCACCTACGTCGCCGACGCCGGCGCCAACGCCGTCTTGTCGGTCAACGCCAAGGGCAAGATCAAGACGGTCGCGACGTTCCCGGGCGTTCCGGTCGTCGTGACCGCAGAGGTCGCGGCCTCGGTGAAGTTCCCGGCGTGCACGGTCGGGCTCACCTACGTGCTCGAGGCTGTGCCGACCGACGTGGAGCTGGGCCCGGACGGCAAGCTCTACGTCTCGACGCTGACCGGCGGTCCCGAGGACGGCAGCACCGGCGCCGTCTCGAAGGTCTACAAGGTCAACCCGAGCACCGGCAAGGTGAAGCTGTTCGCGGAGAACCTCGTGGGCGCCACCGGCGTGGCTGTGGCCGACAACGGTGACGTCTACGTCGCCCAGCTCTTCGCCGGCGACATCTCGCGGATCAAGAAGGGCAAGTCGGTCGCCAAGTCCTACTACGGCGCCCCGCTCACCGCCGCGGTCGAGTGGACCGAGGACGGTCTCTATGCCTCGACCCACGCCCTGGTCGGTGCCGAGCCCGGTCAGCAGCCGGGCGGCAAGATCGTCTGGATCGGCTGAGCCGCAGCTGACTCGCGGTGGCCACGGATCCTCTGTACATCGGGGGTCCGTGGCCACTGCCGTCTGTTGTTCCGGCGGAGTGTTTCGACGGGGTAACGTGACCGCACCCACCCTGCGGGAGCACATCGTGAAGCCCCACCACAAGACACTGCCGACCCACCAGAACTTGGAGGACCGTCGCGTCGCCGCGGTCCGGGCCTGGTCGTCGTTCGTCGAGCAGGGCGACGAGGCGAGTCCGCTCGTGCGGCCCGAGATCCTGCGCAGCTGGGAGCTCTCGCGGCAGGCGGTCACCCCCGACGTCACGCAGGCGCCGCTGGCCGACGAGGGCGACACCGCCGAGGCATGGCGGGACTCGCCGCTGCAACGGGCCGTGGCCGCCGTCGAGGGCGAGCTGCGGCGTACGGCCGAGGACGGCGACCTCGTCATCGCGGTCACCGACGCCGACACCCGGATCCTGTGGACCTACGGCGGCCGGGTGATGCGGCGCAAGGCCGAGACGGTGAACTTCGTGGCCGGCGGCCGGTGGGACGAGGCCAGCGTCGGCACCAACGCGCTGGCCATCTCCAACCGCCAGGGCACCCCCTCGATGGTCTTCAGTGCCGAGCACTTCGCCTCGATCGTGCACAACTGGGTGTGCTGGGCCGCCCCCGTGCTCGACCCCGCCACCGGGCGGCAGATCGGGGTCATCGACCTGTCCACGACCTGGGACCGCACCCACCCGATCGGCCTGGCGACCGCGCGGATGATGGCCCGGCTGATCGAGACCCAGATGCCGCGGTCGGGCTGGTACGCCGAGCCGGTCGGCGTCCCGGCGACCCCCGGCCCTGGCCTGTCGATGACGCTGCTGGGCACCGCGGAGTCCTGGCTCGACGGTCAGCGGCTGCTGCTGAACAGGCGGCAGACCGAGATCCTCGCCCTGCTGGCGCTGCACCCCGAGGGGCTGTCGCTGGAACGCCTGCACGCACTCGTCTACGGCGACCAGGCGGTGACCCTCTCCACGCTCAAGGCCGAGGTGTCGCACCTGCGCAGTGCCCTGGGCGGCCAGCTCGCCTCACGCCCCTACCGGCTGCTGCTGCCGGTCGTCACCGACGTCGACACCGTGCTGACGCTGCTGCGGGCGGGCGAGGTCAGGGCCGCCGTCGATGCCTATGGCGGCGATCTGCTGCCCGGCACCAACTCGCCCGCGCTCGCCGAGCTGGCCGACTACGTCGCCGTCGCCCTGCGCGAGGCACTGCTGAGCGACCCCCAGCCGGACGCGGTGCTCAGCTACAGCGCCCACGCGCCGTACGACACCGAGGTGGTCGAGGTGTGCCTGGCCGCGCTCGGCGATCACGCCCATCCCGCCAAGCCGCTGCTCAAGGGGCGACTGGCCGCGGCTCGAGGCTGAACGCCTGGATCCTCCGCTCAGCCCGCCAGCTCGGCCCACGCCACCTTGCCCTCGGCAGACGCCGAGCAGCCGGTCTTGTGGGCGAGCGCCTCCACGATGGCGATCCCGCGGCCGTCGAGGTCGCTGGGCAGCGCGTGGTGGCGCTCGGGCCAGGTCGGTGCGACGTCCTCGACCGCGACCCGGACGGTCTCGCCGTCGCGATGTACCGAGGCGCGGAACGGCGAGCCGGCGTGGGTGACGGCGTTGGTCGCGAGCTCCGAGACGACCAGCGCCGCGTCGCCGGTGAGGTCGCGCCGGTCCCAGTCGCGCAGGACGTCGACGGCGAAGTGGCGGGCCACGCCGACGGCCGCCGGCACCGGCATCAGGACGCCGGTCAGGGCGTCCGAGCGGGTTTGCTCCGCCGCCAGCGGCAGGGCGTAGTCGCCGGCGACATCGACACGGTCGTGCAGCTCGCAGAGCCTGGAGACGTCACCGAGCGGGGCTTGGGCCACCGCGGCGCTGGGGTAGGAGCAGAGCACCGAGATCGGCCGCCCGCGCGTGTAGGCGGCCCACAGGGACTCGAGCTGGAGGGCGGCGACCACCTCGCCGCGCTCCCAGAGGAGCGAGACCATCTCGCCGAACGCCCGGATGGGCCTGCCGGCGGGCATCAGCTCGGCGGCGAGGCGCAGGAAGCGAGCGGCGTCGGGCACACCCTCGACGAGGAAGCGCTCCATCGCCTCGGCGGCGTCGAGCGGCAGGTAGCGGCCGCTGCGCTCCGCGGCGACCGCGTCGATGCCGAGAGCGGCGAGCTCGTCGTCGACCGCTAGCCGGAGGGTCGGGCGCGCCAGGGACACGCACACCTCACCGGCGGCCAATCCCTCGGCGACGTAGCCGGCGACCCGCCGCCCCAGGTCGGCGGTCGCGTCGTACACCGCAACCTCGTGGTCGTGCTCTGCCATCGTCTTTCCCTCGCCAACCCCGAGATGGGGCCCCATGCCCTCGTCGAGTGTGCGCCTGCTCCGGACAAAGTGAAATAGCCGATCGGGCAATCTTCGCCACGCCCGGGTTCGCCGCCTTCGGCGCCCAACCGTGGGCCAACCTGCGCCGCCTAGCGTGACAGCCATCACAACCGTCTGCCCCGTGCGCGGGGTGAGGAGGCCGCTACATGTCCAGGATCAGCCTGCGCGTCGACCAGGAGAACGTCGCTGACGACGTCGAGCCGCGGATGCTGCTGGTGCAGTACCTGCGGGAGAAGCTCGGGAAGACCGGAACCGTGATCGGCTGCGACACCAGCAACTGCGGCGCCTGCACGGTCCTCATGAACGGGCGGTCGGTGAAGTCGTGCAACGTGCTGGCCGTGCAGGCCGACGGCGCGACGATCGACACCATCGAGCGGCTGGCCGACGACGACGGCACGCTGCACCCGGTGCAGGAGGCGTTTCGTGAGTGTCACGGCCTCCAGTGCGGCTTCTGCACCCCTGGGATGATCATGCAGTCGGTCGACCTCCTCAACGAGAACCCCGATCCGACCGAGGAGGAGGTGCGGCTCGGCCTCGAGGGCAACCTGTGTCGCTGCACCGGCTACCACAACATCGTGAAGTCGGTCCTGTACGCCGCGCAGCTGAAGAAGGGCGCCCAGCAGGATGACCGGGAAGGGGCGAACGCATGACCGCCGTCGACGACCGTCCCACCGTCAGCCCTGAGATCGGCCGGGACCGCCGGCGCAAGGAGGACCAGCGCCTCATCACCGGCCGCACCCGCTGGACCGACAACATCGCGCTGCCGGGCATGCTGCACCTGGCCATGGTCCGCAGCCCCCACGCGCACGCGAAGATCCTGAGCATCGACGTCGAGGCCGCCGACAAGTCGCTCAACATCTACGAGGTCTTCACCGGGAAGGACCTCGCCGAGACCCAGGGCGTGAACGCCAACGCGTGGCCCATCACGCCCGACCAGATCGCCCCGGCCCACGTGCCGATGCCGGTCGACAGGGTCGCCTTCGCCGGTGAGATCGTGGCGGTGGTGGTCGCCCGCACCGCTGCGGAGGCCCGCGACGCCGCGGAGCTCGTCGACGTCGAGTACGAGCTGCTGCCGGCCGCCCTCGACCTGAGGGAGGCCGCCGCCGCCGACGCCGAGAGCGGCGTGCTCGCGCACCCCGACCTCGGCACCAACAAGAGTGCGTTCTGGCAGCTCGACTCCGGCGGCCAGGGCAGCGGCCGCGCGATCGACGAGGTCATCGAGGAGGCGCGCGCCGACGGCATCGTCATCGAGCGCGAGTACCGCCAGCAGCGGCTGATCCCCTCGTTCATGGAGCCTCGCTCGACCGTGGTCGACCCGACCGGCGAGCAGATCACCATGTGGACGTCCACCCAGATCCCCCACATCACCCGCTTCCTGCTGGCGGCCACGACCGGGGTGCCCGAGTCGAAGATCCGCGTGGTCGCACCCGACGTCGGAGGCGGCTTCGGCGGCAAGCTGCAGACCACTCCGGAGGAGTGGATCACCTTCGCGGTGGCACGCCGCATCGGCAAGCCCTGCAAGTACACCGAGACCCGCTCGGAGTCGCTGCTCTCGGCCCACCACGGCCGCGACCAGTGGCAGAAGCTCACGCTCGCCGCCACCAAGGAGGGGAAGGTCACCGGTCTCAAGGTCGACCTGCTCGCCGACATGGGCGCCTACATCGGCGTCATCGGTGGCGGCATCCCCGTCCTCGGTGCGTGGATGTTCAACTCGATCTACAAGTTCGACGCCTACCAGTTCAACTGCACGACGGTGCTGACCAACAAGACGTGGGTCGACGCCTACCGCGGCGCCGGCCGCCCGGAGGCGACGTACGCCATCGAGCGCCTGATGGACGAGCTCGCCGTCGAGCTCGGCAAGGACCCGCTCGAGGTCCGTGAGCTGAACTGGATCAAGCACGAGGAGTTCCCGTTCACGACCGTCGCGGGCATGACCTACGACTCGGGCAACTACGAGGCGGCGACGGCCAGGGCCAAGGAGATGTTCGGGTACGACGCGTTGCGCGCCGAGCAGAAGGAGCGGCGCGACCGCGGTGACCGGGTGCAGCTCGGCATCGGCGTCTCGACGTTCACCGAGATGTGCGGCCTGGCCCCGAGCCGGGTGCTCGGCCAGCTCAACTACGGCGCCGGCGGCTGGGAGCACGCCACCGTCCGGATGCTGCCGACCGGCAAGGTCGAGGTGCTCACGGGCACGAGCGCCCACGGCCAGGGTCACGAGACGGCCTTCAGCCAGATCGTCGCCGACCGGCTGGGCGTGCCGTTCGAGGACGTCGAGGTCCTGCACGGCGACACGCAGGTCTCCCACAAGGGCCTGGACACCTACGGCTCGCGTTCGCTCGTGATTGGCGGCGAGGCGCTGGTGCTGGCGGCCGACAAGGTCATCGAGAAGGCCAAGCCGCTGGCGGCGCACCTGCTCGAGGCCAACGCCGACGACCTCGACTTCAGCAACGGCCGCTACTCCGTCCGGGGCACCGACCAGGGCATCGGCATCGCCGAGGTCGCGCTGGCGACGTTCGCGGCGCACAACTACCCGGAGGGCATGGAGCCGGGCATCGACGCGGAGTCGACGTACGACCCGGTGAACTTCTCCTTCCCGCACGGCACGCACCTGTGCGCGATGGAGGTCGACACCGAGACGGGCGCCGTGAAGATGCGCACGTACGTCTGCTGCGACGACATCGGCAACATCATCAACCCGCTGATCGTGGCGGGGCAGGTGCACGGCGGCCTGGTGCAGGGCATCTCGCAGGCGCTGTGGGAGGAGGCGGTGTACGACGACTCCGGCACGCTGGTGTCCGGGTCGTTCGTCGACTACCTGCTGCCGACCTCGGCCGACACCATCAACTTCGACATCGACCACACGTTCAGCCCGTCGACGACCAACACGCTGGGCACCAAGGGCGTCGGCGAGGCGGGCACGATCGCCTCGACGCCGGCCGTGGTGAACGCGATCATGGACGCGATCCGTCACCTCGGGGTCAGCGACCTGATGATGCCGTGCACGCCTGAGCGGGTGTGGAAGGCGATCAACGGGGTCGGCGGCGGCGGCGCCGATGCGACGGAGGGCGCGGCGATGCCGCACTTCAGCGAAGCCGAACCCGGACAGTCCAGCACGGGTCAGGCGAGCACGGAAGGAGCGGGCCAGTGATCCCCGTCAGGTTCGACTACGTGGCTCCGTCCTCGGTCGAGGACGCCCTGTCCGCCCTCGCCGAGGCGGGCGACGACGCGAAGATCATCGCCGGCGGGCAGAGCCTGCTGCCGGTGCTGCGGATGCGGCTCAACGCACCGGAGCTGGTGATCGACCTGGGCAAGATCGAGGCGCTGCGCGGCGTACGTGACGACGGCGACGCCATCGTCATCGGGGCGATGACGACCCACCACGACGTGCTCCACGACCCGCTGGTCAACGAGCACGCGGCGCTGCTGGCTCGTGCGGCCAAGGACCTGGCCGACGCGCAGGTGCGCCACCGCGGCACCTTCGGTGGGGCGCTCGCGCACGCCGACCCCGCCGGCGACCTCGGCGCCCCGGCGCTCGCCCTGGGGGCGGACTTCGTGATCGCGGGCCCCACCGGAACCCGCACGGTCTCGGCCGACGCCTTCTTCCAGGACCTCTTCGAGACCGCGATCGGGGACGACGAGATCCTCACCGAGGTGCGGGTGCCCAAGCACACCGGCTGGGGCGCCCACTACGAGAAGTTCGTGCGGATCGCCCACCAGTGGTCGATCGTGGCCGTCGCGGCCACGGTGAAGAGCAACGGCTCGACGATCTCCGACGCGCGGATCGGGCTCACCAACATGGGCTCCACACCGCTCCGGGCGCGGGGGGTCGAGGCAGGGCTGGTCGGTGCGGAGGCCACCGAGAGCGGCGTACGCGCGGCGTGTGATCGCGCTGCCGAGGGCACCAACCCGCCGAGCGACCTCAACGGCGACGCCGACTATCGGCGCCACCTGGCAGGCGTGCTCACGCGTCGTGCGGTGCTGAAGGCGGCCGGGGTATAGCTCCGTGGATCTGACCCATCGCTTCACCGTCCCCGTCGGGGTCGAGGAGACCTGGGCGCACTTCAACGACATCGCGTCGGTCGCGGAGTGCTTCCCCGGTGCCCAGGTGACCTCGGCCGAAGCCCACGCGTTCGCCGGGACCGTGAAGGTCAAGCTCGGGCCGATCGCGCTGGTCTACAACGGCACCGGGACGTTCGTGGAGAAGGACGAGAGCCAGCACCGTTTCGTCGTCGACGCCAAGGGCAAGGACAAGCGTGGCAACGGCACCGCCGGCGCCAAGGTGACTCTCACCATGGCGTCGGCGGCCGGCGACCCCGGGTCCACCGATGTCGAGGTCGTCACCGACCTGGCGATCACCGGGAAGCCCGCGCAGTTCGGCCGCGGCGTCATGCAGGACGTCTCCGACAAGCTGCTGGGCCAGTTCGTCTCGTGCCTGGAGGAGCGGCTCGCTTCCGGCCCCGCCGCGAGCGTCGCTCCTCCCGCGACGGACGCCGTGCCCGGCGCCGTACCCCCCGCCGACCCGGAGGAGGCGGTGACCTCGGAGGCCACGATGGCGGCTGCCGCCGAGCCCGTGCCGCCTCCGGTGGCGCCGCCGCCGGCAGCGCCTGCTGCGCCGCCGCGCACGAACGACGAGGCGCTGAACCTCGGCTCGGCCGTCCTCCCGGTGCTCGTCAAGACCTACTGGATGCGGGCACTCATCGCGGTCGTGGTGGTCGTGGTGCTGCTCGTCCTCGTGCTCTGAGGAGCCGCCTCAGCCGGCCGCCCAGCTGCACCCGGGACCGCGTGTGCAGTTCCAGTCAGCAGGTCGCTCCTAGGCCGATGGCGTCGGTGACGTGCGGGCCGGTCCAGAGGCAGTCGCCGTCGGGCGCGCGGGTGTAGCGCCACAGACCGGTGGTCTTGGCGTTGTGGTGGCGGCGGCAGAGCGGCACGAGGTTGGAGGGTCTGGTTTGGCCGGGTGGACCGCCTGGGTCGTAGGGAACGACATGGTCGAGATCGCACCGTCTGCTGTCGACTTGGCAGCCTGGGAAGCGGCAGGCGGGGTCTCGGAGGATGACCTGCTCGCGCATGCGGTCGGGTGGGTCGTGGCCGTTGACGGTGTCGTCGCCGTCCATCCGGATGACCGGCTGGATTCGGACGTCGGACTGGATGAGCCAGTCGCGGATCTGGTCGGTGGTGACCGGTCCGAGGCGTTCGGCCTTGCCGATGTGGATGGTGTCCTCGTCGAGGTCGGTCTTGTCCAGGTGCAGGTAGAGGACGGTCTGCGGGTTGCCGGGGCTTCGAGACGGTCGCTGCGCGACCTCCTCAACCGCCGGCACATGGAGCGGTGGTTGAGGATGGCCGGCAAGGCCCGCCTCGAAACCTCCGGAGTTGAACAACGCGGCGAGGGCGTGGACCTTCCGGACGCCGAGGGGCTGGTCGTCGCCGGCCTTAGCGGCGGCGGCTGCTTGGGCGCAGACGTGGCGGTAGAGGTTGGTGAGGAAGAGGGTGTCGCCGGTGATGTGCAGCTCGCTGGTGGCGGGGCGTGGTGGTCTCGCGGCCTGCTCTGTCGGGCGCCGGACAGTAGGCGCGAGGGTCGCCGTGGTTCACTCGCCCGGCTCGCGCACCCCGTCTCGAAGGGAGTCTCTTGATCAAGAACGCCGCTAGGGCAGGTTCTGTCTTCCTGGCCGTCGCTCTCGGACTGGCCGCCTGCTCGGACCCTGACGCCGGTGACCCGGGGTCGGACTACCCGTCGGGACCGGTGACGATGTCGGTCGGGGCCGACCCCGGGAGCGGTCTCGACCTGACGATGCGGGCGCTCGTCGAGGTGCTGGACGGCGAGGGGATCGTCACGACGCCGATGCCCGTCGAGAACCATCCGGGCGATGCCTCGGCGGTCTGGACGGCGCAGATGGTCGACGAGCACGCCGGAGCCGACGACCAGGTCTCGGTCGCGTCGCTGGTGACGATGACGAACCACGCTCGTGGGCAGTCGGCCTACAACGTGCAGGACCTGACGATGATCGCGCGCCTGCTGACCGACTACTACGTGGTGGTGTCCGCCGCCGACTCGGCGTACGACACTCTCGGGTCCGCCATCGACGCGGTGATCGCGGATCCCGGCTCGGTCCGGGTGGGCGCCGCCTCCGACGACCAGCTCCCGTTCGCCCTTCTCGTCGAAGCCGGGGGCGGCGACGCCTCGGCCATCGAGTTCGTGCCCTACGAGGGCGGTCCTGAGCAGAGCGCGGCCCTGACCGCCGGCGACATCTCGCTGGCCATCTCCGGCGCCAGCGAGTTCCGGCCCATGATCGAGTCGGGTGAGCTGAGGGGACTTGCCGTGCTCAAGGACGAGCCACTCGACGGACTCGACGTCCCGACCGCCCCCGACCAGGGCTACGACGTGACCCTGGCCAACTGGCGCGGCGTCTACGGACCCCCCGACCTGCCGGCGTACGCCGAGGAGTACTGGGAGGACGCCATCGCCGACGCCGTCGAGACCGACGCGTGGGCCGACGTCGCCGACGAGAACCTGTGGGACACGACGTACCTGGCGGGCGACGAGCTCGACCGCTATCTCGAGGACACCGACGCCGAGGTGACGGAGGCCTTCGCCTCGCTGGGAGCTGCGAGCCGCTGAGGCGGGGCCGCGCTGGTCCAGCCCGCTCGCGGCGATTGGCTGACCCGCCAGCACAGTCGCCGCTAGTCTCCGGCACGTGAGACGGGCGGTGGCGTACCTCCTGGGCCTCGCCGTGCTCACCGGACTGGTGCTCCTCCCCGCGCTGTGGTTCGGGTTGGGCACGGCCGACTCGACGTACGAGGAGACCACGATCACCTCCTACGTCGCCGAGTTCACCGTCGACGAGAACGGCGACCTGACCGCGCGCGAGGACCTCGACGTCAACTTCCCCTACGACGGGAAGCACGGCATCTTCCGCTTCTGGGACATCGTCGACCCCAGCGAGCCCCACGCCCGCCGCATCCCGCGCGACATCGAGGTCACCCGCGACGGGGCCGAGGACGAGGTCACGATGCTCAAGGAGAGTCGCGGCCGCTATCGGGTGGCCCGCGTCGGGCGCGAGAACGTCACGCTCGTCCCGGGCATCCACACCTACGCGATCGACTACCGGATCGAGGGCGTGCTGCAGCCCGGCGACGGAGCCGAGCCGACCCAGCTCTACTGGAACCTCATCCCGGGCGGCTGGCAGCAGGCCATCGAGGAGTCGCGGCTCGTCGTGCACCTGCCGGTCGAGCCCGGCACGGTGGAGTGCGCCGTCGGCGTCGGCCAGACCGGCGGGTGCGAGGCCGAGGTCGACGGCACGACCGTCACGGTGACGACCGGTGCGCTGCCGCCACGCACACCCGTCACGATCCGCGCCGGTCTGGACATGGACACGCCTCCGACCGGCGACAGGCGGCCGTGGACGGCGCGCTACGACCCGGTCTTCGGCCCGAGCGTCTGGTTGCTTCCGATCGTGGCGGCACTCATCGCCCTGGCCGGCCTCCTGGGCTGGCGGGCGGCGCGCTCCGCGCACGAGCCGACACCGCCGTTCCCGCTGATGTACGGCCCCCCCGACGGGCTCGGGCCGGCGCAGGCGGCGTACCTCTTCACCGAGGTGCCCGACCGTGAGGACTACGTCGCCACCATGCTGTACGCCGCCGAGCGCGGCGCCGTGACGATGGAGCGCAACCAGGGCGCCTGGACGCTGACCGACGCGAAGGGTCCCGTGGGCTGGGCCGGGCTCGACCCGGTCACCAACCGCGTGGCGCGGCTGCTGCCCGGCGAGGGCGGCACGTTCGTGGCGGTCCCCAGTGACGTCTCGACCGGGAAGATCCTGCAGAGCGAGCTGACGTCGTTCGAGGCCAGCACGCGCTCGTGGGCCCGCCAGGAAGGGCTGATCGTCCGCAGCGGCCTCGCCGGCTTCGGCGGCATCGCCGTGCTCGTCGCCGCGATCCTGACGCTGGTGCTCGCGCTGGTCAACCCGTTCAACATGAGCCTGACGGCGGCCATCGCCGGAGCCTTCGCGATCGTCGCGGCGCCCCTGGTCCGTCGTGGCTCCGGGACCAAGCGCACGGCGCAGGGTCGCGAGCTGTGGTCGCGCATCGGGGGCTTCCACCGCGTGCTCTCGACGCCGTCGAGCAAGGAGCGCTTCAACTTCTCCGGGCGCCAGGAGCTCTACACCGCCTACATCCCGTGGGCGGTCGCTCTCGACTGCGCCGACGAGTGGGCAGCCAAGTACCGCACCGAGATGGGCGGGGAGCCGCCCGTCCCCAGCTATCTGGGCACCGGCTACGCCGGCGTCCACACCGGCAACCACGTCTCCCAGATGCTGGGCGACTTCTCCACCACCCTCAACTCTGCGATCAGCTCCTACGAGGCGACCCAGCGGTCGTCCTCGAGCAGTGGCGGAGGCGGCGGCTTCTCAGGAGGCGGCGGCGGGGGCGGCGGCGGAGGCGGCTCGTGGTGAGGCTCAGCCGGTTCACAGCAGGCATCAGAGTCAGCTCACACCAGAGAGAAGGTCTGTCATGACCGCAGTCATCGTCATCGCGGTGCTGGTCGCCCTCGCCGGGTTCGCCGTCGTCGGCTTCAACAAGCTGCGCACCGCTGACGTCGGCGCCGAGGAGGCGCTGGGCGGCATCGACGTCCAGCTCACCCGTCGCGCCGACCTGATCCCGAACCTCGTCAACACGGTCAAGGGGTACGCCGCGCACGAGAAGTCGGTCTTCGAGGAGGTCACCCGGGCGCGAGCGGGCCTCCAGGCAGCGGCGCAGGGCGACGACGTCCACGCCAAGGCCGCCGCCGACGCGGCCATGCAGGGTGCTCTGGTCAACCTCAACGCGGTGGCCGAGAACTATCCCGACCTCCAGGCCAACGAGAACTTCCTCGACCTCCAGCGCCAGCTCGCCGACACCGAGAACCAGCTGTCCTTCGCCCGGCAGTACTACAACGACGCCGTCGCGAAGCTGAACACGCTCGTGCGCACGCTGCCGTGGCTGCTGTTCACCGGCATCGCGGGCGTCAAGCAGCGGGAGTTCTACGAGGCCCCCACCGGCCACGAGCAGGCTCCCACGGTCCAGTTCTGAGAGGTCGACACCTCCGGCTCAGAAGACATTGAGCGGTCGGTACTGCACGCTCATCCGCGGGCCGGCGGTGGCGACCTTGGGGACGGCGTGCTCCCAGGTGCGCTGGCAGGAGCCGCCCATCACGAGCAGGTCGCCGTGGCCCATCGTGAACGACAGGGACGCGCCGCCGCCGCGGGGCCGCAGGGCCAGGCGGCGGGGATCGCCGAGGGACACGATGGCCACCATGGTGTCCTCGCGATCACCGCGCCCGATGCGGTCGCCGTGCCAGGCCACCGAGTCACGACCGTCGCGGTAGAAGCAGCAGCCGGCTGTCATGAAGGGCTCGCCGAGCTCGTCGCGGTAGTGGTCTGACAGCGCGTCGCGCGCGAGCTCGAGCGACGGGTGCGGCAGGGGCTCGCCCGCGCCGTAGGTGTGCACGAGCCGGGGGACGTCGACCACGCGGTCGTACATCTGGCGACGCTCGGCCCGCCACGGCACGTCGGCGACCATGGTGGCGAAGACGTCGTCGGCGTCGGCGAGCCAGTCGCGGCGTACGTCGACCCAGGCGCCCCGGTCGAGCGGGGTGCGGGTCGTGCCGGCCAGGGAGGCGGCGTCGAGCGGTGGCGAGTCGAAGAGGGTGCCCTGGTAGTCCACCTCGTCGAGGATACCGAACACCTGTTCGAATCACCAGGGCAGGTCAGGGTCCGGCCAGGGTCGTCCTCGGGGTGACCGGAGCGGCAACCCGGTAGCCCGGTGTCGGTCCCGGTTGCAAGAGTGGCGCCATGACCAGCGACCGCACCCCGGCAGCCCGCGTGGTGGACCTGACCAAGACCTACGGCAGTGGCGACGCCTTGGTGCGCGCGTTGGACGGCGTGACGCTGGACCTGTACGTCGGTGAGTTCACCGCTGTCATGGGCCCCAGCGGCTCGGGGAAGTCGACGCTCATGCACTGCTGCGCGGCCCTCGACACGGCCGACAGCGGGTCGGTGCTGATCGGCGACCAGGACCTGTCGCGGATGAACGACAAGGCCCTCACCAGGTTGCGCCGGGACGAGATCGGATTCGTCTTCCAGTCCTACAACCTCGTGCCGACGCTGACCGCGGGGGAGAACATCGTGCTGCCCCTCTCGATCGCCGGGCGCACTCCGGACAACGCGTGGCACGCGCAGGTGGTCGCCACGGTCAACCTCGGCGACCGGCTGCACCACAAGCCCAACGAGCTGTCGGGTGGTCAGCAGCAGCGCGTCGCGGTGGCCCGCGCGCTGGTCAGCCGGCCGCGGATCGTCTTCGCCGACGAGCCGACCGGCAACCTCGACAGCCAGTCCGGCGCCGAGGTGCTCGACCTGTTGCGCCGCAGCGTCGACGAGCACGGCCAGACGGTGGTGATGGTCACCCACGACCCCGTCGCGGCGGCGTACACCGACCGGGTGGTCTTCCTCGCCGACGGGCGCGTCGTGCACGAGCTGCGCGACCCGAGCCGCGACAGCGTGCTGGAGGCGCAGACGGTCCTGGCCGCTGCGGCCCCAGGAGCCTGAGCCATGCTGCGGTTCGCCCTCAAGAGCCTGCTCGGGCGCAAGCTGCGCCTGTTGCTCAGCACGTTCGCGATCGTGCTCGGGGTCGCGTTCGTGGCCGGCTCCCTGGTCTTCTCCGACACCCTGTCGCGCAGCTTCACTGCGTTGTTCGCCTCGACGGTCGGCGACGTCGTCGTCCGCCCCGAGGGCGGCACCACCCAGCAGGGCGGTCCGTCGGCGCTCACCGTCCCGGCGTCGCTCCTCCCCGAGCTGGAGCAGCGCGACGGCGTCGCCCGCGTCGACGGCAACGTGGCTGCTTTCGGGGTCTACGTCGTCGACCAGGACAACAAGGTCGTCGGCGGCCTCGGGCCCCCGGCGATCGGCGGCAACTGGTCCGATGCCCCGGCTGCGGGCGGCGAGGGCCTGGAGCTGGTCGAGGGTGCCGCGCCCGAGGGCCCGGGCGAGGTGCTGCTCGACGAGAGCACGGCCGACCGCGCCGGCTACCGGATCGGCGACACCGTCCCGCTGATCACGCCACGGGGTGCGGCGACGATGCAGCCGACCCTGGTCGGGATCGCCGGGTTCCCCGACGGCGGCTCCCTCAACGGCGCCACCTTCGCGGCGTTCGACACCGCCACCGCACAGGATCTCTTCCTCGACGGTGAGGACGCCTTCAACGACGTGTGGGTCACCGCGGAGGACGGCGTGAGCCAACAGGAGCTCCGAGACGCCGTCGCGCCGGTCCTTCCCGGCGGGGTCGAGGCCGTCACGGGTGACGCGGCGGCCGATGAGTCGGCGTCCGACCTGCTCGAGGCGATCTCGTTCATCACCACCTTCCTGCTGATCTTCGCGGGCATCTCACTGGTCGTCGGCGCCTTCCTCATCGTCAACACGTTCTCGATCCTGGTCGCGCAGCGCAGTCGGGAGCTCGCGCTGCTGCGGGCCCTCGGCGCGTCCCGCCGTCAGGTCACCAGATCCGTGCTCCTCGAGGCTTTCGTGCTCGGTGTGCTGGGCTCCACGATCGGCCTGGGTCTCGGCGTCCTGCTGGCGATGCTGCTGCGCGTCCTGTTCGGGCAGTTCGGGCTCGACCTGTCGGGGCAGCCGTTGGTGTTCACGCCCCGGACCGTCGTCGCGGCGTACGTCGTCGGGATCGTCGTCACCATGGTCGCGGCGTTCCTGCCCGCGCGCCGCACGTCCCGGATCGCCCCGGTCCAGGCGCTGCGCGACGACGTCGCCCTGCCTGAGTCGTCCGTGCACCGACGGCTGCTGCTGGGCGTCGCTCTCCTCGTGGTGGGTGCGGTCCTGCTCGCCCTCGGCCTCTTCACGTCGGTGCCCCGAGCCGGCTGGTTCGTCGGTGCCGGAATCCTCTGCATGCTGCTCGGCACGAGCTCGGCCAGCCCCGTCATCAGCCGACCGTTCCTGGCGCTCGCGAGGGCCGTCTACGCGCGTTCGTTCGGCGCCGTGGGGAACCTCGCCGGCCAGAACTCGCTGCGCAACCCGCGGCGGACCACCGCGACCGCGTCCGCGCTGATGATCGGCCTCGCCCTGGCGTGCACGATGGCCATCGTCGGCGACTCGGCGAAAGCCTCCGTCGACAAGTCGGTCGCGGACAACTTCGTCGGCGACTACGTCGTCAGCAACGTCTTCGGCGGTGAGTTCAACACCGGCATCGCCGACGAGATGGCCGCGGTCGAGGGCGTCGACCACGTGGTCCGCGAGCGCTATCAGTTCCTCACCATCGACGGCGACGACGAAGGGCTCGCCGCGATCGACCCCGAGACGGTCGACGCCCTGGCGCTCGACGTCACCAGCGGCTCGGCGGCCGACTTCGTCGACGGCACCGTCATGCTGCAGCGCTCCTACGCCGACGACCACGACCTCGCCGTCGGCGACGAGGTCGAGGTCGAGGTGCCCTCGGGCACGGCGACCTGGCCGGTGACGGCGATCGTGGAGGACAACCCGGTGATCTTCTTCCCGGTGATCACGACGCTCACGACCATGGCCGACGCCGGGTTCGAGCCGGCCGACAACGCACTGATCGTCTTCGCCGAGCCCGACGCCGCGCCCGGCCTGCAGGAGCGGCTGGACGAGGTCGTCGCGGACCTGCCCATCGTCACCGTCAAGGACCAGGCGGCCTTCGCTGAGGAACAGCGTGAGCCCATCGACCAGTTCGTGCTGATCATCTTCGCCCTGCTCGGGCTGGCGCTGATCATCGCGGTGCTGGGCATCGTGAACACGCTCGCGCTGTCGGTCATCGAGCGCACCCGCGAGGTAGGTCTGCTGAGGGCGATCGGGCTCAGTCGCAGCCAGCTGCGCCGGATGATCACGCTGGAGTCGGTGGTCATCTCGCTCCTGGGCGCGCTCCTCGGCACCGTCATGGGGCTCGTGTTCGGCATCGCGCTGATGTACTCCCTGCGTGACGAGGGCCTGGAGGTGATCAGCGTCCCCGCCGGACAGCTGGCCGTCTTCCTGCTGTTGTCCCTGGTCATCGGTGTGCTCGCCGCCGTCTTCCCCGCGCGCCGGGCCGCGCGGCTCGACGTGCTCGAGGCCATCGCGACGGAGTGATTCGCGGCGCGCGGAACAGAACCATGCAATTCCATGACATATCGTCTAGACCACCCCTAGAGTGCGGGGCGTGGACGAAGTGGCCGCAACGCCACGGTCCCTGAAGCATGTTGCGGTCCGCGAATACGTCCGGTCGCTTGTCGAGGGGGCTGATGCGGGTTCGCCCGCTCCCTCCGAGCGGGAGCTGGTGCAGCGGTTCGGAGTAGCTCGGATGACCGTGCGTCAAGCGATGGACGCGCTGGTCAGTGAGGGCCTGCTCGAGCGGATGCCGGGCCGGGGCACCTTCGTCGCCAGGCCGCGCCGCCACGTCGGCCGGCTGACGAGCTTCACCGAGGACATGGAGCGCCGCGGCATGCTCGCGGAGTCGCAGACGCTGCTGGCCCGCCGCGAGCAGGCCGGCCCCGGCGTGGCCAAGGCGCTGGGCATCACCCCGGGCGACGCGGTCATCCACTGGAAGCGGCTGCGCCATGCCGACAACGCGCCGATGTGCATCGAGGACGCCTACCTCAACGAGGTGCTGCTGCCCGGGTTCCTCCAGGCCGCGATGCCCACCAGCCTGTTCGACGCGCTGGCGGCGCGAGGGCTGCGGCCCACGTGGGCCGAGGACGCGATCACCGCCGACAAGGCCAACGCCGAGGAGGCCAACCTCCTCCAGGTCCAGCCGGGCAACCCCGTCCTGGTCGTGGCACGGAGGGCGCTGGCCGGGGAGAAGCCGGTCGAGGTCTCGCGGTCGGTCTACCGCAACGACCGGTTCACCCTCTGGGTCCAGCTCGGCCAGGAGACCTGAGGCTGGACCCGCCGGCCCATCGACGCCAGGTATGTGTGATCAGGGCAGCTGGACCGACTTCAGCTCGTAGTACTCCGCCAGGCCGTGGCGCCCCAGCTCTCGGCCGTTCCCCGACTGCCCGTAGCCCCCGAACGGCGCCAACGGGTTGAAGCGGGCCCCGTTGACGTCGACCTGCCCGGTGCGTAGTCGGCGGGCGACGGCGAGGGCCCGGTCCGGGTCGGCGGACCACACCGCGCCGGCCAGCCCGTACGTCGTGCCGTTGGCGATCTCGACGGCGTCGTCGGAGTCGGCGTACGGCAGCACCGAGAGCACCGGCCCGAAGATCTCCTCCCGTGCGATGGTGGCGGTCGGTGCCACGTCGGCGTACACGGTCGGACGGCAGTAGTAGCCGCGCGCGTGCTCGTCGGGGCGCCCGGTGCCGCCGGTGACGAGGGTCCCCTCCCCATCGGCGGCGGCGTTGGCGAGGTAGCCCTGCACGCGGTCCCACTGGGCGCGCGACGCGAGCGGGCCCAGTCGGGCACCCATGGCCCCGGCGTACGTGCCGGCCAGGGCTGCGGCCTCGTCGTGCTGGTCGCGTTGCACGAGCAGCCGGGTCCAGGCCGTGCAGGTCTGTCCGGAGTTGAGGAAGGCGTTGCTCACGCTGACCTTCACCGCCCGGTCCAGGTCGGCGTCGGGGAGGACGAGGCTCGCGGACTTGCCGCCCAGCTCGAGGGTCACCCGCTTCACGGTGCCGGCGGCGAGGCGCGACACCTCGCGTCCGGCGCGGGTCGACCCGGTGAAGGACACCATGTCGACGCCGGGGTGTGCCGCCAGGGCGGCGCCCACGACCGGACCGGTGCCGACCACCACGTTGAGCACCCCCGGCGGCAGCCCCGCCTCGGCCAGCACCTCGGTGAGGAGGAGGGCGGCCGACGGCGCCAGCTCGCTCGGCTTGAGCACCACCGTGCAGCCGGCGATCAGGGCGGGGACCACCTTCGCGACGACCTGGTGCAGCGGGTAGTTCCACGGCGTGATCGCGGCGACGACACCCACCGGGTCGCGCAGGACCAGGGAGTGGCCGATCCGCTCCTCGGCCTGCACCGGGTCGGCCAGGAAGCCGTCCAGCACCGCCAGCGGGGTGCCCACCTGGACGGCGTCGGCGATCTTGGGCGGGCAGCCCATGTCACGGGTGATGTGACCGGCGAACTCCTCGCGGCGCTCCTCGATGGCTGCCCGCGCGCGCCGCAGGATCTCGACGCGGTCGGCCAGCTGCCAGGCAGGTAGCGCCCTCCGCGCAGCAGCCACGGCCGCGTCGGCGTCGGCCGGGCCAGCCAGGGCGAGGTCGGCGAACGGCTCCTCGGTGGCCGGGTCGACGAGGGTGAGCCGGTCGTGGTCGACGCGGAGCCAGGTTCCGTCGATGTAGGCGCTGTCGTACTTCACGGGCGCATCTCCAGGACCGTGCGAACGCCGGTGCCGGCGCGCAGGTCGGCCACCGCCTGGTTGATCTCGGCCAGGGGGCGGATCGCGGTGACCATCGAGTCCAGGTCGAGCCGGCCGTCCCGCCACAGCCCGAGGATGCGGGGGAAGTCCACCTGCGGGTTCGCCGAGCCGAGATAGCAGCCGACCAGCTTCTTCTCGTAGAAGGCGTGCAGGAGGGCCCGGACGTTGACGACGTCCTCGGTCGAGGGGATGCCGACCATCACCGTGGTGCCTCCGTTGCGCGTCGCCTTGAGCAGCGACTCCACGACGGCTCCGCGCCCCACGGCGTCGAACCCGAAGTCCACGCCGCGGCCCTCGGTGAGCTCGCGGGCGACCTTGTCGACCCGGTCGACGGCCGGGTCGAGCACCTGCGTGGCCCCGAGCCGCGTCGCCGCGGCCCGCCTGCCCTCGTGCAGGTCGACGCCGACGACGGTCGTCGCTCCGGCTACCAGCGCCGCCTGGACGATCGAGAGGCCGACGGCCCCGAGCCCGGTGACGACGACGGACGCTCCGGCCGGCACCTTGGCGGTGTTCAGGACGGCCCCGACCCCCGTCTGGACAGCACAGCCCACGACCGCCGCGATCGAGGTCGGGACGTCGTCGGGGATCCGGATCGCGGCCTCGACGGGGACCACGGTGCGCTCGGCGAACGCCGACAGCACGAGCCCGCGCCGGACTGGCTCACCCTTCCAGCTCAACCGGGTGGACCCGTCAGGGAAGGCACCGCCGACCAGTCCGGCGAAGGTCTGGCACAGCGTGCGCTCGCCTCGGACGCACCAGTAGCAGCGCCCGCAGGACGGCGCCATCGTCAGCACGACCGTGTCGCCCGGAGCGAGTCCGGTGACCCCGGGTCCCACCTCGGCGACGACACCGGCCGCCTCGTGGCCGAGGACCACGGGCACGTCGGTGCGCAGCGACCCGTCGAGGTAGTGCAGGTCGGAGTGGCAGACCCCGCAGTGCCGTACGTCGACCAGTACCTCGCCCGCGCGGGGGGCTTCGAGCTCCACCTCGTCGACGGTCAGCGCTGCACCGACCTCGGTCATGATCGCGGCGCGCATGCCTGATGTTCTAGCACCGCGGCTCCGGCGCCGACGCGACGGGCAGGTCAGGAGCAGCCGTCCAGGCGGCCCAGCGGGGCGACCTCGGTGCCCGACTCCTCGCAGACCCACACGGGGTCCGGGCCGCCCAGGTCGGGCTGGATGTAGAGCGGATGCTCGGGGGAGCTCCCGCACGCCTGGCACACCGGCCACCGCCCCACGCTCTCGAAGAGGGCGTCCTGCACGTCCTGGGCGACCAGCCCGGCGACGTACACCGTGCCCTCGGGCCACTGCTCGGCCCACCAGCGCCGCTGCTCCAGCGCGTCCTCCAACGCCGACACCGCCTCGGCATCGGCTCGCCGTCGCGCCTGAAGGTCGGCGAGGACCGCGGCACGCGCCGCGAGGAACACCGAGTCGACCACCGATCCATCCTGCCACCGACGCCCTGAGGCGCCGGTTCTCTTGACCCGGTGGAGGCGCGCTCCTAGGTGAGTACCTCTCCTGGGGTGGCAGCGACACCAGCGTCCCGGTGAGCGTCATGGCGCAGTGGGAGGCGGCGCTGCCGAACGTGGTCAAGGCCACCGTCTACCCGGACGAGGGCCACACCGTGCAGTACCGGCACTGGGACCAGATCCTGGCTGACATGGCCGGGTACGGCGACCACACGGTGGCCTGCGTCAACGGCCACTCGAAGCTCGTCCCGAACGAGAGGGCGGACGAGGTGCTCGCGCGCGGCGCGACCCTCGGCATCTGCGCGTGGGCGAATGCCGGCTAGGTAGGAGCGAGGCGTGGCCGGTCCCGATCGCGGACCGGCCACTCCTCGTGGCCAAGAGGCCTCGACCCGCCCAGAGGTGCTGCGTCACGAGCTCAGCCACGCCCTAGTCTCTGACCCATGACGAGTGGGCATCTGCTCGAGGTGGCGGTCCACCACCTGCAGGACGTGCGGGCCGCCCAGGAGGGCGGCGCCGACCGCCTCGCCCTGGTCGCGCCGGGCGAGACCGCCGGGTTGTCGCCCGACGTGGCCGCCGCGTCGGCGGTGCTGCGCGCGGCCGAGCTGCCCGTCCGGGTCATGCTGCGGCTCAACGACACGACGAGCACGACGGGCGGGGAGTTCACGCGGTTGATCGGACTTGCCGAGGAGTACCTCTCGCTCGGGGCGGAGGGCGTCGTCTTCGGCTTCCTCGACTCCGACCTCGAGATCGACGTCGAGACCTGCGAGGCGTTGGCGAAGGCGCTGCCCGCGGTGCCGTGGACCTTCCACCGGGCGATCGACTCCGCACTCGACCCGCGCCGCGCCTGGCGGCAGGTCAAGCACCTTCCGGGCCTCACGGCTGTCCGGTCGGGCGGGTCGCCGCAGGGGCTCGCGCACGGCTATGACGACCTGCTGGCCCTCGCCTCCGGCGACCCCGACGTGGCGCGGCTGCTGATGCCCGCCGGCGGGCTGCTGGCCGAGCACGTGCCGTGGTTCGCCCGGACCGGGGTCACCCAGTTCCATGTCGGCGTCCAGGTCCGGCCCGGCCACACCTTCAAGGCCTACGTCGACGCCGGGTTCGTGCGCTCGTGGCGCACCCTGCTGGACTCCTCGGCAGGGGGGTCGGCAGGGGGGTCGGCAGGGGGGTCGGCGAGGGGGTCGGCGAGGGGGTCGGCGGGGGGGTCGGCGGCCGGATGATCCTCATCGACCCGCCGGCGGTGCCCGCCCACGGGCGGCTCTGGTCGCACCTGGTGAGCGACACGTCGTACGACGAGCTCCACGAGTTCGCCGCCGCCCACGGCATCCCGGCCCGGGGTTTCGAGCGCGACCACTACGACGTGCCCGACCAGTTCTACGACCGGCTGGTCGAGGCCGGCGCCGTGCCGGTGACGTCGCGCGAGCTCGTGGTCCGGCTGGTGCGCGCCGGGCTGCGGCGCCGCAAGTCAGAGACTGGCTGACGCCTGACGTCCTCACCCACCCACGACGCGAGAGCGGCAGTCGCGGCAGCGGCCCTGGCCGCGAGCGCGCGGTTCCTGCAGGACCTTTCTGGTTGCACGCACGTGCGTTCAACACCCTGGTTTGAACGCACGTGCGTACAACCTGGAAATGTCCCTCAGCCCAAGGGCCCCTGAGTCTTGTGGAGGCGTTGTCGTACCCGACCGGCACGACAGAATCGACACCATCCGTCTCCTCCCATGGCCCGTCTCCCATGGCCCGTCTCCCATGGCCCGTCACGGACGAGGGTCCGGGCCCGTTAGCCACCCAGCTCGCGGAGCATGTTGGCGCGCGCCCGCGCCTCCCACGTCGCTCGCCCGTGCCGGGTCTGGAAGAGCGACGGCTTCGCCAGCAGGTCACGCAGCACCAGGGCCCGGCCGACCGCGAAGTCGGCGTCGGTCACATGCGCGTACTCGCGACGTACGGCCGCGCAGTAGTCGGAGTAGCGGTCGTCGTCGGCGGCCAGGATCGCGAGATCGGCGTCGCAGAGCGCCATGCCGTTGCGGTCGCCCTCGGCGGGCCGGTGGTGCTCGGTCAGGCGGACCAGGCGGGCGACCTCGGCGTCGCCGAGCGACTGCTCGGCCCACCGGGCCGACCGCTCCTCGGCGCCGGGCACACCGTCGTACACGCCGTCGTGGAACCACGCGGCCAGCCGCACGGGCACCGCGTCGAACGCCTCATCTGCCTCGGCCAGCTCGTCGAGCCGGTCGAGCACCTCGGTGAGGTGCAGAGTGTCGTGGTAGCCCCGGGCGGGGTCGGCGTACGCCGCCAGCAGCGCGTCGCGCACGTCGTGCGCGCCCGGAAGCGGCCAGCGGTCCCGCAGACCCGTCATGGTGGCCCAGTCATGCCGGCTGGGTCACGACAGCTCGGCGGGCAGCGGACTCGTGTGCAGCACGACCAACGACGTGACGGCGCGGGTGAGGCACACGTAGAGGCGGCGCAGCCCGGTCACCCGATCGGGCTCGCCCGCGACGACGCCCTCAGGGTCCAGCAGCACGACGTGGTCGAACTCCAGGCCCTTGGCCATCGAGGCCGGCACCAGGTCCAGCCGGGTGTCGAACTCGGTCTCCAGCGGGCTGCCACTGCCAGCGGGGCCTGTCACGTCGCGGCCGAGGACGACGTGGGGGAGGTCGGCGACCGCGCGCTCGGCCTCGACGAGACGCGCGTCGGGCACGATCAGCCCGACCGAGCCCTCCCGCTCCAGCGCGACGCGGACCTCGCTGCCGAGGTCGGCGCTCTCGACCAGGCTCAGCTCGCCGCGGCTGCGGCGCACCGAGGTGGGCGGGGCGAGCGTCGCCGCGATGTGGGGGAGCAGGCGGGCGGCGTACTCGATGACCTCGCCGGGCACCCGGAACCCGCGGGTGAGCTCCTCCACGTGCGCCTGCGGCTTGCCGAGGTGGCCGAGCGCCTCTGCCCACGAGCGGGTCGCCCACGGGGTCGTCGCCTGGGCCAGGTCGCCGAGCACCGTCACCGAGCCGGTCGAGGAACGGCGGCCGATCGCCCGCAGCATCATCGGCGAGAGGTCCTGCGCCTCGTCGACCACGATGTGGCCGAGCGACGGCGTGCGCTCGATGAGGTCGGTCGCCTCGTCGAGGAGGACGGCGTCGGCGAGCGACCACGGCGTGGTGCCAGGCGAGGCCTTCGGCGAGGTCCAGAGGAGCGCGGCCTGCTCGTCGGCGGTGAGGATCCCGTCGGCGGCAGCCGCCAGGGCCTCGGCGTCCGAGAGCAGCCGGTGCACCACCTTCGCCGGCTCGACCGCGGGCCACAGCTCCGTGGCGTAGGCCTTGACCGGCTTGCTGCGCGCCACCGCGTTCTGCACCCGGTCGTCGGGGGAGTCGCCGGCCAGCTCCATCTTCACCAGGATCCGGTGGGCGAGCGCCTGGGGAAGCATCGCGCGCGCGGCGCCGTACCTCACCCCGCGCGTGCGCAGGTCCGCGAGGATCTCCTCGGTCTCGTACGCCGCTACCCGGAACCGTCGTGCGCCCCGCGGCACCACGAGGCCCTCCTGGGGCGTGCCGACGTGGGCCCAGACGGCCCGCGCGAGCACCTCGGCCAGGCGCGCGTCTCCCTTGAGCGTGGCGACGGCGGGGTCGTCGTGGCCGCGGACGGTCCAGCGCGGGTTGAGAGCGGCGAGGGTCTTGGCGACCAGCGACTCGATCGTGGTCTGCCCCGCCTCGACCTCCCCGAGTGCCGGCAGCACATCGCGGATGTAGCGCAGGAAGCTCTCGTTGGGGCCGACGACCAGCACGCCCTGGCGGCGCAGCTGCTCGCGATGGGCGTAGAGGAGGTACGCCGCGCGGTGCAGCCCGACCGCGGTCTTGCCGGTGCCCGGCGCTCCCTGCACGGCGATGCTCTGCGACACGTCGGCGCGCACGATGACGTCCTGCTCGGGCTGGATGGTCGCCACGATGTCGCGCATCGGGCCGACGCGCGGGCGCTCGATCTCGGCCTCGAGGATGGCGGAGTACTCGTCGTCGGGCCCCTCGGCGGCCAGGTCCTCGTCCTCGTACGCCGTGAGCACCCCGTGCTGGTAGCCGTAGCGTCGCCGCAGCCCCACACCCATCGGCTCGCGCCTCGTGGCGCGGTAGAACGGCAGGCTGACCGGGGCCCGCCAGTCGACGACCATCGGCTCACCGCCGGGCTCGGACACATGACGGCGACCGATGTGGAAGCTGTCGCCGCCCCCGGTGTCGGTCGCGTCGTAGTCGAGGCGGCCGAAGAAGAGCGGGACGTTCGGGTCGTCCTGCAGCTGGCGCATCCGCAGCTCGAACGTGGACTGCAGGTATTCCTTGCTGACCCAGTCGGCGGCGCCGGCCGGGTCCATCGAGGCCGTGCGCGCACGCATCCGGGCCAGCTGGGCCCGCGACTCGGCCAGGTGGGTCTGCTCCCGTTCGAGCTCGGACGTCGGCAGCACGGCGCAGGACTCTACGCCAGGACGGCCGGGTGCTCACCCTGATAAGCACCCGGCGTCCTGACGACGAGCCTCGGGCGCGTCGGACTAGGCGCCTTGTCCAGCTGATCTGGACGGCGCCGGTGGGGACATGGCCCAGCGGATCGTCGACGTCGCGGCGCGGCCCAGCGCCCGCGTCACCGGCGGGCCGGTGACCGGGGCCCACGGCAGCCGCAGCTCGCGCCGGGCCCAGTCCGGCAGCGAGCCGACAGCGGCGGCGACGAGCACGCCGTACGCCGGCCGGGCGGCGTACGGGAGGTCGGGGTGCCAGAGCAGGTGGCGCACGGCCTCGTGGGCGTGCGGGGTGACGCGCAGCTCGGGCCGGAAGCCCTCGAGCACCTCGGCCAGCGCCGTCTCGGTTGCCGGCGGGTCGATGACGCCGAGCCGCTGCGCGACCTCGCCGGACTGGGCGACGTACTGGTCGCGGCCGGGCTGGTCGAGGGGCAGCCGGCCGTAGGTCTGGTGGGTGCGCAGGAAGCTGTCGACCTGGGCGACGTGCACCCACATCAGCAGGTGCGGGTCGGAGGCTGCGTACGGCGTGCCGTCCTCGAGGGTGCCGGTGATCCGGAGGTGGATCGCGCGCACGGCGTCGACGGCCTGCTGGGCGTGCTCGGTGGTGCCGAACGTGGTGACCGCGAGGTAGCGGCTGGTGCGGGCCAGGCGGCCCCACATGTCGCCGCGGTAGCCGGAGTGCTGGGAGACGGCCGTCATCGCTGCCGGGTGCAGGGTCTGCAGCAGCACCGCCCGGATGCCGCCGACGAACATCGCCGCGTCGCCGTGGACGCGGCCGATCGGGCTGGCGGGGTCGAACCAGCGCGGACCAGTCGTGCCGTGGATGCGCTCGCGGTGCCGGGCGCCGTCGGGCCCGGCGACGCGCGTGAAGAGCGCCTCCCCGAGCCGTTGTCTCACGTTTGTCACACCCTAATCCTACGGAGTGGCGGAATGCCTGACCTCACCCTCGGCGTCCCGTGCAGCGTCTTGTGCAGAATCCACCTCCGCGTTCTCCTGCTCCCCCTTGCGGAAGCTCGCCGCGCGCGCCTCGCCCGCGGCGTCGCCTGAGAAGAGGCCGGGTCGGTCGCCCGTCGGCACGGCCGTGCGCCCGCGCAGCTCTTCGTGCTGGACGAGCTCGACCCGCTGGCGCGGAAGGCCATCGTTGTCCTGGACCTGGACCCACGAGACCAGCTCCTCCCGCACGTGGCAGCGCAGGTCGAAGAGCCGGGCCGCATCGGTCGCGGTGACCAGGGCCCGCACCCGGACGAGTCCGGCGACGGCGTCTGTCACCTGCAGCACCTTGGTCCGTCCGTCCCACAGCTCGGTGTCGTCGAGGATCCGGTCGAGCTCGGCGCGCATCCCTTCCACGTCGACGCGCCAGTCGACGTCGACCTCGACCGCGCCGAGGAGCTCGGAGCTGTGCCGCGTCCAGTTCTGGAAGGGCGTCTTGGTGAAGTACGTCGACGGCAGCACCATCCGGCGGTCGTCCCACAGCCGGACCACGACGTAGGACAGCGTGATCTCCTCGACCCAACCCCACTCGTCCTCCACGATGACCACGTCGTCGAGCCGGATGGCGTCGCTGAACGCGACCTGCAGGCCGGCGATCAGGTTGGCCAGGGTCGACTGGGCGGCGACCGCGGCGACGATGCCGATGATGCCGGCCGAGGCGAGCAGGCTGGTGCCGACGGCACGGACCGTCTCGAAGCTGTACAGCGCCGCCCCGAGCGCGACCACCACGACGGTCGCGACGGTCAGCCGCCTGATGATCAGGCCCTGGGTCTTCGCCCGCCGGGCGAGGCGGTTGTCGGCCACGCCGGTGTCGTAGCGGCTCAACCCCAGGTCCTCGACGAAGATCAGCGCGGTCGCCAGCAGCCACGCGCCTGCACCGATCGTCAGGAGCCGGACGACGAGGGCCACGACCTCCCAGGCGCTGTCGGGCACCGGCTCGGGCTGGGCGTTGGTCACGACGCCGAGGACGGTCCCGGTCAGCACCGTCAGCCGGAACGGCACCGAGGTCTTGCTGAGCAGGTCGCCGCCCCACGACCAGCGCCGCGCGAGGAGCCGTACGACGGCGTGCGCGACGACCACGAGCAGGACCGCGCCGAGCAGCGCGATGCCGAGCGTGGCGAGGAACTCACTCCAGGGGACCATCCCCCATGGTTCCCACACTTCGCTACCGGAATGCGAGTCCTGGCGGGCCGTTCCGGCGCATCATGGGCGCGTGGACGCTGCTGACCGGCCGACCCGCTAGGCCGCGGGCGACCGCGCCGCCGTCTGGCAGGAGCTCCGCCTGCAGGGCGACGGCGACAGCGAGGCCATCCAGGGCTACGTCGAGGCCGATCACGACGGGGCTGGGCGGATGGGCCGACGAGGACCGGATGCCGACGCCTTCGTGCTCCGCTGGCGCCCGACGCGCTGCACAAGAGCAACACCAGCGGCGGCGATCCCTACGGGCTGGTGCTGCCCGACCGCGGCGTCGACGGCAGCTGGTCGGGCGAGACCGTCGTCTCCTTCGTCGCCTACCTCGATGACGTGTTCGCGCACGGTGGCTTCCCCGGTGTCGCCGCCGACGACGAGGTCGGCCGGCGAGTCACCCAGGCGCTCGCGCGCGACCTGCTCCCGCTCTGAGCCTCGCCCGACCGGCCCCCGGCTGCGACCAGCGATCTCATCCGGTGGCGAGATCTCCGGCGTCGGTGATGCGGTAGGCGTAGCCCTGCTCGGCGAGGAAGCGCTGGCGGTTCTGGGCGAACTCTGCGTCGACGGTGTCGCGGGAGACGATCGCGTAGAAGCGCGCCGTACGCCCGTCTGCCTTGGGACGCAGCAGTCGGCCGAGACGCTGGGCCTCCTCCTGGCGTGAGCCGAAGGAGCCGGAGACCTGGATCGCGACGGCCGCCTCGGGCAGGTCGATCGAGAAGTTCGCGACCTTCGAGACCACCAGCAGCGACAGCTCGCCGTTGCGGAAGGCCTCGAAGAGGCGCTGGCGCTCCTTGACCGGGGTGTCGCCCTTGATCACCGGCGCCTCGAGGTCGGCCCCGATCTCGTCGAGCTGGTCGAGGTACTGCCCGATCACCAGGGTCGGCTCGCCGGCGTGCAGGGCGACCAGCGACTCGGCGACCCGGGTCTTGGCGGGGGTGCACGCCGCCAGCCGGTAACGCTCCTCGGGCTCGGCCGTCGCGTAGGCCAGCCGCTCGGACTCCGACATCGTCACGCGCACCTCGACGCAGTCGGCGGGCGCGATCCACCCCTGCGCCTCGATGTCCTTCCACGGGGCGTCGTAGCGCTTCGGCCCGATCAGCGAGAACACGTCGCCCTCGCGGCCGTCCTCCCGCACCAGCGTCGCGGTGAGCCCGAGCCGCCGCCGGGCCTGCAGGTCGGCGGTCATCCGGAAGATCGGCGCGGGGAGCAGGTGCACCTCGTCGTAGACGATGAGTCCCCAGTCGCGTGCGTCGAAGAGCTCGAGGTGCGCGTAGACGCCCTTCCGGCGCGTGGTCATCACCTGGTACGTCGCGATGGTGACGGGCCGGATCTCCTTGACGGCACCGGAGTACTCGCCGATCTCGTCCGCGGTCAGCGACGTACGCCGCAACAGCTCGTCCTTCCACTGCCGGGCGCTCACGGTGTTGGTGACCAGGATCAACGTGGTTGCCTGCGCCTGCGCCATGGCGGCCGCACCGACGATCGTCTTGCCGGCGCCGCACGGGAGCACGACCACGCCCGACCCGCCGTGCCAGAACGACTCGGCGGCGTCGCGCTGGTAGTCGCGCAGGTGCCACGTCTCCTCGCGCAGGTCGATCGCGTGCGCCTCGCCGTCGACGTACCCCGCCAGGTCCTCCGCCGGCCAGCCGAGCTTGAGCAGCGCCTGCTTGAGGTTGCCGCGCTCGGAGGCGTGCACAGCGACGGTGTCGTCGTCGACGCGCGCGCCGAGCATCCCGGAGACCTTCTTGGCACGCAGGACCTCTTCGAGCACCGGCCGGTCGGTGGAGACGAGGACGAGCCCGTGCACGGGGTGCTTCTCCAGGCGCAGCCGCCCGTAGCGCGCCATCGTCTCCGCGACGTCGACGAGCAGCGCGTGCGGGACGGCGTAGCGGGAGTAGGACAGCAGCGTGTCGACGACCTGCTCGGCGTCGTGGCCCGCGGCGCGCGCGTTCCACAGACCCAACGGGGTCAGCCGGTAGGTGTGGATGTGCTCCGGCGACCGCTCCAGCTCGGCGAACGGCGCGATCGCCTTGCGGCAGTCGGAGGCCCGTTCGTGGTCGACCTCGAGGAGCAGGGTCTTGTCCGACTGGACGATGAGCGGGCCGTCTGTCACCTGCCAACCCTACGGCCGGCCGGGTAGCGGGCTCACGCAGCACGGATGTCGGTGATGTCGCGGGTGCCGTTGTGGTTGCGGAGGTAGGTGTGGCCGTGGGGGTCGGTCCAGAGCCAGGTGCCGATGTCGAGGGTGCGGTAGGTCCAGGGGGTCTTGGTTTTGAGGCGGTGGTGTCGGCGGCAGAGGGGGGCGAGGTTGTCGTCTGGTGGTGGGTCCGGCTTTGTTGTGGGGGATGACGTGGTCGGCGTCGCAGGCCCTGGCTGGGTCGGGTGCACCAGGGGAAGACGCAGGTGGGGTGTTGCAGGGTCATCCGGGTGCGGAGCCGGTCACCGACTTCGTAGCGGTCGAGGGTGACGGGGTGGGTGAGGTCGATCACCTGCGTGACCTTGATGTGCGGGCGCCGGGTTGTCCGCACCAGGCGGCGACCTGTTGGGCCAGGACCGCGCGGCCGGCGCCGCCGGTGGGGGTCTCGAGGCGGGCGATCTCGTTGCCGCCGCCGGGGTGGGTCGGGTTGAGGGTGTCGTGGGTGGTGTGCACGACCAGGTGGATCCCGCGGCGCGGGCGTGGGGAAGTCGGGGCTGTCCGGGGTGGTGCCGGTGAGCAGGGCGGCGGCCTGGGCGGGGTCGGCGAGGACGCCGAGGGCGCGGGCCCGGCGGGCCTGGAACGGCTCCCCGGCGTGGCTGGGCTCCAACCGGTGGGCGACCTCGGACAGGGTGGTGTCGAGGTCGTGCAGGTCTTTCCAGTCCGCGCGCAGGGTCGTCTCGGCGATGCCGGTGTGGTTGATCGAGGCCTCGTGCAGACGGTGCGTAGGTGGCGTCGAAGGCTTCTCAGCTGGGCGAGCTCGCGTTCCTCGGCGTGCAGGCGGAGCATGGCCTCGTCGACGAGCCGGTCCAACGTCACCACCCCGACCCGTTCGGCGACGGCGGCGACGTGGTCGTCGAGGGAGGCCGACACGTCGGCGGGTCGGGTGTGGACGGCCTGGGCGATCCGCCGGGCCCGCCACACCGGCACCTCCAACGCGACCACCCGGGCCCACACCTTCGGGAGCCGGTGCCGCAGGGTCAGCGCGTCGCGGATCAGGCCCTCCCCGGCCTGGGTGGACATCCCGATCGCGGCGGCGAACGCGGCACCCGCGGCCCAGTCCATGGCCGGGATCAGCGGGTCGTGGTCGGCCGCCTCGGCCGACAGTCCCTCGGTGTGGTCGGCGACCCAGTCCGGGCCCAACGGGGCTGGGGTGCGGGGTGCCGGGGTGCGGGGTGCCGGGGCGGGCGGCTGGTCGTCGGGGTCGGGGTGGGCATCGGCCCAGGCGGCGGCGAGCTGGATCAGGTCGGCGTCGGCGGCGGTGCGGATCGCGTGCACTGCCCGGGTCCGCGCGAGCAGCGCGGTCGGGGTGGGGTGCAGGTCCGGGTCCATGCCCTCGATTATACTCGAACATATGTTCGATCGCCAGTCGGTTTCCCCAGGTGAGACGCCCCTGTTTGGCTGGTTTCGAGACGGGACTTCGTCCCTCCTCAACCAGCGGAGACCGCGAGCCCGGAGCGGCGGGCGACCGGGACCGACCGCGCCCGCTTGCTGCCTGTCGGTCGACACCACCGACGCCCCGTGACCCGAAGCCGACCACTCAGCCCCGGAGCTGGTTTTCGAGACGGGACGTCGTCGTGCCTGCCTCGACCAGCGGGGGCCGCGAGGCTCAGGTGACGGCGGCGCGCTGGCGGGCGCGCTGGCGGGCGCGGTAGGCGGCGACGTTGGCCCGGGAGGAGCAGCGGTCGGAGCAGTAGCGGCGCGAGCGGTTGGGTGAGGTGTCGACGTAGACGTTCGTGCAGGGCGAGGCCGCGCAGACGCCGAGCCGGGTGGCGCCCAGGTCGCAGACCAGCGTGGCCAGCCCGACCAGCGACTCCGACATCAGCAGGTCGGCCACCCCCGAGTCACCGGGAGCGACATGGAGGTGGAGGTCGCCGGGGTCGTGGTCGGAGATCTGCGGCCGGATCGGGTGGGCCAGCAGCAGCTCGTTGAGCAGGCGAGTCACCTCGCTGACCTCACCGCGCGCCGAGGCCTCGAACACCGGCCGCAGCTCGCGCTGGAACTTGCGCAGGAGCATGGCGTCGCGGTCACGGCACTGCGGTTGCAGCCACGCCCGGGACCGCAGCAGACCGCGCAGCGCCTCCTCGTCCGGCAGCGGAGTGTTGACGAGGTGCGCCGTGGAGTCGGCGTACCTGAGGAAGTCCACCGGGTCACTGTACGGCGGCAGCTCAGGCGCCCGGACGCACGAGTCCCGACTCGTACGCGACGACCACGGCCTGCACGCGGTCGCGGACACCGAGCTTGGTCAGCAGCCGCGCGACGTGTGTCTTGACGGTGTTCTCGGTGATGAACAGCGTCGTGGCGATCTCCGCATTCGCGAGCCCGCGCGCGACCAACCGGAGGACCTCGGTCTCCCGATCGGTGAGCCCGGAGAGCGGTACGCCGGGACGGGTCCGACGGTTCGCGAACTCCTCGATGAGCCGGCGGGTCACGCTGGGGGCGAAGAGGGACCCACCGTCGGCCACCACTCGAATCGCGGTCGTCAGCCGTTCCTCGGGAGCGTCCTTGAGAAGGAACCCGCTCGCCCCCGCACGCAGCGCGTCGTAGACCACCTCGTCGAGATCGAACGTCGTCAGGACCAGGACGCGTGGCGGGTCGTCTACCCCGGTCACGCGTCGCGTCGCCTCGATGCCGTCGGTGCCCGGCATGCGAATGTCCATGAGAACGACGTCGGGTCGCGCGGCCGCGCACACCTCGACGGCTGCGGCACCGTCGGCCGCCTCGCCGACGACGTCCAGGTCGGGTTCGGTGGCGAGGATCATCCGGAGCCCCGCCCTGACCAGCGGCTGGTCGTCGACCACCACCACGCGGATCGTCACGAGATCTCCACGGAGTAGGGAAGTCGCGCGCGCACGACGAAGCCGCCGTCGGCGGCCGGGCCGACCTCGATCTGGCCGCCGACGACGGCGACACGCTCGTGGATGCCGACCAGGCCGTGGCCGGAACGGTCGATGGAGCCGCCGCGGCCGTCGTCGCTCACCGTCACGCACAGGTCCTCGGCGCCGAAGTCGAGGAGCACCCGTGCCTTCGCCGGGCCGGCGTGCTTGAGCACGTTGGTGAGGGCCTCCTGGACGATGCGGTACGCCGAGAGGTCGACGCCTGGGGGTACGTCCGCCTCGTCTCCCCGCCGCTCGACCTGGACGTCGAGTCCCGAGCTCCGGATGTCGGCGACCAGGGAGTCGAGGCGCGCGAGCGACGGCTGCGGGGACGTGCCCGTGCCGTCGGCCTCGGTGTCGCGCAGCACGGCCAGCAGCCGGCGCATGTCGCTCAGGGCCTGGGTGTTGGTGTGCTCGATCGCGTCGAGGGCCGTCGCGACGGCTGCGCTGTCGCGGCCGAGCATCCGGCGGGCTCCGCGGGACTGGAGCACCGTCACCGAGATCGCGTGGGAGACCACGTCGTGCAGCTCGCGAGCAATGGTCGCGCGCTCCTCCGCGACGGCGCGTCGGGTCTCCTCCTCCTGCGCCAGGCGCTGCTGCTCGCTGCTCGCTGCCAGGTCGCCGCGCAGCCGCAATGCGAGGCCGGTCGCCCACGGCCCCCCGACGAAGAACGTCGCGAAGACGATGTCTCCCGGCGCGAACGGGTCGTTGTCGGTGACCCCGAATGTGGCGATCGCGAGAACCATCAGGGCCACGGATGCCCAGATCTCGCGGCCGCGGGCGTGCGCCCCGAGGGAGAAGATCGAGACGAAGTAGGCGAACACGAAGGCGATCGAGCTGTTGTCGAACTCCGGCACGAGGTACGACAGCCCGAAGAGAGCCGACCAGGTAGCGAGGAACGCGGCGATCGGCTGGCTCCTCCGGAAGCACAGCGCCGCACCCACGAGGAGTGCGAGCGGGACGGTGCGGAGCGGGTCGGCGTCGTTGCTGGCGAGCAGCTCGACGGTAAGACCCAGGGCGATGCCGCCGGCGATGAGCGGGTCCCGGTAGCGCCAGAGATGAGTCGCCCAGGACATGGCGACACGGTAGGCGTCCTGGGCCACGTTCGTGGTCATCCTGCGGGACGACCCACGGATCACCCTCACGGACGACGTGGGTCGCCCGCTGTCGGGACGCGCCGGGGCCGGTCCACTCCCGACACTCGGGTCATCTTGTTCCCACCAACCTGGAGGTTCTGATGACCACGACCCACGCTCCTCGCGACACCGTCTCCCGCCCCGCCCTCGTCCCGGTCGCTGCGGCGACCCTGGCAGGCTCGCTTCTCTTCACCGCCTTCGGGACCGTGCTGAGCCCGGAGTCCGACGGGCACGGCTGGAGCGAGCTCCTGATCATCGGCGCGTTCAGCGTCGTCGCCGTGGCGCTGGTCTTCGCGCTCGTCGCCCGGGCGCAGGACGGGCCCCGAGCCGGCGGCATCGGGCTCGCTCTCGGGGTGGCGGCACTCGCCAGCGTCCTCGTCTTCTGGGCAGGGATCACCCCGGCCCTCGGCGCCGGGGCAGTGCTGCTTGGTCTGGCGACCAGGCGAACGGGCCAGGGTTCGGGGGTCGGCATGGCCGCGGTTGCCTGTGGCGCCCTCGGGCTGGCGGGCTACGTCGCCATCTACGTCGCCGACTGGGTCGCGCAGCTCTGATCCTCACTCGGGATCAAGGCTCAGGTCGCCGGCCGCACGGCCGTGATCCGGTGGATGGCGAAGGTGCGCGTGTCGTCGCTGCGATGGTCGTGAGCAGTGAGCTGACCGGCCTCCACGCGAAGCGGGTCGACCAGACGCTCGGAGGAGGCGCCGTGGTTGTCGACGTACCCGATGAGCACGGTGGCCCCTGCCTCGGCGGCATCGCGGAGCAGGGCCAGAGCGCCGCTGGGGGTCGTCGGCTGGGCGACCGCCACCGGCCGCACCGTGGCGGCTCGATCGCCGGCGCGGACGGCGCCGACCGCTGCCGTCACCTGCGAGGTCTCGCGCGCGTTGACCTGACCGGGGCTGCGCCGACCCCGGGCCGTACGGGCGCGCTGGAGGTCGGGGCGGGCGACGTGCACGGTGCCGTCGGCGGCCTCGACGACCGGTGCCGCGCCGAGGTCGCGGAGCCGGGGCAGCAGGATGTCGACGGGCACCGTGCTCGCCAGGACGGTGGGTGCCAGTCGCCGCAGGCCGAGGCTGCCCGCCTTCGGGTGGTGCAGCAGCTCGGTGAGGGCGGCCTCGTCGTCGGCGCGCAGGAACGCCTCGGCGGCGCCGACGCGAAGCGTGCCGAACGTGCGCGCGACGTCGTCGACGAGATAGCTGAGCGGCTGGGGCACGGGGGTGCGCGAGGACACCCCGAGGAACTCGTGCACCTCGGCGGCCGACCAGCCCGCGTCGAAGACGCGGCGCACCGACGACGGGGTGAAGCGGTAGACCGTCGCGCCGCCGCGCGACTCCACGTCGGCCAGCAGGTGCAGGGTCCGAGCGACCGAGGTCTCCAGGGGACCCGGGGCGACAGCGGTCAGGTCGGCCTGCAGCAGCACGTGGTCGACCAGCTCCGGCAGCAGCGGCGCCAGCGCCGACGCGGCCGCGGGACCGTCGCCCGCCACCAGCGCGCGCCCCGCGGACGACAGGCCGCCCAGGCCTGCTACGCCGAGCAGCTCGGCCTCGCCCAGGCTCGCTGCCACCTGCTGCTCCCGGAAGCGCGGCCGTCGCGGGCGCTCCCACACCACGCGGGCGACGAGCGAGGGGAGACCGGTGCCGCTGGCCAGGACCTCGCCGTCGGCCAGCTCGGCCAGCTGCGCCAGCGCCATCCGTCGACTCTCGACCTGCAGCGTGCTCGTCAGCTCGGGTGCCAACGCGTTGGCCGTGCGACCACCGGTCTCCGCATCCCGGGCGCCCACCCGAGCCGGCGTCCGCGGGGTCGCCAGCCAGGCGGCGGCCAGGTCGAGCCAGCGCTCGGCCGTCGCCCGCGTGCTCCACACGTCGAAGCCGTCGGTGGGCAGCCAGACCCCGTCGCCCTCGGAGGTGAGGGCCTGGGCGAGCAGCCCGGCCGCAGAGGCGACCTCGACCAGCAGCGCCGTCGTCGGCTCGTCGACGTGCAGGTGGGCGGCGGCGGCCTTGAGGTCGCGCACGCCGAGACCGCCGCTGCGCAGGGCTCCGGGCGGCTCGGTGCCCCAGTGGTCCAGCAGCAGCTCTACGCGTCGTACGGCGTCGAAGGCCGCCCCGGCCGCGGTCCGGTCGACGAGCCCAGTGGGCCGCGGCGTCGTGACGAGGCTCGGAGCGAGGTCGGCCCGCGCGGTCGTCGTCCGGCCGCCACGCAGCGCGAGCCCCACCTCGCCCGGCACGTGCACGAGTCCGTCGCCGCGGGGGACGAGAAGCCGGTGGGCGAGCAGCTCCTCGGCGGGGGTCGCGGCCGTTCCTGGACGTACGTCGGCCAGCGCCGCTCCCGTGCTTCCGGTCCCACCCTGCGCGTCGACGTGCTCGAGCAGGGCACGCGCCGCCGGTGAGATCTCGGCCAGCCGGCGCTCCACCTCCTCGGCAGTGGTGTCGCCGGCGAGCGACCTGACCCCGCTGACGCCCGCCGCCGGCCCACCCGTGAGGCACTCCGCGACGCCGGTGAGCGGGCGCACCCCGCCGGGGGCCTCCCAGGCGACGGCCAGGTCGACGAGCCGCTCGACGGCTTCCGTCACCGCGGCAGGGTCGGCGAAGACGAGCGAGGCGAGTTGGTCCGGGGTGGTTTGACCCGCCACCACGAGGGCATCAAGAACAGTGAGCTCGAAGCGGTTCAGCCGGTCGAGCGCGCGCGACAACGAGGAGCGCGTGGCGGTGCGGGACGCGAGATGCGCGGAGTCATGAGGGGCGGGAGTGGCCAGATCGGGACGATCCCGGAGCAACCGGGCCAGGCGCTGGTCCGGCCAGGACCTGAACTGGTCCGCCAGCGTCCGGTGCCCGTCCATCGGGGCGAGGCTACTCCCGCAGCCCGCGACGGCTCTGTGCGCACCCACTAGTCTCACGCGCACCTCGGAGAGAGGCGGACTCCCATGAGCAGTGCCACCAGCAAGGTCGAGCTCCACGTCGGCGCGACGACCGACGTCGGCAAGGTACGCACGGTCAACGAGGACTCCTACCTGGTGGCTCCGCCGGTCTTCGTGGTGGCCGACGGGATGGGCGGCCACGCCGGTGGCGACGTGGCGAGCCGGATCGTCGTCGAGGAGTTCGCCGAGCTCGCCGACACCACGCACGACCCGCGGTCGGGCGCCGCCGCCGTGGCCTCGCTGCTGGAGCGTTGCCAGTCGCGGATCAACCAGTACGCCATCGAGCAGCGCCTCGGCGGCGCCGACCGTTGGTACGCCGGCACCACGGCCGTCGTCGCTCTGCTCGTCGTCGACGACGACGTGCCCAAGTGGCTGCTGGCCAACCTCGGCGACTCGCGGATCTACCGGCTCGGCGACGGGCTGCTCGAACAGGTCTCCGTCGACCACTCCGTCGTGCAGGAGCTGCTGGACGCCGGGAGCATCACGGCCGACGACGTTGCCACCCACCCCGAGCGCCACGTCGTCACCCGCGCGCTCGGCGGGCCGGACGACGCCGAGGCAGACTACTTCCTGCTGCCGCTCCCGTCGGTCGAGCGACTGCTGCTCTGCTCCGACGGTGTGAACGGGATGCTCGACGACAGCGCGATCGAGGCGGTGCTCGTCGCGAGCAGCGACCCGCGTGACGCGGCCGACCGTCTGGTGTCCGCGGCGCTGGAGGCCGGTGGTCGCGACAACGCCACGGCCGTCGTGGTCGATGTGGTGGGATGGCTGACCGACGCAGCCCCCGGCTCCGCCCCGTCGGCGGTGAGCCTCGAACAGAAGCTAGGAGCCCTCCCGTGACCGACCTCGACGTCAGCGCCGCCCCCCGGTCCTACCGGCCGGGCACGTGGTACGGCGTGCTCGGCGCGAACGCCTCGGTGCTGCTCCCCCCGTCCGAGCGGACCCGGGTCGCCGCACTCTGGGAGGTCGTCGACGCCGGCGCCGGCTTCGACGTGGTGCTCGACGCGCTGCTGGCGGGCGGGCTCAGCGAGCTGTCGGGCTTCGTCCTGTGGAGCGCCGCCGACGGCGTCACGCAGGCGGTGGCTCGCGGGCCGGTGCAGGTCGTGCTCACGACGGCCGAGGGCGAGGAGGTCCTCGACGGGTCCGAGGCGGCGACCTGGGCCGAGCGCCGCGTGACCGGGGTCCGCTCGACGCGGGTCGAGGTCGAGGACGTCACGGGTCCCGACCTCGGGCTCGTCGCGGGCCTGGTCCGGGTCGGGCGGGTCGACGAGCCGGCGTACGCCGCCGTCCCCGAGCCCCGCAGCGAGCCGGCCGACCCGGCGGATCCCGTCGATCTCCTCGCGACCGAGGACGTCACCGGCCTCGAGTCCGCCCCCGAGCCGACGCGCGGCGTCGATCCCCTGACCGACCCGCTCGTCGACCCCCTCGACAGCGCGCCGCCGGAGGCCGAGGCGACCGAGGTGTTCGCCCCGGCCTGGTCGGAGCCGGCGCCGACCGTCCCACCGGCCGCGACCGTCCCACCGGCCGCCGTCCCACCGGCGTGGCCGGGTCACGACGGTGGAACGCGCAGCGGGTACGACGCCGACGCACCCGGCGCCGTCCCGTCCGGGCCCCTTCCCTCCGGGATCGCGGGGCAACCGCAGGCACCCGCCGTGACCCCGCGACCGGTCGCGCGGCTGGTCCTCTCCCACGGCGAGACCATCGACGTCGACCGGGCCGTGCTCGTCGGCCGCGCCCCCGAGGCGCGGCGCTTCGGAGCGGGGGAGCAGCCCCGGCTGATCACCGTGCCGAGCCCGCACCAGGAGATCTCCTCGACCCACCTGGAGGTGCGTCCTGGCTCGGGGGCCGACCACGGCTCCGCCGTCGTCACCGACCTCGGGTCGACCAACGGGACGGTGCTCGTGCAGCCCGGCCTCGCGCCGGAGAGCCTGCAGCCGGGCATCGCCGTCCAGCTGATCCCCGGGGCGATCGTCGACCTCGGCGACGGCGTGACCATCCAGGTCACCAACCCCTGACCACCCGGAGGGCGCCTGCGATGACCGATCCCGCGTCTCCCGACGCGCCCGCGATCCAGACGCGGAGCTTTCCGGCGGCCGGCCTCGACCGGCGCTTCTACGCCTTCGCCGCGGATCGGGTCGTGGCGTGGGGCCTGGGGGCAGCGGCTGTCGCCGTCGCCTGGACGCTCTTCCTCGACCAGGGGCGCACCGCCACCGGGGTCGGGGTGATCATCGGCGCCCTGCTCGGCATCGGGATCGGGTTCGCCGTCGTGCAGGGCCGCACCGGACTCACGCCCGGCAAGGCCCTCCTGGGGCTTCGCACGGCACGCCAGGACACCGGAGGGGCGATCGGTGTCGGCCGTGCCCTGCTGCGGGGCACGGTGCTGGCGCTCGCGACCGTGCCCACGTTCGGGCTCGGCCTGGCCACCCTCGCCTGGACCGCCCTCATGGACCCCGGCCGCCAGCGACGCGGCTGGCACGACGTGCTGGCCGGCTCCGTCGTGGTCGACGTGCGTCCGGCCGCCCCCGAGGATGTCGCGGGCGACAGCGGACCCCGCCAGATGGTCAACCTCACGGCGATGCGGCTGGTGCCGGCACCGGCGCCACCGGAGCCCGTGCCGGTGCCGCGTCCACCTGGTCGGCCGCGCCCCGCTCAGCCGCGGCCGCCCACCCCGCAGTCCGCCCCGCAGTCCGCCCCGCAGTCCGCCCCGCCGCTCGACCCCGGCCGCACGGTCGTGCGTGGCGCGGGGGCGACCGCGGGCCTGCGCTGGCGGGTCGCCTTCGACACCGGTGACTCCTTCGTCGTCGAGGGGCTCGGCCTCGTCGGCCGCCGGCCGGAGGCCCGCCCCGGCGAGCCGGTCCGCCACGTCGTACCCCTGCCGTCGGCCGACATGTCGCTCTCGAAGACGCACGCGCAGTTCCACCTCGCCCCCGAAGGCGTGCTGGTGGTGATGGACCGCGGGTCGACCAACGGGTCGCGGCTGGTCCGTCAGGGAGTCACCCGGGACCTGGTCGCGGGGAGGCCCGCGACGCTGCTCGACGGGGATCAGGTGCGGTTCGGCGACCGCGAGATGACGGTCACCCGGCTGAGCTGAGCAGCTGCACCACGGCGTCGTACGTCGCTCGATCGGCGGCGGCGAGCAGGCCGGGATACTCCGGACCCTGCGGCAGGTAGTCGCGCCCGTCGCTGCTGCCGAGATGGCCGCCGGCCTCGGTCAGCAGCAGCCCGCCCGGGGCGTGGTCCCACGGGCGCGGTGGGCCGTAGAGGACGACGTCGGCCGCACCCTCGACCAGCTGGGGGTAGTCGACGCCGCAGCACACCCACGTCAGCTCGAACGGCCGCAGACCGGGCAGGTCGCGGCCCACCCAGCGGCGCCGCGAGGTGACCGGCCGCCAGGACGTCGGATCCGGGTCGACGACCGGCCGCCGCATCCGCTCGCCGTTGCGGAAGGCGCCGCCACCGCGCTCGGCGACGTACGCCAGCTCGTGCTGCGGCTGCCAGATCCAGGCACGGACCACCTCGCCGCTGCGGCTCTCGCTCATCATCGTGGCGTGGTCGCGCGAGCCGTTGACGAAGTTCTTGGTGCCGTCGATCGGGTCGACCGTGAAGGCGTGCGCCGCGGCGGAGTAGCGCCCCAGCGACGCGGGGTCGCTGGCGAAGGCCTCCTCGCCGAGGACGACGGCGTCGGGGTACGCCGCCCGCAGCCGTGCGGTGATGACGACCTCCGCCTCGCGGTCGGCGTCGGTGACGAGGTCGCCGGGCGCCTTCTCGTGGATCTGCCCGGACTCGAGCGAGCGGAACCGCGGGTTGATCACCTCGTCGGCGACCTCCTGGAGCATCCCCAGCACGCCGTCGGTGTCCACGGGCCAGGAACCTACCCGGGCCAGGCCTGTCCTCCCGGGTGGTGACCGGCGTACGTTCGGCGGATGGAGTCCTACGCCGTCGGCGAGACCACCCCCGCGTTGCTCGAGGACACCATCGGCGCCGTCTTCGAGCGCACGGTCGCGGCGTACCCCGACCGGGAGGCGCTGGTCGAGGTGGCCTCGGGGCGGCGCTGGACCTGGTCCGAGCTCGCCGGCGACGTCGACGCCCTCGCGCGCGGCCTGCTCGCGACCGGCATCGAGAAGGGCGACCGGGTCGGCATCTGGGCGCCCAACTGCGCCGAGTGGACGATGGTGCAGGTCGCCACCGCGAAGGTGGGCGCGATCCTGGTCAACGTCAACCCGGCGTACCGCACCCACGAGCTGGAGTACGCCGTCAACCAGAGCGGCCTGCGGCTGATGGTCAGCGCGACTGCGTTCAAGACCAGCGACTACCGCGCCATGCTCGAGGAGGTGGCGCGGGAGTGCCCGGGGCTCGAGCGCGTCGTCTACCTCGACACCGACGACTGGGCCGCCCTGCTCGCGGCGGGGGAGTCGGTGGCCGCGGGCGCCCTCGCCGAGCGGCAGGCGACCCTGGCGAACACCGACCCGATCAACATCCAGTACACGTCCGGCACCACCGGCCGCCCGAAGGGCGCGACCCTGAGCCACCGCAACATCCTCAACAACGGCTTCTTCACCACCGAGCTGATCGGCTTCACCGCCGACGACCGGCTCTGCATCCCCGTGCCCTTCTACCACTGCTTCGGCATGGTGCTGGGCAACCTCGGCTGCATCACCCACGGCGCGACGATGGTCATCCCTGCTCAGGGCTTCGATCCTGAGGTGACGCTCAAGGCCGTGGTCGACGAGCAGTGCACGGGCGTCTACGGCGTGCCCACGATGTTCATCGCCATGCAGGGGCTCCTCGGCTCCGCCGAGCTCCCCCTGGGGGACCTGAGCTCGCTGCGCACCGGCGTGATGGCCGGCTCGGTGTGCCCGATCGAGGTGATGAAGCGCTGCATCGACGACATGCACATGGCGGAGGTGGCGATCGCCTACGGGATGACCGAGACCTCGCCGGTGTCGTGCCAGACGCGCGCCGACGACGACCTCGACCGGCGCACGGCCACGATCGGCCGCGTGCACCCGCACGTCGAGGTCAAGGTGGTCGACCCCGAGACGGGTGCCGACGTCGAGCGCGGGGAGCCTGGCGAGCTCTGCACCCGCGGCTACTCGGTCATGCTCGGCTACTGGGAGGAGCCGGAGAAGACCGCCGAGGCCATCGACGCCGACGGTTGGATGCACACCGGTGACCTCGCGGTGATGCGCGACGACGGCTACTGCGTGATCGTCGGGCGCATCAAGGACATGGTCATCCGTGGCGGCGAGAACATCTACCCGCGCGAGATCGAGGACTTCCTCTACGCCCACCCCGACGTCGAGGAGGTCCAGGTGATCGGCGTCCCTGACGAGAAGTACGGCGAGGAGCTGTGCGCGTGGGTGCGGATGCGCGCCGGCGCGACCCCTCTCGACGCCCAGGCCGTCCGCGCCTTCGCGACCGGCAGGCTTGCGCACTACAAGATCCCGCGCTACGTGATCGTCGTCGACGAGTTCCCGATGACCGTCACGGGCAAGGTGCGCAAGGTCGAGATGCGCGAGGAGTCGACCAAGGCACTCGGCCTCGGCTGACGACTCAACGAGTCTGTCGGGTCAGCGCGAGAGCACGACGGGCAGGCGCAGGCGGGTTCCGTCGGCGCCGCGCCAGACGACGTACCCGTCGTCGAGCGGGGTGAGCCCGCCGGTCACCGTGACCGTGAACGTCGCCGAGCCGCCGGGCGGGACCTGCAGGGCGGCGGGGGTCACGGTGACCGAGCGCCGGGTGAAGCCGCGGGCCGCGGAGGAGTAGTACATCGCCCGCCGGCCGAGGTTGGTGACCGTGCGCGTCACCGTGGCGTCGCGGTCGAGCAGGACCGAGGCGCTGTTGAGGTCTGCCGGCCGGAGGTCGCCGTCGAGCCAGCGCCGGAAGTCGCCGGCCGGCACGTCGAGGACCAGCCTCGATCGCAGGGCCGCTCCGATCGTGCTGCGCCCGGCGCCCTGGCGCAGCGCGGCGCCGGCCAGGGGACGCGCGCTCGTCGTCAGGGCCGAGCGGATCGCGGCGGCCGACCAGTCGTCATGCTCGGCGCGCAGCAGCGCCGCGACACCACTCACCCGCGCCGATGCGGCCGACGTGCCGGAGAGGAAGCCGAACCGGTTGCCGTCGGGTCGTGGGGGCACGGAGCCCAGCCGCCCGGTGGCCGGGGCGACCAGGTCGGGCTTGACGAGGGCCGAGGCGGGGTCGCCGCCCCCCGACCACCGCACGACCCGCACCGGACCGCGCTCGGTGCCCGACGCACGCAGCGTGGCCCTGGCCCGTGGGTGCCTGGCCAGGTGAGCGGTGAGGCGGTCGGCCGCCGGGCGGTCCAGGTGCACGGTCGGGACGAGGTGCAGGTCGAGGGCCAGCCCCGAGCCGGAGACGTTGGTCAGCACCATGGCGACGCCGCCCGCCTGCGCGACGGCGGCGGACTTGTCCAGGCGGCCGATCACGCCACGGTCGCAGACCACGATCGCGCCGGCGACCTGGCCGGCGTCCAGCGAGCCGGGCCGGCACAGCGTGGCGTCGTCGGCTTCGGCGCCCGGCGCGGCCACCCGGGCGCCGAGGACGATGCGGCTGCGCGGCACGGCCCGACGCGAGACCATCGCGCCCTCGAGGGTCGGTCCGCCGCCGACGCGCACCCGGCCGCGCGGCAGGGTCGTGGTCGTGCCGCCGACCGTGGTGACCCAGGGAGAGGCGTGCGCGGCGTACGCCGAGCGGCCGCCGTTGCCTGCGGCAGCGACCACGACCACGTCGGCCTCGGCGGCGCCCAGCAGGGCCCGCTCCAGGGTGTCGAGGCCCGCGGGCCCGGCCACCGACAGGTTGAGCACGTCGACGCCGTCCTCGACGGCGCGGTCCACCGCGGTCACCAGGTCGGCCGAAGCACAGCCGTCGTCGGCGGGGTCCGGAGCGGTCCAGCAGGCTTTGTAGACCGCGATCCGCGCCTGGGGCGCGACGCCGGAGAAGGTGCCGAGCGCCTCGTCGCTGCCGCGGACCGAGACGTCGGCGTTGCCGACGGCGATGGACGCGACCTGGGTGCCGTGGCCGTTGTCGTCGCGCGGGGAGAGGGACGTCGAGCTGCGGACATTGCCGGTGCCGAAGCCGTCGACGAACCAGCGGGCGCCGACGACCTTGCGATTGCAGGTCTCCGCCGTCCAGTCGGAGCCTTCCTCACAGCCGCCGCGGAAGCCGCGGGGCGTCGACCCGAGGCCGGGTACGCCCGCGAAGAGCGGACTCTCCGGCCACAGGCCGGTGTCGACGACGCCGACCACGACTCCCGCGCCGCCACGGGATCGCCCCGAGGACGAGCCGGGGACGCGCGGGTCGGCACCGACTGCGGCCACAGCCGGGCTCGCGGCGAGGGGGCGCACCTCGTTGGGCTCGACCAGCGCGACGGCCGCGTCGGCCGCCAGAAGGTCGGCTTGGGCGGAGGTCAGCTCGACGGCGTACCCGTTGAGAGCCTCGGTCCAGCGGTAGACAGGCTCACCCGCACCCACCGACGCGAGCGTCGCGTCCTGGGCGGCCCGCAGCCGGGCCCGGACCGCCGATCCGGTCTCGGGCCCCGGGGCGCCGGTGACGCCCGGCCCCCGCAGCGTCACGAGGTAGAGGCCGGGCACCTCGTCCGCGCCCTGCGTCGCCGTCGCCGACGGAAGGGCGACCAGGGCGCCGGCCGAGAGGACGAGGGCAGCCCCGAGCACGACAGACCCCAGCGCTGCAGCACCGTGCCGCCGCGTCGTCATCGGCCCACCTCCGGGAAAACGTCCATTGTCACGCAGGCTGGCGATGGTTTCACCCGGATCGGGCGGTTTCAAACGGCGCCCTGGTGTCCTGTCAGGTTGATCCGTGCGCATAGTCGTGCTCCGAGTGCGTGCATCGCCAGGCGGCGGAGCGCCGGACTGGCAGCGTCAATCCAAGCGAACGCCAACGCAGTGAGGTGCGCGCTCGGGGTGCGAGTACGCGCGTGGATCAGCCTGACAGGACACTAGCCTGAGGCCATGGCGCAGGCGGGGCTGGCGGTCGGCTTCGACCTCGACCTGACGCTGATCGACACCGCTCCGGGCATCGATGCGGTGCTCAGTGTCCTGGGCGACGAGCTGGGCGTGGAGTTCGCCATCGCCGAGATCACCGCGGCGCTGGGGCCGCCGCTTCACCACGTGTTCGCCGACTACCTGCCCGACGAGCGCATTCCCGCGGCCGTGGCCCGCTTCCGTGCCCTCTACCCCGCGCTGGCGATCGAGCCCGTGTCGTTGCTGCCGGGAGCGGTCGGGGCGATCGCCGCCGTACGCCGCCACGGCGGGCGGGTCGTGGTGGTGACCGGCAAGCACGGGCCGAACGCCCAGCTCCACCTCGACCATCTCGGCGTCGACCTCGACCACCTGGGCGGCGGCGTCTGGGGGATCGGCAAGGCCGACGTGCTCCGCGCCGAGGGAGTCTCGATCTACGTCGGCGACCACGTCCACGACATCGCCGGCGCCCGGGGAGCCGACGCGCTGAGCGTCTCCGTGCTGACCGGCGGCTCGAGCGAGGAGGACCTGCGCGCGGCGGGGACCGACGTCGTCCTCGACTCGCTCGAGGACTTCCCCGCCTGGCTGGACCAGCATCTGAGCTGACGTAGGTCGACTCGGCAGCCGGCTTCCGGAACTTGTGGAGCTTCTGTCGCACCAGGTACGACGGAACCTCCACAAGTCGGTCAGAGTCCCCGGCTGGCCGGTGAATCCTGCAGGGGCCGCGCGGGCGGGTCAGGACCAGGCCCGGCCAGAGGCCGAGGAGCCAATCGGTTGGCGACCGGCGAGCACCCCCGCATAGGCTTGCCCGGCGCGGCCGCGACCGGCGGCCGTCCAGAGAGCAACACGCAGAGGGAGAGCAGGACCGTGCCCACTGGCAAGGTGAAGTGGTTCGACGCCGAGAAGGGCTTCGGTTTCCTGTCGCAGGAGGACGGCCCGGACGTCTACGTGCACTCCGATGCGCTCCCCGACGGCGTCACCACCCTCAAGAACGGCGCCCGGGTCGAGTTCGGCATCGCCCAGGGCCGACGCGGGGACCAGGCGCTCCAGGTGCGCATCCTCGAGCAGCCGGCCTCGGTCGCCCGCAGCCAGGCCCAGGCGAAGGCGCAGGCCAAGCGGAAGAATCCCGAGGAGATGGCCACCATCGTGGAGGACACCATCCGGCTCCTCGACGGAGTCGGAGAGGGCTACCGGCACGGACGGCACCCTGACCCCAAGACCGCCCAGCCCGCCGCCAAGCTGCTCCGCGCGCTCGCGGACGAGCTCGAGCGCTGACCCCGCTGGAGCTCAGGTCCGCGCCGGCCGCCCGGTCGCCGCGGGGCTGACCGTCCCTCGGCGGGCGGTCGGACGCGTCGCCAGGACGAAGACCAGCCAGGCGGTGAGCACCACGACCGCCACGCCCAGACCCGGTGCGCGGCATCAGCGGCATCCCGATCCCGACGAACCCGCCGATGACCCACGCCAGCTGCAGCGTGGTGTCGGAGCGCGCGAACGCCGAGGCCTGCACGCGCTCGCGCACGTCGCGCTGGATCGTCGAGTCCAGCGAGAGCTTGGCCAGCGACTGGGCCAGGCCCGCGGTCAGGCCGAGGAGCACGAGGGTCACCACGCCGTAGAAGAGCGCCGTCACGAGCGCCATCACGGCGTCGGCCACCAGAGCCAGGACGACGGTGAGGGCGGGGTTGATGCGCTTGAGCAGCGAGGCGAGAGCGATCCCCAGCGTGTTGCCGACCCCCGCGGCGCCGATCACGAACCCGAGCATCACCTCCGGCCGCCAGTCGCCGATCGGGTGCTCACGCAGGAGGAACGCCAAGAACATGGTCAGGAAGCCGGAGAGCCACCGCGGCCCGCAGTTCGACCGCAACGCGAACGCCACCGAGGCGGGGATCCGCATCCGTGGGCGGCCCATCCGGCCGGGGCCGGGCGACGCGCTGCCGCGCAGCGTCATCTCACCCTCACCCGCACTGGAGTCGACCCGCTCGGGCAGCCGGATCGCCCAGATCGTGGCCAGCACGAAGACCAGGAACGCGTAGCGCAGCGCCCACTCCGGCCCGACGTACGCCGCCAGCCCCGCCAACGGGGCCGACACGGCCACCCCGATCACGCCGGCCAACGAGGTTCGGGCGTTGGCCTTCACGAGGGTGACGCCCTCCGGAACGAGCCGCGGGACGGCGGCGGCCCTGGTCACGCCGTACGCCTTGGAGGCGACCAGGCAGCCCAGGGCCGCGGGGAACAGCCAGTCCGAGTTGTTCACGACAGCGCTCGCGAGCGCCAGGCAGAGCAGGCCGCGGATCGCCATCGTGGACCCGATGGCCCAGCGGCGGCCGTGGGCGAAGCGGTCCAGGAACGGCCCGATGAGCGGCGCGACGATCGCGAACGGAAGCATCGTCAGCCCCAGGAAGAGCGCGACCTGACCCCGGGCCTCGCCGGTGGGCACCTGGAAGAACAGCGTGCCGGCCAGCGAGATCGCGACCGCCGCGTCGCCAGCGGCGTTGAACGCGTGCAGCTCGATCAGCCGGGACAGGCCCGACTGCCCAGCGCCCTCGGCCTCGGCACCCCGACGCGCCTGCCGCAGTGTCGCCCGCCCGGCCCTCCCGGTCATCCTGGCCGCGCCCGCCACCCCCCGCCCGGCCGCCTTCGCGCCGCTGCCGACGGCGCGGCCGGCCTGGCGGGTGCGCTCGCGGCCCGGCCGGGACGGTTCGGTCCCCGGGGCCGGGCCGGCTCCCGGCTGCTGGGCGGTCACCGTCCTATCCTGCCTCGTGCCTGGGTCCGCAGGGGGCAACCCCCGAACCTCTCCGTCCACCCCTCGACCTGACAGGCGCGGGTCGATGAGCGAGAATCGCCGCGTGACCCTGACCCCCGTGGCCCGCAGCAAGGCCGACGCCGTCGTCGTGGCGGCCGTCGAGGCGGCGCGCGAGGCGCTGCTCGAGGACGTCGACGCCCGCGACGTCGGTGAGCACCTCGGCGCGGTGGCTGAGGGTGAGCGCCTGGCCACCCACCTCTTCGAGTGCGTCCGGCCCGGCTACCAGGGCTGGCGCTGGTCGGTCACCGTCGTCCGAGCGTCTCGGCAGAAGTCGGTGACCGTCGACGAGATCGTGCTGATCCCGGGCGAGGCGGCGATCGTCGCCCCCGCCTGGGTGCCCTACAAGGAGCGCATCAAGCCCGGTGACCTCTCCCCGGGCGACCTGCTTCCCGTCGAGGAGGACGACGAGCGGCTCGTGCCGACGTACGCCGTCGGCGAGGATGACGACCTCTCCGGGGACGACGTCGCCCAGATCCGCGCGGTGGCGCGCGACCTCGGCCTCGGCCGGGTCCGCACCCTCTCGCTCGAGGGCCGCGAGCAGGCCGCGCAGCGGTGGTACGACGGCGCCGGCGGCCCTGAGTCGCCGCTGGCTCAGTCCGCTCCAGAGCCGTGCCGCACCTGCGGCTTCCTGGTTCGGGTGTCCGGATCGCTGTCGGAGCTGTTCGGCGTGTGCGCCAACGGCAACGCCAACGACGACGGCCGCGTGGTCGCCTTCGACCACGGCTGCGGCGCCCACTCCGAGGTCAGCCTGCAGAAGCGACACCTGCCCAAGGCACTCCCCGAGCACGTGCTCGACGACTGGGACGACCACCTCGACAGCTTCTAGACCGGGCCGACCTAGCTCGCGTTCTCGGTGCTCTCCGAACTCTGGGCGCGCAGGGCGTCGCGCGCCCGCTTGCGTCGGCGGCAGTACTCCAGCCCGAACAGACCCAGCCCGAAGCCGGCGAGGCAGGTCCAGAGCCACCAGCCCTGGCCGGCCTCTTCGAGGCGCCCGTAGAAGGGCAGCAGCGCCACGAAGGCGAGGAGCCACAGGCCGACCCCGACCGTGACCGTGCGCACGCCGTCGACGTCGAGCGGGTCGACGTCGGCCACGATGTAGGTCCGGTTGCCGATCTCGTGCTGCATCGGCTGGTCGTCGTGGAGATCCACGCCGACCAAACTACTCGGGCAGGATGCCCCGGGTCTGCTCGGCCACCTTCATCTCGGCCTCGTAGGTGTGGGGCGCGAGGCCGGTCGCGGCGCGCAGGTGCGCCTCGACCTCGCGGAACGCCGACCAGTACTGCGCGTCGTACGCCTCGACGAGCTGGAAGGTCCAGCGACCGTCGACGACGTCGCGGCCGACCAGCACGTCCTCGACCAGGTCCGCGAGCTCGTCGCGACCCGCGGCGCGGAGCTGGCGCACACCCTCCTGGAGGGTGAGGTCGGCGTGCCCGGACATCCGGTGGAAGGCGTAGAGGTGGCCCCGCGCGTGCTCGACGACCTCCAGGGCCTCCGAGACCTTGCCGAGCGCCTCGACGGTGGCGTCGTCAGCCCCGTCGGGGCGCGGGTGCTCCGACGCGCGATCGGGGTGGCGGGCCGAGCCCCAGCGGGCGCGCAGGTCGTCGAGGGAGTCGCTCACGACTCCGTCGTACCCGCTCAGCCCTCGGCCCAGTGCCGCACCCAGTCGACCTGCATGGTCTGCGGCAGCTTGTCCTCGTCCTTGAGCTTCGGCAGCTCGTAGTCGGAGCTGAGCAGGCTCAGGATCATGAGCTCCGGCTGCTGCGAGACGCCCTGGTCGGTGCGCCACGCCTCGTGGCCGTCGATGCGGATGACGTACTCGTCCTCGGTCCACTCCAGCGCGAACACGTGGAACCTCTTCCACCAGTCGTCGTCCTGGTCGGCGAGGAACCGGCTGGCCTCCTCGATCCAGTCGCCCTCCTTCACCATCCCGTCCGGTGTCGGGTAGTAGATGAAGCTCGCGAGCCGGTCGTCGGAGCTGTCGCCGAAGTACTCGACGATGTCGATCTCGGCGCCGCCCGACGCGGGGTCGTCGTGCTCGGCGCCGTCGCTGGTCGCCTGGAACCAGAACGAGCCGTGCTGGCCGCGCTCGCGGTGGAACTTGATGCGCGCCGCGGTCACGCCGTACTGGAAGAGCTGGGCGTTGGCGATGTGGCCGTTCAGCCGATAGGCGTAGTCGCCGAGCGACTCGCCGTCGGCGGCCTTCGCCTCGCACGTCTCGCCGCGACGCGCCGGGTCGATCAGGGTCTGCAGGTTCAGGACTCCGCCGCCGACGTCGACGGCGTCGAGGGAGCCCTTCGAGCAGGCGCGCAGGCCGTCGGGGTTGTAGTCCTCGCCGCGAGGGAACCAGATCGTGGTGTCGAGCTCGTCGCCGCCGAACTCGTCGTTGAAGGCGACGCTCCAGGTCCCGGTCTGCACGGGCTCGGGGCTGCCGCCGGCCGTCGTGACGCGGTACGCCGCGTCGGAGCCGCCCTCCACGGCGAAGTCGGCGCTGCCGCCGGCGGACGTCTCGGCGCTGCCGACCTCCTCCCAGCCCGAGCCCGAGTCCTGCTCGAGCGTGAGCGTCACGCCCTCCTCGGCGGGGCTGACCCGGGCCGCGACGACGGCCGTGGCGGCGTCGGCCCGGGCAGGCTCTGCGCCGGCCTGCGCGATGGCGGGGAGCAGCTCGGCGGTCACCGTGGGCTCGTCGCCGCTGTCGGCGGGCTCGTCGCCGGAGCAGGCGCCGGTCGCGAGGAGGCTGGCGAGTGCGGCGCTCGCCACGGTGGCGCGCAGACGTCGGGTCACGGCTCGAGGGCTCCTTCTGGGGTCCGGGTCGTGGTCCGCCCCAGGCTACGCAGACACCCCGGGGCTCTGGCAAAACCGCCGGGCATGACCGTCGGGGCAAGACAGTCGGGCGAGGCAGCCGGCCGCGGAGCGTGGAATACATAGCAAGGCTAATGAGTTATGCTACCGATATGCCTACCGTCGACAAGGTCGCCCGCACCAACGCGGGGCTCGCGAGCGAGCTGCGCACCGCCGTGATGCGGTTGCGACGCCGGCTGGCGAACGAGCGGCACCCCGACAACGAGCTCAGTCTCGGCGCCATGGCGGTGCTCGGGGCGCTCTACCGCCAGGACGGCCAGACCGTCGGCGAGCTGGCTCGCGGCGAGCGCGTCCAGCCCCCTTCGATGACGCGCACGGTCGGCTGCCTCGTCGACGAGGGCTACGCCCTCCGGTCGGCCCACGACACCGACGGCCGGGTGGTCGTCGTACGCCTGACCGACCGCGGCCGCGAGACCGTCCTGGCCGACCGCCGCCGACGCGACGCCTGGCTCACCCAGCGGCTCGCCGACCTGAGCCCCGACGAGCGCGACATCGTCCGGCGTGCCGCCCCGATCCTCGACCGGCTGGCCAACACCGACTGACCCGCACCGCCCAGAAGGAAACCTTGTCTCCCACGTTCCGCTCCCTGCACAACGCCAACTACCGCCTGTACGCCGCCGGCGGTGTGGTGTCCAACACGGGCACCTGGATGCAGCGGGTCGCCCAGGACTGGCTGGTGCTGCAGCTCTCCGACGGCTCCGGCGCCGCACTGGGCATCACCACTGGCCTGCAGTTCCTGCCGTTCCTGCTGCTCGCCCCGGTCGCCGGCCTGGTGGCCGACCGGATGCCCAAGCAGCGGCTTCTCCAGCTGACCAACCTCGGCATGGCAGTGCCCGCCGCCGTCCTCGGCCTCCTCGCGGTCACGGGCGCCGCCGAGAGCTGGCACGTCTACGTGCTGGCGTTCGTGCTCGGCACCGCGGCCGTCTTCGACGCGCCCGCCCGGCAGTCGTTCGTGTCGGAGCTGGTCTCGCCGGACGACGTCACGAACGCGGTCGGCCTCAACTCCGCCTCCTTCAACGCTGCGCGCATCGTCGGCCCGGCGATCGCGGGCCTGCTCATCGCCGCGCTCGGCGGGGGTGCGGAGGCGACCGGCTGGGTGATCCTCCTCAACGCGCTGACCTACGCGGCGCCCATCCTCGCGCTGCGCGGCCTCGACGTGAGCCGGCTCGACTCGCCCGACCTGCCCGGCCGGGAGCCGGGCATGATCCGGGCGGGTGTCGCCTACGTGCGTGGCCGGCCGGACCTGATGCTGATCCTCGCGATCGTGTTCTTCACCGGCACCTTCGGGCTCAACTTCCAGCTGACCTCCGCGCTGATGGCGACCGAGGTGTTCGGCAAGGGCGCGACGCAGTACGGCCTCCTGGGCACCTTCATGGCCGTCGGTGCCCTGACGGGGTCGCTGCTCGCGGCGAGCCGCACCCGGGTGCGGCACCGGCTGGTGGTCGGTGCAGCGATCGCCTTCGGTGTCGTGGAGATCGCCTCCGGGCTGATGCCGACCTATCTCACCTTCGCCCTGGTCACCCCGCTGCTGGGGCTCACGGCGCTGACCATGATCACGGCCGCCAACACCTTCATGCAGCTGCACACGGCGCCGGGAATGCGCGGGCGGGTGATGGCGCTCTACATGATGATCTTCATGGGCGGGACGCCGCTGGGGGCGCCCTTCATCGGGTGGGTCGGAGAGGTGTTCGGGGCCCGCTGGACGCTGGTGTCCGGTGGCGTCCTGACGATCGCCGGCGTGAGTGCGGCCAGCCTGCTCTACCTGCGTGCCCATCGGCGCGCCGAGGAGCGCACCAAGGGGCGCGACGCCGTTTTGACCGCCGTTTGAGCGCGGAGTAGCCTCAATCCTTGTGTCTGGGTCCGCCCGGCACTTCACGCATGCGCCGAACCGGCCCCGGCCGACCAGACCCAGGTGGCACCACGAGATGCCCACCGAAGCCGCGGCGCGCAGCTCACCAAGGCACAACAGCGCAACACCACCGTGCCCGGCAAGTCGCCGGGCCGAGACAGAGGACAAGAAGGGGAACCACACAGGTGCCCACCATCAACCAGCTGGTCCGCAAGGGCCGCCAGGACAAGGTGTCGAAGAACAAGACGCCCGCCCTGAAGGGCTCGCCGCAGCGCCGAGGCGTCTGCACGCGGGTCTACACCACCACCCCGAAGAAGCCGAACTCCGCCCTCCGCAAGGTCGCCCGCGTGCGCCTGTCCAGCGGCGTCGAGGTCACGGCGTACATCCCGGGCGTGGGCCACAACCTCCAGGAGCACTCGATCGTGCTCGTCCGCGGTGGCCGGGTGAAGGACCTCCCCGGTGTCCGCTACAAGATCATCCGCGGCGCCCTCGACACCCAGGGCGTGAAGAACCGCAAGCAGGCCCGCAGCCGCTACGGCGCGAAGAAGGAGAAGAGCTGATATGCCGCGATATGCGGAGTCCGCTCCGAACGCCCACATCGTCGCCACTGCTGACCTGAAGACGGGAGACAACTGATATGCCGCGCAAGGGTCCCGCTCCCAAGCGGCCGCTCGACGTCGACCCGGTCTACGGGTCGCAGGTCGTGACGCAGCTCGTCTCCAAGGTCCTCAAGGACGGCAAGAAGCAGGTCGCCCAGCGGATCGTCTACACCGCGCTCGAGGGCTGCCGCGACAAGACCGGCTCCGACCCCGTCGTGACGCTCAAGCGCGCGCTGGACAACGTCAAGCCGGCCATCGAGGTCAAGTCCCGCCGCGTCGGTGGCGCGACCTACCAGGTGCCGATCGAGGTCAAGCCCAACCGCTCGACCACCCTCGCGCTGCGCTGGCTGGTCGGCTACGCCGCCGACCGTCGCGAGAAGACGATGTCCGAGCGCCTGATGAACGAGATCCTCGACGCCTCCAACGGCCTCGGTGCCGCGGTGAAGAAGCGCGAGGACACCCACAAGATGGCCGAGTCCAACAAGGCCTTCGCCCACTACCGCTGGTGACGTACGGCGGGGAGTCGCCCGACAGGGCGGCTCCCGCCGGCGCACCGCGTCCACACCAACTTCCGAGGGACTGAGACTCCACAGTGGCTGTCGACATCACCACGGACCTGAAGAAGGTCCGCAACATCGGCATCATGGCGCACATCGACGCCGGCAAGACCACCACCACCGAGCGCATCCTGTTCTACACCGGCATCACCTACAAGATCGGTGAGGTCCACGAGGGCGCCGCCACGATGGACTGGATGGAGCAGGAGCAGGAGCGCGGCATCACGATCACGTCCGCCGCGACGACCTGCTGGTGGAAGGACCACCAGATCAACATCATCGACACGCCCGGACACGTCGACTTCACCGCCGAGGTGGAGCGCTCGCTGCGCGTCCTCGACGGCGCCGTCGCCGTCTTCGACGGCGTGGCCGGCGTCGAGCCGCAGACCATGACGGTCTGGCGGCAGGCCAACAAGTACTCCGTCCCCCGCATGTGCTTCGTCAACAAGCTCGACCGCACCGGTGCCGACTTCTTCCGCTGCGTCGAGATGATGGTCGACCGCCTCAACTCCACCCCCCTGGTCCTCCAGCTCCCGATCGGCGCCGAGCAGGACTTCCTGGGCGTCGTCGACCTGGTCGGCATGCGCGCGCTCACCTGGCGCGGCGAGACCAAGATGGGCGAGGACTACGAGGTCGAGGCGATCCCGGCCGACCTGCAGGCGCAGGCCGACGAGTACCGCGAGAAGCTGCTCGAGACCCTGGCCGAGGCCGACGACGAGGTCATGGAGAAGTACCTCGAGGAGGGTGAGTTCTCCGTCGAAGAGCTCGAGGCCGCCATCCGTCGCGCCACCCTGGCCGACAAGATCAACCCGGTCCTGTGCGGCACGGCGTTCAAGAACAAGGGCGTCCAGCCCCTGCTCGACGCCGTCGTGAAGTACCTGCCGTCCCCGCTCGACATCGACGCCATCGTGGGCCACAAGCCGGGCCACGAGGACGAGAAGATCGAGCGGCAGCCCACCGACGCGGAGCCGTTCTCCGGCCTGGCGTACAAGATCGCCTCCGACCCGCACCTGGGCAAGCTCATCTACGTGCGCGTCTACTCCGGCAAGCTCGAGGCGGGCACCAGCGTGCTCAACTCGGTCAACGGCCGCAAGGAGCGGATCGGCAAGGTCTACCAGATGCACGCCAACAAGCGTGAGGAGATCGCGTCGGTCGGCGCCGGCCAGATCGTGGCGGTCATGGGTCTGAAGGACACCAAGACCGGACACACCCTCAGCGACCAGCAGCACCCGGTCGTCCTGGAGTCGATGAGCTTCCCGGCCCCCGTGATCGAGGTGGCCATCGAGCCCAAGACCAAGGGCGACCAGGAGAAGCTCGGCACCGCCATCCAGCGGCTCTCCGACGAGGACCCGACCTTCACGGTGAAGGCCGACGAGGAGACCGGGCAGACGATCATCGCCGGCATGGGCGAGCTCCACCTGGAGATCCTCGTCGACCGGATGAAGCGCGAGTTCCGTGTCGAGGCCACCGTCGGCAAGCCGCAGGTCGCCTACCGCGAGACCATCCGCGGCACGGTCACCAAGCACTCCTACACCCACAAGAAGCAGACGGGTGGGTCCGGCCAGTTCGCCAAGGTGCTCGTCACCCTCGGGCCGAGCGTCGACCCCGAGACCGGGCAGGGCGCGGGCTACGAGTTCGTCAACAACGTCACCGGCGGTCGCATCCCGAAGGAGTACATCCCCTCGGTCGACCAGGGCGGTCAGGACGCCATGGAGTTCGGCGTGCTCGCCGGCTACCCCATGGTCGACGTGAAGTTCTCGCTGGAGGACGGCGCCTACCACGACGTCGACTCCTCCGAGCTCGCCTTCAAGATCGCCGGCAACCAGGCCTTCAAGGAGGCCGCGCGCAAGGCCAAGCCGGTCCTGCTCGAGCCGATGTTCGCCGTCGAGGTCATCACGCCGGAGACCTTCCTCGGCGACGTGATCGGCGACATCAACTCCCGTCGCGGCCAGATCCAGAGCATGGAGGAGCGTCACGGCGACCACGTCGTCAACGCCCTTGTGCCGCTCTCGGAGATGTTCGGGTACGTTGGCGACCTGCGGTCGAAGACCTCCGGTCAGGCGTCGTACTCCATGGAGTTCGACTCGTACGCCGAGGTTCCCACGAGCATCGCCGAGGAGATCATCAAGAAGGTCCGCGGCGAGTGATCGCACCCGCCGGGACCCTCGGCACCGTCACCATCCACACGAGTCAAGAAACAACAACAGGAGGAGCCCACCGTGGCTAAGGCGAAGTTCGAGCGGACCAAGCCGCACGTCAACATCGGCACGATCGGTCACATCGACCACGGCAAGACCACTCTTACCGCGGCGATCACCAAGGTCCTGCACGACAAGTACCCGACCCTGAACGCCGCGTCGGCCTTCGACGAGATCGACAAGGCCCCCGAAGAGCGTCAGCGCGGCATCACGATCTCGATCGCGCACGTCGAGTACCAGACCGAGTCGCGGCACTACGCGCACGTCGACTGCCCCGGTCACGCCGACTACATCAAGAACATGATCACCGGCGCGGCGCAGATGGACGGCGCGATCCTCGTGGTCGCCGCCACCGACGGCCCGATGCCGCAGACCCGTGAGCACGTGCTGCTCGCCCGCCAGGTCGGCGTGCCGGCCCTGGTCGTGGCGCTCAACAAGTGCGACATGGTCGACGACGAGGAGCTCATCGAGCTCGTCGAGATGGAGGTGCGCGAGCTCCTCTCCGAGTACGAGTTCCCGGGCGACGACATCCCCGTGGTGCGCGTGGCCGCCTTCCCGGCGCTCCAGGGCGACGAGAAGTGGGGCGAGTCGGTCGGCGAGCTGATGCAGGCCGTCGACGACTACATCCCGACCCCCGAGCGTGAGACGGACAAGCCGTTCCTCATGCCCGTCGAGGACGTCTTCACCATCACCGGTCGCGGCACGGTCATCACCGGCCGCATCGAGCGCGGCATCGTGAAGGTCAACGAGGAGGTCGAGATCATCGGCATCCGCGAGAAGTCGCAGAAGTCGACGGTCACCGGCGTGGAGATGTTCCGCAAGCTGCTCGACGAGGGCCAGGCCGGCGAGAACGTCGGGCTGCTGCTTCGGGGCACCAAGCGCGAGGACGTCGAGCGCGGCATGGTCGTGATCAAGCCCGGCACGCACACCCCGCACACCAACTTCGACGCGAGCGTCTACATCCTGTCGAAGGAGGAGGGCGGGCGGCACACGCCGTTCTTCAACAACTACCGTCCGCAGTTCTACTTCCGGACCACCGACGTGACCGGCGTCGTGACCCTCCCCGAGGGCACCGAGATGGTCATGCCGGGCGACAACACCGAGATGGCCGTCGAGCTGATCCAGCCGATCGCCATGGACGAGGGCCTGCGGTTCGCCATCCGTGAGGGCGGCCGGACCGTCGGCGCCGGCCGGGTCACCAAGATCACCAAGTGATCTGACCCGACTCCACCGAGTCTGAGAACGGCCCCGGACCCAACGGTCCGGGGCCGTTCTGCGTCTCATGCCAGCGTCGTGAGCACCTCGGGCCAGTACGCCGCGAGCGTGGCCCAGTGGGTGACGCCCGGTCGGACCACGACCCGGGCGTGCGGGATGCGCGCCGCGAACCAGGCAGCGCCGGGCAGCGCCCGCTCGTCGGCGCCGCCGTACCAAAGGGTTGTCGGGCACCGGACACCCGCGACGTCGACGTCCCATGGGCGGAAGGCCAGCGCCGCGTCACGCAGGTATCCGAGGGGGTCGGCCACGGCCTCCCGGGCCGCCGCGGCGATCTCCGCCGCCGATCGGAGCCGGACCAGCGCGGCGTCGGGGGGCGGCAGCGACCCCGTCCACCGGGCCGCCACGGCCTCGTCGTCGGGATCGTCCACGTTCATCGACGCGGACCACGCCTCGAACTCGGGACGGGCGGCCTCCATCGCCGCCTCGAGCGACGGGCGGTCAGCCAGGTCGGGCATCGGCAGCGTGGCAACCACGCCGAGCGCTCGTGTGCGGTCGGGGTGCCGGGCGGCGAAGGCGGCGGCGTACGCGCCCCCGACCGACATGCCCAGGGCGGCGACCTCGGCGATGTCCAGCCGGTCCAGCACCTCGGCGCTGTCGTCGGCGACCGACCCGTGCGAGGACGGGGCCGGGCTGGACGCGCCGTACCCGGGCCGGTTGACGCACAGCAGGCGCACGCCCGCCTCACGGGCGGCGTCCTCGCCGCTGCGCGCGGCCCAGCGGGTGTCGGGGCAGCCGTGGAAGAACAGCACGACCGGTCCGCTGTCGGCTCCACCGAGCCACAGCTGTGCGACGCGGCCTCCGGCGAGCTCGACCGTGTCCACGTGCCCGAGGCTAGGAGATGTCAGGATGATCCGCATGAGCGAGCAGACCCCGCCCTCGGGTGACCCCCAGAATCCCGCCGACGGCGGCGAGCCGACCAACCCGTACCAGACCGGAAGCGGTGAGGACCGGCCGAGCTGGTCGACGGGCCAGCAGCCGGCCGACCCCCAGCAGTACGCCGGCTACGGCCAGTACGGTCAGCCGGCGCAGTACGGCCAGTACGGCGCCGGCTATGGCGGCCCCGTGCCCGACCACCCGCAGTCGACGACCGTGCTCGTGCTCGGCATCGTCTCGCTGGTGGTGTGCTCGATCCTGGGGCCGTTCGCCTGGATGATGGGCAACCGCGTGGTGCGCGAGATCGATGCCTCGCGCGGACAGATGGGCGGCCGCAGCAGCGCGAACGCCGGACGCATCTGCGGCATCATCGCCTCCGTCCTGCTCGGCCTGGGCCTGCTCGCCTTCGTGCTCTTCTTCGTCTTCGCCATCGCCGCGGGCACCAGCTCGTCGATGTCGTGAGCGAGCGGCGTCCTCGCCCGACGCCGCGAGCCCGCCCGCTCCAGCGCCTCACCGACGAGGGTCGCCCCGTACGCGAGGTCCTCAGCTATGCCCGGCGGGGCAGCCGGTTCACCCCGTCGCAGCAGGCGGCCTGGGACGCCCATCACGACGCCTGGGTCATCGGTGTCGAGGAGGTCGACCGGCCCGGCTTCGCCCTCGCCGACCGGTTCGGACGCGCGGCGCCGCTGGTGGTCGAGGTGGGCTCGGGAGTCGGGGAGGCCACGGCCGCGCTGGCCGCCGCGCATCCCGAGGTGGACGTGCTGGCGCTGGAGGTCTGGGTGCCCGGCATCGCTGCGGGTCTGGGGAGGGTCGCCGAGGCCGGCGCGACCAACGTGCGCTTCTGCCCCCTCGATGCCGCCTGGGCATTCGAGCACCTGCTCGCGCCGGCCGGGCTGGCCGGCCTGTGGACCTTCTTCCCGGACCCGTGGCCGAAGACGCGGCACCACAAGCGTCGGTTGGTGAGTCCAGCCTTCGCCACGCTCGCCGCCGACCGGCTCGCGCCAGGGGCCACCTGGCGACTGGCCACCGACTGGGCGGACTACGCGCAGGTGATGCGCGACGTGCTCGACGCCCAGCCGCTGCTCGAGGGAGGCCTCGTCGACCGCTGGGCGGAGCGCCCGGTGACCAAGTTCGAGCGGAAGGGCGTGCAGGCGGGCCGGACGATCACCGACCTGGCGTACACCCGACGCAGCTGACCGCTCGACGGGCCGACCTCAGAGCGGCAGCCCGAGCTCGAACCCCGCCAGCTCGAGCGCGCCCTCGACCCGGGCGCGCTCGGCGTCGAGCTCGGGTCCGGGCGGCAGCACCTGCAGCAGGTGGGTGACGTCGAGAGCGACGCAGGTTTCGGCGAGCACGGCGTCGTACGCCTGCCGCACGGCTTCGCACTTCACGAACCTCTGCCCGGGCGGCGGGTGGTGGAAGCGCCGGCCGAGCCGGCGCGCGAGCACGGCCAGCTCCTGCACCGGTCGGGTCGCCGGAGGCTCGGGCTTGCGGCGCTCCCACCAGGCGGTCACCGCGTGGGCCGGGTGGCGCCACGGCCGCCACCCGAAGAGGGCGTGGCCCAGGCCCAGGACGACCACCGCGACGACCAGCGCCGCGAGCACCACCCTCAGCAGGGCCACCCACATGCCCCGACGGTAGGTCGGGGCACCGACGTTCACAACCTGTTTGGCCAGATGCGAACCGACCTGTGACCTGATCGGCCGCCGCTCCTAGAATTCGCAGGTGACCGCGACCGTCGACCGACCGACGCGGAAGCCCCGGGTGCACCGGGCCTGGTGGGTCGCGTTCGTGACGATGGCCGCGTTGATCGCCGCCGCGGGATTCCGCTCGTCCACGGGTGCGTTGCTCGTGCCGCTGGAGGAGGAGTTCGGCTGGTCCCGGGCGACCACGTCCGGCGCGGTGAGCCTCAACCTCATCGTCTACGGCCTGACCGCGCCCTTCGCCGCGGCGCTGATGGAGCGCTTCGGCATCCGTCGGGTGGTCGCTGCGTCGCTCCTGCTCGTCGCCATCGGCTCGGGCCTGACGCTGGTGATGACCTCGGCCTGGCAGCTGTGGCTGCTCTGGGGCTTCGCCGTCGGTATCGGCACCGGCTCGCTGGCCCTGGTGTTCGGGGCGATCGTGGCCAACCGCTGGTTCGTGCGGCACCGCGGACTGGTGGTGGGTGTCTTCTCCGCTGCCAGCTCGACCGGCCAGCTCGTCTTCCTCCCCGTCATCGCCCGGCTCGCCGACGGCCCCGGCTGGCGGTTCGCGGCCTTCCTGGTCAGCGGCTTCGCGCTGCTGCTCGTGCCCCTGGTGTGGTGGCTGCTGCGCGACCGGCCCGAGGACGTCGGCACCACGGCGTACGGCGCGGAGCCGGTGCCTGTCGCCGTGGCCACGCCCGGCGCGCAGCCCGTGCCGGTCACTGCACCGGTCATCGCGCGGGTCGCTCCCACCGAGGGGGCGGCGCACGTGGCGGTGCGCACGTTGAAGGAGAGCAGCCGCTCGCGGACCTTCTGGATCCTCTTCGGCACCTTCTGGATCTGCGGCTGGTCGACCAACGGGATCATCGGCACCCACCTGATCCCCGCCGCGCACGACCACGGGATGCCGGCCACGACCAGCGCCAGCCTGCTCGCCCTCATCGGGATCTTCGACATCGTCGGGACGGTCGCCAGCGGTTGGCTGACCGACCGGGTCGACTCGCGCTACCTGCTGTGCGGCTACTACTTCTTCCGCGGGCTCTCGCTGCTCGCCGTGCCCTACCTGCTCGGCCCGGACGTGCGCCCGAGCCTCTTCGTGTTCATCGTGTTCTACGGCCTCGACTGGGTGGCGACGGTTCCACCAACGGTGGCGCTGTGTCGGCAGCACTTCGGCATCGAGCGCGCCGGCGTCGTGTTCGGGTGGGTGTTCGCGGCGCACATGGTCGGTGCCGGCGTCGCGGCGAGCTTCGCGGGCTGGATCCGGACGAGTCAGGGTGACTACTTCTCGGCCTGGATCACGGCGGGCGGGTTGTGTGTCGCGGCCGCGGCGATGTGTCTCACCATCCCGCCGAGATCGCGCGTGGATTCGCCGTAGCGGCGGGGGACTGGAGTCCCTCGTGGTCTCTGCTGCGGCTTCCTAGTGTCGTGGGTGCACGTGTGTGCGGGGTGGGCTCGGCGCCTTCGGGAACTGTGTAGAGGAGTCGTGGCCGTGCGTGCTTTCGGGGGTTCCGTCCGGGACGAGTTCCTCAACGCCTAGCTCCCCTGACGCCGGTCGGCGTCAGGCGAAGTCCTCGGGCCGGTAGTCCCGCGGCTCGACGATGACCATCCAGTTACCGGAGTTGTCGCGCAGCAGGGCCTCGACGCCGTAGGGCCGCTCCTCGGGCTCCTGGAGGAACTCCACGCCCTTCGCCTTGAGGTCCTCGAAGGTCTTGCGGCAGTCATCGACGCTCAGGCCGACGCCGGGCAAGCCACCCTCGGCCTGCGCCCGGGTCATGGCCTCGATGAGGTCGTCGGAGAGCGGTTTGCTCGGGGTCGTGAGGTGCAGCTTGAGCTCGGGCTGGTTGGGATGGACCACGGTGCACCACCGGAAGTCCTCCCCGAGGCGGACGTCCTCGCCGGGCAGGAAGCCCAGGACGTCGGTGTAGAACGCGAGGGACTCGTCGATGTCCCGAACCCAGATGCTGACGATGGAGACGTTGGTGATCATGCGACGACCCTAGGAAGCCGGGTCGGTGTCGCGCTTCTCCTCCCTTGCGGACCCTGCCGGGCGCCGGCGTTCGGCCAGCCCCCACATGAAGACGTAGCAGCCCGGGATCTTCGGCGCACCGTCGGCGTAGCGCCGCTGGAACTGCGTGGGCGTCTCGCCGACCAGCTCGCGGAACCGGCCGCTGAAGGAGCCGAGGCTGGAGAAGCCCACGGCATGGCAGACCTCGGTGACGGTGAGGTTCGTGGCGCGGAGCAGGTCCTGGGCGCGTTCGACACGTCGCTGCGAGACGTACGCCGCGGGGGAGAGGCCGTACGTCGCCTGGAAGAGCCGGTGGAAGTGCCACTTGCTGATCGCCGCGACCGCGGCGAGCGATGCCAGGTCCAGGTCGTCGGCGTAGTGGCGGTCGGCGTGGTCGCGGGCCCTGCGCAGGTGGGCGAGCACGTCGTCGGGGACGCGCTGGCGCCTGGGCCGCGATCCCGTGCTCATGGCCGGGCGGTCAGCCGCCGCCGCAGCTCGTCCTCCCGGACCAGGCGAGCGTGGTCGCGATCGCGACGCGCGGCGATCACCGCCGCGAGGAACGCCTCGGGCGGGGTGCCGGGGGGCGGGGCGGGGGCGACGTACGGGCGGGTCTGCTCGGCGAGCCGCTCCCCGAGCGACTGGCGGGCGGAGGGCTCGATCTGCTGCACACGGCCGAGGAACTGGCGGATCGCCACGGCGAGCCCGGGCGGCAGGGAGGCGATGTCGGCGCCCGCTGCCCACCGCGCCAGCGGCGGCGGCATCATCGGCGGCGGTGGGAGGACCAGGACCACGCGCTCGCGGACGACGTAGGTGCCGGCGGCGTAGTCGCCGAGGCGCTTGCCCTTGCTGCTGAGCAGCGCCGAGAAGAACGCCGGCACCCCGGAGAAGACGTAGATCTCGACGAACCCGACGAGGGCGCGCACGAACGAGTGCTGGAAGGAGACCGGCCCGGCGTCGTCGCGGACGGCGCGCAGTCCCAGCGCCAGCTTGCCCAGCGACTTGCCGCGGGTCACGGTCTCGACGGTCGTCGGCAGGATCAGGAAGACGGTGATCATCGTGCCGACGATGGCCACCCAGGTCAGCGCGGCGTCGGTGCGGAAGGCGAGCGGGATCAGGAGCAGCACGACCACGACGAGCACGAGCCCGGTGAGGATCACGTCGATCAGTCCCGACAGGATCCGCGAGCCCAGCGAGGCTGGAGGCAGGTCGAGCGCGACGGCCTCGCCGGTGACGAGGTCGTCGTCTGTGAGGGTCGCGAACTCGGCGGTCCGCGAGATCGGTCCCGGCCCGCTGGACCCGGTAGTCACGGTCGTCACGCTACAGCGACGGCGTATGTTTCCGGGGTGGACCTGGACGCGTACGTGCACGCGCACGTCCACGAGTGGCGGCGCCTCGAGGAGCTGACCCGCCGCCGGCGCCTGACCGGTCCCGAGAGCGACGAGCTCGTCGAGCGCTACCAACGGGTCGCGACCCACCTCTCCGTCGTGCGCACCTCGGCCCCGGACGCATCGCTCGTCGCCTACCTCTCCTCGATCCTCGCCAAGGCGCGCACCCGCTCGGTCGGCACGCGCAACGCATCGTGGAGCGCGGTGGCCGGCTTCTTCACCGAGCGCTTCCCGGCTGCTCTGTACCGGCTGCGGTACTGGTGGCTGGGCACGATGGCCGCGAACGTGCTGGTCACCGGGGTGATGATCTGGTGGCTGCTCGGCAACCCCGTGGTCGAGCAGAGCCTGATCGGGCCCGAGCAGGTCGACCAGCTCGTCAACGAGGACTTCGAGAACTACTACAGCGAGTACGCCGCCTCCCACTTCGCGCTCCAGGTGTGGGTCAACAACGCGTGGGTGTCGGCGCTGTGCCTGGCGCTCGGGATCCTCGGCCTCCCGGTCATCTACCTGCTGTTCCAGAACATCTCGAACCTCGCCGTCATCGGCTCGATCATGATCCGGCACGACCACGGCGGCCACTTCTTCGGGCTGATCCTGCCCCACGGCCTGCTCGAGCTGACGGCGGTCTTCGTGGCCGCCGGCACCGGGCTGCGGCTGTTCTGGTCGTGGATCGAGCCGGGCGACCTGTCGCGCACCCAGTCCATCGCCCGCGAGGGCCGCACGGCCGGCACGGTGGCGCTCGGGCTGGTGGCGGTGCTCTTCGTCAGCGGCGTCATCGAGGCCTTCGTGACGCCCTCGGCGCTGCCGACCGAGGCCCGGGTCGGCATCGGGATCGTCGCCGAGCTCTGCTTCTTCGCCTACGTCTTCGGGCTCGGTCGGGCGGCGTACCGGCGTGGTCACACCGGTGACATCGACGCCGCCCTGCTCGAGGACAAGGTGGCCTCGGCGAGCTGAAGGGACGGTGGCAACCGACTGGTGCGGCGGTGTGGACGGTTAGGGCGCGGCGGGCGGGGGCCTAAGCGCCCACAGCACCGCAGTAGTCGGTTCCCGCGCGCCTACAGCAGGCCCTTGGACTTCAGCATCAGGTAGTGGTCGGCCAGCGCGGGCGGGAGTCGTTCGGCGTCGGCGTCGACGACGTCCACGCCGAGCGTCCCCAACATGGCGGCCGTGTGCCGGCGCCGGTGCAGCACCTGCTCGGCCGCGGCGGCGTCGTAGACCTCCTCGATGCGGGAACGGTGGCCGGTGAGCTCGCCGAGGGCAGGGTCCTTGACCGAGGCGAGCACCACCCGGTGGTGCCGGGTGAGGGTGGTGAGCACCGGCAGCAGCCCTTCCTCGACCGCCGCCGGCTCCAGGGGGGTCAGCAGGACGACGAGGGCCCGCTGGCGCCCGAGCGTGCTGACCGCGGAGGCCAGTGCCGTCCAGTCGGCCTCCGCGATCACGGGCTGCAGCCCCGCCATGGCGTCCTGGAGGGTCGCGGCGACGTCACGGGCCCCGGCCGACCGCAGGCGGGTGCGGACCCGACGGTCGCCCGCGACGAAGTCGATCCGGTCGCCGGCACGGGCGGCGAGTGCGGCGAGCAGGAGCGCGGCGTCCATCGCCGAGTCGAGGCGAGGGACGTCGTCGACGCGCCCGGCCGACGTCCGCGAGGTATCGAGCACGAGCACCACGCGGCGGTCCCGCTCGGGCTGCCAGGTGCGGACCACGACGTTGCGGTTGCGTGCGCTGGCCCGCCAGTCGATCGAGCGGACGTCGTCACCGCGGACGTACTCCCGCAGCGAGTCGAACTCGGTGCCCTGGCCACGGATCCGGACCGCCGCCCGGCCGTCGAGCTCGCGCAGGCGCTGCAGGCGCGAGGGCAGGTGCTTGCGCGACTCGAACGGCGGCAGCGACCGCACGGCACCCTCGACGACGCGCGTGCGCTGGCGCGCTGCCAGGCCGAACGGGCCCCACAGGCGCACGGTCGCGCCGACGGCCCGCAGGTCGCCACGGCGGGTGGGCCGCAGCGCCGTCTGGAGGAGCACGCGCTCACCGGCCGTCAGCCGGATCCGGTGCCGGTTTCCGGTGGCGCCGGCGGTCGGCTGCCAGGCGTCGCGCACCACGCCGCGCAGGCTACGGCGGCCGCCGTTCGTCGCGACCAGCGTCGTCGTCGTGGGATAGCCCGTGCGCACCGAGGACAGCGGGCGGCGTTCGAGGCGGAGCGCATCGGGGCTCGGGGCCGCCAGCCAGTCGAGTCCGACGACGACGACCACGACGAGCAACCAGAGCCAGGTCGTGCCCATGACCGGCCGCAGCACGACGGGCACCAGCCCGAGGAGCAGCAGCAACGGGACGCGACCGGAGATGGCCATGATGGGTGCGCTCTCCGACTCAGCGCGGCACCGGGACCGAGCCCAGCGCGGAGGCGAGCACCTGGGCCACGTCGACGCCCTCGAGCTCGGCCTCGGGGCGCAGGCCGAGCCGGTGCACGAGCGTCGCGTGCGACAGCGCCTTCACGTCATCGGGCGTGACGAAGTCTCGGCCGACGAGCCAGGCCCAGGCTCGCGCCGCCCGCAGCAGCGCGGTCGCGCCGCGGGGGCTGACGCCGAGGCTGAGCGAGGGTGACTCCCTGGTGGCGCGCGCGATGTCGACGATGTAGCCGACGACGTCGGGGGAGACCTGCACGGTCTTCACGGCTGCCTGACCGGCGGCGATGTCGTCGGGGCCGGCCACCGGGTGTACGCCGGCATCGGCGACCCGTCTCGGGTCGAACCCGGCCGCGTGCCGGCGCAGGATCTCCAGCTCGTCGGTGCGCTGCGGCACGGGCAGCACCACCTTGAGCAGGAAGCGGTCGAGCTGGGCCTCGGGGAGGGGGTAGGTGCCCTCGTACTCCACGGGGTTCTGGGTGGCTGCCACCAGGAACGGCCGGGGCAGCTCGTGGGAGACCCCGTCCACCGAGACGGTGCCCTCCTCCATCGCCTCCAGCAGGGCCGACTGGGTCTTGGGCGGGGTGCGGTTGATCTCGTCGGCCAGCAGCAGGTTGGTGAAGATCGGGCCCTCGCGGAAGGAGAGCTCGCCCTGCCGGCTGTCGATCACCATCGAGCCCGTGATGTCGCCGGGCATCAGGTCGGGGGTGAACTGCACGCGACGCGTCCGGACGTCGAGCGCGCCGCCCAGGGTGCGCACCAGCAGCGTCTTGGCGACACCGGGCACGCCCTCCATGAGCACGTGGCCGCCGCAGAGCAGCGCCACGAGCAGGCCCGAGACGGCGGCCTCCTGGCCGACCACGGCCTTGGCCACCTCGGTGCGGACGGCGCCGAGCCGCTCCCTGACGGCAGGGTCCCTGACCAGGGGGTCTGCGGCGGGTGGGCGCTCCGGCGGAGTGCTGCTCATGGACGGCGTACCTCTCTGTCGAGCTCGGCCAGCGCGGTCGCCAGCGCGATCAGGTCCTGGTCGTTGGTCGGTGCCGGAGCATCCGGGTGGAGCAGGTGAGCCACCTCGACGACCGGCCTGTCCACGTGCCGGGCGACATCCCGGACGAGGCCGTCGGGATCATGGCCCGCCGGAAGCCGGAGGCGGTCGGCCGCGGCAGCGCGGCCCGCCGCTCGCAGGGTGGCAGCGGCATGGGCCCGGTCGTCCGCATGACGGTAGAGCCGACCCCGGGAGCGAGTCGTCTCGATGGCCCTGACCACGACGGGGAGCGGCTCGGTGGCCAGGGCGCCGAGCCTGCGTCCGCGCCAGAGCACCAGAGCCAGCATCGCCAGGGCAGCCAGCCATAGGCCGGGTCGTAGCCAGTCGGGCAGCAGCGACGAGAGGGTCACGGCGTCGTCGGCGGCCAGGTCGGCGACGTCAGGGACGTACCAGACGAGCCGGTCGTGCTGGCCGAGCAGCCTCAGGGCGACGGCCGCGTTGTCGGCCTCCAGGATCGCGCCGTTGCGCAGGACGTCGACGGCGCCGAGCAGCACGACGCCGTCGGCGGGCTTCGCCACCAGCGCGCCGTTGTCGCCGTAGAAGCAACCGGCCGGCGCCGGATACTCGGCCCCCTGGTCGGTGCGCACCTCGAGACCCTCCAGCAGGGCGACGAGGTCGGAACCCACGCACTCCGCCGGCCGCGGGTCGTCGCTCGAGGAGGGCCCGCCTGCCTCGGCGCCGAGCGCGTCGGTGACGGCCGGGCCCGGCACGGCGAGCACGAGCTGGGCCTCGTCGGTCGTGGCCAGGAGCCGGTCCACCGTGCTCGGGCCCAGGTTCTCGGTCGAGGTGACCAGCACGGTCGTCCCCGCGTCGACGTCGGCGTCGTCGAGCGCGTCGGCCGAGCGGACGACCTCGACCTCGACGCCCTGGTCGTCGAGCACCCGGGCCAGCGCCTGGGCTCCGTCGGGGGCCTTGTTGGCAGGGTCGAGCGGGATCGTGCTGGCGGACCCGCCTCCCAGGGCGAGCACGACCGCAACCCCCAGCACCAGTCCGGCCACGACGAGCAGGGTCGACCGGTGTCGCCGCCAGCGCCCCGTCGCCGCCGGGTCGGTCTCGACCGCCGCGCTCACCGCACCCCCACCAGGTCGTCGTCGAGCGCCAGGACCGCGCGCGCCTCGTCGGCCGTGGCCGGGCGGTGGCCGTAGAGCACGAGGTCGAAGCGGTCGGCCGCCGAGCGCAGTCGGTCGGCCAGGGCCGGGGTGGCCTCGGCGAGCAGGCCGGCGAGCTCGTGCGCGGTCGCCCCCGGTACGTCGTCGATGCGCGCGCGCTCGACCTGGCGGACGGCCAGTGCCCGGAACCCGTCGACCAGAGCGTCCTCGTGGCGTCCGTCGGCGAGCGCGGCCTCCGCCCGGGCGCGGAGCTCGGCGGCCGTCAGCCGCTCGTCGCCGAGGGCCGGACCGCGACCGCGGGTGGCGCGGGATGAGGTCCGGGCGTGCGACAGCAACCACAGGAGCGCTCCGACCAGGACGACGAAGAGCACCATCGCGGCGAGGGTGGCGAACGGAGGCGAGCCCGAGGCGGCGTCGATCCCCTTGGTCAGCTGCTCGCGGAGCCACTCCAGGAAGCGGGTGAGGAGCGCTCGGTCGTTGTACTCGGGACGCAGCAGCTCGCGTCGCAGCAGCGACCGGCCCTCGCCGCCGGTCGGCTGCAGGGGCGGGTCTGCGGCGGCCACGTGCGCGAGCAGGCTCACGACCGGGCTCACGAGCGAGTGATCCCGGCCATCGTCATCAGCTCGACGTCGTAGGCCTCCTTGCGGATGCGCTGGTCGAGGTACTGGATCGAGGTGACCGCCGATGTGAACGGCGCGACGAACGCGGCGGTGATGACCGAGGCCAGCGCCTGGGTCACGACGAGGATCAGGGCGCCGTACCCCGCGGACGCCCCAGCCGCTGCGGCCAGCTGGCCGATGAGCGAGACGGGGAACGACAGCACGCCGCCGGCGAACTGCGTGATCAGCACGGTGAGCAGGGCGATGCCGAACGTCCGCCAGAACGCCCGGCTGGTCAGGCGGTAGCCGCGCCCGATCGCGCCGAAGACGCCGACCTGCTCGAGCATCAGCGCCGGCACCGGAAGGTAGTAGACGCGGATCCAGAACAGCGACATCCCCGCCAGGAACAACGGGATGGTGACGACGGCGAACACCGCGATCGACGGCCAGTCCTCGGTCAGCACGACCGGCACCCAGGCCAGGGCGTAGAGCCCCAGGAGCACGACCGACGCGACGCCGACGAGCACGGTCAGCCCGATCAGCCTCCACCGCTTGCCGCGGGTGCGCGCCCAGGCCTCGCCCAGCGACAGCCGCTGCCCGATCGCCGCCGCGGCCACGACGTGGGCGACCATGCCGGTCACGAGGACCAGCCCGAGACTCTGGAGCACGAGGCCGAGCGCGAGCGACCCGAACGAGGTCACCAGGCCCACGACCTCGCTGGTGGAGAAGTCGGTGGCCTCCGGGTCGAGCGAGAGGTCCATCCCCAGGGTCAGCGCCGTGGTGAGCAGCACGGGCACCGCCATGGCGAGCGCGGTGACGAGCACCGCCGAGCCGACCGTGGCCTTCGGGTTGAAGCGGATGACCTTGAGCGCGCCGTCGTAGATGTCGCCGAGCGTGAGCGGCCGGAGCGGGAGCGCCCCAGGCTTGTGCGCGGCGCCGTGGAAGCCGGCAGCGTACGGCGGCCCCGGCTGCCCCGGCTGCCCCGGCTGCCCCGGATAGCCCGGCGGCCCCCACTGCGCGGGTGGTCCCGACGGGGCGGCCCGCGGGTCGCCGTGGGGTGTCGGCGGCGGCGGCCCGGATGGGGGTCCAGACGGTGGTCCGGATGGTGGCCCGGGCGGTGGCCCGGGCGGCGGCGAGCCGGGTGGCGGGAACGAGTCGTACCCGGACATGACGGGCCCCCTGCTCTCATTCGATCTGCCCTGGAAGCGTGGGGGCCATCCTGTCAGGGCTCGTCGCCACCGCCTCCCGGGGGAGCCGGGCCGTCGGATTTGGCGTGTGCCGCGGACTCTGACAAACTGTTCCGGTTGCTCCGGCGGGTGCCCCGCACAACACCGGGGTGCGCCGCACATTGATTGCTGAATCGTGGTTCCTTCCAGGGCTCGGTCGTCGGCGTGCGCGCATCGACCTGATGCTCGGTCAGGTAGGGACCCGTTCAGCCCGACGAACCCGTCGGGTGCCACCACCACAACCAAACGCAGACCCCGTCCCAGGGGGTGCGCGTCGCGCGTTCAACACTCGCGACACGCCCGACCTCGGGGGTCGGCGAAACGAGGTGGCGGAGCCGGGCGGGACGGCCTCACCCGAGGCCGCTCGAGACAGAACTGCACGCGGTGCCCTGACCAGGGCCCAGCTGAGAAGGACGAGAGAGCACATGGCGGGACAGAAGATCCGCATCAGGCTCAAGGCCTACGACCACGAGGTGATCGACTCCTCGGCGCGCAAGATCGTCGACACGGTCACGCGTACTGGTGCGAAGGTCGCCGGGCCGGTGCCGCTGCCGACCGAGAAGAACGTCTACTGCGTGATCCGCTCGCCCCACAAGTACAAGGACTCTCGCGAGCACTTCGAGATGCGCACGCACAAGCGGCTCATCGACATCATCGACCCCACGCCGAAGACCGTCGACTCGCTCATGCGCCTCGACCTGCCGGCGGGCGTCGACATCGAGATCAAGCTCTGAGGCACGGGAGACAGCCATGACCCTCGAGAGGAACGTGAAGGGCCTGCTGGGCACCAAGCTCGGCATGACCCAGCTCTGGGACGAGAACAACCGCGTCGTCCCCGTCACCGTCATCGCGGCGACGACGAACGTCATCACCCTCGTTCGCAAGCCCGAGTCCGACGGCTACAACGCCATCCAGATCGGGTTCGGTGAGATCGAGGCCCGCAAGGTCAACCAGCCCGACGCCGGCCAGTTCGCCAAGGCGGGCGTGACCCCGCGTCGCCACCTGGTCGAGATCCGCACCGCCGACGCCGCGTCCTACGACGTCGGCCAGGAGCTGGCACCCGACCTCTTCGCCGCGGGCGAGGAGATCGACGTGACCGGCACCAGCAAGGGCAAGGGGTTCGCCGGCGTCATGAAGCGCCACGGCTTCCACGGCGTGGGCGCCTCGCACGGTGCGCACCGCAACCACCGCAAGCCGGGCTCGATCGGCGCCTGCGCGACCCCGGGTCGCGTGTTCAAGGGCACCCGGATGGCCGGCCGCATGGGTGGCGACACCGTCACCACCCAGAACGTCACCGTCCACGCGGTCGACGTCGAGAAGGGCCTGATCCTGATCAAGGGCGCCGTCCCCGGCCCCAAGGGTGGTCTGGTCGTGCTCCGCTCGGCCGCGAAGTCTGCTGCACCGATGGTTGGGGAGGCCGCCAAGTGACCGCCAAGACCCTGAAGGTCGACCTGCCCGCCGAGTTCTTCGGCCTGCCGGTCAACATCCCGCTGATCCACCAGGTCGTCGTGGCCCAGCAGGCCGCGGCCCGCCAGGGCACGCACGCGACCAAGACCCGCGGCGAGGTCCGCGGCGGTGGCCGCAAGCCCTACAAGCAGAAGGGCACCGGCCGCGCGCGCCAGGGCTCGACCCGCGCCCCGCAGTTCGCGGGCGGTGGCGTCGTGCACGGCCCGCAGCCGCGCTCCTACGCCCAGCGCACGCCCAAGAAGATGATCGCTGCTGCTCTGCGCAGCGCGCTGTCCGACCGGGCTCGCGACGGCCGCGTCCACGTGGTCGAGTCGCTGGTGACGGGCGAGACGCCGTCCACCAAGTCCGCGCTCGCGGGCCTGGCCGGCCTCACCGAGCGGGCGAAGTACCTCGTGGTGCTCGAGCGCACCGACGCGATCACCTGGCTCTCGCTGCGCAACGCGCCCGAGGTGCACATCGTGGCCGTCGACCAGCTCAACACCTACGACGTGGTCGCCTCCGACGACGTGGTCTTCACCAAGGGCGCCTTCGAGGTCTTCACCGGCCAGCCGCTGGCCGAGACGGAGAAGGCCAAGCCTGCCAAGAAGGCCGCCGCGAAGAAGACGGCCGCCAAGACGGCTGCGCCGAAGGCCGAGGCCGACCAGGCCGTGGCCGATGACTCCACGACCGACGAGGAGGCCTCCGCGTGAGCACCCTGCACAAGGACCACCGCGACGTCCTGATCGCCCCGGTGGTGTCGGAGAAGAGCTACGGCCTCCTCGACGCCAACAAGTACACCTTCCTCGTCCTCCCGGACGCCAACAAGACCGAGATCAAGATCGCGGTCGAGAAGGTGTTCAACGTCAAGGTCACCTCGGTCAACACCCTCAACCGCACGGGCAAGACGCGCCGTACCCGCAACGGGCTCGGCAAGCGCAAGGACACCAAGCGCGCCATCGTCAGCCTGGCCGAGGGACACCGCATCGACATCTTCGGAGGTCCGGTCTCCTGACCGGGCGCCACAAGAAGCACGAGGGACTGAGCTAAGAGATGGCTATCCGCAAGTACAAGCCGACCACCCCGGGCCGCCGCGGTTCGTCGGTGGCCGACTTCGTCGAGATCACCCGGACCACGCCCGAGAAGTCGCTGACGCGTCCGCTGCCCAAGAAGGGCGGCCGCAACAACCAGGGTCGGATCACCACCCGGCACCAGGGTGGCGGTCACAAGCGTGCCTACCGCATCATCGACTTCCGTCGCTACGACAAGGACGGCGTGCCCGCGAAGGTCGCCCACATCGAGTACGACCCCAACCGCACCGCGCGCATCGCGCTGCTCCACTACGCGGACGGCGAGAAGCGCTACATCGTGGCGCCCGAGGGTCTGAAGCAGGGCACCCCGGTCGAGTCCGGCCCCAACGCCGACATCAAGCCGGGCAACAACCTGCCGCTGCGCAACATCCCCGTCGGTACGACGATCCACTGCATCGAGCTGCGGCCCGGTGGCGGTGCCAAGATCGCTCGCTCCGCCGGCAACAGCGCCCAGCTGGTCGCCAAGGAGGGCTCGCGCGCCACGCTGCGGATGCCCTCGGGCGAGATGCGCTTCGTCGACGTCCGCTGCCGCGCCACGATCGGCACGGTCGGCAACGCCGAGCAGTCGAACATCAACTGGGGCAAGGCCGGCCGGATGCGTTGGAAGGGCCGCCGGCCCACCGTCCGCGGTGTCGTGATGAACCCCGTCGACCACCCGCACGGTGGTGGAGAGGGCAAGACCTCCGGTGGTCGCCACCCGGTCTCCCCGTGGGGCAAGCCCGAGGGCCGCACGCGCAAGCGCAAGGCCTCCGACTCCCAGATCATCCGTCGCCGCAAGTCCGGCAAGGGTAGGAAGTAACCGACATGCCTCGCAGCCTGAAGAAGGGCCCCTTCGTCGACGACCACCTCATGAAGAAGGTGGACAACGAGAACGACAAGGGCAGCCACAACGTGATCAAGACCTGGTCGCGCCGCTCGATGATCGTGCCGGCCATGATCGGCCACACCATCGCGGTGCACGACGGTCGCAAGCACGTCCCCGTCTTCGTGACCGACTCGATGGTCGGGCACAAGCTCGGGGAGTTCGCTCCCACCCGCACCTACCGCGGGCACGTGAAGGAAGACCGGAAGGGACGTCGTCGATGAGTGTCACCGAGCGCAGGCGCACGAGCGCCCGCCGCGAGTCGCTGCTCGGCGACCAGCCGGGTGCCTTCGCGTGTGCCCGCTTCGTGCGGATCACGCCGCTGAAGGCCCGCCGGGTGGTCGACCTGGTCCGCGGCATGCCCGTGGACGAGGCGCTGTCCGTGCTGGCGTTCGCGCCGCAGGCAGCCTCCGAGACGGTCTACAAGGTGCTGGAGAGCGCCATCGCCAACGCCGAGGGGACCGAGGGCCTGAACCGGGCCGACCTGGTCGTCTCGGTCGCGATGGTCGACGAGGGTCCCACCATGAAGCGCTGGCGCCCCCGGGCCCAGGGCCGCGCGACCCGCATCAACAAGCGCACCAGCCACATCACCCTGGCCGTCCAGCCCGCCTCGGTGGTCGCCGCGAAGAAGGGACGGTCCGTCTGATGGGCCAGAAGATCCACCCCAACGGGTTCCGCCTGGGCATCACCACCGACCACAAGAGCCGGTGGTATGCCGACAAGCTCTACAAGAGCTACGTCGGCGAGGACGTCGCGATCCGCAAGCTGCTCGGCAAGGGCATGGAGCGGGCCGGCATCGCCAAGGTCGAGATCGAGCGCACCCGCGACCGGGTCCGCGTCGACATCCACACCGCTCGTCCGGGCATCGTCATCGGCCGCCGAGGCGCCGAGGCCGACCGCATTCGCGGCGAGCTCGAGAAGCTCACGGGCAAGCAGGTGCAGCTGAACATCCTCGAGGTCAAGAGCCCCGAGGTCGACGCCCAGCTCGTCGCGCAGGGCGTGGCCGAGCAGCTCTCGGGCCGCGTCCAGTTCCGCCGCGCGATGCGCAAGGCCATGCAGACCACGATGCGCTCGGGTGCCAAGGGCATCCGGATCCAGTGCTCGGGCCGCCTCAACGGGGCCGAGATGTCGCGCACCGAGTTCTACCGCGAGGGCCGCGTCCCGCTGCACACCCTGCGCGCCGACATCGACTACGGCTTCTACGAGGCCAAGACGACCTTCGGCCGCATCGGCGTGAAGGTCTGGATCTACAAGGGCGAGGTCGCTGCGACGCGTGCCGAGCGCCAGGCTCAGGCAGCTGCCCGCGCCGGTGCGCCCGGTCGCGGACGTCCGACCCGTGGCGCCGAGCGTCCCAGCCGGGGCAGCCGTGCGCCGCGCGCCGACGAGGGCGCTGCGCCCGCCGCGGCGACCGAGGCTCCTGCCGCCGCCGGTGCGCCGACGACGGCCGAGGCCGCCGCCCCGAGCGCCGGACAGGAGGCCTGAGCACCATGTTGATGCCCCGTCGTATCAAGCACCGCAAGCAGCACCACCCGAAGCGGACGGGTGCGGCCAAGGGTGGCACCAAGCTCGCGTTCGGCGAGTTCGGCATCCAGGCCGTGGAGGGTCACTACGTGACCAACCGACAGATCGAGTCGGCCCGTATCGCCATGACCCGGCACATCAAGCGTGGGGGCAAGGTGTGGATCAACATCTACCCCGACCGTCCGCTGACCAAGAAGCCCGCCGAGACCCGTATGGGTTCCGGCAAGGGCTCGCCGGAGTGGTGGATCGCCAACGTCAAGCCCGGCCGCGTCATGTTCGAGCTCTCCGGCGTCACCGAGGACGTCGCCCGTGAGGCGATGCGCCGCGCGATGCACAAGCTCCCCATGAAGTGCCGGTTCATCACCCGTGAGGCAGGTGAGTTCTGATGGCCGACAAGATCACGGCCCACGAGCTCGACGAGCTCAACGCCGTCGACCTCGAGACCAGGCTCCGCGAGGCGAAGGAGGAGCTGTTCAACCTCCGCTTCCAGGCGGCCACCGGCCAGCTGGAGAGCCACGGCCGCCTGCGGACGGTCAAGAAGGACATCGCCCGGATCTACACCGTGGTGCGCGAGCGTGAGCTCGGCATCCGGACCGCCCCGGGTGAGACGGACAAGGAAGGGGCTGACGCATGAGCGAGCAGCGAGAAGAGAAGGCTGTCGACCAGCTGCAGCGCAACGCCCGCAAGACCCGTGAGGGCATCGTCGTCAGCGACAAGATGGACAAGACCGTCGTCGTCGCCGTCGAGGACCGCGTCAAGCACGCCCTCTACGGGAAGGTGCTGCGCAAGACCTCGCGCCTGAAGGCGCACGACGAGCAGAACGACTGCGGCGTCGGCGACCGCGTGCTGGTCATGGAGACCCGCCCGCTCTCGGCCACCAAGCGCTGGCGCGTCGTCCAGATCCTCGAGCGCGCGAAGTAACGTCATCGACCGTTCCCCCAGGCTCGCGAGAGCGAGAACCGGGGCGACAAGGAGAGAAACACAATGATTCAGCAGGAGTCGCGGCTCAAGGTCGCCGACAACACCGGTGCCAAGGAGATCCTGTGCATCCGGGTGCTCGGTGGCTCGGGTCGTCGCTACGCCGGCATCGGCGACACCATCGTCGCGACGGTCAAGGACGCGATCCCGGGCGGCAACGTCAAGAAGGGTGATGTCGTCAAGGCCGTCATCGTGCGCACCGTGAAGGAGCGCCGCCGTGCCGACGGGTCCTACATCCGCTTCGACGAGAACGCCGCCGTCATCCTCAAGAGCGACGGCGAGCCGCGCGGCACCCGCATCTTCGGCCCCGTCGGTCGCGAGCTGCGCGAGAAGCGCTTCATGAAGATCATCTCGCTCGCTCCGGAGGTGCTGTGAGCATGGCTGCGAACAAGGACAAGAAGACCAGCAAGGCGGCTGCCAAGCCCGTGAGCATCAAGAAGGGCGACGAGGTCGTCGTCATCTCGGGCAAGGACAAGGGCGCCGAGGGCAAGGTCATCAAGGTGCTCCGCGAGGAGCAGCGGGTGATCGTCGAGGGCGTCAACCGCGTCAAGCGACACACCAAGGTCGTCAACCAGGGCGGCCGGGCCGGCACCACCGGGGGCATCATCACGACCGAGGCGCCCATCCACATCAGCAACGTGATGCTCGTGGAGGGCAAGGGCGTGACCCGCGTCGGCTACAAGCGCGAGGAAGTCCTCAAGCGCCGCTCCGACGGCTCGACGTACGCCGCGCACCGCAGCGTCCGTGTCTCCCGCAAGACCGGGAAGGAGATCTGAGATGACCGACACCACCGTCGAGACCGACGCGCCGGCGACCGAGGCTCCGGCCACCGAGAAGGTCAGCCCGCGTCTGAAGACCCGCTACCGCGAGGAGATCATCCCCGCGCTGCGCAGCGAGTTCGACATCGCGAACATCATGCAGGTCCCCGGCCTGGTCAAGATCGTGGTCAACATGGGCGTGGGCGAGGCCGCTCGCGACTCCAAGCTGATCGAGGGCGCCATCAAGGACCTCACCGCGATCACGGGCCAGAAGCCGTCGGTGACCAAGGCCCGCAAGTCCATCGCGCAGTTCAAGCTGCGTGAGGGGATGCCGATCGGCGCCCACGTGACGCTGCGCGGCGATCGCATGTGGGAGTTCCTGGACCGCCTGCTGAGCCTGGCGCTGCCCCGCATCCGCGACTTCCGCGGCCTCTCGCCGAAGCAGTTCGACGGGCAGGGCAACTACACCTTCGGGCTCACCGAGCAGGTCATGTTCCACGAGATCGACCAGGACCGCATGGACCGGTCGCGCGGCATGGACATCACGGTCGTCACGACCGCGACCAACGATGACGAGGGTCGCGCGCTGCTCAAGCAGCTCGGCTTCCCGTTCAAGGAGAACTGACATGGCGAAGACTGCGCTCAGGGTCAAGGCGGCCCGCAAGCCCAAGTTCGCGGTCCGGGGCTACACCCGGTGCCAGCGCTGCGGCCGGCCCAAGGCCGTCTACCGCAAGTTCGGCCTGTGCCGGATCTGCCTGCGCGAGATGGCGCACCGCGGCGAGCTGCCCGGCGTGACCAAGTCCTCCTGGTAATCGAGTCCGGCTCCGCCGGACACTAGCCAGACCGGGGCCGCGGCCCCGGACCCCGCCTGTGGTTACGGCGGGAAAACTACAAACGCTGAAGGTCCCGCAGTGGGAAACCACAGAAGAGAGAGAACTCCGCACCATGACGATGACTGACCCGATCGCAGACATGCTGACCCGTCTGCGCAACGCCAACCAGGCGTTCCACGACGAGGTCGCCATGCCCTACTCCAAGCTGAAGGAGGGCCTCGCGCAGATCCTCCAGCAGGAGGGGTACATCACCTCCTTCTCGGTCGCCGAGCCCGCCGAGGGCGAGGTGGGCAAGACCCTCACGATCACACTGAAGTACGGCCGAAACCGCGAGCGCTCCATCGCCGGCGTCCGCCGCATCAGCAAGCCCGGTCTGCGGGTCTACGCCAAGAGCACCGGCCTGCCGCGTGTCCTCGGCGGTCTCGGCGTCGCGATCATCTCGACCAGCCAGGGCCTGCTGACTGACCGCCAGGCGAACAAGAAGGGCGTAGGTGGGGAAGTCCTCGCCTACGTCTGGTGACGACGAGACCAGCGAAGGAGTAGAGATATGTCGCGCATTGGCAAGCTCCCCGTCCCGGTCCCGTCCGGCGTGGACGTGGCGATCGACGGCGCGTTGGTGACGGTCAAGGGCCCCAAGGGCACCCTGTCCCACAGCGTCGCCGCGCCCATCACCGTCGAGAAGGGTGACGAAGGCGTCCTCGACGTCCGGCGTCCCGACGACGAGCGGCAGAGCAAGGCCCTGCACGGGCTGAGCCGCACCCTGATCAACAACATGGTCGTGGGCGTCACCGAGGGCTACGAGAAGAAGCTCGAGATCGTGGGCGTGGGCTACCGCGTCCTGCCCAAGGGCCCGACCCAGCTGGAGTTCCAGCTCGGGTACTCCCACTCGATCACCTTCGACGCCCCCGAGGGCATCACGTTCACGACGGACGGCCCGACCCGGCTCGCGGTGGTGGGGATCGACAAGCAGCTGGTCGGCGAGACCGCTGCCAAGATCCGCAAGCTGCGCAAGCCGGAGCCCTACAAGGGCAAGGGCGTCCGCTATGCCGGCGAGCACATCCGGCGCAAGGTCGGAAAGGCTGGTAAGTGACCATGGGCATCTCGCTCAAGCAGCACAAGCACACCGCAGGGCGGATCAAGTCCCGTCTGCGCCGCCAGGTTCGCGGTCGCAAGAAGATCGCCGGTACGCCGGTGCGACCGCGCCTGGTCGTCACCCGGTCGGCCAAGCACATCTCGGTGCAGGTCGTCGACGACCTCGCGGGACACACCCTGGCCCACGCGTCGACCATGGAGGCCGACGTCCGGTCGATCTCCGGCGACAAGACCGCCAAGGCCACCAAGGTCGGCGCCCTCGTGGCCGAGCGGGCCAAGGCCGCCGGTGTCGAGTCGGTCGTCTTCGACCGGGCCGGCAACAAGTACCACGGTCGCATTGCGGCCCTCGCGGACGCAGCCCGCGAGGGTGGCCTGACCTTCTGATCGCACACGGTTTTTCGAGAGCAAGAGGAGACAAGAACTCATGAGCGGAGCCCAGCGCGGACAGCGCAGTGGCGAGCGCGCCGGAGGCGACCGTCGCGGACGCGACGATCGCCGCGGCGGCGCCGACAAGACCGCCTACCTCGAGCGTGTCGTGGCGATCAACCGGGTCGCCAAGGTCGTCAAGGGCGGACGTCGCTTCAGCTTCACCGCCCTGGTCATCGTCGGCGACGGCGACGGCCTGGTCGGGGTCGGCTACGGCAAGGCCAAGGAGGTGCCGGCCGCGATCGCCAAGGGCGTCGAGGAGGCCAAGAAGCACTTCTTCAAGGTCCCCCGGGTCCAGGGCACCATCCCGCACCCGGTCCAGGGCGAGAAGGCGGCCGGGGTCGTCCTCCTGCGTCCGGCCGCGCCCGGAACCGGCGTCATCGCCGGTGGCCCGGTTCGCGCCGTGCTGGAGTGCGCCGGCATCCACGACGTGCTGAGCAAGTCGCTCGGCTCGTCGAACCAGATCAACATCGTGCACGCGACCGTCGAGGCGCTGCGGATGCTGGAGGAGCCCGCCCAGGTGGCCGCCCGTCGTGGTCTCCCGGTCGAGCACGTCGCGCCGCGCAAGCTGCTCGAGGCCCAGGCCGAGGGCATCGCCGCGGCGGCTGCTGCTGGGGGAGGGGCCTCCTGATGGCGCAGCTCAAGGTCCAGCAGAAGAAGTCCACCATCGGCTGCAAGGCCAACCAGCGCGAGACCCTGCGTTCGCTCGGGCTCAAGCGCATCGGCGATGTGGTCGTCAAGGAGGACCGTCCCGAGATCCGAGGCATGGTCCAGACGGTCCGTCACCTCGTGACGGTCGAGGAAGTTGATTGAGATGACGTTGAAGCTGCACCACCTGCGGCCCGCTCCGGGCGCCAAGACCGCGAAGACCCGTGTGGGTCGCGGTGAGGGCTCCAAGGGCAAGACCGCTGGTCGCGGTACCAAGGGCACGAAGGCCCGCAACCAGGTGCCTGCCTCCTTCGAGGGTGGCCAGATGCCGATCCACATGCGGCTGCCGAAGCTGAAGGGCTTCAAGAACCCGTTCAAGGTCGAGTTCCAGGTCGTCAACCTCGACCGGATCTCCGAGCTCTTCCCCGAGGGCGGTGCGGTCACGGTCGACGACCTCGTGGCCAAGGGCGCCGTGCGCAAGAACCAGCCGGTGAAGGTGCTGGGCCAAGGTGAGATCTCGGTCGCGGTGCAGGTCACCGTCGACGCGGTCTCCGGCTCTGCCAAGGACAAGATCGAGGCAGCCGGCGGCTCTGTCGCCGTTCGCTAGATGTCTGTGACGGAGGCCCGGTCGGCGGTGCGAAACTGCCGCTCCGGGCCTCTGCCGCATCCGCCTCACAGCAGTCGAACGATGGCCCGAGAGGGGGCCTAGGTCGTTTGGGGATGTGTGTGGGGCGGCTGTTAGGCTCTAGCGGGTTTGCGCTGGCCCTGCCTGCGCGCTTCCCTGTCGGCTGCTTCGGCCCTGCGGTCGCAACGGCCATCTGATGAAAGAGGATCTGTGCTTAGCGCGTTCGTCAACGCCTTCCGGACACCGGACCTGCGACGCAAGTTGCTGTTCGTGCTGTTCATCGTCGTGGTCTTCAGGCTGGGCTCCCAAGTGCCCGCGCCGGGGGTCAACGTGGCGAACGTGCAGTCCTGCCTCGACCAGGTCTCGGACTCCGGGCTCTACAGCCTGATCAACCTGTTCTCGGGTGGCGCGCTCCTCCAGCTGACGATCTTCGCGCTGGGGATCATGCCCTACATCACCGCGAGCATCATCTTGCAGCTGCTCGTCGTGGTGATCCCGCGGCTGGAGGCGCTCAAGAAGGAAGGCCAGTCGGGCCAGGCCAAGATCACGCAGTACACCCGCTACCTCACCCTCGGCCTGGCGGTCCTCCAGGCCACCGGCATCGTGGCGCTGGCCCGCTCCGGCCAGCTGCTCCAGGGCTGCACCGAGGACCTGCTGCACAGCGACGGCACGGTCACGTTCCTCGTCATGGTCGTCACCATGACCGCCGGCACTGCCGTCATCATGTGGCTGGGCGAGCTCATCACCGACCGCGGCGTCGGCAACGGCATGTCGATCCTGATCTTCACCCAGGTCGTGGCGACCTTCCCCGCCTCCTTGTGGGACGTGCAGAAGTCGCAGGGCTGGTGGGTCTTCGGCGTGGTCATGGCCATCGGGCTGGTCATCGTCGCGGGCGTCATCTTCATCGAGCAGGCCCAGCGCCGGATTCCGGTGCAGTACGCACGCCGGATGGTCGGCCGCAAGATGTTCGGCGGCTCCTCGACGTACATCCCGCTCAAGGTCAACCAGGCCGGCATCATCCCGGTCATCTTCGCCTCGTCACTGCTCTACCTGCCGGCCATGGCTGTGCAGTTCAACCAGACCAGCGACTCCACGATCATCCGGTGGCTCAACGACTACATGGTCGGGGGCGACCACCCGTTCTACATGGCCGTCTACTTCGCGCTCATCATCTTCTTCACGTACTTCTACGTCTCGATCACCTTCAACCCGCAAGAGGTCGCGGACAACATGAAGAAGTACGGCGGCTTCATCCCCGGGATCCGGGCGGGCAAGCCGACCGAGGACTACCTGTCCTACGTCCTGTCCCGCATCACGCTGCCCGGCGCTCTCTACCTCGGCCTGATCTCGTTGGTCCCGCTGATCGCGTTCGCGTTGATCAACGCCAACCAGAACTTCCCCTTCGGCGGCACCTCCATCCTGATCATGGTCGGTGTCGCACTGGACACGGTGAAGCAGATCGAGAGCCAGCTCCAGCAGCGCAACTACGAAGGATTCTTGCGGTAGCCATGCGCCTCATCTTCATGGGCCCACCCGGTGCCGGCAAAGGCACCCAAGCCAAGTTCGTGGCCCAGCGCTACGGCATCCCGGCCGTCTCCACCGGTGACATCTTCCGCGTCAACGTCTCCCAGGGCACCGAGCTCGGCAAGGAGGCGAAGCGCTACATGGACGCGGGCGAGTACGTTCCCGACGCGGTCACCAACCTCATGGTCCGGGCCCGCATCGACGAGCCGGACGCCGAGCCCGGCTTCCTGCTCGACGGCTACCCGCGCACCCTCGCGCAGGTCGAGGAGCTCGACGGGATGATCAAGTTCACCGGGCACGCCCTCGACGCCGTCGTCTCGCTGACCGTCGACTCCGACGAGATCGTCCAGCGCCTGCTCCAGCGCGCCCAGCTCGAGGGCCGCGCCGACGACACCGAGGACGTGATCCGACGCCGGCAGGAGCTGTACGCCGAGCAGACCGCGCCGCTCATCGAGGTCTACCGCGACCGCGGGCTCCTGCTCGAGGTCGACGGCATGGGCGAGGTCGACGAGGTGACCGGCCGTATCCTCGCCGCGCTCGAGCCCGTCTCCGAGAGCTGAGCTCATCGGCGAGGAGATGGTGATGGGTCTTCGCGACCGCGGGATCGAGTACAAGTCGGCGGAGCAGATCGCGGCGATGCGCAGGGCCGGCCTCGTGGTCGGCGGCGCCCTCGCCAAGCTGCGCGCCGCCGTCCGCCCCGGCATCTCGACCGAGGAGCTCAACGCCGTCGCCGATGACCACATCAGGTCATCGGGAGCGACGCCGTCGTTCCTCGGGTACCACGGCTTCCCGGCCTCGATCTGCGCGTCGGTCAACGACGAGGTGGTCCACGGCATCCCAGGATCCCGGGTGCTCACCGAGGGTGACGTCGTCTCCCTCGACTGCGGTGCCATCGTCGACGGCTGGCACGGCGACGCCGCCATCACGGTGGCCGTGGGCGAGGTGCCGGCCGAGGTCGCCGAGCTGATGCGGGTGACCGAGGAGGCCCTGTGGCGCGGCATCGCGGCCGCCCGGCTGGGCGGCCGGGTCACGGACATCTCGCACGCCGTGGAGACCCACATCCGTGCCTCGGGGACCTACGGGATCCTCGAGGACTATGTCGGGCACGGCATCGGCTCGGCGATGCACCAGCCACCCAACGTGCCCAACTACGGCGCTCCCGGCCGAGGCCCCAAGCTGGTGCAGGGCCTGGCCCTGGCCGTGGAGCCGATGGTGACGCTGGGCAGCCCCGACGCCGACGTGCTCGACGACGACTGGACCGTCGTGACCACCGACGGCTCCTGGGCCGCTCATTTCGAGCACACCTTCACCCTCACGCCCAACGGCGCGTGGGTGCTCACCGCCCTCGACGGCGGTGAGACAGAACTGGTCGCGCTCGGGGTGCCCTATGGCGGGCCAGTAGGTTAGGGGTCTGCCCCCGCAATCTCGACCGAAGGATCTGCTCGGTGCATGTTGAAACCTGGCTCTGGTGGACCACTGTCCTGGTCACCGTGGGCGTCCTGCTCTTCGACGTGTTCATCGTCGGCCGGCGTCCGCACGAGCCCTCGAACCGGGAGTGCGCGCAGTACCTCGCGGTCTACATCGGGCTTGCGGTCGCCTTCGGACTGTGGGTCTGGTGGCAGTACGGCGCGCAGTACGGCGGCGAGTTCTTCGCCGGCTGGCTGACGGAGTACTCGCTCTCCATCGACAACCTGTTCATCTTCATCATCATCATGAGCAAGCTGGCCGTTCCACGGCAGTACCAACAGACGGCCCTGCTCATCGGCATCGTCATCGCGCTGGTCATGCGCGGCATCTTCATCGCCATCGGTGCAGCGGCGATCAACAACTTCAGCTGGGTGTTCTACCTCTTCGGCGCGTTCCTGATCTGGACCGCCTACGGCCTCGCCAAGGAGGGCATGGACGACGACGAGGACGGCGGCTACGACGAGCCGCGCATCGTGTCGTACGTGAAGCGCCACTTCCCGGTCTCCGACAACTGGAACGGCGTCAAGCTCTTCGTCCACGAGAACGGCAAGCGGCTGCTCACCCCGATGTTCATCGTGGTGCTGTCGCTGGGCATGACCGACCTGCTCTTCGCGCTGGACTCGATCCCGGCGATCTACGGGCTGACCAAGGAGCCCTACCTCGTCTTCACCGCCAACGTCTTCGCGTTGATGGGGCTGCGACAGCTCTACTTCCTCATCGGCGACCTGCTCCAGCGGCTGGTCTACCTCTCCTACGGCCTGGCGTTCCTGCTGTTCTTCATCGGCGTGAAGCTGGTGCTGCACGCGATGCACGAGAACGAGCTGCCCTTCATCAACGACGGCGAGCACATCGAGTGGGCTCCGGAGATCCCGATCTGGCTCTCGCTGGTCGTCATCGTGGGCACGCTGGCCGTGACCGCGATCGCGAGCCTGCTCAAGGACCGCTCCGACCGCGCCAAGGGCATCATCCGGGAGACGCCCGCCGAGGTGCGGGCGCGCAAGGCCGAGAACAACCCCGGCGACGACACCAAGGCCGAGAACAGCACAGGAGAATCGGCCGGCTAGTCAACAGCTCGGCAGCACGTCCCGGACCGTCTCGACGTCGGCGCGGGTGACCGGCAGGTCGTAGGCCACGGCCACGCGGAGGTACGTCACCAGGTAGCGGCAGCGGTACGGCTGCCACGGCGGCAACCACTCCGCGGGCGTCTGGTCCACCTTGTCCTGGTTGGCCCGTGCGCCGACCGCGAGCAGCTCGCGGTCCACGTCGTTGGCGAAGCGCACGCGGCGCCGCTGCGTCCACGACCACGCCCCCTCGTGCCAGGCGCGGGCCAGCGGGTAGACGTGGTCGATCTGGATGACGTAGCCGTCGTGCTGCCAGGTGAGCCGGTCACCGGTGTAGGGGTCGCGCAGCCGGGCGTCGTAGATCCGGCAGGACGACCCCCACCTCAGCTCGACGGCCCTCATCTGCTCCAGCAGCACGTCCTGGCGGGTGTCGCAGCCGTTGTGTCCGAAGCGGGTCGGGTTGCGGTCGGTCCACGGCCGTCCGAAGACGCAGGCGCCCGGATCGCAGTCGCGGTCGTAGCCGGGCCGGTACGCCGCCTGCTCCACCACGCCCACCCGGTCGAGCAGCCGCTCGAGCCGCTCCTGGGGCTCCGTGATCCCGGCCCGGGCGTCGGCCGGGGCCGAGGACAGGAAGGCGAGCGTGAGCGCCGCGGCCAGCCGGACTCCGCCGCGCACGTCAGGACCCCGGCTGTGGGTCGACGCAGACCTGGGCGTACTCGGACGCGAACGAGCCCCGGATCAGCCGCACCTGGAGGCACACCTCCTCGGTGTCGGTGGCACGGATGAGCCGACGGACGCCCTCGGTGCGTCCGCTCTCCCCGGTCTCGGGCCGCTGCCACTCCCACGAGTCGCCGGCCCGGCCCTGGTCGGGGCTGGACCAGGTGAAGAGCACCCCCTGGGGGGTGCGTTGGCCGGTCAGGCGAGGTGGGCTGTCAAGGGCCTCGGGAACGACGTCGGCCGGCGTGCTGGAGTCTGAGCCGTCGTCGGAGTCAGGCGCATCGGGTGCCGGCGGAGTTCCGGTGAGGACCAGCACCATGAGGACCACGAACGCGGCGAGGCCGATCGTCGTCCAGACGAGGGCTGCCGTGCTCATGCGCGCCGGTGGGTCGGACTCGTCGGTGGCCGGCGCGGCGCTCACGCCGCCGCGTTCTGGACGACGATCGGCGCCGGAGGCGGAGACGACGTTGACGGGCTTGACCTGCGTCTGGTCGGGGTCGGCCGAGCCGTCGTCCGCAGGTGGTGCCACGACCGGCACGCGGTCACCCTCGACGGCGATCTGGGTGCGCGGGAACCCGGCCGCCGCCTCGAGGCGCTGCAGCGCGCGCGCCAGGTCCAGCGCGCTCTGGGGACGGTGACCCGGTTGCTTGGCCATCGTCTGCTGGAGCAGCCGGTCGAGCTGCGCCGGCACGTCCGCCCGCTGCGTGGCCGGCGGTGCGGCGTGCAGGATCCGAGCGCTGAGCGCGCGGGCGGAGTTGTCGCCGCCGGTGATCGAGAAGGGCGAGCGTCCGACGAGGAGGTGCCAGATCGTGGCGCCGAGGGAGTAGACGTCGGACGCGACCGAGCCGTTGGACCGGCCGTCCAGCATCTCCGGAGGCGACCAGGGATAGGAGATGCGGACCTCGTCCTCGGCCGCGACCTCCTGGAGTCGCCCCGCGATGCCGAAGTCGGTGAGGGCAGGCTCGTGATAGCTGGTCACCAACACGTTGCTCGGCTTGATGTCGCGGTGCACGGTCCCGGCGCGGTGGGCCGTCTCGACAGCGCTGGCCAGCTTGATGCCGGTGCTGATCGCGTCGGCGACCGAGAGCGGGCTGTGCCGCACGCGGACGCCGAGGTCCGGCGGTGGGCAGTAGCGCATCACGAGGAACGGCCGGTTGTCGGCCGTGACGCCGGCCGTCAGGACGGGGACGATGTTCGGGTGGTCGCCGAGTCGGGCCATGGCGTTGGCCTCGGAGGTGAACAGGGCGCGCTCGCGGTCGTTGAGCGCGACATCTTCCCGCACCACCTTCACCGCGACCTTCTGCTGCGGCCACTCCTGCTCGTAGGCGTAGACGTCGGCGAAGCCGCCGCTCCCGAGGTGCTCGACGAAGGTGTAGCCCGCGATGAACGGAGCCGTCACGTGGTCACCCCCGCCGTCATTCCACGACCTCGAACGTGACGGGATAGACGTCGGCCAGGTCGAGGGTGTGACCGTGCTCGAGGACGTAGGCCTCGTGCGGCCGGAGCTGCTCGGCATCGCGTCCGGGCACGTGCAACCGCGTTCCGCCCTGGGAGCCGAGGTCGCGCGCCAGCACCAGCCAGCCGTCGAGCTCGACCTGCAGGTGCAGGCGCGAGAGGTACGTCGACTCGGCCGGCAGGTGCACCAGGTGCGGGTAGGGCTCGCCACCGGGAACCGCGCGGGGCTTGCGACCGAGCACGACACCCCGGTCGAGCGGCACCACCTCGCCGGTGGGCAGGGTGAGGGCCCCGAGCCGCGGACGCAGCACTCGTCGCGGGTCTTGGGCGGCCACCGGTCGGTGGCACACCCGGCAGTCGGGGGCGTAGGTCGCCGTCAGGTGCCCGACCGGGCAGCGCACGGCGAGCACCGTCTCGCTGGTCGCGTGGCGCCCGCCCGAGGGTACGGCCGGGTCGCCAGCCGGTCGGACGGTGGTGCGGCCGTCGTGGTCCGGGTCGTCGTCGCGGCGTGGCGGCTGCGCCGGCTCGAAGGCAGGCGGAGCCAGCGGATGGTGGGCGTACGCCGGTGGGGCACCGCCGAGCGGATCGTCGGTGTCCGCCGAGCCCGGCGAGGAATCCAGCGCCCGGGCCCATCGGCGGGCGTCGTGGGCGCGCTCCGGTGCGGTCGCGGCGAGGATGTGCTCCGGAACGGCGTCGATGAGCGTGCGGCCTCCCGCCGACGTGGGCGCGGCGACGCTCGGGTACTCACGCTGGGCAACGCGAGCGCAGCCTGCCGCCACGACCCCGCCCACGAGCCGGCGGAAGAGATGGCCGTCCCCGCTGCCCAGGGTGAGCACCCGGGCGTCGCCGTCGAGCGTGATGCGCCCGGACCCGCGGCTCGCGCTCTGCACGCCACCAGAGGACAGGTCGATCAGCGCCAGCGACGGCAGCCCGAGAGGATGCTGCTCCTCGAGCATGCCCACGATCGCGTCGACGGCCGGGCCGGACCGGGTCAGCAGCGACCAGAGCGCCTCGACGTCGGCGGGGGAGGGTTCGGCGGCGAGCAGCAGCCAGCGCGCACCGGTGCCGATGAGTACGCCGCCCGTGCCGGCGTACCTGGTCTCGAAGACCGTCACCCGAGACACCCCTTCCCGGCGACCCCGCGCTGGTTTCGCCGCGGGGCCACGTGGGTAATTGTGGCGTGTCACCGCGGCACACGCATCAGGTCCTCAGCCTGTCTCGCGGCCAGGCTCCGCGACGGGCGGATTTGGCCGGGAACAGGGGACCTGCCTACCCTCGCGGGGGCATCGAACTTCGGGGTGAGCATGCGACGGCGCAGCGGACTGATGAGGCGGCATCGCGCTGCCCTCGCCGCCAATCTCGCGCTCGTGGTGACGACCGGCCTGGTGGTGGCCTACGCGGTGTCCGCCGACGGCTACCAGTCGCACCGGACCGAGCTCAACGACGGCGGCATCTGGGTCACCAGCAGTGCCGACGGACTCTTCGGGCGGATCAACAAGCCGATCGGCCAGGCCGACGGAGCCATGTTCGCCGACGCGGACGACAACCTGGACATCGTCCAGCAGGGCGCGGGTGTCGTCGGGGTCAACCTCACCGACAACCTCGTCACGAGCATCGACCCGGCCCTGGTGCAGGCCGTGGAGGGCGAGGAGGCCACCATCGCCCCGGGCGCCGAGGTGGTGATGGCAGGCGGGTCCGTGGCGGTCCTCGATCCCGAGGACGGCCGGGTCTGGGCCGGCCGGTTCGACCCCGACACCGGACGCGCGTCGGTCGCCCCGCTCGCCGAGGGCGTCGACCCGCGGGCCACGGTCGGCGGGGCCGCGGCGGTCACCGTGACGACCGACGGCGCCGTGCTGGCCGCCTCGGCCGACGAGGACCGGGTGCTCCGCATCGCGCCGCGGGGGCAGGGCTTCGCCGAGCCGGTCACCGAGAACCTCTCGGTCGACATCGGCACCGGCCTCCAGATGACGTCGGTGGGTGAGCGCGGCGTGCTGCTCGACGGCGAGACCGGCGACCTGGTCGTCGTGGACGGCGGCACGGCCGCGCTGCCGCCCGGCTCGGTGCTCCAGCAGCCCGGTCCCGTCTCGGACTCCGTGCTGGTCTCGACGCGCACCGAGCTGCTCGAGGTCGATCTCGAGACCGGCGATGCGACCGCCGTCGCCCAGGGCCTCTCCGGCCGGCCGACCGAGCCGGCGCGCCTCGGCGCCTGCGAGTACGCCGCCTGGTCGGGCGGGCGCGGCGCGGTCGTGTCCGCCTGCGGGGCCGACGAGCCGCGTACCGCCTCGCTCAGCTCCGACGCCACCGACCTCGTGTTCCGCGTCAACCGCGGGGAGATCCTGCTCAACGACCGCGCGAGCGGCGCCGTCTGGAACCTCGACGCCGACGCACCCGTCCGCATCGACGACTGGGAGGCATTCTCCTCCGACACCACGAACGACGACCAGGAGGAGGACGAGGAGACCGAGGACGAGGGTGACCGGCAGCCCCCGAAGGCCAAGCCCGACGACCTCGGCGCCCGGCCCGGCCGGATCACGGTCCTGCACCCCCTCGACAACGACACCGCGCCGACGGGCCGGATCCTGGCCATCCGCTCGCTCACCGCGGCCTCCGGTCCGGGCCAGCTCTCGATCGGCCCCGACGGGCAGACGGTGCAGGTCGAGCTTCCGGCCGACGCGGTCGGGGCCACCACGTTCGACTATGTCGTCGACGACGGCCGCGAGGGTGTCTCCGACCAGGCGAGGGTGACGATCCGTCCACGCGAGCTGCCGGCCAACGGCGAGCCTTCCTTGCGCTCGGGCTACGAACCGCGCGAGTGGGTGGTGCCGTCGGGCGGCACCCTCGACGTCCCGGTGCTGCCCGACTGGCGCGACCCGCGCGACGGCGACCCCCTGGCCCTCGTGTCGGCCGCCGCCGTCGGCTCAGCGAGGTCGGGGGCACTCGCTCGTACGACCGCCGCCGGGCGGGTCCGGTTCACCGCACCCGTCGACGCGGGCGTCGTCCGGGTCGAGTACGCCGTCGGCGACGGCGTCGGTCCGCCGGTCACCGAGCAGGTGGCGATCCGGGTGCAGGACAAGCTCGACACGGAGTCCTTCGCCGCCGTGGCCGAGCCCGACATCGTCTCGGGCGAGACGGGGCGTCCGATCACGATCCGCCCCCTCGGCAACGACCTGCCCGGCACCGACCCGCTCACCCCGGAGGCCGCCCTCGAGCTGGCGGGCAAGGTCGCCTCCGTGGGGGGTGCCGACGTGCGCACCGACCTGGTCGAGGGCACCATCACCTTCCGCTCGCGCACGGCGCGGACCTTCCTGCTCGACTACGACGCGGCGTACGGCAGCGCGCCCATCGCGGCAGGGCGCATCCGCGTCGACGTCCACGAACCGGCCCGCACGCCACCGGACCCGGTGGCCATGCCCGACCAGGTCACGGTCTTCGGCCAGGCGGCGACGATGGTCGACGTCCTCGCCAACGACGTCGACCCTGCGGGCGGCATGCTGGTGGTCCAGCGTGCGGACGCGCGGACCGACGACCAGCTCGACGTGGCGGTCGTCCAGGGTCGCTGGGTGCGCGTCTCCGCGCGGCAGGGGAGCCTGACCCCCAACCCGCAGGTCGTGCGGTACACGATCAGCAACGGCCTCACCTCGGGCGTCGAGGGCGAGATCACCGTCAGTCAACGGCCCGCGGTCGACGATGACAGCCCCGTCACGCAGGTCGACCGGGTGGTGGTCCGGGCGGGGGCGGCGATCAGCGTCCCGGTGCTCGACAACGACTTCAGCCCGTCCGGCGACCAGCTGCGGCTGGTCAACCACCTCGCCGGTGAGGAGTCGGGGACGCTGCGGACCACCGACCCCGACGGCACTGCGGCCCGCGGCGACACCGGCTCCGCCTACGTGTCCGGCCGCCTGGTTCGCTACGTCGCCCCGCGCGAGGTCGACGACGCGGCCAACCTCCAGGTGCGCTACGTCGCGGTCAACGAGACCGGCCGGACCGCCCCCGGCCGCGTCGAGATCACCGTCGTCCCGGCCGAGCGCCGCAACCAGCCGCCCGAGCCCCCGCAGCTCGAGGGGCGGGCCGTCGCGGGCGACAGCGTCACGCTGCGGCTTCCGGGGGTGGGCGTCGACCCTGACGGCGACGCGGTCACCCTGCTCGGCATCGGCTCCGCACCGGAGCTCGGCCGGATCGTCCGCTTCGGCGCCGACTCCATCGAGTACCAGGCCTATCCCGGCAGCGGTGGCACCGACGAGTTCGACTACGTCGTCGTCGACGCCGGCGGCGAGACCGCCACCGGCACGGCGCGGGTCGCGGTCGTGTCCGGGGGAGTACCGCAGCCGCCACTGGCCGTCGCCGACACCGTCGACGTCGCGCCGGGGCGAACCGCGACCGTCGACGTCCTGGCCAACGACCTGGTCGCGGGCGGTGATCGGGTCGTCGTCGAGCTGGCCGACGACCAGCCCGGCGTACGCCTGCAGAGCGAGACCGGACCGATCCTGGTCGACGCACCCGAGCGCTCCGACGGGCAAACCGTCGACGTCGTCTACCGGCTGACCAACGGGATCGACACCTCGCAGGCGACCCTCACCCTCCGGACGACCAAGGACTTCAACAACCCGCCTGTCGTCCAGGATGCCTTCGGCACCGCCGAGGACGCCGAGGCCGTCACTGCCGACGTGCTCGCCACCGCCCACGACGCCGACGGCTCCGCCGCCGACCTGCGGGTCACCGATGTCTTCGTGCCGGTGGGTGTCCCGCCCGCCGAGGTGGTCGACGGGCAGGTGACCGTGGTGCGTGGCGCGGAGCCGATGGTCGTGCCGTTCCGGGTCGAGGACGCCGACGGCGGCGCGGCGAGCGCGTCGCTCTACGTGCCCGCGGCGGGCGACAACCTGCCGTTCGTCCGCGAGGACGCCGTGATCGAGGTCGAACCGGGCGGCTCGACGCGGGTGCGCCTGGCCGACTACGTCGTCGACCCCGCCGGCGGCGCCGTGTCGCTCGTCGCACCCGACCGGGTGCGCGCCTCGCCGGCCGGCGGCGTCGGGGTCGGGGCCAGCGGACGCAGCTCCATGACCGTCCAGACCTCCGAGGGGTACGCCGGCCCCGGTGCCGTGGTCGTCGAGGTCGCTGCCGGCGCGGGCGGCGCCGCGTCGAACCGGTCGACCACGATGGTCAGCATCCCGGTCCAGGTCGGGCGGACCCGGCCCATCCTGCGCTGCCCGAACGTGCCGATCGAGGTCCAGCAGGGCGAGACGCTCGAGGTCGCGGTGTCGTCGTACTGCCACGTGTGGACCTCCGACCCCGGGGACGCCGCGAGCCTGTCCTTCGACGCGGAGTGGGCGGAGCCGCTGGACGGGCTGAGCGCCGAGGCCGACGGCGGTCTGGTCCGCGTCACGGCCGGTGCCGCGGCCGACCGGGACGGCCGCGGGGTGCTGGCGGTCTCCGCCGACGGCAGCCGACCCGGGCTGATCCGCTTCGTCGTCACCGGCGGCCCCCCGCCGGCGATGACGCCGGTCCGCGTGTCCGACATGCGCGCCGGTGAGACCCGGGTCATCGACCTCGCGGCGTACCTGAGGCCAGGCATCGGCGACCCCGTCCCGACCGTCCTCGAGGCGGCCCAGATCACTCGCCTCGACGTCGACATCGACGTCGTGTCCGACACCGAGGTGCAGATCACCACCGGCCCAGGCGTCTCGGGGTCGGCCGAGTTCCGCGTCGTGATGAGCGACGTGGCCCGCGCCGACACCAGTCCGGAGCGACAGGCCGAGGGCCGCATCGCCGTCGACGTCCTCGACGTGCCCGACGCGCCGCCGGCGCCGGTCCCCGGCAGCTCGGTCGTCAGTCAGCAGGTGTCCCTGACCTGGACCGAGCCGGACAGCAACGGCGCCCCGATCGACTACTACGAGGTGCGGGCCTCGGGTGGACCGACCCGGCGCTGCCCCACGACCGCCTGCGAGCTCGACGGCCTCACGAACGGCCGCGCCTACACCTTCTCGGTGCGCGCCCACAACTCCGTCGGGTTCTCCGGCTGGAGCGGCCAGTCGCGCGAGGTCACGCCCGACGCCAAGCCCGGTCTGGTCGGCCCGATCCGCAACTCCCGGGTCGCCGATCGCACCCTGGTGATCGCCTGGTCCCCCCCGTCCAGCGAGGCGACGGTCGACTACTACGTGGTCGCCTACGCCGGCACCAGCCGCAAGGTCTCGCGTCCCGAGGCGACGATCACCGGCCTCGACAACGACACCAAGTACCAGTTCAGGGTCTACGCCGTGAACGACATCGGCCGCGGACCGGTGCGCACCTCGCGGTCGATGCAGTCGCAGGGCCCGGTCGGGGTTCCCGAGGCGCCCGTCATCGACGACACCCCGACGTCGCCGTCGACCGCGACCCTGACCGTCACCTGGCCGCCGGTGCCGCCCAACGGGCCCGGCCCGGTGCAGTACCGGGTGCTGCGCAACGGTCAGCCGGTGCCCGGCTGCGAGACCCTGCAGCAGACGCTGTGCACCATCCCCGGTGTGGTCTACAACGGAGCCCTCAACGAGTTCAAGGTCGGCTCGAGCGTCGGTCGCGACCTGCCCAGCTTCGGCCCCGTCCGGCCGTGGTACGCCGTCGGCAGGCCCGATGCCTGGGGTGCCTGGACGGTGGCCCCGTCGGGCATCGACGCCGAGGCGAGGGTGACCTTCACCGTGCCGCAGTCGCGGGGCACCGAGTCGACCGTGGCTCTGCTCGTCGACGGCGCCGTCGCCCGGGAGTACGACGCCAAGGGAGCCCAGGACCAACGGGTGATCGTGGGCGACAACGACCGTGCGCACACGGTCGCGCTGCGCGTGTGCAACGAGTTCGGCCGCTGCTCCCAGTCGGAGGGCAGGCCGGTCCAGGCCTACGGCTCGCTTCGCTCCGAGCACATCCTCGACGTCCACGCCGAGCAGAACGGCAGCCAGGTCCGCTGGCTGGCCACCGTCGACACCAACGGCAACGGCGCCGCGGTCCAGTTCCTGAGCGGGCAGCGCAACGTGTGGGTCGACGCCGCGGGCATCGACGTCCAGACCGTGGCGACGCCGTGGCAGGACATCGGCTTCGGCTCCACCGAGTCGATCGACGTCGCTCTCGTCGACAGCGATCCCTCCCGAGGACCGGTGCACCGGGCCGCCTCGACCACGACGCCCCCGCCGCCTCCTCCGACCATCTCCCTGTCGAAGGAGCTGTGCAGCGACGACCCGAATGCCGGCAAGCCGGCGTGCGGGGGGAACGGCGCCGACCACTGCGTGGAGGCCCCCTGCGCCCGGCTGCTCGTCACCACCACCGACATGACCCGCGAGTGGCGGTGCTCGGTCTACAACCCCTACGCGCTGCCGTGGTTCAAGAGCGGGGACACCGGCACCTTCTCGCAGAACGGCACGTTCTACACCGGCTTCTTCTACCGCAACGGCGCTGCCCAGGTGCAGTGCTGGGAAGTCGGCAGCAGCCGTCAGGCCAGCGCCATCCACGTGCAGGACTTCTAGGAACGGACCACCCATGACGATCTCCCTCGAGCAGGCCGAGTGGTTCAAGAGCGCCTTCGACCGGCTCACCGACAACATCGAGAAGGCGGTGCTCGGCAAGCGCCACGTCGTACGCCTCGTGCTGACCTGCCTTCTCAGCGAGGGGCACCTGCTCGTCGAGGACTTCCCGGGCACCGGCAAGACGATGCTGGCGCGGGCGCTGGCCAACACCGTGCAGGGGAGCAACGCGCGGATCCAGTTCACACCTGACCTGTTGCCGTCCGACGTGACCGGGGTGACGGTCTACGACCAGCACAAGGGCTCCTTCGAGTTCCACCCGGGGCCGATCTTTCACACGATCGTGCTCGCCGACGAGATCAACCGCGCCTCGCCCAAGACCCAGTCGGCGCTGCTGGAGGTCATGGAGGAGGGCCGGGTCACCGTGGACGGCGTGCCCCACGGGGTCGGGCGGCCGTTCATGGTGATCGCGACGCAGAACCCGATCGAGCAGGCCGGCACCTACCGGCTGCCGGAGGCGCAGCTCGACCGGTTCCTGATGAAGATCTCGATGGGCTACCCCGACCGGGCGGCCACGGTCGAGCTGCTGGTCAACGCCAAGGTGCGTGACCGGGCCGGCCTCGTCGAGCCGGTCGTCACCGCCGACGCGGTCGCGCAGATGAGCGCGCTGGCCGACGAGGTCTACGTCGACCCGGCCGTGATCGGCTACGTCGCCGAGCTCGCTGAGGAGTCGAGACGCCAGCCCCACGTCAAGCTCGGTCTCTCCGCCCGCGGCTGCCTGGCGTTCATCCGGGTGGCGAAGACGTGGGCGGCGGCCGACGGCCGCGACTGCGTCCTGCCCGACGACATCAAGGAGCTCGCCGAGCCGGTGCTCAACCACCGGGTGCTGCTCGACGCCGAGGCGCAGTTCAGCGGCGTCACCGTCGACAGCGTGATCGGGCGCCTGCTCGACTCCGTCGCTCCGCCGACCGACCGGGTGTCGTAGGAGCAGTGTCGTGAGGAGCCGGATGAGCAGAGTGCCGGGGGTCGTGAACCCCCTGGGCTGGGTCGTGCTCGCCCTGGGCGTGCTCACCGGCACCGTCGCTGCACTCGCGCACTGGCGCGAGCTCATGGTGGTCGCCGCCGCCTGCGGGCTGCTGCTCCTGGTCTCGCTGCCCTTCCTGGTCGGCCGCACGCGGGTGCGGGTCGACCTGACCCTCGAGCCCGAGCGGGTCGTGGCCGGAGAGTCGGTCGCGGTGGGGGTCGACGTGGTCAATCTCGCGCGTCGTCGCCTCCTGCCGACCCTGCTGGAGCTGCCGGTCGGGAAGTCCCGGCACCGCTACGGGGTCCCGCTGCTGGCCGCCGGAGCCTCGCACGAGGAGACCTTCACGATCCGCACCGACCGGCGCGGAGTGATCCCCGTCGGGCCGGCCACCACCCGCCGGGGCGACCCGCTGTCGATCGTCAGCCGCGACGTCACCTGGACCCGCGTGAGCGAGGTGCTGGTGCGTCCGCCGATGGTTCCCCTCGACTCCCTCGGTGCCGGGCTGCTCCGCGACCTCGAGGGCGTCACCACCGACGCCGTGTCCCAGAGCGACCTGGCCTTCCACGCCCTGCGCGAGTACGTCCCCGGCGACGACCTGCGCCACGTGCACTGGCGCTCGTCCGCCAAGGCGATGGCCGCCGCTGGCGAGAGCCAGCTCCTGGTCCGCCAGTACCTCGACACCCGGCGCAGCCACGCGTTGATCGTCGTCGACGACGCCGCCCCCGCCTGGACCGACGGCGAGGACTTCGAGACGGCGATGTCGGTCGCGGCCTCGCTGGCGGTCCGGGCCGTGCTCGACGGGTTCGAGACGTCGTTCGTGTGCGGTGAGCATGCCGCCTCGGGCACCGACGGCAACCGGACGCTCGATGCCGTCTGCCGCGCCGAGCTGCGCTCGGCCGGCCCGAAGGCGGGGCTGGTGGAGGCGGCCCGGAGGGCGGCCCGCGTCGCCCCCGACGCGAGCCTGGTGTTCCTGGTGAGCGGCAGCGCCACGGCGTACGACGTCTTCCAGCGCGCCGCCGCGTCGTTCGCCCCCGAGGTACGCCGCCTCGCCCTGCGCGTCGACCCCACCGGCACCAGCCGCGTGGTCGAGGCCGCCGGGCTGCCCGTGCTGTCGCTGGCCGCCAAGGAGGACCTTGCCGGTCTGCTGCGCTGGAGCGTCCGGTGAGGTCCCGACTCGGCTCGGTCACCGGGGACCAGCTGGTCGACGCGGGGTTCCTGCTGGCCACGTGTGCGGCTGCGCTGCTCGGGCTGTCGTCGACGTACACCGGCTCCTGGTTCGCGGTCGTCGGTGTGCTCGGCGTCGTCCTGGGGATCGCGCTCGTGCACGTGACGCGCGCCCTGGCCTGGCCCGCCGCCGCGCCGGTCCTGCTCGCGGTGCTGGCCTTCTTCCTGCTCGGCGGCCCGCTGTGCCTGCGAGCCGCCGGGGCCGTCGCGCCGACGCCGCGCACGTTCGGCCTGCTCAGCGACCAGCTCGTGCTCGGGTGGAAGGACCTCCTGACCACGCTGCCGCCCGTCGACGGGGACGGACCCCTGCTCGTGCTTCCGTGGGTGCTCGGGCTCGTCGCGGGAACCCTCGGGGCCTTGCTCGCCCGGGTGCCGGCCGACCCGCCCTGGGCTCCGCCGCCCTGGGCCGGCGCGGTGCTCCCGCTCGTGTCGCCGCTGCTGCTCCTCGCCGGCGTCATCCTGCTCGGCGTCCGGTCACCGGCGTCGGTGTGGACCCAGGGTGTCGTCGTGGCCGCGCTGGCGCTGACGTGGCTCGTGCTGCGAGCGCACCGCACGTCAGCCCCGGTGAGCGGGGGCAGCGGCCGGGTGACCCGGGTGGTCGTCGGCGCCGCTCTCCTCGGCGTCGCGGGGGTGGCCGCGCTGCCGCTGGGCACGTGGGCCGCCGGCGGCACGGACGCGGACGGCGACCGGGTGGTGCTGCGCACCTACGTCGAGCCCCCCTTCGACGTCGGCCGCTACCCCTCGCCGCTCTCGGCGTTCCGGCGCTACGTGGACATGCCCGAGCCCGACGCGGTCAACCTCTACGACGCCGAGCTCTTCACGACCGAGGGGGCTCCCGTCGGCACGCGCGTGCGCATCGCGACGCTGGACCACTACGACGGAGTCGTCTGGGGCGCCTCCAACGACGCGTTCCCCGGCGCCACCGACGACACCTTCCGCCGGGTCGGGGCGACGATCGACAACCCCGCCGAGGGGCGCGCCCTCGACGTCCGCGTCACCCTGGCCGAGGGCTACTCCGGGGTCTGGCTCCCGACGGTCGGCGCGTTGCAGTCGGTCGACCTCGGGGCCGACGCCGAGGCGTTCCGCTACAACCTCGACAGCGGGACGGGCGTCGTACCCTCCGGGCTCGCGCCGGGCGACCGCTACACGTTCACGGCCGTGGTCCCCGATGAGGACGTGACCCCCGGCTCGAGGCCGTCGGAGCAGCTCGGGGCGCAGGTCGACGGGACCGCCTTCCTCGACGCCCCCGCCACCGAGTGGACCGAGGGTGTGGCCGACCCGATGGGGCGCGTGTTCGCGATCGCCGAGCACCTGCGCACGGAGGGCAAGTACTCCGACGGCGTGCTCGCCGCCGAGCGGATCTACCGCCCCGGCCACTTCCTCGCGCGCCTCGACAAGGGCTTCGTCGGCGCCTCGCTCATGGTCGGCAACGACGAGCAGTACGCCGCCGTCATGGCGCTGCTGGCCAACAAGGTCGGCGTCCCGGCCCGCGTCGTCCTCGGCGCGGTCGTGCCCGATGGCGGGGTCGTCCACGGCAGGGACGTGCAGGCGTGGGTCGAGCTGCGGGTGGCCGACGGGTCGTGGCGGGTGCTCCCGACCGAGGTGTTCATGGACTACGACAAGCCGTCGGAGCAGCAGACGCAGACCGAGCAGCGCCTCAGCGGCCTGGTCGTCCCGCCGCCGGCCCAGGTGCCGCCGCCGTCGGCCCTCGACGAGCAGACCGACGCCGAGATCACGGCGCGCAAGGCCCGCCGAGACGCCGACGAGCCCGCCGAGGACCCCGGCCTCCCAGCCTGGCTGCGAGCCGGGCTGGTCTACGGTGGCGGACCCCTGCTCGCCCTGCTCGCGGTGGCCGGGGCGATCCTGGCCGCCAAGGCGTTGCGCCGCCGGCGCCGGCGTACCGCCGGGCCCTCCTCGGGCCGCATCGCCGGCGCCTGGCGCGAGCTCGTCGACCACGCCCGCGACCTCGGGACACCGGTCCCGGTCGCCGGCGTCACCCGGCGGGAGCAGTCGCTGGCGATCGCCTCGGCGGGGGCCGCCGGTCTCGCGCGCACCGCCGACGTCCGCGTCTTCGGCCCGGCCGAGCCGCCCGCAGGGGACGCCGACAGCTTCTGGGGCGCCGTCGACGCCGAACGACGCGTCATCTCCGCCTCGGTCTCCCGCCTCCGCCGGCTCCGTGGCGCGCTGAGCGTGCGGACCTTCTGGCGGCGGTAGGTCCTGTTGGTTTACCCGGCCGGCCGGGTAAACCAACGGTTGTCAGCCGAAACATCGGCCGACAACCGCAAGTTTCGGCTGACAACCTCCTGCGGCCTTCTGCGCTGGGTGGGCCGGTGACCCGATTAGGAGTCGGGAGGGATTCCACCTAGAATCAAGGGTCGGCCCAACGTGGGCCCTATCCGTGGTGCCTCGCGGCTGCCCGGACCACATCCCGACTCACCTTCGTTGGTGAGCCGTGCTGTGCCCGGGAGGAGGCTCAGGGATGGGTTGCACGAGGTCCACCTCCCGGTCCGCCGGGCGGAGGTTCGCGGGCCGGCCGGTAAGACGTACCCGACCAGATAAGTGAGGACATGCCGAAGAAAGAAGGCGTGATCGAGCTCGAGGGCACCATCACCGAGGCGCTGCCCAACGCGATGTTCCGCGTTGAGCTGAGCAACGGGCACAAGGTCCTGGCTCACATCAGCGGCAAGATGCGTCAGCACTACATCCGGATCCTCCCCGAGGACCGGGTGGTGGTGGAGCTCTCGCCCTACGACCTCACTCGCGGACGCATCGTCTACCGCTACAAGTAAGCGCAAGCCGCACCTGAAAGGTCCTTCCATGAAGGTCAACCCGAGCGTCAAGGCGATCTGTGACAAGTGCAAGGTGATTCGTCGCCACGGCCGCGTCATGGTGATCTGCGAGAACCCTCGCCACAAGCAGCGCCAGGGCTAGGTCTCGACCCTGCTCGACCGAGACCAGCCTGACAACTGAAACCACAACGTGTTCGCTAGCCGGGTCGTCAGGACCCGGTGAACCCACCTCCGGAGCAGTGGCCGGAGCCCCACCCGAGGCGGGCGGGGACGCGACACGACCGACACCACCGCGAACCATCCGAAAGGACCGCCACCACATGGCACGCCTCGTCGGAGTCGACCTCCCGCGTGACAAGCGCATCGAGATCGCTCTCACCTACATCTACGGCATCGGCCGTACCCGCGCCCAGCAGCTTCTCGAGGTCACCGGGGTCGACCCGAACCTCCGGGTCCACCAGCTGGGCGACGACGAGCTGGTCAAGCTCCGCGACGCCATCGACGGCGCCGACCTCAAGATCGAAGGTGACCTCCGCCGTGAGGTCCAGGCCGACATCCGGCGCAAGATCGAGATCGGCAGCTACCAGGGTCGCCGCCACCGCATGGGCCTTCCGGTCCGCGGCCAGCGCACCAAGACCAACGCGCGCACCCGCAAGGGCCCCAAGCGCACCGTCGCCGGCAAGAAGAAGGCCAAGTAGGCCCTCGCTCTGCCCCACTGACCAGCTAGTCATAGGAGAAACTGCATGCCTCCCAAGAGCCGCACCGCGGCCGGCGCCAAGAAGGTGCGCCGCAAGGAGAAGAAGAACGTCGCCATCGGCGAGGCTCACATCAAGAGCACGTTCAACAACACCATCGTCACCATCACCGACCCCACCGGTGCGGTGATCTCGTGGGCCTCGGCCGGCACCGTCGGCTTCAAGGGCTCGCGCAAGTCCACGCCGTACGCCGCGCAGATGGCCGCCGAGGCCGCCGGGCGCCGGGCGATGGACCATGGGATGAAGAAGATCGACGTCTTCGTGAAGGGCCCGGGCTCGGGCCGCGAGACGGCGATTCGGTCCCTGGGTGCGATCGGCCTCGAGGTCGGCACCATCCAGGACGTGACCCCGACGCCGCACAACGGCTGCCGCCCGCCCAAGCGCCGTCGCGTCTGACGACCCGAAGACTTTCAAGGAGATCTGAACCATGGCCCGCTACACCGGCCCCATGACCAAGAAGTCGCGTCGCCTCGGCGTCGACCTCGTCGGTGGCGACGCAGCCTACGAGCGTCGTCCCTACCCGCCCGGCCAGCACGGCCGCGGGCGCATCAAGGAGAGCGAGTACCTCCTCCAGCTGCGCGAGAAGCAGAAGGCGCGCTTCACCTACGGCGTCCTGGAGAAGCAGTTCCACAACTACTACACCGAGGCCAACCGGCGCGCCGGCAAGACCGGTGACAACCTGCTCCAGCTGCTCGAGTGCCGCCTGGACAACGTCATCTACCGGGCCGGCTTCGCCCGCACCCGCCGCCACGCCCGCCAGCTGGTGACCCACGGCCACTTCCTGGTCAACGGGCACAAGGTGGACATCCCCTCGTTCCAGGTCACGCAGCACGACATCATCGACGTGCGCGAGAAGAGCCTGGAGACGACGCCGTTCATCGTGGCCCGTGAGACCCACGGCGAGCGCGTGGTCCCGGCGTGGCTCGAGGCGATCCCCACGCGGATGCGCGTCCTGGTCCACCAGCTGCCCCTCCGGGCCCAGATCGACATCCCGGTCCAGGAGCAGCTCATCGTGGAGTACTACTCCAAGAAGTAGTCACCGCTCTCGGTGGTCGCGCCTGTCGAGGCCACCTTTTCTCCAGCAGCCAGCAGTCTGGGCCGTCAAATAGCGGTCGGCCCGGGAAGGAAAGAACACAGTGCTCATCGCGCAGCGCCCCACCCTGTCGGAAGAGTCCGTCGACGAGTTCCGCTCGCGGTTCGTCATCGAGCCTCTCGAGCCCGGCTTCGGCTACACGCTCGGCAACTCGCTCCGGCGTACCCTGCTGTCCTCGATCCCGGGTGCCTCGGTCACGAGCATCAAGATCGACAGCGTCCTCCACGAGTTCTCGACCATCGAGGGCGTCAAGGAGGACGTCACCGAGGTGATCTTGAACCTCAAGGGTCTCGTCGTCTCCTCCGAGCACGACGAGCCGGTCACGATGTACCTCCGCAAGTCCGGCGCCGGTGACGTCACCGGAGCCGACATCGCGCCGCCCGCCGGCGTCGAGGTGCACAACCCCGAGCTGAAGATCGCCACCCTGTCCGACAAGGGCAAGCTGGAGATGGAGCTCGTCGTCGAGCGCGGCCGCGGCTACGTCTCGGCCGTCCAGAACAAGGGCGCCGACAACGAGATCGGCCGGATGCCGGTCGACTCGATCTACTCACCGGTCCTCAAGGTGACCTACAAGGTCGAGGCCACCCGTGTCGAGCAGCGCACCGACTTCGACAAGCTCGTCATCGACGTCGAGACCAAGCCGTCGATCCGCCCGCGCGACGCGATCGCGTCGGCCGGCAAGACGCTGGTCGAGCTCTTCGGCCTGGCCCGTGAGCTCAACGTCGAGGCAGAGGGCATCGACATCGGCCCGTCGCCCGTCGACGAGCAGCTGGCGGCCGACCTGGCCCTGCCGGTCGAGGACCTGCAGCTGACCGTCCGCTCCTACAACTGCCTCAAGCGCGAGGGCATCCACACCGTGGGTGAGCTCATCTCCCGCTCGGAGCAGGACCTGCTCGACATCCGCAACTTCGGCGCGAAGTCCATCGACGAGGTCAAGGCCAAGCTCGTCGAGATGGGCCTCTCGCTCAAGGACAGCGCGCCCGGCTTCGACCCGCACGCCGCCCTGGCGGCGTACGGCGACGACGACGACGACGCGTTCGTCGAAGACGAACAATACTGATTGAACGGGCTTCGCCCGTGCCCGATGGCGGGGGTTGCCGCCCCCGGGCCCCCGCTTGTGGTTGCGGTCGAAACCGTGGCCACAGCGGGAGATCCACCAAAGGTTCCATCTACCGAAGTACCTAGTCCGGCTTCGGAGAATCGAGAGAAGACATGCCCAAGCCCAAGAAGGGCCGCCGTCTCGGGGCCAACCCGTCGCACCAGCGCCTGCTGATGTCCGGTCTGGCCACCCAGCTCTTCGAGCACGGCCGGATCACCACGACCGAGGCGAAGGCGCGGTTCCTGCGCCCGATCGCGGAGAAGCTGATCACCAAGGCCAAGAAGGCCGAGCTCGGCACCGTCCAGAGCCTGCACTACCGCCGCGAGGTGCTGAAGGTCGTGCGCGACAAGTCCGTCGTGCACACCCTCTTCACCGAGATCGGCCCGTCGTTCGCCGAGCGTCCCGGTGGCTACACCCGGATCACCAAGCTCGGCCCCCGCAAGGGCGACAACGCCCCCATGGCGGTCATCGAGCTGGTGAACGAGGCCTACAAGCCGAAGGACACGAGCGCCAAGAAGACGGCGGCCCCGAAGAAGGCCACCCCGGCTGCACCGGTCGAGACCGAGGTCGAGACCGAGGCCGAGGCTGAGGTCGAGGTCGAGGTCGTCGAGGACCCCGTGGAGTCGTCGGCCGAGGCTGCCGACGTCGCGGCGTTCACCGAGACCCCCGCGGTCGCCGGTGACGAGGCGTTCGAGGAGACCGAGGGCGGGTTCTCCGGCAAGTGGGACGGGTCGCACGTCCCGCTCGAGGATGAGTCCGAGGCGCCCGAGGGCTTCCCGATCAAGGGCAACGAGAACTCGATGAAGTACCACACGCCCGACGGCCAGTGGTTCGCGCAGACCACCGCGGAGGTCTGGTTCGACACCGAGGAGTCGGCGCAGGCCGCCGGCTTCGAGAAGGCCGGCGAGTAGCACCCCGCTCTGCCACCAGGGCCCGTCGCCCCGCCCGGGGTGACGGGCCCTCGTGCGTTGCGATAGACACGCAGCATGGAGAAGGTCGCGCTCGTCGTCGGCGAGGCACTGGTCGACGTGGTGGTGCTCCCCGACGGGACGACCACCGCCTACCCGGGCGGCTCGGCGGCGAACGTCGCGGTCGCCCTGGCCCGGCTGGACCGGCCCGCGTGGTTCTCGACCTGCTTCGCCGATGACGGCTACGGCCGGCTGATCGGCGCGCAGCTCGAGCGGGCCGGCGTACGGCTGGCCAGCGACCCGGCCGCGGCCGACCACACCTCGTCGGCGATCGCCACCATCGGGACCGACGGGGCGGCGTCCTACGAGTTCGACCTGGCCTGGCGGCTCAACCCACTGACGCTCGACACGTCGCTGGAGCCGGTCGTCGTGCACACCAGCTCGCTGGGCGCCGTCCTGGCGCCAGGCGCGGACGACGTGGTCGCGGTCGTCGAGGGGCTGCGGCCGGGCGCCACCATCAGCTATGACGTCAATGCCCGACCGGTGGTCACCGGCACCGGGCCTGAGGTCATCGAGCGGGTCGAGCGGCTGGCCACGCTCGGCGACGTCGTGAAGGCCTCCGACGAGGATCTCGAGGCGCTGTGGCCAGGCCGCTCGCTCGCGGAGTCGGCGCGGCACCTGCTCGCGCTCGGGCCCGCCGTGGTCGTGGTGACCCGAGGCGGCGACGGGGCGTTGTGGGTGTCGGCATCGGCGAGCGGCGAGATCGACGCCGTGCCGGTCGACGTCGCGGACACGATCGGGGCCGGGGACACCTTCGGCGCCGCGCTGATCGACGGCCTCTGGCAGCGTGACCTGCTCGGCGCCGAGCACCGCGAGACGTTGCGCACGCTCCCGGCCGGCACCTGGGGCGAGGTGCTCACCTGGGCGGCCACGGTCGCTGCGGTGACAGTGTCACGCCCGGGCGCCGACCCGCCGTTCCGGCACGAGCTCAGCGGACCGGCCGCCAGGCCGGGTCCCGTCCGATGAAGCCGAGCATCCGGTCCTGGACGGGGGCTTCGTCCGGGACGGGCACCTTGGCGCCGTACTGACCCGACGCGCGCAGGATCTCGTCCATCGGCTCCATGCCGGCCAGCAGGGTCGCGCTGAACTCGGCGTCGAGGGCCTCGTCCTGGCCGGTGGCGCGCGCGAGGTCCCAGGTGTGCATGAAGACGTCGGCGGTGTAGAAGGTGTCGACCGCCTGCGGCAGCGGCATCGTGCCGGTGTGCTGGTCGGAGAACATCCGCTCCGCGTTGGCGGGGTCGTCCAGCACGGCCTGCACGCCGTCGGCGTGCGCCTGCCAGGCGCCCACCGGGTCGTCGTCGACCGAGGGCCCCGTGGGCAACCGGACGTCGGAGCCCATGGCCAGGAAGCCGGGGAACCACTCGACGAGATGGCGTACGACGTCGCGGGCCGTCCATCCCTCGACCGGGGCGGGCGCCGACCAGTCGTCGGTGCCGCGGACCCGGTCGGAGAATGCGCCGGCGACCAGCCGGTGCCGCTCGGCCGGGTCCGCGGCCAGGATGGGGGAGGCCACGATCAGACCGCGCCGTCCGCGATCAGGGCGTCGAGCTTGGCGTACCCCTCGTTGACGCCGACCTCCATGCCGCTGGCGAGCCAGGCGTCGCGCCCCTCGAAGCTGTCGCACAGCGACTCGGTGACCAGGCGCGTCCGGCCGTCGCCGAGGTCCTCGAACCGCATCGTCTCCAGCGAGACTCCGTCGGGCATGCCCTCCCAGGTGAAGGTCTGGACGACCTTCTCCGGGCTGACGGTGTGGAAGCAGCCGCGGAAGGCGAACTCCTCGTCGCCGCGGACGTTGAGGAACCGGAACGAGCCGCCGTCACGGGCGTCCCAGTGGTCGATCTTCGTGGTCAGGTCGTCAGGCCCGATCCACCGCGCGAACAGGTCGGGGTCGGTGTGCGCCTTGAAGACCTGCGCCGGCGTCCCCGCGAACTCGCGGGTGATCCGGATCATCGGGACGTCGGCAACGGCCTCGATGGTGGCCTCGGTGTGGGTGCTGGTGCTCATGATGCGGTTCCTTCCTGCAGTTCGTCGTTGTCGGTGCCGCTCGTGTCGTTCAGCTCAGCGAGCAGGTCGTCGAGGCGCTGGTAGCGCTCCTCGGCCTGTTGCCGGTATCTCTCGATCCACTTCGTCATCAGGTCGAAGACCTCCGCCTCCAGGTGCACCGGGCGCCGCTGGGCGTCCCGGCTGCGGCTGACCAGACCCGCCTCCTCGAGCACCTTGAGGTGCTTGGAGACGGCCTGGACACTGACGTCGTACGGCGCCGCGAGGTCACCGACGGTGGCGTCGGCGACAGTGAGCCGCGCGACCATGTCGCGCCGAGTCGGGTCGGCCAGGGCGGCGAACACCCGGGAGAGCTGGTCGTTCATCCGGCCTACTTCCTCAACTGATTGGTTGAATAGAACGTACGCCGAGCCCGACCGGCTTGTCAACCATCTGGTTGAAAAGGCCGGCCGGGGTGGGATCGGTGATCTAGACCGCCCTCGATGGAAGCCGCAGCGAACCAGCATCATGGGCCGGTGATGCGGGGGACACGCGAGCGGCAGGTGCGCTGAGGTGGTGCGCCGCGTGCTCACGGCGCCGTTCCGGCCGCTGCTGGCCCTGCCGATCATCCACCGGATCGGCTTCCACGCGCGCCGGATCGGCACCGGGCTGGACAGCAACTTCTTCCGCCGGCTGGTGCTGTCGCTCTTCGTCATCGTCCTGGTCGCAGCGGCCGTCGTCAGCGCCCTGGAGGAGGACCATCGCTCGGCCAAGGGTGTCGGCGACTCGTTCTACTGGTCGGTCACCACCGTGATCGGCTCGGGCGACTCCAGCTTCGTGACGAGCCCCGGCGGCTTCGTGGTCGGCTGGGCACTCGCGTTCTTCGGCGTCGCGATCGTGGCCGCGCTCACCGCGGCAGTGGTTGGCTTCGTCATCGACTTCTTGCTCAAGGAGGGCCAGGGCATGGGTGCAGCGGGCTACCAGGACCACATCGTCGTGTGCGGCTGGAACGCCACCGCGCGCGACCTCGTGGAGGAGCTGAAGGGCGACGAGTTCACCGCCAAGATCGTCGTCATCCACGACGCCGACAAGAACCCCGCCGGGATGGGGACCTACTTCGTGCGCGGTGACGTCACCAGCGCCGAGGACCTCGAGCGCGCCGGCATCATGGAGGCGTCGTCGGCGATCGTCTTCCCGGCGGACGCCAGCAACGAGTCCGACATGCGCTCGATCCTGACCATCCTGGCCATCGAGAGCATCAACCCCACCGTCCGCACCGTCGTCGAGGTCAACAACCCCAAGCACGTCGACCACTTCAAGCGGGCGAAGGCCAACGAGATCCTGGTGACCTCGCGGCTGGCATCCCGCCTGCTCGCCCGATCGGCGCTCTATCCCGGCCTGGCCGGGCTGGTCACCGACATCGTCTCGGGCGGTGACGGCTCCGAGCTCTACCACGTGAGCCTGCCGGACGACTACGTGGACATGACCATCGACGATCTCGCTGTGCACCTCCGGTCCGACCACGGTGCCACGCTCCTGGCCGTCACCCGCGACGGCGTCAGCCTGGTCAACCCGCCTGCGGACTTCCGCCTGCGTCGGGGCGACGACGCCGTCGTCCTGGCCGAGACCCTGGGCGACCTGGTGCCGATGCAGGTCGCCGAGAACGAGATCTTCGAGACTCGCTGACGCCGAGCGGTCGCAATTTGGCCGCCGAGCGGTCGCAATTTGGCCGTTGGCCCGGTGAAGTTGCGCCTGCTCGGCGGTGAAGTTGCGCCTGCTCGGCGGTGAAGTTGCGCCTGCTCGGCGGTGAAGTTGCGCCTGCTCGGCGGTGAAGTTGCGCCTGCTCGGCGGTGAAGTTGCGCCTGCTCGGCGGTTAGGTGGGGTCGCCGTCCTGGCTGGCCAGCCAGGCGTGCACGAGGGGGACCACGCTCGCGCCCTCGCCGCTGGCGGCTGCGACGCGCTTCATCGAGCCGCCGCGGATGTCGCCGGCGGCGAAGATGCCCGGAACAGTGGTCTCGAGGGCGCCCGGCGGCAGCTCGCCGCGCCAGCGCTCCTTCGGTACGTCGCGCCCGGTGAGCACGAAGCCGCGCTCGTCGCGCGCGACCGCCTCGGGGAGCCAGTCGCACCTGGGCTCGGCGCCGAGCAGCAGGAAGAGCCCCTCGGCGTTGCGACGGGTGACGTCGCCGGTCTCGGTGTCGCGGACGTCGAGCCACTCCAGGCGGCCGTCGCCACCGCCGTCGACGATCTCGCAGCACGGCTGCACGTGGATCCGGGTGTTGAACTCGATCTCGCCGATCAGGTAGCGCGACATCGTCTCCTCCAGGCTGCGGCGCCGGACCATGATCGTCACCGACTTGGCGAACCGCGCCAGGTGGATGGCCGCCTGGCCGGCGGAGTTGCCGCCGCCGACCACGACCACGTCGTACCCCTCCATCTCGCGGGCGGCCGTCATCGCGCTGCCGTAGACGACTCCGCGACCGGTCAAGCCCTCGATGCTGTCGATGCGCAGGCGGCGGTAGGCGACGCCCGTCGCGATCACCACCGAGCGCGCGCGCAGGTCGCCGCCGTCGGTGTGCACCACGTGCGGGGTCCCGTCGGCGCCGGGGGTCACCTGGGTGACCTCCCAGCCGGTCAGGAAGCGGGTGCCGAAGCGGATCGCCTGGTTGCGCGCGCGCTGCGCCAGCCGCATGCCCGAGACGCCACGGGGGAAGCCGAGATAGTTGCGGATCATCGACGAGGTGCCGGCCTGGCCGCCGATCGCCTCGGCCTCGACGACGAGGGTGGAGAGTCCCTCCGAGGCGCCGTAGACGGCAGCGGCGAGGCCCGCCGGACCGGCCCCGACGATGCAGAGGTCCGCGACGGTGTCGACGTCGATGTCCTCGGGGCGCCCGTAGATGGCGGAGGCGACATCGCGGACGCTGCTGGGCGCCTCGACGCCGCGATAGGGCGACTCGACGAGCGGGAAGCGGATCTGCCCGCCCTCGAAGCGCGCGATGATCTCCCGTCCCACCTCTGAGTCGGGGTCGTGAACGCGGTTCGGCATCCCCATCCGGTCGAGGAAGTCGCGGATCGCCAACGTGAGCGCGTCGCGGGTCGGCGAGACCAGCCGCACGGTCTCGACCTCGGGCGCCGCCACCGTCGAGCCCCAGTCGGAGAGCAGCTCGGTGACGGCGGTGTGGAACTCCTCGTCGCGGACGCCGCGCGGCATCAGGAGGTACGCGTCGAACTTGCCCTTGGCCAGGCCGTGCCGCAGCTGCTCGGCGTCGCCGAGGAAGCGGTCCCAATGGGCCACGACCAGCCGCTTGGCCGTCGGGACCACCTGCCGCCAGGACTGGAACGCCGACAGCGGCGAGACCTCCCCGAGGGCGGAGTCGGCGACGAGCATCGCCACCTGGCCGCCGGTCGCCGAGATCTCGTGGGCGAGGTCGCCGGCGCGGCTCACGTCGGTCAGCGCGTGAAGGTCGTAGTCGCGCTGATAGCGACCGAACTCGTCGAGGAGGAAGTCGCTGTGCTCGGGGGAGACGAGGATGATGGCGGGCTGCACCCCTCCATTATCCCGGCGTGGGGAAGACTGGTCCCGTGGCTGGTCAGGGGCGTCTGCGTCTCGACCTCGCCTACGACGGCTCGGCGTTCCACGGGTGGGCCGCCCAGCCGGGCCTGCGCACGGTGCAGGGCGACCTCGACGAGGCTCTCGCCACGGTGCTGCGCCTGCCGACGGTGTCGACGACCTGCGCGGGGCGCACCGACACCGGCGTCCACGCGCGCGGCCAGGTGGTGCACGTCGACCTGCCGGAGGGTGTCGTCGAGGAGGCGGCCGGGCGGCCGGAGGAGGCGGCCGGGCGGCCGGAGGCGGCGTACGACGCCTTGGTGCGCCGCCTGGGCGGGGTCCTCGGCCACGACGTGCGGGTGCGGGCGGCGCGGCCGGCGCCCGACGGCTTCGACGCGCGCTTCTCGGCACTGTGGCGCCGCTACGCCTACCGGGTCGTCGACGATCCCGCACTGGTCGACCCGCTGACGCGCGGCCACGTGCTGGAGTGGCCGCGACCGCTCGACCTGGCGCGGATGAACGACGCGGCGACAGCCTTCCTCGGCGAGCACGACTTCGCGGCGTTCTGCAAGCGGCGCGAAGGGGCGACGACCGTTCGGACGCTGCTGGAGCTCTCGTGGGAGCGGCAGCCGTCCGGCACCATCGTGGCGACGGTGCGGGCCGACGCCTTCTGCCACAGCATGGTGCGCTCGCTGGTCGGCTGCCTGCTCGCGGTCGGCGAGGGGCGCCGGCCCGTGGCCTGGGCGGGCGAGGTGCTGGGGACCGGCTCGCGCTCGTCGTCGGTGACGGTGGCGGCGGCGCACGGGCTGACCCTGGAGGAGGTCGGCTACCCACCCGACGACGAGCTGGCCGCGCAGGCCGAGCGGACGCGGCGGAGGCGCGCATGAGCGCAGGCGAGCACTACTTCACCGCCGACCCGTCGGTGCCGTTCGCGCGCGACCCGTTCTCGTGCGAGGTGTGGGGCCGGCGGCTCGACCTGGTCAGTGGGTCGGGGGTCTACAGCCGCGGTCGGCTCGACATCGGCACCGCCGTCCTGTTCCGCGAGACCTCGCCACCCGCGCCGGGCCGGATCCTCGACCTGGGCTGCGGGTACGGCGTGATCGGGCTCGCCGTCGCCGCCGCCGTGCCAGGCGCGCAGGTGACCGGGGTCGACGTCAACGAGCGGGCGCTCCTGCTCGCGGGGGAGAACGCCGCGGCGCTCGGCCTCGCCGACCGCTTCCGCGCCGTCCTGCCCGACGAGGTGCCCGGCGACGCGACGTACGACGAGATCTGGTCGAACCCGCCCATCCGCATCGGCAAGGCCGCCCTTCACGACCTGCTGCTGCGCTGGCTCCCGCGGCTCGCGCCCGAGGGCCGGGCGGTGATGGTGGTCGGCAAGAACCTCGGCGCTGACTCCCTCCAGCGCTGGCTGGGGGGCCAGGGCTACCCGACGACGCGCGTGGCCAGTGCCAAGGGCTTCCGGGTGCTGGAGTCCAGGCGGGCCTAGGGTCCGACCGCCGCCATCCCGATGGTGTACGCCGCCATCGACACCGAGCCACCCTGGTGGCCGTCGACGAGCAGCGACATCGCCTCGTCACCGGCCAGCCCGGCGAGGTAGAGCAGGGGCAGGTAGTGGTCGGGAGTCGGCACGGCGTTCCCGAAGTCGCGGTGCGCGTCGAGGGCAGCCACCTCCGTCGGCGTGGTGCTCTGCAGCACCGTGCGGGCGGCGTCGTCGAATCGGCTGGCCCAGGTGAAGGCCTCGTCGGGCAGGCCGTGGTCGACGGCGTCGAGGTTGTGCACGACGTTTCCGCTGCCCAGGACGAGCACCCCGGAGTCGCGGAGCGAGCTCAGGCGCCTCCCGAGCTCGAGGTGGTAGTCGAAGCCCTTGAAGGCGTTCAGCGAGAGCTGCACGACAGGGATCGAGGCGTCCGGGAAGGCGTGCCGCAGGACCATCCACGTGCCGTGGTCGATGCCCCACTGGTCGATGTCGCACCCGACCCACGTGGGCCGGGCCAGGTCGGCGACCTCCTCGGCGAGCTCCGGCAGTCCGGGAGCGGGGTAGGTGACGTCGTACAGCTCCTGCGGGAAGCCGTAGAAGTCGTGGATGGTGCGCGGCCGCGGCATCGCGGTGACGGCGGTGGCGTTGGTGTACCAGTGCGCGGAGATCACCAGGATCGCGCGCGGGCGCGGCACCGACCGTCCGAAGTCCCGCCAGGCCTCGGTGTACCGGTTCGACCGGACGGCGTGCATCGGGTTGCCGTGACCGATGAAGGCCGCGGGCATCCGCGTGCCGGGCTCGGCCGGGGTGTCCATCGACCGACCCTCAGGCCGGGGCGAAGGCGATGAGCTGGAGCTGGACGTCGTCGGGGTCGCGGAAGTTCAGCGACCAGCCCCAGTCGTGCTCGGTGACCGGGCTGTAGGTCACGCCCTTCTCCTCGAGCTTGGCCACCCACTCGTCGATGGCGGCGCGGTCCGGCACGGTGAAGCCGACGTGGTCGAGCCCCGTGCGCACGGGGTCGAAGCCCTCGCCGGCGTTGGTCGGGTGCGAGTTCAGCACGACGAACATCGACCAGTCCTCGGGGCCGAGCACGACGGCGTACCCGCCCTGCCCGCCGTGGTGCTGGTCGCGGCTCAGCTCGGCCCAGCCGAACAGGTCGCGGTACCACTCGGTGCTCTTGTCGATGTCGGTGACGGTCAGCGCGGCGTGGTGCAGGCGTGCGGTCATCAGGTTCTCCTCTGGCGGGTGGGCGGATCTCGTGCGGCCGACACTGCCGCACCAGGCGGCCGTGCGCATGGGGGACAGCCGACAACTCGGCCGACCCTCCTCGTCGCGCAACCTGTCGGTCCAGCCCCATGCATGAGGGGCCGCGGCGGTGGAACGTTTCGGCAACGACAACCCACCACCACCTTCGAGGAGACGCCATGACCACCACGACCAAGGCCCTGATCACCTACGAGGTCGACGACGTCCAGCACTGGCTGGCCTCGCCCACCCGAACGTCCGCGTTCGAGGCGGCCGGCTTCACCGTCAAGACGTTCGTCGACCCCAAGGCGTTGGGCCACGCGGCCCTGCTCGTCGAGGAGGTCCCCCGGGCCAGGCTGATCGCGCCGTACCGCCCCGTCAGCCGGGGCCTCGACAGGCTGCAGGAGCTGATCTCCTCGCCCGAGGCCGCCGAGCGCATGCGGCGCGACGGCGTACGTCACGCGACGATGACCACCTACGTCGAGGGCTGAGGTCCGCCCGCCGTCTCCCGGGCGGCCGCGGCGACCAGCTCCGATCGCGTCCGGGTGCCGAGCTTGGCGCCGATGTTCGCCAGGTGCCGCTCGACGGTGCGCGACGACAGGAAGACCCGCTCGGCGATCTCGTGGTTGGTGAGGCCCTCGGCCAGCAGCGCGAGCACCTCGGCCTCGCGCGCGGTCACGCCCGCCGACAGCCAGCGCTGCGGCAGGCCGGCGGCGGCTTGGCCGCGGCGAGGCACGGGGAGGCTCGCCGCCCGCATCAAGGACCGCACCGCGTCGGCGCCGCGGGCGAGCCCGCGGTCCTCGAAGCCGCTCAGGGTCTCCAGCAGCCAGCGTCCCGGGTCACCCCAGCCGTCCTCGAGCGCGGCCGGCGCCGCGAGCCGGTAGCCGTGGTGCAGCCAGCCGTCCGCCAGTCCACCCAGCTGCTCGCTGCCCTCCTCGAAGACCGACTCGGCGTCCGTACGGCGCCCGGCTCGGCCGAGCGCGACCGCCCGGGCGAACCGCAGGTACCCCCGGGCCAGCTGGGTCATCGCCGCATCGGCTGTGTCGGCCTGCGCGACCAGCGCGGCCGCGTCCTCCGGGCTGGCGGCCTGCACCACGGCCAGCAGCACGCTGAGGCCTCGCGTGGGGTCCTGGGGGGTGGTCGGCAGCCGCGCGAACTCCTCGTCCGCGCGGTCGAAGTGCGCGCGCGCGAGGTCCAGGTCCTCCTCGACCAGCGCGAGCATCGCGCGGCCCGCCCACACCATCCCGTCCATCCCGGGCTCGGCGGCCACGGCAGCGCGCGCGGCGGCCGCGGAGCGGTCGACCGCCCCGGCGTCCCCCCGGGTGGCCTGGAGCAGCAGCTCGGTGCAGTGCGCGATCGCCTGCAGCAGCGGCATCCCGAGCCGGTCCGCCAGCTCGGCACACCGGCGAAGGGGCACGATGCACTCCTCCATCCGGAAGCGCAGCAGCAGCCACTGACCGTGCGCGAGCTCGAGGTGCGCGGCGATCGCCCACGCTCCGCACTCCAGGGCCAGGTCCCTGGCCTGGCGCAGTCGCTCGTCGCCGCCACCGACCAAGGTGTCCAGCCAGGCGAGCTCGCTCATCGCCCGAGCCCGCCACAGGTCCAGGCCGTGCGTCTCGGCGATCACCCGGGCGCGGTCGAAGGCCTGCTCGCTCGCCGCCGCGTCGCTGAGTCGCCAGCACCGTCCGATCACCTCCAGGGCGTCGCACGCGAGCCGGTAGTCGCCCAGCGCCTCGGCGGTCACCAGTCCGCGCTCCGCCAAGGGCAGGGCGACGGTCGGCCGGCCCTCGCCGAGGGCGGCGTGCGCCGCGAGCGTGTCGACGCGAGCGGTCAGGAGCTCATCGGCCGCCGCGTCGGCGCAGCGACGGGCTCGCGCCAGGTGGCCTTCGGCGGTCTCCCACACGCACGCGGTGACGGCGGCGCGCGCCACCCCCAGGTGGGCGTTCGCACGCCGCGCGGGGTCGGCGTCGAGCACCTCCAGCTTGTCGGCCACCCGCGAGCCGACCACGATCGCCTGCTCGGTCCGGCCCGCCAGCGCCAGCACCTCGAGGGCGACCTCGTCGATGTCGGCCTGGACGGCGGCCTGCGTGGTGAGCGTGCGGGCCCGGTCAAGGATTCGCTCCGCCGAGCCCAGCGCGCCGGCCATCAGCGATCGTCGTCCCATCTCCAGCAGCAGGTCCGCTGCGCGCTCGTGCTGTCCCGAGTGCTCGGCCAGCTGGGCGGCGACGTCGCACCACTCGCCGGGCAGGCCGGCGTGTGCGGCCTCGACGACGTCGAGGAGCGAGCGCGAGACCATGGCCAGCTCGGCGGGCATCAGGTCACCGAGGACAGCGTCCCGAGTCAACGCGTGCCGGAACCGGAACTCGCCGCCGGGTTCGGCGACGAGCAGCTGGGTGTCGACGCCCGCGCGCAACGCCGCCATCACCTCGCGGTCGTCGAGCGCGGCCGCCCCCGGGAGCAGGGACCAGTCGAAGCGGCGTCCGAGCACCGCCGCGACCCGCAGGACCTGCGCGGCATCGGGGCCGAGCCCGCGCAACCGGCCGTGCACGTTGTCGACGAAGCTGCCGGGCAGCGACGGCCCGGCCTTGGCGTCGAACGACCAGTGCTCACCGTCCCAGGTCAGGGCGCCTGCGTCGACGGCCCCCGCGAGGACCTCCTCCACCATGAACGGCAACCCGTCCGACCAGGTCCGGACGAAGGTCGCCACGTCGTCCGGCACGTCGACGACGTCCAGGCAGGCGGCCGTCATCAGGCCCAGCTGGTCCGCGGGCAACGCGTCCAGCTCGATGACGCTCGTCGTGCGTGAGGCTCGCAAGCCCTGCACCAGCCGCCGGGCGGGGCTGGTCTCCTCCGGCCGGAGGGTGGCGACGCAGAGCACCGGCTGGGTGCGCAGCACGTCGGCGAAGTACTCCAGCACCGACAGGGTCTCCAGGTCGGCCCAGTGCAGGTCCTCGAGCACCACCAGCGCCCCGGCCTCGCCGGCCACCGCGGTGAGCAGCCGGACCAGGCCCTCGGCGAGCACGACGAGCGGCTCGTGCGTTGCCTCGCCCGGCGTTCTCCACTCGGGGAGCAGCCGCCCCAGCGCCGGCCGGAACGGCGCCATCCCCGGTAGGTCGGGCAGACCCCGGCTGCGGAAGTGCGAGAGCAGGGCCTCGGAGAACGGCCGGAAGGGCACGGGGACGTCGGCCTGCACCGCGCGGCCGAAGAGGACCTCCATGCCCGACTCCCGGGCGGCGCCCACCACCTCGCTGACCAGCCGCGACTTCCCGACGCCCGCCTCCCCGCTCACGAAGAGCACGCCACCCGAGCCGCGGCCGGCATCGGCCAGCGCGGCACCGGCGGTGTGCAGCGCCTGATCACGACCGATCAGCTCGCGACACAGCAGTGCTCGCACCGCCGCAGTATCGCCTACTTCCGGCCCCGGGGTCATGGGCGTGGCGCGGCCGTCGGGATCCCCCGGCGGGGAAACCTGCAGGACCCCGGCAGGATGGAGCCATGACCTACGAGGCAGCGGAGAACAGGTATGACGGCCTGAGCGGCGACGGCGCGGGCGGGGGGATGGAGTACCGCTACACCGGCCGCAGCGGGCTGAAGCTGCCCGTGCTGTCGCTGGGGCTCTGGCAGAACTTCGGGACCGACCGGCCGGAGGAGACCCAGCGGGCGATCCTGCGGCGCGCCTTCGACCGGGGCGTGACCCACTTCGACCTCGCCAACAACTACGGCCCGCCGTACGGTCGCGCGGAGGAGAACCTCGGGCGCTACCTCACCGACGACTTCAAGCCCTACCGCGACGAGCTGGTCATCTCGACGAAGGCCGGCTGGGACATGTGGCCAGGCCCCTACGGGCAGGGCGGGGGTGGGCGCAAGTACGTCCTGGCCAGCCTCGACCAGTCGCTGACCCGGATGGGGCTCGACTACGTCGACATCTTCTACAGCCACCGCTTCGACCCCGAGACGCCCGTCGAGGAGACGATGATGGCGCTCGACCACGCGGTGCGCCAGGGCAAGGCGCTGTACGCCGGCATCTCGTCGTACTCCGCGGCCAAGACGCGCGAGGCGGCCACGATCGCCCGCGACCTGGGCACTCCGCTCCTGATCCACCAGCCGTCGTACTCCATGCTCAACCGCTGGATCGAGGAGGACCTCCTCGACGAGCTCGAGGAGCAGGGCATGGGCTGCATCGTCTTCACCGCGCTCGCGCAGGGCGTGCTCACCGACAAGTACCTCGACGGCGTGCCGGCCGACTCGCGCGCGGCGCGCGAGGGGTCGACGATCGACCAGGGGCACCTCAGCGACGAGACGCTGCGCCACGTCCGGCGGCTCAACGACATCGCGCAGGCGCGCGGGCAGAAGCTCGCCCAGCTCGCTCTTCAGTGGGCGCTGAGAGACGCCCGCGTGACGAGCGCGGTCATCGGCGCGAGCTCGGTCGAGCAGCTCGACACCAACCTGGACGCGATCGGCGGTCCGCCGCTGACCGATGAGGAGCTCAAGGCCATCGACGACGACGCCGTCGAGGCCGGCGTCAACCTGTGGGCCAAGCAGACCGAGGACTGAGCGCGCCCAGGCAGGAGCGGGCGCTTATCGGGGTGCGCAGAACGCCCCCGGTGCCGGACAATCCTGCTTCGTGGGACATGTCGACGTCGCCGGAGTGCGCTACGAGCTGCCCGACGGCCGGGTGCTGCTCGACGAGGTGTCCTTCCGCGTCGGGGAAGGCGCCAAGGTCGCTCTGGTCGGCGCCAACGGCGCGGGCAAGACCACGCTGCTGCGCATCATCACCGGTGCGCTCACCCCGCACGCCGGTGTGGTCACCCGCAGCGGCGGACTCGGCGTCATGCGTCAGATGGTCGATGCCGGGCTGAGCGGTGGCGACGGCCCACCGACGGTCGCCGACCTGCTGCTCTCGGTGAGCCCGAAGCGGGTCCGGGTGGCCGCCGCCGACGTCGACCGCTGCGAGCAGGCGCTGATGGAGTCCGACGACGAGAAGACCCAGATGCGCTACGCCGAGGCACTGGCGGAGTACGCCGACGCCGGTGGCTACGAGGTCGAGGTGGTCTGGGACGTGTGCACCGTCAAGGCGCTCGGTGTGCCCTACGACCGGGCCAAGTACCGCGAGCTGAAGACCCTCTCGGGGGGCGAGCAGAAGCGGCTCGTGCTGGAGTACCTCCTGGCCGGTCCCGACGAGGTCCTGCTGCTCGACGAGCCCGACAACTTCCTCGACGTACCCGGCAAGATCTGGCTGGAGCAGCGCATCAAGGAGTCGCCGAAGACGATCCTCTTCATCAGCCACGACCGCGAGCTGCTCGACAACACCGCCACCCGGGTCGTCACCGTCGAGCTCGGCGCGGCCGGCAACCGCGTCTGGACGCACCCGGGTGGGTTCGCGTCGTACCACCAGGCCCGCATCGACCGCTTCGCGCGCTTCGAGGAGCTGCGCCGCCGCTGGGACGAGGAGCACGCGAAGCTCAAGGCGCTGGTGCTGATGTACAAGCAGAAGGCGGCGTACAACGACGGGCTCGCCAGCCGCTACCAGGCGGCTCAGACCCGGCTGCGCAAGTTCGAGGAGGCCGGGCCGCCGACCGAGCAGCCGCGCGAGCAGCAGGTGAAGATGCGGCTCAAGGGCGGCCGCACGGGCAAGCGCGCGGTGGTGTGCGAGGACCTCGAGCTCACCGGGCTGATGAGGTCGTTCGACCTCGAGGTCTGGTACGGCGAGCGCGTGGCCGTCCTGGGTTCCAACGGCTCGGGCAAGTCGCACTTCCTCCGGCTGCTGGCGGCCGGGGGCAGCGACCCGGATGTCGAGCACCGGCCCGTCGGCGAGGTCCCGATCAAGCCCGTCGACCACACGGGCAAGGCCCGGCTCGGTGCCCGGGTCCGGCCCGGGTGGTTCGTGCAGACCCACGAGCACCCCGAGCTGCGCGGCCGGACGCTGCTGGAGATCCTGCATCGGGGGGACGACCACCGGGACGGGATGGCCCGCGAGGCCGCCTCCCGGGTGCTCGACCGCTACGAGCTCGCGCATGCGGCCGAGCAGAGCTTCGAGTCGCTCTCGGGCGGGCAGCAGGCGCGGTTCCAGATCCTCCTGCTGGAGCTGAGCGGTGCCACGCTGCTGCTCCTCGACGAGCCGACCGACAACCTCGACGTCGAGTCCGCCGAGGCGCTCGAGGAGGGTCTGGAGGCCTTCGACGGCACGGTCCTCGCGGTCACCCACGACCGCTGGTTCGCCCGCGGCTTCGACCGCTTCCTGGTCTACGGCGCCGACGGCTCGGTCTACGAGTCCGACGGCCCGGTCTGGGACGAGGGCAGGGTCGCCCGCGCCCGCTGATCGTTGAGTCGCGCGTCCGTGGTGGGTGGGCCGGCGTTGTGACGCATGGCCGGTCAGAACCCGTGGTGGGTGGGCTGGGGTTGTGGTGCAGGGCCGGTCAGAACCCGTGGTGGGTGGGCTGGGGTTGTGGTGCAGGGCCGGTCAGAACCCGTGGTGGGTGGGCTGGGGTTGTGGTGCAGGGCCGGTCAGAACCCGTGGTGGGTGGGCTGGGGTTGTGGTGCAGGGCCGGTCAGAACCTCGCGGGTGGGTGGGCTGGGGTTGTGGTGCAGGGCCGGTCAGAACCCGTGGTGGGTGGGCTGGGGTTGTGGTGCAGGGCCGGTCAGAACCCGTAACGGACGGGAGGCGCGACTCAACGGACGGGAGGCGCGACTCAACGACGCCAGGGGCGCAGCCGCGGCCACCAGCCGGGCACGGCGGCGGCGTAGGCGTCGTAGTCGGAGCCGAACTGCTCGCGCAGTGTCGGCTCCTCGTAGCCGCGGGTGAAGGACACGACGGCGAGCGCGAACACCCCGAGCCACACGAGCAGGGGCACGCTGCGGAACGCGACGGCCTGCCCCGCGATCGCTGCGCCGACGCCGAGGTACATCGGGTTGCGGACGAACCGGTAGATCCCCCCGACGACGAGGCGCTGGGTGGGCGCGACGGGAGCCGGCGTGCCGCTGCCCTCGTGGGCGAACCGGGCGAAGCAGGCGAGCACCACGAGAGCGCCGACGACCACGAGCGCCGCCCCGAGGACGTCGCGTGCGTCCACGCCAGGGGGCGAGCCGTCCCATCCGGTGATGAGCCAGGGCACCAGCCCGGCCATCACGCCGGGCGCGACGAACAGGAAGACGGTCGTCCCCAGCCACGCGCGCACGCGCTCAGAGCTGCCGCAGCATGATCGCGCGGTCGGGCCCGAGATCGGCGAGGTGGTGGAAGCCCGCGGCCGCGAACGTGCGGACCGTGCCGCCGAAGAGCTCGTCGGGCGTCACGTGCTCGGCCTTGTCGGTGTCGAGCGGGTAGGCCTCCACGCCGGTCGCCCCGTTGTCGCCGGCGAGCTCGACGGCCGCCGCGAGCAGGGTGTCGACGAGACCACGCCCGCGGGCAGCCTCTCGCACCACGAAGCAGGTCAGCGCCCAGCGGGCGGTGGTGTCGTCGTACGGCGGCCGCAGCTCGGCGAAGAAGGGCGAGGTCGCGATCCGGGCCAGCGACGAGATCGGGGCGATCGCGCACCAGCCCACCGGCTCGTTGACGTCGTACGCCACGAGCCCCGGTCGGAGACCCTCCTCCACCAGCGCACGCAGGTCTGCCTCGTTGGCGGCGTGGGTCCGGTCGGCCCAGTCGGCCCGGCTGAACCGGAAGAACTGGCACCAGCACTCGCTGGGCTCGCCGGGCATGCGCAGCACCCGCTCCACGTCGGCCCACCGGTCGGCGCTGGCCGGCCGCACCTCGATCGCCATGCGTCGATGGTGGGGCCGGCCGGCTGCGGCTGTCCAGGCTGACTGGACGGCCTGGTCGGTCGTGCGCCCCCGGGACCTGAACGCTCTCGGGTACGTCCTGGCCCACAGTCGGGGCGCACGACCAGCTTGCTACTCCGCGTGCGGGCTCACTCGGCGTCGGAGTCGAGCTCGACGGTGGCGGTGGAGCTGTCGCCGTCGCGGAGGTACGTCACGGTGACGCTGTCGCCGGGCCGGTAGGAGCGGATGGTGGCCACCAGCGAGTCGGCGCCGGTGATGCGCAGGTCGTCGACCTTGGTGATCACGTCACCGGCAGCGATTCCGGCCTGCTCGGCGGCAGAGCCGGCCGAGACCTCCTGCACCAAGGCGCCGTCGCCGACGGTCTGGGTGTCGGTGTCGCCGACCGAGAGCCCGAGGCGGGCGTGGGTCGGGGTCTCGCCCGCGACCATCTGGTCGACGATCGGCAGCACCTCGTTGATCGGGATCGAGAAGCCGAGCCCGATGGATCCCGACTCGCCGGTCCCGTTCGACGCCGTACGGATCGAGGAGTTGATGCCGACGACGTCGCCGTTCATGTCGACGAGCGGCCCGCCGCTGTTGCCGGGGTTGATGGCCGCGTCGGTCTGGATCGCGGGGTACGTCGTGGAGTTGCCCTGGTCGTCCGAGCCGACGTTCACCGGCCGGTTCAGCGCGCTGACGATGCCGCTGGTGACGGTGGCGTCGAGGCCGAACGGCGACCCGATCGCGACCACGTCCTGTCCGACCTGGAGGCCGGAGGAGTCGCCGATGGTCGCCGGCGTCAGGCCGGACACCTCCTGGGCCTGGATGACCGCGGTGTCGGTGAGGGGGTCGGTGCCGACGATCTCGGCCGGCGCGGTGGTGCCGTCCTCGAAGGAGACCCGCATCTCGCCGCCGCTCGCGGCCATCTCGACCACGTGGTTGTTGGTGAGGATGCGGCCGTCGGCGGTCAGGATGATGCCCGAGCCGGTGCCCGAGCCCTCGGCGCCGCTCACCTCGATCTGGACGACCGAGGGCAGCACCTCCGCCGCGACCGACTCGACCGAGCCGTCGTCGGCACGGTCGGGGGCGTTGGAGACAGGGCGGCTGCTGGTGGGGGCCTCCGAGCCGGTCGACGGCGAGTCCTGGGCGTCCAGGTAGAGCGCGGCACCGCCGATGCCGGCGCCACCGCCCACGACGAGAGCCGCCGCGAGCACGCCGGCCGCGAAGCCCGTACGCCGCGGCCGCTGCGGCGGTCCCGCCGGAGCGTGGTGACCGGGCTGTCCGGGCGTGGGCGGGGTCGGCCCGAAGGAGGTCGGGTACGGCGACGTCGGGTACTGCGGCGGAGCGGTGGGCATCTGCGTCATGTCACTACCGTGACGAGCCCCGCTGTGAGGATCCTGAGAGTCTCCTGCGGAGTGGGTGTGCGTCCGGGGGCCCGCTGCGGCAGGATCGGGCCCATGAGGCGACGGGTGCTGACGATGGCGGCCACGGCCGTCCTGCTACCGGTGCTGCTGGCCGCGCCGGCGCTGGCCGAGGTCATCAAGGGTAGTGACGGCCCCGACGTGATCAAGGCCACCAACGGAGACGACCGGATCCGCACCTACGCCGGCCGCGACCAGGTGGTCGCCCGCCAGGGCGACGACCGGATCTGGGGCGGGGCGGGTGCCGACGATCTCGACGCCGGAACGGGAGCCGACGAGGTCCACGGCGGTGGCGGCGCCGACGTGGTCGACGCGGCCACCAGTGACGCCGACGCCGTCGACACCGCCTATGGCGACGGCGGCGACGACACGATCTACGTGCGCTCGGTCGACCGTGCCTTCGGCGGCGCGGGAGACGACCGGATCGAGGCGGTCTACCCCGAGCTCGGCATGGAGATCGACTGCGGCGAGGGCAAGGATGTCCTCATCTTCAACACCCAGCCGCCGAAGGCGGTCGGCACCGCCGGCTGCGAGCGCATCAAGGTGATCTCGGCCGGCTGACCGCGCGGCCGCCGGCGCGACCCGGCCCCGCCGTCTTCGACAGACTCCTAGAGCCGGACCGCCTTGTCGCCGGGCCGGACGACTCCGCCGCTCACCACGCGAGCGTTGAACCCGCGAAGCCGCAGCGCGGTGCCGACCTCGGAGTTGACGAAGCGCATGGCGTCCTCGCCGAAGCGCCCGGTGAACTTCTTGCACCCGGCGTGCGGCTTGGCGCTGACCTCGAGGACCGCCGCCTCGCCGAGCGCGATCCGGCTGCCGGTCGGCAGGTTGGCCACCGAGATGTCGAGGTCGAGGTAGAGCTGGTCGCCTGCCTGGGCCCGCCCCTCCTGGGTGTCCGCGAGCAGGGCGACCATCCGTGCGCTCATCACGTTGACCTGGGCATCCAGATGCCGCCCGGTCTCGATGGCGCGCGACGTGGCGCGGGAGAGCCAGTTGTCGCCGACCATCCCGTCGACCAAGTCGAGGACGCCCTCGTCGAGGATCTCGCGCTCGCCGGCCGCGGGCCGGCGTACGACGAGCTCGACGGTGCCGATCTGCGCCGGCGCGGCGCGGAGGTGGTCGAGCCGGGCGGTGAGCTGGGCGGTGGTCGCGTGGTGCACCGGCACAGTGTGGCCCACCCCTAGGGGTGACGTCGTGAGGATTTCAGTCCTCGACCACCAGGTCCACGAGCACACCGGCGTGGTCGGAGGGCGCCAGGTGGGGGTCGTCCGGGTGCGGGCTGTCACCCACGACCTCGGCTGACGTCACGCGGAGCCGCCGGCCGACGAGCACGTGGTCGATCTGCGCCGGCGCGAGTCCCTCGAGGGACAGGGCTGTCGGAAATGTCGGCGTGCCCGTCGGCAGCGCGCTGGTGAAGCCGCCCTTGAGCAGGTCGAGCGTGGCCGACCCGGGCTCGGCGTTCAGGTCACCGACCAGCAGGCTCCGCCCGGTGTCGCCCAGCCAGTCGAGGACGGCCCGGGCCTGCGGCTCGCGGATCGACTCGTCGTCGAGCGGCAGGTGGTGCAGGTGGGTGTTGGCGATCGTGACGTCGGAGCCGTCACGCAGCCGGACCACCACGCGCTGCGCCACCCGGCCACCGTCGCCGGGCAGCGCCAGCACCTCGTGGTCGCGCGCGGGCAGCCGGGTGAGCAGCGAGACCCCCTCCAGATTCTGGTCGCCCCACTTCTGGGCGGTGTGCACGGCGTACGCCGGCCCTGCCTCGCGCAGCGCCTCGGCGAGCAGCCGGTCCTGCCCGATCGTGAGCGCGACCTCCTGCAACGCGACGACGTCGGCGCGGGCGCTCGCCACCAGCTCGACGACCAGCGGCAGCCGCTCGGGCCAGCGGTCGAGGTCCTGGCGGAGGTTCAGGGTGAGCACGCGCACGCTAGGCCACCGCCGCTGACGGGGCGCGGCGCGGGGCCAGCAGCAGCGCGGAGAGCACGACGACGACCATCACCGAGAAGGCCGAGCCGAACGACAACGCGGCGGCCAGCGCCCCCACCACCACCGAGCCGGTGGCGGTGCCCGAGTCGAAGCCGAGGTTCCACACCGCGCTGGCCGTGGGGATGCCGGCGGGCGGTACGCGAGCGAACGCGATGAGCAAGGTGAGGTTCTGCAGAGCGCCGTACGGCGGCCCCAGGACGAGTGCCCCCACGAGCAGGAGCCAGCCCTGCTCGCGGGTGATCGCGGCGACACACCCGACCAGGCCGACGGCGGCGAGCAGCAGCAGCGGGGCGACGAACCGCTCCGGGCCGTGCCGGTCGGCGAGCAGCCCCACGCGCCACCTGGCCAGCGCGGAGGTGAGAGACATCGCGAACAAGGCGGCCGCCGCCCAGCCACCGCCGAGGCCGAGCTGCGGAGCGAAGGTCATCAGCGCGCCGCCCGCCATGGTCACCGCGAAGAGCACCACGGTCGGTCGCAGCACCAGCCGCACCGTCTGGCGGTCGGTGAGATGCGGCTCGATCTCGTCGCCCTCGGATGCGGACGCCGGCGGCGTCCGGTCGACGCGGCGACCGAGCGAGAGCGCCCAAGGGAAGCCGACGAGCGGGAGAGCGGCGATGGCGAACACCCAGCCGTAGCCGAGGCTCTCGGCGATCGCGACGCCCGCCGGCATGAGCACGATCATCGGCGCGGCGACGGCCAGCCCGTAGACGCCGACGGCCTCCCCGCGGCGGCTCGGCGAGACGAGGTGGGCCACCACCGTGCTGCCGACCACGGTCACGATGCCGAAGCCCGTGCCGCGCACCGCCGACCAGGCCAGCACCGGCCCGAGCGCGTCGGAGGCGGCGTAGCCCAGCGCCGGCAGGCCCATCAGGACCATGCTGGCGGCCAGCACCGGCCCGGTGCCGAACCGGCGCAGCAGCCAGGGGACGCAGAGCTGCGTGGCGACGGTGGCGGCGAGGAGCACGCCGTTGACCAGGCCGGCGCCCGCCTCGGTGGCGCCGCCGCTGACGGCGTACGCCGGCGCGGTGGCCAGCAGGGCGGCGTACCCGCTGAAGCCGGTCAGGGAGACCGCGACGAGCGCGGGCATGCCGGGTGTGCGCAGGACGCTCCGGCGTTGGCTTCGAGACGCTCGCTCTGCTCGCTCGTCAACCAACGAAAGGGCTCGGCTCAGGCCCAGCGCTCTGTGGCCGGCGTGAAGTCCAGGGTCCGGTCGCCTGTGTAGATCTGCTTGGGCCGGGCGATCTTCTGCTCCTTGTCCTGCACCAGCTCGAGCCACTGCGCGAGCCAGCCCGGGGTGCGCCCGATGGCGAAGAGCACGGTGAACATCTCGGGCGGGAACTGGAAGGCCTCGTAGATCAGGCCGGAGTAGAAGTCGACGTTGGGGTAGAGCTTGCGGCTGACGAAGTAGTCGTCCTCCAGCGCGATCTTCTCGAGCTCGATGGCGATCTTCAGCAGCGGGTTGACGCCGGTGACCTCGAAGACGTCGTCGCAGGCCTTCTTGATGATGGTCGCGCGCGGGTCGTAGTTCTTGTAGACCCGGTGGCCGAAGCCCATCAGCCGCTCGTTGCCGTTCTTCACGCCCTCGATGAAGGCCGGGATGTTCTCCATCGACCCGATCCGGCGCAGCATCCGCAGGACGGCCTCGTTGGCGCCCCCGTGCAGTGGCCCGTAGAGCGCGGCCACGCCCGCGGCGACCGCGGAGTAGGGGTCGACCTGCGACGAACCGACCGACCGGACGGCGTTGGTCGAGCAGTTCTGCTCGTGGTCGGCGTGGAGGATGAACAGCACGTCGAGCGCCTTGACCAACCGCTCGTCGGCCTCGAACTTCTGCTCGCTCATCTTGAACAGCATCGAGAGGAAGTTGGCGGTGTAGCCGAGGTCGTTGTCGGGGTAGACGTAGGGCTTGCCCTGGGCGTGGCGGAAGGCCCACGCGCCGAGGGTCGGCATCTTGGCGATCATCCGGACGATCTGCAGGTGCCGGATGTCGGCGTCGCTGATGTTGCGCGCGTCGGGGTAGAACGTCGACAGGGCCCCCACCGACGCCATCACCATCCCCATCGGGTGCGCGTCGTAGCGGAAGCCCTGCATGAATCCCTTGACGTTCTCGTGCACGAACGTGTGGTAGGTGATCTCGTGCACCCACTGGTCGTACTCCGCCTTGGTCGGCAGCGACCCGTGGACCAGCAGGTAGGCGACCTCGAGGAACGTCGACTTCTCGGCCAGCTGCTCGATGGGGTAGCCGCGGTACTCCAGGATCCCCTGCTCGCCGTCGATGTAGGTCACCGAGGACCGGCACGAGGCGGTGTTGACGAAGCCCGGGTCATAGACCGCGAGGCCCGGCTCGTCCTCGGTGGTCCTGATCTTCCCGATGTCGCCGGCGCGGATGGTGCCGTCGAGGATCGGGACGTCGTACTCCTGCCCGGTGCGGTTGTCCCGGACGGTGAGAGAGTCAGTCACGCCTGACAACCTAGTCCGAGATTCCTGAGCCCCGCGAACCGGGCATCCGATCGTCGGACGCCCCTCCCACCCGTCGGGGTGTGGCCGCCCGCACCTCCCGGCGTGACGATGCCTCGGTCGGGAGGAGTGGTCGATGGGCGTTCTCGGGGTACGCCGGGTGGCGCTCGCCGTCACGCTGCTGAGCGCCGCCACCGGGCTCGTCTCGGCGGCCGCGGAGACGCCGGTGCCGAGGGAGGGGCCCGGGCCAGGCTTCGTGCTCGTGTCGGAGAACGACCGCGGCAAGGTGGCCGACGAGGACTCGGTCACCCCGGTGACGAGCCAGAACGGTCGCCTCGTGGCCTTCACGTCGTACGCGCTCAACCTCGATCCTCGGGTGCGGGCCGGCCGGAACAAGCAGATCTACCTGTGGGACGCACGCACGGGCCGGCTCGACCTGGCCCTGCGGCGCACCAACGGCGCGACCCTCGAGGACGCCGAGGTCCCGGCGCTGTCGCCGAACGGGCGCTACCTGGCTTTCTGCAGCCGCGACCCGAAGCTGGTGCACCCCGACGGCCGAGCCTCCGACGACCTGCCCTGGGCCGACCAGGACGTCTTCGTCACCGACCTGCGCTCGGGAGCGGTCCGGCGGGCCTCATCGGACCGCCGCGGCCAGCAGGCCGACGGGTACTCGTGCTCCCCGCAGGTCGCGGACACCGGCGACGTCGTCTTCTCGTCCTTCGCCACCGATCTCGTGCGCGGCGACGACAACGAGGTGGCCGACACGTTCCTGTGGGACTGGTCGTCGCGGCGCCTGCGCCGACTCACCCGGTTCGACGCCGGCAACTACGCGTACGACATCTCGGCCGACGGCACCGCGATCGCGCTGGTGACGACCGAGCAGCTGGTGGGCCGCGACACGAACGCCACCGGCGACCTCTACGTCTACGAACGCCGGGGCAACCTCGGCGGGCGCTGGGAGCTGTCCCTGACCAGGCCGGACGGCTCGCCGCCCCTGACCGGCGTGCCGTACGGCGGCGTCAGCATCGGTCGCACCGGGCGGTTCGTGACCGCGCAGAGCGCCGACGGCGGGCTGGCCACCCCCGCGGTGGCGGACAAGACCCTGCACCTGTGGCTGCGCGACCGTCGTACCGGCCGGACCACGTTGCTCAACCGGACGACCTCGGAGTTCTCCGAGGTGGCCGAGGTGCACGTCTCGGACGACGGTCGCACGGTGACCTACCTGGGGAGCGGGACGCACGACTACGGCGGGGTCCGACCGGAGGGCACCAGCACCGTGGAGCTGTTCGCCTGGCGCCGGGGCCACGGAGTGGAGTCGCTGACCCCCGGCCCGGAGGTTCACGCCTCGCCCACCGGCTCGGACCTCAGCGCCGACGGCCAGTGGGCGACCTTCACGATGGTGCGCGACGACGTGCCGGGCCTCAACCCGCTCTACGAGCCGGCCCGGGTCGTGGTCTACCGGACGCGGGTGCGGTAGCCGTGCTGCCGAGGTCGATCGCGCTGGGCGTGTGCTCGCTGCTGGTCGCGGCGTCGACCGCGCTGGTGTCGACAGCCTCCGGTCACGTCGAGCAACGCGGTCCCGCGGACCGGATCCGGATGCTGTCGGTCGACGCCCAGGGGCGTCCTGGGGACGCCGACTCCTACGGACCCGAGGTCAGCCGGGACGGGCGCCTGGTCGCCTACACGAGCGACGCGACGAACCTCGGCCCGCGGCCGCGGACCCTCTCCTACGACCGGGTCTTCCTCCTCGACAGGCGCACCGGCCGCACGGTGCTGGCGGCCAGGGACCGGCGGGGTCACCCGGCGCGCGACTCGTCGAGTCCGTCGCTGTCCCCGAACGGGCGCTACCTCGCCTTCTGCAGCAACGACGCCACCCTCGTGCGTCCGGACCGTGAGGACCTGTCGGCCGGAGGGCTGTACGACCCCGACACCGACGTCTTCGTACGCGACCTGCGCAGCGGCGAGCTGCGGCGCGTGTCCAGCGACCGGCGGGGAGGAATGGCCGATGGCTACTCGTGCCTCCCCCGCGTCGCCGACAACGGGGACGTCGTCTTCTACTCCTGGGCCACCGATCTGGTCGGCCACGACGGCAACGAGAAGCCCGACATCTTCCTCTACGACTGGGGCGGGATGAGGGCGCGGCGCCTCGCTCGCGCGGACATCGCGAGCACCAGCTTCGATCTGGCCGGAGACGGCAGCGTCGTCGCCCTGGCCGCCGTCGAGCCGCTCGTCGAGCGCGACACGAACGGCACGATCGACGTCTACACCTACCGACGCACGGGCGGAGGACTCCACGGGACCTGGGAGCCGCTGCTGTTCCGCGCGGACGGCTCGGCGCCGCCGAACGGCTGCGCCGCCTGGCCCGGCATCAGCGTGAGCGGCACCGGCAGGTTCGTCACCGCGGGGTGCTTCGACGGCGCCGTGGTCGACCCGCCGATCGCGGACAAGCTGACGCACCTCTGGCTGCGCGACCGCCGGACCGGGCGCCTGTCGCTGCTCAACCCCACCGACGGCATCGACTCCGAGGTGCTCTCGGCAGCGACCTCCGACGACGGCAGGACGGTGCTCTTCGGAGCCCGTGGCTACGGGTTCGGCGGGACGGCGTACGACGAGCAGTACAACCTCTACCTCTGGCGCCGCGGCGACGGGATCCGCGCTCTGACTCCAGGTCCGGAGCTGTCCCAGGACAACAACGGTCCCGAGCTGAGCGGCGACGGCCGGTATGTCGTGTTCAGCTCCTTCGACGCTGCCATGGTGGGCGAACCGGATCCGCTCGGCGAGGTCGACACCCAGGTCTTCGGCCTCCGGCTGCGGTAAGCGCTGTCGCAGGCTCAGCGCAGCCAGGCATCGGCCACGGCGGCGACGTGCCGGTCGTCGGTGCCGCAGCAGCCGCCGACCACGCGGAGTCCCGGCAGCCGGTCGCGCAGCTCGCGGTGCAGTTGGCCGAGCTCGGCCGGGTCGCCGTCGTCGAGGTCCTCGGCCACGTCCAGCTCGGCGTGGCTCATCCGCGACGCGTTGGCGCGGATCCCGCCGATCCGCTCCCGCCAGGCGCCGTCGACGTCGAGCGCGGAGTCGAAGTGCGTCGGGTGCGCGCAGTTGACCATGAAGTACGCCGGGCGGTCCGCGCCCGCGTCGGCGTCGACCTGCTCGATCGCCTCGTGCAGGGCCTGCCCGGTGGGCAGCCGGCCGTCGGTCTCGACGGTGAACGAGATGACAGCCGGCACGCCCGCGGCCCGCGCCGCGCGGGCGACGCCCATCGCCTCCTCGACGTAGTTCATGGTGATCGCGCTGACCACGTCGACGCCGTCCTTGGCGAAGGTGCCGACCTGGACCGCGTGGTAGTCGGCGGCCTCGTCGGCGGACATGGCGTTCTCCACGACGTAGCCGTCACCGCGCGGGCCGACGACGCCGTCGACGACGGCGGGCAGGCCGTCGAGCCCGGCCGCGATCTCACGCGCGAGGTCGACCGCCCGGCCGTTCAGCTCGGCCAGCGCCCACGGCGAGTAGCCGAGCACCCGGCCCCAGTCGGGGTTGGCCCGCCAGGTGGCCGTGTCGACCACCATGCCGAGGCCGCGCTCGCGTGCCAGGGCGACGTAGGGCGCGAAGTAGCGCGCCAGCGCGTCGTGGCCCTCCGGTCCGGTGAGGAGGTCGAACGCCGCGAACTCACGGAGCTCGAGGCCCTGGTGGTAGATCAGCGAGGTCTCCAGGCCCCCGTCGGTGACGAGCAGCCCCTCGTCGGGCAGTGGTGACGTCATCGCAGCAGGCTCGCAGGCGGTCGGCGCTGCCGCCAGGAAGTTCTGCGCTGGTCTGGACCGACCGTCGGGCTCGGTGTCGACATGGCCCTGGCGGACCTCCTCGACCAGCGGATCGGGCCGTGATTTGTCCGCACCCGCCGCAGCGCCGTAGTCTGACCAGTCGCGACTCCTGCCGCGCCCTCACTCCTCACGGAGCGGGTGCAGACCCGGACGCCCAACCCGATTCAAGGGGTGAGCCGGGCAGTGTTCGTCAGAAGCCGCGGCTCCACCGCTCGGCCGGCACCTCGGCCGGGTACCTACGAACGAGAAGGCAAGCCTGTGCGCACGTACAGCCCCAAGCCCGGTGACATCACCCGGGAGTGGCACGTCATCGACGCCGAAGACGTCGTCCTCGGTCGCCTCGCCGTGGCCACCGCCAACCTGCTCCGCGGCAAGCACAAGCCGATCTTCGCCCCGCACATGGACACCGGTGACTTCGTCATCATCGTCAACGCGGAGAAGGTCGCGCTGTCGGGCACGAAGAAGACCACGAAGATGGCCTACCGTCACTCGGGCTACCCGGGCGGTCTCTCGGCCACCCCGATCGGTGAGGTGCTCGAGAAGGACGCCCGCAAGGCGATCGAGAGTGCCGTGTGGGGGATGCTCCCCAAGAACCGCCTCGGCCGACAGATCCTGAAGAAGCTCAAGGTCTACTCCGGCCCGAACCACCCGCACGCGGCCCAGCAGGCCACCCCGTTCGAGATCTCCCAGGTCTCCCAGTAATCCCCGACGAAGGATCCATTCACGTGTCTGAGAACAGCACCGAGAACGTCGAGGTCGAGGAGACCTTCACCGCCGACGAGTCCGGCGTCGCCTACACCAGCGAGAGCGTCGAGTCGGCCGACTCCCCGGCCCGCGTGGCGACCATCGCCCCGGCGGCCGCGACCGGCCGCCGCAAGGAGGCCGTCGCGCGCGTCCGTCTCGTGCCCGGCTCCGGCCAGTGGCGCGTCAACGGACGTTCGCTCGACTCCTACTTCCCGAACAAGCTGCACCAGCAGGTCGTCAACGAGCCCTTCGTGGCGACGCACCTCGAGGGCCGCTTCGACGTCATCGCCCGCATCCACGGCGGCGGCATCACCGGCCAGGCCGGCGCCCTGCGCCTCGGCGTGGCCCGCGCGCTCAACGAGATCGACACCGAGGCCAACCGGGCGGTGCTGAAGAAGGCCGGCCTGCTGACCCGCGACTCCCGCACCATCGAGCGCAAGAAGGCGGGTCTGAAGAAGGCCCGGAAGGCGCCCCAGTACAGCAAGCGCTGACCCGGACGGGCAGCTGACCGGGATGCCACGGCTCTTCGGCACGGACGGTGTCCGCGGCCTGGCCAACGACACCCTCACCGCCGAGCTGGCGGTGGAGCTGTCGGTGGCCGCCGCGCACGTCCTCGCCGCACCCGTGGCAGCACCCGTGGGCAGCATCCGGGGCAGCACCTGGGGCAGCGCCCGGCGACCTCGAGGTTGCGCCCGGTCGGCGGCCGTTCGCCGTCGTCGGCCGCGACCCGCGGATCTCCGGACAGTTCCTGGAGGCCGCTGTCGTGGCCGGACTGGCCTCCGCCGGTGTCGACGTGATCCTGCTCGGGGTGTTGCCGACCCCCGGTGTCGCCTACCTCACCGGCACGCTCGGCGCCGACCTCGGCGTGATGATCTCGGCGTCCCACAACGCCATGCCCGACAACGGCATCAAGTTCCTCGCGCGGGGCGGGCGCAAGCTCGACGACGACCTCGAGGTCGAGATCGAGAAGCGGCTGCAGGAGCCATGGAGGCGTCCCGTCGGCTCGGCCGTCGGCCGGGTGCACCAACACCCCACCGCCGTCGACGAGTACGCCGCTCACCTGGTGCGCTCGATCGACCACCCGCTCGCCGGACTGCGGGTGGTGGTCGACTGCGCCGAGGGTGCGGCCTCGGAGGCCGGACCCCAGGCACTGACCGACGCGGGAGCCGACGTGGTCGCGATCCACGCGTCGCCCGACGGCACCAACATCAACGACGGTTGCGGCTCGACCCACCTCGAGCCCCTGCGGCGGGCCGTGGTCGAGCATCGGGCGCACGTCGGCTTCGCGTTCGACGGCGACGCCGACCGCTGCCTGGCCGTCGACGCCGATGGTGAGGTGGTCGACGGCGACCAGATCCTGGCGATCCTCGCCCTGGCCATGAAGCAGCGAGGCCGGCTCGTCGACCACACCGTGGTGGCGACGGTGATGAGCAACCTGGGGTTCGTCCAGGCGATGCAGGCCCACGGCGTCGAGGTGCTCCAGACCAAGGTGGGCGACCGCTACGTCCTCGAGGCGATGGTCGAGTCCGGGTTGACCCTCGGCGGCGAGCAGTCCGGACACGTGATCATGAGCGACCACGCCACGACCGGCGACGGCATCCTGACCGCGATGCACGTGCTGGAGCGCATGGTCACCACCGGGCAGAGCCTGGCGTCGCTCGCCGGCGTGATGACCCGCCTGCCGCAGGTGCTGGTCAACGTGCCGGGCGTCGACATGGCGCGGGCCGACGATCCCGAGCTCGCCGCGGCCGTCGCCGCCGAGGAGGCCGAGCTCGCCGACCGGGGCCGGATCCTGCTGCGCCCCTCCGGCACCGAGCCCCTCGTCCGGGTGATGGTCGAGGCGCCCACGTCCGACGAGGCGCGCGCGGTCGCCGACCGCCTGGCGAAGGTCGTGCGCGAGCGCCTGGCGCTCTGACCCTCCCGACGGCGTCGGGGGGCGACGGCTGCCCGGGACTAGCATGCCGAGCATGACGACGCCGGACGCCGCGGGGGCAATCGACGACCAGGCGGTGCGCCCCCAGGGGCGCATCCACGTGATCGGCGGCGGTCCGGTGGGGCTGTTCCTCACCGCTCTCCTCCAGACCGTGCCCGGCCAGCAGGTGCGGCTCTACGAGCGGCGCACCGAGTACAGCCGGACCCGGATGGTCTCGCTGGCGAAGTACCTCGTCGCCGACTCGATCGAGAGCTATCACTCCGACGCCATCGACGGGCGTGACGTGCAGGCGATCTTCGAGCCGGGCGAGCTGACCGCGCGCATGGCCTACCGGCGTACCGTCGCGCCCGACCTGCGGGCGCTGCTGGAGGACTGGACCCAGGGCTTCGTGCCGCTCAACACCGTCGAGCGCGCGCTGAGCGACCTCATCGAGGCACGTGACACGAGCAACGTCGAGCGGGTCGCCACGACCGTCACCGTCGACGAGGCACTCGAGCTCCTCGAGCCCGGCGACATCCTGGTGGACTGCACCGGCTGCAGGTCGCTGATGCGCGACCAGCTGCTGCCCGGGGACGACCTGTCCGAGGTGGACCGGAACACGAAGTGGTTCCATCTCGAGCACGCCCTGGTGATCACCTTCCTCTACGGCCAGCAGCTACCAGTGCAACGAGTTCTGCAAGTACTACAAGAACGTCGACAACCCCTGGTACAAGTTCATCCCCGCCGTGCACCGCACCCACTACGACGGGGAGGTCAGTCACGTCACCGGCATCATCAGCATCAGCGACGACGAGTTCGAGGCGATGCCATCGCGCTTCGACGGCGCCTGGCTGCGGGTGCACTTCCCCGACGTCGCGGCCTCGATGGACCGCTTCATCGAGCACGTGAAGGCCGAGACCGAGGGCGAGGTCCTCGGCGACCTCGACATCACCCGCATCCCTCTCGACCTCTACCACGCCTACAACGTCACGACGCGGCGCTGGCAGAGCTCGGGCCAGGACCACCCGCTGGCCAAGGCTCCGGTCTTCCTGCTCGGCGACTCGGCCATCGGCTCGCCGTACTTCCAGTCGATCTCGCTCGGCCTGGAGTGCGCCTTCTTCCTCGCCGGCCACCTGGCGAACCGCGCGCTGCCGATGCCCGTCGTCTTCGACCGCTACGAGCTGTTCATGTACCAGCAGTGGCTGCGCGTCTACATGCGCAGCACGATGATCAAGCACAACAAGGACCTGCTCCAGCTCGTCGACGACACCGAAGGGCTGCTCGGGCAGCTGCACATCTACTAGCGGCCCGTCCACAAACGGGTCGCGAGGCGGGCGCGGCGCTGGCTAGGTTCGAGCATCGTGACCGTCGAGCTGCGCGTGGTGGACACCTCCGACGAGGCCGCGCTGCGGGCGTGGTGGGAGGTCGGCGAGGCCGCCGAGGCCGAGCGACCACACCGGGCGTGGCCGCGGTGGGAGCAGAGTCGGGTGGCCCTCCCGGCGCCCAACCCCGAGCGCGAGGTCACCCTCGTCACGGCGTACGACGGCGAGCGGGCCGTAGGCGCGTCGATGGCCGCACTCCCGACCAAGGACAACCCGCACCTGGCGTTCGTCGAGCTGTGGGTCGTGCCCTCGCGCCGACGTGAGGGCATCGGGACCCACCTGTCGGCCGACCTCGACGAGCGGTGCGCTGCCGCGGGTCGCTCCACCCTGCTCGCGGAGGCCAAGGGGCTGCCCGGCGGGCCCGTGATCGGGCAGGCGTTCGGCGAGGCGGTGGGCTACGCCGTGGCCAACGAGGAGCAGGAGAAGAGCCTCGACCTGACCACGGCGCCGGCCACCTGGCCGCGGCTGGACGAGGAGGTGGCGCGGCACCTGGGCGACTACCGCGTCGAGACGATCGACACGATCGTGCCCGACCACCTGATCGGCGGGTTCGCCGAGCTGCTCAGCTCGTTCTACTCCCACGTGCCGTTGGGAGAGACCGACCTCCGTGACTCCGAGTGGACGCCCGAGCGGATCCGCGCCCACGAGGAGCGGCTGCGCACGATCGACCGGTCGATCATCTACGCGATGGCCGTCGCCCCCGACGGAGGCGTGGTGGCGATGAGCGACCTCCGGGTCACCCGCGCAGACCCGGAGGTCGCCGAGGTCGGCATCACGATCGTCGCCCCGGAGCATCGTGGCCACCGGCTGGGCCTGGCCGTCAAGCTGGCCAGCCACCGGCGGGTGCTGGCCGACTTCCCCGGCTGTGTGCGAGCGGCCACCTGCAACGCCCTCACCAACAGCGCCATGAACGCCGTCAACGAGCAGCTGGGCTACGTCGTCACCGAGCGGCTGGTGGAGCTGCAGAAGCGGCTCGGCTGAGGGCCTGGGCTAGACCTTGCGCAGCCGCACGTAGCGCACCGAGTGGTCGCGGTCCTTGCGCAGCACCAGGCTGGCCCGGCCGCGCGTCGGGAGGATGTTGTCGGTCAGGTTGGGGCCGTTGATGGTGTCCCAGATCTGCTCGGCCTCGGCGACGGCCTCGTCGTTCGTCAGCCGGGAGTACTTGGCGAAGTAGGACGCCGGATCGCGGAAGGCCGTCTCGCGCAGCCGCAGGAACCGGTCGATGTACCACTGCCGGATGGTGCTGGTCTTCGCGTCGACGTAGACGCTGAAGTCGAAGAAGTCGCTGATGGCGAGACCGGTGCGGCCGTCGCCGCGGATCCGTGCCGGCTGCAGCACGTTGAGACCCTCGACGATGACGATGTCGGGCTTCCGGACCACGACCGTCTCGTCGGGGAGGACGTCGTAGACCAGGTGGGAGTACGTCGGCGCCTCCACCTCGTCCTTCCCCGACTTGATGTCGACGACGAAGCGGGTCAGCGCCCGCCGGTCGTAGGACTCCGGGAAGCCCTTGCGGTGCATCAGCCCGCGGCGCTGCAGCTCGTCGTTGGACAGCAGGAAGCCGTCGGTGGTCACCAGCGCGACGTTGGGGTGCTCGGGCCAGTGGGCGAGCATCTGCTGGAGCACGCGGGCGGTCGTGGACTTGCCGACCGCCACCGAGCCGGCGACGCCGATGACGAAGGGTGTGCGGGGCGGATGGCCGATGCCGAGGAACTGCTCCTGCTCCCGGTGCAGCCGGCCGGCGGCCTCGACGTAGAGGCTCAGCAGGCGCGAGAGCGGCAGGTAGACCTGTCGCACCTCCCCCAGGTCGAGCTGGGTGCCGAGGCCCTGCAGCCGGGCGATCTCGTCCTCGGTGAGCGGGTCCTCCATCGTGCCCGCGAGCGCGGCCCAGGCGCGGCGGTCGAGCTCGACGTACGGCGATGCCTCGCGCGGCCCCTCGTCGCGCGACTCGTGGCCCGGCATGCGGCGCATTCTTGCAGCCGCACCGCCGAGGCGGCCGCAGCCCCGGCGACCGTAGACTCGGGCCCTATGTGCGGGATCGTGGGGTACGTCGGTGAGAAGCAGGCCCAGGGCGTCGTGATCGAGGGGCTGCGGCGGCTGGAGTACCGCGGCTACGACTCGGCCGGCATCGCGTTGATCGAGGCGGGCGCCGTCCACGCCGACAAGCGGGCCGGCAAGCTGGCGAACCTCGAGAAGGCCATCGCCGAGACGCCGCTCCCGGCCGCCACGACCGGCATCGGACACACCCGCTGGGCCACGCACGGCGCCCCCAACGACGCCAACGCCCACCCGCACCTCGGCCGTCGCGAGCGGGTCGCGCTCGTGCACAACGGGATCATCGAGAACTTCGCGACGCTGCGCGCCGAGCTCGAGGCCGAGGGCCACGAGATGCGCTCGGAGACCGACACCGAGATCGCCGCCCACCTGGTCGAGCGCGAGCTCGACACCGGCGCCGACCTCACCACGGCGATGCAGCGCGTCTGCAGCCGGCTGGAGGGGGCGTTCACCCTCGTCGCCGTCGACGCCGAGGACCCCGAGCGGGTCGTGGCGGCGCGACGCAGCTCCCCGCTGGTCGTCGGCCTCGGCGACGGTGAGAACTTCCTCGGCTCCGACGTCGCGGCGTTCATCGAGCACACCCGCGACGCGCTCGAGCTCGGCCAGGACCAGGTCGTGACGATCACCCGTGAGGGCGTCTCCGTGACCGGCTTCGACGGCTCGCCCGCCGAGGGCAAGCCCTACCACGTCGACTGGGACCTCTCGGCCGCCGAGAAGGACGGCCACGACTGGTTCATGCGCAAGGAGATCTACGAGCAGCCGCACGCGGTCGCCGATGCGCTGCTCGGGCGGCGTACCCCCTCCGGAGCGCTCCAGCTGGACGAGATGCGGCTCTCGGAGCAGGAGCTGCGCAACGTCGACAAGATCATCGTGATCGCCTGCGGGACGGCGTTCTACGCGGGCCTGGTGGCCAAGTACGCCATCGAGCACTGGTGCCGGATCCCGGTCGAGGTCGAGCTGGCCCACGAGTTCCGCTACCGCGACCCGATCCTGACCGCCAACACGCTGGTGGTGGCGATCAGCCAGTCCGGCGAGACCGCCGACACGCTGCAGGCGATCCGGCACGCGCGGGTGCAGGGGTCGCGGGTGCTGGCGATCTGCAACACCAACGGCTCGACCATCCCGCGCGAGTCCGACGCGGTCATCTACACCCACGCCGGCCCCGAGATCGGCGTCGCGTCGACCAAGGGCTTCAGCACCCAGCTCGTCGCGAGCTATCTCCTCGGTCTCTACCTCGCGCAGGTGCGGGGCACGATGTTCGGCGACGAGATCACCGCGGTCGTCAACGAGCTCGAGAAGATGCCCGCCCACCTGCAGACGCTGATCGACCGCAAGGGCGACGTCTACGAGCTGGCCGCCGAGCTCAAGGACGCTCGCTCGGTGCTGTTCCTGGGCCGGCACGCGGGCTTCCCGATCGCCCTCGAGGGTGCGCTGAAGCTGAAGGAGCTCGCCTACCTGCACGCCGAGGGCTTCGCGGCCGGGGAGCTCAAGCACGGTCCCATCGCCCTCATCGAGGAGGGGCTGCCGGTCTTCTGCGTCGTGCCTCCCCAAGGGCGCGACCACCTGCACGACAAGATGATCAGCGCGATCCAGGAGATCCGCGCCCGCGGCGCGCGCACGATCCTGCTGGCGGAGGAGGACGACCCCGCCGTCGCGCCGTACGCCGACTCGGTGATCTACCTGCCGCGCGTGCCGGTGCTGCTCCAGCCGCTGGTCGCCGTCGTGCCGCTGCAGCTGTTCGCGTGCGAGCTCGCCACGCTGCTCGGTCACGACGTGGACCAGCCCCGCAACCTCGCCAAGTCCGTCACCGTCGAGTAGCCGGGCAGCGCAGAGATGGCCGTCATCGGCGTCGGCATCGACGTCGTCGAGATCGACCGGTTCGAGGCCTCCCTCGAGCGGACGCCTGGTCTGCGCGAGCGCCTCTTCACCTCCGCGGAGGCCACCCGCGGCCCGGCCTCCCTGGCCGCCCGCTTCGCCGCCAAGGAGGCCGTCGCCAAGGCGCTCGGCGCCCCGGTCGGCATGGCCTGGCACGACGCCGAGGTGGTCTCCGAGGACTCCGGCCGCCCCCGCCTCGAGCTGCGCGGCACCGTCCGCGCCCGCGCCGACGCCCTCGGCGTCACCTCCGTCCACCTCTCCCTCTCCCACGACGCCGGCATCGCGTCGGCCGTGGTGATCCTCGAGGGCGCCTGAGGCGAGTCGTGTGCCTGAGCCCGCGCTAGCCCGCGGTCTGAGGCACACGACCCCGCAGACCGAGGGCGATCAGGTCGGCGGCGACCTCGTCGGGCTCGTGCCGCAGCTCGTCAGGCCGAGCAGCGCACCGAAACGCGCTGGCGAGCCACCAGGCGTCGCGACCGACGGGCGTCGTCCACGTGCTCGGAGCACGTCGAGGTGGTGCGGGCCCTCCACCTCCAACGCGAGGGCGTGCCATCGGGCAGGTCCCACTCGCAGTCGGTCCGCCGCGGCCGTCCGAGCCCGGTCGAGGTGGCGACGCTGGCGGGCGGGTGGTGGCAGCCCGCGTCCGCCGGCACAGGCGCCGTACGTCGCCCTCCGCCGCGGAGTGCGCGCCCTGGCCGATGTCTCGCAGGGCCGCCCCGCAGCACCGCCGCCCGGCGCAGCGGCTTGAGGTCCGCCAGCCAGCCGCTCAGCCGGTCAGGCGTCGTGAAGTCGCTGCTGGACCGCCGCGGCGACCACGCCGTACGCCGCTCGGGCGGTCGGAGCCTCGTAGCCCGCGAACAGCAGCACCGCCGGCTCGACCCTGGCCCGAGGGATGCCCGGTCGAGGGTCGACCATCGCGTGTTCGAAGCTGCGCCGCGACTCGGAAGAAGCGCAGCCCGCGACACGGGTCGAACGCTGTCTCGTCGTCAACGAGCACGCTCACGTGCGGAGAACGGTTCCATCCCGCCAGAAGCCGTGGCTCGTTGCTGCGGTCAGGCTCCCGAGCATGCTGCGGGGGCCGGCGTGCAGCACGGCGAGCCACTCGCGCTGGGTCGGAGTCGAGCGCGCCGGTGACCGTCGAGAGCACGCGTGGGCTGTGCTCGACCCACCGGCGGGCCAGCACCTCGTTGCGGGCCGCGCTCCCAGGCGATCCCGATCTCGTTGAGCTGCCTGCGGGCCAGGCGAGACTGCCTGGTCACGCGCCAGGGCGCCCCGAGCGGGCCGTCGGGGAGTGGGAGCACGCCGACCAGGATGGCCGCGCGGGCGTGCTGGCGCGGCCGCTCTCCACAGGGTCGCGGACTCATCGAGTCGTGTGCCGCAGACTGCGCCATGCCGCGAGGCTCAGGCACACGACCGGTTAGTTTGAGTGCATGCTGCGGGCGCACACGGTGGAGCAGGTGCGAGCGGCGGAGGCGGGCCTGATGGCGAGACTGCCGGAGGGCGCGCTCATGCAGCGGGCGGCGCACGGGCTGGCGTACGCCGTGCTCGACCTCCTCGGGCGCGGGTACGGCGCCAGGGCGCTGCTGCTGGTCGGTGCCGGCGACAACGGGGGCGACGCGCTGTACGCCGGCGCGGTGCTCGCCAGGCGGGGCGCCAAGGTCGAGGCGGTGCTGCTCGCACCCGGGAAGGCGCATGCGGCGGGGCTGGCGGCGCTCACCACGGCCGGCGGTCGGGTCGTGGCCATCGAGGACGCGGAGCGGCCGGACGTCGTGGTCGACGGGATCGTGGGCATCGGCGGGCGGCCCGGGCTGCGCGACGAGGCCGTCGCGGCGCTGGCGCGCCTCGAAGGGGTGCCGGTCGTCTCGGTCGACCTCCCGTCCGGCGTCGACGCCGACTCCGGCGAGCTCGACGGCCCGCACGTCCGGGCCACGCTGACGGTCACGTTCGGCACGCACAAGATCGCCCTCCTCGCCGACCCGGCCGCGCAAGCGGCGGGCGCGGTCCACCTCGTCGACATCGGGCTGGATGCGGCACTGGATGCGGCACTGGACGCGACCATGGACCGGGAGGAGGCGCCGGTCGAGGCGCTGCAGGCGCCCGACGTCGCGGCGCTGCTGCCCGCGCCGGCAGCCAGCGCGCACAAGTACTCCCGCGGCGTGGTCGGGGTCCGCACCGGGTCCGCGCGCTACCCGGGCGCCGCTGTGCTCTCGGTCGCCGGGGCGGGCTGCGGGCTGGCCGGGATGGTCCGCTACGACGGTGGCGCCGCCGACCACGTGCTGGCCGCCTTCCCGGAGACCGTATCCGGCGACGGCCGGGTCCAGGCGTGGGTCGTGGGGTCGGGCGGCGGCGACGACGCGGCCGAGGCGCTGCGCCGCTCGCTCGAGGACAGCGTCCCCGTGGTCGTCGACGCCGACGCGCTGCTCGCCGTGGCGCGGCCGATCGCGGGGGAGGCCGTGCTGACCCCGCACGCCGGCGAGCTCGCGCGGATGCTCGAGGTGGAGCGCGAGGAGGTCGAGGCGGCTCCTTTGCGCCACGCACGCCAGGCCGCAGCGGCGTACGACGCCGTCGTGCTCCTGAAGGGCCGGCGCACCGTCGTGGCCCGGCCCGACGGTCGGGCTCGCGTCAACACCACCGGCGTCGCGTGGCTGGCCACCGCGGGCGCCGGGGACGTGCTCGCTGGCGTCGTCGGTGCGCTCGCGGCCGCCGGCCTCGACCCCTACGACGCCGCGAGCGCCGGCGCGTGGCTGCACGGCGCGGCCGCAACCCTTTCCTCGGACGGCGGCCCACTGACCGCCTCTGCTGTGGCGGCGGCCCTGCCGCAGGCCGTCCGCAGCGTGCGGACAGCCTGACCGGCGCACCGACCCGGCTGAGAGGATCGTGCCCATGACCGCGCACGCCGAGATCGTCGTCGACCTCGACGCGATCCGGCACAACGTGCGGGTCCTCACCGACCTGGTGGCGCCCGCGGCGGTCATGGTGGTGGTCAAGGCCGACGGCTACGGGCACGGCATGCTCCCCGCCGCCCGCGCCGCTCGCGAGGCCGGCGCCGCATGGCTCGGCGTCGCGACGCTCGACGAAGCGCTCACCCTGCGGCGTGCCGGCGACCGGGGACGGCTGCTGTGCTGGCTCACCGTCCCGGGAGAGGAGTACGCCGACGCGCTGGCCGAGGACATCGAGGTGACGGCGTACTCCCTCACCCAGCTCGACGAGATCGTCGCCGCCGCCCGCGCGCGCGGGGCCCGGGCGAGCGTCCAGCTCAAGGCCGACACCGGCCTGTCCCGCGGGGGAGCGGCGATGGCCGACTGGGCACCCCTGGTCGCGCACGCCCGTCGCCTCGAGGTCGACGGCAGCATCGGAGTCACCGGCATCTGGTCGCACTTCGCGTGCAGCGACGAGCCGGAGCACCCGGCGAACGAGACGCAGGAGGCGTTGTTCGCCGAGGCGCTGGCGGTGGCCGAGGAGGCCGGCCTGCGCCCGGAGGTGCGCCACCTCGCCAACTCCGCGGCGGCGGTGCTGCGGCCGAGCAGCCGCTACGAGATGGTGCGGTGTGGGATCGCGGCGTACGGCCTCGACCCGGCACCCGGCCGCCCGGAGACGTCGGCGCTGGGGCTGCGGCCCGCGATGACGGTCCGGGCAACGCTCGCGCTCAGCAAGGCGATCCACGCCGGCGCCGGCGTCTCCTACGGGCACACCTGGGTCGCCGACCGCGACACGACCGTCGGCCTGGTGCCGGTGGGGTACGGCGACGGAGTGCCCCGCCATGCCGGCAACCGCGCCGAGGCGTGGGTCGACGGACGTCGCCGGGAGGTCCGCGGCCGGATCTGCATGGACCAGCTCGTGGTCGACCTCGACGGCGACCTGCCCTCGCCGGGCAGCGAGGTCGTGCTGTTCGGCGCGGGCGACGCCGGCGAGCCCACCGCACAGGACTGGGCCGAGGCCTGCGACACGATCAACTACGAGATCGTCACCCGCATCGGCGGCCGGATGAGCCGTCGCTACGAGCACGAGAACGCTGTGGGAGCCACCCGATGAGGACCCGCGGCAAGCTGATCGGGCTCGCCGCCGGTGCCGCCGGCGTGGCGGCAGCCGGTGTCGCGGCTCGCTTCGTGCAGCGTGGCCGGCAGATCTCGCACCGCGACGTCGGCGACCACCCTCCTTTCGGGAGCCTGCGCAGCGATCCGATCACCGTCGTCGCCGACGACGGGCTCCCTCTGCACGCGGAGGTCGACGAGCTCGACCGCGAGCTCGCCGCGACGGCCCGCGACCGGCGGCGAGAAGAGCTCACGCCGACGCTGGTGTTCGTGCACGGGTACGCGCTCGACCTCGACTGCTGGCACTTCCAGCGGGCGGGCTACCGGGGACAGGCCCGCCTGGTCCTCTACGACCAGCGCTCGCACGGTCGTTCGGCGCGCTCGCCCGACCACCACGCGACCATCGCGCAGCTCGGCAGCGACCTCAAGCGGGTCCTCGACGACCTGACCGGCGTCGAGCCGGTGATCCTCATCGGGCACTCGATGGGCGGGATGACCGTCATGTCGCTCGCCGAACGACACCCCGAGCTCTTCGGCACCAAGGTCGTCGGGGCCGCCCTGATCGCGACCAGCGCCGGCGGGCTCGACATCGGCCGGATCATGTTCCCGCTGCTGCCGGCCGGCATGGGTCCCGGCGTCGTCACCCGGGTGATGAGCACCCTGTCGCGGGGCTCCGGACTCGTCGACCGGGTGCGTTCGCTCGGGCGGGACGTTGCCCGCGTCATCGTCGACACCTACGCCTTCGGCAGCAGCGACGTGCCGGCGTCGTACGTCGACTTCACCTACGCCATGCTCGACAGGACGCCGTTCAGCGTGGTCGCCGACTTCTTCCCGGCCTTCGCGAGCCTCGACCACTGGACCCACCTCGAGCACCTCGCCCGGGTCCCCACCTCGGTCATCTGCGGCACCCGCGACAAGATCACCAGCGTCAGCCACAGCCGCAAGCTGCATGCCGCCATCCACGGCTCGGAGCTGCTGGAGTGCCCCGACGCCGGCCACATGGTCGTGCTCGAGAGCCACACCGAGGTCAACGACGAGCTCGACCACCTCATCGCGCGCGTGGTCGCCCGGCTCGCCGACGAGGCTGTAGACGGCCGGCGGTGAGTCGCGCGTGACGGTCGAGGTCCGGCGCGTCGGGCCCGAGGCCGCTGCCGACGTGCACGCGGTGGTCCGGGCCGCGTTCGTCACGCGGCCGGTGCTCGACCCGCCGGCCGACGCGCTGCGCGAGACGGTGGAGTCCATCGCCGCAGCACTGCAGGTGCACGGCGGGCTGCTCGCGATCCACGACGACGAGCCCGCCGGGGCCCTCGTGCTGGACCCCGACGGCGACACGCTGTTCCTGCGCCGCGTGGGCGTCGTCCCCTACGCGCAGCACCTCGGCGTCGCCGCCGAGCTCGTCTCCGCCGCCCTGGAGGCGGCGGTGGGGTTCCGGCGAGTGGCCGTGCTGGCCCGGGAGGAGCTGCCTGGCACGGTGAGGTTCTGGCGGCACGAGGGATTCTGCGAGGTCGGTGGCGAGTCGCCGTACGTCCGGCTCGAACGGCCGGCCCCCTCGGCCTTCGACGTCCCCGACGCCGACGCCATGCGGGGGCTGGGGCGCGACCTGGCGGCGCGGTTGGGTCCGGGTGACCTCGTCGTGCTCTCGGGCGGGCTCGGGGCCGGCAAGACCACGCTCACGCAGGGACTGGGCGAGGGGCTCGGCGTCCGCGGCGACGTCACCTCGCCGACGTTCGTGATCGCCCGGGTGCACCCCTCCGTGGTCGGCGGGCCGGCGCTCGTCCACGTCGACGCCTACCGGCTCGGCAGCATCGAGGAGCTCGACGACCTCGACCTCGACGCGTCGCTCGACGAGGCGGTGACCGTCGTGGAGTGGGGCAGCGGGGTCGCCGAGGTGCTCGACACGTCGCGGCTGGAGGTGCGGATCTCGCGCGCCGAGGGCGGCGACGCCGGCGCGGACCACGATCCGCGCCGCGTCCTGGTGGCGCCGGTCGGTCCTCGTTGGCTGCGAGACTGACCCGGTGCTGACCGTCGCGCACCTGTCCGACCCGCACTTCGGCAACCGTCCGGGCGTCGCCGACCGCAGCCGCCGGGTCGCGACGGCGGTCGAGCGGATCCGCCCCGACGTCGTCGTGATCACCGGCGACGTGGCCGACCACGGTCGGCCGGAGGAGTACGCCGAGGCGCTCGCCGTCCTCGGCTCCCTGCCGGTCCCCGTGCTGTGGGGCACGGGCAACCACGACGTGCGCGAGCCCTTCGCCGAGGCCCTGCTCGAGGGAGCGCTGCTCGGCGCCCCGAGCGGCGGGCCGCTCGACGCGGCGTACGACATCGCCGGCCACCGCTTCCTGATGGCCGACTCGCTCGTTCCCGCCGCGCCCGGCGAGCGGATCGACCACGGCGTGCTGTCGCCGCAGACCCTGGCGTGGCTCGACGCCGAGCTCGCGTCGTCGTCGCTGCCGACGTTCGTGTGCCTGCACCACCCGCCGTACCCCGTCGGCGTTCCCTGGATCGACGCCTACCTGCTGCGCGAGCCCGAGGCGCTCGAGGCTGTCGTGGCTGCCCACGGCCATGTCGTCGCGACCCTGGTCGGGCACGTCCACATGGCCGCCTCCACGACGTACGGCGGCCGCCCCTTGCTCGTCGGTGGTGGCATCTCCTCGACCATCCCGCTCGACGCCGAGGACCTGCCCAGGCTCTGGCTCGACGCCCCGCCGACCTTCGCGCTCCACCTCCTCGACGAGGGCCGGCTCACCACGCAGTGGCGGTCGCTCCCGTGACGGCCCTGCTCACCATGGACACCGCCACCCCGCTGGTGTCCGTCGCCCTCCACGACGGCGACGACGTCGTCGCCGAGGCGACCGCGGACCAGCCGATGCGCCACGGCGAGCAGCTCGCCCCCCTGATCGAGCGGGTGATGAGCGAGGCGGGCGTCGTCCGTCAGGACCTCACCGCCATCGGCGTCGGCGTCGGGCCGGGCCCGTTCACCGGTCTGCGGGTCGGGCTCGTCACGGCGCGCACGTTGGGGTTCGTGCTGGAGATCCCCGTCTACGGCGTCTGCTCGCTCGACGTGCTGGCGGTCGAGGCCGTGGACACCGGGTCGGTGGTCGGCGACTTCGTCGTCGCCACCGACGCCCGGCGCAAGGAGGTCTACCTCGCGTCGTACGACGACGCGGGACGGCGCCTCGACGGGCCCGCCGTGCTGCGGCCGGCCGACGCCGCGACCGGGCTGCCGGTGGCAGGGGAGGGGCCGCGGCTCTACCCCGAGTCCTTCCCCAACGCCGTCGGACCCGCGCGGCCGAGCGCCGGCTGGCTGGCTCGCGCGCTCACCGACGAGCGCGCCGACCTGCTCGACCCCGAGCCGCTCTACCTGCGCCGTCCGGATGCCGACGAGCCGGCTGCCCGACCCCCACGATGAGGCTCCGCCCGGCCGTCATCGGCGACGCGCTGCGGGTCGCCGAGCTGGAGGAGCGCAACCTCGGCCCCGACGCGTGGCCCTTCGGGCTGGTCGCGATGGGCGTGGGCGGCGAGGTGCCGACGACGCACTGGTGGGTCGCCGAGAGCGACGGCAACGTGGCCGGGCACGCGGTGGTCAGCGTGGTGGCCGAGATCGCCGAGCTCCAGCGGATCTCGGTCGACGCGGCGTACCGCCGCGGCGGCGTGGCCAGCGCCCTGCTCGACGCCGTCGAACGTCTGGCGGTCGAGCAGGGCGCCGAACGCGTCCTCCTCGAGGTGCGCGAGGACAACGCGGGCGCTCGCTCCTTCTACGTCGCGCGTGGCTACGCCACGCTCGACCGGCGCCCGCGCTACTACGCCGACGGCGCCACCGCCGAGGTCATGGAGAAGCATCTCCCGGCAAGATCCTCGGCGGCGGCGCCTGCGTAGCTACCGGCCCGTCCCAGCCCGGACTGGGGAAGTGGGTCGGGATCAGGGCTGGTAGTACGTCGGGTTGGGCACCTCGAAGCGGTGCTCGGCGTTGCCGCCCAGCAGGTCGGCCGGCTGGTCGCCGACGTTCCACAGGATGCGCAGCTTGCGGTTCTGCTTGATCTGCGCGCGGGTCGTGGCCTTGTCGGTCGAGGCGTAGACGTTGTTCTTCCCGAACACCCAGTCGTAGTGCTTGTTGAGGTTCTTGCGGGTCTGGCCCAGCTCGCTGGCCGGGCGCTCGGTGATCGCGATGACGACGCAGCCGCCCTTCTTGGCCTTGCGCACCATCTTGGCCATCGCCGGCACCGACGGGAACTTCTTCTTGGCCACCCACTTGTCGCGCAGTGCGGGGTCACCCGCGAAGCCGCTGCCCTTGTCCTGCAGGTCGTAGGTCCACAGGAGGGTGTCGTCGACGTCGAAGACGACGGCCGGGTTCTTGCCGTTCTTGGCCTTCACCTTCTGGCACTGGGTCTTGATCTTGGCGGCGGTGTCGCTGGTCTTGGCCTTCAGCTCCTTCACGAACGCCGACTTGTTGCGGTCGGCCACGCCGTTCTTGGCGTTGTAGTAGGCCCTGATGGTCGCGGTCGCCGAGTCGACGTTCGCGATGTTCTCGCCGCCGACCGTCAGCCCGCTCGAGCCGTCGGGCTGCATCGTGAACGACGTCTTCGGCGCCAGCGCCGGCTCGCTCACGCCCGGCAGGTTGGGGCTCGGCAGGTAGTACGTCGGGTTCGGCAGCTTGAGCGTCCTGTCGGCGTACCCGCCCATCAGGTCGGAGAACTGGTCGCCGACGTTGAGGACGATGTCGAAGCTCTTGTCGCCGGCGCCCTTGAGGTCGGTCTCGATGTGCTTGCGGGTGCCCGCCTTGTACTCCACGGTCGTGCACGCCGTCACGACGGCGCAGGTGAGGTAGTCGGGCTTCGCGGTGCCCGGCCACTTGGTGAAGAAGCGCTCCGGCGCGAAGGCGGTGAAGCCGACCTTCGTGAGGTTGGCGAGCGTGGCGGCGCGCTGGCTGTCGCCGCGGCCGGTCACGCCGAAGACCGCGAAGCCCTTGGCGGCCGCGGCGTTGACGAAGGCGACCATGCCAGGGACGGCCGGGAAGCGCTGCTCCTGCACCCAGGTGTTCTGGAGCGCGGGGTCGTAGTCGAACCCCATCGCGCCGTCCTCCATGTCGTAGTTCCAGAGCACGGTGTCGTCGGTGTCGAGGACGACCGCGGGGATCTTGCCGGCGGCCGTGACTGTTGCGTACGCCGTGTCGAGGTACGCCGTCTGCGCGTCGGTGAGCGCCTTGATCTCACTGATGTAGGGAGAGGCGGTCTTGTCGGCGATGCCGTTGGTGGCCTTGTAGTAGGTGCGGACCGTGTCCTTGACGATGTCGAGGTTCGGGATCGCCTTGCCCTTGGCGTTGGTGCCGGAGGAGCCGTCGGCCTGCATCGTGAACGACGTCTTCGGGCCGATCGCGGGCTCGGCGGTGTCGGGGGCGGCGTTCGTCGGAGCTGTGACGCCGACGACGAGGGCGGCGGAGGCGGCGAGCGCGATCACGCCGCCGGCGCGGCGCCGATGAGTGCGGCGCCCGAGAGTGAGTGTGTGCTGCACGAGTGTCTTGCCTTTCGTTCGGTGTAGCCGAAGGAGGTGGACGAGCGGTGAGACGCTCCCAGTCGTCACTTTGTTCACATCGACCAGTGGTGCGGGAGGATGGCGCCCGTGAGCGACGGCCCCGTGGTGCTCGGCATCGAGACGTCGTGTGACGAGACCGGTGTGGGCATCGTCCGCGGCAACACGCTCCTCGCCGACGCGGTGGCCAGCAGTGTTGACGAGCATGCCCGCTTCGGCGGCGTGGTGCCAGAGGTGGCCTCGCGGGCGCACCTGGAGGCGATGGTGCCGACGATCGAGCGCGCTGCCGAGACCGCCGGAATCCGTCTCCACGACGTCGACGCGCTCGCCGTCACCAGCGGGCCGGGGCTCGCGGGCGCGCTGCTGGTCGGCGTTGCGGCCGCCAAGGCCCTCGCGATCGGCCTCGGCAAGCCGCTCTACGGCGTCAACCACCTGGCCGCCCACGTGGCCGTCGACCAGCTCGAGCACGGCCCGCTGCCCGAGCCGTGCCTGGCCCTGCTCGTCTCGGGCGGGCACTCCTCCCTGCTCCGGGTCACCGACGTCACCGACGGCATCGACCCGATGGGCGCGACGATCGACGATGCGGCCGGCGAGGCCTTCGACAAGGTCGCCCGACTGCTCGGGCTGCCGTTCCCGGGCGGCCCGCACATCGACCGGGTCGCGCGCGAGGGCGACGCGGCGTACGTCGACTTCCCCCGGGGGCTGACGGCGCGGAAGGACCTCGAGCGACACCGCTTCGACTTCTCGTTCTCGGGACTCAAGACGGCCGTGGCGCGCTGGGTCGAGGCGCGCGAGCGGTCCGGCGAGCCGGTGCCGGTCGCGGACGTGTCGGCGGCGTTCCAGGAGGCCGTCTGCGACGTCCTCGTCCGCAAGGCGCTCGACGCGGCGGTCTCGTCCGGCATCGACGACCTGCTCATCGGCGGCGGGGTCGCGGCCAACAGCCGACTCCGGGCGATGGCGGTGGAGCGGGCGGCACGCGTCGGCGTCCGGGTCCGCGTCCCGCGCCCCGGGCTGTGCACCGACAACGGCGCCATGGTCGCGGCCCTGGGCGTCGAGATGGTCAGCCGCGGTCGCCCGCCCTCGCCGCTCACCCTGCCCGCCGACTCGTCCCAGCCGGTGACCCAGGTGCTGGCGTCACGCGGGCGGGCACTCTGACTGGTGCGGTGCTGTGGTCGGTTAGGTCGTGGCTGGCGGCCCCCTAACCGACCACAGCACCGCGGTAGTCGGTCACGGGCCGACGGTCTGCAGGATGAACGGCGCGTCGATCTCATCGCCGGCCCGCGGCTCGACGGCGAGCTCCAGGGAACCGTCGGTGCCGAGGCGGACGACGGACCAGTCCAGGCCCTCGCGCACCACCACCAGGACGTGGGAGTCGTCCTCCCAGGCCCACTGCGTGGCGAACACCTGGTGCTGCTCGTCGGCGATCAGGTCCATGAGCACGGTGCCGTCGGTGGCGTCGAGGAGGGTGATCTGGCCCTCGCCGTTGCCGCTGCCGACCGAGCCGATGCCCAGGGCGGCCTCGCCGGTGGGGGAGAAGTCGACGACCCGGTTGTCGCAGGTCTTCCACACCTCCTCACGGCTCTCGGAGTCGCGGACGCTCGTGCAGGTGGTCAGGTCGTCGTTGAAGCGGGTGATGCCGGCGTAGCGATCTGCCGACCAGGCCGTCAGCCGCAGGATCGTGTCGTCGACCACGTCGACGATCCCGTGCGAGGTGGTGTACAGCGCCTGTTGCTGCTCGCCCAGGGTGTTGACGAAGACGGTGCAGCCGCCGCCCTCGGGCGCGGCCTCGCGGCAGTCCTCGGACGTCACGGCCACCGCGTCGTAGGGGCCGGTGGCGGTGATCGGTGCCAGGTTGAAGTTGTCCGCGCCGCCGTCCTGCATGATCTTGACCTGCCCGTCAGGCTGCGAGAACGCCACGACCTCGCCGAGCGGAGAGGTCGTGAGGTCGCCGTCGAGCTCGAAGAGCACCTGCGCGGACATGCCGTCGGCGGGGACGAACCGCGCGAAGCCGTTGCCCTCGCCGTCGCGGGTGGCCACCACCCAGCCCTCGCCCAGCGGGGCGAGTCCCGTGGTGCCCTCGGGGAGCACGCCGGCGACCGTCGAGCCGTCGGCGCGGTGGACGTCGGCGCCCTCGGACCAGTCGATCCTCGGCGCGTCGCCGACCGGCAGCGCCGCGATGTCGATCGGCCGGCGCTCGGGGTCGCCGGTCGGCTCGGCGGAGTCCGTCGGCTCGGGGTCGGCGCTGTCGCTCGCCTCGGTGGGGCTGCTGGTGGCGGTGGCCGGCCCGGGGACGGACCCGCCGTCGAGCGCGCGGCCGGCGACCACGGCGGTCGGAACGATCACGGCGACCGCGACGGCCAGGGCCGCCCCCGCGACGAGCTGCCGCCGGCGGCGTACGAGCCGGGCCTTGCCCTGCACGTCGTCGAGCCCCAGCGGGCTCTCGGCGAGGTGGTCGACGCGGCCGTGGAGGGCGCGGCTCAGGGCCCGCTCGTCGTCGTCGAAGCTGCTGGTCATCGCTGCTCCTCCCCGGGGTCACCGTGAATGTCTGAGCTGGGGTCCAGGGACCGGGGTGCCCGTGCCCGCAGCGCGGCGAGCGCCCGGCTCGCCTGGGACTTCACCGTGCCGACCGAGATGCCGAGCACGTCGGCGGTCTCGGCCTCGCTGAGCTCTTCGTAGTAGCGCAGCACCACCACCGCCCGTTGCTTCGGCGGCAGCGACTGCACGAACGACCACAGGGCCGCGTCGTGCGCCGTGCCGGGTCGGTCGGTGTTCACGCGGTCGGGCACAGCCTCCACGGCGACCTCGCGCCGCTTGAACGCGCGCCGCCAGAGCGAGTTGTTCTCGTTGACCAGGATCCGCCGCACGTAGCCGTCGACAGCCTCGCGGTCGCGGACCCGCCCCCAGGACAGGTACAGCTTGGCCAACGCCGTCTGCAGCAGGTCCTCGGCGTCGGCGCGGTTGCCGGTGAGCGCGTACGCCGTGCGGAGCAGGGCAGGCTGGCGCGCCGCGAGGTACGCCGCGAAGTCCTCGTCGTGGTCGCGGCTCAGGACCGGCGCTCCGGTCCGCTCGGCGATGGCATGCACGTGATCCTCCCTTCCCGTCACCCCCAAGACGCGGAGACCGGCGGGCAGGTTGCAAGAAATGTTGCTGGAGTGCAGACGGTCAGCGCTGCTTGACGACCTCAGTCCGGCAGCGGGCGCGGATGACGGTCAGCGAGCGAAACTCCTCGTCGGCGGGGTTGGCGCAGTTGGTCTCGAGCTGCACGCGGGTCGTCCCCCCGATGATGAGCCGCCGCCTGACGTCGGGCGGCAGCACCCACGGGGGCGGGAACGGCTCGCGCGCCTCTCGCTCGCCCGCCCCGACGGCCGGGGTCTGCGTCGGACGCGACGGCTCGACGGGGCCCGGAAGGCCGCCTCCGGTGAGCGCCAGGGTCGGTACGGCGACCGCTGCCACCGCCCCGGCGGCCAGGAGCATCCCCGTCCGCCGCCGGGTGCGCCGCCGACGTCGGAGGCCGACCACGTCGGCGTACGTCGTCCGGGCCGGGAGGTCGGCGGCCGCCGGCCGCGCCAGTGCGTCGAGCGTGCGGGCCCGCGCCTGCGCCTCGTCGACGAGGAGCAGCCCGGCCAGGTCGTCGACCACGGGTGCCGACCCGGGCTCGGCGTCGAGCAGGGCCAGCACGGCGTCGACGCGGTCGCGGGGCTCCAGGGTCGAGAGGTAGTCCCAGACCACGGGCTCGTCGCTGCCGGCGGGGGTCGGGGGCAGCTCCGACGCCAGCGTCGCCCGGGCCGCGTCCTCGAGCAGCAAGCCGTCGGCGTGGCCGCTCGCCGACGCCGCGACGGCTGCCTCGCGCACGAGGCTCCGGGTGCGGGCGGCGTCGCCGGTGAGGGCGTACGCCGCCCGCCGCAGCACTGGCTCGCGCGCCTCCAGCCAGGCGGTGAAGGCGGTCATCACCGACTCGCGAACCGGTAGCGGGACATGCCGACCACGTCCGCCGACATGGGCGGGGTCGCTCGGGTGACCTCGCCGTCGGCCACGGCGATCCGCAGGATGGCGCTCTCACCCTGGTCCACCGCCAGGGCGAGGACGGTCTCCGGGTCCTCCCAGCGCACGTCGAGCACGCCCGGCGCCGGCGACACCCAGTCGATCTCGCGCACGAGGGTCCCGGTGCGCGCGTCGAGGACCGCGTTGACCAGGCGGGTGCGGGTGGCGCCGACCGCGACCAGGTACCTGCCGTCGGGGCTGAGCGCGCCGGGCTGCCAGTCGGGGGACGACCACTGCACGCGGCCGAGCAGGTCGACGACGACGGCGCCGTCCTCCGAGACGGCCGCGACGAGACCGTCGTCGGCGACGGACGTGGCCACCCGCAGCCCGGTGAGCCGGCGCGGCGTCGACCTGAGGTCGGTCACCCACACCCCGTCCGACGCGTTGAGGACCACGACCTCGCCGGCGGTCCCGACGATCCGGGCCGTCCGGTCGATCCGCTGGCGCTCCTCTCCACGGTGCAGGACGAGGCGGTCGGCACCGCGGCGTTCGAGCCAGGCGATCGTGGACCCGTCCGGCGCGACGGCCGGCTCGCCGAGGGTCGGCCAGGCGCCGTCGATCTGCCCGGACCGGTCGACCCGGTAGAGCTGGTCGCCGTTGTCGCGGAGCGTGGTGACGTAGACGTGGTCCTCGAAGCGGACGGCCGACCGCGGTCGCAGCACCGGCAGCGCGACCCGGGAGCCGTCGGGGTCGTGCAGCACGTCCTCGACCAGGTAGGGGATCTCCGGCAGGCCGGTGCGCTCGTAGCGACCCAGCGGACCGTACGGCGCGCGCTCGTCCGAGCTCAGCGTCGCGGGCGTCTTCGCGGGCGGCTTCGCGGGCTCCGTGGGGCCGACCCCGAAGGCCGCCGCGAGGCCGACTCCGGCGACGAGGACGGCGCCGGAGATGCCGACCAGCAGCATCCGCCGCCTGCGGCGCAGGCCGGCGGCGGTGGCCTCGACCTCCTCGCGCGGCACCGGCGTGTACGCCGCGGCGTCGGCGCGTGCGGTCAGTGCCTCGCTCAGCAGCCGTCCGGGATCCCGGGCCGCGGTCGACGGGCCCGGAGACGGGTCAGGAGGCGTCGCGTCGCGCCGGCGTACCTCCGCGAGCAGGGCAGCGACGGCGGCCACCGCCTCGGCGTCGGCCGCCCGGACGGCACCAGGTGCGAGGCGCAGCAGCCGGCCGGCCTCCGCGTCGTCGAGCCCCTCGTGGCGGGTCAGCACCGCAGCCGCGCGGGTCTGCGCGGGCAGCCGCGCCACCGCCTCCCAGGTCGCCAGGGACAACTCGTCGGAGACCGCAGGGTCGTCGAGGGCGGTTGCACTCGCGCTGCCTTCCCAGCGCCGGCGACGGCAGGCCTCGACGAGCTGGGCGCGCGCCGTGTCGTCCGCGGCGAGCGCACCGATGCCCGACCAGGTGGCGTCCATCCGGGGCAGCACCTCACGCACCAGGTCGTGCGCGGCGGCCTCGTCGGCGGTCAGCAGCACTGCCAGCCGGTGGAGCGCGGGCTCGCGCGCGTCGCACCAGCTGCGGAACCCGTCGTCATCGGTCTTCGACGCCGGCGGCTCGGCGTGCCGCTGCCGCATCGCTCGCCCCTCTCTGGCCGTCTTCTATGGTGACACTCACGTCCACTTGAACGGTGGTTCGAAGTCAAGAGGAGATCGGATGCAGCAGGTTCAGGCGGTGATCGCCCGGGGCAAGGGCGCGCCGGTGTCGATCGAGACCATCAACGTGCCGGATCCCGGCCCCGGCGAGGCCGTGGTGCGGATCCAGGCGTGCGGGGTGTGCCACACCGACCTGCACTATCGCGAGGGCGGCATCAACGACGACTTTCCCTTCCTGCTCGGTCACGAGGCGGCCGGCGTCGTCGAGGCGGTCGGGCCGGCGGTGTCGGGCCTGGAGGCGGGCGACTTCGTGGTGCTCAACTGGCGTGCCGTCTGCGGCAGCTGCCGGGCCTGCCTGCGCGGTGAGCCGTGGTACTGCTTCGCCACCTTCAACGCGACCCAGAAGATGACCCTGACCGACGGCACCGAGCTCAGCCCGGCTCTCGGCATCGGCGCCTTCGCCGAGAAGACCCTGGTGGCCGCCGGGCAGTGCACGAAGGTCGACCCGTCGGCGCGGGCCGCTGCCGTCGGGCTGCTGGGGTGCGGCGTGATGGCGGGCCTCGGCGCGGCCATCAACACCGGCAACGTCACCCGGGGCCGCAGCGTCGCCGTGATCGGCTGCGGCGGCGTCGGCATGGCCGCGATCGCCGGCTCAGCCCTCGCCGGGGCGTCGCCGATCATCGCCGTCGACCTCGACGACCGCAAGCTCGAGCTCGCCAAGAAGATGGGCGCCACGGCGGTGGTCAACTCGACGGAGACCGACCCGGTCACCGCCATCCAGGACCTCACGGGCGGCTTCGGCGCTGACGTCGTCATCGAGGCCGTCGGGCGCCCCGAGACCTGGAAGCAGGCGTTCTACGCCCGCGACCTGGCCGGCACCGTCGTCCTCGTCGGGGTGCCGACGCCCGACATGAAGGTGCCCGACATGCCGCTCATCGACGTGTTCGGCCGCGGCGGCTCGCTGAAGTCCAGCTGGTACGGCGACTGCCTGCCCAGCCGTGACTTCCCGATGCTCGTCGACCTCTACCAGCAGGGTCGCCTCGACCTCGACGCCTTCGTGTCCGAGGAGATCGGCCTCGGCGACGTCGAGGCAGCCTTCGAGAAGATGCACCACGGCGACGTCCTGCGCTCGGTCGTGATCTTCGAGTGAGTGCGAAGGGCAGCTCAGGAGCGCGGGTCGACCACGGCATCACCACCGGCACGTTCTCCCTCGACGGCGAGACCTTCGAGGTCGACAACAACGTGTGGGTGGTCGGTGACGACGACGAGTGCGTCGTGATCGACGCCCCGCACGACGGCGACGCCATCCTCGCGCTGGTCGGCGAGCGACGCCTGAAGGCGATCGTGTGCACCCACGCCCACGACGACCACGTACGCGTCGCTCCCGAGGTCCGGGAGCGCGCGGGCGCGCCGATCCTGCTGCACCCCGCCGATCGGCCGCTGTGGGAGCTGACGCACCCCGACCTGCTGTGGGACGTCGACCTGTCCGACGGGCAGCGGATCGAGGTCGGCGGCACCTCGTTGACCGTTCTGCACACCCCGGGGCACGCCCCCGGTGCGGTCTGTCTCTATGCCGCCGACCTCGGCTGTGTCTTCACCGGCGACACGCTCTTCCAGGGCGGTCCGGGCGCGACCGGCCGGTCCTTCAGCGACGCCGATCTGATCGTCGAGTCCATCCGCGCCCGCCTGCTCACGCTCCCGGACGCCACGATCGTGCACACCGGGCACGGTCCGGACACCACGATCGTCGCCGAGCGCGCTGCGTTGGCAAGGAGTGAACATCCGCGCGACGGATCCGAAAGTGTGTGACGGGGTCCGCAACGGATTCCGAAGGAGGGGACTCGGGTAGCCCCTGGTCCAGCCCACTTCGTTAAATTCCGCCAACTAGTTTGGCGCGAGTGTGCTAGCGGGGCATATGGTGTCCCAGCAACCATTCGAAACCGGGGGGTATCACTATGGTTCAGCAAGAGGCGCCCATGCGCGCCAGCAAGTCCGGGGGAATCTCGCGTCGCACCGTCACGCGCGGTATGGCGTGGACGGTGCCTGCTGTCGCGGTGGCGTCGGCCGCACCCGCGTTCGGCGTCACGTCGCCGCCGCCGGTCGTCGCGGGGCAGTGCGGCATCGCCTGCAAGCACCCGGGTCTCAACCAGAACAAGACCTACCACCTGACGTTCTGCTTCACAGCCAACCAGGAGGTCGACGGCGGCATCGTCCACCTCGACAACCTGACCGCCGGTGCGGACTCCGTCCAGGCTTACTCCGGCGGCATCCTGGACACGACCGTCTCCGTGGTGGCCAACGACACCGTCTGCTACTACATCGACGGCCCTGGCTTCACGGAGAGCTCGACCGACCTGGTCACGCTCACCTTCCACTACGAGGTCGGTGGCGTCCCGTACGACGGGTGCGCCAGGGGACAGGTCACCGGCGACGTCTGTGGCACGTCCAGCAGCTCGCCGCTGAAGGACCAGCCGAAGAACTGGCCGCACGACGACGGCACCGGCGACGAGGGTCTCATCGAGTGCGTGCCCAACCCGGGCGCGGGCTGCTAGGTCTCACAACGGTTCGACGAGCAGCGCGACCCCGGACCCGGCCCGACGGGTCAGGACCAGGGTCGCGCTGCCCGCTCCGGACAGCGCGAGGCGGCGGCGCAGGGAAGCAGGGTCGATCGCGACCCCGCGCTTCTTGATCGACAACACGCCGATGTCGCGCGCCCGCAGGGCGGCCTTGAGCTGCTTCTCCCGGAACGGCAGTTCCTCGACAACCCGGTACGCACGCGCGAAGGGTGACCGGAACCCCATGTCCGACGTCACGTACGCGATGTGTGCGTCGAGGAGGCCGCCCTGCACCCCGGCGGCCACCGCGGTGACCAACCGGGCGCGGATCACCGCGCCGTCCGGCTCGTAGAGGAACTCTCCTACCGCACGCACCGGTCGGCGCTGCCCGTCGTACGGGTCGTCCTCCTCGGTCAGCGTGGCCAGCCCGCCGCGACCGATGATGGTCGCGCGCCGGCGCACCGTCGCCAACGGGGCGCTCCACAGCGCCGCCTCCTTCACCTCACCCTCGACGCTGACCCACTCGGCCTCCGCGCCCTCGGGAACCAGCCCGTGCGGGATGCCGGGCGCGACCTTGACGACCGCCGCGGGGCGAGGCCGGGCCAGCAGCCCGGCGACGAACGACCAGGGCGGGGTCCAGCCCTCGGCGTCCATCACCCGACCGCGACCCGAGCGGCGCGCCGGGTCGGCGAAGACGGCCCCGAAGGGTGAGACGTCGACCGTGGTCACGTCGGCCACCATCACGGCGCCGCCGAGCCCGAGGGCGGCGAGGTTGGCCTCGGCGATCGCGACCCGGACCGGGTCCTGCTCGATGCCGGCCGCCGTGAGGCCGGCCCGGGCGAAGGCCACCAGGTCGCCACCGATCCCGCAGCCCAGATCGGCGACCGAGCCGACCTGCGCGGCCACGAGGCGCGCGGCGCGGTGGTCTGCGACGCGGGTGCGCGTGGACTGCTCGAGCCCGTCGGGAGTGAAGTACATGCGCGCGGCGTCGCTGCCGAACTTCGTCGCGGCCTTGACCCGCAACGAGGCCTGGGTGAGGGCGGCCGCCGCGTGCTCCGGCGTGGCTGACGGCACGGCGGCGCGCAGCCCCGACGCAGCCCCGACCGGGTCGTCCTCGTGCTCGCTCCGCACCAGGGTGGCCGTCGCCAGCAGCTGCTGGCCGTCGTCGGTCAGCAGCCACCGGAAGGTGTCGAGGTCCACGCGGGCATCCTGTCAGCAGCGACCCGTGGAGACCCCTGCTAGCACTCGCGCGGGGTGAGTGCTAACGTCTCCATTGGCACTCTCGACCCGAGTGTGCCAGCGCTTGCGACCGGCGTACGACCCCCGCGACGGCGTACGTCAACCGCAGGCTCGAACGTCCGGGGACACACGTTCCCGAGCCAAGTCCTGTGCAGCATCCCGCAGCCACTGAGTGCAGAAAGTGGAGGTCGATCAGAAGTGTCGATCAACATCAAGCCCCTCGAGGACCGCCTCGTCGTCAAGCCGCTCGACGCCGAGCAGACCACGGCCTCCGGCCTGGTCATCCCCGACACCGCCAAGGAGAAGCCCCAGGAGGGCGAGGTCCTGGCCATCGGTCCGGGTCGCATCGACGACAACGGCAACCGCGTGCCGCTCGACGTCAGCGTCGGCGACAAGGTCATCTACAGCAAGTACGGCGGCACCGAGGTCAAGTACTCCGGCGAGGAGTACCTCATCCTCTCCGCGCGCGACGTCCTCGCGGTCGTTTCCTGATTTCTCCGCCCGGACGTCATACGGACGGAGCCGTCTTCGGCCCGCACCGCATGACGTCCGGGCGGTTTCATTTTCTCAGCGCTTGAAGGAGCAGCAGTGCCCAAGATCCTGGAGTTCGACGAGTCAGCCCGCCGGGCGCTCGAGCGGGGCGTCGACGCCCTCGCCAACGCAGTCAAGGTGACGCTCGGCCCCAAGGGCCGCTACGTCGTCCTGGACAAGAAGTGGGGCGCCCCCACCATCACCAACGACGGCGTGACCGTCGCCCGTGAGATCGAGCTGGACGACCCGTTCGAGAACCTCGGCGCCCAGCTGACCAAGGAGGTCGCCACCAAGACCAACGACGTCGCGGGTGACGGCACCACCACCGCCACGGTCCTGGCGCAGGCGATGGTCCACGAGGGCCTGCGCGCCGTCGCGGCCGGCGTCAACCCGATGGGCCTCAAGCGCGGCATGGACGCCGCTGCCGAGGCCGTCAGCGACGCGCTGCGCGAGGCCGCTCGCGAGGTCGAGTCCCGCGAGGACATGGCCTCGGTGGCCACGATCTCCAGCCGCGACGCCGTCATCGGCGACCTGCTCGCGCAGGCCTTCGACAAGGTCGGCAAGGACGGGGTGATCACCGTCGAGGAGTCCAACACCATGGGCACCGAGCTGGAGTTCACCGAGGGCATGCAGTTCGACAAGGGCTACATCTCGGCGTACTTCGTCTCCGACCCGGAGAGCATGGAGGCCGTCCTCGAGGACGCCTACATCCTGCTCCACCAGGGCAAGATCTCGGGCGTCTCCGAGCTGCTGCCGCTGCTGGAGAAGGTCATCGCGTCCGGCAAGCCGCTGTTCATCCTGGCCGAGGACGTCGAGGGCGAGGCCCTCTCGACCCTGGTCGTCAACAAGATCCGCGGCACGTTCAACGCCGTCGCGGTGAAGTCGCCGGCCTTCGGCGACCGCCGCAAGGCGATGATGCAGGACATCGCGACCCTGACCGGGGGCCAGGTCGTCGCTCCCGAGGTCGGGCTCAAGCTCGACCAGGTCGGGCTCGACGTGCTCGGCACCGCCCGCCGCATCGTGGTCACCAAGGACAACACCACGATCGTCGACGGCGGCGGCGAGGCGGCCGAGGTCGCGGGCCGGGTCAACCAGATCAAGGCCGAGATCGAGAACACCGACTCCGACTGGGACCGCGAGAAGCTGCAGGAGCGGCTGGCCAAGCTGGCCGGCGGCGTCTGCGTCATCAAGGTCGGCGCCGCCACCGAGGTGGAGCTGAAGGAGAAGAAGCACCGCATCGAGGACGCCGTCTCGGCGACCCGCGCGGCCATCGAGGAGGGCATCGTCCCCGGCGGTGGCAGTGCGCTCATCCACGCGGCCGCCGTCCTCGACGGTGACCTCGGGCTCGAGGGCGACGCGGCCGCGGGCGTCAACATCGTGCGCAAGTCGCTCGACCAGCCGCTGCGCTGGATCGCCGAGAACGGCGGCGACAACGGCTTCGTCGTGGTCGCCAAGGTCCGCGAGGCCGGTGTCGGCACGGGCTTCAACGCCGCGACCGGTGAGTACGGCGACCTGGTCGCCCAGGGAGTGCTCGACCCGGTCAAGGTGACCCGGTCCGCGCTGGTCAACGCCACCTCGATCGCCGGCATGCTGCTGACGACCGAGACCCTGATCGTCGAGAAGCCCGAGGAGCAGGAGCCCGTCGCCGCAGGCGGGCACGGGCACGGCCACGGCCACTGATCCCACGCACGACCGGCAGGCCGGTGTGAGCGCGCCCTCGGAGGCGGGTCACACCGGCCTGTCGTCTTCTCAGGCCTCGCGTCGCGCCCTGATCCTGGTCCCGGCGATCCTGGCGTCGCTGTCGATGCTGGGCCCCTTCAGCATCGACACGCCCTTCCCGGCGTACCCGGAGATGGGCGCGGACCTGCCGGCCACTGCCGCCGAGCTCCAGTGGGTCGTGAGCGCCTATCTCATCGCCTTCGGGGTGATGAGCCCCTTCCACGGGCCGCTCTCGGACGCGCTGGGCCGACGCCCGGTGATGATCACCGGCGTCGGTGTCTTCGTGCTGGCCTCGGTGGGCTGCGCGCTCTCGGACGACCTGTCCACGCTGCTGTTCTTCCGGGTCCTCCAGGGGCTCAGTGCCGGCGGCGGCGTGATCGTCAGCCGCACGGTCATCCGCGACTCCTACGACGGCCCCGAGGCCCAGCGCCTGATGAGCCGGGTGATGATGATCTTCGCGATCGCCCCGGCCCTGGCGCCCGTGGTCGGTGGGCTGCTGCTCCAGGTCGGCCCGTGGCCGATCGTCTTCTGGTTCATGTCCGGGTTCGGGCTGCTGCTCACGATCGTCGTCGTGGTTGCCCTGGACGAGACCCATCCGCCGGAACGACGCATCCCGTTCCGCTTCAAGGCGTTGGTCGGCAGCCTCGTCGAGGTCACCGTCAGCCGGCGGTTCCACCGCGTGGCCTGGGCGGCGTCCCTGAGCTTCTGCGGGCAGTTCCTCTACATCGGGATGGCCCCGATCGTGGTCCACGACCTGCTGGGGCTCGGCGAGCTCGACTACTGGGTGCTGTTCGTGCCCATGATCGCCGGCGTGATGGTGGGGGCGCAGATCAGTGGCCGCGCCGCGGGCCGGATCAGCGGCCGGAGCCTCGTGACGGGCGCGCTGCTGTTGTCCGTCGCCGGGGGCGTCCTCAACGTGCTGCTGGTCTCGCTGCCGCTCGGCTCCGACCTGCCGTGGGCGGTCATCGGGCCGGCGGTGATCGCGGTCGGCACGGCCGCGGCGTACCCCACGCTGCAGCTGATGCTGCTCGACATGTTCCCTGGTGGCCGGGGGGCGGCCGTGTCGATGTTCACGTTCTTCACGCTGGTGCTCAACGGCGTCACCGCGGCGGTGCTTGCGCCGGTCGTCTCGGGCTCGCTGACCACGATGGCGCTGGTCTCCACGGCGCTGGTGCTGGCCGGGTTGTTCTCCTGGGTGCTGCATCTGCTCGCGGTACGCCGCGACGAGCGCGAGCCGAGCCCGACGCTCCCCGTGCGCTGACAGCCCCGCGCCCGGACACCCGTAGAATCGACGCGTGGAGCTGCCCGACAAGTTCGCCGCCCTCGGCCTGACGTACGACGACGTCCTCCTGCTGCCCGGCGAGTCCGACCTCGCCCCGCAGGAGATCGACACGTCGTCGCGCCTGACCCGCGAGATCAGCCTGAAGGTGCCGCTGGTGTCGGCGGCGATGGACACCGTCACCGAGTCGCGGATGGCGATCGCGATGGCCCGGCAAGGCGGCATCGGGGTGCTGCACCGCAACCTCTCGCTGGCCGACCAGGCCTACCAGGTCGACCTGGTCAAGCGGACCCAGACCGGCATCATCTCCAACCCCGTCACGATCGGTCCCGACGCGACGCTGGAGGACCTCGATCGGATCTGCGGCGAGTACCGCGTCTCCGGGCTCCCTGTCGTCGACCCCGACAACCGGCTGATGGGCATCATCACCAACCGTGACCTGCGGTTCACCCCGGTGGCGGAGTGGGCCACGACCAAGGTCGACGAGGTGATGACGCCGATGCCGTTGGTCACCGGGGCCGTCGGCATCTCGCGCGACGAGGCGACCACCCTGCTGCGCAAGCACAAGCGCGAGCGGCTGCCGCTGGTCGATGTCGACGGGCGGCTCGGCGGCCTGATCACGGTCAAGGACTTCGTGAAGTCCGAGCAGTTCCCGCACGCCTCCAAGGACGCGCACGGCCGGTTGCTGGTCGGCGCGGCGATCGGCTACTTCGGCGACGCCTGGGAGCGGGCCGTCACGCTGGTCGAGGCCGGTGTCGACGTCCTCGTGGCCGACACTGCCCACGGGCACGTCCGGATGCTGCTCGACATGGTCGAGCGGCTGAAGTCGGACCCGGCCACCCGGCACGTCCAGGTCATCGGCGGCAACGTCGGCACTCGCGCCGGGGCGCAGGCGTTCGTCGACGCCGGCGCCGACGCCGTCAAGGTGGGGGTCGGCCCGGGTGCGATCTGCACCACGCGCGTGGTCACCGGCGTCGGCGTGCCCCAGGTCACCGCGATCTACGAGGCCGCGCTCGCCTGCCGGCCGGCCGGTGTCCCGGTGATCGCCGACGGCGGGATCAAGTACTCCGGCGAGATCGCGAAGGCGCTCGTGGCCGGCGCCGACTCCGTGATGGTCGGCGCGCTCCTCGCCGGGTGCGAGGAGGCACCTGGCGAGCTCGTCTTCGTCAACGGCAAGCAGTACAAGAGCTTCCGGGGGATGGGGTCGCTGGCGGCCATGTCCTCGCGCGGCAAGAAGTCCTACTCCAAGGACCGCTACTTCCAGGCCGAGGTCACCAGCGACGACAAGATCGTGCCCGAGGGGATCGAGGGGCAGGTCGCCTACCGCGGTCCGCTGGCCGCCGTCGCCCACCAGCTCGTCGGCGGTCTCACGCAGTCGATGTTCTACGTCGGTGCCCGGACCGTCCCCGAGCTGCAGGACCGGGGTCGCTTCGTCCGCATCACCTCGGCCTCGCTCAAGGAGAGCCACCCGCACGACGTCCAGATGATCGCCGAGGCGCCGAACTACTCGGGTCGCTGACCGCAACGGCTCGGCGGCACGCGGGGCGCTGACGCCCCGTCACCGCGTCGGGCTCTCGTGCGACTAGCCTTTGCCGGTGACCGAGATCGAGATCGGCCGGGCCAAGCGGGCCCGTCGTTCCTACTCCTTCGACGACATCGCCATCGTGCCGTCGCGACGAACGCGTGACCCGGAAGAGGTCAGCCTCGCCTGGCAGATCGATGCCTACCGCTTCGAGCTGCCGATCCTGGCCGCGCCGATGGACTCGGTGATGTCGCCCGAGACAGCGATCGCACTGGGCAGGTTCGGCGGGCTGGGCGTGCTCAACCTCGAGGGCCTCTGGACGCGCTTCGACGACCCCACCGACCTGCTCGAGGAGGTCGCCGGCCTGACCGGCTCCGACGCGACCCGGCGGATGCAGGAGATCTACACCGAGCCGATCAAGCCCGAGCTGATCACCGCTCGGCTGCGCCACATGCGCGACGCCGGCGTTACCGTCGCCGGCAGCCTGTCGCCCCAGCGGACCAAGGAGTTCGCGAAGTGCGTCGTCGACGCGGGAGTCGACATGTTCGTCATCCGCGGCACGACGGTGTCGGCCGAGCACGTGTCGAGCCAGGCCGAGCCGCTGAACCTCAAGGAGTTCATCTACGAGCTCGACGTCCCGGTGATCGTCGGCGGCTGCGCGACGCACCAGGCGGCGCTGCACCTGATGCGCACCGGCGCCGCCGGCGTCCTGGTCGGCTTCGGCGGGGGCGCCGCGCACACGACGCGCAAGGTGCTCGGCGTGGGCGTGCCGATGGCGAGCGCGGTAGCCGACGTGGCCGCGGCGCGACGTGACTACCTCGACGAGTCGGGCGGTCGCTACGTCCATGTCATCGCCGACGGCTCCATCGGGCGGTCCGGCGACATCGCCAAGGCGGTCGCCTGCGGCGCCGACGCGGTGATGGTCGGCTCACCGTTCGCCCGCGCGACCGACGCCCCCGGCCGCGGCTTCCACTGGGGTGGCGAGGCCCACCACCCCGACCTCCCGCGTGGCGAGCGCGTGGAGTTCACCACCGTCGGAACTCTCGAGCAGATCCTGTTCGGTCCCTCTCGCGTCGCCGACGGCACGATGAACCTGGTCGGCGCCCTCAAGCGCTCGCTGGCGACGACGGGCTACACCGAGCTCAAGGAGTTCCAGCGCGTCGAGGTCGTCGTCGAGTAGGGCTGTCCCCGCGCTGGCGCTCCGTGCCGGTCTCGTCCGCCAAGGCGCGGCCTCGCAGCCGAACCCTCTTCTCGGTTGTACGCACGTGCGTTCAACGTGGTTCGAACGACGGCGACAACGAAAGCCTCTCGTCGGGCGGAACGAGCGACTGTTCCAGGCTCGACACCGCCGTCGCCGCGCGCCGGGCGTGGTGAGCAACCGAGCACGGCCCCGTCGCCAGCGCCCCAGGGCCGCCGAGCTTCACAGCCTGGACAGCACGCCCGCCAGGCCGGACTCGACGTACTCCTCGCCGAGGTAGTCGACGCCGGCCAAGACCTCCCACCACGGTCCGAGCCGGTGCCAGAGCAGGCCGCGTTCCCGCAGCGCGGGAGTGACGCCGTAGGCCGTGGCGAGCGACTCGGCGAAGGCGGGCGATGATCCGTTGAGCGTCCAGGCGAGGTCGAGCCCGGGGTCGCCGACGACCATGTCGGACCAGTCGATGATGCCGTGCACGCGCCCCTCGTGGACGAGGACGTGCTCGGGGCCGAGGTCGCCGTGCACGAGGCAGGCTCGCCCGGGGGGTGCGGCCACGTCATCGAGCAGGCGGGCGCCGTCGTCGCGGCGATCGCTCGGGAGGAGGGGCAGCACTCGCTCGCGCATGCCGTCGAGGGACTCCAGCAGGTCGGCGCGCGCGGTCTCGGCGTCGGGCACCGCCGAGTCGGCGTACGCGTCCTCGGGCGTGGCGTGGAGGACCCGGAGCAGCTCACCGAGAGCCGCGCCGTCCGCGGCTGTGAGTGTGCGCCGGCTCGCAGGGCTCGCCGCGGACCAGGACGTGCCGGACGCGCAAGGGGTCCCGGTCCAGGACCACCGGCACTGGCACGACCAGCGGCAGGCCACCGGCGATGCGGGGGAGCACAGCCGCCTCGGCCAGCAGCCTCGGGGCGATGTCGGGACGCTGCGGGACCCGGTCGACCCAGCGGCCCTCGACGATCGTGGTGTGGCTGTCCCAGCCCTGCTCGGGCTCGACGCGATCGGCCAGCCGGGCCCGGACCCAGGGACCGAGCAGCGTCACGGTGTCGGGCATCACCGGCAGCGCGGGGTCGTCGAGGATCGCCAGGAGGGCCTCGAGCGTCATCCATCGGCCCGACGCCACCTCCTCCGGCTGGAGTCGGACCGGCCCGTCCCAGACGGTCTCGTAGAGGAACGCGTGGTACGTCGTCTGGTCGTCGGCGTAGTCGGCCTCGCCGATCGACACGAGCGGCGAGGTGACGCCGAGCTCCTCCTCGACCTCGCGCCGGGCGGCCGCTTCCGGCTCCTCGCCGGCGAGCAGCACCCCGCCGGCGGTGAAGTCGTAGCGGCCCGGATAGACGTCCTTGGTGTCGGTACGCCGATGCACGAACACCCGGCCCAGCGGGTCGCGGACGAGCACGCCCGTCGCCGCGTGCCGGAGGTTCCCCGCGCGCATCCGCGACCGGGGCGCCGAACCGCACGGCCGGCCCGCGTCGTCGTACAACGCCACGATCTCGTCCACCCGGCCATCGTGCCCCAGACCGGAGCGGCGCAGAGGCGGCGGACACAATGGGGCCATGGTCCTGTCCAGCGCCCTGAGCCCCGACGCCCGTGACGAGGCGCTCCGGGCGCTGGTCGGCCGCGGGGACTCCCACCCCGACGGCCATCTCGACGTCCTCGTCGTCGGCGGTGGCATCGTCGGCGCGGGCGTCGCGCTCGACGCCGTGACGCGCGGTCTGTCGACCGGTCTGGTCGAGCAGCGCGACCTGGCCAGCGGGACGAGCAGCCGCAGCAGCAAGCTGGTGCACGGCGGGCTGCGCTACCTGGAGATGTTCGACTTCGGGCTGGTCCGCGAGGCCCTGGAGGAGCGCGGCCTGCTGCTGACCCGGCTCGCGCCGCACCTGGTGCGGCCCGTGCCGTTCCTCTACCCGCTGCACAAGGCGTGGGAGCGTCCCTACGTCGGGGCCGGGCTCGCGCTCTACGACAGCATGGCTGTGTTCGGAGCAAGGGCCGGCAAGTTCGGGGACACCGGGGTGCCCAAGCACAAGCACCTCTTCCGCAAGCAGGTCGCCCGGATCGCCCCCGACCTCAAGACCGAGCAGCTGCACGGCGCGGTGCGCTACTACGACTGCCAGGTCGACGACGCCCGGCTCGTGATGACCATCGCCCGCACGGCGTCCTCCCACGGTGCGCACGTCGCCACCCGAACGAAGGTGGTCGGGTTCCTGCGCGAGGGGGAGCGGGTGGTCGGCGTCCGGGCGGTCGACCTGGAGACCGGCCGCGAGCTCGAGATCCGCGCCCGGGTCGTCGTCAACGCCGCCGGCGTGTGGACAGACGACATCCAGCAGATGGTCGGGGGGCGCGGCTCGCTCAACGTCCAGGCGAGCAAGGGCATCCACCTCGTCGTGCCACGCGACCGGATCCGCTCCGAGTGCGGCTTCATCACCAAGACCGAGGAGTCCGTGCTCTTCGTCATCCCGTGGGGTCGGCACTGGATCATCGGCACCACCGACACACCCTGGGACCTCGACAAGGCGCACCCCGCCGCCAGCAAGGCCGACATCGACTACCTGCTCCAGCACGTGAACACGATCCTTCGCGAGCCGTTGGACCACGAGGACGTCGAGGGCGTGTACGCCGGTCTGCGACCGCTGGCACGCGGCGAGTCCGAGCCCACCAGCCGCATCTCGCGCGAGCACACGGTCGTCGCTCCGGTGCGCGGCCTGGTGATGATCGCCGGCGGCAAGCTGACGACGTACCGCGTGATGGCGCGCGACGCCGTCGACGCAGCGGCCCGTTCGCTGACCGGCGCCGGCCACGCCGCCGTACGCGACTCGATCACCGATCGCGTCCCCCTCGTGGGCGCCCCGGGCTTCGAGGCGCGCACGAACCAACGGGTGTTGCTGGCTCGCCGCATCGACCTGCACATCTCGCGGATCGACCACCTGCTGGAGCGCTACGGAAGCCTCGTCGACGAGCTGCTCGCGCTGATCGGCGGCCGGCCCGAGCTGGGGCAGCCTCTCGACGGGGCCGACGACTACCTGGCCGCCGAGGTCGTGTACGCCGTCACCCACGAGGGCGCCCGCCACCTCGACGACGTGCTGACGCGACGTACCCGCATCTCCGTCGAGCTGTTCGACCGAGGCGTCGCCAGCGCCGCACCGGCCGCCGCGCTGATGGCGGCCGAGCTCGGCTGGGACGACGCCCGGACCGCCGACGAGGTCGACCACTACCTGCGCCGGGTCGAGGCCGAGCGACAGAGCCAGCTCAAGCTGACCGACCAGGAAGCCGACGAGGCGCGCGTCAGCGCCCCGGAGATCGTCTGAGCGCGCCGGAGGTTTCGAGTGAGGTCGCTACCTGCGCTCGCCGTGACTACTCTCGGGTACATGACCGCGCAGACCCCCGCCAACGGTCCTCTGGTCGACGGGCCACACGACCCCGAGCACGACCCTCGCGCGTCGTACGCGCTCGAACCCGACTATGTCGCAGCCCTGACGCGCCGGATCGTCGCGACCTCCGGGCGGACCTCGGTGGTCTTCTCCCCGATCAACGGGCAGCCGGTGGCGCACGTGCCGCAGTCGACGGCGGCCGACGTCGCCGAGGCGTACGCCCGCGCCCGTCGCGCGCAGCAGTCGTGGGCGCGCACTCCGCTGGCCGACCGGGCCGCCGTGCTGCTGCGCCTGCACGACCTGGTGCTCGACCGGCAGGCCGAGATCCTCGACCTGATCGTGTGGGAGTCCGGCAAGGCCCGCAAGCACGCGTTCGACGAGCCGGGGCACATCGCGCTGACGGCCCGCTACTACGCGCGCACCGCCGAGCAGCACCTGGGTTCGCGTCGGCTGCTCGGCCTCGTCCCCGGGCTGACCCGGGTCGAGGCCCACCATCACCCCAAGGGTGTCGTCGGCATCATCTCGCCCTGGAACTACCCGTTCACGATGGCGTTGTGCGACGGCCTCCCCGCCCTGCTGGCCGGCAATGCCGTGGTCGCCAAGCCCGATGCCCAGTCGATGCTCTCGGCCCTGCTCGGCGCCCAGCTGCTCGAGGAGGCCGGTCTGCCTGCCGACCTGTGGCAGGTGGTGGCCGGGCCCGGGCAGGAGCTCGGGCCCGCGCTGGTCGAGGGCGCCGACTACCTCTGCTTCACCGGCTCGACGGCCACCGGCCGGATCATCGCGAAGCAGTGCGCCGAGCGGCTCATCGGCTGCTCGCTCGAGCTCGGCGGCAAGAACCCGCTCCTCGTGCTGCGCGATGCCGACGTCGAGAAGGCCGCCGAGGGCGCCATCCGCGCGTCGTTCTCCAACGCGGGCCAGCTGTGCGTCTCGATGGAGAGGATGTACGTCGCCGACCAGGTCTACGACCGGTTCGTCGAGCGCTTCGTCTCGCGCACGGAGGCGATGACGCTGGGTGCGTCGCTCGAGTGGGGTGTCGACATGGGCTCGCTGATCTCCCAGCAGCAGCTCGAGGCCGTCACCACCCACGTGGAAGACGCGGTCGCCAAGGGGGCCAGGGTCCTGACCGGTGGCAAGGCGCGCCCCGACCTGGGTCCGTTCTTCTACGAGCCGACGATCCTCGAGGGTGTCACGCCCGAGATGACCTGCTTCGGCGACGAGACCTTCGGGCCGGTGATCGCGCTCTACCGCTTCCACGACGAGGGCGAGGCGGTGGCGCGCGCCAACGACGGGGAGTACGGCCTGAACGCCGCCATCTACAGCCAGGACGGCGCCCGGGCGCGGGCGCTGGCCGCGCGCATCGCCTGCGGCACGGTCAACATCAACGAGCCGTTCGGCGCGACCTTCGGCAGCATCGACGCTCCGATGGGCGGCATGCGGCAGTCCGGCGTGGGGCGGCGTCAGGGCGCCGAGGGCGTGCTGCGGTTCACCGAGACCCAGGCGGTGGCGACCCAGCGGCTGATCCGCATCGCCCCGATGCTGGGCATGTCCGACGAGCTCTACGCGAAGGTGATGACCGTCAACCTGCGACTGTTGAAGGCGCTCGGCCGGCCGTGAGTCCGGGCACCTTCGACTACGACGTCCTCATCGTCGGCTCCGGCTTCGGCGGCTCGGTCACGGCGCTCCGGCTGACCGAGAAGGGCTACCGGGTCGGCGTGCTCGAGGCGGGCGCGCGGTTCGAGGACGACGACTTCCCGGCGACCTCGTGGGACCTGCGTCGCTGGCTGTTCGCCCCCGACGTCGGCTGCTACGGGATCCAGCGCATCGACATGGTCAAGGACTGCATGATCCTGGCCGGTGCGGGCGTCGGCGGTGGTTCCCTGGTCTACGCGAACACCCTGTACGAGCCGCTCGACCAGTTCTACCGCGACCCCGCCTGGGCCCACATCGCCGACTGGAAGGCCGAGCTCGCGCCGTACTTCGACCAGGCCAGGCGGATGCTCGGCGTCGTCGAGAACCCCGTGCACACGCCGGCCGACGAGATGATGGAGAAGGTCGCCGTCGAGATGGGGGTCGGTGGCACCTTCCGGCACACTCCCGTGGGCGTCTTCTTCGGGGGGCCTGGCCAGCAGCCGGGCGAGCGGGTGTCCGACCCGTACTTCGGCGGCGCCGGGCCCGACCGCAGCCCGTGCCGCAACTGTGGAGAGTGCATGACCGGGTGCCGCCACAACGCCAAGAACACCCTGGTCAAGAACTACCTCTACCTCGCCGAGCAGCATGGAGCCGAGGTGCACCCGCTGACGACGGTGACCAGGGTGCGCCCGCTCGAGGGCGGCGGCTACCGCGTCGACACGCGCTGGACCAAGGCGAAGGCCTCGCGGCGTACGGCGACCAAGACGTTCACCGCCGAGCAGGTCGTCTTCGCCGCCGCGGCCCTCGGCACCCAGAAGCTGCTGCACCGGCTCAAGGCCGAGGGCGACCTGCCCCGGCTCTCCGACCGCCTCGGCCACCTGACGCGCACCAACTCCGAGTCGCTCATCGGGGCGATCGCGCCGAACACCGACGTCGACTACAGCACCGGTGTCGCGATCACGTCCTCGTTCCACCCCGACGAGCACACCCACATCGAGCCGGTGCGCTACGGCAAGGGCTCCAACGCCATGGCGCTGATGCAGACCGTGCTCACCGACGGCGACGGGCCCGGGCCGCGCTGGCGGACCTGGCTGGCCGAGCTGTGGAAGCAGAAGGGCAAGGCCCACGAGCTCTACGACCTCAAGCACTGGTCGGAGCGCACCGTCGTCGCCCTGGTCATGCAGTCGCTCGACAACTCGATCACCACGTTCGTACGCCGGACCCCGCTGGGCTGGCGGCTGTCGTCGCGGCAGGGCCACGGTGCCCCGAATCCGACCTGGATCCCCGTCGGCAACGACGCCGTACGCCGGATCGCCCGCCTGATGGGTGGCGGGACGCCCGGCGGGACGATCGGCGAGCAGTTCAACCGGCCCATGACCGCGCACTTCATCGGGGGTTGCACGATCGGCGACTCGCCCGACACCGGCGTCGTCGACGCGTACCAGCGAGTGTTCGGCCATCCCGGTCTGCACATCGCCGACGGGTCGGCGATCTCGGCCAACCTCGGGGTCAACCCGTCGCTCACGATCACCGCGCAGGCCGAGCGCGCGATGGCGTTCTGGCCCAACCAGGGCCAGCCCGACCGGCGCCCCGCGCTCGGCACGGCGTACGCCGTGATCGAGCCCGTCGCCCCGGCCGCACCCGCCGTCCCGGAGTCGGCGCCGGCGGCCCTGCGGCTGCCCATCGTCGGCGTCTCCTGACATCCGCCGCCGCGGCGGCGTAACCCGGCCCGACGCGGGTCGTTGGGCGGGGCAGAGCAGGCGTCGGCTCCCTCGACGGTGCTCTGACCCGGGTCCTGGCGGCCCGGGCCGGTCAGGGCTCGGCCACCCTCCCTCCCCGGCCGGGCCCTGATTTGGCGTCCGGCGCCCTGCTGGGGGCGCCGGGCGCTGGGGGAGGTCGGCGCCTAGACTCGTGGGCGTGGCGGAACACGACCTGGTCCTGGTGGTCGACTTCGGGGCGCAGTACGCCCAGCTGATCGCGAGGCGGGTCCGTGAGGCCCGCGTCTACTCCGAGATCGTGCCGCACACGATGCCGGTCGCGGACATGCTCGCGAGGGAGCCCAAGGCGATCATCCTCAGCGGTGGCCCGTCGTCGGTCTACGAGGAGGGGGCGCCGGCCATCGACGCCGGTATCTTCGACGCGCGGGTGCCCGTGTTCGGCATGTGCTACGGCTTCCAGCTGATGGCCCAGGCGCTGGGCGGCGAGGTCGCGCACACCGGGGCTCGCGAGTACGGCCGCACCCGGGTGCAGATCACCGCCCCCGGCGTGCTCCTCTCCGAGCTGCCCGACGCGCACACCGTCTGGATGTCGCACGGCGACTCGGTCAGCGCGGCCCCGCCGGGCTTCGACGTGCTGGCCGCCACGCACGCGACCCCTGTCGCCGCGTTCGAGAACCTCGACCGGCGCCTGGCCGGCGTCCAGTGGCACCCCGAGGTGCTGCACACCGAGCATGGCCAGGCCGTCCTGGAGCACTTCCTGCACCGGATCGCCGGCTGCCGGCAGACCTGGACGATGGTCAACATCGTCGACGAGCAGACCGAGCGCATCCGCGAGCAGATCGGCGAGTCCGGCCACGCGATCTGCGGGCTCTCCGGCGGCGTCGACTCCGCCGTGGCGGCGGCGATGGTGCAACGCGCGATCGGTGACCGGCTCACCTGCGTCTTCGTCGACCACGGCCTGCTGCGCAAGGGCGAGGCCGAGCAGGTCGAGCGCGACTTCGTGGCCGCGACGGGCGTCGACCTGCACGTCGTGGACGCCCAGAAGCAGTTCCTCGACGCGCTCGCCGGCGTCACCGAGCCCGAGGAGAAGCGCAAGGTCATCGGGCGGGAGTTCATCCGCGCCTTCGAGGCCGCCGAGGCCGAGGTGCTGGCCCGCGCGTTGGAGCGCGACCCCGGGTCCGATGCTGCCAAGGTCGCGTTCCTCGTGCAGGGCACGCTCTACCCGGACGTCGTCGAGTCCGGCGGTGGCGCCGGCACCTCGACGATCAAGTCGCACCACAACGTGGGCGGTCTCCCCGACGACCTGGAGTTCGAGCTCGTCGAGCCGCTGCGCACGCTGTTCAAGGACGAGGTGCGCCTGGTGGGCGAGCAGCTCGGCCTGCCCGCCGAGATCGTCTGGCGCCAGCCGTTCCCGGGTCCCGGGCTCGGCATCCGGATCATCGGCGAGGTCACCGCCGAGCGCCTCGACCTGCTCCGCGAGGCCGACGCGATCGCCCGCGACGAGCTCACCCGCGCCGGCCTCGACCGCGACATCTGGCAGATGCCGGTCGTGCTCCTCGCCGAGGTCCGCTCCGTCGGCGTGCAAGGAGACGGCCGCACCTACGGCCACCCCGTCGTGATCCGCCCGGTGACCTCCGAGGACGCCATGACCGCCGACTGGGCCCGCCTGCCCTACGACGTGCTCGAGCGCATCTCGACGCGCATCACCAACGAGGTCCGCGACGTCAACCGGGTGACCCTCGACATCACCTCGAAGCCGCCCGGCACGATCGAGTGGGAGTAACCGGAGCCGCGGCAGTCGGCATGGCCCCCCGCGTGGGAGGCTGGGTCCATGGCGAATGGCATCGACCCGTTGGACGTCGCCGGCATCGACGACCTGCTCAGCGACGACGAGAAGAGCGTGCGCGCGTCGGTGCGCACGCTGTGCGACGAGATCGCGCCCGACGTGCCGCGCTGGTTCGAGGAGGGCCGGCTCGACGACCCCCGAGGCCTCGCGAAGCAGTTCGGGTCGCTGGGGCTGCTGGGCATGCACCTCGACGGCTACGGCTGCGCCGGGATGAGCTCGGTCGACTACGGCATCGCCTGCCAGGAGCTCGAAGCGCTCGACTCCGGCATCCGCAGCATGGTGTCCGTGCAGGGGTCGCTGGCGATGTACGCCATCTGGAAGCACGGCAGCGAGGACCAGAAGCGGGAATGGCTGCCCCGGATGGCCACCGGCGATGCGATCGGCTGCTTCGGCCTCACCGAGCCCGACCACGGATCCGACCCCGCCGGCATGACGACGCGCGCCAAGCGCGACGGGTCCGACTGGGTGCTCGACGGTCGCAAGATGTGGATCACCAACGGCTCGATCGCCGACGTCGCCGTCGTGTGGGCGCAGACGGAACACCCAGCTGATGGGACAACAGTCCGGGGGTTCGTCGTCCCCACCGACACCGGTGGCTTCAGCGCGCCGGACATCAAGCACAAGCTGTCGTTGCGGGCGTCGGTGACCAGCGAGCTCGTCCTCGACGGCGTACGACTTCCGGCCGACGCCGTGCTGCCGGAGGTCCGGGGTCTCAAGGGTCCGTTGTCGTGCCTCAACGAGGCGCGCTTCGGCATCGTCTGGGGCTCGATGGGCGCCGCGCGCTCGAGCTACGAGACCGCCTTGAGGTACGCCGGCGAGCGGACCCAGTTCGGCAAGCCGATCGCGGCGTACCAGCTCACCCAGCAGAAGCTCGTCGACATGTCGCTCGAGCTTGCCAAGGGTCAGCTGCTCGCGCTCCACCTCGGCCGACGCAAGGACGACGGCACGCTGCGTCCTGAGCAGGTCAGCCTGGGCAAGCTCAACAACGTCCGGGAGGCTCTGGAGATCTGCCGGACCGCCCGGACGATCCTCGGCGCCAACGGCATCTCGCTGGAGTATCCCGTGCTCCGCCACGCCAACAACCTCGAGTCGGTGCTGACCTACGAGGGCACCGTCGAGATGCACACGCTCGTGCTCGGGCAGGCCCTCACCGGGCAGGCGGCCTTCCGCTAATGGCTAGGCGCTAGTCGCTGGCCGCGTCGGCGGCCCAGCCACCGCACGGGTCATTGCCGATCATGACCAGGGCATGTAGCGACCTACCGGCCACCAGGACCACACGCTGCCGGACCTGCCGCGCATGATCGAGTCGGCGAAGGGCGCGAACCAACCGCTCGTCACGGGACGCACCGCGAAGGTCAACGTCTCCATGGGCCGAGGCCCGCGTTCGACCGGGTGGCCGAGCTCGCAAGCCTCGATCTCCGCCCCTGCCACGACGTAGTTCGACACCGTGAGCACGACCGGAACGGCTCCACGGCTCCGGAGGATCCCCGCGACTCCCACGCGGTCGTACCACCCCATCCGCCAGGGACCCGTCATCAGCTCGAGCGGATCTGAGGCGAGGGCGTCGCGTACCTCCTGCCGCGTCGCCGAGGCGCGCAGGTTGAGAACGCCGTCGGCTGCGAGCCCGTGCAGATCCAGCACCCGTGCCGTCAGACGTCGGGCGAGTCGGTCGACGGCTTCGGCGTCGTAGCTGGTGGTCGTCCCGATCCGCTCACCTGGCCCGGCGAGCCCGGCGACGAGAACGCGGCGCGATGCTTCCCGAGACGTTCCCCTGGCCCGACCGAGGCGCTGAGCCGCCTCCCGCTCCGAGATCCGCACCCGGCGAGGCTAGGCGTCACCGGCGGCGAGCGCCCGGGGTCCTCCACAGGCATTCGCCAGGTGTGGCATCGCCGACGAGGGGCGTTTCCTGCGCTCTGTTGCGGTAGCCACGTGGCCACCGCAACAGAGCGCGCGGAAGGCCACGGCGACAGCAGCGTTCAGGGCCGTCGGAGAATCTCCCGGTCTAGGGTGTCGGTCATGCCGCGCGCGGTCCACCATCTCGATCTCTGGGTCCAGGACGTCGCGGTGGGCCGCGGCGAGTGGGGCTGGCTGCTGGGCGAGCTCGGCTGGAGCGTCGACTTCGAGGACACCACCGGCATGGCGTGGCAGCACGACGACGGCACGTACTTGTTCCTCCAGGCGGTGCCTGACGACACGGGTGAGCCGCACGACCGGATGCGGCCGGGCGTCAACCACCTCGCGGTGACGATCGCTGACCGGGCGGCGCTGGACAGGCTCCGCGCGGAGTCCTCCGAGCATGGGTGGCACGAGCTGTTCGCCGACCGCTACCCGCACGCGGGGGGCGACGAGCACACGGCTCTCTACGTCGAGAACTCCGAGGGCTTCGAGGTCGAGATCGTCGTGGAGCCCTGAGGGTGGACGACCAACACGTCGACGAGCTCGTCGCCCTCGCCGACGAGCGGCTCCGAGACGCCGACGCAGCGCTGGTCACCGACTATCCCGGCGACCGCGGCACCTGGCAGCCGGTCCACACCGTCTACGTGCCGGCGGACAGGTTCAGCCAGCACACACACCGGGAGCACGGCGACGTGGCACTGGGTCTCCTCGAGCGCAACGAGGAGCTGTTCCGGGAGGTGACGGGGGTCGACGACGCGACCCTCGCGCTGGTGCGCGCCAAGCTGCGGAGTCGGCCGGTCGAGGACCTCCGGGTGGACTTCGAGGACGGCTACGGACTGCGCGCGGATGCCGACGAGGATGCCGACGCGCGCGCCGCTTGCACGGCCGTGCGGAGCCTGCTCGCCACCGACGACGCGCCGGCCCGGGTCGGCATCCGCTTCAAGAGCCTGGAGGCCCCGACCCGACGCCGCGGGTTGCGCACCCTCGCGCTGGTGCTGGACGGGACGACCGGCCTCGACGGCCTCGTCCTCACCCTGCCCAAGGTCACCTCCGTCGAGCAGGTCGAGACGCTCGTCGCCGTTCTCGAGCAGATCGAGGCCAAGCTGGTGCAGGGTGTCGGCGCGGTGCCGTTCGAGATCCAGGTCGAGACGCCGCAGACCATCCTCGGACCCGACGGCAGCGCCCTCGTCGCGCGAATGGTTCGCGCCGCCGGGCGGAGACTGATCGGCCTGCACTACGGCACCTACGACTACTCCGCGTTCCTCGGCATCGCCGCGGGAGACCAGAGCCTGGAGCACCCGGCCGCCGACCACGCCAAGTCCGTCATGCAGGCCGCGGCCGCCGGGACCGGGGTCGCCGTGTCCGACGGCTCGACCAACGTGCTGCCGGTCGGCGACCAGCTGCGAGCGGGGTGGGACCGGCACCACCGGCTCGTGACGCGGGCCCTGCACAGGGGCTTCTACCAGGGCTGGGACCTGCATCCCGCCCAGCTGCCGACCAGGTTCGCCGCGACCTTCCAGTTCTTCCGAGCGGGTGCCGCCGAGGCGAACGATCGACTGACCGCGTACGACGAGGGGCGGACCGGCGCGGTGGCCGACGAGCCCGCGACCGTGCGCGCCCTGGCCGACTTCCTGGTGCGCGGCCTGGAGTGCGGCGCGCTGGCCGACGACGAGGTCGCGCAGCCGCGGGAGCGGCTCAGGGGCCTGGCGCGCCGCCGCGATCCCAAGGAGGGTGAGTGAATGGGCATCGTGCTCGGACCGAACCGCTACGGGAAGGCGGAGAGCCGCGTGGTGCGGATCTACCGCGACACCGCGCGCCACGAGATCCGGGACCTCAACGTCTCGACGATGCTGCGCGGTGACTTCACCGACGCGCACGTCACGGGCGACCAGGCCCACGTGCTGCCCACGGACACCCAGAAGAACACCGCGTTCGCCTACGCCAAGGAGCACGGCGTCACCTCGCCCGAGGACTACGCCCTCGCGCTGGGCCGGCGCCTTCTCACCGCCTGTGGGCCGGCCGAGGAGGCCTGGGTCCGGGTCGAGGAGCAGGCGTGGGAGCGGATCTCCGTCGACGGCCACGGTCACGACCACGCGTTCGTACGCCGCGGCACGGAGCTGCGCACCACTGAGGTGGTCGTCGGCGAGACGACCACGGTCACCTCCGGCCTGACCGACCTGGTGCTGCTGAAGTCGACCGCGTCGGAGTACGCCGGCTTCCTGCGCGACGAGTACACCACCCTGCCCGACGCCGACGACCGGATCCTGGCCACGTCCCTCACCGCCGCCTGGCGTCATGTCGACGCGGGAGGTGGGGAATGGGCCGGTCGCGACTGGGACGCGTCGTACGACGCCGTGCGGGCCGTCCTGGTCGAGACCTTCGCGACGACGTACAGCCTCGCCATGCAGCACACCCTGCACGCCATGGGCCGCGCCGCGCTCGAGGCCCACGACGAGCTGGCCGAGGTCTCGCTCAGCGCACCCAACAAGCACCACCACCTGGTCGACCTGACGCCGTTCGGGCTCGAGAACCCCGGCGAGGTCTTCATCGCGGCCGACCGGCCCTACGGCCTCATCGAGGCGTCCGTCGTCCGCGAGGCTGACGCGTGAGCCGCTGGCGCGCCGGGATCCCGGCCTTCAACGCGGCCGACGACGCGACTGCCCGCGAGCAGCTGCTCGTCTGCCTCGACGTGCCTCGGTGGGCCGAGGAGGTGGCGGCCGGCCGCCCGTTCGCGAACCTGAACGAGATCGAGGCCCGGATGGTCGAGGCCGCTGCCACCATCACCGACGACGAGCTCGAGCGGGCGCTGGCCCGCCACCCACGGATCGGGGAGCGCGCGGATGCCGCGCAGCACGACGCCGCGCACTCGACCCGTGAGCAGTCGGGGGTCGACGCGCGCGACGCCGGGCTGGCCCGCGAGCTGCGGGAGGGCAACCTCGCCTACGAGGAGCGGTTCGGCCGCGTCTTCCTCATCCGGGCCGCCGGGCGTGACGGGCCGGCGATCCTGGCCGAGCTGCGCCGCCGGATCGGCACCGACGACGCCGCCGAGCGGGCCGAGACCATCGACCAGCTCACTCAGATCGCCGTGCTCCGCGTCCGAGAGGCCCTCCGATGAAAGGGAAGACTTCCTGATGGCCAGCCTGTCCACCCACGTGCTCGAGACCGCCGGCGGCCGACCGGCCGTCGGGGTGCACATCGTCCTCGAGTCGGAGTCCGGCGCCGTCGTCGGCGAGGGGGCGACCGACGCCGACGGCCGCGTGTCGGGTCTGGGTCCGGGGCCGCTGCCCCAGGGCGACTACCGGCTGCGCTTCCACACCGGGGCGTGGTACGCGCTCCGGGGCGTGCCCACCTTCTATCCCGAGGTGGTCGTCACCTTCACGGTCGCGGCCGACGAGCACCACCACGTCCCGTTGCTGCTGAGCCCGTTCGGCTACTCCACCTACCGTGGCAGCTGACCCGGCCGACCTCGTCGTCCGCGCGCGCCGGGCGGTCGTCGACGGTGCCGAGCGCGCGGTCGCCGTCGTCGTCCGCGGCGGCGTGATCGCCGAGGTGGCGGCGTACGACGCCGACGTGCCGGCCTCCGACGTGGTCGTCCTGGCCGACGACGAGGTGCTCCTGCCGGGCCTCGTCGACACGCACGTGCACATCAACGAGCCCGGCCGCACCGCGTGGGAGGGCTTCGCGAGCGCCACCGCCGCAGCCGCCGCGGGCGGCGTCACCACCGTCATCGACATGCCCCTCAACAGCCTCCCGCCGACCACCACGGTGGCCGCGCTGGAGGTGAAGCGCGCCGTCGCGTGGAGGCAGGCCTACGTGGACGTCGGCTTCTGGGGCGGCGCTGTGCCCGGCAACCTCGACGACCTCGCGCCGCTGCACCGCGAGGGTGTCTTCGGCTTCAAGTGCTTCACGCTCGACTCCGGGGTCGAGGAGTTCGCGCCCCTCGACGCGGACGGGCTCGACCTGGCGATGCGCGAGCTGGCCGGCCTCGATGCGCTCCTGCTCGTGCACGCCGAGGACGACGCCGAGGTCGCCGCGGCGCCGCCCTGCGACGGGACGTCGTACGCCGGCTTCCTGGGCTCGCGTCCGCGGCGTGCCGAGGAGGCCGCGATCGCGCGCGTGGTCGCGGCCGCCCGGCAGAGCGGCGGCCGGGCGCACATCGTCCATCTCTCCGATGCCGACGCGCTTCCGCTGCTGCGCGAGGCCCGTGACGACGGTGTGCGGGTCAGCGCAGAGACCTGCCCGCACTACCTGACGTTCGACGCGGAGGCGGTGCCCGACGGCGCGACCGAGCTCAAGTGCTGCCCGCCGATCCGCGAGGCCGCCAACCGCGAGGCCCTCTGGACGGGCCTCGCCGACGGCACGATCGACCTCGTCGTCACGGACCACTCGCCCTGCACGCCCGACCTCAAGTGCGCCGACACCGGCGACTTCGCCGCTGCGTGGGGTGGCATCGCCTCCCTCGAGCTCGGGCTGCGCGCGGTGTGGACCCAGGCGAGGGAGCGCGGGCACACCCTGGTCGACGTCGTGCGCTGGATGGCCGAGGGGCCGGCCGACCTCGTCGGGCTCACGAGCAAGGGCCGGATCGCCGTCGGAGCGGCCGCCGACCTGTGCGCGTTCGCGCCCGACGACGAGCAGGTGGTCGACCCGGCGAGGCTCCACCACAAGAATCCCGTCACGCCCTACGCCGGGCGTACGCTCGCCGGCACGGTCCGGTCCACCTGGCTGCGCGGGGTGCCCGTCGACCTCGATGCTCTGCCGCGCGGCCGGCTGTTGACGAGGGGAGAGGCATGAACGACTACTACGTCCCGACCGGCGGGCACCCGGCCCAGACCGAGCTGACCACCGACCGGGCCGTCTTCACCACGGCGTACGCCGTCATCCCGCGCGGCACCCTGCGCGACATCACGGCCAGCCGGCTGCCGCACTGGGGAGACACCCGCCTGTGGGTGCTGGCCCGACCACTCTCGGGCTTCGCGGAGACGTTCAGCCACTACGTCGTCGAGGTCGCGCCGGGGGGCGGCTCGGAGCTGCCCGAGGACGACCAGGGTGCCGAGGCCGTGCTGTTCGTCGTCGCCGGCACGTTGACGCTCAGCCTCGAGGAGGACGCGCACCTGCTGACGCCTGGTTCCTACGCCTACCTGCCGCCGGGCGCCGCGTGGCAGCTGCAGAACGACGGCACCGAGACGGCGGCGTTCCACTGGATCCGCAAGCGCTATGCCGCCGTCGCCCGCGTCCCGGTGCCGACGGCGTTCGTCACCCGGGAGCAGGACGTCGAGCCGGTGCCGATGCCCGACACCGCCGGTGCCTGGGCGACCCAGCGCTTCGTCGACCCCGACGACACCAGCCACGACATGCACGTCAACATCGTCAGCTTCGAGCCCGGTGGCTCGATCACGTTCCCCGAGACCCACGTGATGGAGCACGGCCTCTACGTGCTCGAGGGCAAGGCGGTCTACCTGCTCAATACCGACTGGGTCGAGGTGCAGGCCGGCGACTTCATGTGGCTGCGGGCGTTCTGCCCCCAGGCCTGCTATGCCGGCGGCCCCGGCCGGTTCCGCTACCTGCTCTACAAGGACGTCAACCGCCACGCCTCGCTGGACCTGTGATGGGTGCCCGGTTGATCTACACCGCGATCTGCTCGCTCGACGGCTACGTCGCCGACGCCGAGGGACGCTTCGAGTGGAGCGCGCCCGGTGAGGAGGTCCACGCGGCCGTCAACGCGGTGTCCGCGACGGTCCGGACCCAGCTGCTCGGTCGACGGATCTACGACGTGCTCGCCGTCTGGGACGACCCGGTGATGCTCGAGGACGCGTCGAGGTCGATCCGGGAGTACGCCGCGATCTGGCGGGCGACCGACAAGGTGGTGTTCTCGCGGACGCTGACGTCGCTCGACGCGCCACGGACCAGTCTCGTCCGCGCCTTCGACGCCGACGACGTACGCCGCCGCAAGGCCGAGGCCGACGGCGATCTCGGGATCGGTGGCCCGGAGCTCGCCGCGCAGGCCATCACCGCCGGACTGGTCGACGACTACCACCTGTTCGTCAACCCGGTGATCATCGGCGGCGGCCTCCGCGCGCTGCCGGACGGTGTCCGGCTGACCCTCGACCTGGTCGAGGAACGCCGGCTCGCGGGCGGCGTCGTGCACCTCACCTACCGAGCGGTTCCTGGGTGACGCCGGTCACGTTAGGATCGGTACGGCTCGTCGTTCCGCATGGCCAACCGGCGACCGTCGTTCCCCGAACCATGCACCCGCGTCCGGCGCGCCGAGGGGAGACGACATGACGGCAGCCTCGATCACCGTCAACGGTGACGAGCGGTCGCTCGGCGCGACCCCGGTGCACACGACCGCGCTCGACTTCCTCCGCGGCCTGGGTCTGACCGGTGCCAAGGAGGGCTGCGCCGAAGGCGAGTGCGGCGCCTGCTCGGTGCTGGTGTCGCGCCCCGAAGGTGCTGGACGTGGATCGAGCACGGGCGGCGGCACCCGCTGGACCGCGCTGAACGCCTGCCTGGTGCCGGCGGCGGCGCTCGACGGTCAGGAGGTCGTCACCGCCGAGGGTCTGGGCGAACCCCATGCGCTGCACCCCGTGCAGCGCGAGATGGCGGTGCGGGGCGGGTCGCAGTGCGGCTACTGCACACCGGGATTCGTCTGCTCGATGGCCGCGGAGTTCTACCGCCGCGACCGGGCAGTCTCGGCCGGCCCGACCGACGAGTGGCACCAGGCCCTGAGCGGCAACCTGTGTCGCTGCACCGGATACCGCCCGATCCTCGACGCTGCCGAGGCGCTCGAGGCTCCGGCAGCACACGACCCTCTGGCCCTGCGCCGGGACCGACCGCCGCCGCCGGCCGTGGCGACCACCGTGGTGGACGACGACGGGATCTTCGTGCGTCCGGTCGACCTCGCGGCCGCCCTGGTCGCGTTGGACGAGCACGACGACGCCGTCGTCCTGGCCGGGTCGACCGACCTCGGGGTCGAGGTCAACCTGCGCGGGTCGCGGCCGGCGTACGTCGTGGCGGTCGACCGGCTCGCCGAGCTCCGCGAGCTCTCGGCCGGCGACGGCCGCGTCACGATCGGTGCCGCGCTGACCCTGAGCGAGGTCGAGGAGGCACTGGCCGGCCGGGTGCCGCTGCTCGACGAGGTGTGGCCGCAGTTCGCCTCGCGGCTGATCCGCAACGGCGCCACGATCGGCGGCAACCTCGGCACCGCCTCGCCGATCGGCGATCTCGCGCCGGCGCTGCTCGCGCTCGACGCGACCCTCGTGCTGGTCTCCTCGGCCGGCGAGCGAGAGGTTCCGCTCGCGGACTACTTCACCGGCTATCGAGAGACGCTTCGCTCGCGCGCCGAGCTGATCCGCGCGGTCCGGCTGCCGGCGGAGCAGCCGGGGATCGTCGCGTTCCACAAGATCGCCAAGCGGCGCTACGACGACATCTCCAGCGTCGCGGTCGCCTTCGCGATCGACGTCACCGAGGGCGTCGTGACCAGCGTCCGCATCGGCCTCGGCGGAGTGGCGGCCACGCCGATCCGGGCCCTGCGCACCGAGCTGACGCTGGCCGGACAGCCCTGGACGCAGGACGCCGTCGAGGCGGCCGCTGCCGTGCTCGCCGGCGAGGGCACGCCCATCGACGACCAGCGGGCGTCCGCGGCCTACCGATCCGCGATGCTCGGCAACAGCCTGCGCAAGCTCTGGGTCTCGACTGGGCTCGACCACCGGTGGTCGAGCAGCGAGCGATCAGTCGAGACCCCAGTCGAGACCCCAGTCGAGACCACCGACGAGGACGACTCATGACGAGCCTGAGCGAGCGGCCCACCGGCGCCGTCGTCGGCGTCGGGATGGAGCACGAGAGCGCAGCGCTGCACGTGACCGGGCACGCGCTCTACACCGACGACCTCGTCGGCCGGACCGTCGACGTCCTGCACGCCCATCCCGTGCAGGCCCCGCACGCCCACGCGCGGGTGACAGCGATCCGTGCCGACGCGGCGTACGACGTGCCAGGGGTGGTGCGCGTGCTCACCGCCGGCGACGTGCCGGGCACGAACGACGCGGGGGTCAAGCACGACGAGCCGCTCTTCCCCGACGAGGTGAGGTATCACGGCCACGCCGTCGTCTGGGTGTTGGGCGAGACCCTCGAAGCGGCCCGGCGCGGAGCGCGGGCGATCGAGGTCGACTACGAGCCGTTGCCGTCGCTGGTCACGGTGCGCGAGGCGATCGCGGCCGGCAGCTTCCAGGGCGGGTCGCCCACCGTCGAGCGCGGCGACGTCGACTGGGCCCTCGACAACGCGGCGCACGTCTTCACCGGCGAGACCGAGATGGCCGGCCAGGAGCACTTCTACCTCGAGACGCACGCCTCGCTGGCGCTGGTCGACGAGGGGGGCCAGGTCTTCGTCCAGTGCAGCACCCAGCACCCCACCGAGACGCAGGAGATCGTCGCCCACGTGCTCGGCGTCCAGAGCCACGAGGTGACGGTGCAGTGCCTGCGGATGGGGGGCGGGTTCGGCGGCAAGGAGATGCAGCCGCACGGGTACGCCGCCATCGCGGCTCTCGGCGCGACCATCACCGGTCGTCCGGTGCGGCTGCGCCTGCCGCGTCAGCAGGACATCACGATGACCGGCAAGCGGCACGGCTTCCACGCCGAGTGGAAGGTCGGCTTCGACGAGGACGGCCGGCTGCTCGCGCTCGAGGGCACGATCACCTCGGGAGGCGGGTGGAGCCTCGACCTGTCGGAGCCGGTGCTGGCGCGCGCCCTGTGCCACATCGACAACTCCTACTGGATCCCGCACGTGCGGGTGCACGGCCGCATCGCGAAGACGAACATCACCTCGCAGACGGCTTTCCGGGGCTTCGGTGGTCCGCAGGGGATGCTGGTGATCGAGGACGTCCTCGGCCGGTGCGCCCCGCGCCTGGGTCTCGACCCGGCCGACCTTCGGCGCCGCAACTTCTACGTCGACGGCCAGGACACGCCGTACGGCCAGCCGGTCCGGCACCCCGAACGGCTCGTCGCCGCCTGGGAGCAGGTGGGCGCGTCGGGCGACCTCGATGCTCGTCGGGCCGAGATCGCGGCGTACAACGCAAGCAGCGTGCATACCAAGCGAGCCCTGGCGATCACGCCCGTGAAGTTCGGCATCTCCTTCAACTTCACGTCGTTCAACCAGGCAGGCGCACTCGTGCACGTCTACAAGGACGGCTCGGTGCTGATCAACCACGGCGGCACCGAGATGGGCCAGGGCCTGCACACGAAGATGCTCCAGGTCGCCGCGACGGCGCTCGGGCTCCCCCTCGCTCGGGTGCGGCTGGCGCCGACCCGTACCGACAAGGTGCCGAACACCTCGGCCACCGCTGCCAGCGCCGGCACCGACCTCAACGGCGCGGCCATCAAGGACGCCTGCGAGCAGATCCTGGCCCGGCTCCAGCTGGTCCGCGCGGGGCGTGACATCGGCTGGGACGAGCTGGTGCGCGAGGCCTACTACGCGCGCGTGCAGCTCTGGGCGGCCGGCTTCTACCGCACCGAGGGACTGCACTGGGACGCCTCGGCCATGCGCGGCTCGCCGTTCAAGTACTTCGCGTACGGCGCCTGCGCCGCCGAGGTCGAGGTCGACGGCTTCACCGGCGCCTACCGCACCCGCCGCGTCGACATCGTCCACGACGTCGGCGACTCGTTGTCGCCCCTGGTCGACCTCGGCCAGGTGGAGGGCGGCTTCGTCCAGGGAGCCGGCTGGCTGACCCTGGAGGACCTGCGCTGGGACACCTCGGACGGGCCGAGCCGTGGGCGTCTCACCACCCAGTCGGCCAGCACCTACAAGCTGCCGAGCCTCTCGGAGATGCCGGAGGACCTTCGCGTCGCGTTCCTCGACCGGGCCCACGAGGACGGCGCCGTCTACGGGTCGAAGGCCGTCGGCGAGCCGCCGCTGATGCTCGCGCTCGCGGTGCGTGAGGCGCTGCGCGAGGCGGCCGCGGCGTTCGGGCCGCCGGGCACCAGCGTTGACCTGGCCTCGCCGGCCACGCCCGAGGCCGTCTTCTGGGCGCTCGAGCGGGCGCGGGGAGGTGCGTGATGCACTCGGCTGACGGGCACTGGCTGACGGCGCTGATCCGGCTGCGCACCGAGCGCCGCGCCGGGGTCCTGGTCACCATCACCGACGTCCGCGGGCATGCGCCGCGCAACCCGGGCGCCAAGATGGTCGTCGCCTCCGACGGCACGTGGGGGAGCATCGGCGGCGGCAACCTGGAGGAGACCGCGATCGCCTGCGCGCGCGACCTGCTCGAGGCGAACTCGGCCAGCCCCATGACGATGATCGTGCCCCTCAACGACAATGCCCGCACCGAGCACGGTCGCCAGTGCTGCGGGGGAGAGGTGACGCTCGTGCTCGAGCCGCAAGCGGTCGTCCCGGCCGTCGCGATCTTCGGCCTCGGGCACGTGGGGTTCGAGCTGGCCCGCATCCTGAGCCGTCACGACCTCGATCTCCATCTGGCCGACTCCCGCGCGCCGTACGTCGCCCCTGGCGCGCTCGCCGCCCTCGACGGCGGGCCCGCGTTCGTCCACGCCCACCACGCCCCGCTGCCCGAGGTCGTTCTCGGCGAGCTGCCGCGGGGCTCGCACGTGCTGGTGATGACGCACGACCACGCCGAGGACTTCGCCCTCTGCGACGCGGCGCTGCGGTGCGCGCACCTCGCGAGCATCGGGCTGATCGGCTCGGCTGCCAAGTGGAGGCGGTTCGAGAAGGGCCTGCGCGTCGAGGGACATACCAAGGAGGCGATCGCCCGGATCCGGTGCCCCATCGGGGACGCGTCGGCCCCCGCCGGCAAGGACCCGGCCGTCATCGCGCTCGACGTCGCCGGCGAGGTGCTCCGGATGGCCGCCGCAGAGCGCCTGGTCCCCGGATGAGCGGGAGCATCGAGGGCATCGTCCGGGCGCGCGTCCTCGACACTCCCGACGACCCGCTCACCGGTGGTGCCCTGCGCAGCGACGACGACATCGCCCTGCGGGTCGTCGACGGGGTGATCGTCGAGCGGGCGCCGTACGCCGGCGTCCGTGCCGCGCACCCCGACGACGACGTGCTCGACCTTCGCGCGGGTGTGCTGCTTCCCGGGCTGGTCGACACCCACGTGCACTACCCGCAGGTGCGGGCGATCGGTGCTCTCGGGATGCCGCTGCTCGAGTGGCTCGACCGGTGCGCCCTGCCCGAGGAGGAGCGCCTCGCCGACCCGGCGTACGCGCGCCAGGTCGCGGAGGAGTTCGTCTTCGGCCTGGTCTCCGCCGGGACCACCGCCGCACTGGTCTTCGGCTCTCACTTCGCCTCGGCCGTCGACGCCTTGTTCGCCGAGGCCGAGCGGGTCGGCCTGCGGGTGACATGTGGGCTCGTCGTCAGCGACCGCGGACTTCCCGAGTCGCTGCTGACCACGCCCGACCGCTCCGTCGCGGAGTCGCGTGCGCTCGCGGCGCGCTGGCACGGCCGCGGCCGGCTGCGCTACGCCGTCACCCCCCGCTTCTCCTTCTCCGCAGGTGACGCCCTGCTCGCCGCCTGCGCGACCGTGCACCAGGAGGTCGCGGGCTCGTGGTTCACCTCGCACGTCAACGAGAACCTCGCCGAGGTCGCCGCGGTGGCCGAGCTGTTCCCCGAGCGGGCCCACTACGTCGACACCTATGACGCGCACGGCCTCGTGGGGCCGCGGTCGGTGCTGGCGCACAACGTCCATCCGACCGACGACGAGCTGCGCGTGCTCGGTGCCCGCGGGGCCGCGGTCGCCAACTGCCCGACGAGCAACGCGGCGCTCGGGAGCGGACTGTTCTCCCAGCGCCGGCACGACGCGTACGGCGTCCGCGTCGCGTTGGGCTCCGACGTCGGGGCCGGCACCGGCTTCTCGCTGTTCAAGGAGGGCCTCCAGGCCTACTTCCACCAGCGTCTGCTCGGCCCCGACGGCGTCCCGCTCACCTCGGCCCACCTGCTCCACCTGGCGACGATGGCGGGCGCCGAGGCCCTCGGCCTCGCCGACGAGATCGGCGACCTCTCGGTCGGGAAGCAGTTCGACGCCGTGTGGGTGCGACCGATCGCCGACGACCCGCTCGACGTCTGCCTCCGGCATGCCCAGTCTCCCGACGACGCCCTGGCCAAGATCTTCGCCCTCGGCGGCGATTCCGACGTCGCGGGCGTCTGGGTAGGCGGCACGCGGGTGAAGGGCTGACCCCTGGCGGTCGCGTCTGGGCGTGGGCTGCGGGCGAACAGGGCAGGCTGCCCGCGATCGGCAACTGTCTGCGGCCGGGACACGGTCAGGACAATCCGGCGATGTGTTCGGGACGTCGGGCGCGGGAACGTCGGCTCCACGACAAGCCCCTCCGAGAGGAATCAACTGTGTACCCCACCGACGTCTCCATCCCCGTCGTCACCGAGCCCGCACGCCGCCCCACCCGGTTGCGTCGTGGCGGGCTCGTGGCGGCGGGCTTCCTGACCTGCGCCCTGCCGGTCATGTTCACCCTCAACATCACCCGGATGCTGGTCACCGGCGAGCTCGCCGAGCACCGATTCCACCAGCTCACGTGCCAGGGGCTGTTGCTGTTCGCCCTCTGGCTCGGCGGACTGGTGCCTCTTCTCCGCGCGGGGTGGTCCGGCCGTCGGCCGTCCTCGGCCGCTGGTCTGCTCCACCTGGTGTTCATGGCTGCCGGCGTCGTCACTGCCGCTGCCGCCCCCGGCGGCGGCGCACTCGCGCTCGTCGGACTGATCGTCGTCTTCGGCGCGCTGCTGTGGCTCGCCCTGCCGGTCCGGCCGCGGCTGCGCCTGCCGGTCCGGGTCGACCCGCTGTTGACCCCGCTGGCGCTGGTCGCCGCGGCGGTCGCGACGCCCTACGTCCTGGACCAGATCGCGCTCCAGAACGCCGCCACCGGTCACCACGCGCAGAACCCGCACTACTTCGACATGGCCTGGCTCGTCACCACCCTGGTGGTGGTCGCGATGCTCGGCGCCGTGCTGCCGGCGGTCCGTCGCCTCGCGCTGGTCGCCGGAGCGGGCCTGGTGTGGACCGGTGCGATGGGCGTGCTGCTCGCCACCGACCGGCCCTGGACGGTCGCACTGCTGGTGCTCGGCGTGCCGATGTCGGTCGTAGCCGCCCGCAGCGGCCGCGGCTGACCTAGGATCACCGCCCATGTCGAGCACTCGCGCCGCGGTCGCCGTCGCGGGGCTCGCGGGGGCGATGTCCCTGGTCGCACTGTGGCTGGTCATCGACGCCGACGCGTGGGCCTCGACCACCGCGCACGACGTCCCGGTGGACGTCGCGATCGGTGTGTCCTACGCCGCGGCGGCCGTCCTGGTGCTCTCGGGCACCGGCGGCCGCCGGATCGGTTGGCTGCTGCTCGGCATCGGCTGCTGCGGCGCCGGCGCCGCCATCAGCTCGGCGGTCGCCCTCACTGGCACAGGCTCGCCGCTGGTGGTGCGCGTCGCCGCGTCGGTCGAGAGCTGGATCTGGGTGGGGGGCTTCGTGCCGCTGCTGACGCTGGTCCCGCTGCTCTACCCCGACGGCCGGCTGCTCGGCCCACGCTGGCGCCCCTGGGTCGTCACCTCCACGGCCGGCATGGTGCTCCTCGCCGTCGGCTCGGCGACGTACCCAGGTGGGGTCCCGGAGCTGCTGTTCCTCGCCGGCGCACTCACGCTGGCGCCTTCCTGCATCGCCGGTCTCGCTGCGCAGGCGATCCGGTGGCGACGTGCGGACGAGCTGGTACGCCGCCAGGTCGCGGTCCTGCTGGTGACCGCAGCCGTCCTGCGTCGTCAACACGCTGCTCCAGCCGCTCCTGTCGTGGCCGGTGGGCGCACTGACCCAGGCGGTCGCGGTGGCGCTGGTGCCCGTGGGCATCGGCATCGCCGTGACCCGGCACCGGCTCTACGACCTCGACCTCGCGGTGTGCCGGGCGATCGGCGGGCTGAGCCTCGCCGTCTGCCTGGCCGGCATCTACGTCAGCCTGTTCCTGCTCGCCTCCGCCGTGCTGCCTGGTGGTCCTACCGTCGGTGCTGCCACCGCGGCTGCGGCGTGTGGGCTGATGCTCCACCCGCTCGGAGCCCGGCTGAACCGCGGCGTCGACCGGATGTTCTACGGCGATCGCGGCGATCCCACCCGGGTCCTGGAGGCGACCGCCATCGGGCTGCGCGAGGGCCTCGATCTCACCGAGGCGCCGGCGCGGATCTGCACCGTGGTCCACGAGTCGCTGCGGCTCGGCTCGGCGGCGCTTGTTCTCGGCGATGATCCCGACGCCGGACCCGTCGCCGCGACCGGTACGCCGACCGGCTCGGCGACCTGCCTGTCCATGCAGCACCGCGGTGAGGTCGTCGGCACGCTCCGTGTCACTGCCCGCCCGGGAGAGGCGACCCTGTCCACCCGTGACGCCGACCTGCTGGCCCTCGTCTGCGACCAGGTCGCGCCGGCGATCGCCGCGCTGCGGCTCGTCCGAGAGCCTGCAGCACAGTCGGGCCGCGCTCGTGACCGCGCGAGAGGAGGAACGACGCCGGCTCCGACGCGACCTCCACGACGGCGTCGGTGCTGCGCTGGCTGGCATCCGGCTGCAGGTGGAGACCGCGCGCGACCTGGTGACCGACCCGGTCGCGGGCGGCCTGCTCCGGTCCGCGGCCGCCGGGGTCGCGACGGCCGTCGACGACGTCCGGGCCATCACCGACGACCTGCGCCCCTCTGTGCTGGACGACCTCGGGCTCGAAGCGGGCCTGCGAGGTCTGGCGGACCGGATGGCCACGCCTGCCATCGACGTCGACGTCGACGTCGACCTGGTGGGGCCGTTGTCGGCCGCCGTGGAGGTCGCGTGCTACCGGATCGCGGCCGAGGCGCTGGCGAATGCGATCCGCCACGCCGGCGCCAGGCGGGTCGCCGTCCAGCTCGGCGGCACTGCCACCTGGGTGTCGCTGCGGGTCGAGGACGACGGGGACGGTCTGCCCGAGCAGCCCGCGCGCCGACGGCCTCGGGCTCGCCTCGATGCGCCAACGCGCGGAAGAGATCGGCGGGCGGCTGGCGGTCACCAGCGCCGGATCGGGCACCCTCGTTCGCGTCGACCTGCCGTTGGAGGCCCGATGAGCCGGATTCTGCTCATCGACGACCATCCGCTGTTCCTCGACGGGGTCCGCGCGGCGCTCACCGGCGCCGACGACCTCGAGATCGTCGGGGAAGCGCACGACGCGGGCACTGCGAATCGCGCTCGCGGCCGAGCTCGGGCCCGACGTGGTTCTCCTGGACCTCAACCTCCCGGACCTCTCCGGGGTCGATGCGACCGGTCCGCATCCTGGCCACGTCACCGGACATCCGAGTACTGATGATGACGATGAGCACCGACGACGACGCCGTCGTTGCCGCGATGCGGGCCGGGGCGCGCGGGTACGTCGTCAAGGGCGCCGGCCGGCAGGACCTGCTGCACGCGATCCGCACCGTTGCGGCCGGAGGCGCGGTGTTCAGCCCGACCGTTGCCGATCGGCTGGGCCGGTTCTTCACAGGGATGGCGGTCGGGGCCGGCCGCGAGGCGTTCCCGCAGCTGACGCCTCGCGAGATGGAGGTGCTCGACCTGGTCGCCCGCGGCCTGGAGAACCGGCGCATCGCCCGCACCCTGCACCTGTCGGACAAGACAGTCCGCAACCACGTGTCGAACCTGCTCACCAAGCTCGGGGTCGAGGACCGGTCAGAGGCCGTCATCCGCGCGCGGGCCGCCGGCCTCGGGAGCTGACACCGGCCGGGAGCCCGGTGTGTTGCGGTCGCACGAGCAGGAACCACGTCAGGTGCGGGAGGCCGTCCTCACGCCGGCGTCGAGGCGTGCCGGTCGTGTCCGTCAGGGGAGCGGAGGCTCTCGCCTTCGATGTCGACGTTCGGCAGGAGGTGGTCGAGCCAGCGCGGTAGCCACCAGGCCTTCTCGCCGAGGAAGGACATCACCGCCGGAACCAGGGTGAGGCGGACGACGAAGGCGTCGACGAGGACTCCGAAGGCGAGCGCGAACCCGATGGACTTGATGATCGGGTCCTCGACGAGGACGAAGCCGGCGAAGACGGAGATCATGATGAGGGCGGCGGCGACCACGACCCGGGCGCCGTGGCCCACGCCGGAGATGATCGCCTCGCGCGCCGGGGCGCCGTGGACGAAGTCCTCCCGCATCCGCGAGACGAGGAACACCTCGTAGTCCATCGCCAGGCCGAAGAGGATGCCGATGAGCAGGATCGGGGAGGAAGCTGATCAGCGGCCCGGACGTGTCGAGCCCGACCAGCTCGGAGAGCCAGCCCCACTGGAAGACGGCCACGGTGGCGCCGAACGTCGCCCCGACGGTGAGGAGGAATCCGAGCGTGGCCTTCAGCGGGACGAGCAGCGAGCGGAAGACCAGGGTCAGCAGGACGAAGCTCAGGCCCGACCACGACGAGCAGGTAGACCGGCAGCGCGCCGGCGAGCTTCTCCGACACGTCGACCCCGACAGCGGTCGGCACCGGTGAGTGAGATCTCGGTGTTGGTCTCGTCCGCGGTCGCGGCGACGTCCTTGCGCACCTGCCGGACCAGGTCGGCGGTCTCGGGCTCGCTCGGTCCGGTCGCGGGCACGACGGCGACCAGAGCGGTCAGCCCGTCCTCGCTGAGCTGCGGCGGGGCTGCTGCGACCACGCGCCGGCGGTCTGGGCGACGACGGCAGCGGCCTGCTCGGCTGCAGCTTGGACCGTCCCCGGGTCGTCGCCGTGGACGACCATGACCAGGCGACCGTTGAAACCCTCGCCGAAGCCCTCGGCCACGAGGTCGTACGCCGTGCGCTTGCTCGTGCCGCTCGGCGCCGTGCCGTCGTCGGGCAGCGCCGAGCTCGCATGCTCGATCGTCGGGATCGTCGAGCGCTGCGAGCGCGGCCACGCCGGCGATGAGCACGGGCACGCGTGCTGCGGACCATCAACCGGCCCCAGGCGAAGCCGCGGCCGCCCTCCTCCTCCGGGTCATGGGTATCGCCTGCGCTCCCGCGCGACGCTGGGCTCGCGAGAGCACTCGCGGGCCGGCGAAGGCGAGCAGGGCGGGCAGCAGGGTGAGCGGCGACGAGCACCGCAACAGCGACCGTGCCAGCCGCTGCGAGGCCCATCGCGGTGAGGAACGGGATGCCGACCACGGCGAGCCCCGCCAGCGCGATCATCGACCGTGAGCCCGGCGAAGACGACGGCCGAGCCCGGCCGTCCCGACGGCGCGGCCCACGGCCTCCTCGGGGGGCAGGCCGATGGCGACGTTGTGCCGGAAGCGCGAGGTGATGAAGAGCGAGTAGTCGATGCCGACCGCCAGGCCGAGCATCAACGCCAGGACCGGCGCGGTGCTCGACAGGTCGACGACATGGCCGACCAGCAGGATGCCCGATGAGGCCGAGCGCGACGCCGATCAGCGCGGTGAGCATCGTCATGCCCGCGGCCACCAGGGAGCCGAAGGTGACCACGAGGACGACGAGAGCCACCGCCACGCCCAGTGCCTCTGTCGAGCCGATCTCGGGCTCGGTCAGCAGCGGCTCGCCGCCCGCGGCGACCTCCCAGCCGGCGGGTGCATCCTCGCCGAGGCGCTCGTACGCCGCCCGCTGGGCCTCGTCGAGGGCGTCCGCGACCTCGGCGAACTGGACCGTCACCAACGCGTAGCGCCCGTCGGGGCTGATGGCCCGGGCGTCGTACGGGCTCGACCACGCCGACCACGCCGGGGATGGCCGCGGCCCCCTCGGCCAGGCCCTGGACGACAGCCTGGTTCTGCTCGTCCAGGACGCTCTGCCCCTCGGGCGCGCGCACGGCGACCGTGCCCGACGCACCGCTGGCCTGGGGGAACTCCTCGGCCAGGGCGTCGAGCGCGGTCTGCGACTCGGTGCCGGGGATGGAGATGGTCGAGGTCGGTGCGGTGCCGAGGACGGCCACCGCACCGCCGAGCCCGGTCAGCACGACCAGCCAGATCGCGACCACGAGACCGCGACGGCGGAAGCCGAGACGGCCGAGGCGGTAGAGGACGAGGGCCATCAAGAGCTCCATGGAGGGTCGGGGACTGGCAACCACAAGTTAGCCGTTCGACTAGGCACTGCCAAGTCGATCGGCTAACTTGGAGGCGTCCTGGGGCTGTTTCCCCACTCTTCACGCGCAGGAGGCGACTGTGGCCAGACCGCATGCTCCCCGTGGTCAGGGTCGGGCGCGGGTGATGGACGCCGCCCTCGACCTGTTTGCCGAGCACGGCGTCAGCGGCACGTCGCTGCAGCAGATCGCCGATCACCTCGGCGTGACCAAGGCAGCCGTCTACTACCAGTTCCACGCCAAGGAGGACATCGTCGTCGCGGTGATCGCGTCGGCGTTCGTGGAGATGAGCGACTTCCTCGACCGAGCAGAAGCCGCGAGCACGCCGACCATGTCGTCCCGCATCGCGCTCGAGGGTCTGGTCGACCTGATCATCGGTCACCGCCAGGCCATGGCGGCACTGGCCAAGGATCCCGAGATCGGCCGCGTCGTCGAGGCGCACCCCGACTTCCTCGCCCTGACCGAACGGCTCACCAGGGCGCTGATCGGGTCGAAGCCCGACCTGCGGCAGCGCGTGACCGTCGCCGTTCTCGGCGCGGGGCTCGCCCAGGCCGGGGCCGACCCCCGTCTCGCCGACATCGGCGACGCGACTCTCCGTGAGGAGCTTCTCCTCATCGGGCAGACCCTTCTCCGGGGGGACTATCGCTGAGGCCCGGAGAGTTGGGACGCTGGCCCCATGCGGGTCCTGGTCGCCACGCTTCCCCTGTGGGGGCACATCCAGCCCCTGCTCCCCTTGGCGACGGCCCTGCAGCGGCGCGGTCACGAGCTGGTCTGGGCCAGCGGGCCGGATGCCTGCCCCCGGATCGAGCGTCTTGGCATCAAGACGGCGCCGGCCGGCCTGACCGAGGCCGACTTCTCTGCCGCGCGCGCAGAGGGTCAACGACGCACCGCTCATCTCCCGCCGGACGAACGACCGAACTGGCTGGGCCCCTGGCTGTTCGGCGCCGGGCGGGCCGGGCCGATGCGGCGTGACCTGACGCCCATCGTCGAGGACTGGCAGCCGGACCTCGTCGTGCACGACCAAGCGGAGTACGCCTCCGCGATCGTGGCGAGCGCGGCCGACGTCATCCATGTCACCCATGGCTTCGGAGAGGTGCTCCCGAAGCATCGCGTCAGTCGGACAGGCGACGACGTCGCCGGGCTGTGGCGAGAGGCCGGGCTGACACCCAGACCGTACGGCGGCAGCTACGACCACCTCTACCTCGACCTCTACCCGCCCAGCCTTGCCCTCGCGCCTCGCGACCACATCCGCGTCCTGCAGCGGATCCGCCCGGTGTCGCCCTTGCCGTCGGCCCCGACCATGCTGCCGGCCGACCTACGCCACCTGAGGGGCCGGCCCCTGGTCTACGCGACCTTCGGGACGGTGTTCAACGATGCCCGGCTGCTCAGCATGGTGGTGAACGCGATCTCGAGCCTGCCCGTCTCTGTGGTGGCGACCGTCGGTCTCAACAACGACCCGGCGATGTTGGGCGACCAGCCGACGCACGTGCACGTCGCGCAGTTCGTGCCTCAGGACGACCTGCTGTCACACTGCGCGGCCGTGGTCTCCCATGGCGGATCGGGAACCTTCCTGGCCAGTCTGGCCCGGGGACTCCCGCAGCTGCTCCTGCCTCAAGGGGCCGATCAGTTCCTCAACGCGGACGCCGGCGAGAGCGCAGGCGTAGCGATCGTGCTGCGGCCGCACGAGCAGGAACCACCTCAGGTGCGGGAGGCCTTGGCCGCGGTTCTGGAGGATCGGAGCCTTCGCGACCGGGCTGGTGCCCTCGCTGCGGAGATCGCCGAGATGCCCTCGGCTGACGAGGTGGTGGATCGACTTGCGGACATGTGAGTCGGGCAACCACGCCCAGCGGGCCCCCGGCTGGACGGCCGAGCCGCGCCCCGGTCCGCGGCACGAGACCGGGGTCAACACCCCGCCCGGCCACCGCCACCGATCGCGCGCGCCCGCAGCCTGACGCGGACCCTCCTGGCGTCTGACACGATGGCCGACGTGCGCAGGGTGTGCCGCGTGCTGCGGATCGGGCTGGCAGCCGCGATCGCGGGGCCTTCGTTGACCGCGTGCCGCCAGCCTGCCGACCGTACGATCATCGCCGTCCTCACGCCGGCGTCGACCGTGGCCGCCACGCTGGCCGCCGATCCGGGGCGTACGGCGTTCATCGACCGCATCACCTCGCGCTGCGACAGCTGCATCGTCGCGGACCAGTACGACGGCGCCACCGCCGCTTCGGCCCGGGTGGCCGTCGCCGACGGGGCGGACGTGATCGTCGTCGAGGCCCTGACCTCCGACGCTCGGCGAGGAGGTGGTCGTGGCGGCCGGGTCGGTGCCGGTGGTCGCGTTCGACCGTTTCGTGGCGGGTGCGGACTGGTACGTCGGCTACGACCGGGCCGACATGGGAACCGTCGTGGCCGACGCCGTGGCCCGCCAGATCGGCCGGCACGCGGAGGTCCTGGTCGTCGCAGGCTCGTCGGCCGATGCCGACACCGACGTCGTCGAGCAGGGCCTGCGCGCCGCACTCTCCGGCCACCACGTGCAGGTGCGCGCCGAGCTCGCCTCCACGTCCGGCACAGCGGCGGAGACCCGCGACTGGGTGCTGGCCCAGCTGGAGGGGCCGAGGGGACAGCGGGTCCGCGCCGTGCTCGCGACGACCGACGAGCAGGCGCAGGGCGTCACCGAGGCCTTCGCCAGGGCCCGCCTGCCCCGGCCCTGGCCGCTGGTGACCGGCGCCGGCGGCGAGCTCGACGCCGTACGCCGCGTGGTCGCCGGCGAGCAGACCCTCACCGTGCACATGCCCGTCACCCGGACCGCCGAGACTGCCGCCGACGTCGCTCTGTCGCTGGCCTCCGCGGCCGGTGGCGCCGACCTCGTCGACGCCACCGAGGTGGAGGGGGTGCCCGCGTTCCTCTTCGACCCGATGCTCGTGTCGGCCAGGAACCTCACGGACACGGTCGTGCGCGACGGCACGTTCACGCCCGAGGAGATCTGCTCCGGTGAGCCAGAGCTCGAGGCGGCCTGCGGGCGCCTCGGGATCCGCTGACCCGCCTCCTACCTCGCGTCGAGCAGCTCCTGGTCACCCGAGCGAGGCGCCTCCAACGACGTGCGGTCGAGCTTGCTCGGCCACCAGATCTTCCCGCCGAGGTCGATGTTCAGGGCCGTCACCAGCACCGACCGGACGACCAGCGTGTCGAGCATGACGCCGAGCGCCACGGCGACCCCGAGCTCGGCCAGGAACACCACCGGGATCGTGCCCAGCACCAGGAACGTCGCCGCGAGCACGAGTCCCGCCGATGTGATCACGCCGCCGGTCGAGGTGAGCGCCACGACCGAGCCCTCCCGCGTGCCGCGATGCAGGGTCTCCTCTCGGACTCGGGTCATCAGGAAGATGTTGTAGTCGATGCCGAGCGCTACCAGGAACACGAAGGCGAACAACGGGAACGATGGATCGGACCCGGCGAAGTCGAAGACGTACTTGAAGAGCAACGCCGAGATCCCCAGGGCGGCGCCGAACGACAGCACCACGGTGAGCACCAGCAGCACCGGCGAGAGCACGGCCCGCAGCAGCAGCATCAGGATCAGGAGCACCGCGAGCAGGATGACCGGGATGATCACCTTGTTGTCGCGAGACGAGGCCTCCTTGGTGTCGAGGTAGAACGCCGACCCGCCGCCCACCAGGGCGTCGGCGCCGTCGACGGCATGCACCGCGTCGCGGGTGGCCTCCACGGTCGCGAACGCCTCCGGGGAGGACACGTCGTTGTCGATGACCGCCTGGATGAAGCTCACCCCACCGGCCGAGACCGGCTCGGAGGGCGCCTCGAGTCCGTCGACGCCGGTCATGGCCTCGGCGACCGCGGCGCCTTGCTCCTCGTTGGCGACGACCATCACCGTGTTGGACTGGTCGACCAGGCCGTGCGCGACCAGCACCTTCTGTCCGGTGATCGACTGGAACTCCTTGGTGTAGGTGTCCTCCGTCGAGAGGCCGGAGGTGTCGAGCGCGAACAGGCCCAGGCAGCAGACGGCGAGGATCAAGGTGGTGCCGACCCACACCCGGCGCGGCTGGGGCTTGATCCAGGCTGCGACCTTCGCCCAGAAGCCCGACTCGGTCGGCTCGGGCGACCCGAACGCCGGGCGCTTGGGCCAGAAGATCCACCGACCGGTGATCACCAGGAGCGCCGGGAGCAGCGTCACCATCACCAGGTAGGTGACCGCGATGCCGACGGCCGCCACCGGGCCGAGCCCGGCGGTGGAGTTCATCTCGGCGAGCGTCAGGCACAGCATGCCGACCACGACGGTCGCGGCGCTGGCCGTGATCGCGGGGGCGGCGCGGTGCAGCGCGAAGGCCATCGCCTCGTGGCGGTCCTCGTGGCGGCGCAGCTCCTCGCGATAGCGCGCCACCAGCAGCAGCGCATAGTCGGTGCCGGCGCCGATCACCAGGATGGTGAGGATGGCATAGCTCTGCCCGTTGACGGTCAGGTCGGCGTACTTGGCCAGGAAGTAGACGACGGCCTGGGAGGTGAACAGCGCGACGACCGCGCTGATGATCGGGAGGAGCCACAGGATCGGGCTCCGGTAGGTGAACAGCAGGATCAGGATCACGATGCCGAGGGTCGCGCCGAGCAGGGTGGTGTCGATCCCGCCGAAGGCCTCGGCCGCGTCGGCGGCCTGGCCGCCCGCGCCGGCGACGTAGACGTTGACGCCGTCGATCGCGGCTATCTCGCGGATGTCGTCTGCGGTGTCGGGCAGGAGGTTCCAGCCCTCGCTGCCGAGGTTGAAGGTGACCATGGTCTGCGCGACGACGCCGTCCTCGGACGGGATCGGGCCGATGACCTCGCCCTCGACGCCCTCGAGGGCGGCGAGCTCCTCGACCTGCGCGGTCGCGGCGGCCAGGTCGTCCTGCGTGAGGCCGCCCTCGCGCTCGTAGACCACGATCGTCGGGATCGCGTTGGGGTCCTGGAAGGGGCCCAGCTTCTCCAGCGCCTTGGTGGACTCGGCGCTCGCGGGGAGCCAGGACGAGGCCTCGTTGTTCTGGACGTCGGCCAGCTTGGCCGCGAACGTCGAGGACACCCCGACGACGACGAGCCACGCGACGAGGACGAGCCACTTCGTGACCTTGCCGGTCAGCGAGCCTGCGATCTGACGATGCATGACGGAACTCCATCACCTAGGGGACGCCCTGAGGCATCCGGTACTGCCCTGATCGACCCCTGAGACTTCCCAAACTCATCGGGAGGCCGCCAGTCGAACTCATCCTTAAGGGGGGTCAAAGAGCATCGTCGCACGACGCACCGACAACGGCGCGACCGGTTTTATCCGCGCACCGATCGTTCAGCGGACGTTCACTGGCGCTCCACGTCGCGTCCCGGACCACCGCTGAGCTTGTCCCGCCCGGGACCGCCGAAGAGCCGGTCGTCGCCCGGGCCTCCGTGGAGCTTGTCTGGCCCCTTGCCGCCCTCGAGCCGGTCGTCGCCGCCGCCGCCCTGGAGCAGGTCCTTGCCGCCGTACCCCTTGAGCAGGTCGGCGTCGGCACCGCCCTCGAGGCGGTCCTTGCCCGGTCCGGCGATGATCAGGTCCTTGCCCTTCTCGCCGCAGACCAGGTCGTGGCCGTCTCCGGACTTGATCGTGTCCTTCCCCTTGCCACCCACGATCACGTCGTCGCCGTCGGTGCCGAGGAGCACGTCGCTGCCGTCGCCGCCGTACGCCGTGGCGAGCCGGCCGTTGCACCCCGGGGTGGCGTCACCCTCGATGCCCCACAGCAGTCCGGTCTGGCCGGTGGCGACGCCGGAGACCACGATCCGGCCGGGTCGCTGGACCAGCGTCGCGGTGGGCCGGGTGCCCGTCGCGGTGTCGGTCCAGCCGCCGGCCAACCCGAACGCCAGGTCCGGCCGGCCGTCACCCTGCAGCCGCATCAGCGTGGCCCGGTCGGCGGCCACGATCGGCACGATGATCTTGTCGTTGGCCTGGATGCTCAGCTTGCCGCTGACGGTGAGGTCGTAGCTCTTGATGCTGGCGAACGATCCGTCGGCGCCACCGCCCTCGTGGAAGCGGGTCACGACCAGCGGGGAGCGCTGGTTGTTGTTGGTGGCGTTCTGCTCGATCGCGCCCGAGGAGACGACGACGCCGCCGTCGTTCTGCACGCCGATCGAGACGGGCTCGATGCCGACGACGTTCCAGCCGAGCGGCGGGGTCGGGCGGTGGCTGGCCCGGCCGTTGGTGCCGAAGTCGCCGTCGAGGGCGCCGTTGCGCCCGAGCCGGAAGACGTCGATGCTCGCGGCGGAGCGGCCGCCCGCGAGGATCGTGCCGTCGCTGCGCACGACGAGGTTGTCGACCTGCCCGGTGGCCAGGCTGACCCCGCCGGCGGACCCGAAGGTCGGGTCAACCACCCCGGTCGGGCCGAGGCGGTAGACGGCTGCACCGTTGGCGACCACCAGTCGGCCGTCCGGCTGCAGGGCGATGTCGAGGAAGCGCGAGGCGTTGAAGTCGACCCGGCCGGTGCCGCCCCAGGCGGGGTCGAGAGCCCCGGCGCCGGTGAAGCGCCACACGCGGCTGAAGCCGCCGGTCTGCGAGTAGGCGCTCACGTAGGTGGTGCCGGTGGCGGAGTCGACCGCGACCTCGGCGGCGCCCCACTCCGCGGGACCGCCCACCTGCACCACCCCCGTGCCGGCGAAGGTCAGGTCGGGGATGCCCGTCGGGGAGAAGCGGCGTACGTCGATGCCGTCGGTGTTCGTCGGCCGCAGGGACACCGTCACGAACCGGTCGTCGGCGAGCTGGTCGAGGGCGACGACGCGGAACTCGTTGCCCAGCGCGACGCGCCCGCCGCCCGCGAACGCCGGGTCGAACACCCCGGGCCCGGCGCTCGCCGGTGCTCCCGTGGCCAGGCTCGTCAGGCCGACGAGGCCCGCCAGGAGGAGCGCACGGAGCCGGCGAGCCGGGCTGACCAGAGCGAGACCGTGTCTGAGCATGGATCTGCCTCCTGCGTGCATCGGCCGCGACCGAAAGGCGGCCCCGTGTCTCTTGGGACGCTATCCACGTCGGATGTGTTCGTGGTCGAGCCGGGCCGGGCCGGGAGGCACATCTTCACCCCTTCGTGTCTAGCCCGTCTGCGGGCGGCGACCTACGGTGTCTGGGTCGCGGCACACCCCGCCGCGCCTCGGAGAAGCCCCCACAAGGAGTGCACGTGAAGAAACCTGCCCGCATGTCCGTCGCCGCCGGCGCCGGGCTCATCATGGCGCTGACGACGCTCGGCACCGTCGCACCGGCGACGGCCGCCTCCAGCGCCGCCCCTGCCGCATCCCAGGACCGCCTCGTCGACGTCCCCGCGCTGCGGGTCTTCGAGCGGGTCATCGACCCCGACGACTACGAGTGCGATACCCCGATCATCCAGTCCTACTTCAACTCCCGGGTCGCCTCGTGGACGGCCGCCGAGCTGCAGTTCGTCATCCCGCACCAGGACACGCTCTTCGGCGTGCCCACCTATGCGCCGCTCTTCTTCGGCGAGCAGGGTGACCCGACCTACGCGCTGGACTCGCACGCTGCCCAGCTGCGCAACACCTTCCGCGACGTCAAGCAGTTCTGGGCCGGGTCCGAGTCCGAGGACGTGCAGTTCGACGACATCCAGCTGATGGCCATGCACGGCGACGTGCTTCTCGACGCCGACCTCGTGGAGGCGACGTTGCAGCTCATGCAGGACTACGGACTGCTGTCACCGCCCCTCGACACCGCGACGGATGCCGAGCTCCGCGAGGAGGCCGAGACGGTCGCGTCGTTCCTGCAGGCCAACGTCGACTCCGGGCGGGCTCTCTACGACGACCCGCTGTGGACGCTCAACGCCTACGCCTTCACGGGCGAGGACGAGACAGACCCGTTCCTGCGGAGCCTGCCCGACAAGATGGTCTTCGGCGACGGGTTCCTCGACTTCATGGAGGCCCTGGGTCTCGGTGACGTCGGACCCCGGGTGGTGATGGGCCACGAGTTCGCTCACCACATCCAGTACGAGCTGGGGCTGTTCGAGTCCGAGCTCGAGGGGCCGGAGGCCACGAGGCGCACCGAGCTGATGGCCGACGCGTACGCCGCGTACTACGGAGTGCACAAGCGCGGCCTGGCACTGAACCAGAAGCGCGTGGTCGACGCGCTCCTCGCGTTCTACGCGGTCGGCGACTGCGGCTTCGACAGCGACGGTCACCACGGCACGCCCAACCAGCGCGAGCGGGCCGCCCAGTGGGGTGCCGAGCTCGCGATGGCGAGCGACCCCAAGTCGGCGGTCATGGACGCGCGAGAGTTCGCGGAGCTGTTCGACGCGGCGCTGCCGGACATCGTGGCGCCCGACGCCGCCTGACCAACCGGCACGGTGCGGCCCCGGTCCCTCGCGGACCGGGGCCGCCTCCGACCACAGGCCCAGCCGCGGCGGGGCCACGGGTCAACCGACGTGCCGGCTCAGTCCTTCTTCGCAGCGGACGCGTCGACGCAGACGACTCCCTGGTTGCCGTCCTGGTCGGCGATCACGGTGAGCGAGGGCGCGTCGCTGTCATCGACGACGGTCCCACCCGCGGCGACGGCAGCGGCGATCCGTTGCTCGGCCACCTCGGGCGCCACATAGATCTCGATGTGGAACCGCTGACCCGGGGCCTCGTGCTCGTCGGCGTCCCCGAACCACAGGTTCGGCACCCGTCCCGTGGCATCCCGGATCTCGTCGCTGGGGGTCCCGCGGCCCTGGGCATCGGCGCTGCCGGTCAGGAGGGCGGCCCACACCGGGGCGATGGTCGCGGATCGCGCCGTGTCGAGGCCGAGCTCGATGTCGCTGACCGAGGCCGGGTCGGCGTCGACCTCGTGGTCAACGGCGATCTCGGTGATCCGTCGCGCGAGGTCGACGTCCTGCTGGGTCACCCATTCAACAACGTGCTCGGTGCCCTCGTCGTCGCGGTAGATGGCGTCGTCGCTGACCAGCTTCACGTCGACGTACCCCTTGCCGATGGACACGCTCGGGTGGTGGCCGAGCGCGTCGCCCGCCTCGCCCACGGCGGCGACGAACCGTGCGCCGGTGGCGAAGTCGTCGATCACGTAGCGCGCATGCAGCCCCTGGGCCAGCTTGCGCCAGTCGGCCAGGTTCGCCTCGGCGATCTGCTCGCCCTTCAGCATGTCCATGGACGGGGACCCTATCCCTGAACCAGCTCGCAGCACTGGCGCGCAGGTCAGAGGCCCTAGAGCCCGAGCGACCGGCCGATGATCTCCTTCTGGATCTCGGTGGTGCCGCCATAGATCGTCTGCACGCGGGAGTTCAGGTAGGCGCGGGCGATGGGGTACTCGCTCATGTAGCCGTAGCCGCCGTGCATCTGCACGCCCTGGTCGACCAGCTTCTTCTGCAGCTCGGTGGTCCACCACTTGGCCATCGACGCGGTGGCGGCGTCGAGCTCGCCGCGCACGTGCTTGGCGATGCAGTCGTCCACGAAGACCCGGGCGATGCGTGCCTCGGTGGCCATCTCGGCGATGACGAAGCGGTTGTGCTGGAACCTGCCGATGGGACGTCCGAACGCCGTGCGCTCCTTGGCGTAGTCGAGGGTCAGGCCGAGAACCCGCTCGCACGCGGTCGCCGCCGAGACGGACATGGACAACCGCTCCTGCGACAGGTTCGTCATCAGCTGGACGAAGCCGGAGCCCTCCTCGCCGAGCAGGTTCGCGGCCGGCACCCGGACGTGGTCGAAGAACAGCTCGGCGGTGTCCTGGGCGTGCTGACCGATCTTGTCCAGGTTGCGGCCGCGCTCGAAGCCCTCCATGCCGCGCTCGACGACCAGCAGCGAGATGCCCTGGTGGCCGGCATCGGGGTCGGTGCGGGCGACGACGACGACGAGGTCGGACAGGATGCCGTTGGAGATGAAGGTCTTCTGCCCGTTGAGGACGAAGTGGTCGCCGTCCCGCTTCGCCGTCGTGGTGATTCCCTGGAGGTCGGAGCCGGCGCCCGGCTCACTCATCGCGATCGCGGCGATCAGCTCACCGGAGCACAGACCCGGGAACCAGCGCTGCTTCTGCTCCTCGGTCGCCGAGGCGGCCAGGTAGGGCGCGATCATGTCGTTGAAGAGCGTGTACGCCGCGCCGTACACCCCGCGCTTGGTCATCTCCTCGCCGATGACCGCGTTGTAGCGGAAGTCGTCGGTTCCGCCACCGCCGTACTTCTCGTCGAGCTGGAGCCCGAGCATGCCCTGCGCACCTGCCTTGGTCCAGGCCCCGCGGTCGACGATGCCGTCGGCCTCCCACTGCTCGTGGTGCGGCACGACCTCCTTGTCGAGGAAGGTGCCGACCGCGTCGCGGAAGGCCTCGTGCTCGTCGTCGAACAGCGCGCGCCTGGTGCCTGTGCTCATGCCAGCATCTCCTTGACCTGCGCGACCAGCGCCGCGGGATCGTCGGCAACGGGGGCGACCTGGAGGTTGGTGACACCCGCCTCCCGGAACGCCTCGATGCGCTCCTTGACGTACGACGCGGGGCCCACGAGGTTGCACGCCTCCAGCCACTCGTTGGGAACCACTGCGGCGGCGTCGCGCTTGTTGCCGCCGAGATAGAGGTCCTGGATCTCCTTGGCCTCCTTCTCGTAGCCGTACTGGCAGAAGAGGTCGTTGTAGAAGTTCTTGCCGCGCGCGCCCATGCCGCCGACGTAGAGCGCTGCATGCGGGCGGGCGAAGTCGAGCAGCGCCTTGGTCTCCGGTCCCTCGCCGATGGCGAGCATGCCGCCGGCCGAGATCTCCAGCGGGGCGAGCCCGTCCAGGCGCTTGCCGCTGCCCGTGGACAGCGCGTCGCCCCAGACCGACGCTGCCTTCTCGGGCCAGTAGAAGATCGGCAGCCAGCCGTCGGCGTACTCCGCCGTCGCCTGGACGCTCTTCTGGCCGAGCGCCGCGATCCAGATCGGCACACTCGGGCGCTCGGGCTTGCTGAGCAGCTTGAGCGGCTTGCCCAGTCCCGTGCCCTGCCCCTCGGGCAGCGGCAAGGTGAAGATGCCGTCGTGGACGAGGGTCTCGCGCCGGAGGCCGCGCCGGACCAGGTCGACGATCTCGCGGGTGCGGCCCAGCGGCTTGTCGTAGGCCACGCCGTGGAAGCCCTCGATCACCTGCGGACCGGATGCGCCGAGGCCCAGCACCGCCCGTCCGCCGGACACGTTGTCCAGGCCCGCGACGGTCTGGAGGATGGCGCTCGGCGTCCGAGAGTAGATGTTGAGGATGCCGGAGCCGATCTGCACCCGCTCGGTCTTCGCGGCGAGGTAGCCCATCAGCGTGGGCGAGTCGAAGCCGTAGACCTCGGCGACCCAGACCATGTCAAGACCCGCGGTCTCGAGCGCGGCGACCTGGTCGGCCGCCTCCCTCGGGTTGCCTGAGTACATCAGCGGCATCGAGAGCTGCATCCGTCCACTGTGACAGTCTCACTGTCACGGTCGCAAGGCCAAGGGGCCGCTACGACCCGCAGGTCTGGCGGTACTCCTCGTCGCCGAAGTGCTCCCGCCACTCGTCCCGCGTGAAGCTGCGGCCGGCGACCTGGCACGCGAAGTCGACCGCGTGGTCGAAGTCGAGCTCCCAGACGACGACGTCGCCGGAGCTCCAGTCGAGCAGGCGCACGGCCTCGCCGTCGGGTTCGAAGGCGCCGGTGATGACTGCCGTGCCCGGCACCTGCATGCGCGCGACGGGAGTGGGCGACGCGACGTCCCACAGGACGGCCAGCCCGCCCGGGCTGGTGGTGAGCAGCTGGCTGCCGTCGGGCGAGAACGAGACCTGCGGGCGGGCTCCCCCCTGCCACGTGCGGAGCGGACCGATCTGGTCGCCCGTGGTCACGTCGATCAGCTGCATGGTGCCGACGGTCCCGGCGTTGCCGGTGGCGTCGGCGTCGTCGCTGCCCGTCACCACCGCCGTGCGTCCGTCGGGTGACACCGCGAGCCAGGTGGGGAACTTCATGCCGAGCGGCCCCTGCCGCACGACGCGACCTTCCTCGAAGTCGACCACTGCCCAGGTCTCCCCGGGCACGATCCAGGCATTGCTGGGCTCCACCGAGCCGGTGAGCACGACCGCGCTGCGGCCGTCAGGCCGGGCGACGACCCACGACAGGGGGGAGCCGACGTCCACTGCCGGCCCGACCTGCTCGAGGCTGTCGCCGTCGTGGAGGCTGGTGAGCCCGGACAGCATGGCAACGGCAAGCCGGCTCCCGTCGTCCGTCCAGTCCAGCTCGGCGATCAGCTCGCCGGCCGGCAGCACGGCGTTGGTCCCGGTGGGCCGGCCGGTCCGGATGTCGAAGACGGTGATCCGGCGGCCCCTCGCGGTGGCGAACAGCGGTCGGGTCGGGTGGAAGGCGCCGTACGTGTGCCCGTAGCCGCCGAAGTCGTCGACCCAGCGAGTGCGACCCGTGCGGTAGTCGGACAGCCCCCAGCCCGACTCGAGCACCACGGAGTAGCGCCCCCCGGCCGCGAGCACGCCGAACCCCCCGGCCGCACGGGTGGAGGTCGGGAGCCTACGCAGGAACTGGCGGTCACCGGTGAGGTCCCACTGACGCAGGACCCGTTCACCCTGTCCAGCGGCGATCAGGTGGTCACCGTCGGAGGAGAACGTGACCGTGGCGGGAGTTCCTCGATCGAGGCTGAGGGTCACAGGAGGGGCTGACCGGCGGTCCAGCGACCAGATCGCGACGTCGCGCAGGCCGAAGTCGACGACGGCGAACGAACGTTCGTCGGGGGCGAGCCGGAGCGAGTTGTTGAAGGTGCCGGCCGAGTAGCGCTTGATCACCTCTCCCGTGCGCAGCGAGAACAGCGTCGGGGCGTAGGAGTCGAGGGCCAACAGCTGTCGCCCGTCGTTCAGCACGTGCATGCGCCAGACGTAGTGGTCGTCCTCGTCGAAGACCCGGCTCGTCCGGCCGGTGCGCAGGTCGTGGCGGCGCAGCGGGTACGACGTGTAGAGCGTGGTGGCCGCCGCGTCGAGCGCCACCGCGATGCCGTCCTCGCCTGGCTGACGAACGGTCGCCACCGGTTCGTCCGGCTCTCCCGGGTCCCAGACGAGAAAACGGCTGGCAGGCGACGCGCCGCCGATACCCTCGATCCGCATGACGGCGACGGCGAGGTGACCACTGACGTCACTGAAGTCGATGTCGAGCGCCTCCCAGTTGCGCGAAGGCAGCCCGCCCAGCCGCGGACCGACCTCGAGCCCGGGAACGCTGAGCAGCTGCACCGGCCTGCTGCGATCCGGGGTGCCGCTGACGGCCAGGTAGCGGCCGTCGGGGCTGAAAGCCACCAGCCGTCCGTGCCGGTAGCCGGACTTGACCGCAGCCGGACCCACCGACCGCCTGGCCACCAGCGCGCCCGTCTGCCCGTCGAACAGGCTGACCACGTACGACTCGTCGAGCATGGCGAGGTAGCGGCCGTCGGGGCTGGCCTCGAGGTACATCGGCAGCGGCCCGTCCTCGAGGGGCGTCGACGCGTACAGCCGGGGCCAGCGAGCGAGGGCTCCCAGGAGGCTGGTGCGGGTGTCGAGCGACTCGTCGATCTCGGCACCCGCGAGGGCGAGGCGCGTGGACATCCCGATGTCCTCGTTGACCAGAGCTGCCGCGCCTGCCTGCCCGGCGAGGGCGCGTCGCTCGGAGGCGGTCGCCGCCGCGGCGTTGGACGTCGCCCGCTCCGACTGCAGGATCGCGACCCCGCCCGAGGCGAGAGCCAGCACGAGGAGGCACACGGCCCCCGCAAGCACGATGCGGAGCCGGCGGATGAGGCGAGCCTGGGTCCGCGCCGTCCGAGCCGAGTCCTGCTCGGCCCGCTCGGCGGCTGCCCGGGACTCGTCGAGGAAGTCACGCTCCACGGGCGTGAGCGTGGAGACGGTCTGCGCCTGCCACTCGGTGGCCCGGGCGAGGCGAACGCCACGGTAGAGCTCGCTGTGCGGACGGCCCAGGCTGTCCCAGGCCTCGGCGGACGCGCTCAGGTGGTGGAGGATCCGCTGGCCCTCGAGGTCATCGTCGAGCCACCCCCGCAGCCGCGGCCACGCGCGGGCGAGCGCCTCGTGGGTGATCTCGAGAACACCCTCGTCGCTGGTCACCAGCCGGGCGGCGACGAGCTTCTCGACGAGCTCCTCGTGGGCAGGGTCGGGCGCGAGCTGGCGCCGCGGCACCCGCGTGCGCACCGGCTCGCCTGCAGGTCCGGGAGAGATCAGCCTCAGCACGACGTCGCGCAGGAGGTGCCGGTGCTCGGACCCCACGCCGGCGTACAACCGCTCGGCGGACCGCGCCACGGCGCCACGGATGCCGCCGGAGGCGAGGTAGCCGTCGACGGTGAGCGTGGCGCCCTCCCGCCGCTGCCAGGTCTCGACGAGCGCGTGCGACAGCAGAGGGAGAGCTCCGGGATCCTCGCCGACCTCGCGCAACAGCAGGTCGACGAGACCGGGTTCGACGTGGAGCCCGGCCTGGCGGGCCGGGCCCTGCACGATCTGCCGCAGGCCCTCCTCGTCGAGGGACCCCACCAGGTGCAGGCCGCGCTCGACCCGCAACCGCAGGAGCGGGTGTTCCGTCACGTCGCCCAGGCGGTCGGCGCGCAGCGACAGGACGACCGGTCGACGGTCGGCCTCCCGCGTCAGCCGGTCCCAGAACGCGCGCCGGTCCTCGGGGTCCTCGCAGAGCGTGAAGACCTCCTCGGCCTGGTCGACCGCGAGCACGGTGTCGGCGTCGGCGTCCTCCGCGAGCGCCGTCAGCGACCGCATCGGCTGGTGCCCCGGGGTGACGACGACCAGGCGGTGGCCGCGCCGCCGGAGCGCGGCGAGGACGCCCGCGCGCATGATGGAGGACTTGCCCGACCCCGACGGTCCGACGATGGCGGTCATGGACGTGCGGGCGAGAAGGTCGAGGCAGGCCGCGACGTCGGGCTCGCGGCCGAAGAACTGGTCGGCGTCGTCGACGTCGTACGAGCGCAGGCCCAGCCAGGGACAGTCGGCGGACGTCGCGCGCGGCGTCGTGCCGGGCAGTGCGGCGTCCTGCTGGAGGATCGCGCGCTCGAGGTCCTCGGCCTCTGGGCCGGGATCCGCGCCCAGCTGGTCGGCGAGGACGGCCCGCAGGCGGCGCATCGTCCGCAGTGCCTCGCCCTGGCTGCCGGCGGCGTACTGGGCGGAGGCGAGCAGGCACCAGCGGCGCTCGCGCAGCGGGGCGGCCTGGACCATCGCCTGAGCCGTCGACAGGACCTCGCGGGGCCGGCCGAGCTCGAGCAGGGCGTCGACGCGCAGCTCCTCGGCCTCGAGGCGGAGCTCCCCGAGCCGGGCCGCCTCGCGGCGTGCCGGCTCCCACTCGTCGAGCTCGGTGAACGCCGGTCCGCGCCACAGCTCCAGAGCACGGTCCAGGATGAACGCGGCGCGGTCGAAGGCGCCCACGGCCAGCAGCTCGCGCGCACGGACGACCTGGGTCTCGAAGTCGCGCGCATCCAGCTGGTCCGACGGCAGCGTCAACACGTAGCCGTGCTCGGTGGTGGCGATCGCATCGGCGCCGAGTGCCTTGCGAAGCCGTACGACGCACGACTGCAGGTTCTTCGCGGAGGAGGCTGGCGGCTGGTCGCCCCACAACGCGTCGGTCAGCTCGTCGGCACTGACCGGCCGACCCGGGCGGGTGGCCAGGGCCTGGAGGATGACGCGGTCGCGCGGGCCGAGGCGTCCCGAGCCGTCCACGGTGAGCGGACCGAGAACGGTGATGCCCACGTCGCCAGGGTCCGCCCGCGTCCCGGCCTGCGTCAACGGGGTTGATACCGAACGGATACCGGTCGGGTACCGCGCCACGTCCGGGTCGATACCCGTCCTTGGGAGACCTGTTCCCAGCAGGGCAACCGGCCCTGACGAGACAAGGAGCAGGACATGAACAGCAAGCAGTACTCGATCTCAGCGGACTCGCGTCGGTGGTGGTGGACGTCGGCCGCTGGAGGTGTCGCCGCCACGGCGGCCATGGCGGCGATCGTCGCCGTGCCGGCCGCCGTTGGCCACGCGAGCCCCGATCGCGACCGCGGCATGGGCACCGGCGCATCCGTGACCTACACCGTGACCTCGGGGACGAACGCACGGGACATCGCCGCCACGCCGTACGTCACCGGCAACAGGCCGTGCTTCATGGTGCGCGCCCGCTGGAGCATCGCGCTGGACGGGTCGCAGCCCGTCTGCGGCAGCACCGTGTCGCAGGTCGAGGGTGAACGAGCCCGCAATCGGCCGTTCGGCAACCCGGAGCAGCGTGCTGCCGTGTGCCCGGCGCCGCCCGACATCCGGTACGTCGGCGTTCCGTGGGTTCCGCCGCAGCCCACAGGCTGCGCGAGCATCGACCGTTGGTGGACGTTCGTGACGCCGGCCCGGGCAGGTCGGTGAACGCGGCTCAGTCACGGGGGGAGCCAGCGCCGTTCCAGGAGCGCCAGAGGGCGGCGTACGAACCATCGGCGGCGACCAGGTCGTCGTGGGAGCCGAGCTCGGAGATTCGTCCGTCCTCGACCACGGCGACCCGGTCGGCGTCATGCGCGGAGAACAGCCGGTGCGCGATGGCGATCACGGTGCGGCCCTCGACCACGGCGGCCAGCGAGCGCTCGAGATGGCGGGCGGCGCGCGGGTCGATGAGGGACGTGGCCTCGTCGAGCACCAGCGTGTGCGGGTCGGCGAGCACGAGCCGGGCCAGCGCGACCTGCTGTGCCTGGGCCGCGGTCAGCGCGCGGCCGCCGGAGCCGACGACCGTGTCGAGGCCTGCGGGCAGCGCGTCGGCCCAGACCAGCGCGTCGACGGCGTCGAGGGCCGACCGGATCTCGTCGTCGCCGGCGCCCGGGGGAGCGGCGAGGGCGAGGTTCTCGCGCAGCGTTCCGACGAAGACGTGGTGCTCCTGGGTGACCAGCGCGACGTGGCCGCGCAGGTCGTCCAACGGCAGCTCGACGAGGCCGACCCCGCCGACCGTGACCGCGCCCGTGCGGGGTGGGTGGATGCCCGCCAGGAGCCGACCCAGGGTGGACTTGCCGGCGCCCGAGGGCCCGACCATGGCGACCCGCTCACCCACGCCGATGTCGAGGTCGACGCCGTGCAGGACGTCGCGCCCGTCGACGTAGGAGAACCGCACGTCGCGCGCGTCGAGCTTCTCGTCGATCGGCTCCGCTCCCGAGACCTCACGGTCGTCGGGCACCTGCGCGACGCCGAGCAGGCGGGCCAGCGACGCAGCGCCCATCTGGAGCTCGTCGAGGATCGAGACCAGCCGGTCGACCGGGTCGATCAGCATCTGCACGTAGAGCGTCGCAGCCGTCACCTCGGCCAGGGACGCCGAGCCGCGCGCGTAGAGCCAACCGCCGAGGACCAGGGTCAGCACGGTCGGGATCAGGTAGGCGAGCTCCATGTTCGGGAAGAAGACCGTGCGCAGGTAGAGCGTGTAGCGCTCGGCCAGGTAGGACTTCCGGATGTCGCCGTCGAGGCGACGTAGCTGCTCTTCCTCGAGCCTCAGCGCCTCGACGGTCCGGGCTCCCTCGACGGTCTCGGTGAGGGTCGCGTTGATCCGTGAGTACGTCGCGCTCTCGCGCAGGTAGCCGTCCTTGGCGCGGGCGAGGTACCACCGCAGCCCGATCACCAGCGGCGGGACCCCGAGCAGGCAGGGCAGCGCCACCCACCAGCCGACCGAGATGGCGGCCACGAAGGTCAGCACGGCGGTGATCAGGGCGATCGTCCACTCGGGCAGCGCGTAGCGGACCGACCAGCCGAGCTGGTCGACGTCGCGCGAGGTCCGGGTGAGGAGGTCGCCCGCGCCGGCGGACTCGACGACGCCGACGGGCAGCGCGAGGGCGTTGGCCACGAAGTCCTCCCGCAGCTCCGCCAGCACCTGCTCGCCGAGCACCTGAGAGACGTAGCGGGCATAGCGGGTCAGCACCGTGGCCAGCAGCAGGAAGCCGGCCAGCACGATCATGATGCGGTCGACGTGGGCCAGGGTCGTGCCCTCCTGGACCGCCTGCACGAGGTCGCCGAGCAGGCGCGGCGCGGCCAGCGCGGCCAGCGCGGCTCCGACGTGCAGGGCGATCGCGGTTCCGAGCAGGCGCGGGTGCCGCCGGGCGATGTCACGCGCGTAGCGGCGTACGCCCTGCGAGTCGGCGACGGGAAGAGCGGTCAGGCTCATCGACCCGCCTCCGTCGACACGAGCTCGTCGGGCCCGCGCTGGTCAGGTTCGGCGGCCGTCTCGCGGGTGACGACTGCGCGGTAGGCGGGGTTCGTCGCGAGCAGGTCGTGGTGCCGGCCGACGGCGACGATGCGCCCTCCGGAGAGGTAGGCGACCTCGTCGACCGCGTCGAGCACCAGTGGGCTCGACGACGTGACGACGGTGGTGCGGCCGGCCCGGTGGGTGCCCAGGCGGGCCGCGATCCGTGCCTCGGTGTGCGCGTCGACCGCCGACGTCGGCTCGACGAGGACGAGCACCTCGGGGTCGACCGTGAGGGCCCGCGCCAGGACGAGTCGCTGGCGCTGTCCTCCGGAGAACGACCGGCCGCGCTCGGTGACCTCGGCGTCGAGTCCGTCGGGCAGAGCGTCGAGGACGTCCTCCGCCGAGGCCGTGGCGAGCGCCTCCTCGAGGCCTCCGCGACCGCCGACGTCGAGACGGTCCCCGAGGCGCCCGGAGAACAGCGTGGTGCCCGTGTCGGAGACCAGGATCCGCGACCGCACCTCGTCGCGACGAAGCTGGGTGAGGGGTACGCCGCCCAGCCGCACGTCGTCGTCCGGCACCGCGGCCACGAGGCCCAGCCGGTCCGCGAGGTGCGCCGACTCGTCGGGCTGGTCGGCCACGATCGCCACCAACGTCCCCATGCGAACGCGGAGGCCGGTGCGCTCGTCGCTGAGGTCCGACCCCCGAGGGGGCGACCCGGCCGGCGATGCAGGGTCGACGACGTCGGGGTGGTGCGCGAGCACCTTGCAGACGCGGCGCGCGGACACCCGGGCGCGGATGAGCTTGTTCGCGAACTCGGTGACCGTCCGCAGCGGGATCATCAGGAAGGCGGAGAAGCCGTAGAACGCCACCAGCTCACCCGGCGTGATGTCGCCGGCGACGGCGGAACGAGCGCCGAGCCACACGATGAGGACCACGAAGACGCCCGGCAGGAAGACCTGCAGCGCCTCGAGCACGGACTGCACCCGGGCCACCTCGACACCCGCCCTGCGCGTGGCCTGCGACTCGCGCCGGTAGCGCTCGTGGAAGACCTGCTCACCGCCGATCCCGCGCAGCACGCGCAGCCCCGAGACGATGTCGGTGGCCGTGTTCGACAGATCGCTCATCAGGCTGCGCTGGTGGGCGCTGCGCTCCTGCAGCGGACGCAGCAGCGGCCCGATCAGCAGCATCAGGAGAGGGACGCCGACCAGCACCATCAGCCCCAGAGGCACCGACGTGCTGAGCAGGATCACCGAGACCAGCAGGAACGACACGATGGCGCCGGCGAACCGCGCCATCACGTCCATCAGCTGACCGAGGTGCGACAGGTCCGAGGTTCCGATCGCGACGACCTCGCCGGTCGACACCTTCCGCGACAGCGCGCCCCCGAGGTGCACCGAGTGGCGCCCGACGAGCTGGACGGTGCGGTACGCCGCGACGAGCCAGTTCGTGACGGCGAACCGGTGCCGCATGATGCCCGTGACCGCCTGCACCACTCCGATCAGCAGCATCACCCCTGCCCAGAACAGCAGTGCGTCGCTGTCCTTCGCGGCCACGCCACGGTCGATCGCCCGGCCGATGACGGCGGGCATCACGGCCTGGGACGACATCCAGACGATGCCGAAGAACATCCCGCCGAGCAGGCTCCGCCACTGTCCCTTGGCCATCCACCAGAGGAACCGCGTCGGGGTGCGGTGGTCCGCCGTCCCGGGGTCCTCGAGGGGAAGCTGGCGCACTCGCCCCAGGCTACGAACCAGAACCCCACGTGAGCCAATCGTTATCAACCCGCGCCGGACGGATGTGATGAGGTGGGCTCGTGATGATCCGGCCGGCGGAGCTGCGTGCCATCAAGGCGGGGGAGATCGATCTCGCGTTCCGCCGGTGGGACCGTCCCCGGGTCGTTGTCGGCACGAGGATGCGGACGGGTGTGGGGCTCCTCGAGGTGACCTCCGTGGCCGAGGTCGACGTCGCGGACCTGACCGAGGAGGACGCGCGCCGGGCCGGCTCGCCCTCGCTGGGCGCCCTGGTTGCCGCGCTCGCGCCGAAGGCCGACAAGCCGACGTACCGCGTCGGCCTGAGGTACGCCGGGGAGGACCCGCGCCTGGCGCTGCGGGCGACCGTGCCCGACAAGGACGAGATCGCGCGCATCACAGCGCGCCTGGACCGCCTCGACGCGGCGTCCAAGGCCGGCCCGTGGACCCGCGCCACCCTCGACCTGGTCGATCGCAACCCGGAAGTCCGCGCCCCGGACCTGGCGGCGAAGGTCGGTCGGGAGACCGCGGAGTTCAAGACCGACGTCCGCAAGCTCAAGGAGCTCGGCCTGACCGAGTCGCTGGCGATCGGCTACCGGCTGTCGCCGCGCGGGGAGGCGGTGGTGGACGCCGGCCGCAGCCGGCCGCGCAAGCGACCGCCGCGGGAGGAGGGCACCCCGATCCCCCACGTGGGCGCGCCGGCCACGCGGGCACTGCGGGCGGCCGGCCTGGTCACCCTGGAGAAGATCGCCGCTGTGAGCGAGGCAGAGGTGGCGGCGCTCCACGGGGTCGGACCGTTCGCGATCGCCCGACTGCGTGAGGCCCTGGCCGAGAGGGGCTCGTCATTCGCGGCGGGGTGACCCGGCGCGGCGTGATCGCCCTGGGCCTGGCAACGGCCGCAGGCTGCGCGAGCGACGAGCCGGCTGCCGATCCTCCGGGCGCAGAGGGGCCTCGTGCCGAGCCACCGGCGTCGGGCAGGATCGACGCCGTGGACCTCGACGCCCTGGAGACCACCGGCGACGCGCGTGAGGCTGCTACGGCGGCGGAGGTTGCGGCGGTCGAGGACGTGCTCGGACCGATGCCTCTCGGATACGCCGAGACCGTCACCCGCTTCGGGTTCTGTGCGATCGGCGACTTCGTGCGCGTCTACCCGCCCTCGGTCCTCGAGCAGCTGACCAGGGCGTGGCGGAAGCGGGTCAACGAGTACTGGTTCTGGGACCTGGACGCGGTCGGGCTGGAGGTCGCGCAGGTGCAGCAGGGCTTCTCGCCGGCAGACACCTTCGACGGCGACGAGATCGTCGTCGTCCCCGGCCGTCCGGACCTGCTCCTGCTCCTGCCGCGCGACGAGGAGGAGGGGTTCGCGCTCGATCCCGATCTACGACTGGCGGTGGCGCAGGTGCTCGAGCGACGGGGCTACGCCGCTGCGACCCGCGTGGAGACGTTCAGCACCCGGGGTCTACGACTGCCGACGTAGCGGTCGCAACCGGCCTACAGTGGGGCATGATCGCCCCTGATACTCCGCCGATCCTCGAGCGGATCCGGGCGGCCGTCATCGGGGACGACCAAGTGATGCCCGGCCCGTACGGCCCGCGACGCGTGACCTACGCCGACTACACCGCCTCGGGCCGCAGCCTCGACTTCCTCGAGGACTTCATCCGCCACGAGGTGCTGCCGCGCTACGCCAACACGCACACCGAGGCGAGCGGCACCGGCCTGCAGACGACGCGGCTGCGCGAGGACGCCCGACGCATCATCCGCGACCACGTCGACGCCACCGACGACACCGCCGTCATCTTCACCGGCTCCGGATGCACGTCAGCGATCGACAAGCTCATCGGGATCCTCGGGCTGCGCATCCCGGCCGACCTCGACGACCGCTACCACCTGACCGACGTGATCCCACGTGAGGAGCGTCCCGTCGTCTTCATCGGACCCTTCGAGCACCACTCCAACGAGCTGCCCTGGCGCGAGTCGATCGCCGACGTCGTGACCATCCGCGAGGACGCCGACGGTCACATCGACCAGGCCCAGCTCGCCGCGGAGCTCGAGAGGTACGCCGACCGTCCGCTCAAGATCGGCTCCTTCTCCGCGGCCAGCAACGTCACGGGCATCGTGTCCGACACGTGGGGGATCGCCGCCCTCCTGCACCGGCATGGCGCGCTGTCGTTCTGGGACTTCGCCGCGTGCGCGCCGTACGTCGACATCCACATGGACCCGCCGCCGGGCCGCGACCCGGCCGCCACCAAGGACGCGATCTTCCTCTCGCCGCACAAGTTCATCGGCGGTCCCGGTACGCCGGGGGTGCTGGTGGTGCGCAAGGCGCTGCTCACCAACCGGGTGCCGGTCGTGCCGGGCGGCGGCACGGTCAGCTACGTCAACCCCGAGGAGCACCGCTACCTCTCGGACCCGGAGGCACGCGAGGAGGGCGGGACCCCCGCGATCGTCGAGGCCATCCGCGCGGGGCTGGTCTTCCAGCTCAAGGAGGCGGTCGGCACCGCGACCATCGAGGCGCACGAGAGCGACCTGCTGCGTCGCGTCGTGGAGGCGTGGCAGCGCGAGCCGGCGATCGAGATCCTCGGCAACCTCACGGCGCGGAGACTCTCGATCGTGTCGTTCGTGGTGCGCGCACCCAGCGGCGACTACCTCCACCACAACTACGTCGTGGCGCTGCTCAGCGACCTGTTCGGCATCCAGACCCGCGGAGGCTGTTCCTGCGCCGGGCCCTACGGGCACCGGCTGCTCGGCATCGACCTCGACCGCAGCCACGAGTTCGAGCGGCAGATCGCGACGGGCTGCGAGGGCATCAAGCCCGGCTGGGTGCGGGTCAACTTCAACTACTTCGTCGACGACGAGGTGTTCGCCTACATCGTCGAGGCGGTCCGCCTGGTCGCCAGCGACGGCTGGCGGCTGCTCGGCGACTACCGGTTCGAGCCCGCGACCGGCCTCTGGCGGCACAAGGACGGCCCGGTCGAGCCGCCTCTGCGCCTGAGCCACGTGTCGTACGACGCCGGCGGCACCATGACCTACGAGCGTCACGACACCACCGCGCCGGTCAGCGTCCTGGCCGACTACATGGAGCGGGCCCGCCGCATCATGGCGGCGGCCACACCCGGCGACTCGGGCCCGGCGCACCTCTCGGACGACTTCGACGCGCTGCGCTGGTTCGACCTCCCGCGCGAGTCGCTCGTGCTGCCCGCTCACTCCTCCGGCAGCAGCACCCACGCGACGAGGTAGGCGACCACGAGGCTGCCCATGCCGATGCAGGCGCCGACCACGGCCAGCACCCTGACCAGGGTCACGTCGACGCGCAGGTAGTCGGCGATCCCGGCGCACACGCCGCCGAGCATCCGGTCGTCGTGGCGACGCACGAGCCGACGGGCCGGCGCGGAGTAGCTGTAGGCGGGGGCGGGGGAAGGTGCGGAGTGCGGGTCGGTCATCGGTCCTCCTCAGGGGACTCGTAGCGGGCGAGCTTCTCGTCGATGTCGCTCGTGTGGTCGGGGGTGAGCGGCTCGTCGTAGGTCGGCGCGGGCGGGGCGACCGGCGCCGCGGCGGAGCGGCGCCAGCGAAGGCCCCCGGCGACCGCGGTGGCGAGCAGGCCGGCGGCCCCGGCGAAGACCCACGGGAGCGGGAGCAGCCAGCGCACGTCGTCGTCGGGGACGAGATCGAGCTGGACCGCGCCCCACACGGCCACCAGGCCGAGGAACGCCAGGCCCATCACCAGGTGCCCGATGTTGACGGTGTGCCAGCCGCTCGTGCGGCTGGTGTCGGACGGGGAGTAGTCGGTGTAGGTGCTCATCGGCTGGCCTCTCGGGCGGTGTGGATGACGATCTCGCCGACGCTGAGGTCGGCCTCGAGGCTGAACGTCGCGACCTCGTCGCGAACGTCGTGGGTGTCGATCACGCGGGGCTCGAAGCCGTCGTCGTGACGCCCGAAGACGGAGGTGTCGCCCAGCCCGTCGACGAAGGCGTCGACCTCCACGTCGACATCGTCGGGCACGATGACCTCGATGCGGCCCAGGTCGCCGTCGACGTGGATCGAACGGCCGTCGAGGTTCTCGGGATCGGCGAGCTCGGACAGGTCGAGGATCAGCTCGCCGGCCTCGAACTCGTAGGTGTCCTCGACCTGTGCTGCCGAGGCGGGCACCGAGGTCGTCACGTCACCGTCGAAGCGCTCGCCGAGCGTGCCGCCGGCCATGGCGACGGCGGCCAGGAGACCGACCAGGATCAGCCCGCCGGCACGACCGAAGAACGCACCGACCAACAGCATCAGGCCGGAGACGGCGAGCACGAGTGCCGGGTAGGCCGACCACGGCACGTCCGCGCCGCTGACGTCGACCACGCCGAGGATCCCGACGCCGAGCGCGGCCAGGGCCATCGTGAACCAGAAGAGGATGGGTCCGCGCTTGCGCGGGTTGGATGGGCGAGGTGGCGCCGGCGGCGGCTGCCAGGCACCGGTGGGCGGCTCGTAGCCGGGCGGCAGCACGGGGTAGGCAGGGTAGGCAGTCGTGTCGAGGGTCGGCTGCTGGGGCACGGCGGCCGGGACGTACGGCGTGTACGACACCGGCGGCGGCGCGGGCGGGTTCTTGCGGTCGCGGCTCAACAGCACGCCGGCGACGACCAGTCCGATGACGGTCAGCGGCCAGGGGAACCCGTAGCCACCCCACGAGTCACCGACGAGCAGCACCGCCCCGAACACGAGCACGGCCAGCAGCGCGAACGTCAGGCTGCGGCTGTCGAGGTTGATGATGGCCTGCTCGCCGTCGTCGGTGGGCAGGAGGAGCCACAGGGCGCCGTACAGCATCAGGCCGGTCCCGCCGAAGAAGGTGAGCACGACGAACAGCACCCGCACGATGGCCGGGTCGATGTCGAAGTGGCGGGCGACACCGCCCGCAACGCCGGCGACGTACTTGTTCGCGCCGGTGGTACGGCGGAGCCGGTCGAGGTTGCGGACGTCCTCGCGGGTCACGCGGGGTCCGCTGCCCGTCGGGCCGGGTTGGCCAGAGGGGGAGGATGGTGCTTCGGGCGGTGTCGATGTCATGTTCCAAGCCTGCGCTCTCGGGGCGCGATGCGGTATCGGGGACGACCCTGAACGTGGCCGGGCACAGCCCTGGTGGCCTCGGGGTCGGGTCGGGGTTCCGCCTCATGGTGAGGGCCTCCGGGCTGTGTGACGATTGAGCCACGATGAGTGCCACCCCAGTCGACCACCCGCTGCCGCCGGGCGCCGAGCCCCGCGTGGTTCTCGGCCCTCCGCCGGCGGAGGTCAGGCGCGCCTACCGCGACACGCACGAGCCGTTCGTGGGCGGGGTCGCGGGCGGCCTGGCGGCACACTTCGGGATCCCCGTGCTCTGGGTGCGCGCGGGGTTCGTGCTGATGACGGCGTTCGGCGGTTTCGGCATCGCCGTGTACGCCGGACTCTGGATGGTGCTGCCGTCCGACTCGCGCTTCGAGCAGCTGGCTCCCGGTCTGGAGAGCGCGACGCGCACCGGCAAGCGGCCGGGTCGCGTACGCCGCCTCACCGACGTCGGCCCCGCGATCGCGCTCGGCTGCCTCGGCTTCGGCCTGGTGATCGCCGTCGAGTCGCTGCTCGGAGCCGGAGCGATCTTCTGGCCGCTGGTGATCGGCGCCGCGGGCATCGCCCTGCTGTGGCGCCAGGCCGACGAGGCTCAGCGTGAGCGCTGGGTCGACTCCACCGGCCGCATCGACCCGGTCAAGGCCGTCTTCGGGCGCGGCGGATGGGCGTCGTACGCCCGGGTGGGCGCCGGGTTCGCCCTCATCGTCACGGCCCTCGTGGTGTTCTCGCTGCGCAGCGGCTCCCTCGGGACGGCGCGCGACGTCGCACTCGCCGGCGTGCTCGGCATCGCCGGGCTGGCCGTGGTCGTGGGGCCGTGGGTCTACCGGCTGGCCTCCGACCTCACCGCCGAGCGCGCCGAGCGCGTGCGCACTCAGGAGCGCGCCGACCTTGCAGCCCACCTGCACGACTCGGTGCTGCAGACGCTGGCGCTGATCCAGAAGAACGCCGGCGACGGACCCACGGTGGCGCGGCTCGCCCGCGCGCAGGAGCGCGACCTGCGCTCCTGGCTGTACGCCGGCGAGGCCGCCGACGAGAGCACCGTCGGCTCGGCCCTGCGTGGCGTCGGGGCCGCGGTGGAGGACAGCCACGGCGTCTCCGTCGACGTCGTCACCGTCGGCGACTGCGAGTTCGGCGAGGGTCTCCGGCCACTCGTGCAGGCCGCCCGCGAGGCGGTCACCAACGCGGCCAAGCACGCGGGCACGGGCAAGGTCGACGTCTACGCCGAGGTCACGGCCGAGGCTGTCGACGTGTTCGTCCGTGACCGCGGGACGGGCTTCGACACCGACGCCATCGCCGACGACCGTTTCGGGGTCCGCAACAGCATCATCGACCGGATGCAGCGCCACGGAGGCCAGGCCGAGATCCGCTCCGCCCTCGGCGAGGGCACCGAGGTGCGCCTGCATCTACCGCGCGAGACCGAACGAGAGAGCTCCCGATGACCGAGACCCCGACGTCCGCTCCCACCCCCGCCCAGGCCGGTCCGGTGAGCGTCGTGATCGTCGACGACCACGCGATGTTCCGTGCCGGTGTCCGGGCCGAGCTGGCGGCGTCCGGCGCTGACAGCGTCCGGGTGCTGGCCGAGGCCGCCGACGTCGACAGCGCGGTGGCGGCCATCGCCGAGCAGCGGCCCCAGGTCGTGCTTCTCGACGTCCACCTGCCCGGCGGCGGTGGCGTCGAGGTGATGCGGAGGTTGGCTGCGTCCCCGACGGCGGCGACGTCCGCGGTCGGGACGCGCTTCCTGGCGCTCAGCGTGAGCGACGCCGCGGAAGACGTCATCGGGACGATCCGTGGAGGTGCGCGCGGCTACGTCACGAAGACGATCACGGGTCCCGAGCTGGTCTCGGCCATCGGCCGGGTGGCCGGTGGAGACGCGGTCTTCTCGCCGCGGCTGGCCGGCTTCGTTCTCGATGCCTTCGCCGGGTCGATCGACGTGGCCGCCGTCGACGAGGACCTCGACCGGCTCACCGAGCGCGAGCGCGAGGTGATGCGCCTGATCGCGCGCGGGTATGCCTACAAGGAGGTCGCGAAGGAGCTGTTCATCTCCATCAAGACCGTCGAGACCCACATGTCCAACGTCCTCCGCAAGCTCCAGCTCTCGTCGCGCCACGAGCTCACCCGCTGGGCCTCCGACCGCCGGCTCCTCTGACTCCACCCCCCACGGGGTGATTGACGACGGGGCGACTGCCCGGTTGAGTGGAAGGCGGCTCACCGTCTCGGGAAAAGAGGGCCCTCATGTCGACCACCGAGCTCGACCGGCCCGAGTCGGAGGACCAGCTCACGCGGTCCATCACCGGCCGCCAGCTGTTCTTCTACACCCTCGGGGACGTCCTCGGGTCCGGCATCTACGTCCTGATCGGACTGGTGGCCGCCGCCGTCGGCGGAGCCTTCTGGATCGCGTTCGCGGTCGGGGTCACGGTCGCCGCGATCACCGGGACGGCGTACGCCGAGCTCGTCACGAAGTACCCGAAGGCGGCTGGTGCCGCGCTCTACGTCAACAAGGCGTTCGGCAACCGGGTGCTGACGTTCCTGGTCACCGTGTGCTTCCTGTCGGCCAGCTTCGCGGCCGCCGGTGCCCTGGCGGACGGCTTCGCGTCCTACTTCGCCACCCTGTGGGCAGGTCCTCCAGCGCTGCTGGTCACGTTGCTGTTCATCCTCGTGCTGAGCATCGTCAACTTCATCGGCATCACCGAGTCGGTGGTGATCAACATGCTGATGGCGTTCGTCGAGATCTTCGGTCTGGTGATCGTCCTCATCATCGCCATCTGGTACATCGCGCAAGGCAATGCGGACTTCGGGACGCTGACCGAGTTCGACACCGGCGACACCAGCCCTGCGCTGGCGATCCTCGCCGGAGTCGCGCTCTCCTTCTTCGCGATGACCGGCTTCGAGAACACCGCCAACGTGGCGGAGGAGACGATCGAGCCCCACCGGACCTTCCCGCGCGCCCTCATCGGCGGCATGATCACCGCGGGTGTCATCTACGTGCTGGTCTCGATGGCGGCGGCGCTGACGGTGCCGATCGACACGCTGGCAGGCTCGGATGCCGCGCTGCTCGAGGTGGTCAAGACCGGGATCCTGCCCGTCGACACCGGTGCACTGAGCACGTTGTTCTCGGTCATCGCGATGATCGCGATCACCAACACCACGCTGGTCGCCGTGGTGACCCAGCCGCGGATCCTCTACGGCATGGCGAACGAGGACGTCGTCCCCAGCGTGTTCGGCAAGATCCACCCGACCCGGCGCAGCCCGTGGGTCGGCCTGCTCTTCAGCGGCGCCGTCGTGTCCGCGCTCCTCGTGATCGGCCTCAACGTCGACCTCGGGGACACCACCCTGATCGGCCGGCTGTCGCTGGTCACCGTGCTGTTCCTGCTGTTCATCTACGCGCTGGTGATCATCTCGTGCCTGAAGCTGACCGGCCGTGACGAGTCGGAGCAGACCTACCACGCCAACCGGCCGCTGCTGTACGTCGGACTGCTCGGCAACGCCGCCATCTTCGGGTGGTCGGTGTACGACGACCCCACGTCGCTGATCTGGTGCGCCGGGCTCGTGGCGATCGGCGTCGTCCTCTTCCTGGTCGAGCACTTCTTCGGCACCCGCGACCGCCCGCCCGGCATCCAGCGGGGCGACCCGGCGGCGAACCCGGCCGAACCCCCGGGAAAGGAGCTCTGACGATGCACGTCGTCATCGCGACCGACGGGTCGAGGGAGTCCCTGGAGGCCGCTCGCCGCTTCCGTTCCTTCGCCGACCCCGCGAAGGTCACCGGCATCACCGTTGTCGCCGTGATCCGCCCGCTTGCCTCGGTCGCCTTCGCCAACGAGCTCGGCCCGGCGGCCAAGAGGTCGGCCGGCGCCGAGGCCCTCAGCTTCCGCGAGGCCGCGAAGTCGGCGGTCACCACGATCGCCGACGACCTGCGCGACTGGGGACCGAAGGTCAAGACCAAGGTCCGCAGCGGCTCCCCGGCCAGCGAGATCATCAAGGAGGTCGAGCAGACCGATGCCGGTCTCGTGGTCGTCTCGGCGGGTGGCCGCGGACTGACCGACAGCCGTGCTGGTCGGCAGCACCGCCCAGCGGGTGCAGCACTACGCGCCGTGTCCGGTGCTCGTCGTCCGCGGCCAGGCGCGCAAGCACCGGCGCTGACCGTCCCCAGCCCATGTAACGCCCTGTTACGTGCTCTACCCACCCCCGTCAACGGGGGTGGGTGGAGGCGGTAACAGGGCGTTGCATGGGCAGGGCCGTCGTCGGGGGCGGCCGGGGGCTGAGGTGTGGGTGGCTGAGGTCCCCGGGTGGGGGTGGCCGCGCGTAGGGTTGCCGGTGAGATGAGCAGCGACATGGCGACGGAGCAACAGGGACTTCCGGGGCTCGAGTTCGCCGAGCCGGAGCGGACCGAGCGGCACGGGCCCACCCGCGAGCAGCTGCTCGAGGGGCTCAACGAGCCGCAGCGGGCCGCGGTCCAGCACGCCGGGGCCCCGCTGCTGGTGGTCGCGGGTGCCGGGTCGGGCAAGACGCGGGTGCTGACCCGGCGGATCGCCTGGCTGATCTCCGAGCGCAAGGCCCATCCGGGGTCGATCCTGGCGATCACCTTCACCAACAAGGCCGCCAACGAGATGAAGGAGCGCGTCGAGGCGCTCGTCGGCAGGCGCGCGCGGGTCATGTGGGTCAGCACGTTCCACTCCGCCTGCGTGCGGATCCTGCGCAAGGAGATCACCGCGTTCGAGACGGTCGGGCTCGGCTACAAGTCCAACTTCTCCATCTACGACGCCGCCGACTCCAAGCGACTGATGACGCTGGTGCTCAAGGACCTCGACCTCGACCCGCGGCGCTACCAGCCCGGTGCGGTGCTCAACTGGGTCTCCGACCACAAGAACGACCTGAAGGACTTCGAGGAGGCGGCGCAGGACACCCGCAACAAGTTCGAGGAGGCCTATGCAGCGGCGTACGCCGCCTACCAGCGCCGGCTCAGGGACGCCAACGCCCTCGACTTCGACGACCTGATCATGACCACGGTGCACCTGTTCCAGCAGTTCCCGGAGGTGCGCGAGTCCTACCGGCGCCGGTTCCGGCACGTGCTGGTCGATGAGTACCAGGACACCAACCACGCGCAGTACGCCCTGATCCACCAGCTGTGCGCCGACGCGATGGAGGAGACCGTCGCCGAGGGCGACGAGCCGGAGGATCGCGTACCCGCCGCCGAGCTGATGGTCGTCGGCGATGCCGACCAGTCGATCTACGCCTTCCGGGGCGCCAACATCCGCAACATCCTCGACTTCGAGCAGGACTTCCCCAACGCCACGTCGATCCTGCTGGAGCAGAACTACCGCTCCACCCAGACGATCCTGAACGCCGCCAACGCCGTGATCGGCCACAACAAGGGCCGCAAGCCGAAGCGGCTCTGGTCCGACGCGGGCAGCGGTGCGGACATCGTGGGCTATGTCGCCGACGACGAGCACGACGAGGCGCGGTTCGTGTCCGAGGAGATCGACAAGCTCACCGACGACGCGGCCGCCAAGCCGTCCGACGTCGCCGTCTTCTACCGCACCAACGCCCAGTCGCGGGTCTTCGAGGAGGTGTTCATCCGCGTCGGCATGCCCTACAAGGTCGTCGGAGGGGTCCGCTTCTACGAGCGGCGCGAGGTGCGCGACGCGCTCGCCTACCTGCGGATGCTGGTCAACCCGGCCGACGAGATCTCGCTGCGACGGGTGCTCAACACCCCGCGGCGCGGCATCGGCGACCGCGCGGAGGCGGCGGTCCAGGCCTACGCCGAGCGCGAGCGGATCACCTTCTGGGAGGCGCTCCAGGGTGCGGCCGACGCCCCGGGCCTGGCGACCCGGTCGCTGCGAGCGATCCAGGGCTTCGTCGGGCTGGTCCAGGAGCTCCAGTCGATGGTCGACGCGGGGGAGCGGGCCGACGTGATCCTCGAGTCCACCCTCGAGCGCACCGGCTACCTCGCCGAGCTGGAGGCGTCCGACGATCCCCAGGACGGCACCCGAGTGGAGAACCTCGGCGAGCTCGTCGCTGTCGCGCGGGAGTTCTCCGACGACCCGGTCGCCGGGCCCTCGGCCGACCCCGCCGACGTCGACGCGGGCACGGTCGCGCCGGGCCTGGGCGACTTCCTCGAGCGGGTGGCCCTGGTCGCTGACTCCGACCAGATCCCCGACGCGCCCGAGGGCGAGGACAACGGCGTCGTCACCCTGATGACGCTGCACACCGCGAAGGGCCTGGAGTTCCCCGTCGTGTTCCTGACCGGGCTCGAGGACGGTGTGTTCCCGCACGCGCGCTCGCTGGGGGACCAGCCCGAGCTGGAGGAGGAGCGCCGGCTGGCCTATGTCGGCGTCACCCGGGCCCAACAACGCCTCTACGTCTCCCGGGCGCTCGTCCGCTCCGCCTGGGGCGCGCCCGCGCACAACCCGGCGTCCCGCTTCCTCTCCGAGCTGCCCGACGAGCTCGTCGACTGGCGGCGTACGGCGGCCGCGCAGTCGAGCTGGGGCCGCCAGGACTGGGCCAGCTCGTCGCCCGCCTCGCCCGGCGCCGGGATGGGGGTGCCGACCCCGGCCGGCCGTCGCAACTTCGGGGCGGCCGCGGCGCGCGCCGACGCCGCGTCGAAGGCCAAGCCCGCCCGCGAGGTACCCAGTCTCGAGCCGGGCGACAGGGTGGTGCACGACACCTTCGGGATGGGCACGGTCGTCGCCCTCGAAGGCGCGGCCGACAAGTCCGTCGCCTCGATCGACTTCGGCTCGGAGGGCGTCAAGCGGCTGCTGCTGCGCTACGCGCCGGTGGAGAAGCTGTAGGGCCGCCGAACGGACGCAACTTCACCGCCGAGCGGACGCAGGTTTGCCACAGTTGCGCCTGCTCGGCGGTGAAGTTGCGTCCGTTCGGCGTTACAGGGTGATGCCGTGGACGAGGAAGGCCTCGTAGGGGTCGACCGGGTCGCCGCCGCCGGGGCGGACCTCGATGTGCAGGTGCGGGCCGGTGCTGTTGCCGGTGGAGCCGACGGTGCCGATGACCTCGCCGCCACGGACGGTGTCGCCGACGTTGACGAGGAACGAGGTCTGGTGGCAGTACCAGATCTCCGTGCCGTCATCGAGGGTGACGACGGTCTTGTTGCCGTAGGAGCCGTCGTAGCCGATCTCGGTGACGACGCCGTTGGCGACGTTCTTGATGGAGGCGCCGATCGGCGCGGAGAGGTCCTGCCCCGTGTGCAGATGGGACCAGAGATAGCTGGAGGCACCGAAGCCGGCGCTCATGCCGTAGGAGTCGAGGGGCGAGACCCACGCGTTGAGGGCGATCTTGGCCGCCTGGGCCTCGGCCTTCTTGGCGAACTGGGCCAACGTCGCGTCACGCTGCTTCGCCTGGGCCTCGGCCTCCTCGACGAGGTCGGAGTTGACCGCCTCGGCGAGGGCGTCGCGCTGGGAGTCGCGACTGACGTCCTGACCGCGGCCGGTGAGCAGGTTGCTGCTGCCGCTCGCACTGCTGCCCGACAGGGCGCTTGCCGGGCTGAAGGCGAGGTGGTCGCCGGCCGATGCGGTCACCGGGGCCTGGACGGCTGTGAGGGCACCGAGAGCGGCGATCGCCACCGTCGCCACACCGGCGAGAACAGGCAACGAGGGCAGCCCGCGCACGAACGGGGCCTTCGTCGTGGCCTTGCGACGGCCGCCGCCGGCTGCGGCCGGAGCCGGGGTCGCCGCCCCGGATCGGGTGCCGGTCTCGACGGGCGTGGGTGTGCTGGCCGCCCGCTTGGGCGCGGCGTGCGAGCCTGCCGAACGGCTGGGCGGGGTCGACCGACTGACGGAAGGGGTCACCGGCGTCCGGCGGCGCGAGCCGCGGCGGTCCGCCCGGTGGTCACCCATCGAAAGAAGTCCCTCGCTGCTGGTCTGAGAGCCGCCGCTGGGGGGCACACAACGTTGAGCACCCAGCCGCAGGACGAGCCCACACTGTAACGGAATGGTCACCGACGTCCGCAATCGGTGTCATGAGCCAGAGTGGCCTACGGATCCATCATCGCTGTGCACTGCGCACAACCGAGCCCCCAAGACACATGCGACTACCCTGCCCCCTATGGCACCCTCTCGCATTCGCATCGTCGTCGGCAAGCCCGGGCTCGACGGGCACGACCGAGGCGCCAAGATCGTGGCCCGCGCCCTGCGCGACGCGGGCCACGAGGTGATCTACACGGGGCTGCACCAGACGCCGGAGCAGATCGTCGAGACCGCCATCCAGGAGGACGCCGACCTGATCGGCCTCTCCGTGCTCTCCGGAGCTCACATGACGCTCTTCCGCACGCTCGTCGACCTGCTCGCGCAGCGCGAGGCCTCCGACATCGTCGTCTTCGGCGGCGGGATCATCCCCGACGAGGACATTCCGGTCCTGGAGGAGATGGGCGTCGCGAAGGTCTTCACGCCGGGCGCCACCACGGGTGAGATCGCCGGCTGGGTGGCCGACCACTTCGGGGCGAACGCCTGACCTGTTACCAGTTGGCGGCGTCGGTCAGGCAGAACGGGTGCCCGGCCGGGTCGAGGGCGACCTTCCAGGTCTCCCCGGGCTGCTCGTCGGGGATCGTGCCGCCCAGCTCGGTGACGCGTTCAGCGACCGCGCCGATGTCGTCGCAGGCCAGGTCGAAGTGGAACTGCTTGCTGCCCTTGTCGTTCGGCCAGCCCGGTGCCTGGTGGTCGGCCACCTTGCCCATCCCGAGCGCGACACCGCCGGGTCCGGTGAGCATGGCGTACTCGTCCTCCAGCGCGGCCACGTCCCAGCCGAGGAGCTCGGCCCAGAAGGCGCCGCTCACGCGGGGGTCGGGGCAGTCGAGGGTGATCATCTTCAGGGCGACGGTCATGGCTCCACCTTCCTAGGATCGGATCGTGGGCGCTAGGGGAAATGCGACGTCGACCACGGCCGGCATCCTGCGGCCCGACGAGTTCGCACGGCACGTCCGCGTCGAGCGGCTGCCGTGCTCGCCCGACCTCTCACCGTGGGTCGAGAACCACTGGGTGCTGACCTGGGACCTGCCGGCCGGCACGCGCTTCTCGTCCCAGACGCTGCCGCACCCGGCGTGCACGGTCAGCGTCGAGCTCGGCCACCACCGCAAGGGCGTGGGGGAGGACCCGGTCGTCGTGACCGGGGTCGTCAGCCGGCGCTTCGACGTCACGACCGCCGGCTCCGGGTGGGTGCTGGGCGTGAAGTTCCGGCCGGGTGGCCTCGCGGCGCTGACCGGGGGCGATGCGGCGGAGTGGACCGATCGCACCGTGCCGGCCGTCGAGGTGCTCCCGGCGACCGTCGTCGCCGGCCTGCGGCAGGTCGAGGCCGGGACGCCCGCCGCCGGCGCCGCCGCCCTGGCCGACGAGGCGTTGGCCGACGAGTCGTTGCGCCCGCCCGTGGGCGGCGATCCCGACGCGGCGTACGACACCGTGCTCGCCGTGGTCGCCGACATGCTCGAGGACCGCTCGCTGCTGCGGGTCGCCGACGTGGCCGCCCGCCACGGCCTGCCGCGGCGCCGGCTCGAGCGGCTCTTCTCGAGGTACGTCGGCGTCGGCGCCAAGTGGGTGCTGGCCCGCTATCGCATGCACGACGTGGTCTCGGCCCTCGACGGCGGGTACGACGGCACGCTGGCCGATCTCGCGGCGACGTACGGGTGGTACGACCAGGCGCACTTCACCCGTGACTTCGTCGCGCTCGTCGGCGTGACGCCCCAGGACTACCGATCCTCGGGCGATCCCGCCTAGGGAGAGGTCGCCGCCGTGAAGGACTGCACCCGAGTCATGCGAACGACGCGAGACCCGCGTGCCGACGTCCGCGGCGGAGCACCCGCCCTCCCCGTCAGCGCCGTCCACTACTAGGGTGCCGAGAGGGCAGCGCCCTGACACCACCGCCCCCCCGACATCGAGCGACGAAGGACTGGGTCGAGCACATGGACTTGATGGAGTACCAGGCGAAGGAGCTCTTCGCGAAGCACGGCGTCCACGTGACGCTCGGCATCGTCGCCCACACCCCGGCGGAGGCGCGGGCCGCCGCCGAGGAGCTCGGCGTGGTCGTCGTGAAGGCGCAGGTCAAGGCGGGTGGCCGCGGCAAGGCCGGCGGCGTGAAGCTCGCCAAGACCCCCGACGAGGCCGAGCAGCACGCCGAGGCGATCCTCGGCATGCAGATCAAGGGCCTGACGGTGAACCGCGTGCTCATCGCACCCGCCGCCAGCATCGAGGAGGAGTACTACTTCTCCTTCCTCCTCGATCGTGCGAACCGGCAGTACCTCTGCATCGCCAGCGTCGAGGGCGGCGTGGAGATCGAGGAGGTCGCCAAGACCAACCCGGAGGCAGTCCGGCAGATCGCGATCAACCCCGGCACGGGTGTCGACGAGGCGAAGGCCCGCGAGATCGTGGCCGACGCCAAGTTCCCCGAGGCGCTCACCGAGCAGGCTGTCAGCATGATCCAGGCGCTGTGGAAGGTCTTCGTCGAGGAGGACGCCACCCTCGTCGAGGTCAACCCGCTCGCCCGGCTCTCCGGCGACGTGCTCGAGGCGCTGGACGGGAAGGTCTCGCTCGACGAGAACGCCGAGTTCCGCCACCCCGACCACACGACGTTCGAGATCAAGGACGAGACCGACCCGCTCGAGGCCAAGGCCAAGGAGAGGGGCCTCAACTACGTCAAGCTCGACGGCCAGGTCGGCATCATCGGCAACGGCGCCGGGCTCGTCATGTCGACCCTCGACGTCGTGGCGTACGCCGGCGAGGCGCACGGCGGCGTCAAGCCGGCCAACTTCCTCGACATCGGCGGCGGCGCCAACGCCCAGGTGATGGCCGACGGCCTCGACGTGATCCTCCACGACGCGCAGGTCAAGAGCGTGTTCGTCAACGTCTTCGGCGGCATCACCGCCTGCGACGAGGTCGCCAACGGCATCAAGGGCGCGCTGGAGATCCTCGGCGACGAGGCGACCAAGCCGCTCGTGGTCCGGCTCGACGGCAACAACGTGGCCGAGGGCCGCCGGATCCTCGACGAGATGAACCATCCGCTGGTCACGCAGGTCGACACGATGGACGGCGCGGCCGACAAGGCCGCCGAGCTCGCGAACGCGTAAGGACGGGACGAAGAGATGTCGATCTACCTCAACAAGGACTCCAGGATCATCGTCCAGGGCATGACGGGCGGCATGGGTTCCAAGCACACCACGCTGATGCTCGATGCCGGCTCCAACATCGTGGGCGGCGTCAACGCCCGCAAGGCCGGCACGACCGTCGAGCTGGGTGGGCAGACGCTGCCGGTCTTCGGCAACGTCAAGGAGGCGATGGCCGAGACCGGCGCCGACGTGTCGGTCGTCTTCGTGCCGCCGGCCTTCACCAAGGACGCGTGCATCGAGGCCATCGACGCCGGCATCGGCCTGCTCGTGGTGATCACCGAGGGCGTGCCCGTGCAGGACACCGCCGAGGTGTGGGCCTACCTCGGCGGCCGGAGCAACCACGGGGGAACCCGGATGATCGGGCCCAACTGCCCGGGCATCATCACCCCCGAGGAGTCGCTGGCCGGCATCACTCCGCACACGATCGCGGGCAAGGGCCCGGTCGGCCTGGTGTCGAAGTCCGGCACCCTGACCTACCAGATGATGTACGAGCTGCGTGACTTCGGCTTCTCCACCGCCATCGGCATCGGCGGCGACCCGATCGTGGGCACGACGCACATCGACGCGCTCGAGGCGTTCGAGAACGACCCCGACACCCACGCGATCGTGATGATCGGCGAGATCGGCGGCGACGCCGAGGAGCGCGCGGCGGCGTACATCAAGGACCACGTGACCAAGCCCGTGGTCGGGTACGTCGCCGGCTTCACCGCCCCCGAGGGCAAGACGATGGGCCACGCCGGTGCCATCGTCTCCGGGTCCTCGGGCACCGCGCAGGCCAAGAAGGAAGCGCTGGAGGCCGTCGGGGTGAAGGTCGGCAAGACGCCGTCGGAGACCGCCCAGCTGATGCGGGCCATCCTCGAGGAGCGGGGCCTGCAGGCGCGCTGACCTCGTCGGTGGGTCGTGTGCTCACGTGGTCGCTCCAGCAGCCACCCCAGCACACGACCTCACGCAGGAGACCCGGCGTGCACGTCAGCCGTCGTGTGATCCCTGCTTGACGGGCTCGGGCTCGGGCATCCGACCCAGCCGGTCGAGGGCCCGCTCGGACAGGTCGATGAACGCCCCCGGTCGCATCTCGACGCCCGGAGCCGGGATGAACCCGAGCTGCGAGATCGCGGTGCCCGACCTCAGCACCGCCATCAGGTAGTGCACCGACCGGTCGTCGGAGATCTCGGTAGTGAGGTGCCACACGGTGATGTCCTCGGCCTCGCCGGTGCGGTGCACGACGCGGTTGACCGTGGTGCCGAGCCGCTTCCCGGCGCACACCGAGATGCGCTGGCGCACGTGGGTCACCCACTCGTCGGCCAGCCGCCTCGGGGTGGTCCCGACGGTCTGGGTGATGCCGAACTCGGCCGGGAGCTTCGCGTTGGGCACCACGAACGAGCGCGTCAGCGCGTTGGAGATGGTCTCCGAGGCGAACGGAGCCCGCGCGCAGCCGCTGGCGGCGTAGTTGACCGTCGCCTTGCGCACCTGGGTGCCGACCCACGGCTTCTCGATGCGGGTGACCGGCGGCAGGTCGACCTCGCTGAGGATTCCGGGCACCTCGCCGACGGCCACCGGGGCGATGTCGCTGACCCGCGGTGGGCCGGCGCAGCTGCCTGCTCCCGGGGAGCCGCACAACGCGTTGACGGCGGCCGCGAGGAGCGTGGCCGATGCGGCCCTGTCGACGGTCTCGGCACCCATGGTGCGGCTCAGCGTCGTCGTGGTGACGTGGCCGGTGCGCGCCACCCCGACCACCAGGGTGCTCACCGGGGCCTTCCAGGACCGCAGCACGAGCAGGCCGGCCTGGTCGCCGACCTTGTCGAGCTCGGCGGTGCTGAGCAGCTGCATCCGTCGGTCGAGGCAACCGGCGTACCAGCCGACCGCTGTGCGGAAGGTCTGCTTGGCAGCCCGTTCGCTGACCGACAGCTCCGAGATCTGGACCGCCGACAGCGCCGGGCGCTTCGCCTCCGGCGTCGTGCCGAACCGCCGCAGCAGCGCCTGGCCGCCCTCCGGGTCGGCGTAGCGCGCCTGTCGGCACGGCACCTCCATGCCGGTGCCGGAGGTGTTGTCGCTCGTGCGCCCCTCGAACCAGGTGCGCCCCGGCGAGAGCCGCGTGAGCTGGTCGGCGGTCAGCAGGTCGGCGTCGGTCAGGGTCGCGGGAGCGCCGGCGACCGGGCTCGGGGTCGCGAGCACCCGCCGGTCGGCGGGGTCGGCGAGGGCCGGGCGGACGCTGCCGCCCTGGGTGACGAGGAGACCGCTGACGACCAGGGCGGCCACGCTGCCGAGGACGCCCACCGAGGTGTGGGTACGCCGCCGGGCGGCCCCGGCCCGGCGGATGATCGTGGACCGTGGCCACCGGGCGTCGGCGACGTGGGCGCGCAGCGGCTCCAACGTGGTCCGGGCGTCGGCCGATGCGATGTCGCGCGCCATGGCGTAGCGCGCGGTGGCCGTCTGCAGCTCGCGTTCGGCGTCGTCACGGGGGAGCCCGAGCTCGCGGGCGATGTCGGCCATGGTGCCGGTCGTGAGCAGGGTGAGCAGCAGCACCTTGCGCTGGGCGATGGTGAGCTTGCCGAGCGCGTCGAGGGTGGCCCGCACGTCGGGGTCGAGGCTCTTGTCGCGGTGCCAGACGCGGGCGCTGTGCCGGCGCTGGGCGTGCGCCCAGGCGTGTGGTCGCACCGAGCTCTCGGGGTCGTCGAGGCGCGAGACCTTGCGCCAGTGGTGCCAGGCGACGATGAAGGCGTCGCGCACCGCCGAGCGGGACGCAGGCAGGTCGCCGGTCAGCGCGTAGGCCTGGAGGAGCAGGCGGGAACGCGCGTCCTTGTAGAACGCGTCGAAGTCGTCCGGCGCCCGCATCCACCCAAAGTTACGGGAGGGTAGGGCGGTGGCGCACATCGGCGTGGGACCGCTGCGGGTCCCACGCCCCGGGTGATGATGAACCGGTCATGACTGCCCTCCTCACCCCGCCGGCGGCCACCGACGCCTCGAGGCGTGACGCACGGCACCGCCGGCCGCTGGTCCTGACGGCCACCCTGGGCGGGGCACTGGCGGCGGCGTCGACGCTCGTTGTCTGCATGGCGGTCGGGATGGTCGGCTGGTTCCTCACCGACGCCGGCGCCCACGGCCAGCCGCGCGACGGGCTGCGCACCGGTGCGCTCGGCTGGCTGGCCGCGCACGGCTCGGGCTTCCACGTGCAAGGCGTCCTGGTCTCGGCCGTGCCGCTCGGGATCACCCTCGTGTGCGCCTGGACCACCTGGCGCATCGCCCATCGCGTCGGAGCTGCCATCTCCGGGCACGGCCCGGACGCTGACCGGATCGCCGACGGGGAGCGCGACTGGACGGTCCCGACGGCCGCCGCGCTGTTCGCGGCGGGCTACGTCGTGGTGACCGTTCTCACAGGGTCGCTGGCGGCGACGTCCGCCACCCGCCCCTCCACCGAGCGCGCGGTCCTCTGGTCGCTGGGTCTCGTGGTCTTCCTGGGGGTGCCCGCGCTGGCGGCCGGCTCGGGCCGACTCGCGGTCTGGGCGGCGCGCCTGCCCGCCGCCGTCCCCCCGGCGCTGGCGGCGGCCTGGTCGATCGTCCGCACGTACGCCGTCGTCTGCCTCGTCACCGTCCTCGCCGCGCTTGTCGTCGACCTCGACACCGCTCTCAACGTGCTCGGCCAGCTCGGGCTCGACGCGAAGGGCTCCAGCCTCTTCGCGGCGTCGGCTCTGCTCGTGCTGCCCAACGCGGTGCTCTTCGGCGGCGCCTACCTGCTCGGTCCCGGCTTCGCCGTCGGGGCGGGCACGCTGGTGACGCCCTCCGCCGTCGTGCTCGGGCCGCTGCCGCTCTACCCGTTGCTCGCGGCGCTGCCCAGCCCCGGTCCGACCCCGGTCTGGACGCCGTTCCTGGTCGCCATACCGCCGCTGGTGGCCGCGATCGCCGTGGCCCGCGCCCAGCGCGCCCGCCCGGTCCTGCGCTGGGACGAGGGCGCCCTGCGCGGCTGCGGCGCCGGCCTGCTGGCCGGCCTGCTGATCGGGCTCGTGACGGCGCTGGCCGGGGGCGCGGTGGGCCCGGGGCGCATGCAGGTCGTCGCGCCGTACGCCCAGGACGTGCTGTTGCACGCGCTGGCGACCTTCGGCTTCGGCGGTCTCGTGGGCGGTCTGGCGATGACGCTGTGGCAGCGCCGGGCGGCGCGCGGGAGCGACTCCGCAGTCATCTAGAGTCGGGCCGTGCCTCACCCCGCCCGGCTCGTCGTGCTCGTCTCCGGCGCCGGGACCAACCTCCAGGCGCTCCTCGACGCGACCGTCGACCCGGCGTACGGCGCCACCGTCGTCGCGGTCGGCGCCGACCGCGCTGGGACGCTGGGCCAGGAGCGGGCCGAGGCCGCCGGGGTGCCGACGTTCGTGCTGCGGGTGCCCGACTTCGCGGCCCGCTCGGAGTGGGACCGGGCGCTGACGGAGCAGGTCGCGGCGTACGAGCCCGACCTCGTCGTGCTTGCCGGCTTCATGAAGCTGGTCGGCCCCGGCTTCCTCGAGGCTTTCGGCGGGCGGACGGTGAACACCCACCCGGCGCTGTCGCCGTCGTTCCCGGGGATGCACGGGCCGGGCGAGGCGCTCTCGTACGGCGTGAAGGTCACCGGCTGCACCCTCTTCGTCGTCGACGGCGGGGTCGACACCGGACCGATCGTCGACCAGCGCGCGGTGCGCGTCGAGGACGACGACACCGAGGCCTCGCTGCACGAGCGGATCAAGCTCGAGGAGCGGGCGATGCTCGTCGACGCAGTCGGCCGGCTGGCCCGCGAGGGCTTCACGATCACCGACAGGAAGGTGCGGTTCGGATGACCGACCACGAGGAGATGAAGGTGCCGATCAGGCGGGCGCTGGTCTCCGTCTACGACAAGAGCGGCCTCACCGAGCTGGTCCGGGGCCTCGACGCCGCCGGCGTCGGGATCGTCTCCACCGGTGGGTCCGCCGCCCTGATCGAGTCGCTCGGCGTTCCGGTGACCCGCGTCGAGGAGCTGACCGGCTTTCCCGAGTGCCTCGACGGCCGCGTCAAGACGCTGCACCCCGTCGTGCACGCGGGCATCCTCGCCGACCGGCGGTTGGAGTCCCACCGGGCCCAGCTCGTCGAGCTCGGCGTCGAGCCCTTCGACCTGGTGGTGAGCAACCTCTACCCGTTCGCCGACACCGTCGCCTCGGGCGCCACCGCGGACGAGTGCGTCGAGCAGATCGACATCGGCGGCCCGTCCATGGTGAGGGCCGCCGCGAAGAACCACCCGTCGGTCGCCATCGTCACCTCGCCCGCGCGCTACTCCGACGTCCTCGCCGCCGTCGCCGCCGGCGGGTTCACGCTGGCCGAGCGCAAGCGACTCGCGGCCGAGGCGTTCGCCCACACCGCGGCGTACGACGTCGCCGTCGCCTCCTGGTGCGCGCAGGAGCTCGCGCCTGCCGACGACTGGTGGCCGGAGTTCGCCGGACAGACGCTGCGCCGCGCGTCGGTGCTGCGCTACGGCGAGAACGCCCATCAGTCCGCTGCGCTGTACCTCGAGGACGGCGCCGCGCCGGGCCTCGCCCACGCCGAGCAGCTGCACGGCAAGGAGATGTCCTACAACAACTACGTCGACGCCGCGGCGGCCTACCGCGCCGCCTACGACCACGACCGCCCGACCGTCGCGATCATCAAGCACACCAACCCGTGCGGGATCGCCGTGGGCGCCGACGTGGCCGAGGCACACCGCAAGGCGCACGCGTGCGACCCGGTGTCGGCGTTCGGAGGCGTCATCGCCACCAACGTGCCGGTGTCGGTGGCGATGGCCGAGCAGGTCGCCGAGGTCTTCACCGAGGTCGTGGTGGCGCCGGCGTACGACGACGGGGCGGTGGAGGTGCTGGCCGCCAGGAAGAACATCCGGCTCCTGGTGAGCGCACCGCCGGCGCCTGATGGTGTCGAACACCGTCCGGTCCCCGGCGGCGTCCTCGTGCAGACCCTCGACCGCTACCAGGGCGAGGGCGACGACCCCGCTGCGTGGCGCCTGGTGAGCGGGCCGGCGGCGTCCGGGGAGCTGCTGGCCGACCTGACGTTCGCGTGGCGGGCCTGCCGGGCGGTGAAGTCGAACGCGATCCTGCTCGCGGCCGGCGGGGCGTCGGTCGGCGTCGGCATGGGCCAGGTCAACCGCGTCGACAGCGCACGGCTCGCGGTCGCGCGCGCGGGGGAGAGGTCTGCGGGGGCCGTGGCCGCCTCCGATGCGTTCTTCCCCTTCGCCGACGGCCTGGAGATCCTGCTCGACGCCGGCGTCCGCGCCGTCGTCCAGCCGGGAGGCTCGGTGCGTGACGAGGAGGTCGTCGCCGCCGCTCAGGCCGCCGGGGTGACGATGTATCTCACCGGGACCCGGCACTTCGCGCACTAGCCGTTCGCGTGTCTTCGCGCCGCAGGACCAGGGTTGTGGCGGGAGGGCGTGCAGAACCCGGTGGCGCCCGCCGCGAACGCGTGGAGGGCGCCTCCTCCTGAGTCAGGCGTTGCGCGGCGAGGCGATCTCCCGCGTGATCCGCTGCCAGGCCGGCCGGGGCTCGTCGGCGAAGAACCGCACCTCGGTGACCTCGACGGTCTCACCGCGGACCACGACCTGGAGCGGAGAGCCCAGGCGGACCTCAACGTTGGTGCGGCCGCCCACGGGCACCTGCAGGACGCCGTCCTGGTGCACGAGTGACTTGTTGCCGTCGACGCTGCGCTCGCGGGTGCTCGCGCCGTCGACGGCGTGCCACGGCACGTCGACGGCGACGTGGTGGCCGTAGCGGAGCCGCAGCCCGTCGGCGCCGACGAGGTGCGGGTAGACGTAGTGGCTGGCGGTGAAGCCGAGCATCCACATCAGGCCCCAGATGCCGAGGATGTCGGCGGCCAGTCGCACCTTCTCCCAGGGCAGGATCACGTGCAGCACGACCAGCTCGACGGCCGACCCGATGACGAACGCCCAGAGCAGCACGCTGATCGCGCCGACGTACCGCACCCCGGTGGAGCCCTCGGGCACGTCCGGGCGGCGGGTCACGAAGCGGAACAGGCTCTTGTAGAGGTTGACCTCGAAGCGCCACGCGAAGAGCGCCCAGCCCCACAGCGTCTTCATGACGGCTCCTCCGCCAGCAGGTCGGAGATCGTGGCCAGCACCGAGTCCAGACCGGCGACGAGGCCGGTGAAGGTGCGCGGCGACATCTCATCGAACAGCTGCCGGGCAAGCTCGACACGCCCCGTGGCCAGTCCGTCGGCGACCCGGCGGCCACGCGAAGTCAGGCTGACCAGGGTCGCCCGCCGGTCGGTCGGATGCGCGTCGCGCCTGACGAAACCCGTCTCGACCAACGCGTCGACGAGCCCGGTCACGTTGCGGGCGCTGACCCCGAGCGCGTCGGCGAGCTCGCGTTGGGTGCTCGGGCCGTTCTGGTGCAGCAGCCAGACGGGGCGGACCCGTGACTGGGAGAGGCCGACCTTCTCCAGTCCGCGGGTCATGTCCTCGTCGAGGGTGACGGTGAGCAGGAGGATCCGGTCGAGGGCCTCGACCTGCTGGTCGACGCTCGCCATGATCGCCTTCCTATTTCGTGAAGTGACTTCATAATGAAGTTGCTACAGCAAGTCTACGTGGACAGGTGCTCGCGCGGCGAATCGTGGCGTGCCAGTATCTGCGCCCGTGACCGCGCAGACGCTGGACGGACAGGCAACCCTCAACGAGATCAAGGCCGAGCTCGCCGCCCGCGTGGCCGTGCTCAAGGAGCGCGACATCGTGCCGGGCCTCGGGACCGTGCTGGTCGGCGACGACCCCGGGTCGCACTGGTACGTCGGCGCCAAGCACCGCGACTGTGCGGCGATCGGCATCGCGTCGATCCGTCGCGACCTGCCCGCCGGGTCTACGCAGGCCGAGGTCGAGGCCGTCATCGACGAGCTCAACGCCGACCCGGCCTGCACGGGTTTCATCGTCCAGCAGCCCACCGGGCTCGACGAGTTCGCGCTCCTCTCGCGCGTCGACCCCGACAAGGACGTCGACGGTCTGCACCCGATCAACCTCGGCAAGCTCGTGCTCGGCGAAGCCGGGCTGCTCCCGTGCACGCCCGTGGGTGCGATCGAGCTGCTGCGCCGCCACGGCGTCGAGATCAACGGCGCCGAGGTCGTCGTGGTCGGGCGGGGCCTGACCGTCGGACGCCCCCTCGGGCTGCTGCTCACCCGACGCAGCGAGAACGCCACGGTCACGCTGTGCCACACCGGCACCCGCGACCTCGCTCAGCACGTCCGCGCGGCCGACATCGTGATCTCGGCAGCCGGCGTGCCCAGCATCATCACCGCCGACATGGTCAAGCCCGGGGCCGCCGTTCTCGACGTGGGCGTCAGCCGCGTCGACGGGGGCATCGCCGGTGACGTCGATCCCGGCGTGTGGGACGTGGCCGGCTGGGTCTCGCCGAACCCGAAGGGGGTCGGGCCGATGACCCGCGCCATGCTGCTGTCCAACATCGTCGCCATCGCGGAGCAGCAGGTAGCCTGACCGCTCGATGAGCGACGAACCTGCGGCCCCTCGACCAGGGGCGCTGGAACCGCCCGAGGACGTCCCCGCCGTCTCCGCGGAGCGCCTCGTCGACGGGCGACTCCCCGACGAGGAGGCCGGCCCGGTTCCGGACGACTCGCCGCGGCGCTACCCCTCCACGATCGGCGGTGCCTTCTATCTGATGATGCTCGCCATCGCCGGCGCGGGGCTCGTCTTCGTCGTCCTCGGCGACTGGCGCACCGGCGTACGGCTCATCGGCGGGGCGCTGGTCTTCGGCAGCCTCGTGCGTCTTGTGCTCCCCAGCCGTGACGCCGGCATGCTCGCCGTCCGCTCCAAGCTGCTCGACGCCCTCCTGCTGAGCGGCACCGGTGCGGCCTTCTTCTTCCTCGCCGCCACCATCCCCAACCAACCTGGCTAGAACGTTGAGTTGGCCCGAATGGTTGTGTGAGTTGGCCCGAATGGTGATGTGGAACGGCGTCGCTGCGCCATTTGGGCCAACTCACACAACCATTCGGGCCAACTCAACGAGCTCTTAGATGAGCCCCAGGTCCTTGACGGCAGCCCGCTCGTCGGCGAGCTCGGCGGTGGAGGCGTCGATGCGGCCGCGGGAGAAGTCGTCGATGTCGAGGCCCTGGACGATGGACCAGTCGCCGGCGTTCGTGGTGACGGGGAACGACGACACGAGGCCCTCGGGCACGCCGTAGGAGCCGTCGGAGACGACGGCCATCGACACCCAGTCGTCGGCAGGCGAACCGTGCAGCCAGTCACGGGCGGCGTCGACGGTCGCCGACGCCGCGGAGGCCGCCGAGGACGAGCCTCGGGCCTCGATGATCGCGGCGCCGCGCTTGGCCACCGTCGGGATGAAGTCGCTCTCGATCCACGCCTGGTCACCGATCACCTCGGCGGCGTTGCGGCCGCCGACCTCGGCGTGGAACACGTCGGGGTACTGCGTGGCGGAGTGGTTGCCCCAGATCGTCATCTTCTTGATCTCGGTGACGGCGGCGCCGGTCTTGCGGGCCACCTGGGAGATCGCGCGGTTGTGGTCGAGCCGGGTCAGCGCCGAGAACCGCTCGCGGGGGATGTCGGGGGCGTTGCTCATCGCGATCAGCGCGTTGGTGTTGGCGGGGTTGCCGGTGACGCCGATGCGCACGTCGTCCGCGGCGACCTCGTTGAGCGCCTTGCCCTGCGCCGTGAAGATCGCGCCGTTCGCCTCGAGCAGGTCGCCCCGCTCCATGCCGGGGCCGCGCGGGCGCGCGCCGACGAGCAGCGCGAGGTTGACACCGTCGAAGATCGCGGCCGGGTCGCTGCCGATCTCCACGCCCGCAAGGTCGGGGAACGCGCAGTCGTCGAGCTCCATCACGACCCCCTCGAGGGTCTTCAGCGCGGGCTCGATCTCGAGGAGCCGCAGCTCGATCGGACGGTCCGCACCCAGCAGCGAGCCGCTGGCCAGACGGAAGAGCAGGCTGTAGCCGATCTGGCCGGCGGCGCCGGTGACGGCGACCTTCAACGGAGAGGAGCTCATGGCTCCCGAACCTAGCAGCGGGCCACCGGCGGATCGAAGGGGGTGGTGGGCCATGCTGGGCGCATGCAGACGCGCGCGCCGATGGTCGCCGTCGCGCTCCTGCTGGCCGGGTGCGGCAGCGCCGGCGCCCCCGGGACGACCGCTCCCTCCGGCGTCGACGGGCTGGAGATCCCGACCCCGTCGCCCGACCCGCGCGACTTCGTCGAGCGCATCGACAACCCCTACCTGCCGCTGGTCCCCGGGTCGCGCTGGACCTACGAGGAGAGCGGCACCGAGGGCACCCTCACCATCACCGTGACGGTGACCGACCAGACCCGCGAGGTCGCCGGCGTGCCGACCACGGTCGTCCACGACGAGGTGCGCGACGCCGACGGAGAGCTGGTCGAGGACACCTTCGACTGGTACGCCCAGGACGCCGCGGGCAACGTCTGGTACTTCGGCGAGGACACCACGGCGTACGACGGCGACGAGACCTCCACCGAAGGCTCCTGGGAGGCCGGCGTCGACGGCGCCATGGCCGGGATCGTCATGCTGGCCGAGCCGCGTGTGGGCGACGGCTACCAGCAGGAGTTCCTCGAGGGTGTCGCCGAGGACCAGGCCGAGGTGCTCGAGATCGACGCCACCCTCGAGCTCGACCTCGAGTCCTACGACCGCGTGGTCGTCACCGCGGACACCACCCCGCTCGAGCCCGAGCTCGAGGAGCACAAGTTCTACGCCCCCGACATCGGTCTGGTCGCCGAGGAGACCGTGCGCGGCGGCGACGAGCGCGTCGTGCTGACCTCGTTCGCGCCTGGCTGAGCCGGGCTACTGGTCGTTGGGCCGGACCTGGGTGCGGCCGTCCTCGTCGTCGTCGGCGACCGGTGCGCCGTAGTGCTGGGGCTCGTCGGCGGCCGGGGCCGGCTGAGCCGGCTGCGTGGGCTGGCCCTGCTGATCCCACTGCTGCGGGGGCTGCTGCTGGGCGGGCCACTGCTGGGCGGTCGGCTGCGGCTCCTGGGCGGGCGGCTGCTGGTACTGCTCCGCGTAGCCCTGCGGGGCGGCCTGCGGGTAGCCCTGTTGCGGGTAGCCCTGTTGCGGGTAGCCCTGTTGCGGGTAGCCCTGTTGCGGGTACCCCGGCTGCTGCTGTTCTCCGTAGGCGTACTGCTGGGGTGCGCCGTACTGCTGCGGCTGCCCGCCCTGCTGGGGGTAGTGACCCTGGTAGGGCTGCTGCTGGTAGCCACCGGCGCCGGGCTGGTTCCACTGCTGCTGGTACTGGTCGGGGGCGCCGTAGCCCGGCACCGCTCCGGCGCGCTGCCGGGCGAAGCGAAGGCCCGAGCCGGCGATCGGCTCGTCGCCGCCGAAGAGCACGTGGTAGGCGATGCCGGCGAGGGCGCCCCCGAGCAACGGCGCCAGGATGAAGAGCCAGAGCTGGATGATCGCGTCGGACCCGGCGAAGAGGGCGACCCCGATGGAGCGAGCGGGGTTGACCGACGTTCCGGTCGCGTTGATCGAGGCGAAGTGGATCATCGACAGCGCGAGACCGATGGCCAACGGCGCCATGACGGGGTGCTCGTGCCGGCTGTCGGTGACGGCAAGGATGACCATCAAGAAGACGAACGTCATGAGTGCCTCGAGCAGGAACGCCGCCCACCAGGCATAGCCGCTGCCCACGTCACCGAAGGAGTTCTGCCCGAGTCCGTCGGTGGTCGAGTCGTAGCCCGCGAACCCGTGCATGAGCACCCATAGGCACAGGCCCGCGGCGATCGCGCCGGCGAGCTGGGCACCGATGTAGAGGCCGACCTCACGCCAGGCGAGCCGGCCGCCGACGGCCGCGCCGATGGTCACCGCCGGGTTGAAGTGGCCGCCGGAGATGCGGCCCACTGCGTAGGCCATCACCAGGACGGTGAGGCCGAAGGCGAGCGCGGTGGCCACGTAGTCGCCGCCGCTGATCAACGCGGCCCCGCAGCCGAAGAACACCAGGACGAAGGTGCCGAGGACCTCGGCCCCCAGCTTGTGCACTGCGGTGGGTGTGTCCGTCATGATCGAGCTCTCCTCACGCTGGCGACACCCCGATGAGGGGCGGTTGGCACTCTAGTACGGTCCGATGTGTGAGTGACTCGACGATCGTCTACACCCAGACCGACGAGGCGCCGCTGCTGGCGACGTACTCCTTCCTCCCCATCGTCTCGGCCTACGCCGCGAAAGCGGGCGTGCCCGTCGAGACCCGCGACATCTCGCTGGCCGGGCGGATCATCGCGCTCTTCCCCGACCGGCTCACCGAGGAGCAGCGCCTCGGCGACGCCCTCGCCGAGCTGGGTGACCTCGCGAAGACGCCTGCGGCGAATATCATCAAGCTGCCCAATGTCAGCGCCTCGATCCCGCAGCTCAAGGCCGCGATCAAGGAGCTGCAGGAGCAGGGCTACGACCTGCCCGACTACCCCGAGTCGCCCTCGACCGACGAGGAGCGGGCGACCCGTGCGACGTACGACGCCGTCAAGGGCTCGGCCGTGAACCCGGTGCTCCGTGAGGGCAACTCCGACCGGCGCGCCCCCGCGTCGGTGAAGAACTTCGCCCGCTCGCACCCGCACTCGATGGGCGCGTGGTCGGCCGACTCGAGGACCAACGTCGCCCACATGGACGCCGACGACTTCCGCCACAACGAGAAGTCGGCCGTCATCGACAAGGCCGGCGACCTGCGCATCGAGCTCATCGGTGACGACGGCTCCACGACGGTGCTGAAGGAGAAGGTGAGCGTCCTCGACGGGGAGATCGTCGACGCCACGGTCATGCGGGTCGCCCCCCTGCGCGAGTTCCTCGCCGCGCAGGTCGAGCGCGCGAAGACCGACGGTCTGCTGTTCTCGCTCCACCTCAAGGCGACGATGATGAAGGTGTCCGACCCGATCATCTTCGGGCACGCGGTGCGGACCTTCTTCCCGGCGGTCTTCGCCGAGCACGGCGAGACGCTGGCGGCCGCGGACCTCTCGCCCAACGACGGGCTCGGCGGCATCCTCGCGGGCATCGAGTCGCTGCCCGACGGCGCGGCGATCAAGGCCGCGATCGAGCAGGGCATCGCCGACGGCCCGCGCCTGGCGATGGTCGACTCCGACCGCGGCATCACCAACCTGCACGTGCCGTCCGACGTGATCGTCGACGCCTCGATGCCGGCGATGATCCGGACCTCGGGGCACATGTGGGGTCCCGACGGCCAGGAGGCCGACACGCTCGCGGTGATCCCCGACTCGTCGTACGCCGGGATCTACCAGGTCGTCGTCGACGACTGCCGCGCGCACGGCGCCTACGACCCGACGACCATGGGCACGGTGCCGAACGTCGGCCTGATGGCCCGCGCGGCCGAGGAGTACGGCTCCCACGACAAGACGTTCGAGATCCCGACGACCGGCACGGTCCGGGTCGTGCAGGTCGGCGACGGCCCTGACAACACCGTCGTGCTCGAGCACACCGTCTCGGCGGGCGACATCTGGCGGATGTGCCAGACCAAGGACGAGGCGGTGCGCGACTGGGTCAAGCTCGCGGTCGGCCGGGCTCGGGCGACCGGCACGCCCGCGGTCTTCTGGCTCGACGCCGACCGCGGCCACGACGCCAACATCATCGAGCGGGTGCGCACCTACCTCGCCGACCACGACACCGAGGGGCTCGACCTGCAGATCCTCAGCCCCGTCGAGGCGATCGCGTTCACCCTGGAGCGGATCCGCAAGGGCGAGGACACCATCTCGGTGACCGGCAACGTGCTGCGTGACTACCTCACCGACCTCTTCCCGATCCTCGAGCTCGGCACGTCGGCCAAGATGCTCTCGATCGTGCCGCTGATCAATGGTGGGGGACTCTTCGAGACCGGCGCGGGGGGCTCCGCGCCCAAGCACGTGCAGCAGCTCGTCAAGGAGAACTACCTGCGCTGGGACAGCCTGGGCGAGTTCCTGGCGTTGGGTGCCAGCTTCGAGCACTACGCCGGCGCAACCGGCAACGCCCGGGCCAAGGTGCTCGGCGACGCCCTCGACCGGGCGACCGAGACCTTCCTCAACGAGAACAAGTCGCCGGCCCGCAGGGTCGGCCAGATCGACAACCGCGGCTCGCACTTCTACCTCGCGCTCTACTGGGCCGAGGAGCTCGCCGCCCAGTCCGACGACGCCGAGCTCGCCTCGGCGTTCGCGGGCCTGGCGGCCACCCTGCGCGAGCAGGAGCAGACGATCTCCGAGGAGCTGATCGCCGTCCAGGGCTCGCCGGTCGACATCGGCGGCTACTACCGCCCCGACCCCGAGAAGGCGTCGGCCGTCATGCGGCCCTCGGTGACGTTCAACGAGGCGCTCGCGGGCCTCTAGACGCGCGATTTTCTTGACTGATTCAGGTTAACTCGTTTAGATCGGCACGTGCCTCCTGTCGACCAGCCCGCCCGGCTGCGCGAGGCGGGTCTGCGGGTCACCCGGCCGCGGATCGCGGTGCTCGACGCCGTGGCCGAGATCCCGCACGCCGACACCGAGTCGGTCATCGCCGCCGTACGTCGAGACATGCCGGCCGTGTCGCACCAGGCGATCTACGACTGTCTCAGCGCGCTGGCCACGGCTGGTCTCGTACGCCGCATCCAACCGCTCGGGTCGGTGGCGCGCTACGAGTCGCGGGTCGGCGACAACCACCACCACGTGGTGTGTCGAGCCTGTGGCTCCATCGCCGACGTCGACTGCGCCGTCGGCGAGACGCCTTGCCTGACCGCGTCGGAGGCCAGCGGCTTCTCCATCGACGAGGCCGAGGTCATCTACTGGGGCACCTGCCCCGCCTGCTCCCCACCGTCCTGACCCTTCGACATCCGTCCACCCTGCACCGAGAGGTTGTCCATGACCGAGAACACCGGCGTCACCCAGCACGGCAGCGAGAGCGAGAACCCCGTCATCGACGCGCCCACGCCCGAGCCGGGCGGTCGGCCGCACACCAACAGGGACTGGTGGCCCAACCAGCTCGACCTGTCCGTGCTGCGCCAGCACGGGCCGGCGTCCAACCCGATGCTCGACCTCGACTACAAGGCGGAGTTCTCGACGCTCGACGTCGACGCCCTCCGGCAGGACCTGGTGCAGGTCATGCGCACCTCGCAGGACTGGTGGCCGGCGGACTTCGGTCACTACGGGCCGCTCTTCATCCGGATGAGCTGGCACGCCGCCGGCACCTACCGGATCGCCGACGGCCGCGGGGGCGCCGGCGACGGCGCGCAGCGGTTCGCGCCGCTGAACAGCTGGCCCGACAACGCCAACCTCGACAAGGCCCGCCGCCTGCTGTGGCCGGTGAAGCAGAAGTACGGCCGCAAGATCTCGTGGGCCGACCTCCTCGTGCTGGCCGGCAACGTCGCCCTCGACGACATGGGCTTCGAGACCTTCGGCTTCGGCTTCGGTCGCGAGGACGTGTGGGAGCCGGAGGAGATCTTCTGGGGTGCCGAGGACACCTGGCTCGGCGACGAGCGCTACAGCGGTGACCGCGAGCTGTCCGGCCCCCTCGGTGCGGTCCAGATGGGGTTGATCTACGTCAACCCCGAGGGTCCCAACGGCAACCCCGACCCGCTGCTCGCCGCCCGCGACATCCGCGAGACCTTCCGACGGATGGCGATGAACGACGAGGAGACCGTCGCGCTCATCGCCGGCGGCCACAGCTTCGGCAAGACCCACGGGGCGGGCTCCGGTGACCACGTCGGTCCCGAGCCCGAGGGCGCACCGATCGAGTCGCAGGGCCTCGGCTGGCACAGCACCCACGGCTCGGGCAAGGGCGCCGACACGATCACCAGCGGCCTCGAGGTGACCTGGACCGACACCCCGACCCGCTGGGGCAACGGCTTCTTCAAGAACCTGTTCGCCTTCGAGTGGGAGCTCACGGAGTCACCTGCCGGTGCCCACCAGTGGGTCGCCAAGGACGCCGAGGAGACCGTCCCCGACGCTCACGACGCGTCGAGGAAGCACCGGCCGACGATGCTGACCACCGACCTCGCGCTGCGCTTCGACCCGGCGTACGAGAAGATCTCGCGGCGCTTCGCCGAGGACCTCGACGCGTTCCGCCTCGCCTTCGCCAAGGCCTGGTACAAGCTGCTGCACCGCGACATGGGCCCGGTCGACCGCTACCTCGGACCCTGGGTCGCCGAGGCGCAGCCGTGGCAGGACCCCGTTCCGGCCGTCGACCACGAGCTCGTGGACGACAGCGACGTCGCCTCGCTCAAGCAGGCGATCCTCGCGACCGGCCTGTCGGTCTCGCAGCTCGCGTCGACCGCGTGGGCAGCCGCCTCCAGCCACCGCGGCACCGACAAGCGTGGCGGCGCCAACGGCGCGCGTCTGCGCCTGGAGCCCCAGCGCAGCTGGGAGGTCAACCAGCCCGCGCAGCTCGCGACGGTGCTCGAGGCCCTCGAGCGGGTGCAGGGGGAGTTCAACGACGCGCGAAGCGACAGCAAGCGGGTCAGCCTCGCCGACCTCATCGTCCTCGGCGGCGGCGTCGCGGTCGAGCAGGCCGCCAGGAACGCCGGCCACGACGTGACCGTGCCCTTCCACCCCGGCCGCACCGACGCCTCGCAGGAGCAGACCGACGTCGAGTCGTTCGCGGTGCTCGAGCCGCGCGCGGACGGGTTCCGCAACTACCTGCGCGCCGGGGAGAAGCTCCAGCCCGAGGTGCTCCTGCTCGACCGGGCCAACCTGCTCACGCTCACCGCGCCGGAGATGACGGTGCTGGTCGGCGGCCTGCGGGCCCTGGGTACCAATGTCGGCGGCTCCGCCCACGGCGTTCTCACCGACCGGACCGAGACGCTCAGCAACGACTTCTTCGTCAACCTGCTGTCGGGAGGCACGCAGTGGAAGGCGTCGGCCACCGACGAGAACGTCTACGAGATCAGCGACCTGGCCTCGGGCGACGTCACGTGGACGGCCACCGCCGTCGACCTCGTGTTCGGCTCGAACTCACAGCTGCGTGCCTTGGCCGAGGTCTACGCCAGTGATGACGCCGACGCGGCGTTCGTCCAGGACTTCGTCAAGGCATGGGTGAAGGTGATGGAGCTCGACCGCTTCGACCTCGACTGACGGCCGACCGCCCGAGGGAGACGGTCCGGGGAACCGGTGGAGGGCAACCTCCGGGGAGCCCGCTCGACCAGCGGCGTCGTGGAATAGGTCGGTGACAGGTCCTGGTTGGACCATGGTGGAGATGACGACGACCGCCCCTGCCTACGCACCGACCGCCGCCAAGCCCACGCACTTCGGCTTCGCCGTGCTCGCGCTGGCTACGGGGGGCTTCGCCATCGGCACGACCGAGTTCGTCACGATGGGGGTGCTGCCGCAGATCGCCGAGGGCGTCGACGTCTCGATCCCGACGGCCGGCCACATCATCTCGGCGTACGCCCTCGGCGTCGTCATCGGGGCACCCGTGCTGGCGTACTTCGGCGCGCGGCTGCCGCGACGCGGCCTGCTGATCGGCCTGATGGCGGCGTACGCCGTCTTCAACGCCGCCAGTGCGCTCGCCCCGACCTTCGAGGTGCTCGTCGTGATGCGCTTCCTCGACGGCCTCCCGCACGGCATCTACTTCGGCGTCGCCTCGCTCGTCGCGGCGAGCCTGGCCCCACCGGACCGCAAGGGTCGAGCGGTCGCGATGGTGATGATCGGGCTCTCGGTGGCCAACGTCGTCGGCGTGCCGGCGGCCACCTTCCTCGGCCAGCAGGTCGGGTGGCGGGCCGTCTTCTTCCTCGTCGCCGGGCTCGCGGTGCTGACCGTGCTGCTCACGATCGCCTTCGTCCCGTCGATCCCCGGCGACCCCGAGGCGCGGGGCCGGCGCGAGCTCACGGCGTTCTCGAAGCCGCAGGTCTGGCTCACGCTGGCCATCGGCGCCATCGGCTTCGGCGGCATGTTCGCCCTGATGACCTACATCGCCAAGACCGTGACGGTGACCGGAGGCCTGCCCGAGTCGGCGGTCCCGGTCTTCCTGCTGGCGTTCGGCCTGGGCATGGTCTTCGGCACGTGGCTGGCCGGCGAGCTGGCGCGCTGGTCGATCATGCGGTCGCTCTTCGTCGGCTCGCTGGGGATGGCGGGTGCGCTGCTCGGGTACGCCGCGCTGGCCCCCACCGGCTGGGGCGCGCTGCCGATGGCGTTCCTGGTCACGGCCCTCGGGTCGGTGCTGGTGGTCAACCTGCAGCTGCGCCTGATGGACGTGGCCGGCGAGGCGCAGACACTCGGTGCGGCGATGAACCACGCCTCGCTCAACGTCGCCAACGCGCTCGGCGCCTGGCTCGGCGGCCTGGTCATCGCGGCCGGATACGGCTATCGCGCACCCGCGCTCGTCGGCGTCGCCCTGTCGCTCGCCGGCTTCGTGGTGCTGCTCGTCTCGGCGCGGCTGCACCGTCGGGCCGCCAGTACATTTGCGTGATGCGACCCCTCCGCTACTCCATCAACGTCACGTTGGACGGGTGCTGCGACCATCGCGCGGGTTTCGCGGACGAGGACCTGCATCGTCACCACGTCGGGAACCTCGAGAGAGCCGATGCCCTTCTCTTCGGCCGGGTGACCTACCAGATGATGGAGGCAGCGTTCCGACCGACGGCGCCGCCGGGAGCGCGACCTGAGTGGACGGAGCCCTTCGCCCGGACGATCAACGCGGCGAAGAAGTACGTCGTGTCGAGCACCCTGGAGCAGGTCGACTGGAACGCAGAGCTCCTGCGGGGGGATCTGGGCGAGGCCGTTCGGCAGCTCAAGCAGGAGCCGGGCAAGGGACTGCTCGTCGGAGGCGTGCAGCTCCCGCTGGCGTTGACGGAGCTGGGACTGATCGACGAGTACGAGCTCGTGGTGCATCCCAGGCTCGCGGGCCACGGCCCGTGGCTGTTCGCGGGGCTCTCGACGTACGTCGACCTGCGGCTCGTGAGCCGGCTGGAGCTCGGCTCGGGGGTCGTGGCGCTGCGGTACGAGCCGATAAGCCAGGCAGTCTCCTAGAACCTGCTGCTGAACACCACGTAGACGATCAGCGCGGGGAGTGCGAGGAGCGGCAGCCACAGCAGCGCCGACTGCTGGTGCTGGACCTTGGCGGCGACGGCCTGGGTGAAGGCGACCATGGCCAGGGCGAACGCCGTCACCAGCGCGACGGCCAGCGCGAAGTGCATGCCCGCGCCGTCGTCGGCCACCGCGCTACCGGTGAACGTCGCGACGGTGAGGCCGAGGAACACGACCGCGACCAGGCCCGCCAGTCCGATCGCCCAGCGCGCGGCGCGGCTCTGCGGGACCTCGTCCGGATCGACTGTCGTAGCGCTGAGGTTGTGCTGGCCGACGGACATCGGGATCACCTGGGATCGACTATTGAGGAGTGGAGCCTTCCAGTCTCCTCCTCCGACCACCGATTCGTTGCATCGGCGCGTCTCACAGGTGCGTCTCAGAGGTAGTCGTCGCCGTCGACGCGCACCCAGAGGTCGACGAGGTCGGGGTCGGTGCTGACGAAGAGCCCCGCGTCGCTCCACCCGTAGATCTGGTCGCCCGCGGAGACCACCTGCTCGAACTCGATCCGCTTCGAGGGCGAGATCAGCTGTCCCTCGGCGGAGATGAAGCGGGTCGACCCCTCGACGGTGATGGCCGTGGTCCCGCCCGAGGTGATCGCGAACGAGGTGACCCCGCCGAGCGGGTCGGGCAGCTCCACGGTGCGCCACGTCAGCCCCGAGTCCGACGACACGGCAGCGCCGACGATGGGGACGTCGCCGTCGGGCTCGGTGCCGAACGCGATCGCCGTGACGTGCGGGCCGTTGCCCACCAGGGCGACGAACCTGGTGCGGGCGGGCAAGCGCGTGCGTCCTCCCGCGTCGGAGACGACGTCGCGACGCCCGCTCTGGGCGACCAGCCCTCCGTCGACGGTGATGTACGTCGACAACGGGGTCGTCGGCGGATCCTTCGGGCGCAGCAGCGTGCCGTCGCGGAAGATCAGGTAGCCGGCCTGCTGCGGCGCCGGCACGACGACGTCACCCGCGACCGGGTCGTCGACGAGGTCGCTGACAGGCAGGTCGAGCACGGCTCCGTCGGGCCGCACCAGGTAGTGCGGCTCGCCGACGTGTCCGACCGAGCCGACCCAGCCGCCGGGCACCGCCGTCAGTGTCGAGGGCGGCTCGTCGAGCAGCTGGCCGGTCACGACGCCGTCGGCGCTGCGGATCACCAGCGCGAACATCGGCGCTGGCTGCACCAGGTTGCGCCAGACCACCGCGACGGACCCGTCCAGACCCCCGGCCACCACGAAGCGATGCGCGCGGGAGTCCTGCACGAGGTCCTGGACCACCTTGGGGACCGTGCCCGTCTCGACCGGCGTCGGCCCCTCGGTGGTCGGCGTGGGCTCCGGCAGCGCACCGAGGCCGGGCGCCAGCACGATGGCGGCGACGACGGCGGCAGCCGCGGCGACCGATCCGACCGCCGCGATCCGCGTCCGACGGCGTCGCTGAGCGCGGGCCTCGACGACGGCGAAGTCGGGCAGCTGCGCCCGGTCGGCGACGTCGTCGCGGAGCCCGGTCAGCTCGCGGTCGAGCAGGCCGGTGCCGTCGAAGTCAGGACGGTCGGACATGGTGCTCCTCCTCCTCGATGTGGCCGAGCAGCGTGGCGAGCCGGGCCCGCCCGCGCGCCAGCCGGGCCTTGACGGTGCCGGTGGGGACGCCGAGGGCGGCAGCCACCTCGTGCACAGGGAGGTCGGCGAGGTGGTGCAGCGCGATGGCCTCGCGCTGCACCGCAGGCAGGGCGCGCAGGGCGGCGAGCAGCGCCACCCGGTCAGCCGGCAGGTCGTCGTACGCCGACGGCTCACCCTCACCCGGCTCCAGCGGCGTCGTCCGCATCCGGCTCAGCCGGCGCCACCGGCTCCTCACGACGTTGACAGCGACCGTGCGCAGCCACGCCTCGGGGTTGTCGACCTGGGCGAACTCCCGATGGTGGGTGACCGCGCGCGCGAACGCCTCCATCACCACGTCCTCGGCCTCGAGAGGGTCGCCGGTGACTCCGGTGAGCTGGCCGACCAGACGGCGGTAGGACGCGACGTACACCTCGCGCACCCGGCCGACGCCCTCGTCAGTCATCGACCCTCCTTGTCAAGCCGGTCCTGCAATCTGCTCGTGGTTGTCTCGTCGTCCTCCAGTGTGACGACTCCTGGGCGCCCCGGGCGGTTGCACCGGCCGCCCCACTGCCCTGACAGAATCCTCGGCATGGCGCCGCAGACTCTCGGGATCGAGACCCAGACCCAGGCCTCCGGCGCCGCGGCCGGATCGGCCCGCCCGCGCGTGCTCTCCGGGATCCAGCCCACGGCCGACTCGTTCCACTTCGGCAACTACCTCGGCGCGCTCCGTCAGTGGGTCGACCTCCAGGCCGACTACGAGCCGTTCTTCTTCATCGCCGACCTGCACGCCATCACCGTCGAGCAGGACCCCAAGGTGCTGCGTGAGCGCACCCGCCGTGCGGTGGCCCAGCTGGTGGCGATGGGCATCGACCCGGCGCGGTCGGCGATCTTCGTGCAGAGCCAGATCCCCGCCCACGCGCAGCTCTCCTGGGTGCTCCAGTGCCTCACCGGCTTCGGAGAGGCGCGCCGGATGACGCAGTTCAAGGACAAGTCCGCCAAGGGGGGCGAGGGCGCGGCCTCGGTCGGCCTGTTCACCTACCCGGTCCTCCAGGCCGCCGACATCCTGCTCTACCGGCCGCACTACGTGCCCGTCGGCGAGGACCAGCGCCAGCACCTCGAGCTCACCCGAGACCTGGCCCAGCGGTTCAACCATCGCTACAAGAAGACCTTCCGGCTGCCAGAGCCCTACATCCTGAAGGCCACGGCGAAGATCACCGACCTCCAGGACCCGACGGCCAAGATGTCGAAGTCGGCCTCCTCGCCGGCCGGCATCATCGAGCTGCTCGACGACCCGAAGGTGTCGGCCAAGAAGATCCGCTCCGCGGTCACCGACTCGGGCACCGACGTTCGCTTCGACCAGGACGAGAAGCCCGGCGTGAGCAACCTGCTGACGATCTTCTCGGCGATGACCGGCCGGCCGATCGGCGACATCGAGGCCGACTACGTCGGCTCGGGGTACGGCGCCTTCAAGGGCGACCTGGCCGACGCCGTGGTCGAGTTCGTGACGCCGTTCCGCGACCGCACCCTCGAGCTGCTCGACGACCGCGAGCACCTCGACGAGGTGCTCGGCCAGGGCACGGCCCGGGCCGAGGCGGTGGCGACCGCCACCCTGCGCGACGTCCTCGACCGGGTGGGCTTCCTCCCGACGGCCGCGCGCTGATGCCGACGATCGGCGTTGCGCTCACGATTCCCGAGCCGTGGGGCGCCGAGCTCCAGGACTACCGCTCGTCGATCGGCGACACGACGGCGACCCAGATCCCGACGCACGTGACGCTCGTGCCGCCGATGGACGTTGAGGCCGACGCGCTCGGCGTGGTCGAGGCGCACCTGGTCGGCGCCGCGACGGTGGTCGAACCGTTCCGGATGCGGCTGCGCGGCACCGGCACGTTCCGCCCGGTGTCTCCGGTGGTCTTCGTGACGGTCGCCGAGGGCATCTCGCAGTGCGAGGCGTTGGCCGACGCCGTACGCCGCGGACCGCTCGAGACCGACCTGCTGTTCCCCTATCACCCGCACGTGACCGTGGCCCACCACCTCGACGACGACGTGATGGACCAGGCGTTCGAGGAGCTGGCGGCCTTCGAGTGCTTCTTCGAGCTGGACCGCTTCCATCTCTACGTCCACGACTCCGAGCGTGGCTGGCAGGCGACGCGGCAGTTCCCCCTCGGCTGAGCAGAACGCCGAGCGGACGCAACGTCACCGCTTCCCCCGCTGCGCAGAACGCCGAGCGGACGCAACTTCACCGTCCCCCGCTGCGCAGAACGCCGAGCGGACGCAACTTCACCTTCCCCCGCTGCGCTCCTCCGGTGAAGTTGCGTCCGCTCGGCGGTTAGTAGCCGTGCCGGATGGCGTTGCGCAGGTCCTTGTTGAGCTGCGAGATCACGTCGAGCGGGATCTCCTTGGGGCAGGCAGCCGTGCACTGACCGATGTTGGTGCAGCCACCGAAGCCCTCGTGGTCGTGCTGGGCGACCATGTTGACGACCCGGGAGTCGCGCTCGGCCTGGCCCTGGGGCAGCTCGCCGAGGTGGGTGACCTTCGCGCCGACGAACAGCGACGCCGAGCCGTTGGGACACGCCGCCACGCAGGCGCCGCAGCCGATGCAGGTGGCGACGTCGAAGGCCCGGTCGGCCTTGTCCTTCGGCACGGGCGTGGCATGCGCGTCCGGAGCGGCTCCGGTGTTGACGGAGATGTAGCCGCCGGCCTGGATGAGCCGGTCGAAGGCCCGCCGGTCGACGCAGAGGTCCTTGATGACCGGGAACGCGGTGGCTCGCCACGGCTCGATGGTGATGGTCTCGCCGTCGCTGAACGACCGCATGTGCAGCTGGCAGGTCGTGGTGACCTCCGGGCCGTGCGCGTCGCCGTTGATCATCAGGCCGCACATGCCGCAGATGCCCTCGCGGCAGTCGGAGTCGAACGCGATCGGCTCCTCGTCGCCTGCCTGGAGCTGCTCGTTGAGCACGTCGAGCATCTCCAGGAACGACATGTCCGGGCTGATGTCGGCCACCTGGTAGGTATGCATCGCGCCCGGCGTCGTCGCATCCGGCTGACGCCAGATCTTGAGGGTCAAGTCCATTACTTGTAGGACCTCTGCTTCATCTCGACGAACTCGTAGGTCAGCTCTTCCTTGTGCAGCACGGGGTTCTCGCCCTCGCCCGCCCACTCCCACGCAGCGACGTAGGAGTAGTGGTCGTCGTGGCGCAGCGCCTCGCCGTCCTCGGTCTGCGACTCGCCGCGGAAGTGGCCGCCGCAGGACTCGCGCCGGTTGAGGGCGTCGATGCACATCAGCTCGCCGAGCTCGAAGAAGTCGGCGACCCGCCCGGCCCGCTCCAGCGACTGGTTCAGGCTCTCGGCGGCGCCGAGCACCTTCACGTTGCGCCAGAAGTCGTCCTTGAGCGTGCGGATCAGGTCGATCGCCTTCTTGAGACCGTCCTCGGTGCGCTCCATCCCGCAGTACTCCCACATGATGTTGCCGAGCTCGCGGTGGTAGGAGTCGACCGAGCGGGTGCCCTTGTTCGTCATGAAGTGGTCGATGCGCGCGCGGACCGCCTGCTGCGCCTCGACGACCGCGGGGTCGTCGTCGGCGATCCGGTCGAACGGGCCGTCGGCGAGGTAGTCGCGGATGGTGTTGGGCAGCACGAAGTAGCCGTCGGCGAGGCCCTGCATCAGCGCCGACGCGCCAAGGCGGTTGGCGCCGTGGTCGGAGAAGTTGGCCTCGCCGGTCACGAACAGCCCGGGGATCGTCGACTGCAGGTCGTAGTCGACCCACAAGCCCCCCATGACGTAGTGCACGGCGGGGTAGATGCGCATCGGCACGGTGTAGGGGTCCTCGCCCGTGATCCGGGCGTACATGTCGAAGAGGTTGCCGTACTTCTCCTCGATGGCCTTCTTGCCCAGCCGCTCGGTGGCGTCCGCGAAGTCGAGGTAGACACCGCGGCGTACCCCGTCGACCTCGGGTCCGACGCCGCGACCCTCGTCGCACATGTTCTTGGCCTGGCGCGACGCGATGTCGCGCGGGACCAGGTTGCCGAACGCCGGGTAGATCCGCTCGAGGTAGTAGTCGCGGTCGCCCTCGGGGATCTGGCGCGGGTCCTTCGCGCAGTCCTCCTTCTTCTTCGGCACCCAGATCCGGCCGTCGTTGCGCAGCGACTCGCTCATCAGGGTCAGCTTGGACTGGTGCGCTCCCGAGACCGGGATGCAGGTCGGGTGGATCTGGGTGAAGCACGGGTTGGCCATCAACGCGCCCTTGCGGTGGGCGCGCCACGTCGCCGTGACGTTGCAGCCCATGGCGTTGGTGGACAGGAAGAAGACGTTGCCGTAGCCGCCGCTGGCCAGCACGACGACGTCGGCGAAGTAGGTCTCGATCTCGCCGGTCACCATGTCGCGCACGATGATCCCGCGAGCCCGACCGTCGACGATGATCAGCTCGACCATCTCGTGACGGGTGTAGCACTTGACCGTGCCGGCGGCGACCTGGCGCTCGAGAGCCTGGTAGGCGCCGATCAGCAGCTGCTGGCCGGTCTGGCCACGGGCGTAGAACGTGCGCGAGACCTGGACGCCGCCGAAGGAGCGGTTGTCGAGCAGGCCGCCGTACTCCCGCGCGAACGGCACGCCCTGCGCGACGCACTGGTCGATGATGTTCACGCTGACCTGGGCGAGCCGGTAGACGTTGGACTCGCGCGAGCGGTAGTCGCCGCCCTTGATGGTGTCGTAGAAGAGCCGGTAGACCGAGTCGCCGTCGCCCTTGTAGTTCTTGGCCGCGTTGATGCCTCCCTGGGCCGCGATCGAGTGCGCGCGACGCGGGGAGTCCTGGTAGCAGAACGACTTGACGACGTAGCCCGCCTCGCCCAGGGTCGCGGCCGCGCTGGCGCCGGCCAGACCGGTGCCGACCACGATCACCGAGAGCCGCCGGCGGTTGGCGGGGTTGGCGATCCGGGCCTCGAACTGACGGGTGCCCCAGCGCTCCTCGATCGGCCCTCCGGGCGCCTTGGTGTCGCGGACCGGCTCACCGGGCGTGTAGTAGCCGGCGGCGTCGTCGTAGTCCTCGGGTGAGTCGACGTGGACCGAGGGCTGACCGGTCAACGTGGTGTCAGGCATGTCCGTCATGAGCGCCTCACTTCTCGATGATGCCGGCGAGCACGGCGAGCGGGACCAGGCTGAAGCCGACCACGATGATCAGCGCCAGGGTGAACCCGACGGCCTTCGCGGCCGTGCGGGCGCGGGCGGTCCCGGTCAGGCCGAGGGTCTGGAAGGCGCTCCAGAACCCGTGGTGCAGGTGGGCGCCGAGCATCGCCATCGCGACCAGGTAGATGAGCGTCAGCCACCACACGTCGAAGGTGTCGACGAGCAGGTTGTACGGGTCGTCGGTCGGGCCGCCCTGCACGTTGACCTTGCCGATGGTGAAGTTCAGCAGGTGCCAGACGATGAACAGCAGCAGGGTGACGCCGCCCCAGCGCATCATCAGGCTGGCCCAGGTGGCGCCGGTGCGCTTCTTCATGACGTACGGCGTGGTGCGGGCCCGCTTGGCGCGCGACCACAGCGCGAACGCGGAGTACACGTGCACGACCAGCGCCAGGATCAGGCCGAAACGCAGGATCGTCAGCGCTCCGGCGCCCGGGAAGAACGGCTCTCCGAAGCTCCTGAGGTGCTCGGCGTAGTCGTTGAACGCGTCGTGCCCCGCGAAGGCATGAAGGTTGCCGTACATGTGACCGAGCACGAAGGCGATGAACACCAAGCCGCTCACGGCCATCAACATCTTCAGGGCGATGGTCGAGCGAACCGCCCGCCCGTCCCTGACCAGGTCGGTCGTTGCCACGAACGGTCACGCTACTCGGTGCGCGACACCCCGAACGAGTCGGGACCGTGTGAGATTCCTCGTGCGGTCAGGCTGGCAGGCGCACGCGGAGGACCGTCTCGTCTCCGTCGCGGTCGATGTCGATGGCGCCCCCGTGCCGTTCCACGACGATGCGGCGGGCGATGTCGAGGCCGAGGCCGGTGCCCGAGCCGACCTCCTTGGTCGTGAAGAACGCGTCGAACGCGCGGGCGGCGACCTCGGGCGGCATGCCGGGGCCGTTGTCGCGGATCTCGACCACGACGTCCTGGCCGTCGGAGACCGAGGTCGAGGCGGCGGCGTACGCGCGGATGCGGACCCGGGCGTCGGCGGCGCCGGCGACGGCGTCGAGCGCGTTGTCGAGCAGGTTGGTCCACACCTGGTTGAGCTCGCCGGGCAGGCCCTCGACCTCGGGCAGGTCGGCGGCGTACTCCTTCACGACCTCGACACCCTGACGGATCTTGTGGCCGAGCATCACCAGGGTGCTGTCGAGTCCTTCGGTGACGTGCAGCCGCTGGGCGGAGGCGCGGTCCATCTGGGTGTAGGAGCGCACGGACGACACGAGCTCGGAGATGCGATGGGTCGCGTCGCCCACCTCCGCGAGCACACTGGTCATCGACAACATGCCGGCGACCCAGCGCAGAGCCGGTGTCAGCGCCGGACCGGGCAGCTGGTCGGCGGCGCGGTCAAGCCAGTCGGTGTCCGCCCCGTGGGCGGCGAGCGCGGGCGCGAGGCTCCAGGGGTCGTCGACGTCGAGCTCGTCGAGCCGCTCGCCGACCTCCTCCTCGAGGTCGGCGAGTCGCAGCGCCCCGGTGACAGGTGGCCGCTCGAGCAGCTCGCGGCGCAGGCCGGCCAGTGCCAGCGCCTGCTCGGCGGAGAGCTGCGCCCGACCGAGCCCCACGAGCGAGTCGACCAGTCCGTCGCAGGTCTTGGCCATCGCGTCGACGCCGCGCGCGGCCGCAGCCGCCGGGTTGTTCAGCTCGTGTGCCAGACCGGCCGCCAGCGTGCCGAGGGTGACGAGCGAGTCGCGCTGGCGTGCGTTGGACTCGATCGACCGCGCGGTGCCGTAGAGACCGCTGATCAGGTGCATGCCGAGCGGGAACCAGGCCGACACCTTCTCGCGCAGGACCGGGGAGGCCATCCGGAGCGCCCGGCCTGGCACTGCGCCGCGGCCGGTGGCCAGGTAGGTGCCGTGCGGGTCCCACGCCTGCATGCCCCCGGCCCACCGCCCGGCAACGTCCATGCGCCCGACCACGACGTCCTCGCGCCCGATGTGCCGGACGAGGTCGAGGGCGCCGTCGAGCAGCACCCACCAGTACGCGGCGGGCTCGCCCTCGGCGAAGTAGACCGTGCCGGGGTCGATCGTCACCTCTTCGGCACCGGCCGCGAGCTCGGCGAGCTGGGCCGGGGTGAGCCCGTCGAACAGCGGGATCGCCGAGATCTCGGTCGCGAGGTCGGTCATCGGCGCTCGGTCATCAGATGGTCGCCAGGTAGCGGTGGACCAGATGGACCGCCATCGCGCCCTCACCGACGGCCGACGCGACCCGCTTCATCGAGTCCAGACGTACGTCGCCCGCGGCGAACACGCCGGTCACGCTGGCCTCCAGCGGGTACGGCGGCCGCGCGTGCACCCAGTGGGCTCCGGCGCCGTCGTGCCAGGCGATCTCCTGGCCGGTCACGACGTAGCCGGCCTTGTCGCGCACGATCGTCTCGCCGAGCCAGTCGGTGCGCGGTGAGGCCCCGATGAAGACGAACATCCAGGTGGCCGGGACGTCCTCGCGGGTGCCGTCCTTGCTCGCCAGCGTCAGCAGCTCGAGGTGGCCGTCGCCGCATGCCGCCGCCACGGTGGTCCCGTAGCGCACCGAGATCGTGGGGGCGGCCAGGATCCGGTCGACGAGGTACTGCGACATCGAGGTGGCCAGGTCGCTGCCGCGCACGACCATCACCACCTGCTTGGCGTAGCGAGCCAGGCTGAGGGCGGCCTGCCCTGCGGAGTTGGCGGCCCCGACGATGTAGACGGTGTCGTCCTTGACCTGGGCGGCGTCGCTCGCGTCGGCGCCGTAGTAGACGCCGCGCCCGGTCAGCTGCTCGAGCCCGTCGGCCTCGAGCTTGCGATAGCTCACCCCGGTGGCCACCAGGACCGCCCGGGCCTCGATCTCGTCGCCCCCCGCCATCAGCACCGCGCGCACCGGGCCGCGTTGCTCGAAGCCGACGACGTCGCGGGCCAGCACCAGCTCGGCCCCGAAGCGGCGTACCTGCGCGATGGCACGGTGGGTCAGGTCGGCCCCGCTGAGGCCGCGGGGGAACCCCAGGTAGTTCTCGATCGAGGCGCTCGTGCCCGCCTGCCCGCCTGGCGCCTCTCGTTCCACCACGACGGTGCTCAGCCCCTCGGAGGCGGCGTAGACGGCCGCGGCCAGGCCGGCCGGGCCGGCGCCGACGATGCACAGGTCGTAGAGCGGCTGCTCCGCGCGCGTGCGCAGGCCGAGGCGCTCGGCGAGGTCGACCGTGCTCGGTGAGACCAACGGCTCGCTGTCGGGCACCAGCACGAGCGGCAGGTCGTCGGGGGACGCCTCGGCCAGCTCAGCGAGCCGCTTGCCCTCCTCGTCGACCTCGACGTCGAGCCACAGGTAGGGGACGTGGTTGCGGGCCAGGAACGTCTTGACCTCGTAGCTGCGCTCGGACCAGCGGTGCCCGACCACGCGGACGTCGACCTCGGCCAGTGGGTTCTCGGCGCGCCAGTCGTCGAGCAGGTCGTCGACGACGGGGTAGAGCCGGTCCTCGGGTGGGTCCCACGGCTTGAGCAGGTAGTGGTCCAGGCCGATGTCGTTGATCGCCGAGATCGCGACGTCGGTGTCGGCGTACGCCGTCATGAGCAGGTTCTTCGCCGAGGGTGCGTGCGTGCGCGACCGGGCGAGCAGCTCGATGCCGGTGATGCCGGGCATCCGCTGGTCGGTGACCACGAGCGCCACCGGCCGGCTGCGCAGCGCGAGCTCGGTGAGGATCTCCAGCGCCTCCGCGCCGGACGTCGCCCGGATGATCCGGAACTCCTTGCCGTAGCGCGTCCGCAGGTCACGCGTGAGCGCAGCGGAGACCGGCTCGTCATCGTCGACGGTCAGGATCGTGGGTCTGGGCAAGGCCGCTCCCGGGTCGGCGCAACGCTGCGTCGCTTCTCACTGGTCAGCCAGGAGGCACGAACCCCCCGGTGCGTCGCAGCCTACCTCCGCGGCGCGCGGTCAACGCGAGGACCGACGGGCCAGCACCAGCCCGAGGGCGGCGAACAGGAGCATCCACCCGGTGATCGCCAGCCGGGCCGGCACATGGCCGGCCATCAGGGCGGGGAACATCGGCACGAAGACCCAGACCCCGAGCGCGATCGGCAGCCAGCGCCCGGCTCCCGGCGCCGTGCCGGTGCGCAGGGTGGCGACCCCGAGCAGCACCAGCCCGGCGCCGGCCGCGGTGCAGGAGATGCCGTAGAGCGCGTCGAGGGTCCCGGTGTGCGGGCCCGGGTAGTCGGACTCGGCGGCGCGGACGGCGTACAGCTCGGTGAGGGTGAGGAGCCCGAGGCCGCTCTGGGTGAGGACGATGCCGGCCCGGGCCGTCCGCCCACGGGCGGTCCAGCCGGTCGCCCACAGGGCCTGGACACCGAGCATCAGACCCACGTGCTGGGCCACGAACCAGAGCTGGATCGCGACGAAGGCGGCGGCTGTCAGCGGATAGCTGAACCGGGTCTCCGCCACCTGGGGGTCGACGACCGCGAGGTACAGCCCGCTGGCGGCGCCGAGGACGCCTGCGGCGGCGCAGACGAGTCCAGCGGTGCGGATGCGGGTCGGGGTGGGGGACAGGGCGACGGCGGTGGCGCTCATGACGGGACTCCTTTGCTAGATCCACACGCTTTTGCTAGATCCACACACTAGAGTGACACTCTAGTGAGATCCCCATAGTCTTCCGACCTGTGGCCACCGTCAAGCCCTCACGCCGGGAGAAGGCAGCCCGGACCCGGGCGACCATCCTCGACGCGGCTCACGACGAGTTCTGCGAGCGGGGCTTCCACGGCGCGACCGTCGCGTCCATCGCGACGCGCGCTGGTGTCGCGCCGCAGACGATCTACTTCGTCTTCCACACCAAGACGGCGCTGATCAGCGCCGTCATCGACCGGCGGGTGATGGGCGACGACGACCCGCTCCCACCGCAGGCAACCCCCTGGTGGCACGAGATGGAGGCGGCGCCCGATGCGCGGGACGCCCTGCATATCTTCGTGGCCGGAGCCCTGCCGCTGTTCGCGCGGGCCGCCCTGGTGAGCGAGGTTCTCAAGGCGGCCGCGCTGACCGACGACGAGCTCCGAGCGGTGCACGACGGGCACGAGCGACTGCGGCGCGAGGGGTTCGGCGAGGTGGTCGACGGGCTGGCCGCCAAAGGCCGGCTGCGGGAGACCCTGGATCGGGACAGGGCCGTCGACGTGCTGCTCACCGTCCTCGGCGACGCGACGTACGTCGAGCTCACGCGCACCTGCGGTTGGTCTGACAACCAGGTCCTGGCCTGGATGCAGGAGACCTTGCCGCGGCTGCTGTTGGCCGACTGAGCGCACCGCCCGCGGGCGTGTGATCCATTGCACATCGGCCCCGCGAGACGTCCCCCAGCCTTCCGCCGGCACGCCGTGGGCGGCATGGTGTGATGCTGCACAGCGTGAATCTGCAGGGCTACACGGAGGTGTGAATGGCCACGGACACCGGCGTCACCGGGCCCACCCGGGCACGGATCCCCGAGAAGACCCTGCGGACCGACCGGTGGTGGCTCTCGCCGCTCACCACGTTCGTGGTGTTCGGGGCCTTCGTCGTCTACGCCACCGTCCGAGCCTTCATGGGCCGCGACTACTACGCGTCGCCGTACCTCTCGCCGTTCTACTCGCCGTGCCTGGGTGACTGCGTCGAGGGCGCCTCGGACTTCGGCCAGCCCTTCGCCTGGTGGCCGCTGTCGGCCGCGCTGATCATCCTGATCTTCCCGCTGGGCTTCCGGCTGACCTGTTACTACTACCGCAAGGCCTACTACCGGGCGTTCTGGCTCTCGCCGCCCGCCTGCGGCGTGGCCGAGCCGCACGCGTCGTACTCGGGCGAGACGCGGTTTCCCCTGATCCTGCAGAACGTCCACCGCTGGTTCTGGTACGCCGCCGTGCTGGTCGGCCTCGTGCTGTCCTTCGACGTCGTGCTGGCCTTCCGCAACGAGGACCACGAGTGGGGCCACATGGGCCTGGGCACGCTGCTGATGCTCATCAACGTCGTCTTCATCTGGCTCTACACGCTGTCGTGCCACTCCTGCCGGCACATCGTCGGCGGCCGGTTGCGGCACTTCTCCAAGCACCCGGTGCGCTACCGGGCCTGGATGTTCGTCTCCAAGCTCAACCAGCGCCACGCCGGGTTCGCCTGGTACTCCCTGTTCTCCGTCGCCCTGGTCGACCTGTACATCTTCCTGCTGGCCACCGGCACCATCTCCGACCCGAGGTTCTTCTGATCCATGTCTTCCGACCCCACCGGCTCAACAGGTTTCGAGACAGGCGCTGGCGCGCCCTCCCCGACCAGCGGGAGCCGGCACCCGATGACCGGCAACGAGATGTCCTACTACGCCGAGGGCGGCATCGAGCGGCACACCTACGACGTGATCGTGGTCGGGGCCGGCGGCGCCGGCCTGCGGGCCGCGATCGCCGCCCACGAGGCCGGTGCCAACACCCTCGTCGTCTGCAAGTCCCTGCTCGGCAAGGCACACACCGTGATGGCCGAGGGCGGCATCGCCGCGGCCCTGGGCAACCGGTGGGCCGAGGACAACTGGGAGGTGCACTTCCGCGACACCATGCGCGGGGGCAAGATGCTCAACCACTGGCGGATGGCGCAGCTGCACGCGCAGGAGGCCCCCGAGCGGGTGCTGGAGCTCGAGGACTGGGGGGCCCTGTTCGACCGCACCGACGACGGGCTGATCTCCCAGCGCGACTTCGGTGGGCACCGCTACGCCCGGCTGGCCCACGTCGGCGACCGCACCGGCCTGGAGATGATCCGCACCCTCCAGCAGCGCGCCGTCCAGATCGGGATCGACGTGGCCATGGAGTGCACGGTCACCGAGCTGCTCAAGGATGACGACAAGATCTCGGGTGTCTTCGGCTACTGGCGCGAGACGGGTCGCTTCGTCGTGTTCGAGGCGCCGTCGGTCATCCTGGCGACCGGCGGCATCGGCAAGGCCTACAAGGTGACGTCGAACTCCTGGGAGTACACCGGCGACGGTCACGCACTCGCGCTGCGGGCCGGGGCCTCGCTGATCAACATGGAGTTCGTCCAGTTCCACCCGACCGGCATGGTCTGGCCGCCGTCGGTGAAGGGACTGCTGGTCACGGAGTCGGTGCGCGGCGACGGCGGCATCCTGAAGAACTCCGACGGCAAGCGGTTCATGTTCGACTACATCCCCGAGTTCTTCAAGGCGGAGACCGCCGACACGGAGGAGGAGGCGGACCGGTGGTACGACGACAAGAAGAACAACCGACGTCCTCCCGAGCTGCTGCCGCGTGACGAGGTCGCGCGCGCGATCAACTCCGAGATCAAGGCGGGCCGGGGCTCACCGCACGGCGGCATCTACCTCGACATCGCGTCGCGGCGTACAGCGGAGTTCATCCGCAAGCGACTGCCGTCGATGTACCACCAGTTCAAGGAGCTGGCGGACGTCGACATCACCGCCGAGCCGATGGAGATCGGCCCGACCTGCCACTACGTGATGGGAGGGGTCGAGGTCGACCCCGACACCCAGCAGACCGCGGTGGCGGGCCTGTACGCCGTCGGCGAGTGCTCCGGCGGCATGCACGGCTCGAACCGGCTCGGCGGCAACTCGCTCGGCGACCTGCTGGTGTTCGGCAAGCTGGCGGGCGAGGCCGCGTCGGCGTACGCCGCCGGCCTGCCGGCCCGGCCGGAGGTCGGTGACGACGAGGTCAGGGCGGGCCAGTGGAGCGCGGTGTCGCCGTTCAGCGTCGAGGGGGGCGAGAACCCGTACACCATCCAGTCCGACCTGCAGCAGTCGATGAACGACCTGGTGGGCATCATCCGGACGGCGTCGGAGCTCGAGGAGGCCCTGGCCGCCATCGAGGAGCTCAAGCGACGCGCCGCGTCCATGAGCGTCAGCGGCCACCGGCAGTACAACCCCGGCTGGCACCTGGCTATCGACCTGCGCAACATGCTGATCGTCTCCGAGTCGATCGCCAAGGCCGCCCTGGCCCGCGAGGAGTCGCGCGGCGGGCACACCCGTGACGACTTCCCCACGACCGACCACGACGTGTGGGGCAGGAAGAACCTGATCGTCACGCTCGACGAGAGCGGCGCCGGTGTGGTGCTGGCGGAGAAGCCGCTCCCCGAGATGCCGGACGAGCTCAAGAAGTACTTCGAGGAGTCCTGATGGGATACGACCTGAAGATGCGCGTCTGGCGCGGTGACGCCGAGGGCGGTGACCTCGCGGACTACACCGTCGAGGTGTCGGAGGGCGAGGTCGTCCTCGACGCATTGCACCGGCTGCAGGCGACGCAGACCGGCGACCTCGCGATCCGCTGGAACTGCAAGGCCGGCAAGTGCGGCTCCTGCTCGGCGGAGATCAACGGCCGGCCGCGCCTGCTCTGCATGACCCGGCTGTCGGACTTCGACCCGGCCGAGACCATCACGGTCACGCCGATGCGGACGTTCCCGGTGGTCCGCGACCTGGTCACCGACGTGTCGTTCAACTACCGGAAGGCCCGGGAGCTGCCGTACGCCGACCTGGGCCCGCGCGACGACGACGGCAAGCGCCGGATGGCGCAGGTCGACGTCGAGCGTGGCCAGGAGTTCCGCAAGTGCATCGAGTGCTTCCTGTGCCAGAACGTCTGCCACGTCGTGCGCGACCACGAGGACAACAAGCAGCACTTCGCCGGGCCGCGCTTCTTCCTGCGCTACGCCGAGCTCGACATGCACCCCCTCGACCGCAACGACCGCCGCAAGCTCGCCCAGGAGCAGGCGGGCCTCGGCATGTGCAACATCACCAAGTGCTGCACCGAGGTCTGCCCGGAGGGCATCCACATCACCGACAACGCGATCATCCCGATGAAGGAGCGCGTGGTCGACCGCAAGTACGACCCGCTGGTGTGGCTCGGCAACAAGATCGGGCTGCGCGGCCAGGACACCGAGAGCCGTACCGAGGTCTGAGGTGTTCGGGAGATCGGGCCGGGGACGACTCGACGCGCTGCAGCGCGAGTACGCCGCAGCCTCGGAGGCCGGCGACGCGACGACCGAGAAGCGGCTTCTGGACACGATCAACCTCGAGTTTCCCGAGGTGTCGTGGGGCTGGTACGACCGGGGCCTGCGCGCGAAGTGGGACCGAGACTGGCCGACCAGCCGCGACACCAACCTGCGTGCGCTCGAGCTGCTCGACGACCCGCGGCAGAGCCCCGAGGCCTGGAACCTCGGCATTGCCGCGACTGCGCTCGGCGAGTGGGCCCTGGCACGACGAGCCTGGTCGGCGTTCGGCCTGGACGTCGGTCCCGGTGACGACCCGCTGGACGGAGGCTTCGGGACCTGCGTGGTCCGGCTGAACCCCGACCCACGCTTCCACGAGCCCGAGCTGCTGGTCGACGGGGTCCGCTACGACACGGAGACGGTGTGGGTCACCAGGCTGGACCCCGCTCGAGGACGCATCGACAACGTCCCGCTTCCCGAGAGCGGCCACCGCTTCGGCGACGTCGTGCTGCACGACGGCGACCCGGTCGGCGAGCGACGGATCGGGACCGGGGCGGTCTCGGTCTTCAACGAGATCGCCCTGCTGGAGCGGTCGCCGTGGCCGACGCTGCGGGTGGAGCTCCCGCCCGTCACCGAGGACGACATCGACGCGCTGAGCGAGGTCTTCGCCGGTGAGGGGTTCGCCGCGGAGTGCTGGAGCACGCAGGTGCAGGTGCTCTGCCGTGCCTGCAGCGAAGGACTCCCAGGCGCCGAGCACGACCATCGGCCCGGTGAGGACCCGCGGCGGGAGGCGACGTCGCTGCTGGTCGGTGTCGGCGCGCCGCGCGAGGACGCCGAGCGGCTGCTCGATGCGTGGGCCGCAGCTGGCGCCGGGCGCGGCCGAGGGCTGCTCGAAGACGCCTGAGAGCCGCACAGAGCTGCCGCGCGCAAGCGGTCGGGAAGTGGCCGCAAGCGCTCCTAGGCTGTCCGCATGGACATCAAGATCGAGCTGGTGGCAGTGCCCGTGAGCGACGTCGACCGGGCCAAGGCGTTCTACGAGAAGGTCGGCTTCGTCGTCGACCACGACCACACCGTGAGCGACGACGTGCGGTTCGTGCAGCTGACCCCGCCGGGCTCGGCCTGCTCGATCGCGATCGGCGACGGCCTGACCCAGATGGCGCCCGGCGCCCTGGACAACATGCAGTGCGTCGTGGCCGACGCGGACGCGGCGTACGCCGACCTCCGCGAGCGCGGCATCGAGTGCCAGGGAGTCGACGAGCAGCCCTGGGGGCGCTTCGTCTACTTCGCCGACCCCGACGGCAACAACTGGGCGCTCCAGCAGATCCCGGACTACGGCGCGCGGGGCTGACCACGGCGGCGGGGTCCCTCGGGTTGTGACGCGGGTGCGTGCAGAACCTGGTGGGCGGGGTGGCCGGTTGTGACGCGGGTGCGTGCAGAACCTGGTGGGCGGGGTGGCCGGTTGTGACGCGGGTGCGTGCAGAACCTGGTGGGCGGGGTGGCCGGTTGTGACGCGGGTGCGTGCAGAACCTGGTGGGCGGGGTGGCCGGGTTGTGACGCGGGTGCGTGCAGAACCTGGTGGGCGGGGTGGCCGGGTTGTGACGCGGGTGCGTGCAGAACCTGGTGGGCGGGGTGGCGGGTTGTGACGCGGGTGCGTGCAGAACCTGGTGGGCGGGGTGCCGGGTTGTGACGCGGGTGCGTGCAGAACGTGGAGGACGGGGTGCCGGGTTGTGACGCGGGTGCGTGCAGAACCCAAACAGGATCAGGCGTCTGTGAGACGAAGACTCAGCCGGCGCATTGTCCCGGTGCTCCGCGCGGTGCCCTTCACGCCGGTGAGCTGCTGGAGGGTCGGGCCTGCGTTGCTCCCGCCGCCGCCGGAGGGGCGGTACGACGTGACCGCGTGCCGGTGGTCGCCGGCAAGGATGCGCAGGCGACCGTCCGGGCTGGTCCACGGCACGTCGACCGACAGCGCGCGGGCGTCGAAGAGCACCACCTCCGACGGCTCGTCGTCGCGAAGGTCGAGCTCGTCGAAGCCGGCGACCAGCGCCGACACCCAGGCGGCCGCACGCACCACGGCGATGTCGGCGTAGCCAGGGCCGTCGGCGAGGGAGGCCAGGACGGCGTCGGTCGTGCGCCGTGGAGCCGACGAGCTGAAGACCACCGTGCCGTTCCCCTGCACGTTGACCACGTCGGTCGCCCCCGCGGCGTCGTACGCCGCGACCAGCTGCGGGCGCGTGGGCGACCAGCCCTGCCCGAGGTTGAGGTTGCGGAAGAAGGCGACCGAGCGCGGCACGTCGGGAAGCCTAGGAGAGAGCCACCTCGTCGGTGACCGCGTACTCCGCCACCGAGGCGGAGCGGATCATGGCGCCCTGGTCGTCACTGACTCCCGCGCCGCGGAAGGTGTCGAGCGGCTCGCGTCCGACCCAGCGCTCGTAGACGTTGACGCGCGCGGCGTCCTGGAGGTCGGCGGTGATGGCGAAGTCGAGGCAGCCCTCGGTCGTGCGCGCGGCGTCGACGACCTCGCGGCAGGTCTCGAGATAGGCCTCGCGCTGGGCGGGGTCCACGGTCAGGTGTCCGGCGACGATGAGCATGGGGTGCCGACCGGCCCAGCCCGGCGGACTCATCGGTCAGCGGGCTCGTTCTCAGGCGTCGCCTCGGTTGACCCCGCGGGAGGTCTTGCCCTCCGAGCGGTCGGCCAGCGAGATCTTCGTGCTGTCGGCGGGCGTGACACCCTCGCGCACCGTGATCTGCACGAGACCGTCGTCGAACTCCGCGGTGATCTGGTCGGCGTCGGTGCCCTCGGGCAGAGTGATAGATAATGGCTATCGCCCGGATCAGCCCGTCGGCCAGAGGACGGCGACGAGCGCCAGGCCGCCGAGGACGAGAACGCCGGCCACGAGGGCCACCCCCGCGCTGGCCGTTCGTGCGTCCGGGGCCAGCCACGCGTAGCCCACCGCTGCGGCGAGCAGCACGAACGCGAGGAAGACCGGCGCCGGACCGGCCGGGTCCGTCGCGAAGTGCCCGGCGAGGATGCCCGCGGCGGCCAGCGACAACGCCGTACGCCGCCACGCGAGCAAGGTCCGCTCCCGCTGGTCCTCCAGCTCAGGTGGTGGGTCCGAGGCGGTCACAGCACCAGGATGACCAGGGCGGCGGCCACCAGCACCAGGGTGACGGACAGGCCGGCGATCAGGGCGGTCGAGGGCAATGGCAGGCGCAGCCGCATGGCCCGCTCGGTAGCGGCCCAGCGCAGCCAGGACACCACCGCGCAGCCGAGGCCGAGCAGCACCAGGGCGACGGCCAGCACCTGTTGGAGCGTGGCCGAGCCGGGCAGGTCGACGGCATCCAGGGCGACCCCGCCCGCGAGCAGGGCGAGCGCCGTGCGCACCCATGCCAGGAACGTGCGCTCGTTGGCCAGGCTGAAGCGCTGGTCGGGCTCGGAGCCGACGCCGTAGACCCACGAGGGCCAACGGTCGCTCATGAGGTCAGGCTCTCGGGGCCGAGCCGGTCCGATCGCTGCTCGTCGGCGCAGAAGCCCACGAAGTGCTGCGCCAGCGCGCTGAGGCGACCGTCGCGCCAGATCAGGTGGACCGCGCGGCGGGCGGCCGGCGCGAGCGGGACGACGCGCGAGCCCTTCGCCGCCGCGTCGGCGGCCAACCCGCGGGGGAGGACAGCCGCCCCGGCTCCGGCGAGCACGAGCGGCACGACCGAGGCCAGGTGTGCGGTCTCGACGGCCACGTCGGTCGGCAGGCCGACGGCCTCGAGCAGGTCGTCGACGATGGCGCGCAGCGCGGTCCCGCCCGGGGTGCAGACGAGGCCGAAGTCCTGCAGCTCCTCGATGGCGATGCTGGGCGGCGGGGCGCCGGCGCGGGTCGGCAGCACCGCGACCAGCTCGTGCTCGGCGATCCAGAGACTGGAGAGGATGCCGCGCGGTGGGGTGCCGTCGACCAGGCCCAGCTCGGCCCCGCCGAGCCGGACGGCGTCGAGCACGTCGCTGCGCCGAGCGGGGTCGGCCACGGTGAGCTGGACGCCGGGGTGCAGCGCCCGGAAGCCGCCGATCAGGCGGGCCAGCGGGTCGACGGCCCACAGCGTGTTGGTGATGATGGAGAGTCGGCCGAAGCCGCCCTCCGACACGGCGCGCACGGCGCCCCGGGCGAGCTGGAAGGAGCGCAGGGAGCGCCGGGCCGGCTCGAGGAGCGCTTCGCCCGCGGGCGTGAGCCGGACCCCGCGGCCGTGTCGTTCGAAGAGCCGGGATCCCAGGTCGCGCTCGAGCCAGCCGATCGCGTGCGAGAGTGAGGGCTGCGCGATCGACAACGACTGAGCGGCGCGGGTGAAGCTGCCCAGCTCGGCGACCGCCACGAAGTACTCCAGGTGGCGGCGGTCCATGTCCCGCAGCCTAGTGTTCCCGCCATGCCGTTCGAGTTCGACCAGCACATCGCCGTGTCCGGGTCCGGCCCTGCCGGGTACGACGCGCACCTCTCCGCGGGCTGGGTCGTCGGCGGCGGCATCAACGGTGGCTACCTGCTCGCCGTGCTCGGCCACGCGGTCCGCCGGAGGGTGCCGGCCAAGCCCGACCCGATCGTGGTCAGCGCCCATTACCTGTCGGCGTCGGGGCCCGGTCCCGCGACGGTGTCCACCCGGGTGCTGCGTGAGGGTGGCACCGTCGCGACCGTGGCCGCCGACCTCGCCCAGGGCGGCGACGTCCGGCTGACGGCGCTGGCGACGTTCGGCACGCTCGCCGATCTGCCCGGCGACGTGGCCACCACCGCCGTACCGCCCGACATCCCGCCCGTCGACGACTGTGTGCCGGGGTCGATGGCGCCGGAGGACGTACGCCGCTTCGCGCCGTTCATCGAGCGATTCGACATGCGCTTCGACCCGTCGATGATCGGCTGGGCCCTCGGCCAGCCGAGCGGCCGAGGCGAGATGCAGGCGTGGTTCCGGCTCGCCGACGGCCGCGACCCCGACCCGCTGTCGCTGCTGATGGTCGTCGACGCGCTGCCACCGGTGTCGATGGACCTCGGCCGCGCGGGGTGGGCGCCCACGCTCGAGCTCACCGCCCACGTCCGCGCCGTACCCGCTCCCGGATGGCTGCGCATCAGGCACGCCACGCGCAACGTCGCCGGCGGGATGTTCGAGGAGGACTGCGAGGTCTGGGACTCCACCGACCGGCTCGTCGCCCAGTCGCGCCAGCTCGCCCTCCTACCCCGTTGAATTGGCCCGAATGGTTGCGTGAGTTGGCCCGAATGGTTCCTGTCTGACCGCGCGCACAACCATTCGGGCCAACTCACGCAACCATTCGGGCCAACTCAACGATCGAACCAGCTGCGCGGCATCGCGACGACGTAGCGGCGCCAGGGGTGCTCGGTGAGGGACCAGAGGAGATCGGCCGAGGGCCAGTACGACACGTCCTCGGGACCCATCGGCAGGGCGAAGCGATGGCGGCGCAGGGCGCCGGGGGAGCCGGTGTAGACCGAGCCTGGCATCCACGGGCCGTGCGAGACCGTCACGTGGTAGCGGCCCCGGGCGAGGCAGGCGCCCTGCATCGACGTGACGCCGCCGGTGTCCAGGGCGACCGGGCGGGAGGCGCCGTCGGCACCGCTGACGAGCAATGACGTGGCCGGGTCGAGCGGGTAGCGCGCGAGCCGGTTGGCCTCCTCGCCGCGGGCGTACTCGCCCGCCACGATCGCCGGCGGGTCGCCGGCGCGGTCGAGGGAGAGGAAGGAGTACCTCATCCTCTGGTGGCCCTCGTCGGCGTAGGCCTGGTAGGCGAAGCGGACCGGCAGCACGTAGCGATAGCCGTACGACGCCACCTCGTCGCCCTCGATGCCGAGCCGACGCAGCTGCGAGCCGCCGCGTTCGTCGGGGATGCGCATCAGGTCGTCGACCCGACAGGTGACGAAGCCCTTCGACGTCGCTGCAACGTGCAGGTAGGGGCCGCGCCAGACGATGCCACCGGCGTGCACCTTGAGGGGGGCGAGCGTCACCTCGCCGTTGCGCAGCTGCGGGCGGACGAGCAGCACGTGCCGGTAGCGCAACGTTTCCAGGTCGACGAACGTGATCCGGCTTCCCTGGTTGTTGCCGTGGTCGTCCTGGAAGTACCACGCCACCGCCACGACGGCGCGACCGTCGACCCGCTCGGAGTCCTCGGCATCGGCCGAGGTGGTGATGCCCTGGGGGAACCAGCGCGGCGTACGCCGGTCCTCGGCGTCCCACGTGAAGGCCCGGCTGACCGCGCGACCCCAGGGGAACGCCTTGCGCGCCTGCCGGTTGAGGTCCGCCAGGACCGGCGCGATGCCGGTGCGACCGCCGAGCAGCGCGGCCAGCGCGTCGACCTCGGCGCGGTTCTCCTCTGTGCGGGTCAGGTGCACCCCGATCGCGGGCTGGGGCTCGTCCACGGAAGCAAACGTAGTGTCAGGAGCCGACCGCACGGATCGCGGCGGTGACGACGACGGCGACCAGCACGGCCAGCACGAGGGGGCGCCGCAGCACCAGCAGCAGCCCTCCGGCCGCGACGCCGGCGGTCTGGGCGCCGATGCTGAGCCGCTGACCCTCGGTCAGCGCCGAGGTCACCACGAGCGCGGCGAGCAGCGCCGGGGCCATGCAGGCGATGACGCGGGTGAACGCCGGCGGGAGCTCGCGCCCGCCGAAGAGAACCGGGCCGAATGCCTTGATCGCCACCGTCGTGACGACGAGGCCGAGGATGACGAGCCAGATCGTCATGGGCGCGCCAGCCCGAGGAGGCTCGCCGCCGCTGCGGCCAGGATCGGCACGCCCGGCGGCGCGAAGGGCACCAGCGCGAGGGCGATCAGCGCCCCGACGGCGGCGACCATGCGCGACCGCGGGTCGCGCATCTCGGCGAGCAGCAACGCGAGGAAGAACGTCGGGTAGATCGCGTCGAGACCCCACCGCCCGGGATCGCCGATGATGTCGCCGGCGAACACCCCGACCACGGTGCCCAGCGTCCAGGTGACGTACTGGGGCGCCGTCGTGCCGAAGAGCTGCCAGCGGTCGAAGGTTCCGTCGCCCTTGTTGGCAAGCGCCCAGGAGGCGTCGACCACGGTCTGGCCCTGGGCGGCCCGCTTGGCCGGACCACCCGGCAGCGAGGGTGCCAGCGCGATGCCCATCGCCAGGAAGCGCCCGTTCATCAGTGTGCCCGCGGCGATCGCGGCCGGGGCGGTGCCACCGCCGGTGATCACCGCGAGGGCGGCGAACTGCGCCGAGCCGGCGAAGACCAAGGCTGCGGTCGCGATGGCCTGGAGCGGGGTGAACCCCGCCTCGCGGGCCAGCACCCCGAAGGACACGGACAGGACGAACCCGACGGCGGCATAGGGCAGCCCCAGCCGGACCCCGGAATAGAAGGCTGTGCGTGCTTCATGACTCATCGGGCCCCACGCTAATGACAGGCACCGACACGTCGAGCGGTAATTTCAGTCCGTGGCCGGTGACGAGCGTCTCGTGGTGGGCGCAGCGATCCTCCGTGGCGGGCGGGTGCTGGCCGCGCGGCGTACCAGGCCGGAGGCGGCAGCGGGTCGATGGGAGCTGCCCGGCGGCAAGGTCGAGCCGGACGAGGCTCCCGACGCGGCCCTGCGACGGGAGATCGCCGAAGAGCTCGGCTGCACGATCGAGGTGACCGGCTGGCTGCCCGGGCGGACCAGGATCTCCGACGGGCTCGTCCTGGCCGTGGCGACGGTCAGGCTCGTCGCGGGCGAGCCCACGCCCGAGCCCACGCCCGAGCCCACGCCCGAGCCCAGCGAGCACGACGCCGTGCGTTGGCTGGCCGCCGACGAGCTCGACGACGTCGACTGGCTGGACTCCGACCGGCCGTTCCTGCCAGCGGTGCGCGAGCTGCTCGCGGCCGATCGGCCCGGGCTGCGCGCCGTCCTCTTCGAGGAGGAGCACGCCCTCGTCGTCGCCGAGCGGCTCCGCGTCGCCGGGTTCGAGGCCCGGATCTCGAGGGAGCGCTACGCGGGGGAGGACGACGACGAGGATCACCCCTGGGCGGTGACGACAGATGCGCCGGGCATGGTGGTCGAGCCGCTGGTCGACGAGCACGACGGGTGGCTCGACGAGGGCGCCGGGTCCAGCCCGGCGGAACCGCCGCTCGACCTCCCTGCCGGACCGAGGCGGCTACACCGACGGTCCTAGGCTGGCCACTGTGACCGAATCGCCCAGCCAGCGGACAGAGCCGCCCAGCCAGAGGCTGCTGCTCGTCCACGCCCATCCCGACGACGAGTCGATCAGCCAGGGCGCGACGATGGCGAAGTACGTCGCCGAGGGTCGCGGCGTCACCCTGGTCACCTGCACGGCCGGCGAGATGGGCGAGATCCTGGTGCCCGACCTCGAGCACCTCGCGGCCGACCGCGACGACGGTCTCGGAGAGCATCGCCGCGGCGAGCTCGAGAGGGCGATGAAGGTGCTGGGGGTCACCGACCACCGCTTCCTGGGTGGCTTCGGGCGCTACCGCGACTCCGGCATGAAGTGGGCCGACGACGGCCATGCCACGGCGGCCGACGAGACCGACGAGCGCGCCTTCGCCAACGCCGACCTCGAGGAGGCGGCCAACCTCCTCGTCGAGGTGATCCGCGAGGTGCGGCCCCAGGTCCTGGTCACCTACGACCAGAAGGGGGGCTACGGACACCCCGACCACGTCCAGGCGCACCGGGTGGCGACGTACGCCGTGGCGCTGGCGGCGGTCCCGTCCTACCGCCACGACCTCGGCGAGCCGTGGGACGTCGCCAAGATCTACTGGGGCGCCATGTCCGAGGGCCGGATGCGCGCGGGGCTCCGGGCACTGCGCGACGCGGGCGACACCACGGCCTTCGACGGCTTGGACCCCGAGGGTCCGTTGCCGTGGACGACCCCCGACGAGGACCTCGCCGCCGCCGTCGACGCGACCGCACACGTCGAGCAGAAGCTCGACGCGATGCGGGCGCACGCGAGCCAGATCACCATCGACGGCCCGTTCTTCGCGCTGTCCAACAACGTCGGTGACACCGTGTGGGGCATCGAGGACTTCCGGCTCGCCAAGGGGACGCCCGGCCCGGTCGACGGCGACGGGCTCGAGAACGACCTGTTCGCCGGTCTGTGAGGGCGGCGTCGGCGCTGCTCACCCTGATCGGCGGCGCGGCCACCGGGGTGGCAGCCGTCGCCGTGCACGCGACGGTGTGGGGCTGGGCGCTCGGGGTCGCCGCGACGCTCGCGGTCGTGTTCGCGCTGCCCCCGGTGTGGTGGGGGCGGCCGCTCTTCTGCGGGGCGTGGGCGGCCACCGTGTTCGCGCTCTCGCTGCCGCGGCGCGACGGCGACTACCTGGTCAGCGCTGACGTGGCCGGCTACGGACTGCTCCTGGTGGCCGTCCTCGCGGTGCTCGTCGCGCTCGCCGCGCTCGCCGCACTCGTCCGCGGACGCGCTCGCGAGGATGTCGGGGTGCGACCCCCACCCCCGTAGTCTGAGCGGGTGACTGTCGAGAAGGACACCACGCTCTGGCGCGAGCCCGAGCAGCGTGAGCGGGAGGGCGGCCGAGCCGTCCTCTTCGTGCTGCTGGGGCTGTTCGTGCTGCTGGGTGGCGCCTACGCCGCGGCGTACTTCTCCGCGAGCGACCGGGTGCCGCGCGGAACCTCCGTCGCCGGCGTCGACGTGGGCGGACGCACCCTGGACTCCGCGGCCGCCGAGCTCGAGCGTGGCCTGGCCGCCCGCGCCGACGCGGAGATCGACGTGACCGCAGGCGAGGTGCAGCGTGGGATCGTGCCCGCCGCCGCCGGGTTGTCGGTCGACTACGAGGCCTCCGTGGCCGCGGCGGGTGCCCAGCGCTCCTGGTCGCCGACCTGGCTGTGGGACTACTACAACGGTGGCGACGACCTCGACGCCGTGGTGGCCGTCGACCCCGAGGTCCGACAGGCCTTCCTGGCCGAGCTCTCGGCCGAGACCCGTACGCCGGCCCGTGAGGGCGCGGTGCGGCTGACCCCCACCGGGGTCGAGGTCACCGACCCCGCCACGGGCGAGGAGCTGGACTCCACCGCGGCCGCCGCCGAGCTCGAGGCAGCCTTCCTCTCCGGCACCTCAGATCGACCCAGCGCCGTGGTGCTGCCGATGGTGACGATGAGGCCCGACATCGACGCCTCCGACGTGGAGGCTGCGGTCCGCGACTTCGCCAACCCGGCGATGTCCGCCCCCGTGACGCTTCGCTTCGGCTCCGCGTCGGCCCGGCTCACTCCGCGTGAGTACGCCGGCGCGATCGCGCTCGAGCCGCAGGGCGGGGTGCTGGTCCCGGTCCTGGAGCCGCAGGAGCTCGACGAGCTGCTCAGCGCGCAGGTGTCCGGTGACGGTGCCGCTGTCGACGCGACCGTGCGACTCGTCGACGGGAGCCCCCAGGTCGTGCCGGCGAGGCCAGGTGTGACCTACGAGCCCGACGCCGTGCACAGCACCTTCCTCGAGCTGGTCACCAAGCCGCAGGGTGAGCGCGAGACCGAGGTGCCCTCCACGGTCGCGAAGCCGGAGTTCAGCACGAAGGACGCGAAGGGCCTCGGCATCACCGAGCAGGTGTCGACGTTCACGACGTACTTCCCCTACGCGGAGTACCGCAACATCAACATCGGCCGGGCCGCCGAGATCATCGACGGCACGGTGCTGAAGCCGGGCGAGACGTTCTCGCTCAACGGCACGGTCGGTGAGCGCACCCGCGCCAACGGCTTCACCGAGGGCTTCATCATCAGCGACGGGATCTTCAAGGAGGACCTCGGCGGCGGCGTCTCGCAGGTCGCGACCACGACCTTCAACGCGGCGTTCTTCGCGGGGCTCGAGGACGTCGAGCACAAGCCGCACTCGTTCTACATCGATCGCTACCCCGTCGGGCGCGAGGCCACGGTGGCGTGGCCGACGGTCGACCTGAAGTTCACCAACGACACGCCGTACGGCGTGCTGATCTCGACCTCCCTGCAACCGAGCACCCCCTCGTCGTCGGGCGCGCTCACGGTGTCGATGTGGTCCACGGACTACTGGGACATCACCGCCACCACCGGCGAGCGCTACAACTTCACCAACCCCGAGACGCGCCGCCTGGACACCGAGGACTGCTACCCCAACGAGGGCTACGGCGGCTTCGACATCGACGTCACCCGGGTCTTCCGCCGCACCGGCGAGAGTGCCGTCGACCACCGCGAGGTCATGCACACGCACTACATCCCCAGCGACACCGTCATCTGCGAGTAGGTCGAGCAGACGCAACTTCACCGGAGGAGCGGAGCGGGGGAAGGTGAAGTTGCGTCGGCTCGACCTCGGGGGGCGGCAGCTTCACCGGAGGAGCGGAGCGGGGGAAGGTGACGTTGCGTCGGCTCGACCTCGGGGGGTGGCAGCTTCACCGGAGGAGCGGAGCGGGGGAAGGTGAAGTTGCGTCGGCTCGACCTCGGGGGCGGCAGCTTCACCGGGAGCGGAGCGGGGGAAGGTGAAGTTGCGTCTGCTCGACCCGAGCTACGGCGCGAGTCGGGTGAGGTCGCGCGGGAAGAGCGTCACCTCCCGGATGTTGGTGGCCTCGACGAGCCGGGCCACCCACCGTTCCAGCCCGATCGCGAAGCCGCCGTGCGGGGGCATGCCGTGCCGGAACGCCTGGAGGTACGCCGCGTAGGCCGCCGGGTCCTCGCCGCGCGCCCGGATCGCCGCCTCGTGGTCGGCGAGCCGGTGCAGCCGCTGGCCGCCCGTGACCAGCTCGAGCCCGCGGAAGAGCAGGTCGAAGCTGTTGCTCCACCGCGGGTCGGACGGCTGCGGGTGGGTGTAGAACGGCCGCTTCGCCATCGGGTAGCCCTCGACGGCGAGGAAGTCACTGCCATGCCGCTCACGCGCCCACTCGCCGAGGGCTCGCTCGTGCTCGGGGGCGAGGTCCGGCTCGTCGGCCGGGGCCCCCACGATCGACAGCGCCTCGCTGAAGTGCACCACCGGGATCTCGGCGGGCACCTCCGGCAGGTCCGCCCCGGCGCGCTCGGCGAGCGGGCCGAGCTCGGCGACCATGCCGGCGATCACCTCGCGCAGCACCGCCAGCACGTCGCGGTGGTCCCTGATGAAGCCGAGCTCGACGTCGAGCGAGACGTACTCCGCCAGGTGCCGCACGGTGTCGTGCGGCTCGGCACGGAAGACCGGCCCGACCTCGTAGACCCGCTCGAAGACGCCCACCAGCTGCTGCTTGAAGAACTGCGGGCTCTGGGCGAGGTACGCCGGCCGCCCGAAGTAGTCGACCTCGAAGACGTTGGCCCCCGACTCGGTCGCGGACTCCACGAACTTCGGCGTCTGGATCTCGGTGAAGCCGAGTCCGTCGAGGGTCGAGCGGAAGCCGCGCAACGAGGCGGCCGCGAGCTCCCAGCGCACCTTCTGCGCCGGGTGCCGCCACGCCACCGGGGCGTGGTCGAGCAGGGTGGGGAGCGAGACGTTCAGCTCGGGGCGCCACAGCTCGAACGGTGGAGTCTCGGCGTCGTCGGTCAGCGCGGTCACCACGGCCCCGGTGACCTCGACGCCGCCGGGTGCCTGCGGGTTGGCCGTCGCGATCCCCGTGACCTCGACGGTGGTCTCCTCGGGAGGCACGGCCGTGCCGGCGGGCAGGACCACCTGGGCCAGGCCGGAGCGGTCGCGCAGCACCAGGAAGGTCACGCGGGCCAGCTCACGGCGGCGGTGCACCCAGCCGCGCAGGGTGACGGTCGAGCCGGGCTCGACGGACGGCAGGGCAGTGTTCAAGGTGCGTTGCATCGACAACCTCCAGGTGGCGAAAGCCCTGGAGGTGTGGGCGGGGGCTAGATCGCGGTGCCACCACACCTTCGCCGACTGCGTGGATCCGTCGGCCTCTCGTCGGTGTCGCCGGACGCGCGGGCCCCGGCTTCGCGGGGTTTGTCAGGCCCCACCGGCTCCGCCGGCGATTCTATCCCTCAGACGACTGATTCCTTCGAGCGAGCTCGGCGGAATCAGTGGTCAAGGAGCGAGATAGCGGTACTCGTGGTGGGTCCGGAAGCCCAGTCGACCGTAGAGCGCGAGAGCCGGGTCGTTGCCGTCGAGCACCTGGAGGTACGCCGTCAGGGCGCCGCGCTCGGCTCCCCAGCCGAGCAGCGCAGCCATCACCGCGAGGCCGAGTCCCTGCCGGCGGTGGGCCGGATGGGTGTCGACGCTGCGGATGCCGACCCAGTCGTCGGCGTACGCCGCGACGCCGGAGGCGATCGGCGCGGACCGGTCGCCGACGGTCGCGGTGACGACCTCGCCGTCCTCGTCGAGCCGCACGTCGACAGGGGGGAGGCCCCGGAGGCCGCGGCGGGTGTGCGCCACCGAGGCCACTTGGAAGATGGTGTTGCCGTCGTTGCTCTCGGGCCCCCAGCCGCGGCCGAGGAACAGCGCCTCCTCCTCGGTGCCGGGCAGCACCGCGGCGATCGGCCGCTGCCCGATCGCCCGGTAGTGCGCGACCGCGGCATCGGCAGCGTCGGGCACTCCCGCGCCGGTCATCGCGAGGACGGAGTTCGCCCGCCGCGCCCGGCTGGTCGCCGACGACCGCAGCACCCACGCGCCGAGCGGGACGGTGACGAGATCGGGCCACAGCGCGAGGGCCCGCACCTGGGCGTCCTGTGCCGACACGCGGTCGCGGATCGAGGCGCGCGGGGGCACCGGCTTGCCGGACACGATGTCGGCCACGAGGATCTCGACGACCTCGCCGGCCTCGGTGCGCACGACGGCTCGCCCGTCGCCCCAGACGGTGCAGACCCCGAGGACGTCGGTCATCGCAGGTCCGCCGCTCGGCCCGGTCTCCCCGCGCAGCACGCGCCTGATCACGACCCGCTGGCCGACCACGTGCGGCCCCAGCAGGTGCCGCCCGCTGGCGGTCGTTGCGTCCTCAGGCACGAGAGCATGCTAGGCAGCGAGCGTCCCCCAGCGTGGACGGGAGGTGCAGCATGGGACGGCGTGCCGTGGTCGTGCTGACCCTGGTGATCGTCGGTGCGGTGGCTGTCGTCGGCGTCGCCATGGGCGGCCTGCCGCGCACCGACCCGGTGCCGCCCGAGCAGACGTCGACCCCGTCGCCGCCCCCGCGCGAGCCCCGCCAGGTGTTCGCGCTGTCCGTCGACCTCACCAGGTCCGGCGTGGTGTGGCTGACGACCGCGGGCGCCGACTGTGGGGGCTGCGTGGTCGTGTGGCGCCGGACGCCCGACGACGGCGCGTGGGTCCCGCTGCGCCAGGTGGGCAGCGACCATCGGCCCGGTCAGATCCGGATGGCCGACAGCGGCGCCGACGGTCTCATCGGCGGAGCGGGTCTCTGGGTCACGCACGACGGCGGAGACAGCTGGAACGCCGAGCCGGATATCCCGGTCGCGTCGGACACCGAGGTGCGGGCCGAGATCGCAGGTGCGTCTGCGTGGGCCCTGGTACGTCGACCGGGGTCGGCGTCCGCGCTCTGGCGGGCGTCCCTCGGCGAGGCCGACTGGCGCGAGGTCGCGCTGCCGGGCCCCCTCGATCCCGATGCCGCACCGGTCGCGGTCGGCGATGCGCTGCTGCTCTGGGTGGCCGGCGATCCCGACCCCGAGGCGGTCCTGACCCGCGACGGCGGCCGCACCTGGCAGCCGCTCGACCCGCCCTGCGCACGAGGCGGCGGGCAGGTCGGGACCGCGGCGGCGTACGCCACCTGCCAGTCCCGCAAGGGACTGGAGGCGGCCGTCCTCGACGGCGGTGCGTGGGAGACCTGGCCGCTGGCCGCCGCGCTGGGTCCGGCCTCGAGCCTGTCGCCCCAATCGGCCGCCAGCAGCTTCGCGACCGCGCCCGGCGGGATCGGGTACGTCGTCGTCCGCGGCGGCCTGCTGGTCAGCCGGGACCGGGGTCACACGTGGGAGGCGGTGGAGTGACGCTGCCCACGGCCTGGCCGGGGACACAAACGCCCGGGCCGGGCACTAGGCTGAGGGTGAGCGTTGCTCCGTCTTCGAGGAGGATCTGGTGACCTACGTCATCGCCCAGCCGTGTGTGGATCTCAAGGACCGTGCCTGCGTGGACGAGTGTCCGGTCGACTGCATCTACGAAGGCAACCGGATGCTCTACATCCATCCCGACGAGTGCGTCGACTGTGGCGCCTGCGAGCCGGTCTGCCCGGTCGAGGCGATCTTCTACGAGGACGACACTCCGGAGGAGTGGAAGGCCTACTACGACGCCAACGTGCACTTCTTCGACGACCTCGGCTCGCCGGGCGGTGCGGCCAAGATGGGCGTCATCGAGGCCGACCACCCGCTTGTCGCGGCGCTGCCTCCGCAGGAGCACGACGAGTAGGTGCGGGTCTCTGCGTCGCCTGCCCGACTTCCCGTGGGACCAGCTGACGGCGTACGCCGCCACGGCCCGCGCCCACCCCGGCGGCATCGTCGACCTCTCCATCGGCACGCCCGTCGACGCCACGCCGCACGTCGTGCAGGACGCGCTGTCCGCTGCCGCTGACTCGCCGGGCTACCCCGCCACGATCGGGCTCGAGGCGACCCGCCAGGCCTGCCTCGACTGGCTCTCGCGTCGCGCCGGGGTGACGGGGCTCGGCCTCGACGCGGTGATCCCCTCGATCGGGTCGAAGGAGCTGATCGCGCAGCTGCCGCTGCACCTCGGCGTCGGCGCCGGTGACCTGGTGGTGCTCCCCGCGCTGGCCTACCCGACGTACGAGGTCGGTGCGGCCCTGGCCGGCGCCCGCACCCTGGCCACCGACTCGCTGGTCTCCCTGGGGCCCGAGCGGCCCGCCCTGGTCTGGGTGAACTCGCCGTCCAACCCCACCGGGCGGGTGCTGCCGGTCGACCACCTGCGCAAGATGGTCGACTGGTGCCGCGAGCGCGGGGTCCTGCTCGTCTCCGACGAGTGCTATCTCGAGTGCGCGTGGGACGCGGCACCCGTGTCCGTCCTGCATCCCGACGTCTGCGGCGGCTCTCCCGACGGGCTGCTCGCCGTGCACTCGCTGTCGAAGCGGTCCAACCTCGCCGGCTACCGCTGCGCCTTCGTCGCCGGCGACCCGACCGTCGTCGGCGAGCTGCTCGCCGTACGGAAGAACCTCGGGCTGATCATGCCCGGCCCCCAGCAGCACGCGATGGCCGCGGCCCTCGATGACGATGAGCACGCCGTCGAGCAGCACGCTCGCTACGCCGCCCGCCGGGCCGTCCTCCGCGACGCCTTCGAGTCCGCCGGCTTCCGGATCGACCACTCCGAGGCGGCTCTCTACCTGTGGGCCAGTCGGGACCAGGACTGCTGGGACACCGTCGCCTGGCTCGCCGACCGCGGCATCCTGGTCGCCCCCGGCAGCTTCTACGGCGCCGCCGGTCGTCAGCACGTCCGCATCGCCTTCACTGCCACCGACGAGCGCGTCGCCGCGGCCGCCGGGCGGTTGGAGAGCGAGGCCGGGGTCCCCGCCTGAGCGGGTCCTCCGTCAACGACCCACTGCTCCGCCCGGCTGGCTCATCATCGCCCGCCCGTGCGCGAGGCCTCGCCGGTTGCCGGCCGGGTCGGTGCCGGTGAGGTCGGCGCGCAGGATCCGGTCGGCGAAGTACGACGCCTGGACGGCGCCGCGGTAGCGCAGCCACGTCGGCAGGTGGGCGAGCTCGACGGAGCGGGGAGACGGGCCGGTAGGCCGCGAGGAACGGCTCGGCGGCAGAGACACCGCCGAGGTACATCACCGCCGACGCCACGTCGTAGAGCAACGGTCCAGGGCAGGCGCCGGCCCAGTCGATGAGGCCGGTGACGCCGGAGGCAGCGTCGTGGAGGAACGCCTCCGGAGCGGGGTCGGTGTGCAGCCGCCCCCAGGTGAGCGCCGGGAGACCCACCACCTCGGCGAGCACGCCCGCCACGTCCGCCCGCAGCCCGGGCTCGACGTCGAGCGCCGGGTGGTCGGCGGTGAGCCAAGGAAGGAAGACCCCGGCCGGCGAAGGCCCCGCCAGCACGTGCGCGCGGGCGAGCGTGGCGCCGATCAGCCCCTGTTCGCGAGCGGAGTCGCCGGTCAGCGGACGGCCGGAGACCCAGTCGAGCAGCGCCAGGTCGCCATCGGCGACGTCGACGCTCAGCGCGCCCGAGGAAGCCGGCAGCGGGGCACCCGCGGGCAGGCCGGCGAGCGACAGGTCTCGCGCCAGCTCCAGACCGGTGCGCAGGTCAGCCAGGTGGCCCGAGGGGACCCACTTGGCGACGTACGCCGACGACCCCAGCAGCACCCGCGCGGTGGCGGAGTTCATGCCCCCACCGAGCGGCTCGACGAGCGTCGGCGGCCGCCCCCAGGACTCCTCGACGACGGCGGGCAGGAGGGCGGCGAGCTCGTCGTCCTGCATCCGGACATTCTCGCCGCACACCCCCGTGGGGGGTTGACAGGTGGTCTAGACCTCCACCATGGTGAGTGAATGTAAACGGTTACAGAAACCGGTTACAGACGACAACCGCTCGGGAGGTTCGACGCGATGCGCCCCACGATCAGAGACGTGGCCAGCAAGGCCGGGGTCTCGATCGCGACCGTGAGCCGGGCGCTCCGGGACCCGCGCGTCGTCAGCCCGGAGACCCAGAGCAAGGTCGCGAAGGCGGCCGCAGAGCTCGAGTACGTGCCGAGCCACCTCGGCCGCCAGCTGGCCGAGCGCCGGCACGCCGCCAACGGCATCGTCTTCCCCGACCTGTCGGGTCCCTACTTCGCCGAGGTCGTGCTCGGCTACGAGGACGTCGCCGCCGACCTCGGCCGGTCGGTGCTCCTGCTCTCGACCCACGGCCGCGAGGGCGCGCCCGCCATGGTCACCGACCTCGCCGGGCGCACCGACGGCCTCGTCGTCCTCGGCCGCACGGTCTCCGACGACGTGCTGCACACCCTGGCCCGCCGCGGCATCCCGCTCGTGCTGCTCGCCCGGACCCCGTTGCCCGAGATGGACTCCCTGAACGCCGAGAACCGTGCGACCGCCCGGGCGCTCGCGGATCACCTGACCTCCGCGGGCGTCCGGGGCATCACCTTCGTCGGCGACCCGGCGACGTCGCCGGACGTCGCCCAGCGCCTCGAGGGGCTCGTCAGCGGAGCCGAGGCGGCCGGCGCGTCGGTCACCGTGACATCCACGCCCGAGCTCGACGAGCAGTCGGGCATCCGCGTCGGCCGGGCGGTCCTGAAGTCCGGTCGGCTGCCCGACGCGTTCGCCTGCGCCAACGACGAGCTGGCACTCGGTCTGATGACCGAGCTGCGCTCGGGCGGGGTCGACGTGCCCTCCGACGTGCTCGTCTCCGGCTGGGACGACGTGATGGCAGCCCGCTACGCGGGGCTGACCACCGTCCGTCAGCCGATGCGCACCCTCGGCGCCACCGCCGCCCGGATGCTCGACGAGCTGATCTCCGGCCGCCGTGAGCCCCGGCACGAGGTGCTCGCCACCGAGCTGATCATCCGCACCAGCACCACCAGCAGCACCAAACCCAGCACCACCGTCTCGGAAGGGAACCACTCATGAAACCGATCCGAACCACCGCCACCCGCGCGCTCGCGCTGGTCGCCATCACCAGCCTCGCGCTCACCGCGTGCGGGCGTGACTCCGACGGGGGCGGGGCGGAAGGCCAGGGCGAGGCCATCGAGGAGGGAGAGGCCTCCGGCACCATCGAGGTCTGGGCCATGGGCACCGAGGGCGAGGTTCTCGGCGACTTCTCCGCCGCGTTCATGGACGAGAACCCCGACGCCGACGTGAAGGTCACCGCCGTCCCCTGGGACGCCGCCCACGACAAGATCGCCAACGCCATCGCGGCCGGGGAGACCCCCGACGTGACGCTCGTCGGCAGCACCTGGATGGGCGAGTTCGCCGAGGGTGGCGGCATCGAGCCGATCCCCGAGGACCTCGTCGACGAGGGCGAGTTCTACGAGGGCGCCTGGGGCTCCACCGAGGTCGGCGGCACGGCGTACGCCGTTCCGTGGTACGTCGAGACCCGCGTCCTCTACTACCGCAAGGACCTGGCCGAGAAGGCCGGCTGGACCGAGGCGCCGCAGACCTGGGACGACCTCAAGCAGTTCACCCAGGACCTGCAGAGCAAGGGCGGCGCCGAGTACGGCATCAGCCTGCAACCCGGCGGCACCGGCTCGTGGCAGACGATGATGCCGTTCGCCTGGTCCAACGGCGCGAGCTTCACCAACGAGGACGGCACCGAGTACACGCTCGACAGCCCCGAGATGGCCGAGGCGCTGGAGTACTACACGTCCTTCTTCGACGAGGGCATCTCCCCGGCGAAGACGATGGACGCCGGTGAGCTCGAGAGCGGCTTCGCCGACGGCACCTACGCCTCCTTCATCTCCGGCCCCTGGCACACCGGGCTGGTCGAGGATGCCGGCGTGAGCCAGGACGAGTACGCCGTGGCGCTGCTGCCCGGCCCCGACGGCTCTCCCGGCACGTCCTTCATGGGCGGCGGCAACCTGACGGTCTTCAGCGACTCCGACAACAAGGAGAACGCCTGGAAGTACATCCAGTGGCTGTCCGACCCCGCGACCCAGCAGGGCTTCTACGACGAGGTCGGCGACCTCCCTGCCGTGACCGAGTCGTGGGAGACCGGCGAGCTGGCCGACGACGCGCAGCTGCAGATCTTCGGTGAGCAGCTCGACAGCGCCCAGGCCCCGCCGTCCGTTCCCACCTGGGAGGAGATCGCCGGAGTCGTCGACAGCGAGATCGAGAAGGCGACCCGCGGCGACGCCAGCGCCGAGGACGCCGTCGCGGCGATGCAGGAGCAGGCATCCTCCATCGGCACCGGTCTCTGACCGACGTCAACTCTGTTCTCTGACGGAGAGCCGGGAAGGGAAACCCATGTCCGCCACGACCATGCAGGAGCCTGGCCGCAAGGCACGCTCCAAGCCGGGGCCCGCGCGGCGCGGCATCGACCCCACGCGGCGGCAGCAGGCTGTCGCCGCGTGGGTCCTGGCCCTGCCGTTCGTGGTCCTGTTCCTGGCCTTCACCCTGGGCCCGGTGCTCGCCAGTCTGGGCATGTCGTTCACCGACATGCGCCGGGCCGACATCCGCAACCCGTTCGCGGTCGAGGGCGTCGGGCTCGACAACTACATCAAGCTCGTCCAGGACCCGCTCTTCCGCAAGGTCACCCTCAACACCCTGCTCTACCTGCTGCTCGGGGTCCCGCTGACGATGGCGGTCGCGCTCGCGGCAGCGGTCGGCCTGAACCGGGTCGTGCGCATGAAGGGCTTCTTCCGGGTCGGCTACTACCTGCCCGTGGTGACCAGCATCGTCGCCGTCTCGGTCGTCTGGAAGTTCCTCTACCGCGACGACGGCGGCCTGTTCAACACGGTGCTCGGCTTCGTCGGCATCGACGGGCCGGCCTGGCTCGACAACACCACCACCGCTCTTCCGTCGCTGGTCGTGATGGCCGTGTGGCGCAACTTCGGGGGGCTCATGATCATCTTCCTCGCGGGGCTGCAGACCATCCCCAAGGAGGTCATCGAGGCCGCCGAGGTCGACGGCGCGTCCGGGTGGGGCCGGTTCCGCCACGTGACCCTGCCGATGCTGCGGCCCACGCTGCTCTTCGGCGCGGTGATCTCCGGCATCGCCTACCTCCAGTTCTTCGAGGAGGCCTTCGTGATGACCAAGGGCGGCCCGCTCGACGCCACCCGGTCGGTCACCTTCTTCACCTTCGACCAGTTCGGCTACGGCAACTTCGGGTACGCCGCCGCGGCCAGCTACCTGCTCTTCCTCGCCATCGTGGCGCTGACGTTCGTGCAGTTCCGCTGGCTCGGCGAAAAGGACTAGGACATGACCGACACCGCTGTCCGCCCGGACAACTCCCCGGGGACGATCGAGCCCGCGGCGACCCCGCCGTCCAACCGCGAGGGCGACGGCACCACGCCGCCCTGGATCTACGCCGTGCTCGGCGCCGGGCTCTTCCTCGTGGTCGTGCCCTTCCTCTGGATGCTCGTCTCGTCGTTCAAGCCGGAGGCCGAGGTACGCCGCGTGCCGCCCACCTGGGTCCCCGAGACGACGACGCTCGAGAACTACCGCACGCTCTTCACCGAGCTCGACTTCCCGACGTACTTCGTCAACTCCGTCGTCGTCGCGCTCGCGGTGACGATCGGCAACATGGTCTTCTGCTCGATGCTCGGCTACGCGCTGGCGAAGCTGGAGTTCCCGGGCAAGAAGGCGCTGTTCGCCGTCGTCCTCGGCACCCTGATGGTGCCGGGGGTGGTGACCTTCGTGCCGCTGTTCGTGCTCGTCACCAAGATGGGCCTGAGCAACAGCCTGGTCGGCATGATCCTGCCGTTCCTCGCCGGGCCGTTCGGGGTGTTCCTGATGCGGCAGTACATCCTGGCCCTGCCCGACGAGCTGATCCAGGCCGCGCGCATCGACGGCGCGGGCGAGCTGCGGATCTTCGCCTCGGTGATCATGCCGCTGTGCGGACCGGCCCTGGCGACGCTGGGGATCTTGACCTTCCTCGCCTCGTGGAACAACTTCCTCTGGCCGCTGGTGGTGGCCCAGACCGAGGACAAGTACACGCTGCCCGTCGCCCTCGCCCTCTACGCCGTCGGCCAGAACGCGACGGAGTACGGCCTGCTGCTCGCGGGTTCGGTGGTCGTGGTCCTCCCCGTCCTCGCCATCTTCCTGCTGCTGCAGCGCCACATCATGCAAGGCATCGCGATGACCGGCATCAAGTAGGTCCCGCAGGATTCGAGACGGGCCCGGCGGCCCTCCTCGACCAGCGACCAGCACGAGCTCCATCCATCTCGGGAACGAAGGAGAACACCTTCCATGCGCACATCCCTCACCACATTCGTCGCGGCCGGAGCAACGGCTCTCGGGCTGGCCGTGGGCGGTCTCGGGGCGGCGGCGCCAACTGGCGCCGCCGCCCAGGGAGCCGACGCCCCGGCGTCGGCCAGGGCCGGCCAGACCGACCGCGTGCTCAACACCTACCTCGAGGACACCTGGAAGTCCTTCGTCGCGATGACCGACGAGGACACCGGGCTGCCCGCCGACAACGTCGGGGGTGATCTCGACCCGGCCGACCGCAGCGACTACACCTCGCCGACCAACATCGGCGCCTACCTCTGGAGCACGGTCGTCGCCCGTGACACCGGCCTGATCACCAAGGCCGACGCCCGGGCGCGGATGCTGCAGACCATCGACTCGATCGAGCAGCTGGAGATGCACGAGGAGTCGGGCCAGTTCTACAACTGGTACGACCCCGCCACCCTGGAGAAGCTCACGACCTGGCCGGTCAACGGCGACCCCGTCTACCCGTTCGTCTCGAGCGTCGACAACGGCTGGCTCGCGACCGGACTGCTGGTCGCCGCGCGCGCAGACGGCCAGGTCGCCGCCGCCGCGGACGCCGTCCGCACGAAGATGGACTTCGGCTTCTACTACGACGAGAACGCCGGCGTCCGCAAGACCCCCGACGGACCCGTCGGCGGCCAGATCAGCGGCGGCTTCTGGGTCGACCCGCCGCCGGGCTGCTCGCAGCTGCTCAGCTTCCGCGAGGGGACCGCGCCGGTCTACCACACGTGTCACCGCTACGGCGCCTTCAACACCGAGCCGCGGATGGCGTCGTACCTCGGCATCGCCGCGGGCCAGATCCCGGCCAAGCACTACTTCGGCACCCAGCGCACCTTCCCGCCGATCTGCGACTACACCTGGACCGAGACGCTGCCGACCGGTGAGTGGGTCAGCCACGAGGGCGTCGACGTCTTCGAGGGCACGCTGCCCTACCGCGGCATGAGGATCGTGCCGACCTGGGGCGGCAGCATGTTCGAGGCGCTGATGGTGCCGCTGTTCGTGCCCGAGGAGACGTGGGGCCCGACCTCGTGGGGCAGGAACCACCCGCTCTACGTGCAGGCCCAGATCGAGCACGGCAAGGACGAGGCGGGCTACGGCTACTGGGGCTTCTCGCCGTCCAACAACCCCGACGGCGGCTACCGCGAGTACGGCGTCGACGCGCTGGGCATGGACGAGGCCGGCTACACCTCCGACCAGCAGCGCACCGACTGGACGCAGGCCAACGAGGTCGACGGCTGCCCGAACAACCGTGCCGGCGAGCCCGCCCCGACGGAGTACGGCGACGGCGTCGTCACCCCGCACGCGTCGTTCCTGGCCCTGCGCTACGCCAAGGGTCCGGCGCTGGCCAACCTGGCCAAGCTGAAGCGCAACTACGACGCCTACGGCCCGGGCGGCTTCTACGACGCCGTCGAGGTGCCCACCGGAGACGTGTCCAAGCGCTACCTCTCGCTCGACCAGGGGATGATCATGGCCGCTCTCGGCAACGCCCTGGCCGGCGACGACGTGCGCGACTACGTGTCCTCCGGCGCGCTGGAGGACCACGTGAAGCCGCTCATGCAGCAGGAGACCTTCGCGACGGCTCGTGAGGGGGGCCGCTGAATGGCGGACGCACGCGCTGACTGGGAGAACCGGATCGGCCGGGCCAGCAAGGCCGCGGGCGCGGAGGGGACGAGCGGCATCGTCTTCGCCGGCAACGCACCGCGGCTCGACCCGCCCACCGGCCTGCGGGCCGAGGGCGGCGGCCACCAGGTCAGCCTGACCTGGGACGCCATGGCGGGCGCGGTCGGCTACCAGGTCTACGCGGCCCCCGACGCCGCTGGGCCCTGGGAGCCGCTCGACCACGCGGGCCGCGACGTCCTGGCCGTCCCGCATCCGCCGTACGCCGACACGACCGGCAAGCCGGGCTCGCCGCGGTGGTACGCCGTGGCCACCCTCTCCGACGTCCACGTCGAAGGGGAGCGGTGCGCGCCGATCGAGGCGACGCCGACCGAGGAGGCGACCGGTCCGGTCGAGATCCGCGTCGACGTCGCCGACGACCGTGGCGAGCTGCCCCGGCCGTGGCGGCCGATGATCGGCAGCGAGCACCTCTCGCACCTGCTGTCGGAGGACACCACCGGCGGGCAGGTGATCGGGGCGGAGCTCACCGCCGCCCTCACCGCGGCCCACCGCGAGCTCGGTGTCAGCCACGTGCGGGCCCACGCGATCCTCGGCGACGACCTCGGTGTCTACCGCGAGCCGGACGGCCCCGACGGTGATCCGGTGCACGACTTCAGCGGCGTCGACCGGGTCTACGACCACCTCCGCGGCATCGGCCTCTACCCGGTCGTGGAGCTCTCGTTCATGCCCCACGACCTGGCCAGCGACCCGGGCACGACGGTGTTCGAGTACGCCGCCATCGTCTCGCCGCCCCGGGACTGGGACCGCTGGCACGACCTGATCCACGAGCTGGTCGCTCACCTGGCCGACCGCTACGGCTTGCAGGATCTCGTCGACAACTGGTCGTTCGAGGTCTGGAACGAGGCCAACCTCGAGGTGTTCTGGTCGGGGACTCCCGAGGAGTACCTCCGCCTCTACGACGTCACGGCTGCCGCGGTGAAGTCGGTCGACGCGCGGCTGCGGGTCGGCGGCCCGTCGTCGGCAGCGTCCGGATGGGTCGAGGAGCTCCTCGCCCACGCCGAGCGCACCGGCGTCCCGGTCGACTTCGTCACCACGCACACCTACGGCAGCCCGCCGTTGGACTTCCGGCCCACGCTGGAGCGCTACGGCTTCGGCGACAGGCCGATCTGGTGGACCGAGTGGGGCGTCACGCCGACGCACTTCTACGAGGTCAGCGACGCCGTCTTCGCGGGCACGTTCCTGCTGCGCGGGATGGCGTCGTCCATGGGCCGCCTGGAGGCGCTGTCCTACTGGGTGGTCTCCGACCACTTCGAGGAGCTGGGCCGGCCGCCCTCACTGCTGCACGGCGGCTTCGGTCTCCGCACGGTCGGCGAGCTGCGCAAGCCGCGGTGGTGGGCCCTGGCCCTGCTGGAGCGGCTGGGAACCAGACAGCTGGGCGCCACCCTGAGCGGTGACGGCGCCGGCTCGCTCGTCGAGGCCCTGGCCGCCTGCGAGCCCGGGCAGGACGGCGAGGTCACCACGCTGGTGTGGAACCTCACCCTCGACCAGACCAAGGCCTCGGGCAGCGACGACCTGTGCCGTCGGGTGCGCGTCGACTACTCCGGGCTGACCCCGGGGGCGACGTACACGCTGCACCACGACCGGGTCGATGACGAGCACAGCGACATCGCCGCGGTCTGGGGTCGCCTCAAGGACGACGACCAGGAATGGCCGACCCCGGAGCAGTGGGCGCACCTGCGGGAGGCCGACCGGCTCGAGGTCCTCGAGCCGGACCGGTCGGTGACCGCGGACGCTGATGGCCTGCTCAGCGTGGAGTTCGACCTGCCGATGCCGGCCATGTCGTTGGTGGTGCTCCGGCCGTGACCTGAGGTCACGGCGCTCACGGCCGGGTCGGCCGGCTGCGTCAGCGGCCGCCGGTCCGCGCCGGGTGGCCGACCGGGTAGGGGCTGACGACCGGGGCCGGCTCCGGCTCCGGCTCGCGCACGGGCGGCATGGTGGTCACGCCCAGCGTGCTGAGGTCGGCGGGCGTCGTGGTCGGGAACTTCAGGCCGTCGTAGCGAGGACGCGACCGATCCTCCTTGGACTCCACGGCCCCGCCCTTGATCCGGACGGCGCTGATGCTGGCGATGCGGATGACGAGCGTCTCCTCGTCAGGGGTGTAGAGCGCGACGCCCTCACCGTCGAGACCGATGACGCGACCGGTCATCCACGTCGTTCCGCAGAGCACGTGCACGGACATCTCGTTGTTGTGCGCGTGGCGCAGCGCCGTGCCGACGGTCAGGATCGTTGTGGTGATGTTCATGGCCGATGTCCCCCCCAGGACTTGCCGAACAAGAAGCAGCCGAAGCTGCACCACATTGCACCGCACGTCGGTGCCTCCGGGCAATGACCCCGAGAGACAAAAGTTTCGCGCCCCCGACGTCTGCCTCGTCGGTGGATGCAGGCTCAGGCCGGCTGCGGCTCGCGATGCACCGACACCAGGTCACGGGTGAAGAGGTCGGCTGCGTCCCGGATCCGCTCGCGGACCAGGTCGTCCTCGGTCACCTGCGAGCTCTCCGGGTTCCACGACGGCGCAGCCTGGGCTGCCGGCTCCTCGCGCGGCTCCTCGGTCTGCCGGATGACCTGCTCCACGCGGACCGCGGTCACCGCCTGGATGCGGACGACGGTGGTGTCACCGTCGGCGGTCTCGAGGACGGCGCCCTCGCCGTCGACGCCGATCACGAGGCCGGTCATCCAGCAGCCACCGACGAGCACGTGCACCTGCACGCCTCCGTCCTGGGCGTGGCGCAGAGCGGTGCCGACGGTGAGGATGGTCGAGCTGTTGTGCATGGCGTCCCCCATGGTCCATGTCCCCGACGCCCGCGCTACCCCCCGGTCGCGCTGAAAGCCGTCAGTGGGACCACGATACGAACTCCGTCCGGGAATACCTCGACGACATGCCGATTTCTTTGCCGTACGTCGCTGCGCACGCCGGAATCTTTACCGCATCCGGCGTGCGAGCGGCCTAAACGACGTTCGCGATGTCGCAGTAGCGCGCGATCCACTCGTCGTTGGTCCGGACGGTCGGCTCAGTCGGCGACGTCGACGTGCACGTGGTCGCGGTGCTCGAGGACGGCCCGGTCGCCGGAGGAGGTGGGCGGGTCGTAGTCGCGCCAGCCCTGCTCGGAGCGCGGGCCCGAGGTCCAGATCTTCCCGTCGAAGATGACGGTCCGCAGCTTGAGCCGGTCGGCCTGGGCGACCAGGTAGGCGGCGACCGCCCAGCCCATGCGCTGGTTGGCGTCGTTGACGGGGCGGACGAAGACGTCGACCGCGCGCCCGTCGTAGTGCGCGGAGCCCGCCATGTGGCCCTCGCTCACGCCGCCGGGGGCGAATCCGCCCATGGAGAGCTCGCCGAACACGTTGCCCAGCTCCTCGCGCACCACCGATGCGCGGGCCGTCAGCCCGGCGTCATCGAGGTCGTCGGACTCCTCGTCGGCGTCGGCGCGGGTCACGCACCAGAAGCGGCCACCCGTGGTCTCGCCGGTCAGCGCAGAGGCGAGCACGCGGGCATCGTCCTCGTGGTCGGCGTACGCCTCGGGGAAGGCAGAGCGCTGGACCGCCTGCGCGGCCTCGGTGATGCGCATCGCCTCGTAGCCCTCGATCTGGGCGAGCGCGTCGTAGAACTTGTTGATCGAGTAGACGGGGTCGAGGATCTCCTCGCGGGTGCCCCAGCCCTGCGACGGACGCTGCTGGAAGAGGCCGAGCGAGTCGCGGTCGCCGTGCTCGATGTTGTAGATCTTCGACTCCTGGTACGCCGTCGCGAGCGCGATCGACGCGGCGCGGGCGGGCATCCCGCGCTGGACCGAGACGGCCACGATCAGTGCGGCGTTCTCCGACTGCTCGGTGGTCAGGGTGACCTCCCGACCCTGCACGCGGGCGGTGCAGCCGGGCGGGTCGGGCAGCGGCCCCGCCCCCGTGAGCAGGGCGAGCCCGGCGGCGACGACGGCCACGACCGCGCCGACGCCGACGATCACGATCGCGGTGACGCGACCGGCTGATCTGGCCATTCCCTGGCCCTAGACGTTGGCGTGCAGGGCGCTGTTGAGCTCGATGCCCTGGCCCTGCCACGGCACCGCCTCGATGGCGCCCGAGACGGAGTTGCGGCGGAAGAGCACGTTGTCGGCGCCCGAGAGCTCCACTGCCTTGACGACATTCGGCCGGCCGTCGGGACCGGTCATCGTGACCTTGGTGCCGGCTGTGACGTAGCAGCCGGCCTCGACGACGCAGTCGTCGCCGAGGGAGATGCCGATGCCGGCGTTGGCGCCGACCAGGCAGCGGCGGCCGATCGAGATCACCTGCGTGCCCCCGCCGGAGAGCGTGCCCATGATCGACGCGCCCCCGCCGACGTCGGAGCCGTCGCCCACGACGACCCCGGCCGAGATGCGGCCCTCGACCATGCTGGCGCCGAGGGTGCCGGCGTTGTAGTTGACGAACCCCTCGTGCATCACGGTCGTGCCCTCGGCCAGGTGAGCGCCGAGGCGGACGCGGTCGGCGTCGGCGATCCGGACGCCGGTGGGCAGCACGTAGTCGACCATCCGCGGGAACTTGTCGACGCCGAGCACCTGGACCGGGCCGCTCGCCCGCAGCGCGGCGCGGGTCTCCTCGAAACCGTCGACGGGACAGGGACCGACGTTGGTCCACACGACGTTGGCCAGGACGCCGAAGATGCCGCTGACGTCGACCTCGTGCGGCCGCACGAGCCGGTGCGAGAGCAGGTGCAGGCGGAGGTAGGCGTCGCTCGCATCCGCCGGGGCGGTGTCGAGGTCGATCTCCCGATCGACGACCTCCGTGCGCACCCGGCGTGCCGGGTGGTCGCCGGCCAGGGCGGTCAGGGACGCGGGCGGCGTACCGTCAGCGGCACGCGCGCCGAGCGCCGGCGCGGGATACCACGTGTCCAGCACGGTGCCCTCGCTCGCGCCGCTCGTCACGACGGTCGCCAGACCGAATCCGAAGGCGCTGCGGGTGGTCACCCCGGCCACTTTACGGAGCCCACCCCAAGGGACTGAAAACGTGAAACACCAGCATCCGGTGGTTGATGAGGTCGCGCAGCGGCCGTCTCGACGCCGCGGGTGCTCCCGGCGTTGCCCACGAGGGTCGAGCCGGCGCAAGTTCACCTGCTTGTCGGGCGTCGTGCGGCCCGCTGTCGGTGAACGTGCGCCTGCTCGACTTGCCCGCTCACCCGCCGCTGGGGGCCTGCGGGCGGTCAGGGGAGCCTGCTCGTGGCTGGTGCCCTACGTGAGCTACTGACCCACGCGCCCGTCGATGCACTCACGCAGCAGGTCGGCGTGGCCGCAGTGGCGGGCGTACTCCTCGATCATGTGCACCAGCACCTCGCGCAGCTCCAGCGGCCCGTCGGGGTGGGTGCCGGTGACGTCGAGCGACTCCGCCTGGTCGACCACGCTCTCGGCGTACGCCACCTCGCGTCGCCAGCTGGCCCAGGCGTCCTCCACGAGGGCCGGGTCGGCCTCCGCGCCGTTGAAGTCGAGGTCGCGGTCGTCGGGGCTCCAGTAGATCCGCGCCAGGTCGGGCTGATGGCCCATCACCCGGCGGAACCACGAGTGCTCCACCTTGGCCATGTGTCGTAGCAGCCCGAGCAGGGACAGCGTCGACGGCGGCACCGACCGACGCGCCAGCTGCTCCGCGTCGAGCCCGTCGCACTTCAGCTCCAGGGTGAGGCGGTAGGTGCGCAGGTAGTCGACCAGCACGGCGCGCTCTCCGCGCAGCGTGGCTCCGGAGTCGCGCGGGTCGTCGTCAGGGTCGACCCACATGTCCTGGTGGACGGTGCCGGCACTCCAACGCTCGGGGGGCTCGCTCATCGGTCCACCCTCACAGATGGGGTCTCGGGCAGGTGGGTCGCCCGGGCCGCGCACGCGATGGTGCGAGCCATCAGGTCCGCCGCGGCCGGGCTCGTGAGCCCGCCCCTGCGGACCAGGACCTGCCAGGTCTGGAAGGTCAGGGCCAGGTCGAGCGACGCCGCCACCTCCTCGTTCCGCGGCTGGTCCGGCCACGCGGTGAGCAAGGCGTCGCGGATCGCGGCCCGGGGCCCGGACAGGCGCAGCTCGCTGACCTCCTTGACCAGCGGATGGACCTCGGCGTCGCGCACGACGTTCGCCGTCATCTCCGCGGTGGACTCCCAGAACGCGTAGACCTCACCGAGGCCCTGCCGGCATCGCTCGGTGGGGTCCTCGATGGCGTACCAGGCCGCAGGGTCGGGCATCGGGTGCTCCGCGACGTGGTGCGCGGAGCACGCGTAGAGCAGGGCGCGCTCGTCGGGGAAGTGGCGGTAGAGGGTGTTGCGCTGGACGCCGGCCCGCTCGGCCACGGCGCTCATCGTCGTGCGCGCGGGGCCCAGCTCGCCGTGCAGGTCGACGGCCGCCTCGACGATCCGCCGGCGGGTCTCTTCCTGCTGCTCGGCTCGTCGTCGCTGCTGGTACGCGCGGGTCATACCGAAATTATTGCACAGATGTGTTCGACCAATTGACAGGGTGCCGCAGGGCTGGTTTCATTCCGCTACACATTTATGTTCGATGAAAAAGGAGAGGCACATGACCGTCGAGATCGAGACCCGGCCCGATCAGGCACTCGGGCGCCTGGTCCGCCCCGGCGATCCGGACTGGGACGCCGCCCGAGGCGCCTTCAACGTGCTGGTCGACCAGCGCCCGGAGGCGATCGCCTTCCCGACCAGCGCCCACGAGGTCGCCTCGGTCGTGGCGTGGGCGAGGCGGCACGACCTTCGGGTGACCGCCCAGGCGACCGGGCACAACGCCGGCCCGCTCGGATCGCTCGACGGGACCGTGATCGTGAACACCTCGGCTCTGACCGGCACCCGGATAGACGCCCCTGCGCGCCGCGTGCGCGTGGGCGCGGCAGCACGCTGGCGTGACGTTGCGCCGCAGCTGTCGGGGCTGGGCCTGGGCGCGCTGCACGGCTCCTCGCCGGAGGTGGGGATCGTCGGCTACTCGCTCGGCGGCGGGATCGGCTGGCTGTCGCGCAAGCACGGACTACAGGCGAACGCCGTCACCGCGGTCGACATCGTCACGGGCGAGGGGCAGCTGCTCCGGGCCGATGCCGAGCACCATGCCGACCTCTTCTGGGCGCTGCGCGGAGGCGGTGGCAGCTATGGCGTCGTGACCGGGCTGGAGTTCGAGGTCCAGCCGCTCCGCGAGGTGTACGCCGGCGCGCTGTTCTTCCCGGTCGAGCGAGCAGCCGACGTGCTCCACACCTGGTCGGCCCTGGTGCCGGCGCTCCCCGACGAGCTCACGACGTGGGCGTCGGTGATCCACTTCCCGCCGTTCCCGGAGATCCCCGAGCCGGTGCGCGGCCAGTCGTTCATCGTCGTGCTGGTGTCCTTCCTGGGTGCGGCGGCTGAGGGCGACGCGCTGCTGCGTCCGCTGCGTCGGCTCGGACCGGTGATGGACTCCCTGGCGGTCCAGGCTCCCGGCGGGCTCGCGCGACTGGCCATGGACCCCGAGCAGCCCCTGCCCTTCCGGTCCACCACGGCATTGCTCGACGACCTGACGCCGAGCGCCATCGAGGACATCGCCCGCGTCGGCGGCGCCGGGTCCGCGCTCGCGCTGGTGGAGCTCCGCCACATCGGTGGGGCCCTGCACCGCGCACCCGACGGAGCAGGGGCGCGGGCCACGCTGCCGGGCACCATCGCCTTCCTCAGCCTCGGCGTCGTGCCGGACGCGACGGCGGAGCCGGTGGTGCAGGACCAGCTCGACGCGCTCGCGTCCGCCGTCGCTCCTCAGCGGGTCGGGGACTATCCGAACTTCGTGATGTCCCCGGCAGACCCGCGCGGCTTCTTCGACCGGCCCACGTGGCGGCGGCTCCAGCGGGTCAAGGCGGCGTACGACCCGGACGACCTGGTCCGTGGCAACCACCACGTCCCGCCCGCGCCGACGCCCCGCTGACGCGAACCGGTTGGCCGGACGCCTGTGGCTCCCCGTACCATCGAGCCACAGGCGTTCGAGCCGTCATCAGCGGCAAGCCTCCGGAAGAACGGGTCGCTCCTCACCCAGGGGACGGCCTCAGTAGACCCGGACGGGTAGGCCCGTCACAGCCGTGAACGAAGCGGTCGGCCGTGAGGCCGGCAAGCGAGGTGGTACCGCGGTCCTCGGATCGTCCTCGTGGTCTCGACAAGCTCGACCACCGAGAACGAGGAAGTAACACCCGATGACGTACCCCAAGGTCTCCCACGCCGACCCCGGCACGAGCGGCGTCCCGTCGAGCCCGCGGTTCTCCACGATCGAGGAGGCCGTGCTGGCCTACTGGGAGGCCGACGACACCTTCCAGGCCAGCGTCGACCAGCGCGAGGCGGGGGTCGACGGCGCCAACGAGTTCGTCTTCTACGACGGGCCGCCCTTCGCCAACGGCCTGCCCCACTACGGCCACCTGCTCACCGGCTACGTCAAGGACCTGATCCCGCGCTACCAGACCATGCGCGGGCGCCGGGTCGAGCGCCGCTTCGGGTGGGACACCCACGGCCTGCCCGCCGAGCTCGAGGCCATGCGCCAGCTGGGGATCAAGACCACCGACGAGATCGTCGAGATGGGCATCGAGAAGTTCAACGACGCCTGCCGTGCCTCGGTGATGCAGTACACCGGCGAGTGGCGCGAGTACGTCACCCGCCAGGCGCGCTGGGTCGACTTCGACAACGACTACCGGACCATGAACCCCGACTACATGGAGTCGGTGATCTGGGCCTTCAAGCAGCTCTACGACAAGGGCCTGGTCTACGAGGGCTTCCGCGTCCTGCCCTACTGCTGGAACGACGAGACGCCGCTGTCCAACCACGAGCTGCGGATGGACGACGACGTCTACCAGATGGTCCAGGACCCCGCCGTCACCGTGGGATTCGCCGTCACGACCGAGGGCCCGCTGCAGGGCGTCAAGCTGCTCACCTGGACGACCACGCCGTGGACCCTGCCGAGCAACCTGGCGGTGATGGTCGGCAGCGACATCGACTACGTCGTGGTGCACGGGCGACGACCGGTTCCTCCTGGCCGAGGCGCGGCTGCCGGCGTACGCGCGCGAGCTCGGCGCCGAGCCGGACGTGACCTGGCGCGGCAAGGGCGCCGACCTGCTCGGCCTGACCTACGCGCCGCCGTTCTCCTACTTCGAGGGCCACGAGAACGCCTTCCGCGTCGTGGCCGGCGACGAGTTCGTCACCACCACCGACGGCACGGGGCTGGTGCACAGCGCCGGCGCCTTCGGTGAGGCCGACAAGGAGGTGACCGACCGCGAGGGCATCGCGCCGGTGATGCCGGTCGGCAAGGACGGCCGCTTCACCCATCCCGTCGACGACTACGCCGGGATGCTGGTCTTCGACGCCAACCTGCACATCGTCGACCACCTCAAGACGCGGACCGGCGCCGTCACCCCGGAGACCGTGCTGCTGCGACGCGAGACCTACGACCACTCCTACCCGCACTGCTGGCGGTGCCGGGAGAAGCTGATCTACAAGGGCGTCTCGTCCTGGTTCGTCGAGGTGACCGCCGTCAAGCAGCGGATGCTCGAGCTCAACGAGGAGATCCGCTGGGTCCCCGACCACATCAAGCACGGCCAGTTCGGCAAGTGGCTGGCGAACGCCCGCGACTGGTCGATCACCCGCAACCGGTTCTGGGGCTCGCCGGTCCCGGTCTGGCGCAGCGACGACGAGGCCTACCCCCGCATCGACGTCTACGGATCCTTCGAGGAGCTCGAGCGCGACTTCGGCGTCACGGTCTCCGACCTGCACCGGCCCTACGTCGACGACCTGGTGCGCCCCAACCCCGACGACCCGCGCTCACCCGAGGAGGGCCAGTCGATGATGCGGCGCGTGCCCGACGTGCTCGACGTGTGGTTCGACTCGGGCTCGATGAGCGTTCGCCCAGGTGCACTACCCGTTCGAGAACGCGGACTGGTTCGACGCACCACTTCCCGGGCGACTTCATCGTCGAGTACATCGGCCAGACCCGCGGCTGGTTCTACACGCTGCACATCCTGGCCAGCGCGATCTTCGACCGGCCCGCGTTCTCGGCCTGCGTCAGCCACGGCATCGTGCTCGGCCACGACGGCAACAAGATGTCGAAGTCGCTGCGCAACTACCCCGACGTGCGCGAGGTCTTCGACCGCGACGGCGCCGACGCGATGCGCTGGTTCCTGATGTCGTCGCCGATCCTGCGCGGTGGCAACCTCATCGTCACCGAGCAGGGCATCCGCGACTCGGTGCGCCAGGTGCTGATCCCGCTGTGGAACAGCTGGTCCTTCTTCGCGCTCTACGCCAACGCTGCCGGCTACGACGCCGCGGGACGCACGGACTCCACCGATCCGCTGGATCGCTACGTGCTGGCCAAGACGCGGCAGTACGTCGAGGCGATGACCCAGCAGCTCGACGACTACGAGGTGGCCAACGCGTGCGACTCGACGCGGAGCTTCCTCGACGTGCTGACGAACTGGTACATCCGCCGCTCCCGCGACCGCTTCTGGGCCGAGGACACGGCCGCCTTCGACACCCTCTACACGGTGCTGGAGACGGTCTGCCGGGTGACCGCACCGCTGATGCCGCTGACCACCGAGGAGGTCTGGCGCGGGCTCACCGGCGAGCGCTCGGTGCACCTCGTCGACTGGCCGGACGCCGCAAGCCTGCCCGCGGACGACGCTCTGGTGGCGGCCATGGACCAGGTGCGCGAGGTCTGCTCGGCCGGCTCGGCCCTGCGCAAGGCCGCGTCTCTGCGCACCCGGCTGCCGCTGGCCTCGATGACCGTCGTCGTCGCCGACCCGGCGGCGCTCGACGGCTTCGAGGCCCTGGTGGCCGACGAGCTGAACCTCAAGCAGGTCCGACTGCTCGACGCGGACGCACCCGAGGCGGCGGCGTACGGCGTGTCCCAACGCCTGTCCGTCAACGCCCGCGCCGCAGGGCCACGTCTCGGGCAAGGACGTGCAGACCGCCATCCGGGGCTCGAAGTCAGGTGACTGGTCGGTGGCCGAGGACGGCACGGTCACGGCAGGCGGGCTGGTGCTGGAGGAGGGGGAGTTCACCCTCGACACGATCGCCGGAGGCGGCGAGGGAGCCGCCACCGGTGTGCTTCCGGGCGGGGGCTTCGTCGTCCTCGACACCGTCGTCACCCCCGAGCTGGAGGCGGAGGGTCTCGCCCGCGACGTCGTACGCGGGGTGCAGCAGGCCCGCAAGGACGCCGGGCTCGAGGTCTCCGACCGGATCTCGCTGACGCTCGGTGGGTCCGACGCGACCCGCGCGGCCGTCGAGGCGCACCGCGACCTCATCGCGACCGAGACGCTCGCCACGTCGCTGACCGTCGAGCGATACGACGACCACCGAGCCGGTCACGATCGCGGTGGTGAAGGCATGACGTCGGCTTCGCTCGCGGTCTGGAAGGACCTCTGCCTGGACGCGTCGCACGGCCAGCGGGCGCTCGGCGAGTTCTGGGCGGCGGTGATCGGCCTCGAGGTGGAGACCTCGCCCGGCAAGGTCTCCCTCGAGGGCGCCGCGGACTACCAGCGGGTCTGGGTCAACGCCGTCGACCGCGAGAAGACGGTGAAGAACCGTCTCCACCTCGACGTGTACGCCGCCGCCGTCGGTGACCTCGAGGCGCTCGGCGCCACGGTGCTGGCCCCGGCCGAGGACACCGGGTTCGCGTGGACGGTGATGGCGGATCCCGAAGGGCACGAGTTCTGCTGCTTCGTCCGCGAGCCCGCCGACCTGCCGGCGTACCGGCTCCACGGGATCGTCGTCGACTGCCTCGACCCCGCCGCCCAAGCAGCCTGGTGGGGGCGGGTGCTCGGGCGCGAGGTCACGACCTACGAGGGCCACGACTGGCTCGCTCTCGAGGGGGCGACGCCCGACCCGGTGCTGACCATCGACTTCGTGCCGGTGCCCGAGGCGCGCGTCGGCCCCAACCGCGTTCACTGGGACCTCACCGGCGAGGTCGGGCCGCTCCTCGCGCTCGGCGCGACGCCCCTGTGGGAGACGGAGGGCTCGACCGTCCTCGCCGACCCGGAGGGCAACGAGTTCTGCGTCTTCCCCGACCGCTGAGCCACCTGCGATCGTAGATGGACGTGCAGAAGTCGTTCTGCGGCGCTTCCCGCACGTTCAGCTCCGAGGGTCCCACCGACTTCTGCACGTCGAGTTACGAACTGCCGGGCAGAGCCGATGACAGGATGGGCCGCATGTCGCTGGACCTGAGCTCGTTGGATCTTGACTCGGACGTGGTGAGCCTGACCGCAGCGCTGGTCGACATCGAGTCGGTGAGCCGCAACGAGCAGGAGATCGCCGACCAGGTCGAGTGGGCGCTGCGGCCGCTGACCCACCTGGAGGTGACCCGGCACGGCAACAGCGTGGTCGCCCGCACCGACCTGGGCCGGGCGCAGCGGGTCGTGGTGGCTGGTCACCTCGACACCGTCCCGGTCAACGACAACTGGCCGTCCACGCTCGACGGCGACGTGCTGCGCGGGCTCGGCACCTGCGACATGAAGGGCGGCGACGCCGTCATCCTCAGGCTCGCAGCGACGGTGCCGGAGCCTGAGCACGACGTGACCTACCTGCTCTACGAGGCCGAGGAGATCGACTCGGCGTACAACGGGCTCGAGCTGCTCTCGCAGAGTCGTCCCGACCTTCTCGAGGGTGACTTCGCGATCCTGATGGAGCCGTCGGACGCCGTCGTGGAGGCCGGCTGCCAAGGCACGCTGCGGGTCTCGGTCACGACCACCGGTGCGCGGGCGCACTCGGCGCGGTCGTGGCGTGGCGAGAACGCCATCCACAAGGCCGCCCCGATCCTGGCCCGGCTGGCGGCCTACGAGGCACGCCGGCCGCTCATCGACGGCCTGACCTACCACGAGGGGCTGAACGCGACTGCCATCAGCGGCGGCGTCGCCGGCAACGTGGTGCCCGACGTGTGCCGGGTCGAGGTCAACCACCGGTTCGCGCCCGACCGCGACCCGGCCGAGGCCGAGGCGTTCGTCCGAGAGTTCTTCGACGGCTACGACGTCGAGCTGCTCGACGCCGCGCCCGGCGCCCGGCCGGGACTCGACGTGCCGGCCGCCAAGGCGTTCGTCGAGGCCGTCGGCGGCACGGTCAACCCGAAGTTCGGCTGGACCGACGTGGCCCGCTTCAGCGCGCTCGGCGTGCCGGCCGTCAACTACGGTCCGGGTGACCCGATGTTCGCCCACCACAAGGACGAGCACGTGCCGGTCGCCCAGCTCCAGGAGTGCGAGCGACGGATGCGGGCGTGGCTCACCGGGACCCACGAGTGAGCCCCACGCGTCAGGACTCCGGCGGGGAGAAGCACCGCGGCCCAGAGGTCTTGCGCCGCGACCAGGTGGACGGCAGCACCACGGACCAGCGGCTGTTGGACGACCGAGGCTCGGCGAGCTGGCTGCACACGGATCCGTGGCGGGTGCTCCGCATCCAGGCGGAGTTCGTCGAGGGCTTCGGGTCGCTGGCGGAGATCGGGCCGGCGATCGGCGTCTTCGGCTCGGCGCGGACGCCCGAGGACCACCCGTCGTACGCCCAGGCCGAGGAGCTCGGCCGCAAGCTCGTCCAGGCCGGCTATGCCGTCATCACCGGCGGCGGCCCGGGCGCCATGGAGGCGGCCAACAAGGGTGCCAGCGAGGCCGGCGGGCTCAGCGTCGGGCTCGGCATCGAGCTGCCCTTCGAGACCGGGCTGAACCGCTGGGTCGACAAGGGCATCAACTTCCGCTACTTCTTCGCGCGCAAGACCATGTTCGTCAAGTACGCCCAGGGCTTCATCGTGCTGCCTGGCGGGCTCGGCACCTTCGACGAGCTCTTCGAGGCACTGACCCTCGCGCAGACGGGCAAGATCACGTCGTTCCCGGTTGTCCTGGTCGGAACGGCGTACTGGCAGGGCCTGCTCGACTGGCTGCGTGACACCGTGCTCGCGGAGGGCAAGATCTCCGAGTCCGACCTCGATCGGCTCGCCCTGACCGACGACGTCGACGAGGCGGTGCGCATGATGATCGAGGCCAGCGCGAAGGACGGGACCGACGCGACGGGGGCACTCCCATGATGTGGTTCTTCGCCATCCTGGTCGTGCTGCTGCTCGGCGCCGTCGCCGTGGTCGCGGCAGGGCGCGGTGCGCCGCTGGCTCCGGTGTACGACGACCGGCCGGACGCCCTCGTGCCGGCCGACGGCGACATCACCGCCTCGGACCTGCGGCGCGTGCGGTTCTCGCTCGCGTTCCGCGGCTACCGGATGTCGGAGGTCGACGCGCTGCTCGACCGCCTGGCCGCCGAGAAGGAGCAGGCCGCGGACCAGGGCGCGGCCACGGCGGAAGAGAGCGCCCCAGAAGCAGGAGACGGCTCCGACGCGGCGAGTGGCGACCGTCGCACGGACTGAGGGAGTATCTCCAGCGTGTCCCTGGAGGTGATCGTCTACATCCTCACCGCCCTGGCGGCGGTGGTCGTGGTGCTGACCCGCCTCCGGCTGCGCAACGAGGCAGGGGCAGGTCGGCACAAGGTCGGGACCGGCCTGCTCAACCTCCACACCGTGTTCGGCACCCTGGCGCTGCTCACGTGGGCCACGTTCCTCGTGCTCCCCGAGGACGCGTCGTGGAGCGGCCTGCTGGGCATCGTCGCCCTCGGCTGCTGGTGGGTGACGGTCCTGGCCGGCCTGATGCTGCTCATGCGCTGGATCCCCTCACGGGGACGACACGCGTCCAACGCGATCGAGGACACCTGGAGCGAAGGCCCAGGCCTCTCGGTGCTCGCCCACGTGGGCCTGCTCGTGGGCGTCCTGGTGTTCACGTTCGCCTACCTGACCTCGGCCGTGTGAGACACGCCCTGACGGCCGCAGCCGCGCTGCTCGTCCTGCTCACCGGCGTGGGTGCGCCCGCACCCGCCGCGGCGCCCTCATCGCCTGTTCTCGAGAGACGGGTGATCGGCCAGTCGGTGCAGGGTCGCGACCTGGTCGCCTGGCACCTGGGCGAGGCCGGCACGCCGACGTACGTCCTGGTCTCCACGATGCACGGCAACGAGCCGCACACGCGCGCGATCCTGCAGGCGCTGCGTGACGGGCCGGCCTTCGACGGCTTCAACGTGTGGGTGGTGCCGACGTACAACCCTGACGGGCTCGCAGCCGGCACCCGGCGCAACGCCCACGGCGTCGACCTGAACCGCAACTTCCCCTACGACTGGCGCGATCTCGACGGCAGCTACGAGTCCGGCCCGCACCCCGCGTCGGAGCCGGAGACCCAGGCGATGATGGCCTTCCTCACGGAGATCCGCCCGAAGCGGGTGCTGAGCTTTCACCAGCCGTTGCTCGGGGTCGACACCGACACCAAGGACGCCACCTTCGCCCGTCGTGTCGCCAGGACCCTGCGGCTGCCCAGCCGCACCCTGGACTGCGGCGGCGTCTGCCACGGAACCATGACCGGCTGGTTCAACCACCGCTTCAAGGGCTCCGCGCTCACCGTGGAGTACGGCGCCCATCCCGCGCGCCACCGCATGCGTGTCGAGGCTCCCCGGCAGGTCGTCGCCCTTCTCGGCGGCGGCTGGCACGACTGGCTCTAGCGGTCTCGCCGCCTGTCGAAGTCCCCGGCCCGCCGGGGACTTTGGCGCTTCTCGGCCTACATATCGCCCGAGAAGCGCGCAAGTCCCCGGCCCGCCGGGGACTTCGGCTAGCGACCCTCGAAGACCGGCTTCTCCTTGGCGATGAAGGCGGCGACGGCGGCCTCGTGGTCGCGGGTGGCGCCGGTGCGCGCCATCATCTGCCCCTCGACGGCCAGGGCCTCGGCGAAGGTGTGCTCGGCGGCGTACGCCACCGAGTGGCGCATGGACGCGTAGGCGACCGTGGGGCCGGCGGCGAGACGTCCGGCGAGCTCGGCGACGGAGTCCGCGAGCGAGTCGGCGGGGACGACGCGCGTGGCCAACCCCAGCTCCAGCGACTCGTCGGCGCTCAGCGTCCGGGGGAAGTAGAGCAGCTCGAGCGCCTTCGCCCGGCCGACGAGGCGCTGGAGGGTCCAGCTCGAGCCGGTGTCGCAGGAGAGCGCCACGCCCGCGAAGGCGAGGTTGAAGCCGGCGGTGTCGGCCAGCACGCGCAGGTCGCAGGCGAAGGCCAGGCTGGCCCCCGCGCCGGCGGCGACGCCGTTGACGGCGGCGACGACGGGCTTGGGCATCGTGGCGATCGTCTCGACGATCGGGTTGTAGTGCTTGTCCACGGTGTCGAAGAGGGCATCCTTGTCGCCGCTCTGCAGCAGGCCGATGTGCTCCTTGAGATCCTGGCCCACGCAGAAGGCGCGCCCACTCCCGGTGAGCACCAGGCAGCGCGCGGCGTCGTCGGCGGAGACGGTGCGAACGGCGTCGAGCAGTGCTTGCTTGGTGGCGATGTCGAGGCTGTTCATCGCGTCGGGACGGTTGAGCGTGACGGTCGCGACTCCGTCGGTCACGTCGAGCAGCACCGGGTCCTGAGAGGGGGTCATGGCGTCACAGTAGAAGGTCACGACCCGACGCTCGGGAGGGTCTGTGGTCGGGATCACCCGGTGCATAGGGGATAATGACCAGGTGCGGGCCGGGCGGAGGGTCGGCCGCGGTCAAGCGACAAGAGGAATGAGGTGCGCGGATGGCGGCGATGAAGCCCCGGACGGGCGACGGTCCGCTCGAGGTCACCAAGGAAGGCCGCGGCATCGTGATGCGTGTTCCCCTCGAAGGCGGAGGTCGCCTGGTGGTGGAGCTCAACGCTGACGAGGCCGGCGCCCTGGGTGACGCCCTCAAAGCCGTCACCGGCTGAGCCCGAGTGTCGACGTCTGACTCGGCAGGCCTTCCCCCGCAGGTCTCTCCGCCGCAGTTCGCGCTCAGCGCCCTGCTCCCTACCGCCGTACGCGGCGTCGAGGTCCTCGCCTTCCCGGCCTTGCCGGGCCCCGACGGCAGCACCCTGCTCGGCCTCGGCGCCGAGGAGGCGGGGGGCGACCTGGGGGTCGACCTCCTCGACGCCCTGGACGCCCTGGCCCCTCGCGGGGGCGACCGGCCCGACAAGGCCGGCGAGGTCACCACGGTGCCGGTCCTCGGCCACGAGTCCGTACGCCGCGTCCTGCTCGTCGGGGTCGGCGAGCAGCTGCCGGGCGACTTCCGCCGCGCCGGCGCGGCCCTGGCCCGGTCGACGCGCGACGTCGACGGTGTCGCGACCACGGTCTCCGCGATCGCCGACCCGGCGGGCTTCGAGGCGTTCGTGGTCGGCGTGATGCTGGGGTCGTTCGGTTTCCACTGGCGTTCGACGGGCCCCAAGCACGAGCCTGTCGCCCGGGTGGTTCTTGCCGGACTGCCCGACGCGGGCGAACGCGACGGCGCGCTGCGCCGGGCCATGACGATCGGCGGTGCGTCGTGGCGGTCCCGGGCGCTGGCGAGCGTGCCGGCCAACCTCAAGAACCCCGAATGGATGGCCGACCAGGCCCGCGAGGTCGGTGCCGACAACGGGCTCGAGGTCACGGTGTGGGACGAGAAGGAGCTCGCGAAGCGCGGCATGGGAGGCCTGCTGGGTGTCGGGCGGGCCTCGGCCTCGCCGCCACGACTGATCCGCCTCGACTACGTGCCCGCCAAGAGCGGCCGCCGAGCGCCGCGGGTCGTGATCGTCGGCAAGGGCATCACCTTCGACACCGGCGGACTCTCCATCAAGACCGCCGAGGGCATGACGACGATGAAGCGCGACATGACCGGTGGGGGCGTGGTGATCGCGGTCCTCGGCGCGTTGGCCGCTCTGGGCTGCCGGCTCCGCGTCACGGGCCTGGTGGCCTCGGCCGAGAACGCCGTGGGTGGCGATGCCCTGCGCCCGGGTGACGTGCTCACCCACTTCGGTGGGCGCACCAGCGAGGTCAACAACACCGACGCGGAGGGCCGGCTGGTCCTCGCGGACGCGCTGGCCTATGCCGTCCAGGAGCTGAAGCCCGACGTCGTGATCGACGTGGCGACGCTCACCGGAGCGATGCGGGTGGCGCTGGGCAGCAGCATCGGGGGGGTCTTCGCCAACAACGACGCCCTCGCCGACCGGCTGGTCGCCGCGGCCCTGGAGGCGGGCGAGCCGGTGTGGCGGCTGCCGCTCGCCGCCGACTACGAGGAGCGACTCAGCTCCAAGGTGGCCGACGCCGACAACGCGCCCGGCGGGCCGGGCGCGATCACGGCGGCCCTGTTCCTCCAGCACTTCGTGGGCGACGTGCCGTGGGCTCACTTCGACCTCGCCTCGGTCGGAGACTCGGCCGACGACTCCTTCGAGTGGACGGCCGGGCCGACCGGGTACGGCGCTCGCGCCCTGCTCACCTGGCTGGCCTCCGACGAGCCGCTGCGGGGCATCCGGTGAGCGACCCGCGCGGACTGACGGTCCGTTGGTCCCTGGCCGAGGCGCCGGCGGGAGTGGAGGAGTCGTTGGCGGCGTACGTCGCCGACACCTCGCACGCACGATTCACCGGGATGCCCGGCCTGGCCTACAAGACCTGGCGGATGGTCCCAGGTCAGTGGTTCGAGGGCTGCTACGTCTTCGAGTCCGGCGAGGCGCGCGCGGCGTTCGAGAAGACCTTCCGTGCCGGCGCCGCCGACGCCCCGGGGTCGCAGATCATCGGCAGTGCACCGGCTCTGATCGAGCCGTGCGAGGTCGTGGCGATCGCGGAGGGAGCAGCGGGCTTCGAGGCCACGCGCTCCTAGCTCGTGTCTCCGGCTGAGGCTCAGGCCTGGTCGCCCGCCCACTCCTTCTTGGCCACCAGGAGCCCGTCGCCGACCGGCAGCAGCACCGCCACGAGCGACTCGTCGTCGGCGACCGCGCGGCCCAGGTCGCGGATCGCGACCGTCTCCTCGTCACGCTGCGCGGGGTCGGCCACGCGGTCGTGCCACAGCGCGTTGTCGAAGGCCACGACGCCACCGGGGCGGAGCAGCCGGACGGCGGCCTTGAGGTAGGCGCCGTACTCCCGCTTGTCGCCGTCGCAGAACACCAGGTCGTAGTGACCGTCGGTCAGTCGCGGAAGCACGTCGAGCGCGGCGCCCGAGATGGTGCGCGCGCGCTGGGCGGCGATGCCCGCATCGGCGAACGTCTGCTTGGCGAGCCGCTGGTGCTCGGCCTCGATGTCGACGGTGGTCAGCACCCCGTCGGTGCGCATGCCGCGCAGCAGCCAGAGTCCCGACACCCCGGTGCCGGTGCCGATCTCGACCACAGCCCGGGCCTCGAGGACCGATGCGAGGAACCGCAGGGCCGCTCCGGCGCCGGGACTGATGGGCACCACGCCGACCTCGTCGGCGCGGGCCCGCGCCTCGGCCAGCACGTCGTCCTCGGCCACGAACGACTCGGCGTAGGTCCAGCTGGACGGCTTGATCGGAGTGGTGATGGGGGCCTCCAGGGGTCAGATTCTCGGCCCAGGTCGATCGGGCAGATGGCGCCGACTGTATCGCGGGGGGAACATCCTCGGCGTGCGGCTCGTTGAGCCTCGCAGATACGGGTACGGAGCCGGAAGCGCAACGTCTCGGACTGCCTCACAGGTCCGGCACAGGAACGTTCCCAGGTTCCTCTCAGGAGGGGTCCCTACCGTGTTCGACACCTGGAGGAAGCAATCCTGATCCAGCAGAGCGAAGGGATGGGCCCTGTGGCCGAGCGGGCAGTCGAGCAGGTTGCTCCCGAGTCGCTCACGCAACCGGTGCAGTCGTGGGGCGAGATCGTCGAGCTCCACTCCGACCGGGTCTACCGGCTCGCCTATCGGCTGACGGGCAACCGTGCCGACGCCGAAGATCTGACCCAGGAGGTCTTCGTCCGCGTCTTCCGCAGTCTCGACACCTTCACGCCTGGCACCTTCGAGGGCTGGCTGCACCGGATCACCACCAATCTCTTCCTCGACCAGGCGCGCCGCAAGCAGCGCATCCGCTTCGATGCGCTGTCCGACGAGCGCGCGGAGCGGCTGACGAGCGCGACTCCCGAGCCCCACAGTGCCGTCGCCGACCAGACGTTCGACGACGATGTCGAGCGAGCGCTCGCGGCTCTGCCACCCGACTTCCGGGCGGCGGTCGTGCTCTGTGACGTCGAGGGCCTCTCCTACGAGGAGATCGCCACCATCTTGGATGCCAAGCTCGGCACCGTGCGTTCGCGCATCCATCGCGGCCGGTCGATGCTGCGGGCCGCGCTGGCGCACCGGGCGCCGACGTCGGGCCGGGAGCGCTACGCAGGCCCCGAGGGCGCGCCGGAGACCGTCTCGTGATCGGTCACCTCGGCACCCGCGTGTCAGCCCTCCTCGACGGCCAGCTCAGTGCGGCCGAGGCCGAGCGCGCCTGGGCGCACGTGCACGCGTGCCACGCCTGCCGTGACCTGGTCGAGCGGGAGGGCTGGGTCAAGACCCAGCTCGCCGGTCTCTCGGGCGCCGGTTGCACGCCCGACCGGCTCAAGGGCGCGCTCTCGCACGGGTCGTTCCTCGGCGCACCACCGCTCCCCACCGCATCGCTCGGTCAGCACGGCCGCTCGCGAAGCGGCGTCGCCTTCCTGGGTGGTACGGCGCTGGGCGCGGCCGTCGCCGGGGTGCTCGCCCTCGGCCTCGCCCAGGGCGGGGCGCCGGTCGACCGGCGGCCGCCCGTGACCAGCCTGACCAGGCCGGCTGCGACACCCACCTCCGCGCCGGCCGACCTCCGCCTGTCGACCCGGCACGCACGGGGTGGCATCGCAGGGGTCAAGATAGTTCCGTGACCGACCAGCACGGCGACCGCTCGGAGCCGCCCGGGACCTCTCCTGTGGGCGACGACGCGGCGACCACCGAGCCGATCGGTGGCCTGCGGTTCCGCCGGCCGGAGCCGGGTGCGTGGACGCCTCCGAACGCACCTCCACCGCAGCAGCACCACCCGGGTCCCCAGCAGGGGCAGCAGCACCCCGCGGCCGGCGCGCCGCTGCGCCCGCAGCCCGGTCCGCCGCCGCACCCGGCCGGTCCGCAGTCGGCGTACGGGCCGTGGAACGCACCGATGCCTGGCTACGGCCCCGAGCACACCCTCGTCCTCGGCCGCCCGGACCGGTCCCAGCGGAGCCGCAGCGGTCGGGTCTCCGGCTGGGTCTGGCCGCTCGTCGCGGCACTCGCGCTCGTCGTGGGCCTCCTCGGGGGTGCCCTCGGTGCCGCCGCCTACGAGCAGTGGAACGACTCGAGCGCCGCCCCCGGCGGCAACGACGGCGGTCTGGACGGCGTGTCGACGCGCGAGGAGGCGCCGCTCCCCGTCGAGAACGGGTCGGTCGCCGCCGTCGCGCAGGAGCTGTTGCCCAGCACCGTCCAGATCGTCGCCGAGTTCGATGGCGAGGCCGGTGCGGCCACCGGATCGGGCTTCGTCCTCGACGCCGAGGGACACATCGTCACCAACAACCACGTCGTCGCCAGCGCGGCCGCCGACGACGGCCCGATCGAGGTCGTCGACATCGACGGCAATCGCTATTCCGCCGAGCTGGTGGGCCGCAGCCCGGTCTACGACCTGGCTGTGCTGTTCGTCGAGGACGCTGCCGAGCTCCGGCCGGCGGCGCTCGGGGCGTCGGCGTCGTTGAACATCGGCGAGGCCGTCGTCGCCATCGGGTCGCCACTGGGCCTGAGCTCGACGGTCACCGCCGGCATCGTGTCGGCACTGAACCGGCCCGTCACCACCGGCGACTCGGCCGACGACACCTCCTACATCAACGCAGTCCAGACCGACGCGGCCATCAACCCGGGCAACTCCGGCGGGCCACTGGTCAACCTCAAGGGCCAGGTCGTCGGGGTCAACTCCGCCATCGCCACGACCGGAGGCGGGCTCGGCGGTGAGTCGGGCAACATCGGTGTCGGCTTCGCCATCCCGATCGAGCAGGTCCGGGTGACGGCCGACCAGATCCTGCGCACCGGCGAGGCGCGCTACCCCGTCATCGGAGCAACGGTCCGCACGGGTGGACGCGACGACGGCAGCGGCGCCCTGATCGAGGAGGTTCAGGAGGACACGCCGGCGCAGCGGGCGGGTCTGGAGAAGGACGACCTCGTCACCGAGATCGACGGCGAACGGGTCACCGACGGCATCGCGCTGATCGTGATGATCCGAACCCACCAGCCGGGTGACACCCTGGAGCTCACGGTCGTGCGGGGCGGCGACGAGCGCACCGTCGAGGTGACGCTGGACTCGAGGGTCGGCTAGCACCTACCGCTCGGAGCGCTCCTCCACGAGGGGGTGCTCGTCGACGAAGGTGCGAGTCTCGTCGTACATCCTCTGGATGAACTCCTCGAGCTGGCTGCTCTCCACCCGCCACTGGCCACGTCCACCGATCTTGATGGCGGGCAGGTCGCCACGACGGACCAGTGCGTAGACCTGGGCGCTGGAGGTGTTCAGCACCTCGGCTACGTCGGCCAGCGTCAGGAATCGGGGGGTGCCGGTCATGCCTCCATGCTGCCATCTGACCCTGAGGATCCCGGGGAGCGCCGGCCGCCCTGTGGAAAGCCGGTCCGCGCCCGTCGCCGAGACCGGCCATGATGACCCGCGTGAACTCCTCTCTCGGGATCTCGGCTGCTCCGGCGACCCGCGCGGCCACACCAGGCTGGCGAGACCCCCGCATGTGGGTCGGCGTCGCGATCGTCGCGGTGTCGGTGGTCGCCGGAGTGCGGCTGGTCGGGTCTGCCGATGACTCGGTGGCCGTCTGGGCCGTGACCGACGACCTGGGCGCCGGCACCTCGGTGGAGGAGGAGCAGGTCGAGGCGCGCTCCGTGCGCTTCGCCGACGTCGACGACCTCGCGCGCTACCTTCCCGCCGATCAGCCCCTGCCGGCCGACCGATCCCTGGTCCGCGGCATCGGCGCCGGTGAGCTGCTTCCGGCCGGTGCACTCGGGTCGACGGGGCAGTCCGGCGTCCTCCAGGTGCCGATCCGCGTCCCCGTCGACGGCGTGCCGGCGAGCGTCGACGTCGGCAGCAGGGTCGACGTCTACGTGAGTGACGACACCGAGGCGGCCCGAGCAGCCGTCCTCCTGCTCGGCGATGTCACCGTGACGGCCGCTCCGAGCTCGGTCGACTCTCTGGGCTCCGGCGGACACCGGCAGCTGGTGCTGGGCGTCCCCCAGGGCGAGGACCAGGGCGACGACCAGGCGGTGGCGCGCCTCGTCGCCGCGTCGGCGGGCGGCACCCTCACCGTCGTCGGACGCGGGTAGCCCGACATGGCCGCGACGGTCTGCGTCCTGGTGGTTGCCGCCGGCGCCGCGTGGGAGTCCCGGGCGCTCGCCGCGCTCGGCGACCGCCCCGGTGTGCTCGTCCTCAAGCGGTGTGTCGACGTCGACGACCTGCTGGCCTCGGCGAGCGCGGGGCAGGCGCACGTCGCCGTGGTGGCCCTCGACGCGCCGGGCCTGGACACGGCGGCGATCGAGCACCTGCGACGGCATCAGGTGCGCCCCGTCGCCGTGGTCGCCGGCGGGGCACGCGGAGGCCGACCGGGGCCGCCTGCGCGCCCATCGGATCGGGGTCGCGGTGCTGGTCGCCGAGCGCGATCTCGCCACCCTCGGCGAGGTCGTCGGCGACGAGAGTCCGGTGGTGCTGGCGGAACCGGTCGTGCAGACCCCGCTCGACGACGAGCAGGCCGAGGTCGAGCCCGGCCGGGTCGTGGTGGTGTGGGGACCGCAGGGCGCCCCAGGTCGCACGACCGTGGCGGCGGGCCTGGCGGGGGTGCTGGCGGCGCGGGGAGCGGAGACGGTGCTGGTCGACGCCGATCCCTACGGCGGTGCGGTGGCCCAGCACCTGGGAGTCCTCGACGAGGTCTCGGGAGTGCTGTCCGCTGCCCGGCTCGCCGCGGCAGGGGCGCTCGTCGAGCGACTCTCCAGCATCCCCCGCTCGCTCGGTCCCCGACTGAGCGTCGTGACGGGCCTGCCTCGTCCCGACCGGTGGGTCGAGGTGCGGCCGGGAGCCGTCGAGCACCTGGCCGAGGCACTCCGCGAGCGCAGCCACGTCGTCGTCGACACCGGCTTCTCCCTGGAGGAGGACCCGGCCGCTGACTTCGGGACCCGACCTGCGCGCAACGGCATGACCCTCGGAGCGCTCGCGGTCGCCGACGAGGTGGTGGTCGTCGGCACGTCCGATCCGGTCGGGCTCTCTCGTCTCGCGCGAGGGCTGGTCGAGCTGCGTGAGGTCGTCGACGGTGCCCCGGTGCGCGTGGTCGTCAACCGGCACCGGTCGTCGCTGGGCTGGTCCGAGCGGGACGTCGCCGGGATGGTCGAGGGCTTCGCCCGGGTCTCGGGCCTGCACTTCCTCCCCGATGACCGGGCCGCGGCCGACCGGGCCCTGGTTGCCGGGCGGACCCTGGTCGAGTCCGGCGACTGTGCGCTCCTGCGCGCCCTGGAGGCGGTGGCCGACGCCGTCGTGCCCGCGCAGTGCACGCCGCGCTCGAGCGGGCTACGCCGCAGGCTGCCCGGTCGGCGCCGGGCTCAGTAGGGCCAGCCGGCCGGGGGCGCGGCGTTCTCGACGATCGTCTCGCAGCCGCCGCTGGTGACGGTGTGCACGACGTCCAGCGGGTCGCGAGTGCCGACGAACACGAGGGTGTCGAGCTCGCCCTGGCAGTAGAAGTCGTCGCGGGTCCCGTCATCGAGGACGTAGATGACGTCGTCGTCCTCCTCGCTGTAGACCTGGTCGGAGCCGGGGCCCACGAAGAGGGTGTCGGCGCCGGCGTCGCCGGTGAACTGGTCGTCGCCGGGGCCGTCGATCAGGACGTCATCGCCGTCGCCACCGTCGAGCTCGTCATCGCCGGAGCCCGCGTCGACCCAGTCGTCGCCGAGCCCGCCCTGGGCGTGGTCGTCGCCCTCTCCGCCGACCACGCGGTCGTTGCCGTCCATCCCCTGGAGCGAGTCGTTGCCGGGGCCGCCGTCGAGCAGGTCGTCGCCGAGCATGCCGACGATCGTGTCGTTGCCGTCCTCGCCGTACATCGCGTCGTTGCCGTCGCCCCCCACGAGCTTGTCGTCGTCGGGGACCACCGAAGCCGGCGTCGTTGCCGGCGTGCAGGAGCAGCAGGTCGCTGCCGGGGCCGCCGTACACGATGTCGTCGCCGACCTGCCCCTTGACCACGTCGGCGCCGGCGTACGCCGTCACGGTGTCGTCGCCGGCCCTGGCGTCGATGACCTCGCCCCTCGTGGTGCCCTTCAGCGAGTCGTTGCCGGGCCCCGCCCTGCGGGCCGAGGAGCTGTGCGCCGAGCGCTCCGCGGCGTCGGCGGCGGCGACCGTCCCGCCGAGAGCGGCGACGAGGACGGCGGTGGCGATGATGGCGGGTCGGGCCTGGGGCAGCATGGGGGTTCTCCTCCGGCGAGTTGGGAGTGGCTGCCCGAGCGGCCGACTGCACAGTCCCAACGGCGGAGCTGTGCACTCTGTCGGGGATCTGACGCCGGGGTCGAAGAGGGGACCTGACCCCCTGGCTGCTGGGCCAAGAGGGGACCGGAGTCGCCTGGAGTAAGGGGGGACCTAGGTGGAGGTCACCGGACGCGAACGGCGATCAGGGCGGCCGGGTCAGGCAGCGAAGAGCAGGTAGAGGCCGCCGACGGTGAAGACCACCATCGCGACCAGGAGGGGGAGCTGGCCGGTGATCTGGTGCCGTTTCGGCAACAGTGTGATCGCGCGGTCGTGCGCGGCGATGACGCCGAGCACGTGACCGACCACGACGGCGAGCACCTTGGTCGTGGCCAGGAAGGTCGGGTGGTAGGAGAGCCAGTAGTTCACCGACCAGTCGCCCGTGCCGAGCAGGTCGCTGCCGTTCGACATCGGGTCGCTCATCAGGATCAGGGTCTGCTGCCCGACCTCGACGAAGTAGCTGAGGTAGTGCGCCACCATGTAGCCGACGATGATCGGCACGACCGAGTGCGCGTACAGGTCAGGCAGCGCCCACCGGGACTGCCCGGGACCCACGCTCGTCAGCATCGTTCCCGCGGCCAGGATCACGCCCACCCCGGCGCAGAACCCGAGCAGGGCGAGGTTGTCGAGGAGGTACGCCGACTCGAGGTGCTGGTTGGTGAACTGCAGCCACTCGGCGGAGTCCTTGAACGAGTCGAAGGCGGTGCTGCCGAACAGCACGGCCACCACGCCGACCAGGCCCGGCCGGGCCACGACCGTGCTGAGGTTGGCCAGCGGGCTGCGGATCACCAGGTCTCCGTTGCGGCGACCCCAGACGGACAGCTTGCCCACCAAGGTGGAGTAGACCTCGAAGGGATCCGCGCGCTCGTAGAACCCGTCGCCCCACATCGCGCCCCCGACGAGCATGGCGGCGACGTAGAGGGCGCACCAGAGCCGGACCGGCCCGAGCTCGGTCGAGCTCGGGGAGACCAGCTCGAGCCAGACGAAGGCGAACAGGCCGACCGCGGCCGGCCAGTAGCCGAGCCACCGTGGGTAGCGGAACAGCCCGCGCCCGGGGTCGCCCGCAGTGACCCGGGCGAAGAGCGCGTTGATGGTGCGCACCGGGCTGATCGCCCTCCAGAACGGACCCAGGAGCAACGACACGGGCACGATCCCGACCCACAGCAGCACGTAGAACATGCCGAAGAACGGGTTGGTGAGCAGGTCCTCACCGAACACGGCGACCCAGGCGGTGTAGACGAACAGCACCATCCCGACGCCGCGTGCCGCGATCGAGAACGCCGGCGAGTCGACCAGCGCGGCCAACCAGCTCGGCGCGGGGCGGCCGCGGTCGGCGGTGTCGTAGCGCGGCTTGCGCCAGGCCACGACCAGCACCGTGAACGAGACGACGAGGGCCGCGACCGCGCCGGCGATCGTCAGCTCGGTGGGGATCGGCAGGTCCCTAGCGCCGCCGATGCCGTGGGCCAGGACGTCGTACCCGCCGGAACCGGAGGCGGCGGGGAGCGGTTGTGTCACGTCGCCGCGGTCAGCGGACCTCGAGCTGGACGACCACGATCGCGGGGTCGTGCAGCTCCACCTCGACGATGCCGGGCTGGTCGATGACGATCTCGTGGCTCGAGGTGCCCGGCGCGAACTCGATCTCGTGGTCCGGCGTCGAGTGGACGTGCAGCTCACCGGGGGCGTCGGCGTCGATCTCGAAGGTGATCGGCTCACCGGCCTTCGCCTCGACGCGCTCACCGGCGGGGGTCACCTCGCCGCCCTTGAAGGACATCGGGATGACCGTGCCCTCGGGCTCGCGCGTCTCCTGGGTCTCGCTGGGGGTCTCGCTGGGGGTCTCGCTGGGCGCCTCGGTGGCCTGGCTCGTCGACTCCGAGGCAGACGGTGAGTCGGTGGCGGTGCCGTCCGTCCCCGTCGTCACCGCAGCCGGCGGCGATTGCGAGCACGCAGACGAGAGCCCCGAGCTTGACCAAGTGACGCATGAGTAACCTTCCGTCAGAATCAGACGCCAGAATCCCAGACCTACCTGAGTCCTGCCTGAAGGGGGCCCGATGAGCGACCGGTTGCGGCCGCGGGACCTCGCGCTGCTTGCCGACGAGTCCACGACCACGCCCCTGCACAACGCCACGGTCGAGGTGTTCGACCCGCTCGCGTCCGGCTTCGACTACCACGCTCTGGTCGGCCTGATCGCCGACCGGATCGCCTTCGTGCCGCGCTACCGGCAACGGCTGCAGGCGGTGCCCGGCCACCTCGCCAACCCGGTGTGGGTCGATGACACGGCCTTCGACCTCGGCTACCACGTACGCCGCTCGGCACTGCCCCGTCCCGGCAGCAGAGACCAGCTGCGCGAGCTGGTGGCGCGGATCGTGTCGCGCCCACTGGACCGCAGCCGTCCGCTCTGGGAGGTCTACCTCGTCGAGGGACTCGAGGGAGGCCGGTTCGCCCTGCTGTCGAAGTCCCACCAGATCCTGGTCGACGGCGTGGAGACCGTCGACCTCGGCCAGGTGCTGCTCGACGTGTCGCCCGAGCCGAAGACCCTCGCCCACGACGAGTGGCAGCCGCGGCGGCGACCGACGTCGGCGGCGCTGGTCACCGACGCTCTCCAGGAGTCGCTGTCACACCCGTCGACCGTCCTCGGCACCGTGCAGGCGCACGCGGAGCTCGTGCTGCGCTGGACGGGCAGTGGGTTCCGACGGGTCGCCGAGGTCGGCGGCGCGCTCACCAACCGCCGACCCGTCCGGGACTCACCGGTCACCGGTGCGCTCTCCCAGCAGCGCCGGTTCGTCGCGGTGCGCACCGATCTCGCCGTCTATCGCCGGATCCGGAAGGCGCACGGCGGGTCGGTCAACGACGTCGTGCTCGCCACGGTCACCGGCGCCCTGCGCGGCTGGCTGCTGGCGCGCTCGGAGTCGATGGCGGGTGTGCGGCAGCTCAAGGCCGTCGTCCCGATGTCGGTCATCGACGACGAGCTCGAGGCGACCTCGTTGGGCACCCAGGTGGCGCCGCACTTCGTCGACCTGCCGATCGGCGAGGCCAGCCCGGTCGTGCGGCTGCACCAGGTGACCTACTCCTTCCAGGCGCACCGGGAGACGGGTCGGGCCGTGGCCGCCAACCGGCTCGCCGGCATCGCCGGCTTCGCGCCGACGACCTTCCACGCGCTCGGCTCGAGGGTCGCTGCCGCCGAGGTGCACAAGGGCTTCCACCTCAGCGTCACCAACGTCCCCGGTCCGCAGTTCCCGCTGTACGCCGCCGGCGCGATGATGGTCGAGACCTACCCGGTGCACCCCCTGCTGCCCGGCCACGCCTTGGCGATCGGCGTGACGTCGTACGACGGCGGGGTCTACTACGGCATCACCGCCGACCGGGACCTGCTCCCCGACGTCGACACCTTGGGGGAGTGCCTGACCGAGGCGCTGGACGAGCTCGACGAGACCACCGGCGACGCGCGTCCCCGCGCCCGTCGTGGCCGCAGCCGCAAGGCCGTCAAGGGCACGAAGGACACCTCGTGAGCGCACGCGTCTACCTGCCCACGTCGCTCGACGGGCTCGCGCGGCTCGCCGACGAGGGGGTCCTGCCCGCCTCGCCGGACGCTGTCGTGGCGCCCGACGACGACGAGGAGACCGAGTACGACGCGATGATGACGGCCGCCGGCCTCCTCGCGGGACCGGGCCGCCGGGTCGTCGTGGTCGCGGAGGTCGACGACCCCGACGGTCCTGTGCGGATCGACCAGGTGGTCGCCGTGCACGCCGACGACCACGACGACGCCGGGCCCGACGACGACCTGGCGTGGTACGCCGTCACCGAGATCGCGGTGGTGCTCGGCCGCGTGTGAGGCCCGCCGCCCGACGGAATACAGTCGCCCGCATGGACGCGATCACCACCCCGCCCGCCCCGGTCAACGAGCCCAACCTCGCCTATGCGCCCGGCAGCCCCGAGCGCGAGGCGCTCGTCGCCGAGCTGGACCGGCTCGAGCGGCGCCAGCACTCCCTGCGTGCCTACGTCAACGGTCGCCGTCGGTCCGGTGGAGGCGCCGAGATCAAGGTCGTGCAGCCGCACGACCACCAGCACGTGCTCGGCGTGCTGAAGAACTCGACGACCCGCGACGCCGAGGCAGCCGTCAAGGCCGCGCTCGACGCGGCGCCGATGTGGCGGGCGATGCCGTTCGACGAGCGGGCAGCCGTCATCCTCAAGGCCGCCGACCTGCTGGCGGGTCCGTGGCGACAGCGGCTCAACGCGGCCACCATGCTCGGCCAGTCGAAGACCGCCTTCCAGGCCGAGATCGACGCGGCCTGCGAGCTCATCGACTTCTGGCGCTTCAACGTCCACTACGCACGGCAGATCCTCGCCGAGCAGCCGATCGCGAACAGCCCCGGCATCTGGAACCGCACCGACCACCGCCCGCTCGAGGGCTTCGTCTACGCGATCACGCCGTTCAACTTCACCGCGATCGCCGGCAACCTGCCCACCGCGCCGGCCCTGATGGGCAACACGGTCGTGTGGAAACCGTCGCCCACCCAACAGCTCGCCGCGTCGATCACCATGGACCTCCTCGAGGAAGCCGGCCTGCCGCCGGGCGTGATCAACATGCTCCCGGGTGACGGCCTCGACGTCTCGAAGGTCGCGCTCAACCACCCCGACCTGGCCGGCATCCACTTCACCGGCTCGACGCCGACCTTCCAGCACCTGTGGCGCACCGTCGGCGAGAACATCGCGTCGTACCGGTCCTACCCGCGCATCGTCGGCGAGACAGGCGGCAAGGACTTCGTCGTCGCACACCCGAGCGCCGATCCCGACGTGCTCCGGGTCGCGCTGATCCGCGGGGCCTTCGAGTTCCAGGGACAGAAGTGCTCGGCCGCCTCGCGCGCGTACGTCGCCCGCTCGGTGTGGGAGAAGACCCGCGACTCCTTCCTGCACGAGGTCGAGAGCATCACGATGGGCGACGTCACCGACTTCTCGAACTTCATGGGCGCGGTGATCGACGACCGTGCCTTCGCCAAGCACAAGGCCGCCCTCGCGAGGGTGGCGCGCAACAAGCACCTCACGACGCTGGCCGGCGGCAAGGCCGACGACTCGGTGGGCTACTTCGTGCGCCCGACCGTGGTGGCCTCGACCGACCCCACCGACCAGATGTTCTCGACGGAGTACTTCGGGCCGATCCTCGCGGTCCACGTCTACCCCGACGCGCAGTACGACCGGATGCTGAGGCAGATGGAGTCGTTCGCGCCGTACGCCCTGACCGGCGCGATCATCGCGCAGGACCGGCGCGCGATCGACGCGGCGCGCGACGACCTGCGCTTCGCCGCGGGCAACTTCTACGTCAACGACAAGCCGACCGGTGCGGTCGTCGGCCAGCAGCCCTTCGGCGGCGCCCGCGCCTCGGGCACCAACGACAAGGCCGGCGCCGCGGCGAACCTGATGCGCTGGACCTCGCCTCGCTCGATCAAGGAGACGTTCAACCCGCCGAAGGACTACCGCTACCCGTTCATGGGATGACCGTCCCCCTCCACTTCGGGGCGCTGCACCCGTTCGAGCAGGCGCTCACCCTCCTGCTCGCGTTCGGGCCGTTCGTGGTGCTGGGGGTCGTGGTGTGGTGGCGGGCCCGGCAGGACGGCGGCGAAGGCTGACTGTCGCGGGCCAGCGGACGGAGTACCCGCGTAAGCGGGTACTCCGACTCTTCCTAACCGTTGCAACGGTCAGGAAGTGGCAGTTCGGGCTGTGAAGTTCAGCCGGCAGCGCGCCGGCTCTCGAGAAGGCGCCGGAGGCGGCGAGCAGTGTCGACCGGGCGGCCCAGGTCAGCCCACGAGATCCGGACGCAGACCCAGCCGGTGAGCCGGCAGACCAGCTCCTCGCGGCGTTGCTGGGCCAACATCACGTCAGCGGCGGCCTGACCGGGTTTCAGCAGCGTCGTGTACTTCGAGCGGCCGTCGACCTCGACAAACACGCCGTACGCGCGCCAGGCCGCGTCGCATCGGGCGACGAGCTGTCCGCGCTCGTCGAAGATCGGCACCTGCGGTTCGGGGCACGGCAGGCTCTGCCTCCAGCACATGTCGTGGAAGCGCGATTCGGCCGCCGACTCGCGTCTGCCGTCGGCCAGTCTGAGCACCAGATCGGTGGTGAGTGAGTGCGGCCAGCGCTCGTGCGCCTTGGCCAGCGCCCGCAGCGCCTCTGGACTGGCTTCGCCCGACTCCAAGAGAGAGTCGATGGTGACAAGAGCTGCCTCGCGGCCGGTGATGGTCGCCATCTCGATGGCCGCACGATTGCCCTCGACGACGCGAACGCCGTTGCGCGTGAGCAGCGACGACGAGGACAGCACGCCGACGTGGTGCACGACGTCGGAGTGCCGGCGGCCGGGGTGGCCGTCGAGTCGGGTCACGTGCACGACGTCGAGGTCGACGCCGTACGTCCGCGCGCCGAGCTCGATCGCGGCGGAGACGTGGCTCAGGACTGTCGTCGGGTGCGCGTTCTTGAGGACCGCACGGGCGCGAACCCTGTGCTGGTCCTCTGGCGACAGGCCGTCCCAGCAGGCGGCATCGATGTAGGCGCCCCAACGCACCTTGCGCCAGTCGCCCGCACGGACGCGGCGGGCGATGCTCTTGTCGGACTCACCAGCCGCCAGCAGCTCGCGCCGCAGCCAGGGAGTCAGCTCAGCCGGGTCGAGTCTCGGGTCGATCGCCACGCGGACAGACTTCCGGAGCCCGCGCCCGCGCGCACGCAGGTCGCAGCGGGCTGTGGATAGAAGCTGGGGTGGAGGCTTGCCCCACGTGCGTGGAAGGGACTCGGGCGCCAGGACCTCCCACCCCGATCGGGCACTTCCAGGTCGTTGCAACGGTTGGGAGGTGCAGGAGTACCCGCTGAGGCGGGGACTCCGAACCAGGCGCTGCCGTCAGCGCGAGAGGTAGGCGCGACCCACGCGGTTCTCGATCTTGAGAGCGGCGACGAGCAGGTCGCCGACGAGCTGCTCGATCTTTCCGCCGACCAGCGGGATGCCGACGCGGATGTCGAGGGCGATCTCCTCGGTCGTGGTCGGGCCGCTCTGGCTCAGCGTGATGGTGCCGGACATCTCACCCGGCTTGCCCGGGATCGAGACGGTGATGTCGGCGGTGTCGATCGCCGTCCAGTCCTCGACCTGGACGATGTTGATCTCGTCGCCGACGAACCGCTGGGCGTACGACGGCACGCCGGCAGATGACTGCACCTGGTCGATCTCGACGTGCATCCCGGGTCCGGAGCCGCTCACGGTGACCTCGTGGCGGATCATCCCGGTGGCCTCGCAGACCTCCTCGCGGAACGCCTCGTCGGCGAGCATCGCGGCTACGTCGGGGAGGGGCGCGTCGTAGGTCAGGCTGTGCCGGATCCGCGTCGTCATGGCAGCCATCATGGCCGGTGCTCGACCCCGGTCGCACCCGGTCCAGTGCTGCCCCCAGGGGCAACCACTACTTTGGACCTGTGACCTCCACTCTCGAGGACAACAAGGCCGACCTGCTCGCCAAGGCATCAGACCTCGCCGCCCGCTCGCGAGGCACTGGCGGTCCCCCGGCGGAGACCGCGGGGGGACTGCTGACGGCGTACTTCCGGCACGTCGCGCCCGAGGACGTCGTCGTCCGCAGCGAGGTCGACCTGTACGGCGCACTCGCGAGCCACTTCAAGCTCGCGGAGACCCGGCCGCAGGGCACCGCACGCATCCGCGTGTTCACCCCGACCGTGCCCGACCACGGCTGGTCGGCGGCCGCGCACACCGTCGTCGAGGTCGTCACCGACGACATGCCCTTCCTCGTCGACTCCACGACGATGGCCCTCGCCGAGGACGGTCGCACCGTCCACGTCGTCATCCACCCGCTCTTCGAGGTGGTTCGCGACGTCGCCGGCGTGCTGCGCTCGGTGCGTGGAGGCGACGAGGGTCACCAGGCGCTCACCAACGACCACGAGAGCACCGGGCAGGTCGACCAGGGTGGCCTGGAGACGGTGCAGGAGTCGTGGATGCACATCGAGATCGACCGCGTCACCGACGAGGACGAGCTGGAAGCGATCGAGGCCCGCCTCCAGCGCGTGCTGCGCGACAACCGTGACGCCGTCGAGGACTGGCCCCGGATGCAGGCCAAGCTCGCGGAGATCGTGGAGGAGCTCGAGGCCGCGCCGCCCACTCTTCCCGACCCGACGGAGCTGGGCCGCGGCACCGACTTCCTGCGCTGGCTCTGCGACGACCACTTCGCGTTCCTCGGCTACCGGGAGTACAGCCTGGTCGAGGACGGGGACGAGCTCGCGCTCAGCGCTGTCCCGGGCACCGGACTCGGCATCCTGCGCGGCGACCAGCTGCAGTCCTCCGCGTTCCAGAAGCTGCCCGAGGCGGTGCGCGAGCGCGCCAAGGAGCCGCGGCTGCTCGTGCTCGCCAAGGCCAACTCCAAGGCGACGGTGCACCGCCAGGCCTTCCTCGACTACGTCGGCGTCAAGAGGTTCGACGAGAACGACCAGGTCGTGGGGGAGCGCCGGTTCCTCGGGCTGTTCTCCTCGGCCACGTACACCGAGTCGGTGATGCGCATCCCGGCGTTGAAGGAGAAGGTCGACCAGGTGCTGGAGCGCGTCGGCATCGAGCCGCGCAGCCACACCGGCAAGCAGCTCCTCAACGTGCTCGAGAACTACCCGCGCGACGAGCTCTTCCTGACCCCGATCGACGAGCTGATCCCGATCGCGGAGGCCGTGATGCTCACCCGTGAGCGCCGCCAGCTGCGTCTGTTCGTGCGCCGCGACACCTACCGGCGCTACGTCTCCTGCCTCGTCTACCTTCCCCGCGATCGCTACAACACCGCCGTGCGCGAGCGGATGGCGGCGATCCTGTCCGAGGCGCTCGGCGGCGGGAGCGTCGAGTTCACCGTCCGCCTCAACGAGGCCTACATGGCCCAGGTGCACTTCGTGGTCCGCCCGCCCGAGGGCGAGCTGATCGCGGAGATCGACACCCAGGACCTCGAACGCAAGCTCACCGAAGCCGCGCGGTCCTGGCGCGACGACCTGACCTCGGCCATCAGCGCCGACTTCGGCGAGGAGCGGGGGGCCCGGCTGGCTCGCGCCTACCTCGACGCGTTCCCTGAGGCCTACAAGGAGGACTTCGGGGCGCGTACGGCGTCGGTGGACGTCGGCCGCCTCGAGGCGATCGAGCGCGGACCCGACGGCAGCGGCATCGACCTCTCCCTCTACGAGAGGGTCGACGCCGGCCGCGGGGAGGCACGGTTGAAGGTCTACCGGATCGGTCCCCCGCTCTCGCTGTCCGAGGTGCTGCCGATGCTGTCGTCGATGGGCGTGGAGGTGGTCGACGAGAGGCCCTACGAGATCCAGCTGGACCGGCCGACGTATCTCTACGAGTTCGGCCTGCGCTACAGCGGACAGGCCATGCCGGCCCACGGGCGCGAGCTCTTCCAGGATGCGCTGCGCGCTGTCTGGGACGGGCACAACGAGATCGACGGGTTCAACGCGCTCGTGCTCGGCGCCGGGCTGACCTGGCGGCAGGCGACGGTGCTGCGGGCCTACGCCAAGTACATGAAGCAGGGCAACACCCCCTTCGCTCTCGACTACATCGAGGATGCGCTGCGCTCCAACGTCGACATCACCCGGCTCCTGGTGCAGCTCTTCGAGGCGCGCTTCGACCCGGGCCGCGACGGGTTGGCGGCCGACGCGGAGGCGCGGACTGCCCGGGTGCAGGAGGTCGTCGACCGGATCGGCCGCGCGCTCGACGACGTCGCCAGTCTCGACCACGACCGGATCCTGCGCTCCTACCTGACCCTGATCCGCGCCACCCTGCGGACCAACTACTTCCAGGCAGCGCCGGGGGGCGGCGTACGCTCCGCGATCTCGTTCAAGCTGGAGCCGTCGGCGATCCCCGAGCTGCCCGAGCCTCGGCCGCGCTTCGAGATCTTCGTGTACTCGCCCCGGGTCGAGGGCGTTCACCTGCGCTTCGGCGCGGTCGCCCGCGGGGGCCTGCGCTGGTCGGACCGTCGCGACGACTTCCGCACCGAGGTGCTCGGCCTGGTCAAGGCGCAGATGGTCAAGAACACCGTGATCGTGCCCGTGGGGGCCAAGGGCGGGTTCTTCTGCAAGCAGCTGCCCGACTCGTCCGACCGCGAGGCGTGGATGGCCGAGGGCATCGCCTGCTACAAGACCTTCATCTCCGGGCTGCTCGACATCACCGACAACCGCGCCGGCGGTGAGACGGTGCCGCCACGCGACGTCGTGCGCCACGACAGCGACGACTCCTACCTCGTGGTGGCGGCCGACAAGGGCACCGCGACGTTCTCCGACATCGCCAACGGCGTCTCGAAGGACTACGGCTTCTGGCTAGGTGACGCGTTCGCCTCGGGTGGCTCGGTCGGCTACGACCACAAGGCGATGGGCATCACTGCGCGCGGGGCCTGGGTCTCGGTCCAACGGCACTTCCGCGAGCGCGGGATCGACTGCCAGGAAGAGGACTTCACCGCGGTCGGGATCGGTGACATGTCCGGCGACGTCTTCGGCAACGGGATGCTCTGCTCAGAGCACATCCGGCTGGTGGCCGCCTTCGACCACCGCGACATCTTCCTCGACCCCGACCCGGTCGCGTCGACGTCGTACGCCGAGCGCAAGCGGCTCTTCGCGCTGCCGCGCTCGTCGTGGCAGGACTACGACGCCGACCTGATCTCGAAGGGCGGCGGGATCTACTCGCGATCGGCGAAGTCGATCCCCCTCAACCAGGCTGTTCGCGACGCCCTCGGCATCAGCGACGGAGTCGCGGCGATGACGCCGGCCGAGCTGATGAAGACGATCCTGCTGGCCCCGGTCGACCTGCTCTGGAACGGCGGCATCGGCACCTACGTCAAGGCGTCGGCGGAGACCCACGCGGACGCCGGCGACAAGGCCAACGACGCGATCCGGGTCGACGGCGAGGACCTGCGCTGCCACTGCGTCGGCGAGGGCGGCAACCTCGGGCTGACCCAGCTCGGCCGGATCGAGTACGCCCGGCGCGGACGCGGCGGCGAGGGCGGCCGGATCAACACCGACTTCATCGACAACTCCGCGGGTGTCGACACCTCCGACCACGAGGTGAACATCAAGATCCTGCTCGACCGCATCGTGGCGGCCGGTGACCTGACCGGCAAGCAGCGCAACGCGCTGCTGGCCGAGATGACCGACGAGGTCGCCCAGCTGGTGCTGCGCGACAACTACGAGCAGAACCTCGCCCTGGCCAACGCCGCCGCCAACGCCACCGGCCTCTTGCACGTGCACGAGTCGTGGATGAAGAAGCTCGAGGCCGACGGGGTGCTCAACCGGGAGCTCGAGGGCCTGCCCTCGACGCGAGAGGTACGCCGACGGCTCGATCGCGGCCAGGCCCTGAGCGTCCCGGAGCTCTCGGTGCTGCTGGCCTGGACCAAGATCGTCCTGGCCGAGGAGCTGGTCGCCTCCGAGCTCCCCGACGACCCCTATCTCCATCTCGACCTGATGGCCTACTTCCCGGGACCCGTGCGCACGGCCTTCGAGCAGCAGATCGGCGAGCACCCGCTGCGGCGCGAGATCATCGTGACCCAGGTGGTCAACGACCTGGTCAACGGCGCCGGCATGACCTTCTGGCCGCGGCTGGCCGGTGAGACCGGCGCGACGGCGGCCGAGCTGACCAACGCCAACTTCGTGGGGCGGGAGATCTTCGGCTCCCTGGCATTGCGCGACGCGATCAAGACCTACGACAACGTCCTGGACGCAAACCTGCAGACCAGGATGCGCACCGAGATGCGCACGTTGGTGGAGCGCTGCTCGCGCTGGCTGGTCACCAACCGGCGACCTCCGCTGGACAGCCAGGCGACCGTCGACTTCTTCCGCGACCGGGTGCAGGCCGTGATGGCGCAGCTGCCCGAGCTGATGTCGGGTCGCGAGCTCGAGTCGTTCGAGTCGCGGCGGGACGGGCTCGTCGAGGCCGGCGTCCCCGAGGAGCTCGCCACCCGGGTGGCGGTGCTGCACCCGGCGTACATGCTGCTGCACGTCGTCGAGGTCTCCGACCGGATGGGGGTCGACGCCTCGGAGGTGGCGCGCGTGCACTTCGCGCTGGGCGAGCGGCTCGGCCTCCCGGCCCTGGTCAGCCGGATCTTCGCGCTGCCCCGAGACGACCGTTGGCAGACGATGGCGCGGGCGACGTTGCGCGACGATCTCTACGCCGTCCACGCCCAGCTCACCGCGCAGGTGCTGCAGGCCACGGCGGACGACGCTCCCGCCCCGGCGCGGATCGCCGCCTGGGAGGACGCCGACGAGATCGTCGTCTCGCGCGCGGTGGCCACGCTCGAGGAGATCTGCCGCGACGACACGGCCGACCTGGCGCGGATGTCGGTCGGGCTGCGCCTGGTGCGCGGGCTGCTGGCGAGCTGATCGGTGGCCGCTGTGGTGGACCGGTCGCCGGTCGCGACGACCGCTCGCCGGATCGCCGCCGAGGACACCACCGCCTCCGCCGCCCTCGAGCGGTGCCTGGTCGCCCACGACCGCGACAACGCCGAGCTCAACGCGGTCACCGTCCTGCTCGCCGACGAGGCCAGGGTCGAGGCGTCCCAGCGCGACCTGGTGGTGGCCGCGCGCAAGCCCCTCGGGCCGCTGCACGGGGTGCCGGTCGCGATCAAGGAGGAGATCGCGGTCGCGGGCACCGTGACGACGTACGGCGGGCTCGGCAACACCACGCCGGCCACCCACGACGCCGAGGTGGTGCGCCGGCTGCGAGCGGCCGGCGCGGTGATCGTGGGAAAGACCAACATGCCGGAGTTCGGCTCGGTGCCCTACACCGAGTCCGACGCGTTCGGCCCGACGCTCAATCCCTGGGACCCGACGCGCTCGCCGGGAGGCTCCAGCGGCGGCAGCGCGGTCGCCGTGGCCACCGGGATGGCCGCGGCAGCGATGGGCGGCGACGGCGGCGGGTCGATCCGGATCCCGGCCGCCTGCTGCGGGATCTTCGGGCTCAAGCCGCAGCGGGGGCGGGTCACCACGGCGCCGGAGCCGCACCTGTGGTGGGCGCTCGGCGCGACGGGACCGCTGACCCGCTCGGTGCTGGACAGTGCGCTCGTCTACGACGTGATCCGCGGCGGCGCCGACACCGACCTCTTCCACGCCGGCGAGGTCGGCTCGTTCGCCGAGGCGGCCCGGCGCGAGCCCGGCCGGCTGCGGATCGGCTGGTCGACCAAGCCGGTGACCAAGGGCGTCAAGCCGCACGCCGACAACGTGCGCGCGGTCGAGGAGACCGCGCGCCTGCTCGCCGACCTCGGCCACGACGTCCGCGAGATCGCCCCGCGCTACCCGGACCCGGGCGCGGCGTTCCTGCCTCAGTTCTTCGCCGGCATCCGCAGCGAGACCGACGCCCTGGAGCACCCTGACCGGGTCTCCCGGCGCAACGCCGGGGCGAACACCCTGGGCTTCTGGGTCACGCCGCGGGTCCGTGACTGGGCGATCCGGCAGGGCGAGCGGGTCGCCCGCAAGGCCCAGCGCATCTTCGACGGCGTCGACGTGCTGCTGACGCCCGTGATGGCCAACCGGCCGCCCACGCTGCCGTTCATGGCGGGCAAGGGTGCGGTGCGCTCGTCGCTCGGCTCGATCCCCGCTGTCGCGTACGTCGCGTTGTGGAACGTCGCCGGCAACCCGGCCGCCTCGGTGCCGGCGGGCTTCGCCGACGACGGGCTGCCGACTGCGGTCCAGCTGGTCGGGCCCACGGACGGCGAGGAGCTCCTCCTGTCGCTCTCCGCGCAGCTCGAGGCCGCGCGGCCCTGGACGTTTCCTCGATGACCGCCGGTGCGCGGTGACTTAGGAGGTCGGTCCCCTTAGGTTGGACACCCGTGGGAGCGATCGAGGTCGTCGAGCTGGCGATCGCCTATGGCGAGACCAGGGCCGTCGACGGCGTCACCTTCGAGGTGGCCGAGGGTGAGTTCTTCGGCATCCTCGGACCCAACGGCGCCGGCAAGACCACGACGCTGGAGATGATCGAGGGACTGCGACGTCCGGACACCGGCGAGATCCGGGTGCTGGGCGAGAAGCCCTGGCCGCGCAACCCGGCCCTGCTGCCGCGGATGGGCGTGCAGCTCCAGGCGTCGTCGTTCTTCGAGCGCCTCACCGCGCGCGAGCAGCTCGCCACGTTCGCCGCCCTCTACGGCGTCGCCCCGGCCAAGGTCGACGAGTGGATCGAGCGGGTCGGCCTCGTCGACAAGGCCGGCACCCGCGTGGAGAACCTGTCGGGCGGCCAGATGCAGCGGCTGTCCATCGCGTGCGCTCTGGTCCACGAGCCCGACATCGTGTTCCTCGACGAGCCGACCGCCGCCCTCGACCCGCAGGCGCGGCGCAACCTGTGGGACCTGCTGGCCGGGCTCAACGACTCCGGGCGCACCGTCGTGCTGACGACGCACTACATGGACGAGGCCGAGGCGCTCTGCGACCGCGTCGCGATCATGGACCACGGCAGGATCCTCGAGCTCGACTCCCCGAAGGCGCTGGTGCGCGGGCTCGACGCCGCGACCCGGATCACCGTGCTGCCCGAGCAGCTCGCCCGCGACGACGCCGAACGCATCGACGGGGTCGACTCGGTCGAGGAGAGCGTGGACGGGCTGGTGTTGTCGACGCGCTCACCCGCCGCCGTCCTCACCGAGCTCGCTGCCCGCGACGCCCTCGGCGGGATCACCGTGCAGTCCGGCACGCTCGAGGACGTCTTCCTCGCCACCACCGGCCGGGAGTACCGCGCGTGAGGTGGTCGGGTGGCGCGTTCGTCAGCCTGTCGTTGGCGATCATGCGCGGGTTCGTGCGCGACAAGGCCTCGGTCTTCTTCGCGATCATCTTCCCGCTGATGTTCCTGGTGCTCTTCGGCGGCATCCTCAGCGACCAGGACCAGTCGCCCATCGACATGATCCAGGTCGGCGACGTGGCGCTGATCGACGAGATGCCCGCCGACGCCAAGGCCGCCTTCGACGAGTCGTTCGAGGTGACCAGGAGCGACGACCTCGACGCCGCCATCGCCGAGGTCCGCAAGGGCGACGCCGACGTGGCGATCGAGCAGCAGGGCAACGAGATCGTGGCCCACTACACCCAGACCGAGCAGGTGACCGCCGCGATCGTCCAGGGCACCCTCCGGGCCTTCGTGGACGGCACCAACGTCGCGCTGAGCGGCACTCCGCCGACGTACACCCTGACCACCGAGCGCGTCGAGGACGACTCGCTGACCACCATCCAGTTCGTCACGCCGGGGTTGCTGGGCTGGGCGATCGCGATGAGCGCGTCGTTCGGCGCGGCCGCGACCCTCAACGGGTGGCGCAACTCCAAGCTGTTGCGCCGTCTCCAGCTCGCACCGGTCTCGACGGGCACGGTGGTCGCGGCCAGAGTGGCCGTGACGATCGCGATCGCGCTGGTGCAGATGGCCATCTTCCTCGGCATCGGGGCCGCTGCGTTCGGGCTGCAGCTCACTGGTGCGTGGCCGGTGGCGATCCCGCTGCTCATCGTCGGCACGCTGTGCTTCATGTCGATCGGGCTGCTGGCCGGCGCCGTGGCGAAGACGACCGAGGGCGCGATCAACATGGCCAACTTCCTGGTGCTGCCCATGGCGTTCCTCAGCGGCTCCTTCTTCCCCCTCGACGCCGCCCCCGACTGGCTGCAGACCCTCGCCAGGTTCCTGCCTCTCTACTGGCTCAACGAGGGGATGCTCGACGTGATGGTCCGCGGCGAGCCGTGGACGGCGGCCCTGCTGCCGATGGCGATCCTGGCCGCGTTCGCGGTCGTCGTGACCGCCCTCGCGGCCAAGCTGTTCCGCTGGGAGACGACCTAGAGACACCGCCCGCCGGCCCGGGCGAAGCGGTCGTCGCAAGGGGCCAGCGGGTCGTCGGCCTCGACGGCTGCGGCGACCTCCTCGACCACGTGCAGCACGAGGTCCTCGGCCGCGACGTGGATCTCGTGCGGCGAACCCGCGGCGAGGACGTGCACGGCGTTCGTCGACGCGCTCGCGAGCCGGTCCTGGTACTGGCTCCACGCGCCCTTGAAGCGCTTCGGGAGCTGGTCCTGCGTGAGCACGACCACGGGCAGGTCGCCGAAGTCGACCGTCGCGATCTCGTCAAGGGTCAACTTCTCGTCGACGACGCGACCGCCGTCCTCCCAGTCGATGTCGTCCCAGAGCCTGTCGACGAACTGCTCGGGCACCGAGGAGTCCTCCAGCACGAGCCCGGCCGTCAGGTCGGGGTGCCGGGTCGCGAACGCCTGCGCGACCATGCCGCCGTAGGACCAGCCCAGGACGACGTACGGCGGCTCCTCACCGGCCGTGTCGAGCGCCTCCGCCAGTGCGTCGGCCGAGCTGCCCGGCCAGGGGTCCGGGTCGCCCGGGGCGAGCGCCGGGCTGGCACCGATCCCGGCGCGGTCGTAGACGCACACCCGCGTCGTCTCGGCGACGCGTGCGGCCAGGGACGAGAACGTCTCTCCACCCGTGTTGAGGCCCGCTTCGAGGACGACCGTCGGGCTGCCGCTGCCTTGGCAGTCGAGGGCGAGCCCGGACGGCTCGGCAGGCCCGGATGCCGATGCCGATGCGGATTCCGAGGCCGACGTCGCGTCGGACGGCGCCGGCTCGGCGGTGTCGGGTGGCTCGTCGGCAGCGCAGCCGGCTCCGGCGAGCAGCACCACCGACGCGGCCGCCGACGTGAGCAGACGACGCGGATCCATGCGCCGAGTGTGGACCTCCCGGGTCACGAGAAGATCTCGGGGACCGCCCTGCTAGCGGGTCAGCATCACGACAGCGGCGAGGACTCCGGAGGCGACGACGAGCACGCGCATCAGGGTGTCGGGGAGCCGGCGCCCGACGCGGGCGCCGACGTAGCCACCGACCACACCTCCTGTGGCGAGAAGCCCGACCGCGGCCCAGTCGAGCTCGCCGGCGACGACGAAGACGATGCCCGCGACGACGCTGCACACCAGGATCGAGAGCGTCTTGAGGGCGGTGGCCAGCCGCAGGTCGAGATCCTGGCCGAGCGCGAGGACCGCGATCATCATGACGCCGGCCCCGGCCCCGAAGTATCCGGCGTACACGCCGGTCAGGGTCGACCACGCGGCCGTCGCCGGTGACATGTGCCGCTCGGCCAGGTGCTCGGTGGCGGCGACCCGCCTCGTGATCAGCGGCTGGACCCCGACGAGGAGGCAGGCGGTCAGGATCAGCCAGGGCACCACGGCCTCGAACACGCCCGGTGGCATCGTGAGCAGGAGGATCGCGCCCGCGACCGCACCGACCGTGCAGGTGACCAGCACGGCCATGGTCACGCGCGGGTGCTGACGCAGCTCGTGGCGATAGCCGATCGAGCCGGTCAGCCCGGCCGGCGCCAGGCCGACGGTGTTGGACGCGTTGGCGACCACCGGCGGCAGGCCGATCGCGAGCAGCACGGGGAAGCTGATCAGGCTCGCGACGCCGACGGTCGAGACCACCACGCCTGCTCCGAGCCCGGCCGCGAGCACGGCGAGTGCCTCCGGCCCCGTCACCACGTCACCCTCGCACCTCCTAGGCTGCGCCTGTGCTGCTCTCCGCAGAAGTGGCCGAGGCGCTCGCCGCCGGCCGGCCCGTCGTCGCGCTCGAGTCGACGATCATCAGCCACGGACTTCCTCGCCCGCGCAACCTCGAGGCGGCCCGAGACTTCGAGGCACTGCTGCGCGAGCGCGGCGTCACGCCGGCGACGATCGCGGTGCTCGACGGCGTTCCGCGCGTCGGCCTCGACGAGGCGGGCGTCGAGCGGATCGCGATGGAGGACATGGCGAAGGCGAGCATCCGAGACCTGCCGGTGCTCGCCGGCCGCGGGGCCAGCGCGGCCACCACGGTGGCCTCGACGGTGCATCTAGCCGCCCGGGCTGGGATCCGCGTGTTCGCGACCGGGGGTCTCGGCGGCGTGCACCGCGGCGCGTCGACGACGTACGACGAGTCGGCAGACCTCGGCGCCCTCGCGACCCATCCCGTGGCCGTGGTCTCCGCCGGGGTCAAGAGCGTGCTCGACGTGGGCGCCACCCTCGAGCGGCTCGAGACGCTTGAGCGTGCCGGTGCTCGGCTACGGCACCGACGTCTTCCCGAGCTTCTGGCTGCGCGAGTCGGCGTTCCGCCTCGACTGGCGGGTCGACTCGCCCGAGGAGGTAGCGGCCGTGCTGGCCGCCCAAGACGTCGCGCATGCGGCCGGGGCTGCGTCCGCCGGGCTGGTCGTCGCCAACCCGGTGCCGGCCGACGAGCAGTGGGACCCCGTCGAGCACGACCGCGTCCTCGCCGAGGCGTTCGTGGCGGCAGACGCGGCCGGCGTCCGCGGCAAGGAGGTCACGCCGTTCCTGCTCGCCTTCATCGTCGACGCCTCGGGCGGACGGTCGCTGGAGGTGAACCTGGCGCTGGCGCGCAACAACGTGCGCGTCGCGGCCGACGTCGCGACGGCGTACGCCGCCCTGGATCGCGCCCCGTGACGGCGTCGTCGCGGGTCCTGGTCGTCGGCGACCTCATCGACGACGTGATCGTCAGGCCGCTCGCCCCGATCGCGGTCGACACGGACACCCCGAGCATCATCGTGCGCCGCGGCGGCGGCTCGGCCGCCAACACGGCGTGCTGGCTGGCGGCCTCGGGGGCGTCCGTCACCTTCGTCGGGACGGTGCACCGCGCCGACGTCGCCCACCACCGTGTGGTGCTCTCCGACGCGGGGGTGGACGCGCGGCTGACCGGCAGCGACCAGCCGACCGGCTCGATCGTGGTGATCTCCGACGGGTCGGTGCGCACCATGCTCACCAGCCGCGGCGCGAACACCGAGACAGGTCCCGAGTCCGTCGATCCCGCGTTGCTCGCCCAGGCCGGGCGGCTGCACCTCACCGGGCACCCGTTCATGAGCGACGGCGCGGGCGGCGCCGGCCGCGACGAAGCGTGGCGGACCCTGCTCGACAATGCCGCCGCTGCCGGTGTCGCCCGGTCGGTTGATCCGGGCTCGGCGGCTCTGTTGGCGACGTACGGTCCCGAGCGGTTCCGCCGTCTCGTCGCGGGCGTCGAGCTCCTGCTGCCCAACCAGGACGAGGCCGAGCTGCTGACCGGCGAGAGCGACCCCGAGCGAGCCGCCCGCGCCCTCGCCGCCGACCACGCGCTCGTCGTCGTGACCCTCGGCCCCGCCGGCGCGCTCGCCTGCGCGGGCGACACCGTCGTGACAGCCTCGGCCGTGCCCACCGAGCCCGTCGATGTCACCGGCGCCGGCGACGCCTTCGCCGCCGGCCTGCTCGGCGCGCTCGCCGGTGGCCTCGACCTCCCCGACGCGCTGGCCGCCGCGAACTCACTCGCCAGCCGCGCCGTCGCCACCGTCGGCGCGCGACCTGTGCCTGCTGGGTAGCGTGCGCCCGGTGGTCGAGCAGCGAGCGCAGCGAGCGATCAGTCGAGAGCCAGCCCTCGCGCCGGACTGTCGGCGGCGCGCGGTGCTGAGGTTGAACCAGTACGACTACCAACCCACCGCGCGCGAGCTGCCGAAGGTTTGAGGAGGGCCGCTAGGCCCGTCTCGAAACCACCGGCGCCACCCACCCGCCGATGCTCAGAACCCCTGTGGAGTATGGGCTCTCGACCCGGACCGGCTGTCGGTGGTCCCTGCTTGACTGGTCCCATGACCGAAGCAGTCGACCCCGACTCGGGCCTGGACGACCTGAGCGCCGAGGCGCTGCTCGACCTCCTCGCCGACGCCGACCACCGCGACCGCACAGCCGCCCGCGACAAGCTGCTCATCGCCCACCAGTGGGCCGTCGTGCATCCGGCCACCCCCGAGTCCGGCGTGTCCACCTGGGGCGGTGAGGCGCTCCTCGCCGACCAGTCGCTCGGTGGGGAGGGCTGCCCGCAGGTCGCCGCCTACGCCGCCGAGCCCCTCGCGATCACCCTGGGTGTCTCCCCGGACACCGCGAAACGGCTGATCACCGACGCTCTCGAGCTCCGCCACCGCCTCCCCGAGACCTGGAAACGCGTCGCCACGCTGGAGATCCCGGCCTGGAAGGGCCGCCACGTCGCCACCCTGACCCACACCCTCTCCCTCGAGGCAGCCGGTTGGGTCGACCAGCACATCGCCCCCCGGCTGAAGAGATGTGGTGCGAAGGCGGTCGACACCGTCGTCGCGCACGCGATCGCGAAGTACGACCCAGCCCGGCACGCCGAGCGCGAGGCCCGTGCGAAGAAGCAGGTCTGGGACGTGGTGCTGCACACGCCGATGGCGTCGGAGTACGCCGCCACCAGCGAGCTGCACATCACCGGCGACACCCTGTTCCTCACGAACCTCTACCGCCACGTCTGTGCCAAGGCGGCCGCCGCCGGCAAGGCCGGCGACGACCAGCCCCTCGGCGTCCGCAAGGCCCAGGCGCTCGCCACCCTGTTCCGCGGAGATGGCGGTGGTGTCGAGACGGTCGCTGCGCGACCTCCTCAACCAACGCCGCACCAGCCGACGACGGTCCTCTACCTGCACCTGGACAAGACCGACCTCGACGACGACACCATCCGCGTCGGGAAGGCCGAACGCCTCGGCCCGGTCACCACCGACAAGATCCGCGACTGGCTCGGCGCCAGCACCGTCCGGATCCAACCGGTCATCCGGATGGACGGCGACGACGCAGTCAACGGCCACGACCCACCCGACCGGATCCGCCAGCAGGTGATCTTGACCTACGACCACCTGCCAGTTCCCCGGCTGCCAAGTCGACGCCCGCAGCTGCGACCTCGACCACGTCGTCCCCTACGACCCAGGCGGTCCACCCGGCCAAACCCGACCCTCCAACCTCGTCCCACTCTGCCGCCGCCACCACAACGCCAAGACCACCGGTCTGTGGCGCTATGCCCGCACGCCCGACGGCGACTGCCTCTGGACCGGGCCGTACGTCGAGGCGGCGAGCTGGAGCTAGTGCGATGCCCAGCCGGGTTGTCCAACCGGCTGATGGGCGGGAGGCCACCGAGGGCTGAGTGGGGCAGGTCGTGGTTGTACTGGTGGAGCCATCCTGCCAGCGCAGCTCGCCGGGTGTTCTCGGAGCTGCAGAGCTTCTTGTAGGCCCAGCCGTCAGCGAGTGTGCGGTGGAGTCTTTCGATCTTGCCGTTGGTCTGCGGCCGGTAGGGCCGGGTGCGCTTGTGCTTGATGGCCAACTCTTCGCAGGTCTCGCGCCACGGGTGCGAGATGTAGGCCGAGCCGTTGTCGGACCGGGAGGCCTTCACCTATCTACGGCTCGCCGTACCCGATCGCACAACGTGCCTGGGCATTGAAGCTAGCTGGCCTTCTTCTTGGCGGCCTTCTTGGCGGTCTTCTTCGCAGCAGCCTTCTTCGCCGGCTTCTTCTTCTCGTCGTCGGCGTCTTCGCCGCGCGAGGTCTTGGCGGCCTCGACAGACCGCTGCAGCGCGGCGAGCAGGTCGACGACCTCGCCGGAGGACTTGGTCGAGGTCGGCGTCTTCTTGACCTCGCCGCCCTCGATCTTGGCCTTCACCACGGCCTGGACGGCGTCGGCGTAGTCGTCCTCGAACTCGGAGGCGTCGAAGTCGCCGGCCAGGGTCTCGACCAGCATGTTGGCCATCTTGACCTCGGCTGGCTTGACGTCACCGCCCTCGATGTTGAAGTCGGGCTGGCGCACCTCGTCGGGCCACATCATCGTCTGCAGCACGATCACGTCGTCCTTCACGCGCAGCACCGCGATCGTCGTCCGGTTGCGCAGGGCGACCGTGACGACGGCCATCCGGTCGGCCTCCTTGAGTGCCTGGCGCAGCAGGGCATAGGGCTTGGCGCCGGTCTTCTCCGGCTCGAGGTAGTAGGACTTCTCGAGCAGCATCGGGTCGATCTGGTCGCTCGGCACGAACTTCTCGACGGCGATCTCGCGCGACGACGTCGACGGCAGCTCGGCGAGGTCCTCGTCGCTGAGGATCACCATCTCGCCGTCCTCGGTCTCGAACCCCTTGGCGATGTCGGAGTAGGGGACCTCCTCGCCGTCGATCGAGCAGACGCGCTGGTACTTGATCCGGCCGCCGTCCTTCGCGTGCACCTGTCGGAAGGACACGTCGTGGGACTCGGTAGCGCTGTAGAGCTTCACGGGCACGCTGACCAGCCCGAACGAGACCGCGCCCTTCCATATCGCACGCATGAAGCCAAGTCTGGCACGACGAACCGACAGGCACCGGTGATGCATCGGCCAAGATGAGTCCATGCGTCCGATGCTCGCCACCAAGGGCACCCACGTCCCGCCGGGGCCCGAGTGGGTGCACGAGGTGAAGTGGGACGGCGTCCGCGTGCTCACGGACGTGCGTTCCGCCGCCGACGAGGGCCGGCTGCGGATGTGGAGCCGGAACGGCAACGACGTGACGATCGCCTGGCCCGAGATCAACACGTCGCCGCTGGGCCGGACCGCGTCGGGTGACCGCGACCTGCTCGTCGACGGCGAGGTCATCGCCCTCAACGACAACGGTCTTCCCGACTTCCGCGTCCTGCAGGACCGCATGCACGTGCGCAACGCGCAGACCGCGCGCCGGCTGTCAGGCACCGTGCCGGCGACGTACATGGTCTTCGACCTGCTGCGCCTCGACGGGGAGGACCTCACGGGTCTCCCACTGGAGGAGCGACGAGAGCGGCTCGAGGGCCTGGTCGCGGACGGGCCGGGTGGGACGTGGCAGGTGCCGGCGGTGTACGACGACGGCGCGATGCTCTTCGAGGCGACCAGGCAGCAGGGACTCGAGGGCATCGTCAGCAAGCGACGCCGGTCGACGTACACCTTCGACGCGCGAACCCCGCACTGGGTGAAGTTCGCGCACCGGCTGAGCGCCTCGTTCGTGGTCGGCGGCTGGCGACCCCAGGAGGGCTCGAGTGCCGGGCACCTGGCAGCAGTGCTGGTGGGGGAGCCGACGGCGGACGGCCTGATGTATCGCGGGCGGGTCGGGAGCGGCATCGGCGGGAAGGCCAGCAAGATCCTCACCACCCTGCTCGCTGACCTCGGCCGCGACGAGAGCCCCTTCGACGACGAGGTGCCGCGCGTCGACGCGCTGGGCACCCACTGGGTCGACCCGGTCGTGGTGATCGACGTCGACAGCCACCAGACCGCCCGTAACCAGCGGCTGCGGCAGCCGTCGTACCGCGGCGTCCGCTCCGACCTCACGCCAGGAGACCTGTGATGCCACCGCCACCGAAGAAGCAGGACGCCGGCTCCACGGAGGTCCACGTCGACGTCGAGGGCCGCACGCTCAAGCTGAGCAATCTCGGGAAGGTGCTCTACCCGCAGACCGGGACCACCAAGGGCGAGGTTCTCAACTACTACGCCCGCATCGCGCCGGTGCTGCTGCCGCACCTCAAGGACCGTGCCGTCACGCGGGTGCGCTGGCCGCACGGCACGCACGAGTCGAGCTTCTTCGAGAAGAACGCCCCGGCCGGCACCCCGTCGTGGGTGCGCACCGCCAAGGTGCCGACCACAGGCAGCCGCGGCGAGTCGCGGCACGGCGACACGTTGGTGTTCCCGATCGTCGACGACCTCGCGACCCTGACCTGGATGGTCAACCTCGCGGCGCTCGAGCTGCACGTGCACCAGTGGACCGTGGGCCGGAACGGTCGGCCCAAGAATCCCAACCGGCTGGTGATCGACCTCGATCCCGGCGAGCCCGCTGGTCTGCACGAGTGCGCCCAGGTCGCCCTGCTGGTCCGCGATCGGCTCGCTGAGCGCGACCTGAGCTCCACGGCGGTGACCAGCGGGAGCAAGGGCATCCACCTGTACGCCGCCCTGCCGGGCAAGCTGAACCCCGACGAGACCTCGGCGCTGGCCAAGGAGATCGCCGAGGAGCTCCAGAAGGAGCACCCCCAGCTGGTCACGGCCACGATGACCAAGTCGCGCCGGACCGGGAAGGTGTTCCTGGACTGGTCGCAGAACGCCGGCTCCAAGACCACCCTCACGCCGTACTCGCTGCGGGGGCGCGACAAGCCGACGGTGGCGACGCCGTTGTCGTGGGCCGAGGTCGAGGCGGGCGCCGAGGACCCGATGGACATCGAGCAGCTCCGCTACGAGGCGGTCCTGGAGCGCGTGGACGACCTCGGCGACCTGTTCGCCGCGCCCTGAGCCGGTCGGGCGGAACAGACCGGCGAACCAGGCCGGGCCCGGCAGCGTCGTACCCAGCATGAACCGCCTGCGCATCCTCGTCGTGGCACTCGTGACCGGACCCGCCGCCCTCCTGACGGCGATCGCCGCGCCTGCCGCGGCGGCGAATCTCTGCCAGGGCCGCCCCGTCACGATCGTCGGGACCGAGGCCGACGACATCCTGCGCGGGACGGCTGGGGCCGACGTCATCGCCGCGCTCGACGGCGACGACGTGGTGCTCGCCGGCGCCGGTGACGACGTCGTCTGCGGCGGTCGCGGCATCGACCGGCTCTCGGGGGAGGACGGCGACGACGCGCTCTACGGCGAGCGCAACGGACTGCGACCCAGTGAGGACCAGCCGGACACGAACGTCGGCGACACCCTGGCCGGGGGTCCCGGTGACGACCTGCTCGACCCGGGCTGGGACGTCGACACCGACGTCGGCGGAGGCTTCCTCCCCGACACCCTGACCTATGCCGGTGCTGTGGCCGGAGTCCAGGTCGACCTCGCGTCCGGCCGGGCGACCGGAGAGGGCGCCGACACCCTCGTGCTGCAGGGCCGGGTCGACCTGATCGGTTCCGAGCACGCCGACCTGCTCCTCGGGTCTGCAGAGAACGACTGGATCCGGTCGATGGGCGGCGACGACACCATCGACGGCCGGGGCGGCAACGACGGCCTGATCGACCGACTCGACCAGGGCCCGGTGGACGCACCCGCCGACAACGACCTGTTCATCGGCGGACCCGGCAACGACTACCTCGCGCCCGGACGCGGCGACGACTTCACCCGCGGTGGCACCGGCCGTGACCGCATCGAGGACCTGTGGGGGGTGGCCGACCTCCGCGGCGGGCCGGGAGACGACGAGCTGAGCGCCGCCCTGGTGCTGGGCGAGCGGGACCAGTCGATCTCCGGCGACGGCGGCACCGACCAGCTGCTGCTCGCGATCGATCGCGACAAGGTGCTGGTGCGCCGGTCGCGTGGCCGGGTCGACCTGGGCCGAGGCGTCGCCGTCGCCCGGGTCGCGGGCCTGGTCGCCCGCGCGGAGGTGCGCAGGTTCGAGTCGCTCGTGGTGCCGGAAGGCGTGTGGCGCGTGCGCGGCACCTCCCGGGCGGACACCGTGTTCGGCCCCTACCTGGATCGCTCGCGACTCGTCGCCAGGATGCGCGGTGGCGCCGACCGCGTCTACGGCGGACCCGGCGACGACCTGATCGTCGGCGGCCGAGGTCGCGACTTCGCCCGCCCCAGCGGCGGTCTCGACACCTGCCGGTCCGTCGAGACCACGCCGAACGAGGACCTCTGCGAGACGGGCTGACCCACTCGCGGCGCATGCCGCGGGTCCGATCGGGCACGTAGTCACCTCACGAGAGGAGACCACGATGAGTCGCATCGCGTTCCTGACGGCCAACGAAGGGATCGAGAGCATCGAGCTCGCCGATCCGTGGGACAGCCTGGAGAGGGCCGGTCACGATCTCCAGCTGTTGGCGCCCGAGGCCGGGAAGGTCCAGCTCTTCGACCACCTCGACAGGGCCGAAACCCGCCAGGCCGACCGGTCGGTGGGCGACGCGTCCGCGGAGTCGTACGACGCCCTGGTACTGCCCGGTGGCGTGGCCAACCCGGACGCGCTGCGGATGGACGAGGACGCGGTGTCCTTCGTCCGCGAGTTCGTCGAGTCGGGCAAGCCGGTCGCCGCGATCTGCCACGCCCCGTGGATGCTGGTGGAGGCGGACGTGGTCCGCGGCAGGCGGATCGCCTCCTGGCCGAGCCTGCAGACCGACCTGCGCAACGCGGGAGCCGACTGGGCCGACGAGGAGGTCGTGGTCGACGGCAACCTGATCACCAGCCGCAAGCCCGACGATCTCCCGGCGTTCACCGACGCCCTGCTGACGGCACTGAACTCGTCGTGAGCGTCAACACCAGGCTCATCTCCGCAACGCCCGAGCAGGTGTGGGACGTCCTGGCCGACGGCTGGCTCTACCCGGTGTGGGTGGTCGGCGCGTCGCGGATGCGGGAGGTGGAGGACACCTGGCCGGCGCAGGGCAGCAAGCTGCACCACTCCGTCGGGATCTGGCCAGCTGCTGATCGACGACAGCACCGAGGTGCTGGAGACGGTTCCAGGTGTGTCGCTGACCCTGCGCGCGCGTGCGTGGCCGGTGGGTGAGGCACACGTGCATCTCCGGCTGACGCCGCACGGCGCCGAGACCGAGACCCGCATCGAGGAGAAGGCCGTGTCGGGACCGGGCTCCCTGGTGCCGCCGCCGCTGGAAGGTCTCACGTTGAAGTGGCGCAACACCGAGACCCTCCGCCGACTGGCCCTCCTGGCCGAGCGGCGGCGGTGAGCAGCACCCGCGTCGTCCTGGTGACCGGCGCGAGCAGCGGCATCGGCGAGGCGACCGCCCGCGCTGCTGCCGCCCGCGGTGACCGCGTCGTGCTCCTGGCTCGCGGCGAGGACGGCCTCCGTCGGGTGGCGACCGACTGCGTCGCCCTCGGTGCCGCGTCGGCGGTCGCGCACACGGTCGACGTCGCCGACCACGCGGCGGTCGAGGCGGCCGTCGCCGCGGTGCTGGCGGAGCACGGGCGGATCGACGTTGCGGTCGCGAACGCGGGCGTCGTGGCGTACGGCAGGTTCGAGGACGTGCCCGCGTTCGTCTTCGAGGCGGTGCAGCGTTCCAACGTGATCGGCACCGCCAACCTGGCCCGCTCCGTGCTCCCGGTGATGCGTCGCCAGAACGCCGGCAGCCTGGTGGTCGTCGGGTCGGTGATCGGCCACCTGGCAGTCCCTGACATGGCGGCGTACGTCGTCTCCAAGTGGGGCGTTCGAGCCCTCGCGCGGCAGCTGCGGCTCGAGACCCGCGACGCCGACGGCGTCCGCGTGTCGTACGTGGCTCCCGGCGGGGTCGACACACCGATCTACCTCCAGGGCGCCAACTACGGCGACGCTGTCGGAAGGCCGCCGTTCCCGGTGACCACGCCGGAGAAGGTCGCGGCCCGGGTCCTCGCGCATGCCGACGGCTCCGCCCGCCGCAGCCAGGTGGGACTGGCCAACGACGTGATGCGACTGGGGTTCACTACGCTGCCGTGGGTGTACGACGCACTCGTGGCGCCCCTGTTCCGGGTCGTCGCGCAGGACCGCACACGACGGCCGACGCCCGGCCCCGGCAACGTGCTCGAGCCGCGTGGGAGCGGCAACGCGCTTCGGGGTGGTCAGGGCTCCGCCCTGGCCGGCATCGTCCGCAACCTCGTTGCGGGGGCGCGCGGGACGACCTCGTGACCGGGACGCCGGACGCCGTCGTGGTCGGAGCCGGTCCCAACGGGCTCGTCGCTGCCAACCGGCTCGTCGACGCCGGCTGGTCCGTGCTGGTCGTGGAGGCACAACCCGACGTCGGCGGCGCGGTGCGCAGCGACTGCGAGCTCGACGCCGAGTTCGTCCACGACACCTTCAGCGCGTTCTACCCACTGGCCGCCGTCTCGCCCACGATCCGGTCGTTCGAGCTCGAGGAGCACGGGCTGCGCTGGGTGCACGCGCCGGCAGTCCTCGGCCACCCGTTCCCCGACGGCGGCTGGGCGCTGCTGCACCGCGACCGCGACCGCACGGCGGCGGGCCTGGACGAGGACTCACCGGGCGACGGCGAGGCCTGGCTGCGCCTGTGCCGGGAGTGGGACCACGTCGCCGAGCACCTCGTCGGCGGCCTGCTCACGCCGTTCCCGCCGGTGCGTCACGGACTGGGTCTGCTCGCCTCGCTCCGCAAGGTGGGCGGGCTGGCGTTCGTGAGGACGCTGCTCACGCCCGTCGCCGAGCTCGGGCGCCAGCGCTTCGGGGGCCGTGCCGCGCGGGCGCTGCTCGCCGGAAATGCCGGGCATGCCGACATCCCGCTCGACGCCCCGGGGTCCGGCCTGATGGGACTGCTGCTGGCGATGATGGGCCAGACCGTGGGCTTCCCGGTCCCTGAGGGCGGTGCCGGCCGGCTGACGCAAGCCCTGGCCGCGCGCCTCCGCGCCCGCGGTGGCGAGATCCGCACCGGTGCCGAGGTCGTGCGCATCGAGGTGGCCGACGGCCGCGCGGTCGGCGTCCGCACGTCGGGCGGGGAGCGGCACGCCGCCGGCCGCGCCGTCGTCGCCGACGTCCTGGTGTCGACGCTCTACCTGCGGCTGCTGGACCCGGCCGACGTGCCCGGCCGGGTCCGCTCCTCGCTGCGCAGCTTCGAGCTCGACCCCGGCACCGTCAAGGTCGACTGGGCCCTCGACGGCCCGGTCCCCTGGGCGCGAACGCCCGAGGCGGCTCCCGGCACCGTGCACGTCGCCGACTCCGTCGAGGAGATGAACATCGCGCTGGCCCAGGTCGGTGCCGGCACCGTGCCCGCCGCGCCGTTCCTCCTGACGGGACAGATGACCACCACCGACCCGACCCGCTCGCCACCGGGCACCGAGTCGTTCTGGGCCTACACGCATGTGCCTCAAGCCACCAAGGACGACGCCGGGGGCGAGGGGATCCGCGGAACGTGGGACCGCGACGACTGCGAGCGGATGGCCGACCGGATGCAGGCGCGCGTCGAGCGTCTCGCGCCCGGTTTCGGCGCCCGGGTCCGTGCCCGCCGCGTCCTCGGTCCGCGTGAGCTCGAGGCCCGCGACGCCAACCTCGTCGGCGGCGCGCTCAACGGCGGCACAGCCCAGCTGCACCAGCAGCTCGTCCTGCGGCCCGTGCCGGGTCTCGGCCGGGCCGAGACCGCGATCAGGGGCCTCTTCCTCGGCTCCGCGTCCGCCCATCCGGGCGGCGGGGTCCACGGCGCGTGCGGCGACAACGCCGCGCGGGCCGCGCTCGCGCACGCCCGCATCGGCCGACTCCGACCCGTGGCCGGCCGCGACTGAGATCGTGGGTGCGTGATGCACGACGTGACCGTGCTCGGGAGCCTCAACCTGGACGTCGTCATCGGCCTGGACCGGGTGCCGGCTGCTGGCGAGACCGTGCTCGCGAGCGGGCAGCGACGGGTGCCCGGCGGCAAGGGACTCAACCAGGCCGTCGCCTGCGCCCGCGCCGGCGCGCGAACCCGGATGGTGGGCGCCGTCGGCGGCGACGACGCCGCACTGCTGCTTCTCGACGCCGCTGCGCGGGCCGGAGTCGACGTCGGGGGAGTGCGCCGCCTCGCGGGTCCGTCGGGGACCGCGTGGGTGATGGTGCAGGCCGACGGCGACAACGCCATCGTCGTCGACGCGGGGGCCAACGGGCTGCTCGACGGTCTGCACCCGGACGACCTCGAGGCTGTCGAGGGCGCCAGCGTGCTGGTGGCGCAGCTCGAGGTGCCCATCGCGGTGGTGCTCTCCGCCGCGCTCGTCGCGAGGTCGGCACGAACGATCGTCGTGCTCAACGCGGCTCCGGCCCGGTCGCTCCCGGCCGCCCTGCTGGAGGCCGTCGACGTGCTCGTCGTCAACGAGCACGAGGCGGTCGAGCTCGGCTCCGCCGTCGCGGCAGCGCCGGCTCTCGTGGTGACTCTCGGCGCCGGCGGCGCCCGGATCACCGACCCAGCGGGCACGCGCGAGGTGCCTGGGATCCCCGCGAGGGTTGTCGACACGACCGGCGCGGGAGACGCCTTCACCGGCTACCTCGCAGCGGGTCTGGCCGCGGGGATGGCCCTCGACGCGGCGACGGCGCGGGCGGTGGTCGCCGGAGCCCTGGCCGTCGAGACCGCCGGTGCGGTGCCCTCGATCCCCGACGCCGCAGCGGTGGACAGACGAATCGACGGGCTGGAAACCTGGCTCGGGTGAACGGCTGGCGCGACGACTTCGATGGCCCCGACCTCGACACCGGCGTCTGGGTCCCGAGCTATCTGCCGGTCTGGTCGTCGCGAGCCGATGCCGCGGCGTCGTACCGCGTCGAGGACTCGCAGCTGATCCTCGACCTCCCCGTCGACCATCCGCTGTGGTGTCCCGAGGAGCACCCGACGCCGCTGCGGGTCTCGGGGATGATGTCGGGCAACCACTCCGGTCCGGTCGGCAGCACGGTCGGGCAGCAGTCGATCTTCGTCGGGCAGAAGGTGCGCGAGGAGCAGCCTCGCTTCGAGGGGTTCGTCTCGTCGGGCGGTCATCTGGAGGTCCGCTGCTCGATGGACATCACCCCGCGCTCGATGGCGGCGCTGTGGCTGTGCGGCTTCGAGGACGAGCCCGAGCAGTGCGGGGAGATCTGCATCGTCGAGATCTTCGGCAACGCTGTCCGCGATGGGACAGCGGAGGTGGGCCTGGGGCTCAAGCAGATCCGCGATCCCGGCCTGGCCCACGACTTCGCCGCGCCGCGCCTGCCCGTCGACCCGTCGCAGCTGCACACCTACGCAGTCGACTGGGATGCCGACGAGGCCGCCTTCTCCGTCGACGGCGAGGTGGTGCGCCGTACGCCGCGCCCGCCGGCGTACCCGCTGCAGATCATGATCGGGGTCTTCGACTTCCCCGACGAGTCGACCGGCGACGACCACGACCACGTGCCGTCGATGTCCATCGACTGGATCAGCACCTAGACGCGCAGGCGCTGCCAGGAGCGTGGAATTCCGTGTGGTGTCCCGGCGTTTGGCCTACCGATGCCTGACTCACGCCGGATCCCCATCCTCCTCGGCCTGCTCTTCGGGCTGGCGGGCATGGGCTCGTCCTCGGCGACGATCGTGCTGCCGGCCCTCGCGCGCGATCTCGACGTCAGCGTCGGCGTCGCGGCCTGGTCGATCAGCCTCTACGTGCTGATGCTGGCCGTGAGCACCGCCCTCTACGGGCGCGTCTCGGACCTCGTCGGCATCCGTACGCCACTCCTGGTCGGGCTCGGGCTGATGGCCGGCGGCGCGCTCGTGGCCGCGGCTGCCCCGGCGTTCCCGGTCCTGCTGGCCGCCCGGATGTTCCAGGGCGCCGGCGCCGCGGCGATCCCGACGTTGGGAGTCGCGATCCTCAGCCAGCGCTACGACGGCGCCGTGCGCGGGGCGGCCCTCGGCACCCTCGCGGGCATCGCGGCTGCTGTCACGTGCCTCGGCCCGCTGCTGGGCGGGTTCGTCGCCGACGCCGTCGGCTGGCGCGCGGTGATGTTGCTGCCGGTGCTCGGCCTCGCTGCGCTGCCGTTCCTGTGGCGCGACCTGACCCGCGGCGGGACGGGTGACCGCCTCGACCTCGTCGGCGCAGTGCTGGTTGCTCTCACGGCGGGCGGTCTCGTGCTGCTCGTTCAGTCGCCCACGACGGGCGTCGCGGTGGCAGTTGCCGGCGGGCTTCTCGTCGCCCTGGGCGTCCCGGCGGTCGCGCTGTGGGTGCGCCGGAGGCCCGACGGCTTCCTGCCGGCGTCGGTCGTGCACACCCCGGCGGTCACCCGCGGTGCCTTCGCGGCGGCGGCGGTTCCGGCCGCCTGGTTCGCCCAGCTGGTGGCGGTCCCGATCGTCCTGGTCCATGCGGGCTGGGAGACCTGGCAGGTAGGCCTGCTCCTGCTGCCGAGCGGCGCGGTCGCCCTCGTCGTGCCTCGCCTGGTCGCTCCGTTCCACGCCCGCTTCGGGGTGCCGGGCACCCTCGTGGTGAGCGCCCTGGTCGCGTCGGGAGCGCTGCTCATCGCCGCGGCCGGCACCGCGATGGTGAACGGGGTGCTCCTGATGGTGTCGATCGCCCTCGTGACGGTCGCCTTCGGGCTCGGTCAGCCCTCGCTGATGGCCGGGGTCGGCGACGCCACCGCGAGCGACGTACGTGGCGTGGCGCTCGGGATCGCCACGCTCCTCTTCCTCGTGGGGGGCAGCGTCGGGTCTGCTGAGGTGGCCGGTCTCGGCGACGTCATCGGGATCCCCGCCAGCCTCGCCGTGCTCGCCGCGCTGCCGCTCGTCGGGATCCTCGTGCTGAGGCCGCTCGTCCGGTCCGACCAGCGTCAGCGGCTTGAGGCGGCCACCATTCTCTGACTAAAGTCAGAGAATGGATGGATCCGCGACGCTGCGGCGCTTCAACCGCACCTACACCCAACGCATCGGCGCGCTCGACGAGTCGTTCCTGGGCCTCGGGCTTCCGCTCGGCGCCGCGCGACTGGTCTTCGAGGTCGGGGTGCCCGGTGCGACGGTCCGCGACCTGCGAGACCGCTTGGACCTGGACTCGGGCTACCTGAGCCGGCTGCTGCGCACGCTCGAGGAGCGTGGCCTCGTGCAGGTGCGTCCCGACCTCAGCGACAAGCGGCGTCGTTGGGTGTCTCTCACGGCCCGCGGCCGGTCGACACTGGCGCTGCTGGACCGCCGGTCCGACGAGCTCGCCGACTCGCTCCTGGCCCCCTTGACCGAGCGCCAGCGCTCGAGACTGGTCGACGCGCTCGCGACCGCCGACCTCCTGGTGCGGGCCGCGACGGTGCACCTGGGCGACGTCGACCCCACCGCGGCGGTGGCCGTGGAGGCCGTCGACCACTACTTCGCGGAGCTGGACCGGCGGTTCCCGACCGGCTTCGACGCAACAGGCGCACGTGCCGACGACGCTGTCGCCATGGCTCCCGGCAACGGCACCTTCGTGGTCGCCACGAGCGACGGCCGACCGGTGGCCTGCGGCGGTGTGCAGACGATCGGCGAGGGCGTCGGCGAGATCAAGCGGATGTGGGTGCATCCCGACTGGCGCGGAGCCGGGCTCGGCGCGCGGCTGCTGCGTCACCTCGAGCAGCGCTGTGTGGAGCTCGGGCACGGCGTCGTACGCCTCGACACCAACGGCACCCTCGTGGAGGCGATCGCGATGTACGAACGGGCCGGCTACCGTCCGGTGCCGCGCTACAACGACAACCCCTACGCCCAGGCCTGGTTCGAGAAGAACCTGGCCGAGAAGCAGGGCTGAGCAGCCCGACATCGGGACGGGCAGGACGCCCGGTCCCCCCGAACCGAGACGCCCTGCCCTGTCGCTCGCGACATGCGCGCGGCTGCGGCTCCACAGTCCCCCCGGATCTGTGGTGCCACGTACTCCAAACCTCGTGGTTCCCCCCGGTTCCACGCTGTTGTGACAATGAAACGCCTTGAACGTCCGTTCATGATGCGGAACGACGAGGATTTCGCATGAGTTCTTCGTGAGGACGGCTGTTTCTGCTGTCCCACGGCCAGATAACCGCCGAGCTGCGCGTCAGTGAGCCCAGCGCGAGGCCTCCGCGACGAGCTCCGGAGGCACCCCCTCGAAGCGCTCGATCTCGGACTCCCCGACCGCGCGGATGCCGGCCACCAGCGCAGGTCCGAGTGCCTCGGTGAGCACGGTGTCAGCGGTGAACGCGTCGAGGCTGACGCGCAGGCCCTCGGGAAGGCGTTCGACGCGTCGGGCCGCCTGCTCCTCGACACCGAGCGACGCCGGGTCGACCTCGACGGGCTCGGGCAGGCTCGCTGCGGAGTCCAGTCCGGCCACGCCCGCGGCGAGCAGCCCGGCCAGCAGCAGGTAGGGGTTGGCGTGCAGGTCGACGCACTTGACCTCGAGGTTGGCGCTCGACGACTCCTGACCGGCCGAACCGGTGACGAAGCGGAGCGCGGCCTCGCGGTTCTCCCGCCCCCAGCAGCGGTACGCACCCGCCCAGTGCCGCGGCACCAGGCGCAGGTACGACGCCACCGACGGCGCCCCGAGCGCCAGCAGCCCCGCGAGATGGTCGAGCACCCCGGCGGCGAAGCCCTCGCCCGCCGGCGTGAGGCCGTAGGCCGAAGCGCCTCCGTGCATGAGGTTGCGGCCGTCGCGCCACAGGCTGAGGTGCACGTGGCCGCCGTTGCCGACGCCCGCGGCGTCGACCTTGGGGGAGAAGGACGTGCGCAGCCCGTGGCGCACGCCGACGGCCCGGATGGTGTGCCGCACGAGCACGCTGGTGTCGGCCGCGCCGACGGGGTCCTCGACGGCGACCGAGAGCTCGAGCTGACCCGGGGCGTACTCGGGGTGGAACTGCTCGACGGTGACCCCCTGGCGGGTCAGCGCGGCCAGCACGTCACGGCTGTAGTCCGACACCTCGGCCAGCCGCGCCAGCCCGTAGGCAGGCCCGCGCGTGGCAGGGCGGTAGTCGTCGCCGTTGCCCTCGGAGACCACCCACTCGATCTCGAGCGCGGAGCGCACCGTCAGGTCGCGGCGGCCCAGGTCGTCGACGAGCCTGCGCAGCAGGAGCCGGCTGTCGGCGGCGTACGGCGCCCCCGACTGCTCGTAGCGCTCGCCCGGCGCCCACGCCCAGCCGGGCTGCGCGTCGAGGACGACGAGCCGGTCGAGGTCGGGGATGATCCGCTGGTCGCCGACCGGGCCCTCTCCGGAGGCGGGCGCGGCCACCCAGTCGTCCGCGCGGAAGTAGTCGAAGGCGGGGGAGAACCCGACGCCCCAGGCGGCCAGGTGGGAGAGCCGGTCCAAGGGCACCGACTTCGCGCGCGAGATGCCGGCGTTGTCGACGAACGAGGTCGCGACCACCGAGACGCCAGCCTCGGCCAGACCTCGCCGCAGGTCCTCCGCATGATCGCGGCGCCGGTCTCGCTCGACCTGGTCCACGGGCGGCTCCTTCTGCTGGCGGTGGACAAAGAATAGGGCGCAGGCGAGACTCCGGGAGGGCCGTTCGACCGTCGCCGATCACCCCGGGGGAGCCGTGTCCGCACCAGTGCAGCCAGGGCTGAGGCCCAGCCTCTCGGTCTGGCGGGCGGTCGCCGTCCCCGGCTTCGCCCGGCGGCTCGCTGTCGGGCTCGCAGCGCTCGACCGCGACGAGGCGGCACAGCGGTGACCAGCGACCCGGCCCGCCCTTGGGGCCCGCTCGTCGACCACCACTGCCACGGTCTGGTGCTCGAGGACCTCGACCGGCCCGGCTTCGAGGCGTTGATGAACGAGGCGGTGCACTCGTCGCCGCTCGGCACCACGCTCTTCGACTCGATGCTGGGGCTGGCCATCCGACGACACTGCGCCCCCGTGCTCGACCTCGACCCGCTCGTCGCCGCCGACGTCTACCTCGAGCGGCGGTCCGAGCTCGGCGCAGCCGAGGTCAACCGCCGCTTCCTGGTCGCCGCCGGCATCGACACCTACCTCGTCGACACGGGCCTGGGCTACGTCGGACCGGGCGAGGCGGACATCTGCGCACCCGCCGAGCTCGCCGACATCGCCGGTGCCACGGCACACGAGGTCGTCCGGCTCGAGCACCTGGCCGAGCAGGTGCTCCGCTCCGGCACCTCCGACTTCGCCGGCGACGTCATCGCGCGGCTGCGGTCGGCCAAGACCGATGGCGCCGTCGGGGCAAAGTCGATCGCGGCGTACCGCGTCGGCCTCGGGCTGCCCGCCGACAAGCCGTCGGCGGCCGACCTCGACCGTGCCCTCGCCGGGGTGAGCCGTGCCCGGGTGACCTCGATGCGGGTGAGCGCGTGGCTCGCGCACACCGCGCTCGAGAGCGGGCTTCCGCTGCAGTTCCACGTCGGCTACGGCGACAGCGACCTCGACCTGCTCGACTGCGACCCGCTGCGGTTGACGGACTTCCTGCGTGCGACCGAGAAGCACGGCGTGCCCGTGCTGCTCCTGCACAACTATCCCTACCACCGCAACGCCGCCTACCTCGCCCAGGTCTTCGACCACGTCTTCCTCGACCTCGGCCTCGCCTCGCACAACACGGGTGCACTGTCGGCGGTGCTCTACCGGGAGACTCTCGAGCTCGCGCCCTTCGGCAAGCTGCTGTTCTCGACCGACGCCTACGGCCTCGCCGAGCTCTACCTCCTCGGCACGCTGCTCTTCCGGTCCGGCCTCGGCGGGGTCCTCGACGAGCTCGTCGCTGCCGGCGAGATGTCCGACGCCGACGCGGCGTACGTCGGGCGCCTGGTCTCGGGTGACAACGCGCGCCGGGCCTACGGGCTCTCGACGACGTCGGAGCCGAGGACGCGCCGCACCTCGACGTAGCGCTCCAGGAACGCCCGCTCGTCGAGACGCTTGCGCCGCAGCCACGCCGTCACCTCGTCGTTGCACTTGCTGGCGTTGCACGACCGGCAGGCGGGCACGACGTTGTCGACGGTGTAGCGCCCTCCGCGCGAGATCGGCAGCACGCAGTCCCGCTGCAGTGCGCTGTCGAGGGCGCCGCAGTAGGCGCAGCCGCCCCAGGCCTCCATCAGCCCGAGCCACTGCGCGTCGGTCAGGTCGTTGACCGCCGCCGCCACGCGGCGCCTGCGGCGGACGGCCGCCCGGGCTCGACGGCTGCGCGCGGCTGGCATGGGCCGAGGCTAGATGGGACGCGGCCGCGATCTGCGGAGGCAGGACCGCACAACAAGTTGTACCCGCCACCCCTTCTCCACAGGGCACCTGGGTCCCTGGCGAGCCTGAGTACGCGGCTCTAGCGTGCGTACGCCTCGTCGACCCGCGGGGCTTGAACGTCTCGGGGGGTTCCGCAGTGACGATGAGCGACGTGGAGTTCGGCACGCCACGGCTTCCGTCGGCCGACATGGAGCCGGCGCACTGCTCGGGCCTCGGCGAGGCCTGGTCGGCCCTCGAAGCCCGGCACCACCGGGCTCAGAACGGCTGGGTCGGCCGGGCGCTGGTGCAGCAGATGCGGGAGACGTACTGCACCGGCTGCCCCGCGCTGTTGTGGTGCGCGCGCTGGGCCACGGAGACGTCGTACACGGGGCTGGCGGCGGGGTTCCCCTACGTCGGCGGCGAGCGCCAGGAGTCGACCTGGGTGCCCCGGCAGGGCGCCGCTCGCCCGGCGGCTGCGAGGGATCCCGCATGACCACCACGCACGCCGATGCGGGCGACCTGACCCACGGGGGGCTCATCGACGTGCTCGACGGGCGGGTGCGCGAGATCGTCCGCCGCGACGCGGTCGACCCGCAGCTCGACGCCGGCGCCGTACGCCGCATCGCCGAAGGCGTCGTCCGCGACCACGACGACCGGAGCCTGACCGGCGCGGTCGCCCCGCTCGCCGACGCGAGCGCGACCGTCGGTGAGCTGGTGGCGCGGGTCTCGGGCTTCGGGCCGTTGCAGCCGCTGCTCGACGACCCTGCCGTCGAGGAGGTGTGGATCAACGACCCGAGCCGGGTGTTCGTCGCGCGTCGCGGCCGGCACGAGCTGACCAACCTCGTGCTGACCACGGCGCAGGTCAACGAGCTGGTCGAGCGGATGCTCAAGTCCAGCGGCCGGCGCATCGACATCAGCTCGCCCTTCGTCGACGCGATGCTGCCCGACGGGCATCGGCTGCACGTCGTCCTCGCCGGGATCAGTCGCGGCTTCTCGGCGGTCAACATCCGCAAGTTCGTGCTGCGGGCGGCCACGCTGCCCGACCTCGTGGAGCTCGGAACCCTGTCGGCGCCGGCCGCGGCGTTCCTCGACGCGTCGGTCCGCGCCGGGCTCAACATCCTCGTCGCCGGCGGCACCCAGGCGGGCAAGACGACGACGCTGAACTGTCTGGCCGCAGCGATCCCCGGTGGCGAGCGCGTGGTGTCGGCCGAGGAGGTGTTCGAGCTGACGTTCCCCCACCCCGACTGGGTTCCGCTGCAGACCCGGCAGGCCGGCCTGGAGGGCACGGGTGGGATCCGGCTGCGTGACCTGGTCAAGGAGAGCCTCCGGATGCGGCCCAGCCGACTGATCGTCGGGGAGGTGAGGGCAGAGGAGTGCCTGGACCTGCTGCTTGCTCTCAACTCCGGGCTGCCCGGCATGTGCACCCTGCACGCCAACAGCGCCCGCGAGGCGCTGGTGAAGATGTGCACCCTGCCGCTGCTGGCCGGGGAGAACATCGGCGCTCGGTTCGTCGTGCCGACGGTGGCAGCGTCGGTCGACCTGGTGGTCCACCTCGGACTCGACCCGCAGGGGGTCCGGCGCGCCAACGAGATCGTGGCGGTCCCGGGCCGGGTCGAGAACGACGTGATCGAGACGGAGACGATCTTCGAGCGGCGCGGCAGCGAGCTTCGGCACACCGGGGGCATGCCGGCCCGCCTCGACCGCTTCGAGCGCGTCGGCATCGACCTGCGACGCCTGCTCGGGACCGGCGCCTGATGGGAGCGGTGGTGGGGCTGGGTGTCGGCATCGGCCTGATGCTGGTCTGGTCGGCGTTCGTGCTGCCGCGCCGGACGCGTCCGGCGGAGCGTCGGCACGGCCGGGTGGCGATGCTGCTGGCGCGGGCCGGTCTCGCGCAGGTGTCGGTGAACGGTTTCGCGGTGCTCTGTCTGGCGCTCGGGTCGGTGACCGCCCTGATCCTGCAGCTCGTGTCAGGCACGCCGCCCGTCGCGGTCGCGTTCGGCGCGATCGGCGCCTACGTCCCCGTTGCGGTCGTCACGGCGCGCGCGAGACGACGGCAGCGTGAGTTCGCGGTGGTCTGGCCCGAGGCGGTCGACAGCCTCGCCTCGGGGGTCCGCGCCGGACTCTCACTGTCCGATGCCCTCTCGGCTCTCGGCACCCGGGGGCCCGAGCCGCTGCGCGAGCCGTTCGCCGCCTTCGCCCTGGACTACCAGGCCTCCGGCCGGTTCGGGGAGAGCCTCGATCGGCTCAAGGACCGCCTCGCCGACCCCGTCGGCGACCGGGTCGTCGAAGGCCTGCGGATAGCGCGTGAGGTCGGTGGCGGCGAGCTCGGCCGCCTGCTGCGCAACCTGTCGTCGTACCTGCGCGACGAGGCACGCACCCGCTCCGAGATGGAGGCACGACAGGCGTGGACGGTCAACGGCGCACGGCTCGCCGTCGCGGCGCCGTGGGTGGTGCTGCTGTTCATGTCGTTCCGGCCAGAGGTCATCGGCCAGTACGCCTCCCCAGGAGGCGCCGCAGTGCTCGGGCTCGGCGCGGTGCTGTGCGTCGTCGCCTACGCGCTGATGATGCGCATCGGACGACTCCCGAACGAACGACGGATCCTGTCGTGAGGGTGGTCCGGTCGTGAGCCTGGCGATCTGGGGCGCCGTCCTCGGCACCGTCGCAGGCGTGGGCGTGGTTCTCGTCCTCACCCGCGCTCGGGTCGTGGGCCGACCCCAGCTGGCCGTCCGGGTGCTGCCCTACGTGCGAGACCTGCCGCAGGTCGGCCGGAGCCCGGCCCTGAAGGCCGCGTCCTCGACCCCTGTGTCGGCCGTCGCTGGCGTGTTCGGGCCATCTCTGCGCCGGGCGGCCGACGCCGTCGAGCGCGTGCTGGGCGGTGCGACGTCGGTGCGTCGCAGGCTCGAGCGGGCGGGGTTGGACAAGACCGTCCACGAGCTGCGCATCGAGCAGGTGCTGTGGGGGCTCGCGGCCTTCGCCGTCGTCGCGGTCTGGAGCCTGCTGCGCGCGCTGTCGGACCCGGGCAGCCTGACCTTGTCGCTGCTGCTGTGCGCGGCAGCGTTCGTGCTCGGGGTGCTGGGGCGCGACAACTACCTGAGCAGCCAGGCGTCGGTCCGCGAACGGCGGATCCTCCAGGAGTTCCCGACGGTGGCCGAGCTCCTGGCCCTCGCCGTCGCAGCAGGGGAGAGCCCGGTCGCCGCGCTCGACCGCGTCGTACGCCGCAGCGGTGGCGAGCTCTCGCACGACCTGGGCCGCGTGCTCGCGGCGATCCGCACCGGAGAGCCCGTCGCCCGCGCGTTCGACGCCCTCGCTGCGGCGACCGGACTGCCGCTGGTCGCCCGCTTCGCCGAGGGCATCGCGGTCGCCGTCGAGCGAGGCACCCCGCTGGCGATCGTCCTGCACGCGCAGGCGGCCGACGTCCGCGAGGCGGGCCGCCGCCAGCTCATCGAGGTGGCCGCGCGCAAGGAGGTCTTCATGATGGTGCCGGTCGTGTTCCTCGTGCTGCCCGTGACGATCTTGTTCGCCTTCTGGCCCGGTGTCATCGGCATCGGCTTCACCACACCATGAGAAAGATCGGGGAACCCCATGGAACGACTCGAACACCTCACCCACGGCGCTGTCCGGGGCTACGTCTGGTTGGTCGCGCCCGAGCGGCGCAACGAGCGCGGCGACGTGCCGGGCTGGGTGATGATCACCGTGATGACGGTGGCCATCGTCGGCGCGATCTGGGCCGTCGCCGACGAGCAGCTGACCGAGATGCTGCGGACCGCGCTCGGCTCGGTCAGCAAGGGCTAGTGGTCACCGGCCGCGGCGAACGCGGCTCGGCCGTCGTCGACTTCGTGCTCGTCACTGTGGTCATCGTCCCGCTCTTCCTCGGCATCCTGCAGCTGGCGTTGGTCCTCCACGTGCGCAACACGCTGACCTCGGCGGCGTCGGAGGGTGCGCGCTTCGCCGCGACGGCCGACCGCGGCCCTGCCGATGGTGTGGCCAAGGCGCGCGAGCAGGTGGCCGATGTCCTCGACCCCCGCTACCACCAGGACATCGAGGCGGCTCCGATCGACATCGGCGGTGCACCCGGTGTCGAGGTGGTGATCCGAGCCACGGTGCCGGCGCTCGGGCTGGGCGGGCCGTCGGTCGACCTCACCGTGCGCGGCACGGCGGTCGAGGAGGCGGCGCCGTGACCCGCCGCCCCGGTGCCGAGCGAGGCGAGCGGGGGAGCGCGCTGGTCGAGCTGACCTGGCTCGGGGTGCTGCTGCTCGTCCCGCTGGTGTGGATCGTCGTCTCGGTCTTCGAGGTCCAGCGCGGCGCCTTCGCCACCTCGGGGGCGGTGCGATCGGCGGCCCGCGCCTTCGCCCTCGCACCCGACGACGCCGAGGGCCGGCGGGAGGCGAGGCAGGCGGCGAGGCGGGTCATGGTCGACCAGGGCATGGCCCCCGCCGACCCGACGGTGGAGGTCTCCTGCGTGCCGGCGGGCGACTGCCACAGCGGTGGCGCGGTGGTCACCGTCAGGGTGAGCTCGACGGTGAGGCTGCCGTTGCTGCCGGCCCTGTTCGGTGAGCAGCGGTCGTCGTTCGTCCTCAGCTCGACGCACACGGTGCCGATCGGGCGCTACCAGGAGGCGCGGTGACACGCGGTGCGACGCGAGACGAGCGCGGCCAGACCACCGTGCTGATCGTCGGCTTCGCCGTGGTGCTGATGATGGCGGTCGCGATGGTGGTCAACGCGTCGGCGGCGTACCTCCAGCGGCAGAGCCTCGACAATCTCGCCGACGGCGCCGCGCTGATGGCGGCCGACGCAGGGGCCGAGGGCGACGACGTGTACGCCGGCGGGCTGGCCGACGACCGCCTCGAGCTGCTCGCGGCCGCCGCCCGCCGGGCCGTCGACGACTACCTGGCCAGCACCGGCGCCGCCAGGGACTATCCCGGGCTGACCCGCGCCGTCGTCGTCGACCCGGCCACCCGGTCGGTGCGGGTTCGGATCGCCGCCCCGCTGAAACTGCCGCTCACCATCCCGGGCGCGCCCGTTAGCCGCCACCATCGCTGCGACCGGAGCGGCGGCGGTGAGCCCGGAAGGATGACCCGGAAGGATGACCCGGAAGGATGACCAGCGACCAACGTCCTCGAAGCCCACGACCGCTTCGCTGAGTGTGCGTGGCGGCGCCGCGGCGAGAGCTGACTCCGCTCAGATCGTGGCGAGGTCGGCCTCGTCGATGCACAGGATGTTGCCCTCGCTGTCCTTGAACCAGGCGGCCCGGCCCATCTCGGGCACCGTCGCGATCGCCTCGTCCCAGGTGACGCCGGGTAGGTCGTAGTGCTCGAAGGTGAGGCCACGTGCCTGGAGCTCCTTGACCTCGAGGTCGAGGTCGTCGACGTGCAGCTGGGCGATCGTGTGGCCGGCCATGCCGGCGTACTCCGTCTGGTAGACGAAGAACATGGACCCCGCGCCGGTGCGGTAGGCCATGCCGCCGTCGCCCTCGCGGTCCGGGGTGAGACCGAGCATGTCCGCGTAGAAGTGCTTGGCGCGAGCGAGGTCCGCTGCGGGGATGTTGGCGGTGACGGTGGCGTCGCTCAGCATGGCTGCTCCTGGAGGTCGCGGGGGTCCCCGAGAGGCTCCTGGGTGTCCTTCGAACCTAGACCTCGCCGCCCTTCAGTCAAGCCCCGGTCTGGTCCGCCCGAAAGAAGGTCAGACGGTGGGCGCCGGGGAAAAGTTCGACGCCGAAACACCTGACCAGACAAGGGCTAGACAAGGAAATGGGGGCGCGAACCAATCCCTCGTGAGTGGTGTCACACCTGCCGAAATACACCACGCTCCACCGCACCGGCGGTGCGAACAGCACACGGGAGGAACCGCCATGAAGACAACCATCGCCAGGATCGGCTCGCTCGCCCTCACGACCGCACTGGTCGCCGCGGGAGCAGCCGCCACGACGACACCGGCCGACGCGGCCGGCGCCGCCGCGAAGTACCGCGTCACCCTGCAGGTCTCGGAGAACGACGTCGTGGCCGACCAGGACGAGCTGGTCCTGACCGGCCGGGTCTACCCCACGCCGGGAGCCGGCAGCAAGGTGACGGTGCAGCTGCAGTACGAGGGCAAGGACAGCTGGAAGTCGATCGGCACCGCCAAGGTGAAGAAGAACGGGAAGTACACCTACACCGACGAGCCGACGTCGAGCCTGGAGCGCAGCTATCGCGTCGTGAAGAAGGCTGACGGCAAGGGCGCCAAGGGGATCAGCCGCGAGCGGGCCGTCGAGGTGTCGGCCTGGCAGTGGCTCGACGAGCGGGCCACCAGCGCCGGCGAGAACATCGTGAGCACGTACTCGATGCCGATCAACGGCGAGGACTACCGGCACACGCTGAACCTCGACAAGACCAAGGACGCCGGCTTCATCGAGTGGACCCTTGGCCGCAAGTGCACCGAGCTCGAGGCGACCTTCGGCCTGTCCGACCGCACCGAGACCGGCGGCCGGGCCTCGATCGTGCTGCGCAACGACGGCGTCGTCGGCTACGCCCACGACTTCGTCCTCGGCGAGTCCGCGCTCACGACCATCTCGGTGGACAACGTCTACCGGGTCCGCATCGACATGGCGCAGGACACCACCACGCCGGACACCGAGCCCTCGGCCGGCGCGGCACGGGTGCTGTGCGACTGATGGCGACTGAGTAGCAGGAACGGGGGACGGCCCCGGCGGGAGTCGAGCGTTTCGACACCCGTCGGGGCCGCGACGTACTCTTGCCCGTTGTGGCCGGCCCCGACATCGACACCGAGATCAAGCAGCTCCAGGCGACCATGAAGACGGTCGGCCAGGTGCTCGACCTCGACGGGATGCGGGCCGAGATCGCCGAGCTCGGCGAGCAGGTCGCCGCCCCCGACCTCTGGGACGACCAGGCCAACGCCACCCGCGTCACCGGTCGCCTCTCGCTGCTCCAGGGCGAGCTCGACCGCTTCACCGAGCTGAACGGCCGCGTCGACGACCTCGAGATCATGGTCCAGCTCGGGCAGGAGGAGAGCGACGAGGACGCGCTGGCCGAGGCCGAGCGCGAGCTGATCAGGGTCAAGAAGTACGTCGAGGCGCTCGAGGTGCGCACCCTGCTGTCGGGGGAGTACGACGCCCGCGAGGCGCTCGTCACCATCCGGTCCGGGGCCGGCGGGGTCGACGCCGCCGACTTCGCCGAGATGCTGATGCGGATGTACCTCCGCTGGGCCGAGCAGCACAAGTACCCCGTCGAGGTCTTCGAGACCTCCTACGCGGAGGAGGCGGGCCTGAAGTCCGCGACCTTCGCCGTGCACGCCCCTTACGCCTACGGCACGCTCTCGGTCGAGGGCGGCACGCACCGGCTCGTGCGGATCAGCCCCTTCGACAACCAGGGCCGCCGCCAGACCAGCTTCGCGGCCGTCGAGGTGGTCCCGGTGCTGGAGCAGACCGACGAGATCGAGATCCCCGACGAGGACATCCGCGTCGACGTCTACCGCTCGGGCGGCCCGGGCGGCCAGTCGGTCAACACCACCGACTCCGCCGTCCGGCTGACCCACATCCCCACCGGCACGGTCGTGAGCTGTCAGAACGAGAAGTCGCAGCTGCAGAACAAGGCCAGCGCGATGGTGGTCCTCAAGGCCAAGCTGCTCGCGATGAAGAAGGCCGAGGAGAAGGCCCACCTCGACGGCCTGCGCGGCGACGTCCAGGCGAGCTGGGGCGACCAGATGCGCAACTACGTGCTGAACCCCTACCAGATCGTCAAGGACCTGCGGACGGGCTACGAGGTCGGCAACCCCAGCTCGGTCTTCGACGGCGACCTCGACGGCTTCCTCGAGGCCGGCATCCGCTGGCGGCGGGGCGCCGAGCGCGCCGAGGCCTGACCGACGCGCCCGCGCATCGACGTTTTCGGCGCTCTCAGGTGCAGCGTCTAACCTCGAACCGATGATTCGGTTCGAAAAGGTCTCCAAGACCTACCCCGGGCAGGGACACGCCGCGCTCGACCAGCTGACGGTCGACATCGAGAAGGGCGAGTTCGTGTTCCTCGTCGGTGCCTCCGGCTCCGGCAAGTCCACGGCGCTGCGGCTGGTGCTGCGCGAGACCCGCCCGACCGCCGGGCGCGTCTACGTCGCCGGCAAGGAGATCAACCGGCTGGCGGGCTGGAAGGTGCCGCGGCTGCGGCGCCAGATCGGCACCGTCTTCCAGGACTTCCGCCTGCTGCCCAACAAGACGGTCTCCGAGAACGTCGGCTTCGCGCTGGAGGTGATCGGCAAGCCCCGCGCGCAGATCCGCAAGGTGGTGCCCGAGACCCTCGAGCTGGTGGGCCTGGACGGAAAGGGCGACCGGATGCCCGACGAGCTCTCCGGCGGCGAGCAGCAGCGCGTGGCCATCGCCCGCGCCTTCGTGAACCGGCCGATGATCCTGATCGCCGACGAGCCCACCGGAAACCTCGACCCGACGACCTCGGTCGGGATCATGAACCTCCTCGACCGGATCAACCGCACCGGCACGACGGTGCTGATGGCCACCCACGACCACGGGATCGTCGACCAGATGCGCAAGCGGGTCATCGAGCTCGAGCACGGCCGCGTCGTGCGCGACGAGGCCCAGGGCGTCTACGGCTTCCAGAACTAGACACTCCCGACCTAGAAGCAGACCTAGAAGCGAGGGCTCTTCCACTTCATGCGATACGTCCTGTCCAACCTGGGCCAAGGCCTGCGCCGCAACCTGTCGATGCACGTCGCGGTGATCATCACGCTGTTCGTGTCCCTGACCCTGGTCGGCCTGGGCGTGCTGCTGAACCAACAGGCCGACAGGGCCGCCGCCCACTGGGGCAGCCAGCTCCAGATCACGGTGTGGCTCTGCAAGGACAAGGACGACAACGCGGCCTGCAACGGCGAGGTGACCGAGGCACAGAAGGCCGCCATCATCGACGTGGTCGAGGCCAACCCGGAGGTCGCGGGCTATCACACCGAGTCGAAGGAAGTGGCCTTCGAGAAGGTCAAGGAGCTCCTCGGCCCGGAGCGCTTCGAGGGTCCCAACCCGGCAGCGACGGCCGAGGCCATGCCGCAGTCGCTGTGGATCGAGCTGGAGGACCCCGAACAGTTCGAGGGCGTCACCAGCGCCGTCATCGGCCTCGACGGCGTCTCGGGCATCCGTGACATGCGCGAGGTGCTCGAGCCGATCTACGGCTCCATCAACGCGTTGAAGTGGGGTGCGCTCGGCACGGCTGCCTTCCTGGTCCTCGCCGCGCTGCTGCTGGTCGGCAACACGATCCGGCTTGCCGCACTCGCGCGACGGCGCGAGATCGGCATCATGCGACTGGTGGGGGCATCGACCCTCTACATCGCGTTGCCCTTCCTGTTGGAGGCCCTCGTGACCGCACTGGTCGGGGTCGTGCTCGCAGCCGGCGCGCTCGGGGCGTTCATGTACTACGGCATCTACGAACGCGCCGGCGACCAGCTGAAGTTCATGCCGTGGATCGGCATGGAGGAGTACACCGTCGCCGTCCTCGCGATCGCCATCCTCGGGCCACTCCTGACGCTGCTGCCGACGCTCGTGCTGACCCGCAAGTACCTCAAGGTCTAGTGGTCCGTCTCCGAATCATCGCGGCGGACCATCGCCTGGCATCCCGACGGGCTGCGTTGTCGGCACTCGGCGCAGCACGCTGCGCTCTCGCACCTCCGCCTTGCCCGACGGGCGCCAGACGATGGTCCGTTACCCACACTGATTCGGAGACGGACCACAAGCGCCCGGTCCGCGACCACGGTCGGCGTGGCGTCCCGGGAAGCGGCGTACCTGCGGGTTAGCGTCGGGGCGTCCCACCAGGAACACCAGCCCCACCTGACACTGCACTACCCCAGCTGAACAACACTTCCCCGAACACCAGCGAAGGCAAACACCGGTGCGCACCTTCCCCCGCGCCGTACGTCGTCGCGTGGGCGTGGCCGCACTGGCCGTGTCTCTCGCGGCGGGTGTGGCAGCCGTCCCGTCCGCTCTCCCGACCGCCTCGGCCCAGCTGACCTCCGGTGTCAGTGCCGGCGACAAGCTGAAGGATCGGCAGAAGCGTGTCAAGAAGGAGCTCCGGCACGCCCACGAGGACTTCGAGCACTCGAGCAAACGGCTGGTCGCAGCAACCCAGGCCCTGGCGCAGTCGCAGAGCGCCTTGCGCAGCGCTCGCTCCCATCTCTATGCGACGCGCGACAAGCTGGCCGCCGCCCAGGCGCGCGACGTGGAGATGCAGTCCGAGCTGACCCAGGCCGAGGCCGACCTCGACTTCGCCGAGCTCGCGGTGACGGCCGGCACCGCGGCCGTCGGGCGCCAGCGCGACTCGGTCGCGGCGCTGATCTCCGACATCTACACCCAGGGCGACCCCGACCTGCTGGCGTTCTCGTCCCTGCTCGACGCCCAGACCCCGGCCGACCTGCTGCGCAGCGCTGAGGGCCAGCGGGTCATCGTCGGCACCCAGACGCGGACCTACGACGACCTCACGGCCGCCGAGCTGCTGCTCGAGGTCCGCGAGACCGAGGTCTCGACGGCCAGGGACTCCGTGGCCGACAAGGCGAAGGCCGCCGCCGAGCACGTCGAGCTCGTCCGCGGCCTCGAGGCCGACGCCGAGACCGCCAAGAACGATGTCGTCCAGCTCGTCTCGGAGCGCAAGGCCGCCAAGCAGGAGTCGCGCGCGGCCAAGCAGCACGATCGCAAGCAGCTGCGGAAGAAGAAGAAGGAGGACGCCCGGATCGAGCACCTGCTCGCCGAGCGAGCACGCAAGGCGCGGCTGCGCGCGCTGCGCGAGGCGCGGCGCAACGCCGGACCACCGGCGAGCTCCGGAGGTTTCCTGAACCGTCCCGTGCCCGGACCGGTCACGTCGTCGTACGGCATGCGGGTGCACCCGATCTACGGCTACTACGGCCTGCACAACGGCACCGACTTCGGCGTCGCGTGCGGTGAGCCGATGTACGCCGCCGCCGACGGCAAGGTCGTCGCGAAGTACTACTCGTCGTCGTACGGGAACCGCCTGATCATCGACAACGGCTTCCAGCGGGGCGTCGGCCTCGCCACGATCTACAACCACGCGTCGTCCTACTCGGTCTCGGTCGGTGACACCGTCGCGCGCGGCCAGGTGGTGGGGTCCGTCGGCAACACCGGCTGGTCGACCGGCTGCCACCTGCACTTCACCGTCACCGTCAACGGCGCCACCGTCGACCCGATGGGTTGGCTCTAGCTCGCCGACCGGACGCAACTTCACCGCGTTCGGCGGTGAAGTTGCGACCTGTTCGGCGGTGAAGTTGCGCCTGTTCGGCGGTGAAGTTGCGCCTGTTCGGCAATGCGGTTGCCGTGGCCTGGGAGGATGTCGGGGTGCCGAAGGAGCAGGGACAGAAGGTCGTCGCACAGAACCGCAAGGCGCGACACGACTACCACATCGAGGACACCTGGGAGGCCGGCCTGGTCCTGGTCGGCACCGAGGTGAAGTCGCTGCGCGCCGGCAGGGCGTCCCTCCAGGACGGGTTCGCCGAGGTCGACGACCACGAGGTGTGGCTGCTGGGAGTGCACATCCCGGAGTACACCCAGGGCACCTGGACCAACCACGCCGCCCGCCGCAAGCGCAAGCTGCTCCTCAACCGCACCGAGATCGCCAAGATCGAGCGCAAGATCACCGACAAGGGCTACACCCTGGTGCCGCTGCAGCTCTACTTCAAGGACGGCCGGGCCAAGGTCGAGATCGGTCTCGCCCGCGGCAAGAAGGCCTACGACAAGCGGCATGCACTGGCCGAGCGGCAGGCGACGCGCGAGCAGGAGCAGGCGGTCCAGCGCCGGCTCAAGGGCCACATCGATTGAGCCGGGCCGACTGATGGGCCGGTGGCAGCGCCTCGGGCTGCCTGGGCTCTACGACGTACACACGCACTTCCTGCCGCCCCGGATGGCGGGCAAGGTGCGCGCGCAGTTCGACCAGGCCGGACCGCTCCTGGGGCGACCGTGGCCGATCCGTTACCGCGGCTCGGACGACGAGCTGCTCGCCACGCTCGACGCACTCGGCGTACGCCGCTTCACCGCCCTCGCCTACGCACACCGGCCCGGGATGGCCGAGTGGCTCAACGACTGGACCGCCGACTTCGCCGGGCGGGTGCCGGGTGCGTTGCGGTGCGCGACGGTCTACCCGGAGTCCCACGCGGCGGCGTACACCGCCCGGCGGCTGGCCGAGGGCGCCCAGGTCTGGAAGGTGCACGTCCAGGTCGGCGGCTTCGACGTGCGAGACCCGCTGCTCGACGAGGTGTGGGGACTGCTGACCGAGGCCGGTGTTCCCGTCGTGCTCCACGCGGGCTCCGGGCCGGTGCCGACCGAGCACACCGGGCCGGGTCCGGTCGCCGAGCTGCTGCGCCGCCACCCGACCCTGTGCCTGGTGCTGGCGCACATGGGAGCGCCGGAGTACGCCGAGTTCCTCGGCCTCGCCGAGACCCACGAGCGGGTGCACCTCGACACCACGATGGTCTTCACCGACTTCTTCGACCAGCTCGGCGCGGCGTACCCGCCCTCACTGCTGCCGCGGCTGAGCCTGCTGCGCGACAAGGTGCTCTTCGGCTCGGACTTCCCGAACATCCCACACGACTACGAGCACCAGGTCGACGCGCTCGAGAGGCTCGACCTCGGCGATGACTGGCTGCGCGCGGTGCTGTGGGAGAACGCCGTGCGGCTGCTGGGGCTGTGAGGGAATCGAATGGGCCGCCGTCGGTGTTGTGAACTACGCTGATCCTTGCTGCTCGCGCAGCAAGTGAGGCAGCACGTGACAACTCAAGAGGGGCTGATCGGTTTCGACTGGGGACGTTAGTTCCAGGAGAAGCGGGTCGAGGAGCCAGCGTCATCTCGTAAACGACCGCTGGAAAACCATAGTTGCCAACTCAAACCGCAACAACTTCGCTCTCGCTGCCTGAGCAGTGACCGAAGGGTCAGACCGGGCATCTGCCTTCGTCCCGGAGCCTGACCTCATCTAGAAGGCTTGCTGATCGATTCCTGTCACGAGGGTCGATCGGGACTTTTTCGTGGCTGAGCCCGTCGGCGACCTGTTCGTGGGAGCGCCGGGGCCGAGAAAAGCGACATCACGGACTGCACCCGGAGAAGAACTGGATCGACGCCACAGGACGCGGGTTCGATTCCCGCCAGCTCCACCGATCTGGTCGTCAGGCCAGCCCTCTTGTCTAGGTCCGGGGCGGCGCCACCACGGCGTCGCTCCGGCCCGCGCGCTCCAGCGCAGCGGCCACGAAGCCGCTGGCCTTCAGCTCCTCGATCGTCTCGCCCAGCCAACCCACCGTGTCGTCGCCACGATCCTTCGTCGTGCCGACCGCCTGGCGGATCTCCATGAAGTGCGGCTCGAGCAGGCGCAGGCCGTGGCTCGCGGCGTACTCACCGAGCGGGCCGCGGATGCCGGCGGTGACGTCGACGTGGTGCTCCTCGAACGCCGTGTTGTGGTCGCTGCCACGCACGATCTCGGCGTGACGCAGGGTGCGGGTCAGGAAGAGGTCGTAGGCCGACCCGTCCTTGACGCCCACCGTCGTGCCCTTGCGGTCGACGCCGTCGCTGGAGTCGATGGCCGACGCCGCCGGCACGGCGTACACGCCCTGGATGACGACGTACGGCGCCGTGAACGCGACCTCCTGCTCCCGCGCCGGGTCGACCGCGAGGAAGCACACGTCGGCGCGTCCTCCGACCATCGCGGCGTAGGAGTCCTTGGCCGCGTCGAACGTCAGCAGCTGGACAGGCAGGCTCAGGCGGCTCCCGAGCTCGCGCGCGAGGTCGACCGTGACGCCCCTGGGCTCGGCGTGGGTGCCCTGGGCGAGCACTGGGTTGCCGAGGTTGATCGGGGCCCGCAGGACCCCGGTCGGCGCGAGGTCGGTGGCGATGGCGGTCAGGTCCATGGGGCCATCTTCCCGGCCTTCCTCACCCAGCGGCGGGTGGCGTCCAGGCGGGGTCGCGGCCGGCGAGGCCGAGGGTGCGGTGGAAGGCGGGGGCGGTGTCGGGGACGGCGACGACCGGTCCGAAGAGGCCGCCTCGGGCGGACCCGTCGGGGTCGTCAGCCTCCGGCGTGACGACGGGAAGGACGGCGACGGCGTCGGCGTCGGAGACGTCGTACGGCTGGCCGGTGGCCCGGGCGAGGTCCCAGCCGTGCAGGAGTACCTCGTCCATCGCGACGAGCCCGCAGATCTCGCCGGGGAGGTCGACGCCGCCGGCCTTGGTCATCCCCGCCCACGCGGCAGGGTCGGACCAGGCGACCGCGAGCTCGGCCAGGCGGGAGTCGAGCAGCGATCGCCAGTCGTCGGGCAGGGGATCCTCCACAGGCGCCGGGGGAGTGTTCGTCGTGGGCCCGTCGACCTTGGCCGCGGCGTCGCGGAAGGCGACGCAGAGCCCGAGCAGGTGGTTGGCGAGCTGGCGTACCGGGCCGTCCAGCAGGGTCGGCAGGTCGAGCTGGTCGTCGCGTACGCCGGCGACGACCGTGCGGGTCCGGTCGGTGGTCGAGGTCAGATCGATCATGACGGTGGAGACTGGCGCACCGTCTCGATGTCATCGGTGATGACTACCGTGCTCACATGGCGGACTGCGTGTTCTGCTCGATCGTGGCCGGGGCGCCGGCCGAGGTGGTGCTCGACGAGGACGACTTCGTGGCCTTCCTCGACGTACGCCCCGTGTTCAAGGGCCATGTGCTGCTGGTGCCGCGCGAGCACGTGGTCACGCTGCCCGACCTGCCCGCGGGTCTGCGCGACGGCTTCGTCGAGGCGAGCCAGCGGCTGGCCCGAGCGGCCGTCGCCGGCCTCGGCGCCCAGGGCACGTTCGTCGCGATCAACAACATCGTCAGCCAGTCCGTGCCGCACCTGCACTGCCACGTCGTGCCCCGCACGAAGGGTGACGGGCTCCGGGGGTTCTTCTGGCCGCGCACCAAGTACGCCGACGGCGAGGCCGGCGTCTACGGCGGCCGCCTGCGAGCGGCTTTGGCCCCCCCTCTAGGGTGAGGTGGTTTCGAGACGGCCCTGGCGGGCCTCCTCAACCACCGAGGAACGGCCCTGGCGGGCCTCCTCAACCACCGAGGAACGGCCCTGGCGGGCCTCCTACCACCGAGCTCCAGCGGGGGTCACCGGAAAGGCAGACAGGCACATGGGACGATTCGACGGTCGCGTCGCGGTCGTGACGGGCGCTGCGCGAGGGATCGGGTTCGCCGTCGCGGGCCGGTTCGCCGACGAGGGTGCGAAGGTCGCCGTGCTCGACCTCGACGAGGCGCAGGCCGCGCAGGCAGCGGCCCGGCTGCCGGACCCCGCGGCGAGCAGCGACCAGGGCAGCGTCCACCTCGGCATCGGGTGCGACGTCTCCGACACCGCCTCGGTGCAGGCCGCGGTCGCGCGGGTCGCCGAGGAGCTCGGCGGGTTGCACCTGCTGGTCAACAACGCCGGGGTCACCCGCGACAACCTGCTGTTCAAGATGTCCGACGACGACTGGGACATGGTGATGGGGGTGCACCTGCGCGGCGCGTTCCTGATGTCCCGCGAGGCGCAGAAGCACTTCGTGCCCCAGACGTTCGGCAAGATCGTCAACCTCTCCAGCGTCTCGGCCTACGGCAACCGCGGCCAGGCCAACTACGCCGCCGCCAAGATGGGCATCCAGGGGTTCACCCGGACCCTGGCCATCGAGCTCGGCCCCTACGGCGTCAACGTCAACGCCATCGCCCCCGGGTTCATCGCCACCGACATGACCGACGCCACGGCGGCCCGGATGGGGGTGAGCGTCGAGGACTTCCGCAAGGCCGCCGCCGACCGCAACCCGGTCCGACGGGTCGGGTACCCCGACGACATCGCCGCCACGGCGGCGTTCCTGTGCTCCGACGAGGCCTCCTACATCACCGGCCAGACCCTCCTGGTCGACGGCGGCGCCAAGCTCGTCTCGTAATATCTAAGTCAATGAACTGAGTCGACTTCTCGGCGACTCACCGGCGAGGTTGCCCGATCTCGTGCCACCCGCCGCCCACACTGGTCCCCGACCGACACGCGAACCCCCGCGGAAACGGAGTAGTTGCTGTGCGTCGTACGTCCTCCCTGTCCGGCCCCCTCGTCCTCCTGGTCGTCGCGAGCCTCGCGCTCGCCGGCTGCAGCGGCGGGGGCGAGGCCGCGGAGCCGGAGACCGTCGAGACCACCCACCTCGACGGCACCGTCGAGGAGGTCGAGGTCCCCGAGGAGCCGCAGACCTGGCCGCTGACGGGTCTCGAGGTGGACGGGGAGGGCAGCGCCGAGGCACGACACCCGGTGCTCGTCACCAAGATGGACAACACGCCGTCCAGCAGCCCTCAGCTGGGCCTCTCGCACGCCGACCTGGTCGTCGAGGAGCTCGTCGAGGGCGGCATCACGCGGCTGGCCGCGTTCTTCTACTCCGACATCCCGGGCACCGTGGGTCCGGTGCGCTCGATGCGCGCCTCCGACATCGGCATCGTCACACCGGTCCAGGGCTCGATCGTGACCAGCGGCGCGGCCCAGATCACCCTGAACCGCATCGACGGAGCCGGCATCACCCACTACGGAGAGGGCTACCAGGGCTTCTTCCGCGAGAGCAGCCGCAGCGCGCCGTACAACCTGATGGCCAACCTCGAAGACGTCGCGTCGACGATCAAGGACAAGCTGGTCCGTCCCGACGACTACCTGCCCTGGGGCACCGCCGACGACCTCCCGAAGGGCCCGAAGGCCACCTCGATCAGCGCCGACTTCGGCAACCACACCACGACCTGGCAGTACGGCGACGGCCGCTACGCGAACTCCAACTCCTTCGCCGCTGCCGACGACCAGTTCCCGGCCGACTCGGTGTTGGTGCTGCGCGTCCAGGTCGGCGACGCCGGCTACCGGGACCCGGCGGGCTATCCCGTGCCCGAGACCAAGCTCGTCGGCGAGGGCGCCGCGGTGCTCTTCCACGCCGGCCGGGTGATCCGGGGCACGTGGTCGAAGAAGGACCTCGCCAGTCCGCTGGAGCTCTCGACCAAGCAGGGCGACCTGACCGTGCCGGCCGGCCGCGTCTGGATCGAGCTGGTGCCGGCCGTCAACGGCGACCTGAGCTGGACGAAGTAGTCGCTTCCCGAATTTCCCGACCTGAGGGTGTCGCCGCCCGGTGGGCTTCGTTCAGTATGGAGGAGTGGTCGACGCGCGCGTGGGTGCCGGGATGCTCCTGGTGGCGACGCGTGCGCTGATCGACCCGAACTTCGCCGACGCCGTCGTGCTGGTCCTCGACGTCGATGAGGACGGCGCCCTGGGGGTGGTGATCAACCGTCCGTCGGGGGTCCCGGTCGCGCAGGTGCTCGACAGCTGGGCCGAGGTCGTCGACGAGCCGGAGACGCTCTTCGTCGGCGGCCCGGTGAGCCCGGAGGGCGCCTTGGCGGTCGGGCTGCTGCGCTCTGGCACGGAGCCGCCCGTGGGCTTCCGCGAGGTCGCGGGTCGCCTCGGTCTGGTCGACCTCGACACCCCCGTCGAGCTGATGGACGGCTCGCTGGAGGGGATGCGGATCTTCGCGGGCTATGCCGGTTGGGGCGCCGGCCAGCTCGACGCCGAGATCGACGAGGGCAGCTGGTACGTCGTTGCGGGCGAGGGGCCCGACGTCTTCCGGCCCGACACCACCACGCTGTGGCGCGACGTGCTGCGCCGTCAGCCGGGGGAACGTGCCTGGAGCTCGACCCAGCCACTGGACCCCGACCTCAACTAGGCCGGCAGCACCCGTGGCTCACGGGTGCTGCCGACCCAGCAGCGGTGGTCGGCTCAGCCGTCGGTGGAGGCTCGGACCGTGAGCTTGTTGTCGTTGCCGCGCACGTAGACGTAGTGCCCCCCTGCCGGTCGGGGCGCCAGTGCCAGGGCCGATGAGGGCGGCGATGGAGGCGCCGAGTCCAGCCGCGAAACGGAGGTATTGTTGTCGGGAACTGTGGTCCAGGCGATAAGGCCGTCGGTGCGGAAGGCCACCAGATCCTGCCCGTCTGCCCGGGTGAAGGTGGGCGTCGAGCTCATGGCGAACTGCAGCCTCCACCCAGCCCCGGTGAAGGGGGCGTTATCGTCCGGACGCCAGGTGAACTGATCCAGGATATGACGCCCCCTCGATCTGCGAATCGAAGTAGACGCGGATGCGGCCATCGGGCAGAGCGGCCGCGGTCGGCCCTGTCACCATCCGACTCGAACCATTCACCCCGGCTCGGTACACCGGCTGCCCGTCGACCAGGCGGACCCGCTCCAGGCGAACCTCGTCTGCCTTGCGGTAGAAGATCTGAACTTGGTTGTTGGCGGTCGAGACGGCGGTGGGATCGGAGATCAGGGGAAGGGTGCCGGCCACGGGGTGCCAGGCGCCCCAGCCTCCTGCCCAGGTGAAGGTCTTCTGCCACAGGGCGTTCTCGGTGCCGCGGCCGAAGAGGTCGAGGCGTTGGCCGTCGGGGCGCCAGGCGGCGGCCACGGTGGAGCCGGGGGAGAGCACGGCACCGAGGTTGTGCTCGGGGCCGGCCACACCGTTGGTGACCACGCGTTGGATGACCTGGCTGTTCTGGTCGAGGTAGAAGACGTCGTGCTGGTCGGGCTGCCCAGGAGCGGTCGGCCTGGGGGCCACGGTCGGCGCGGAGGTCATGGTGCTCGTGCCGGACACGCTGGTCCAGGCGCTGTAGGTGATGGTGATGAGGCCGGTGGCGCCGTAGGAGCCCTGGCTGGTGGTGGAACCGGCGGGTGCGTGGCCGCTGCCGCCGCCGCCGCCGGCGCCGGCGGTGATGCCGCCGCCGCCGCCTCCGCCGCCGCGCCAGCCGCCGCCTCCGCCGCCGCCCCAGCCGCGGAACTGGTCACAGCGTCGGCCGCTGGCGCTGTAGAGGAACCCGCCGGCGCCGCCGGTGGTGGTGACGCCGCCGGCGCCGCCGGCGGGGTAGGCGGGGTCCCAGAAGCCGCAGCCGTTGTAGAGGAAGTCGGCGGGGCTGGACGGGCCGCCGCCGCCGCCGGGTCCGGTGGCGGTGCCGCCGGCGCCTCCGCCGGCGCCGACCCAGGAGCCGGAGACGTTCCCGCCCTGGTGGCCGTCGCCGGTGCCGCCGCCGTTGCCGCCGGCGCCGGGGATGCCGTGGGGGGCGTTGATGTAGGTGATGTCCGAGCCGGCGCCGCCGCCGCCGCCGCCGACGAGCTTCCGGTCGGAGGGGTTGTAGGGGTAGGTGCGGATGTCGGAGGCGCCGCCGCCGCCGCCGCCCTTGGGGTCCGCGAGGCCGCCGCCGCGGGCGCCGCCGTTCCAGCCGCCCACGCCGGGGTTGGTGGGGTCGGTGTCGTTGCCGCCCTTGCCGCCGACGTTGACCTGGTAGATGGTTCCCGGCGTCAAGGGCAGTGTGGCGCTCACCCCGCCGCCCTTCCCGCCGGGTCGGCCGCCGGCGTTGCCGCCCGCGGCACCGACCACGGTGAACGTCGCCTCCTGGACCCCGTCGGGGACCTGCCACTCCTGGGACTGGCCGGTGTAGTGGAAGGTGCACGTGCTGACCAGCTGCGTGGTCGTGCAGCCCGGCGCGGCCTGGGCCGCCGGCGCGGTGGCCACGGTGGTGGCGAGCCCGACCGCGAGCGCGGGCGCGATCGTGGCCAGCGCCAGCAAGCCTGCTGATCGTCGTCCACGTCGCAGTGGCTCGGTGCGGGTCGTTCGGTCGCCCGTTCTCGGCGAGTTGTTGAGCGGATTCACGGGATGTCTCCAGTCGTGTGGGCCCGACTCGGTGCCGGGTCGGCCCAGGCTGGCACCCGCAGGCCGGATCTCTCTGTCGCAGATGCGACACCCGAACTGCCTGAAATGCCGCACAAGCCGGCTGGCGACCTGCCCGCGGGCCAGCGATAGGCCCGACGGCTCGGCTCAGCTGACAGTGCGGGCGTGCCTACGCTGCGTCGTCGTCAAGGGCGCGGGCGATCAGCCTGTCGTCCTGTCCTCTGGCGTACTCGATGCTCCAGAACGCCGGCGCCACCACCAGGCCGAGGGCCGACCCTGCAAGGGACGGAATGGGGCTGATCTCGGTGTCGTGCCACCCCGCGTCGTCGGTGGCGAGCCACCCGCGGGTCCGGGTGTTGTCCTGGTTGCGGAACGCGACGAGGAGGGTGTGGAGCCGGGAGCGGGCCATGGCCGGGGTGGAGGTGATGGGTCCGGCGGCGCCGATGATCCCGTGGTCGGTCCAGTCGCCCGGGGTGTAGCTCCAGTGGTGCAGCTGACCCTTGGTGCCGGCGACCACGTCGATGCGCCGGCGCGGTGGCCACTGCGCCGGCCAGGCCGACCGCGAGCGCGGGCGCCAGGGTGCCCGACGCGAGCACTCCCGCCGAGCGCCGTCGAGGTCGAGGCGTGCCGAGTACTGCCATGGCGGGTCTCCCGTCGCGTGCACCGGACGCGATGCCTGGTGCGGCCGAGGCTGGCAGCCGCGGCCGCATCTCTCTGTCGCACGTGCTACACACGAACTGCCTGAAATGCCGCACAACGAGTCGTCGCGGCATCCTGTTGACCTCACGTCGACGTGAGCTCCTAGCCTTCAAGGCGTGCCTGTGACCGCATCACCCCAGCGCCCGAGCGAGCGCATCCTCGCGCCGGCGTACGCCGCCACGACGATCGGCATGTTTGCGCTGATCGCCATCGTGGCGTTCGAGGCGATGGCGGTGGTCACGGTGATGCCCACGATTGCCCGCGACCTCGACGGGTTGCCCCTGTACGCCCTCTCGTTCGCTGCACCGCTGGCGAGCGGCGTCATCGGGATGGTCGCGGCGGGCGGCTGGAGCGACCGGCGCGGGCCCGGCTTGCCGCTCGTGGTGTCGCTGGTCCTCTTCTCGCTCGGGCTCGTGGCCTGCGGCACCGCACCGACGATGGAGGTGCTCGTCGCGGGCCGCGTGCTGCAGGGTCTGGGCGGCGGCGCGCTCACGGTCGCCCTCTACGTGGTCGTGGGCCTGGTGTACGCCGAGGACCAGCAGCCGGCGGTCTTCGCCAGCTTCGCCGCGGCCTGGGTGCTGCCGTCACTATTCGGTCCCGGTCTGGCGGCGGCGGTCGCCTCCGCCTGGGGCTGGCGCTGGGTGTTCCTGTCGGTCGTCGTGCTCGCCGCGGCGTGTGCCCTGCTGATCGCCCCGGCGCTGCGGTCGCTGCCCGCCCGCGAGCGGGACGGTCTCGAGGGCCGCACTCGCCGCTCCACCCCGTCGGGCTCCACAACGCTCATGTGGGCGACCGTCGCCGCCGTCGCGGTGCTCGCGGTGGAGCTGCTCGGCTCCGGGAGCGGCGGGCGGGCGCTCCTGGCCGGCGTGGCCCTGGTCGTGCTGGCCATCGCCGTCCGCCCGCTCGTGCCCCGCGGCACCCTGGTGGCCGCGCGCGGCCTTCCGGCAGTCATCGGCACGCGGGGCCTGCTGGCGGCGGCGTTCTTCTGCACCGAGGCCTACATCGCGTTCGTCCTGCAGGAGCAGTGGCACCTCTCGCCCGGTCGCGCCGGCATCGCCCTCACCGTCGTGGGGTTGGTGTGGGCCGCGGCGAGCCAGGCCCAGGCCCGGCTGGGGGCGACGGTCGGGCACGTGACGCTGATGCGCCTCTCGACCACCGTCGTGCTGGCCGGGGCGGTGCTGTTGTGGATCGTCGTGTGGCTGCACCTGTGGGCGCCGCTCGCGGTCGTGGCGTACGCCGTCGCCGGGGCCGGCATGGGCCTGGGCTACCCGCGCACCGGCGTGGCGATGCTGGCCGCGTCGACACGCGAGGACCGCGGCTTCAACTCGGCGGCGCTCTCCATCGCCGACGCGTTGGGAGCGGCCCTGGCGCTGTCGGTGTCGGGGGTCGCGTTCGCGACCGCTGAGCGTGCGGGGTCCGACCCGTTCCTGGCGGCCTTCGGGGTCGGCGTCGCGTGCGCGGTCCTGGGCGTCCTGGTCGCTGCTCGGACGGCCGAGCCGTCCGTCGGCCCCTCGGTCGGCGGGGCCGGTCGCGCCGACTCGGATACTGTCGGTCCGCCGAGTTAGGCTGGCCGCGTGAGCGACCCGGTGACCGAGCCCAGGATCGGCCCCCTCTCGACGGGTTCAGGGTCCGGCACCTCCACGCTGGAGGACCGCCGGACGCTCCCGACCGAGGACGGGGACCACGAGCGGTTCTCCCACTACGTGCCGAAGGACAAGCTCACCGAGGCGATGGTGATGGGCACTCCCGTCATCGCGTTGTGCGGCAAGGTCTGGGTGCCGAGCCGGGCGCCGGAGAAGTTCCCGGTCTGCCCCGAGTGCAAGGAGATCTGGGACTCGCTCAACCCGGGCGACAAGGGCGGCGACGGAGACGCATGACCCGACGGCATCCTGACGCCGCCAACCCTCAGCTCGAGCTCTCGAACGCACCGGAACCGGCCCTGCCGGTCGCCTGGCCCGAGCGAGCCGCCTGGGGAACGGTCTCCCCGCTGCGGGCCTGGCAGCAGGCGGCGATGACGCTCTACCTCGCAGAGCAACGCCGTGACTTCCTCGCCGTGGCCACCCCGGGCGCCGGCAAGACGACCTTCGCCCTGACCGTCGCCGCCGAGCTGCTCGGCCGGCGGATCGTCGACCGGGTGTGCGTGGTCGCGCCGACCGAGCACCTCAAGGTGCAGTGGGCCGAGGCCGCCGCCACGGCGGGCATCCCGCTCGACCCGGCGTACTCCGCGGGCAAGGGCAGGACCTCCGACGACTACGTCGGCATCGCCGTCACGTATGCCGGTGTCGCGGTCAACCCGTTGGCGATGCGGATCCGCACGGAGCGGTTCAAGACCCTGGTGATCCTCGACGAGGTGCACCACGCCGGCGACGCGCTGTCGTGGGGGGAGGCCGTCCGCGAGGCGTTCGGTCCGGCGACCCGCCGGCTCGCGCTCACCGGCACGCCGTTCCGCTCCGACGTCAACCCGATCCCCTTCGTGACCTACGCGCCGGCGCCCGACCAAGGGCCGGGGGCGCTCGTGTCGGTGCCCGACTTCACCTACGGCTACGCGCACGCGCTGGCCGACCACGTGGTCCGGCCGGTGCTGTTCATGGCCTACTCCGGCGACATGCAGTGGCGCACCCGCGCCGGTGACGAGGTCGCGGCGCGCCTGGGCGAGCCGTTGACCAAGGACCAGTCCGCGCAGGCGCTGCGTACCGCGCTCGATCCGGGCGGCGCCTGGATGGCCGCCGTGCTCGAGGCCGCCGACCGCCGGCTCTCCGAGGTACGCCGGCACGTGCCCGACGCCGGTGGGCTGGTGATCGCGACCGACCAGGACGACGCCCGCGCCTACGCCTCGCTGCTGAAGCAGATCACGGGGGAGAAGCCGACGCTGGTGCTCTCCGACGAGAAGGCCGGTTCGAAGCGGATCGCGGCGTTCACCGCCAGCGAGGACCGGTGGCTGGTCGCGGTCCGGATGGTCTCGGAAGGCGTCGACGTGCCCCGGCTGGCGGTGGGCGTCTACGCCACGACGACAGCAACGCCACTCTTCTTCGCCCAAGCCATCGGGCGCTTCGTGCGCGCACGGCGGCGAGGCGAGACAGCGTCGGTGTTCCTGCCGTCGGTGGCGAGTCTGCTCGGCTTCGCCGCCGAGATGGAGCTCGAGCGCGACCACGTGCTGGGTCGGAGGGTGAGCAACGAGGACGACATCTTCGCCGCCGAGGCCGACCTGCTCGCGCGTGCGCAGGCGGGGGAGGACGCGTCGGCCGACGAGCTCGGGCTGCCCTTCGAGGCCCTCGGGTCGTCGGCCACCTTCGACCACGTGCTCTTCGACGGCGCCGCCTTCGGCCACAGCGGTGAGGTGCACGTCGGGTCCGAGGAGGAGATGGACTTCCTGGGGATCCCCGGTCTGCTCGAGCCCGACCAGGTCCGCGACCTGCTGGCCCACCGGCAGTCGGAGCGGGCGCGCCGGCGTACGACCGCCCCGGCGGAGGAGCGACCCCTCGCCTCCCACGAGCAGCTGGCGCTGCTGCGCCGCGAGCTCAACGGCCTCGTGGCGGCGTGGCACCACCGCACCGGGCAGGCCCACGGCATCACCCACTCCGCGCTACGCAAGGAGTGCGGCGGCCCGCCGGCCGCCGTCGCGACGGCCGATCAGCTGCATGCCCGGATCGACCGGCTCCGCGCGTGGGCCGTCCGAGCCTGACCACGGGCCGATCGACTGACTCACCCGCTGGTCCAGTCCACCCGCCGAGGGTGATCCGTCCACCCCCGCGTAGGTCTAATCTCGGCAGATGGTCGCCGAGACCTCTCAAACGCTGGACCGGGGTTGTCGGGTTCTCCAGGTCCTGGCCGACTCTCCGGACGGGCTGACCGTCACGGAGCTGGCCGCGCGGCTGGCGGTCAACCGGACGGTGACCTATCGCCTGATCAGCACGCTCGAGCAGCACGCGCTGGTCCGTCGGGACGCGAGAGGAAGGCTGTTCATCGGCCTCGGCATGCTGCACCTGGCCGCCGCCGTCCAGCCCGTCCTGCGCGACCTCGCCGTGCCCGTGCTGCGCACCCTCGCCGAACGCACGGGCTGCACGGCGCACCTGACCGTCGCCGACGGTGAGGAGGCCCTGGCCCTGGCCGTCGTCGAGCCGTCGTGGACCGACTTCCACGTGTCGTACCGGATCGGCTCCCGCCACCCCTTGAGCCAGGGTGCGGCCGGGCGCGCGATGCTGATGGCGAGGTCCGACGCCGACCAGGCGTACGTGGTCAGCACCGGCGAGCTCCAGAGCGGCGCCCGTGGCCTCGCGGCGCCGCTGCGCGGGGTCGAGGGCCTCGAGGCCAGCGTCGGCATCGTGACGCTGGGCGAGGCGATCGACGAGGACGTGGTCGGTCCCCGCGTGACCGCGGCAGCGGCCGAGGTGGCCTCGCGGCTCAGGTGAGCGAGGCGCGGGCCAGCGGTCGGACGCGGTGCGGGATCTGGGTGGCCAGCGCGATGACGGTCGTGGAGCGGTCGATCCCGGCGTGGGCGAGCACCTGGTCGATGACCCGCTGCAGGTCGGCGTTGGTGCGCGCGACGACACGGCACCACATGTCGCCCGCGCCGGTGATCGTGTAGGCCTCGAGCACCTCGGCGATGCCGGCGAGGTGGGCCGCGACAGCGTCGTGCCCCGCGCCCTGGCGGATCTCGAGGGTCAGGAACGCCATCACCGGGAAGCCCAGCGCCTCGGGGCTCAGATCGGGTCCCCAGCCGGTGACCACCCCCGACGTCGACAGCTTGTCCAGGCGTGCCTGGACGGTGCCCCTGGCCACGCCCAGACGGCGCGACGCCTCCAGGACGCCGATGCGCGGCTCCTGCGCGAACAGCTCGATCATTGTGACGTCCAACGCGTCCATGGGCCCTCTTTCGCTGGACAAACTGTCTAGTGTTTCGTCCTAGAGTTGCACACTCTGCCCGAACTCGGCAGGGTGACGCCATGACTCCGACCACCGACACGCGCACCTCCGTCGACCAGGCGTCCACGGGCGGCGCCCTCACCGTCGACGAGATGAAGGCCGACCTGACCCTCGAGCAGCTGCGCCAGCTCGTCGGGCTGGTGGAGTACGACGCCGAGAGCGACCCCTTCCCGGTGACCGGCTGGGACGCCATCTGCTTCGTGGTCGGCAACGCCACCCAGGCCGCCCACTACTACGCCAGCGCCTGGGGCATGGAGCTGGTCGCCTACTCGGGGCCCGAGAACGGCAACCGCGACCACAAGTCCTTCGTGCTGAAGTCGGGCTCGATCAAGTTCGTCCTCAACGGCGCGGTCTCACCCGACAGCCCGCTCGTCGCCCACCACGCGGAGCACGGCGACGGCGTCGTCGACATCGCGCTCGAGGTGCCCGACGTCGACCAGTGCATCGCCCAGGCCCGCACGCGCCGGCGCCACGGTGCTGCGCGAGCCCGAGACGGTCAGCGACGAGCACGGATCGGTGCGGATCGCCGCGATCGCGACGTACGGCGAGACCCGCCACACCCTCGTGCAGCGCACGGTCGACGGCGTGGCCTACGCGGGTCCGTACCTGCCCGGCTACGTCTCCGTCGCCCCGCGGTGGACGAAGAAGGACGGCCAGCCCAAGCGGCTCTTCCAGGCCCTCGACCACATCGTCGGCAACGTCGAGCTCGGCAAGATGGACGACTGGGTGTCCTTCTACAACCGCGTCATGGGCTTCGTGAACATGGCGGAGTTCATCGGCGACGACATCGCCACCGACTACTCCGCGCTGATGTCGAAGGTCGTCGCCAACGGCAACCACCGGGTGAAGTTCCCCCTCAACGAGCCGGCGATCGCGAAGAAGAAGTCGCAGATCGACGAGTACCTCGAGTTCTACCGCGGCCCGGGCGCCCAGCACCTCGCGCTCGCCACCGGCGACATCATCGCGACCGTCGACGCGCTGCGGGCCAACGGTGTGCAGTTCCTCGACACCCCCGACTCCTACTACCAGGACGAGGAGCTGCGCGCCCGCATCGGCGAGGTCCGGGTGCCGATCGAGGAGCTGCAGTCGCGCGGCATCCTGGTCGACCGCGACGAGGACGGCTACCTGCTGCAGATCTTCACCAAGCCGCTCGGCGACCGGCCGACGGTGTTCTTCGAGCTGATCGAGCGGCACGGGTCGCTCGGCTTCGGCAAGGGCAACTTCAAGGCGCTCTTCGAGGCGATCGAGCGCGAGCAGGACAAGCGCGGGAATCTCTGACGTCACGCGGACGGCGCCGGAGACGGCTCCGCCCGTATGACGTTGCGGGGGGCGGGTACGGTCCGGTCATGAGCATCACCTTCCCGGCCAGCCGGGCCATCTCGGTCGCGTCGGCGGCGTACGGCATCTACGCGCTCGCCCGGCCCCAGCACCTGGCCGACGCGATGCAGGCCGATGCCGACGAGCGCGAAGGCTACGACAACCTCGCCAAGGCCTACGGCGTGCGCGACCTGACCATCAGCCTGCTCGGGGTGCTCGGGCCGGCACGTGGGGTGCAGTGGGCGATGCGCTCGCGCATCGCCGGCGACCTGGCCGACTGCGCGACCCTGGTGACCAGGGCCGACGACGGCAAGGTGCGCGGCAAGGTCGCGGCCATCACGATCGGCTGGGCGGTGCTCAACTTCGCGGCCTACCGGTGGGACCGTCGCCGCGCCTGAGCCTGGAGGGCGCAGCGTCTGGCGGGCTCCGGTGTGGCCGGGACGCCCCAGCTCCCGACGTCGACGTCACAACGTGGTGGTGGGGGCGCTGGGTTGTGGTGGGCGAGGCGTCAGAACCCGGGGTTGGGGTGCGGACGTTGTGGTGCCCGGTGCGTCACAACGTGGTGGTGGGGGCGCTGGGTTGTGGTGGACAGGCGTCAGAACCCGGGGTTGGTGTGCGGACGTTGTGGTGCCCGGTGCGTCACAACGTGGTGGTGGGGGCGCTGGGTTGTGGTGGGCGAGGCGTCAGAACCCGGGGTTGGTGTGCGGACGTTGTGGTGCCCGGTGCGTCACAACGTGGTGGTGGGGGCGCTGGGTTGTGGTGGGACGGCGTCAGAACCCGGCGTTGGCGTGCGGACGTTGTGGTGCCCGACCAGATCGCCGGCCGCGCCGCGCACCATGGCGAGGTGCTCTACCAGCCCGAGCTGGTGGTCCGCGGCTCGACGGCGCCCGTCCCGCGCCCCTGACAAGATGGACCGGTGCCGACGTACGCCGCGTTCCTGCGCGCCATCAACCTGGGCGCCGTGCGCAAGTTCCCCAAGGACGCGATCAGGGCCGCCGTCGAGGCGCGCCGGGATGAGCGACGTCGAGACCTACATCAACACCGGCAACGTGCGCTTCACGACGACCATGCGCTCGCGCGCCAAGATCGAGACGGCGCTGGAGAAGGCCTTCCGGGCAGACCGCGACTTCGAGGTGCCGACGTTCGTCTTCACCACCGCCGAGCTGGTCGAGATCGCGGAGACCGCTGACGAGCTCTGGGCCGAGCACGGCGAGCCGCGCATGCACTACGTCACGCTGTTCAAGCAGCCGCCCGCGGTCGCAGGGGTGACCGCGCTGCTCGACGCAGACTTCCCGGGAGAGACCTGCGTCGTCAACGGACGGGCTGCCCATGCCCTGCTCTCCACGGGCTCCCAGCAGTCGAAGCTGCTGTCGAGCCGGCTGTTCGCCAACCTCGGCCAGGGCACGTCACGCAACGTCACCGTCATGCGGGCGCTGGCGGGGAAGTGGGGGTGATCCGCTCGAGACGTCGTACGGAGCGGGACAACAGCGTGCTCAGCGCGATGACGAGGTAGACGACCGCTGCAGCGACCATCACGTCCTGCGCGCCGAACTTCTCCGCGAGAGGGCCGAAGGTCAGCTGGCCGATCGGGATCGCGACGAACGAGCCCAGGGCGTCGTAGGAGTAGGCGCGCGAGAGCAGCCGCTCGTCGATGTTCTCCTGCATGGCGAGGTTCCAGCCGAGGCCGAAGACCTCCATGCCGACGCCTGCGGCGAACGCGCCGACGACGAGGAGCGGCAGCACGGGGTTGGCGCCGAGGATGAAGAGGGGGACCGAGAACACGGCCATGCCGAGCATTCCCGCGAGCAGAGGCCGGCGGAGGTTCAGCCGCGTCAGGACGACCGTCATGGCCAGCACCCCGATGGCCTCGGCGGAGAGCACGTAGCCCCAGCCCCGCTCGCCGATCGTGTCCTTCGCGACGGCCGGGCCCAGGGTGAACCAGGCCCCTGCGTGGATCGCGTTCAACAACCCGAACGCGAGCACGATCACCCAGAGCCAGGTGAAGCCGGTGAAGACCGCCCAGCCCTCCTTGAGCTCGGCGACGAACGACGTCGCCTCGCCCGCGACGGTCTGCTCGCGCGGCGGGATCCGGACGCCGAGCAGCAGTGCCGCCGAGACGAGCCAGGTTGCCGCGTCGACGGCCAGGGCCCAGCCCGGCCCGACCGTGACGACCAGCACGCCGGCGACGGACGGTCCGACGACGGCGAGCGTCGCTCGCTGCATGGAGAGCAGCACGTTGGCCGGCTGGAGATGCTCACGCGGCACCAGGGTCGGCACGACGCTCGCCAGGGCGGGGAGGCTGACCGCGGCGAGGGTCCCGTTGACGGCGGCCAGGCAGATCAGGTGCCAGAGCTCGGCGGTGTCGGTCAGCACCAGGGCGGCGATGGCCCCCTGGCTCAGCGCGGCGCCGATGTTGGTGATCCGCAGGAGGGTCGCGCGGTCGAAGCGGTCGGCGATCACGCCGCCGGCCAGGAGGAACACGACGAGCGGGATGCTCTGCGCGGCCAGGACGCGCCCCAGGGCGCTGGGCGAGTCCGACATGTCGAGCACGGCGAAGGCCAGCGCCACCGGGGCCATCGTGGTGCCGAGGAGGTTGACCAGCCGCGCGGCGAAGTACCACCGGAACGCCGGCAGCCGCAGCGGCGCGAGGGTGTCCGGCCGGACCGGTGTCCCGACGCTCACGAGTCGCCCATCCGGAACATCGCGCTGGTCATGTTGACGCGCACCGTGCCCTTGGTCCGCGGCGGCTGCGCGGCGCCGTGGAGCAGGTGGCTGGCCTCCTCGACCAGCTCGCACGCCCGGTCGAAGGTTGCGGGGTCGACCCAGAGGTCGGCGTCGGTGAGCCAGCTGCGGCTCTTGCCCCGTCCGGTCGCGCGGGCGGCGTACCTGCGGACGAGCTCGCTCGCCGCGGCTCTCACGAAGGCGGTGGCGTCCTTGGACCCGCCCTTCGGCGGGGCGGCGGCAGGTGAGCGGCGCCACTCGTGGCGGTAGCGCTTCGCCACCCCGCCGCGGATGCGCTCCTCGCCGGTGATCGTGAGCTCACCGGCGGCGTGCAGCGTGCGCAGGTGGTAGGACGCGTTGGCGTGCGTCAGGCCCAGCTCCCGGGCCACCTCGGCGGCGCTCAGCTCGGCGCCCGTGAGCAGCGACAGGATCTGGAGGCGCACGGGGTGCGCCAGCGCGCGCAGCTCGTTCATCCGGTCGTCGTCGGTCATGTCGCTCCTACTCCCCAATAGTTATTGGGTAGTATGGATGCCGCCGCTGCCGACTGTCAAACAACTCTTGGGGGGTATGGGTCCAGGGCACCCTTCGCTCAACGAAGACGGACGCCGGCGGCCCTCATCTCGGCGACGGCCGCCTCGGTGGTGTCGGGCGCGACGCCCGCGCAGAGGTCGTGCAGGACCGTGGTGACGAAACCCTCCCGGGCGCCGTCGAGGGCGGTGGCTCGCACGCAGTGGTCGGTGGCGAGGCCGCACACGTCGATGGCCTCGATCTCGTGGGCGCGCAGCCAGTCGGCCAGACCCTGGCCACCACTCTCGATGCCCTCGAAGCCGGAGTACGCCGCCACGTGCTCGCCCTTGAGGAAGATCGCGTCGAAGGGCAGCGGGTCGAGGTTGGGGTGGAAGGCCTCGCCGTCGGTGCCGACCTCGCAGTGGACCGGCCAGGAGTCGACGAAGTCTGGCTCGTCGGCCCAGTGGTCGCCGGGGTCGACGTGGTGGTCCTTGGTGGCGACGACGTGGCTGTAGTCAGGCGCTTCGGGATCCTGGGCGCTCCAGCGGTGCACGAGCTCGGCGATGTCGCTGGCGACCCGGGCCCCGCCCGCGACGGGCAGCGAACCGCCTTCGCAGAAGTCGTTCTGGACGTCGACGACCACGAGCGCGCGCTTCATGGCGTCACGCTAGCGATCAGCCGCCCCATCATCGTCGGGAGGTCCGATCGGCAACCAGGCGATGACGTCCTGGATGACGTCGTCCCACAGCCCCCACTCGTGGACGCCGGGGCGGAAGTCGGTGGTGACGTCGAGCCCGCGCTTGGCGGCCAGCTCGGCGAGGCGGGTGTTGGCGCCCATCAGCCGGTCCTCCTCGGTGCCGCAGGAGAGGTAGAGGGGCGGCATCGTCGACGGGTCGACGGCATCGACCAGCTCGTAGAGGTCGTCGCCGGGACCGAAGGTGCTGTCGAAGACGCGCTCGACGATCTCGACGCGTTCGAGCCTGCTGGCCAGGCTGCGCACGTCGACCGCGCCGGAGAGGCTGGCCACGGCGGCGTACCGCTCGGGATGGTGGAGCCCGAGCTTGAGGGCGCCGTAGCCGCCCATCGACAGGCCCGCCACGAAGGTGTCCTCGCGCCTCGTCGACACCCTGAAGAACGACGCCACGACCTCGTGCAGCTCGGTGGAGACGTAGTCCCAGTACGGGTGGCCGTGCGCCTCGTTGGCATAGAACGACCGGCCCACCGCAGGCATCACCACGGCCAGCCCGCGGGCGGTCGCGTAGCGCTCGATGGAGGTGTAGCGCAGCCAGGCGCTGTGGTCGTCCGAGAGCCCGTGCAGGAGGTAGAGCACCGGTGGTCCGGCGCTGCCGATCTGCGTCGAGGCGACGCCGATCTGCTCCGCTGTCTGCTGGGGGAGGACCACCGTCAGCGACGTGCCCACCTCGAGCGTCTCGGAGAAGAAGTCGCAGGTGATCAGTGCCATGCCGCCAGCCTTCCAGGTGGCTTCCCGCGCTCAGATGTGGAGGGTCTCGAGCACGGGCTCGCCGCGGCTGAGCTGCTGTGCTTCGAGAGGGAGCTCGGCGCGGGCGGCGGTGTGGCGGTCGCGCGCGTCGTCGAGGGGCTCGCGGCCGACGGCCTCGCCGTCGCGCATGAGCGGCACGAGGAGGGGGCGGTCGTCGCCGTCGTCGACGGGGGGCTCGCCGATGCCGACGATCTCGGCCTCGGCGACACCGTCAGGTCTGCGTCGGCGCAGGGCGAACTTCCGCCCGCCGATCGAGATCTTGTCGGTGCTCTTCTTGGCCACCGACACCAGGTCCCCGCCGGCCGCCGAGGCGCGGGCGACCAGCTTGTAGACCATCCCGCTGGTCGGGTGGCCGGAGCCGGTGACGAGCTGGGTGCCGACGCCGTAGCCGTCGACCGGCGCCGAGGCGAGCGCGGCGATGGCGTACTCGTCCAGGTCGCTGGTCACCACGATCCGGGTCCGGGTGGCCCCGAGCGAGTCCAGCTGCGCACGCACCTGCACGGCCAGGACCCCGAGGTCGCCGGAGTCGAGGCGTACGGCGCCCAGCTCGGGGCCGGCGATCTCGACGGCGAGCCGGACGGCCTCGGCGAGGTCGTAGGTGTCCACGAGCAGCGTGGTGCCGACGCCCAGAGAGGTCACCTGTGCCCGGAACGCGTCGGCCTCGGTGTCGTGGAGGAGCGTGAACGAGTGAGCCGAGGTGCCGGCCGTCGGGACCCCGTAGCGTTGCCTGGCCGCCAGGTTGGAGGTGCTGGCGAAACCGGCGACGTACGCCGCGCGGGCGCAGGCCACGGCGGCCTCCTCGTGGGTACGGCGCGAGCCCATCTCGATGCACGGCCGGTCGCCGGCGGCCTGCGTCATCCGAGACGCCGCGGAGGCGATCGCCGAGTCGTGGTTGTAGATCGAGAGCAGCAGCGTCTCCAGCAGCACGGCTTCGGCGAAGGTGGACTCGACGATCGCCACGGGCGAGTAGGGGAAGTAGACCTCGCCCTCGGCGTACCCCCACACGTCACCGGTGAACCGGTAGCCGGCCAGCCACTCGAGGGTGGCCTCGTCGACCACCTGGCCATCGCTCAGCACCGCCAACGACGCGTCGTCGAAGTGGAAGTCGCCGACCGCGTCGAGGGCACGCCCGACGCCGGCGACCACGCCGTAGCGCCGCCCCTCCGGGAGCCGCCGGGCGAAGAGCTCGAAGACCGAGCGCCGGTGCGCGGTTCCGCTGCGCAGCGCGGCCTGGAGCATGGTGAGCTCGTAGTGGTCGGTGAGCAGCGCGGTCGACGGCACAGTGCCCACCCTAGGAGCGATCTGGGCAGCGAGGCATGTGCCACGATGACGACGTGAGCGCGACGAGCCCCGTCGAGGTGGAGCCGGACCTCACTCCCGACGAGATCACCCTGCTGGCCAAGCCCTGGGTGACGATCGTGTGGAACGACCCGGTCAACCTGATGTCCTATGTCACCTACGTCTTCAGGACCTACTTCGGCTACGAGAAGAAGAAGGCCGAGAAGCTGATGCTGGAGGTGCACAACGACGGCAGGTCGGTCGTGAGCACGGGGACGCGCGAGGAGATGGAGCGCGACGTCCAGGCGATGCACGAGTACGGCCTGTGGGCCACCATGGAGAAGAGCTCGTGAGCGCTTTCGCGCGGCACCGGCGCAGTGGCCGCGTCATCGCGACGTTCACCGGCTTCGAGGCAGACCTGCTGCGCTCTCTGGCCTCCCAGCTCGTGGAGCTGTTGCGCAACGAGCGAGCCGTCCCGGTCACGGGAGGTGACCCGCTCGAGGCGATGTTCGACTTCTCCGGGCCCACGAGCGAGCCGGAGGACCCGGTGCTGCAGCGGCTCTTCCCCAGTGCCTACCCCGACGACGAGGAGGCTGCGTCGGAGTTCCGGCGCTACACCGAGGGCACCTTGCGCGACGGCAAGGCTGACGCCGCGGCCCTGATCATCGACACCCTCGAGGAGGCCGGCCTCCCGGCGCAGCTCGAGGAGGACGGCCTGGTCATCGACGTCGAGCTCGACGAGGCGGCGGCGATGACCTGGATGAAGTCCTTCACCGACCTCCGGCTGGCGCTCGCGGTCCGCCTCGGCGTCGAGGAGGGGGACGGGGCCTACTGGCACACGCTGGACGACGACGATCCGCGCGCCCAGGCTCACGACATCTACGAGTGGGTGGGCTACCTCCAGGAGTCCCTGGTCGACGCGCTCAGCTGAGCGCCCCTGCAGACAGTGCGGTCGGAGTGGGTGCCGGGCCGCGCTCGTCGGTCCTTGGTGTCCCGCCGACGGTTCAATCGGTGAGGCGGCCGGTCAGGTCGTCCATCGCGGCGCTGTAGGCGGCCGCGAGGTCGACGTCGTAGCGCCGGGCGAGCACCAGCACCGCCCAGAGGCAGTCGGCCAGCTCGTGCTCGAGCGCCCTGGCCGACTGACCAGGCCCGCCGACGTCGGACCGCGCTCCCTCGGCCGCCATCACGAGCTTGGCCAGGTCGCCCACGTCGCCGACGAACCCCATCATCGTCTCGGCCCGGGTCCAGACCCGCCCGCGCTGGGCGAGGTTCAGCTCGTCGTACAGCGCCGCGACCTCCATGCCGCGCGCGGTCAGCTCGGCCAGGGTGGGGGAGCCGGCCGTCGGGTCGGGGGTCGCATGGGTCGCCATGGCCATTGACCGTAGTCTGCCGAGATGCCCATCCCGGACTTCGTGGTCGAGCTCCGCAAGCGTGTGGGGCAGGCCGAGCTCTGGATGCCGGCGATCACGGCGGTGGTGGTCCGCGACGAGCAGGTCCTGCTCGTCCAGCGGGCCGACAACCACGCGTGGACCCTGGTCACGGGCATCCTGGAGCCGGGGGAGGAGCCAGCGGTGGGGGCGGCGCGTGAGGCGTTGGAGGAGACCGGGGTGACGGTTCGCGTCGACCGCCTGGCCTCCGTCAGCTCGAACCACCGGGTGACCCACACCAACGGCGACCTCGCGGTGTACCTCGACCTCACCTTCGCCTGCTCATGGGTCTCGGGTGACGCACATGTCGCCGACGACGAGTCCATCGACGTGCGGTGGTGGCCCCTCGACGACCTCCCGCAGCTGGGGCCGACCCAGGTCGAGCGCCTCGAGGAGGCGCTGTCGGGGGAGGAGCGTGCCCGCTTCCGGGCGTGAACGGGTCCTGCCGGGAGTCGAGGTGGGCTCAGACGCCCAACGCCAGGAAAGCCGCCGCCGTGGCGGCGCGGATGGGGTCGTCGGCGGCAGCCGTCCGGGCCCGGAGCAGCGCACCAGCCAGGTCGTCACCGGCCTCGAGCCCCGCGTGCACGTCGACCATCAGGTCGACGGTCGCCTCGTCGTTCACCACCGCCACGCTGGCAACGACCCCGGCGGTGCCGACGGCCAGGAGGGCGGCGACAAGTCCGAGCAGCTCGCCGGCGCCGACCGGGGCGAGCACGCCGGACTCGCACGCGGACAGCACGACCCGGTACGGCGGTGTCGCCATTCGCTCGAAGTCGTGCACGAGCAACGGCCCGTCGGCGAGGTCGAGCGACGAGAAGAGCGGTGACTCGGCGCGGAAGTGCCCGTGCGCCGCTAGGTGCGCGAGCTCCGCGCCGTCGAGGGCGCCGAGACTCGCGTCGACCGTCGCCGCTCCGTCGCGCAGCACCACGGCCCCCGGGTGGCGTGGGGCGACCACGTCGATCTCGGCCCCGCCCGTCGTCAGCCCTGGCCCGGAGATGAACACAGTCCGCCCCGAGGCCGCCGCGCGCTCGCGGGCCCGGAGCCACAGGGCGCCGGACGGTACGACGCCGTGCGGCACGCCGGCCAGCACCGGCAGCAGCCCCCAGGGAGCGGCGTGCAACCGGGACGTGGGCGACACCACGACCGAGCGGTCCGCCACCCAACGGGCGACCTCGGGCCCGAGCACCGCGCGCTGCAGCCGCTGCCCGGCCTCGGCCAGGGCCGCGGGCCGGCCGATGGCTGCCCGACGCAGGGCGTAGCGCGCGTAGTCGGCGGCAGCCTCGGCTTCCGCCACCGGTCCGACGACGCGCGTGCGGACTCGACCACGCGTCGCCACGACGGCGTGCAGGTCGCCCGCGACGTCGAGCAGCTCGACGAACGCGCCGGCCCCGGTCTCGGCGACCAACCGGTCGACGTCGAGGCGATCGTCGCCGAGGGCGCCACCCCCGGCGGTGCGCCGGGTCATCCGGCGGACCTGGTCCTCGAGCCAGGCCCTCTCCCGTTCCAGCTGCGTGCTGTCCGCCGCCTCCGACCGCGCGAGCTGGAGGCGGCGTTCGTTGTCACGCAGGGCCGCCAGCGGAGCCGCGAGCTCATCGGTGCCCGTTGGTCGGACCGAGGGTTGGGCCAGCGCCGTCGCCCGCCAGCGCTCACTCCACCGCAGGAGCTGACGCGGCGGTCCACCCGCAGCCGTGGACAGGGCCAGCGATGCCAGCTCGGCCCCGTGACCGCTCGCGGTGGCCCTGAGCTCCGAGCTGCCGAGCGTCGCGCGCTGCCGGTCGAGCTCGTCCAGGCCTCGGCCGCACGCCAGCAGGACGCCCCGTCGATCCCCGGCATCCAGGCGAGCCAGGGCTCTGGCCTGCCAGGCGCCCGCCCGGACCAGGGCTCCCGGGTGGGTTCGATAGGCAGCCGCGTGGGCGAGATGCTCGGACGCCGCGGCCGGGTCGATGCGAGCGGTCGCCCGCGCCGCGAGCAGCCAGCCGACCACCGCCTCCTCGGACCCAACGTCCGCCAGGGCGGCCGCCACCCGCGCCGACGCCGTCGCGAGCCGGCGGTCGGTGCCACTGCGCTGCTCGCGGGCGAGGAGCGCCAGCAGCTCGGCATGGTAGGCGAACCAGTCGCGCCCCGACCGCCGGAACAGGCGCAGCGCCTCGCGGGCCTGTGCCTGGGCCTGGTCAGGGTCACCGGCCGCCAGGCACGCCGTCGCGAGCCGGAGCTGCAGCTCGGCCCGCTCCACGGGCACGCTCGCTCCGCGCCGGAGCCGCTCGTCCACCACCGTCACGGCTTCGACCGCTAGTCCGCCCGCGAGCAGCGCCCTCGACTGGTCGATCACGAGAGGCGTGGGGTCGACCACATGATCAGCGAACTCGTCGTCACAGTGGTCGAAGATGGCCAGGGCCGCCGGAAGGTCACCCTTGACGTACGCCACCACGCCCTGGTTGAGCAGCGCGAGCGCCGCCTCCGCTCCGCGGCCGAGCCGGACGAACTGGTCCCGGGCCGCCGTCGTGTGTTCCTCAGCGGCGGCGACGTCCCCCACCGCCAGGTGCATGAGCCCGAGGAAGCCTCGGGTGCGGGCCTCCCAGACCTGGTCGCCGACCTCTTCGAAGACCGCCAGGGCCGCGCCCAGGTCGGACAGCCCGGCATGGTGCCGTCCGAGGATCCACGAGAGACACGCACCACGTCGCATCATGGCCTTCGCCGCCAGCGACCGGTCCCGGGTCTCATCGATCGCAGCGTCCAGGAGCCGGAGTCCTCGTGCGGTGTGCCCTTGCGAGATCAGGGTGACGCCCAGGGTGGCGCGGACGTCGGCCGCTCGATCGGCATCACCCGACCGGGAAGCGAGCCGCAGTGCGGTGCGCAGCTCGACGACGGCAGCCGGCAGGTCACCCGCCGTCCGCAGCACCAGGCCGAGCGCGTGATGGGCGACCGAGGACCACCAAGGGTCTGTCGTCGCGGCCATCAGCGTCCGCGCTCGTCGCCGCGCGGTCGCTCCGTCGTCGAGCGCGAGGTCGAGGAGCGCCGCGGCTGCGGCCTGCACGCCTTCGGTCTGCAAGAGGGTCCCCTACTTAGGTCTTCCCCGCATCCTCGCGCAGGTCTAGCCTGACCCGGGAGGCGTCTCTCGGGGGGAGGGGGAGAACACGATGCCGACCAAAGAGGAAGAACGAGCGTGGGCAAGCCAGCGCCTCGACGCCCAGCTGAAGCTGCTGCAGGCCAAGCACCCGCGCAGGCTGGCGTGGTACGGGGAGGGACCTCGAGGCGAGTCGGACGATCCGTACTACTTCCGATTCCTCTACGACCCGACCGGGTTCTTGGTGCGCGTCGGACGGGAAGGTGACGTGAACGACGCACTCAGCTCGGTGTTCGACGTGGGTGATCCTCCGCAGCCTGACGCCGACCCGGAGCTGATGGCCCTCGACCTGGTGCGCTTCCGACTCCCGAAGTCTCGCAAGGACGGCGCGCCGCCGCGGGTCCTCGACGCGCTCGACGTCATCGACGCGGAGCTCGACGTTCCCGCCGTGATCGATCAGAACAACGAAGACCACATGAGGCAGTTCGTCGCGCAGCCCGACCACTGGGTGCACGTCTGCGCGATCGGAGGTGGCCGGATCTGCCCGGCCGTCGAGCCCGAGGTCTCCGAGCTGACCCAGCCGTATCCGCCGCGGGCCACGGACCTGTCCCTCGGCAGCGGGGTGCGGGTGAGCGTCGTCGACTCCGGGTGGCACCCGCCAGCGGCTGAGGACCAGGACACGCCCTGGTTGGCCGGCGTCGACGGAGACCCCGAGAACAACGGGCAGCAGCTGAGGGCGTACGCCGGCCACGGCACGTTCGTGGCGGGGGTGGTCAAGTGCTTCGCGCCCGCTGCGGACGTCCGCGTCGAAGGGTTCCTGCGCAGATCCGGCGCGATCCGCGAGTCGCGGATGGTCAAGCAGCTCGGTCAGGCGCTCGCGGCCCGCAACCCGCACATCATCAACCTGTCCGCGGGCACCACGACGCGGAAGAACCGCCCGCTGCTGAGCTTCGAGCGGTTCTTCGCCAAGCGGCTGAGCCCGCTGGGGGGCGCCTGCCTGCTGGTGGCGGCCGCGGGCAACGAGGCGGTCGACGATGACTTCTGGCCGGCCTCGTTCGACTGGGCGCTCGGCGTCGGGTCCTTGAACCGCAACGGCGAGGTCTCGACGTTCTCGAACTTCGGGAGGTCCGCCGAGGTCTACGCCGTCGGCCGCGACATCGTCAACGCGTTCCCGACCGGGAGGTACACCACCCGCGAGCCACCCCACCCCGGGATGACCCGGGCGTTCAAGAACGGTCTCGCGCGCTGGAGCGGCACGTCGTTCTCGGCACCGATGGTGGCCGGTCTGATCGCCGCTGAGCTGGGCAGTCGCGGCGACGACAACGTCATGGCGGCCAAGAAGGACGTCCTGGACACGGCCTACGACACGCCCGGCCCCGACCCCGTCGACGGCGCGCAGCCGATCACGGTGAGGGCACTGCCGATCCCGTAGGAGGCTGGGTCAGAGCACGATCCACTCGGTGACGAGCCGGGTCGCGCCGGCGCGCACCGCGAAGCGCACCATGCCGTGGTCCTCGCCCGCCAGTGAGAAGAAGCCGGACCGATCGGGTGATGCGGTCCTGACCCGACCGTCCACGGCCTCGAACACCACGTCGCCGGTGACCTCGCCGGCCAGCCGGCCGACGATGCGCTGGTCGCTCAGCTCGACCTCGAGGCTGAGTCCGCTGCCGGCGAACTCCAGCACCCTCCCGTCGCCGCCGCGGACCGCGCCCGCGCCCGCTGCCGTCGAGTCGTAGGTCAGGGCGAGCAGCTCCTGGTCCACGGTCCGCCAGGAGTACGCCGCAAAGGCGGCCTCCTCCCAGTCCGCAGGGACATCGGGGTCGGGCTTCAGCGCCTGACTGACGATGTCGGCAAGGTCGTCGTCACCGAACGTGGGCATGGGAACCGTCTCCTCCCGCGGCGGCTGCCGCGTCCGTGTCGCCGGACCAGGCGCGCATGGCCCTGGTGTTGCGAAGCTGGGCCAACGCTCGCGCGCGGGTGGGTCCGATGCTCCCGATGGGGATGCCCAGCGTCCGGCTGATCTCTTCGTAGGACAAAGGAGGCTCGGCGACCAGCAGCTCCAGCAACCGGCGACGCTGCGCCGGCAGCTCGGCCAGGCCGTCACGGACGGCCTGAGCGCGTTCGGCGGCCAGGACCAGATCGTCGATCTCGCCGGTCGACGCGATCTGCTCGACCCCGCTCTCCTGCGGGTCGACGGGAATGACGCGACGCTTCGCGTCGATGGCCCGGAGCGCCTCACGGCGCGCCGTCGTGGCCAACCACCCGGGCAGAGCCCGCGGCTCCTGCAGGTCGTCCAGGTGCTCGACCATCCGCAGCCACACGGTCTGGTTCACGTCGGCGGCGTCGGCCGGCGAGAGGCGCACCCGGTTGATGACCGCGCGCACGAGCGGCAGGAACCGGCGGACGAGGTCGTTCCACGCCTCTGCGTCCCCCGCCCTCGCAGCATGCACGAGCTCGGCGGTCGTCTGGTCGTCCATCACCGGCCTCCTCGCGGGCCACTGCGTACGTTCAGTGCGCATCTGCTTCGCCTCCTCGAAACATCTGGAGCGCAGACGGAGCGCCCAGATACTTCGAGCCCGCGACGTCGAGGCAGGTTCAGGTCCACAGTGTCGCACTCGCCAGGGCGTCGACAACTCGTTTGTGCGCTCGACGTATCACCGGCGGCGGTCCGGCCGTCCTTCCCGGCACTGCTCGTTCGCCGAGCACCCCATCGAAAGGAACAACGCCATGTCCAGCAACACCGTCGCAGCCCGACTCTCGGCGACCGCTCTGCTGACCGTTCTCCTGACCGCCGCGAGCGCCTGCGGCAGCCAGACCACAGTCGACGACGTCGCCCCGTCCGTCCCTGGAGCCGGGCCCTCGGCCCAGTCCGAGGGCAAGTCGAAGCGTGCACTCGACGCCGACGCGCGTCGCGCGGCGCAGGGTCAGATGCCCTCGCCGACCCCGGCCCCGCCGGGAATGCGGCTCCCGGATGCCCGTCCCTGACGGCTTCCTCCGCACCACTCCGGCATCGCCCGGGTCCGGCCAGGACCCGGGCGATGCTCCATTTCCGCCGGGTACGCCGTGGCTGGTCTAGCCAGCCGGGCGACCGGTTGCCAGCGACGTATCACCGGCCCCCGTGGCCGGTCCCCCTCACGATCCGCGTTCATGCCTGCGGATCCCCGAGAAAGGAAAACGACCATGTCCCACTCATCCATCGGCCGCGGCGGCATCGCGGTCGCCGCCATCGCGGTGTTCTTCACGACGGTCGCCTGCGGCACGCAGACGAAGACCGTAGGAGACGTGCAGCCCGGGGGTCCCGCTGTTGTTCAGCAGGCCCCGCACATCTCCGCCGACGCCGCCGAGCGTCGCGGCCGGACCGGCTACCAGCCGCCGATCTCGGCCGACGCCGCGGAGCGCAACGGTGCCCAGCAGGACTCCGGCACCGGCGGCCACCCCACCACTCCCGACCCCCGGATCCCCGACTGACCCGCGCGTGTCAGGAAACGGCCGCATCCCCCACCCCGAACGTCGCCCGAGCCGCCCTGGCTCGGGCGACGTTCGCGTCCGGTGAACCGGCGAGCCCTGCGGATGACGCACTAGCCTTGGCCGGTGCTCACGATCGACAAGGCGACGTACGACGCGATCGTGGCGCACGCCAAGCGCGACCACCCCGACGAGGCGTGCGGGATCGTCGCGGGCCCCGAGGGCAGCGACCGGGCCGAGCGGCTGGTCGAGATGGTGAACGCGGCCGGCAGTCCGACGTTCTACGAGTTCGACTCGACCGAGCTGCTCGCGCTCTACAAGCAGATGTGGGCCAACGACGAGGAGCCGGTCGTCGTCTACCACTCCCACACCGCGACCGAGGCCTACCCGAGCCGCACCGACATCGGGCTCGCGAGCGAGCCGGGCGCCCACTACGTGCTCGTGAGCACACGCGAGCACGGGAATAACGAGGGCCCTGTGGAGTTCCGGTCCTACAGGATCGTCGACGGCGAGGTGACCGAGGAAGAGGTCGACGTCGTCGACGCACTCCAAGCCCCCACATCAACGCCGAGGAGCAGCACCCCATGACCGTCGAGGTCCGAATCCCGACCATCCTGCGCACCTACACCGCTGGTGAGAAGGCCGTCGACGCCGACGGCGCCACGCTGAGCGCGCTCATCGACGACCTGGAGAGCAACCACCCGGGCCTCAAGGGTCGGCTGATCGAGGCCAAGGACGGCAAGCCCGACCTGCGCCGCTTCGTCAACATCTACGTCAACGACGAGGACGTCCGCTTCATCGGCGGGCTCGAGGCTCCGCTCGCCGACGGCGACCAGGTCGTCGTCCTCCCTGCGGTCGCCGGAGGCTGAGCGATTCCGGTCCGGAGCCGTAGGGTCGGCACCATGGAGGCCACTGCGCGTCGTACGTTCGTGCTCGTCGACGGCGAGAACATCGACGCGACGCTCGGGACCAACCTGTTGAACCGGCGCCCGCAGCCCGAGGAGCGGCCGCGCTGGGAGCGGGTCACCGACTACGCGGCCGAGCTCTGGGGCCAACCGGTCACCGGGCTGTTCTTCCTCAACGCCTCGAGCGGTCAGCTGCCCGGCACCTTCGTGCAGGCACTGCTGGCGATGGACTACCGGCCGGTCGCCCTCTCCGGCGACAGCGACGAGAAGGTCGTGGACGTCGGCATCCTGCGCACGCTCGACGCGCTGCGCGCCCACCCTGACGCAGACGTGCTGCTGTGCACCCACGACGCGGACTTCGTGGAGGCCGTGGCGAAGCTCCAGGCGGGCGGCCACCGGGTCGGCATCGTCGCCCTGCGCGAGTTCACGAGCACGCAGTACGCCGCCGCCGACATCGAGATCCATGACCTCGAGTACCAGGTGGGCGCCTTCAACGTGTCGCTGCCGCGGGTGCGGATCATCGCGCTGGACGACTTCGACCCCGAGCAGTTCCTGCGCTGACCGGGGAGCCGGATCGCCCTGGGTGCTCTACCTGGGGCGGCTGTCATGCTGGCGCCATGCGTTTCGACGACCTGCTGAGCTCGGTCGGTGGCACGCCCCTGGTCGGGCTGCCCCGGCTCTCGGCGTCGCTCGGCGGCCCCGATGTGCGGCTGTGGGCAAAGCTCGAGGACCGCAGTCCGACCGGCTCGATCAAGGACCGGCCGGCCCTGCGGATGATCGAGCTGGCCGAGGCCGAGGGCAGGCTCCGGCCGGGCTGCACCATCCTCGAGCCGACCTCGGGCAACACCGGCATCTCGCTGGCCATGGCGGCCGCTCTCAAGGGCTACCGGCTGGTCTGTGTGATGCCGGAGAACACCTCCGAGGAGCGTCGCCAGCTGTTGCGGATGTGGGGCGCAGAGATCGTCTCCTCCCCGGCCGAGGGCGGCTCCAACGAGGCGGTGCGCGTCGCCAAGGTCGTCGCAGCCGAGCACCCCGACTGGGTGATGCTCTATCAGTACGGCAACCCCGCCAACGCGCTCGCGCACTACGAGTCGACCGGCCCCGAGCTGCTCGCCGACCTGCCCGAGATCACGCACTTCGTCGCCGGGCTCGGCACGACCGGCACGCTGATGGGGGTGGGCCGCTTCTTCCGCGAGCACAAGCCGGAGGTGCGCATCGTGGCGGCAGAGCCGCGTTACGGCGAGCTCGTCTACGGACTGCGCAACCTCGACGAGGGCTTCGTCCCCGAGCTCTACGACGCCGAGCTCATCGACACCCGGTTCTCGGTCGGCCCCCGCGACGCCGTACGACGCGTTCGCGAGCTGCTCGAGCAGGAGGGAATCTTCGCCGGCATCTCGACCGGTGCGATCCTGCATGCCGCGCTCGGGCAGGGAGCCAAGGCAGTGCGGGCGGGGGAGTCCGCCGACATCGCGTTCGTCGTCTGCGACGCGGGCTGGAAGTACCTCTCCACGGGAGCCTACGAAGGCACCATCGACGAGGCCGAGGAGCGCCTGGAGGGCCAGCTGTGGGCGTGATCCGCTGGTTGAGGAGGGACGAAGTCCCGTCTCGAAACCTGCGCCTGACGGGACTGGTCGTCGTGGTCGCCGTGACGCTGCTGCCGGTGCCGGCGCGGGCGGCGGATCCCCCGGTCAACCTCGTGGCGCCGACGGTCGAGGGCACGCCGACCTTCCGCGAGAGGCTGACGGCAGCTCCCGGCGGCTGGACGCCGGCGGAGGGGCTGACCTACGCCTACCAGTGGCTGCGCGACGGGGCTCCCGTCGCCGAGGCCACCACGGCGTCGTACCGCCTCGACCTCGACGACCTCGGGCACACCCTGGCCGTGTCCGTCACCGCCACCGACGCCGCTGGGGCGCAGGTCGCCGCGGCCTCGGCCCCGACCACTCCGGTCGCGAAGGCGGTCTTCGAGGTGCTCGACAAGCCGGTCGTCACCGGAGTGCCGCGGTTCACCCGGACCCTCACCGCAGACAAGCCGCGGCTCAAGCCCCGCGCCACGTCCGTGCGCTTCCGCTGGCTGCGCGACGACGAACCCGTGCGAGGGGCCCGCGGGCGCACCCACCGGGTGGGGGTCGACGACGTCGGACACCGGCTCAGGCTCCAGGTGACCGTGCGCCGCGAGGGCTACGCCACCGAGCAGCTGCTGAGCAGGCCGCGCGAGGCGCTGCACCTGGTGCCGGTACGCCGCAGCGTGACCTACCACGTCGAGACCCGGGGTCCGGTCACCGCCGACCTCCGGGAGTTCCGGCGGCAGGCGCAGGAGACCTTCGACGACCCGCGCGGCTGGCGGGCGGCGGGTGTCGAGGCCCGGCCCGTCGCGCGCGGCGGCGACTTCACGCTCGTGCTGGCCGTCGCGGGGGCGGTGCCGGGGTTCTCCTCGGTGTGCAGCTCGATGTGGAGCTGTCGGGTGGGCCGCTACGTGGTCATCAACCAGGACCGCTGGCGCAGTGCCTCGCCGGCCTGGAACGCCGCGGGCAGGGCGTTGCGCGACTACCGGCACATGGTCGTCAACCACGAGACCGGCCACTGGCTGGGCCACGGCCATCTCGGCTGCCCGGGGCCCGGGCCGGCTCCGGTGATGATGCAGCAGTCGAAGGGGCGCGGGGCCTGCTCGTTCAACCCCTGGCCGCTCCCGTTCGAGCGGTGGTTCCACCGCTGAGTCGCTGCTGAGCCCGGATCCACCGAATCCCGCCTGCTGCGCGCCACCATGCGGGCGCGCTGGCTGCGTTGCCGACGCTCGATAGGCACCCAGCCTGCCTTCGCGCCGGACGCCTTGCCATCACACCCGCCTGGTGACGCTCGCGACGCCGGGATTCGGAGGTTCCGGGCTGAGATCAGCACTGGTCGACACGCCCGAGGGCGGGTTACCGTGGCGCCCACCAGGCCACCCCCTCCGCTTCTCCGGAGTCTCTATTGCGCGAGATCGTCGTCTTCAGCGGAAGTGCCCACCGTGGACTGGCCCAGGCCATCTGCGAGGAGCTGGGGGTCGGCCTCTCCTCGGTGGAGATGACCAGGTTCAGCAACGACTGCCTCCAGGCACAGCTGCAGGCGAACTGCCGCCAGCGCGACGTCTACGTCGTCCAACCGCTGGTCCCGCCGACGCAGGAGCACCTCATGGAGCTGCTGCTGATGATCGACGCGGCCCGGGGCGCCAGCGCCGCCCAGATCACGGCGGTGATCCCGCACTACGCCTACGCACGCTCGGACAAGAAGGACGCTTCGCGCATCTCGATCGGCGGCCGGCTGGTCGCCGACATGCTGACGACGGCCGGCGTCGACCGGGTGCTGACGATGACGCTGCACGCGCCGCAGGTGCACGGGTTCTTCTCCGTGCCCGTCGACCACCTCACCGCGCTGGGCGTGCTCGCCGAGCACTTCCTGGCCGGGGACCTGAGCGACTCCGTCGTCGTCTCGCCCGACCTGGGCAACGCCAAGACCGCGACCCAGTTCTCGCGGCTCCTCGGTCTCCCGGTCGCCGCGGGCTCGAAGCGCCGCCTGGCCGACGACCGGGTGATCATCGACGCGATCGTCGGTGACGTGGCAGGCAAGCGCGCGATCGTGCTGGACGACGAGATCGCCACCGGTGGCTCCATCGTCGAGCTCCTCGACCGCCTCGCCGACGAGGGCTGCACCGGGGCGGCGGTCGCGTGCACGCACGGGCTGTTCGTCGGCAAGGCCGTCGACCGGCTCCGCCAGCACCCCATGATCACCGAGGTGGTCACCACCGACACGGTGCCCGCGCCGCAGGTCTGGCCCGAGCTACGCGTGCGCTCGGTCGCGGGCCTCTTCGCCGAGGCGATCGACCGGATCCACGGGGGCGAGTCGGTCAGCAGCCTCTTCGACGGCGTCGACCCCGCGCTCGGGCCGCCCCAGCCGAAGCTGTTCGAGTAGCCCCGGATCCGGCTCAGGTCACCTTGACCCGCACGCCGTGCGAGAGCTCGAGCGTCTGCGGCAGCCACAACAGCTGCCAGCCCTGCCGGTAGGTCACCTCGATGCCGGTCACCCGCACGGTTCCGGCACGCTCGGGGGCGATCGTCATGACGACGTACTCCCCGGCGGCGCGCAGCGTCGTGTCCTCGGCCGCACGGGTGCGGGCGCAGGACTCGTCGAGCGAGCGGGTGTCGGACACCAGCGGCGGCCGCTCCGCGCGGGGGGTGCAGACGACGAAGCCGATCACCGCGTCGGCACTGTTGCGCGCGACCACGGCCTCGATCCCGACGAGCGGCACGTCAGCGACGCGTCCCGAGGTCGCCGGCTCGATGACCGTGACGTGGAACGGCCCCCGCTCGGGGCCCGCGGGGAAGGTGGTGGCCTCGCCGTCGTGCAGAACCTCCGGTGTCTGGCGGACCCAGCCCGCGACCCAGGCGAAGCCGACCAGACCCAGCACGATGACGACTGCGAGCGTCAGCGGCTTGCGCCGCGACGGCGCCTCCTGCGGCGTGACTCCCAGTGGGTGGTCGACCTCGTCCACGGCGACCATCGTCGCCCACTGGCTGCGACCAGCGCGAGATTACCGAGGCGTGGCGGCGAAGACGTCGAGGTCCTGCAGGGCGTCGACCTGGCTGCCCCGGACGGCCGGGATGCCGAGCACGTCGGTGGCCAGGTTGGCGACCACGCCGTTGCGGATCGGCTGCTTCCTCTGCAGGTACGTCGGCCTGCCGAGGCCGGGGTCGCGGTAGGCGGGGTTGAGGTCGTAGAGGTCCGTCCCGGCCGGCACACCGGGTCCGACGACGAGGAAGGGGATCCGGTAGTCGTCGTAGGCCGCGGGGTTCGCGTGGGTGCGACCGCGTCCGCCGTGGTCTGCGGTCACGATGACGAGGGTCTCCCCGGTCTCGCCTGCGCTGGCGATCGCGTCGAGGATGCGGCCGACGTAGGCGTCGGCGGCGCGGACGGCGTCGAGGTACATCGGCGACATCCACCCCCTGACATGCCCGACCACGTCCGTGTGTCCGAGGTGGACGAAGGTGAAGGCCCGGTCGTCGTCGATGACGTCCCGGCGCACGCTGCGGGTGAGGACCCGGTCGGCGTCGTTGCGGATCTCGTAGCGGTCCACCGCCTCGGGCCACGACCGCCGCCAGAGGGAGAACTTCGTCTTGGTCGCGAAGAGCGCGGTCTCCCGGCCCGTCGCGTGGACGGTCGAGAACACCGACTCGACGGGACCACCGGCTGCGCTCTGCACCGTCGCCGGGACCCGGCGGTCGTCGTTCCAGGTCACGCCGTGGCCGCCGGCCGCCCGGGCGACCTGGCGTCCGGTGACCATGCTCGTGTGGTTCGGCAGCGTGACCGTCAGCTCGTAGGCGGTCCGCGCGTTCAGGGTCCAGGCGCCGTCCCGCATCATCCGGTGCAGCACGGGCGTGCCGGCCGCGCCCAGACGGGTCAGGGCTCGGGGCGTCAGTCCGTCCAGGCTGATCACCACGACCTGGGTCACGGTGGGCGTCGGGTCGGGCCCCGGGCCGGTGCCGTCCGCGCGGGCCGTCGCAGGTGCGCCCGCGAGGACCGGCGCGAGCACACCGGCGAGCAGGGCCGCCAGAGCGGCGCTCAGGATCCGGAGACAGACACGCATGAGGGCCACCTTAGGTTTCTCGCGGCCTCGTCCGCGCATCCACGCGCGTGAGTTGTGTCGCCAAGCCGACAGACGTGGGGTGTCCATGGCCTAGCCTTGCCCGCGTGGCACAGGCGGACGTCGACGCGCCCATCGGCATCTTCGACTCCGGGTACGGCGGCCTCACGGTCGCCCGAGCCGTCATCGACCAGCTTCCGCACGAGTCGGTGGTCTACCTCGGCGACACCGCCCGCCAGCCCTACGGGCCGCGGCCGCTCGGCGAGGTGCGCGCCTACGCCCTGGAGTGCCTCGACCATCTCGTCGAGAACGACGTGAAGCTGCTGGTCATCGCCTGCAACTCCGCCTCCTCGGCCATGCTGCGCGACGCCCGGGAGCGCTACGACGTGCCGGTCGTGGAGGTGATCCTGCCCGCGGCGCGCCGCGCGGTGGCGGCCTCGCGCACGGGCAAGGTGGGCGTCATCGGCACCCGCGCAACGGTCGACTCCCTGTCCTACGACGATGCCTTCGCCGCCGCGCCGCACGTCGAGCTGGTCACCCGGGCCTGTCCCCGGTTCGTCGACTTCGTCGAGCGCGGCGTCACCGGCGGGCCCGAGCTGACGCGTGTCGCGCACGAGTACCTCGACCCACTCGTCGAGGCAGGCGTCGACACCCTGATCCTCGGGTGCACCCACTACCCGCTGCTCACGGGTGTGATCTCCCTGGTGATGGGCGACGGCGTCACGCTCGTCTCCAGCGCCGAGGAGTGCGCGAAGGACGTCTACAAGCTGCTCGCGCGCAGCGACGTCATGCGCGAGGACGGCGACCCGACGTACCAGTTCCTCACCACCGGGTCCCCCGACGAGTTCCAGGCGACGGGGCGGCGCTTCCTGGGCCCGGAGCTGGCGCTCGCGTCCCACTTCTCCGGCAGCCTGGGAGGCGTCTGATGAGGCTCACGATCGTCGGCTGCTCCGGTTCCTACCCCGGCCCCGACTCGCCGGCGAGCTGCTACCTGGTCGAGGCCGACGACGACGAGGGGCGCACCTGGCGGCTGGTCCTCGACATGGGCAACGGCGCGCTCGGCGCCCTGCACCGCTACACCGATCCGCTCACCGTCGATGCCGTCGCACTCTCGCACCTGCACGCCGACCACTGTGTCGACCTCACCGGCCTCTACGTCCTGGGGTGCTACCACCCCAGCGGCGTGCGACCGACGATCCCCGTGTGGGGTCCGGACGGCACGTCCGAGCGCATCAACGCCGCCTACAACCTCCCGGGGTCGCCCGACATGGACGGGGTCTTCGACTTCCGCACGTTGGGCGAGGCGTTCCGGGTGGGACCTTTCGTGGTCGTCCCGACCCCGGTGGTCCACCCGGTGAGCACCTTCGCCTTCCAGGTGCGTGCCGGGGGCCGGACGCTGACCTACTCCGGCGACTCGGGCGTCTGTGCCAGCCTCGACGAGGCGGCCCGCGACGCGGATCTCTTCCTGGTGGAGGCGTCCTTCCTCGAAGGTGAGGACAACCCGCCGGACCTGCACCTGACCGGCAAGGAGGCCGCCGAGACGGCCACCCGCGCGGGCGCGCGACGGGTCCTCCTCACGCACGTGCCGCCGTGGTACGACAGGGCGCGGGTGCTCGCCGAGGCACGCGGCGGCTACACCGGTCCGCTGGAGCTCGCCGTCTCCGGGGCGACGTACGAGGTGTGACGAGCAGCCGTGACCGGGCCCGTCGAGACGTCGCCAGGAGGCTGCTGAACAATCCGCTCTGCTACGCGACGAGCGGACTCTTCAGCACCTCCTAGACCAGCCCGGCGTCGTGCACGACCATCGCGATCTGCACGCGGTTGGTGACCCCGAGCTTGTCGAAGAGCCGCGAGACGTGCGCCTTGACCGTCGGGATCGACAGGTAGAGCTCGCGCGCGATGTCGGCGTTGGTCAGCCCGCGACCCACCGCGAGGGCGACCTCCTTCTCGCGGTCGGTCAGCTGGTCGAGCCGGTCGATGGCGTCCTGCGTGCGGGGGGTCAGGCCGACCGTCCGGACCCGCCCGATGACCGTGCGGGTGACCGACGGCGAGAGCATCGCCTCTCCGTCGGCGACGGTGCGGATCGCGGAGACGATCTGGTCCGGCGGGGTGTCCTTGAGCAGGAACCCGTCGGCACCGGCCGCCAGCGCCTCCAGCACCAGCTCGTCGGCGTCGAAGGTGGTGAGGACGATGACGCGAGGTGGGTTCTCGGCCGAGTGCAGCCGCCGGGTCGCCTCGAGGCCGTTGAGGACCGGCATCCGGATGTCCATCAGCACGACGTCAGGGTTGACGTCGGCGCACAGCTGGAGGCCGTCCTGGCCGTCGGCGGCCTCGCCGACGACGGCGATGTCCTGCTGCCCGCCCAGCATCAGTGCCAGCGCCGACCGCACCAGCGGATCGTCGTCGACGATCACCACCGAGGTCGTGTCGGTCGCTAGGTCCATCATCATTGCGTTTCCCTTCCAGGGTCGACGCACGCCGCCCAGATCACCCCGTGCACGCCGTTCACACCGGCCACGGTATCCATCCATGGAGCTCGAAGAGGCCACCTTCGGCACGATGGCTCAAACGCCCACCCGTCAGCTCGGCCCGCTCGGCGAGCCCGATCAGGCCCAGGCCGGAGCCTCGCGATCCCTCCGGAGCGAACCCCAGAGCGTTGCGGACGAAGACGTCCACTCCTCGTCCCGGGCGGCCGGTGACCGAGATGGAGACCAGCGTTCCCGGCGCGTGGTTGCCCGCGTTGGTCAGGCCCTCCTGCAGGATCCGGAACAACGTCCGGCCCGCCGGGGTCGGCAGCTCTCCGCGCAGCCCGTCGTGGAAGTCGATCCGCATCCCGGCCTCGCGAGCCGCCTCGACCAGCCGGGGCACGTCGTCGTACGTCGGTTGGGGCGGCTCGATCAGGAGGCCGGTCTGGCTGTCGCGGAGCACGCCGAGCACGCCGCGCAGGTCGGTCAGTGCGGCGTTGGCGGTGTCCTGGATGCGGGTGGCACCCTCGCGCAGCTCCTCGGGCGTGAGGTCGTTGCGGAAGGCGAGCGCTGCCGCGTGCATCGAGATCTGGGAGATGCGGTGGCCGAGCACGTCGTGCATCTCCTGGGCGATCCGGGCTCGCTCGGACTCCCTGGCCCGGTCGGTGCGCTCGTCGCGGTCGGCCTCGGCGCGGGCCACGCGGTTGTTGAGCTCCCAGACCAGCTCACGACGGGAGCCGAGGTACATGCCCCAGGCGATGAGGATGGTCGCCAGCGCCACGTTGTAGAGCGCGATCTCCCACCACACGATCTCGTCGTCGACCGGCTGGACGGCGTAGAGCAGGCTCAGGCCCGTCACGTTCACCACGAAGAGCAGCGCGACCTCGGGGACGCGCCTGCGGGTGGCCAGCGACACCGAGGCGAGGACCGCCGGCCCGGTCGCGGTCGCGGACACGCTCATCATCAGGTTCACGATCACCGCGATGAGCAGCGGCCGCTCGCGACGGAAGTAGACCAGGACGTAGCACACGCACCCGATGAGCAGGTCGAGCGTGAGCATCCAGGTCTGGTGGAACTGGCCCTCGAACAGGACCGACCAGGTGAACAGGCTGATCGAGAGCGTGACGGCATACCGCCAGGCATGCTCCAGAGGAGTCAGCTGCGGTTGGTACTCCGCGGTGCTCGGCCGCTCCACGCCAGGACTGTAGTGGGACCACGATCGCCCCCACCGGAGTTCCGGACGCGTCCCCCGACTGGTCGACTTAAGTCGGGGAGGGGGCGGACCAAGGGTTGCGCCCCATTTGCGGCACACTTGCCCGTGATGATCACCGTCGACCACCTCAGCAAGTCCTACGGCGGGTTCGTCGCCGTGGACGACATCAGCTTCGAGTGCCGTTCGGGCACCGTCACCGGCTTCCTCGGCCCCAACGGGGCAGGCAAGACCACCACGATGCGGATCATGACGGGGCTGACCCCGGCATCGTCCGGCACGACGACCATCGGGGGCTACCGCTTCGAGGAGATCCCCAACCCCGGTCGTCACGTGGGCGTCCTCCTCGACGCCTCCGCCCAGCACGCCGGGCGCACCGGCCGCGAGATCCTCACCCTGGGCGCGCGCACGATGGGGCTGCCGGACTCGCGCGTCGACGAGATGCTGGACCTGGTCAGCCTCAGTGCCGCGGAGTCGAAGCGCAGGCTGCGCAACTACTCCCTCGGCATGCGGCAGCGCCTGGGCATCGCCCATGCGCTGCTCGGCGACCCGGAGGTGCTGATCCTCGACGAACCGGCCAACGGCCTGGACCCCGCCGGCATCCGCTGGATGCGCGGCCTCCTGAAGGGGTACGCCGACCGGGGCGGCACCGTGCTGCTCTCCAGCCACCTGCTCAACGAGGTCGAGCTCATCGCCGACGAGATGATCCTCATCGGCCGTGGGCGCATCGTGGCGCAGGGCGACAAGCGCTCGCTCCTTGCCGGCGCGCAAGGTGCCGCGCTCACCTTCGTCGCCGGCAGCGACCAGGCCACGCTCGCGCGCCACCTCGGCGAGGCCGGCCTGGAGACCCAGGCGGTCGCCGACGGCTTCCACGTCCAGGCCGAGCCGGTCGACGTGGGCACCGTGGCCGCCCGCCACGGCGTCGTCCTGACCGAGCTGCGTCCGGTCCACGGTGGTCTCGAGGACCTCTTCCTCGAGCTCACGTCCGACACCCAACGCGACGCGCTGCCCGCTGGTGCGGGCGCGGAGGAGGGCCCCCGATGACCGAGGACGTGCTGTCCGGCAACCCCGCCGGGGAGACCCGGCGTCTCGACGTGTCCGACACTCCGCGGATCCCGTTCACCCGCCTCGTGGGCGTCGAGCTGCGCAAGATGTGGGACACCCGGGCCGGCCTGTGGCTGCTGATCGCGATCGGCGTCATCACCGCCGCGATCATCGTGATCTTCTTCCTGGTCGCCGAGCCGAACGAGCGGGTCTTCCAGAACTTCATCGGCATCACGGCCACGCCCCAGGGCTTCCTGCTCCCGGTGCTGGGCATCCTCCTGATCACCAGCGAGTGGGGCCAGCGCACGACGCTGACGACGTTCACCCTGGTGCCCTCGCGCGCGCGGGTGGTCGCGGCCAAGGTGGCGGCCGCGCTGGTGCTCGGCCTGGTCGCGGTGGTGGTGGCGATCGCCCTCGCAGCGCTCGCCACGCTGGCCGGCGGCCAGGACGACGGCTTCTCGGCGCTGAGCGCCGACGACTTCGCGAAGTTCGGGCTGCTCCAGGTCAGCGGGATCCTGCAGGGTCTTGCCTTCGGCCTGCTCCTGCTCAACTCCGCGGCGGCGATCGTCACCTACTTCGTGCTGCCCATCGGGTTCTCGATCATCGCCAGCATCTGGTCCGCGCTCAGCGACGTCGCTCCGTGGGTCGACCTCGGCACGGCGCAGACGCCCCTGTTCGACGGCACGCAGGACCTCTCGGGCGAACAGTGGGCCCAGGTCGCCACGGCGTCGCTCATCTGGATCGTGCTGCCGTTCCTGGCCGGCCTCGTCCGCGTCATGCGCGCCGAGGTGAAGTAGCGCCCCTCAGCTCCGTCGGTGTGCCCCTCTACGATCGCTGGCCATGAGCCAAACCCCCGTGCCCCAGGCCGTGCAGGTCCGCGCCGACGGTCGCGCCGACGACGAGCTGCGACCCATCACGATCACCCGGGGGTGGCTCGACCACGCGGCAGGGTCGGTGCTCGTGGAGTTCGGTCGCACCCGGGTCCTGTGTGCGGCCTCGGCCTCGGAGGGCGTCCCGCGCTGGCGCAAGGGCTCGGGGCTGGGCTGGGTGACCGCGGAGTACGCGATGCTGCCGGCCTCGACGAACACCCGCTCCGAGCGCGAGTCGGTCAAGGGCCGCATCGGCGGCCGCACCCACGAGATCTCCCGGCTGATCGGGCGCTCGCTCCGCGCGGTCATCGACTACCGCGCCCTCGGCGAGAACACCATCCAGCTCGACTGCGACGTGCTCCAGGCCGACGGCGGCACCCGCACCGCGGCGATCACCGGGGCCTACGTCGCGCTCGCCGACGCGGTCGCCCACCTGAGGTCGACCGGGGCGCTGACCGGCGAGCCGCTCACCGGCTCGGTCGCCGCGGTCTCGGTCGGCATCATCGACGGGGTGCCCCGGCTCGACCTGCCCTACGAGGAGGACGTCCGCGCCGAGACCGACATGAACGTGGTGATGACCGGCGCCGGTTCCTACGTCGAGGTCCAGGGGACGGCCGAGGGCGCCGCGTTCGACCGGCGCGAGCTCGACGCGCTGCTCGACATCGCCGCCAAGGGCTGCGCCGACCTGACCCGGCTCCAGCAGGAGGCGCTCGCTGGTGGCTGACCGGCCGGGGCGCACGGTCTTCCTCGCCTCCCGCAACCCCAAGAAGCTCGCCGAGCTGGAGCGCATCCTCGCCCAGCACGTGCCGGGCGTCGTCGTCGTCGGGCTCGACCAGGTGGCGGCCTACGACGAACCCGTCGAGGACCAGCCCGACTTCGAGGGCAACGCCCTGCTCAAGGCCCGCGCGGGCCTGGCCGCCACCGGCCTGCCGACGCTCGCCGACGACAGCGGGCTGTGTGTCGACGCGCTCAACGCGATGCCCGGGGTGTTGTCGGCGCGGTGGGCGGGGACGCCGAAGAGCGACGCGCGCAACAACGAGCTGCTGCTCGCGCAGATCGCCGACGTGCCCGACGAGCGGCGCGCGGCGCACTTCACCAGCGTGGTCGCCTTCTGCCACCCCGACGGCACCACCCATCTGGTGCAGGGGCAGATGCCGGGTCGGATCGTGCGTGCGCCGCGGGGCGCCGGAGGGTTCGGCTACGACGTGGTCTTCGTCGCCGACGACCTGCCCGAGCTCGACGGCCGCGAGGTCACCACCGCCGAGCTCGATCCCGCGGACAAGGACCGGATCTCCCACCGCGGCCGCGCGCTGGCCGAGATCGCCCCGCTGGTGGCCGCGTCCCTCGACGGCTGAGGCTCAGCTGCTGACGGCGGTGCCGGTGCGCACCCGGCGCGACACGACCACGCCCCACACCGCGGCGAAGGGGAACATGATCAGCGAGTAGACCGCCGCCGGCACCGAGATCGTGACCTCGTCGAGCACCTCCAGCGCGATGTAGATCGCCAGCGTCCCGTTGTGCACGCCGATCTCCATGGAGGACGCGATGGCCTGGTCCTCGACGACGCCGGCCGCCTTCGGGACGACGTACCCGACCACCAGGCTCGTCGCGCAGAACAGCGCGGCCACCAGGCCCACGTCGGCGAGGTAGTCGCCGAGGTTCTCCCGCTCGTCGAGCAGGATGCCGGCCACGAGCACGGCCAGCACGACAGCCGATCCGATGCGCACCGGGCGGTCCATCCGGGCGGCGAAGGCCGGGTTGGCGCGGTGCACGAGCATCCCGATGCCGACAGGCACCAAGATGATCAGGAACACCTTCACCACCTCGGTGAACGGCATCGAGACGTCGTCGCTGCGGTCGAAGTAGGCGATCGCGGCGCTCGTGATGATCGGCAGGGTCACGATCGAGATGACCGAGTTGACCGCCGTCAGGGTGATGTTGAGGGCGACATCTCCACGGAACAGATGGCTGAACAGGTTGGCCGTCGTGCCGCCCGGCGAGGCCGCGAGCAGCATCATCCCGATCCCGAGCAGGGCCGGCAGGTCGAAGAGCACCACCAGCGCGAAGCAGAACGCCGGCAGCAGCACGAGCTGGCAGCCCAGCGCGACCGCCACCGCCTTCGGGTGTCGCGCCACGCGCTTGAAGTCGTCGCCCGTCAGGTCCAGCCCGAGGCCGAACATGATGATCGCCAAGGCGATCGGCAGCCCGACGGTGGTGAGTGCGCTCTCCATGGCGGGAGGGTAACGATCGGTGCGCCCGGCGAGAGTCGAACTCGCACTGGCCTGGACCTAAACCAGGTGCCTCTGCCGTTGGGCTACGGGCGCGGCCGGCTCAGCCTAGGATGCGTCGATCTTCAGGTCCCGCCGCAGCTTGGCGACGTGGCCGGTGGCCTTGACGTTGTACGCCGCGTGCTCGACGGCGCCGTCGGGGCCGACGACGACCGTGGAGCGGATGACGCCCTCGTAGGTCCTGCCGTAGTTCTTCTTCTCGCCCCAGGCGCCGTAGGCCAGGAGGGCCTCCCGGTCCGGGTCGGAGAGCAGCGTGATCGTCAGGTGGTCGCGCTCGCGGAACTTCGCCAGCTTGGCGGGGGAGTCGGGGGAGATGCCGAGGACGTCGTAGCCCTGCTGCTTGAGCGAGTCGAGCGAGTCGGAGAAGTCGCACGCCTCGGTCGTGCAGCCCGGCGTCATCGCCGCGGGGTAGAAGAACACGATCACGCGACGGCCGCGCAGGTCCGACAGCGTGACCTCCTCGCCCCGGTCGTCGGCGAGGGTGAAGTCGGGAGCCGGGTCGCCGACGGAGAGGCGACGGGGCGGGGTGGGCTGATCGCTCACGGTGAGGGTGCTCCAATCCGAATGTGTGGCTGTTGCGAAGTACTTGCAACAACGTAGGGTGGTTGATCGTGCACGTACCTGATGGCTTCCTGAATGCTCCCACCTCGCTCGCGACGGGCGCGGTGGCGGTCGCCGGTGTGACGCTCGCCCTCCGGGGGGCTCGCCGCGAGCTGGACGACCGCACGGCTCCCGTGGCCGGGCTGGTCGCCACGTTCGTCTTCGCCGGTCAGATGATGAACTTCCCGGTCGGCGCCGGGACCAGCGGGCACCTGCTCGGCGCCGCGCTGGCGGCGGTGCTCGCCGGGCCCTACACGGCCGTTCTCTGCATCAGCGTCGTGCTGCTGGTCCAGGCCCTCTTCATGGCCGACGGTGGCATCACCGCCCTCGGCACCAACGTGACGCTGATGGCCATCGTCGGCGTCGCCGTCGGCTGGTTCGTCTTCAAGGCCGCCCGGGCGGTGCTCCCCCAGGACATCCGCTTCGTGCCCCTGGCCGCCGCACTGGGCGCGTTCGTCAGCGTCCCCGCCGCCGCGGCCGTCTTCACCCTGCTCTTCGCCGCCGGGGGAGTCGCGCCGATCGAGGCCAGCACGGTGCTGGCCGCCATGGTCGGCTGGCACACCGTGATCGGGCTCGGCGAGGCGGTCGTGACCGGCCTGGTCGTCGGCAGCGTCGTCGCCGTACGCCCCGATCTCGTCCACGGCGCCCGGCCCCTGCTCACGACGCGGACCCTGCAGATCCGGACGCAGGCGGCCTCGTGAGCACGCGCCGCTTCGTCGCCGCCGGGCTCCTGCTCGCGCTGCTCGTGGCGGGGGTGGCGAGCTTCTACGCCAGCAGCCACCCCGACGGGCTCGAGTACGTCGCCGAGAAGACCGGATTCCTGAACACGGCGGAGGACTCGCCCGCAGCCGACAGCCCGCTGGCCGACTACTCGACCGAGGGCGTCGACGACCCACGGCTCTCCGGAGGCATCGCGGGGGTCGCGGGCAGCCTCGTCGTCCTCGCCCTGGCCGGCGGCCTGTTCAGGCTGCTGCGCCGTCGCGGTGACGACGCCCAGAACCCCGAGGCCCAGAACCCCGAGGCCCAGAACCCCGAGGCCGAGACCCAGGAGGCCGACACGCACGAGGTCGGCTCCGGGACG